>NZ_JARUXR010000003.1:516947-682292 GCF_031451215.1 Caballeronia sp. LZ034LL
CACTGCAACAGCCATCGCACCAGCCGCAACTGCCGCCGCGCTCACACTGCGCATTCCCAGCTTGACGATGGCTCCCGCACTCATCGCCATCATGCCCATCGACACCATGCTGCCGACGCCTTCCGGCAGCGTCGACAGGTATTCCATCGGATCGAGCACGAAGCCCACATGCGGATGCGGCAGGGGCATGACGACGCCCGCAGGCGTCTGAATCATGTGCACGTCCACGCCGATGACGGGTGTCAGGTGCGTGACCGCCGGCATGCCCATTACGCTTGGTTCCTGAGGCTGCCAGCTTCGATGTGCGCGGTGATGGCCTCAGGCGGCAGCGGCTTGATGGTCTCGGGCCAGTTCTCCCCGTACAAGGCGCGTAGTCGCGCTGTCAGTTCGCTGCGTTGCCGGTGGAGGACGCCGACACGCCCAAGCGCCTGCTGCGCAACATGCTGAACGTTACTGTTCGCGCGCAGTGCCGGATCGATCCATAGCCCAGCATCAAGCGCCCGAAAGTTCGCATTCAACGCGTCTTCCTGGCGACGCAACTGATGCATGCACTCGCCCACCATCCGCCACGCTTCCACGCCAGGAAGGCCGTCCTGCTCCGCCTGTGCGAACGAAGCCGCCTGTTCGTAGCGCTCGGCGGCGCGGGCGTACTTGCCCTGCATCCAGTGGACACTCGCCTCACCGAACAGGCTGTTGACGGCCAGTTTGTTGCCTGCCGGATGTCCAGCGTTCACCGCTTGCAGTGCGGCTTGCGTGGCCTGTTCGTAGGCAGCGAGCGCCTGGTCAGGCTCGTTCCATTTCAAGTACGCAGCGCCCGCGACCAGATGCACGGTCACGCTTTGATCGAACCAGCCCTGCTCGCTCGTGATCGCCAGCGCCTCGGCGCGCACCGATTCAAGTCGCACCACATCGCAATGTGTGAGCGTTTCGCTCAACTCCACGAACAAACGCTGAAAGTCACCTTGCGGGCCACGCTGATCCGACTCGGCCAACAACTCACGCGGCAGCGTTTCCATGCCGTAGCGCCCATGCACCACGACCATGTGTTCAGGCTTGCGCTGACGCAGCCACGCGAAAGCATCGGCATCGGTGCCGATCAGCACGAAGCGCACACGATCCGCTTGCCATGCGTCGCGCTGAATGCCATCGAGCAGTTCGTTCAGCCATCGTTCGAAGGCGCCCGGCTTGCTGACCTGTCCGGGTTCGAGCATCAACACCAGTTCCGGGAACACGTCCGGGTGATGCTGCAACAAGCTGCGTGTGAGTGTCAGCAGATACGCGGTCGGCGTCTCGCCTTGCGGCTCCAGCGCCTGCCAGTCGGCAGCGATGCCATTTGCAAGCGCACCTTCGCAATTGGCTTTATAGAACGCGATGACTTCCTGGGCGAGCGCACGAGCATATTGCTCTGCGTGATCGAAGCGCGAGGTCAGTCGCAGCACCGCATTCGACAGCGTGCGCTGTCGCTGAACATAGATCTCCACCATGCGCAGGTCGGCCTCATTTGCCTGCCAGTAGAGGAGAGACGCGCCTGAGTTACTGCGAAAACACAGCCAATCCTCATGCACCGCCATCAGGCGACGTTCGACCGGATTGCTGGGGTGCCATGTCTGCATCGTGCGCTCGAAGTCTCGTTGATCGAAGCTATCGAGCGTGCTGCATCCGGCACTGCAACGGAATGATTAAAGTCTGATTTGTGAGGCCAACAAAGAGAAGCCGAAGCGCAGCGTTTCGGAGAACAAGTTCTTGGTGGCCCTTCACACAAGCTCGACCTATGCCCGGATACCGCCCGGGCCTGGCATTCCGAATCGACACTGTGATGGCCGCGCGTCGTGCGGCCGTGTTGCCTTTTGCGGCGACACGCATCCACTATCCTCGAACAGGAGAATGCCATGCGCGTTGGTCAGAGCCCCTATCCTCAGCGAACCACCACCGATTATCTCGATCCTCAAAGTCATCAGAACCTGAACCGCGTCACTCAGAAACCCGACGGCGGTTACAGCGTCAAGGACTATAACGGCCGCGGCAACGTCGGCTCGCTGCACGAATACGACGCCTCGCGCAAGCCCCTCCAGTCGACGGGTTTCGATCCCGGCGAAGGCCGGGGCGGCACGCTTACCAAGGTCAAGTTCCATCCCGACGGCAGTCGCACGGTGTCCAAGCTGGGGCAGAACGGGTTGATGACTTATGAAGTCGGCAAGGATGGCAAGGAAACGAATATTCAAAGCCGGCCATTGACGGCGAATGAATTTCGGGATTATTTGAAGTGGCAATCCGAGGCTGACACGCCGGAAAACGGAGCCGATACGCAATCGGAGGCCGCGCCTGCTCCTCAGGCAGCAACTCAGCAACAGACGGCCCAGGCTCCCGAACCTCTGGCTCAACAACCCATGGGCGATGCCTCACAGAACGCCGGGCAGCAGCCGACGATGACCCCGCAGACCGCAGCTCAACAGCAGCCGGTCACGGTCCCGCAAACGGGTCCGCAGCACCAGATGGCTACAACTCCGCAAGTTGCGCCTCAACAGCCGCCGGCGATGGCCATGCAAGCGACTCCGCATAAGCAGATGGCTCCGGCTCCGCTGACCGCGCCTCATCAGCAGACGGCTCCGGCCGCGCAAACACCGTCGCAGAAGCAGACGGCTCCGGCTTCGTTGACTGCCCCCCACCAGCAGACGGCTCCGACCGCGCAAACGCCTTCGCAAAAGCAGATGGCCCCGGCTCCGCTAGCCGCACCCCATCAGCAGACGGTACCAGCCACGCAAACGGCTCCGCAAACCCAGACGGCTTCGGCTCCGCAGACCGCGCCCCAGCAGCAACCGGCGACGGTCCCGCAAACGCCTCCGCAAGGCCAGACGGCTGCGGCTCCGCAGACCGCACCCCAGCAGCAACCGACGACGGTCACGCAGACGCCTCCGCAAGGCCAGACGGCTACGACCCCGCAGACCGCGCCCCAGCAACAACCGACGACGGCCACGCAAACGCCTCCTCCGCAAGGCCAGACGGCTGCCGCCCCGCAGACCGCGCTCCAGCAGCAACCGACGACGGCCATGCAAACCGCAGCGCAGCGGCATACAACACCCGATCAGCAGACCGCCTCGCAGCCGTTGAAGCAGACCACGCAGAGTTATTTCGATCCGCAAAGCGGCCGCGAATTGAACCGCTTGGTTACACGGCCCGATGGCAGTCACACCATTTACTCGTTCAACGAAAATGGCCAGGAAGCGGGGCAGGACAGCTTTGACAGCAGCGGCAAGCCCACCCATTTGATCGGCTACGATCACGACGAGGGTCCGGGGGGGACGTTGACGGTTTCCAACTTCAAGAACGACGGCCGCGACGTAACGAAGGCGAATCAAGCCGGCATGACAAACTACTCGGTTGACGCCAACGGCAACGAGTCGAATATTCATGGGCAGGCGCTGACGCCGCAGAACTACGCGAACTATGCGACATGGCAGCAGCCGAACGCCGCGGCACCACAGCTCGCCAACGCACACGCGCAGACTCCGACGCAGTTGCAGTTGTCACCGGCTCCGACACAACAGCAACCGACGCCGCAAGCTCCGACGACGCAACAACAGCAACCGACGCCCCAAGCTCCGACGACGCAACAGCAGCAACCGACGGCACAAGCCCCGACGACGCAGCAGCAACAACCGACGGGACAAGCTCCAACGCAACACCAGCAGCCCGCAACACAGACTCCGTCGCAACAGGAGCAACAGCCAACACAGACTCCGACAGAGCAGCAACAGCCGGAAGCTCAGCCCGCCGCTGAGCAAGCGCCCGCCGCAGCCGACCCTGCCAACCAGCCAGACACCACGGCTGTGAACAGCGACGCTCCGGCCAAGGAAGCTCCGGAAGCCCCCACCGCGTCACAACCGGACACAAACTCCGTCGATACGTCCTCCACCCAGAGCGAATAACCTTCCCAGGCGCGCCCACCCGGGCGCCGAACCTCACCGCGTGCGCGCCCACCCCGCAAGCCCCGCGCACGCGATCAGCAAACTGCCCGTCACGAAGAACACCGAATGCAGGCCGAGCATCACGCCGATCTGCCCGCCGATTACCGGCCCGATCACCTGTCCGCTGAACTGCGCCGACTGCAGATACCCGAGCAGCGTGCCGCTGCTGTCCTCGTCGACGGCACTGCGCGCGAGCTTGGCTATTGACGGCAGCAGTCCCGCCAGCGTCATGCCCATCACCACGCGCAGTCCCGCGAGCTGCCACCAGTGGTGCACGAAAGCTTGCGGCAGCATCGCGAGTCCCGTCAGCACCAGACAGCCGACGATCACGTTCCAGCTGCCGATCCGGTCCGCCAGCGCGCCCAGCCGCGCCGCCGTCAGCATGCTGCCGAGCGCCGAGCACGCCATCACGAGGCCCGCGATACGCGTCACGTGATCGCCTGCCACGCCGAGACCGCTGATGTACACCGTGATGATCGGCTCGATCGACATGTTGGCGAGCAGCACCATCATCGCCGTCGCGAGCAACGCGGCGACCACCACGTAATTCGTGCGCCGGGCCGGTTCCGCGGCATGACGCGCGCCACGGCGCCTGGCATCGCCGGGATGGAAGTCCTCCCTGACGAACACGATGCTCAGCAGCGCAGCCACCGCGATCATCGCCGCGCCCGCGAAGAAAGTCCCGCGTATGCCGATCAGCCCCGGCAGGAACCCGCCCACCAGCGGCCCGGCGAGATTGCCGGCGAGCGCGCCCGTCGACAGCACGCCGAGCGCCCAGCCCGCGCGCTCGCGCGGGGCCTGCGTGCCGATCAGCACCGTCGAGGCCGACGCATAGCCGCCGATCAGCCCCGCCAGCAGTCGCAGCGCCACGAGTTCATATACCGAATGCGCGACCCCGATCAGCGACATCACCACGGCCATGCCGAGGGCCGCGCGCACGAGCATCGGCTTGCGGCCGTAGCGGTCGGCGAGACGGCCCCAGAGCGGTGCGGTGACGGCGGTGCCGAGAAAGGTCGCGCTGAACGCGACGCCCGACCACTGGATCACGCCCGCCTGTGACTCGACGCCCAGTTGCCGCACGTACAGCGGCAGGAACGGCAGCAGCATGCTGAGACTGACGAGCGTCGTGAACGAGCCGAACACGCACACCGCGAGATTGCGCCGCCAGTAGTCGGCGTTGCGTTCGGCATAGCCGGCAGGCGGCAAGGCCGCTGACATGATCGGGCTCATCGCGTTTCTCGCCGCGTCGCCGCGAACAGGTCGATGGCGAGCGCCATCACGAGCGCCCCCGCGCCGATGCCGAACAGCAAGCGGTAGTCGCCGCCGCTGTTCGCAAAGAGAAACGACATGCCGTACGCCGCGAGCGCCTGCAGGATGGCGAAGGACGTCGTCGCGGTGCGCCACGCGCCCTTCTGCTCCGCCGGATGATGCGCGAGCAGTTCATTGACGCGCCCCAGCACGAGCGGCACGATGCCCGGTGTGAACGCGCCGACCACCACGCTCGACATCATCAGCAGCGCTGTGTTCGAGGTCAGCGCGGGAATCGCGACCGCCGCGGCCTGCAGCAGATAGGCCACGCGCAAGGCCGGCCCGAAGCCGGCGCGATCGGCGAGATGACCGGCCAGCAGCGGCCCGGCAATCGCGCCGATGCCGTACAGCACCCAGAATTCGGCGCCGGCATCGACACCCTTGCCGAGACCGCGCGCGACGAAATCCACCAGAAAGATCATGTGCGGCACCAGACCGGCCGCATTCAGTGCGTATTCGGCGAAGAGCGCGCGCAACGCGGTCGGACGCGCGGCTTTCGCGTGACGACGCGGCGCCGCATGAGCGACATGCGCCGGTGCATCCTGCGCGGGCCAGCCCCGCCAGGCCACCACGGTCAGCAGCAGCGACACCACCGCGAGCCCGAGCCACGTCGCCGTGAGTCCCTGCCGCAGCAGCAACGGCACGATCGTGCCCGATGCCGCGATGCCCAGCCCGATGCCTGTGAAGATCGCCCCGCTCGCAAAACCGCGCCGCGACGGCGCGACGTGCGCGATGATCGTCGGCGCGGCGAGCACCATCAGCGCGCCGCCCGCGATGCCCGAGAGAAAGCGCCACGCGAAGAACCAGGCGAACGACAGCGGGATCGCGCAGGCGACGAATGCGAGGGTAGCGAGCACCATCATCGCGCGCAAAACCGTCGCTGCGCGCGCATGGCGTGCGAAGACACCGGCCATCAGCGCGCCGGCGAGATAGCCACCGAGATTGGCCGCACCGAGATACGCGGCCGTCGAGGCCGGAAACCACTGCGCGCCGATGATTGCCGGCAACAGCGGCGTGTACGCAAAACGCGCCAGCCCGATGCCCACCAGACTCGCACTCGCGCCGGCCAGCACGCCGCGCCACACCTGGAACGTGCCGCGTTCCGTTTGAACGACAACTGCATCACTCATACCGCCTCCACGACTGCGGCGGACGCGGTCTACGCATCCTGCCTGTGGAGTCAATATATATTCGACCGGTTGCCGAGAGAATCAGCGCTCAATGGAAGACACTCTTCCGCCCAACGGTTGAATCAATCCAGCCGCAACCGCTTGAATTCGCGGCGCAGGCGCGGCGTCGCGAAATCGACGAATGCGCGCACCTTCGGCACGGCAAGGCGTCCGTGCGGCGTGAGCAGATGTACAGGCAACGGCGCGTGCTCGCGATCGTCGAGCACGATCTGCAGCGACGCGTCGCGCACTTCCTTCGCGACGTGATACGAGAACAGCCGCACGAGGCCGTGTCCATCCACCGCCGACGCAATCGCCGCCCGCACCGTGTTGACGATGAAACGCGGCGCGAACTGCACGACCTGCGGAATGGCCGCGCCGCCCGCGGTCGGAAAGCTCCACGAATCCAGGCCGAAATGGGTCATCGACACAATCTCGTGGCGGGCGAGATCGGCGGGCTGGAGAATCGGCGGATGCTTCGCCAGATAGCGCGGCGACGCCGCCACCACGCGCCGCACTTCGCCCACCGGCACGGCCACCAGGGTCGAGTCCGGCAGATGCCCGATGCGCAGCGCGATATCGATGCCCTCGTCGATCAGGCTGACCGGCCGGTCCAGCAGTTGCAGCCGCACGGAAACCGCCGGAAAGCGCGCGATGAAGTCGTCGAGCATGGGACGCAGCAGATCTTCGCCGGCGGCGACCGGCGCGGTCAGCGTCAACAGGCCGCGCGGCGCGGAGCGTTCGTGGGCGATCAGGAGATCGGCTTCCTCGAGATCGGTAAGGATGCGGCGGCACGCGGCGGCATAGCGCTCGCCGGCGTCGGACAGCTTGATGGTGCGCGTCGTGCGATGCAGCAGCGCCGTGCCCGTGTGCTCCTCCAGAAACGCAATCGCCCGGCTCACGGCGGCGGGCGAGCGGCCGAGCCGTCGTCCCGCGCCCGCCAGGCTGCCTTCGTCCAGCGTGGCGATGAAGACTTTCATCGCGTCGATTCGGTCCATAAGGGAGCGGCGGCGCCGGGTCGTCTTGAGAAGCGCCCAGTCTAACGCGGGCGCCCCTTCCGGGCCGCGTCAGACCACGGTGATCGTCACGTCGATATTGCTCTTCAGCGCCTTCGAATACGGACAGGTCTGATGCGCCATCTGCGCGATCTCTTCGGCCAGCGCGCGCTCGATGCCCGGCAGGCTCACATTCAGGCGCGCACGCAGCAGATAGGCGTCGCCGTTCATGCCGAGATCCACTTCCGCGTCGACCGCCGTCTCGGCAGGCAGGCGCGTCTTCAGTTTCGCGGCGGCCTTGCCCATCGCGCCGATGAAGCACGCGGACCAGCCCGCGGCCAGCATCTGCTCCGGATTCGTGCCCAGGCCGGTCGAGCCCGGCGGCGAGAGCTTGACGTCGAGACGGCCATCGGTGCTACGTGCATGGCCCTCGCGGCCGCCGACGACGCGGGTCTTGCCGGTGTACAGCACGGTATCGATCTGGGTGGTCATGATGGATCCTTGTCCTCTGTTGATGACTGATTGAGCTGATTGAGCTGAATGGTTCAGTGATGAGCGAACAGCCGGGCGGTGTCGCTGACCGCCACGGCGCGCGCGCCGGATTGCGAGCGCGTGTCGTCCATGCCGCCGTACGCCTCCGCCGGCGCGGCGGCGGCTTCCTGCGCGAGGGTCTGCACGCTGACGCCGCGCTGCGAGGCGGGCGCGCCGGCCAGCGGGTCGTAGTGCGGCGCGGGGCCGTAGCCGCTGCTGGCGAAGGCGGAACCGGCGGCGGCCGCGCTGGTGGCGAGGAGGGCGGCGGTAACGAAGTGCTTGATCATGATCGGTGCTCCATACGAGAGAGTGATGAGTGATGACGGGTGCGTCGGCTGAAAGTGCTCACTGCGCCGTCGGTGGATGCATTTGAATGCCCGGAGGTATCCGGCATGTGTCCGCCAAGCGGGTCCGCTGCAATGTTTTGTATCGGCCATGCGGCAGATACAGTGAGATACGAAGGCCGCGCGCGCGCCCCAAATCACCGCGACATGCGTTGGCAACCGTATGTATCGCCCGGCATGCGGGATACACTGCGATACAAACCATCCGCCGGGACGCGCTATAACGCATTCATCGACGCAAACAACGCGTCACCCGCCGGAGCTTCCCGCATGAAACGCTTGCTCGCGATGTTCGCCTTCCTCGCAGGCGGCCTCGCCACCGAATTGGCGCATCCGGTCCAGTGCCTGCTCGTCAATCCGGGCCGGATGCAATCCTGGCGTCAACGAACACGGTCCAACGATGGAAAACACTGACCACGTATTGATCGTCGACGACGATCGCGGGATTCGCGAACTGCTCGCGTCCTATCTCGAGAAGAACGGCATGCGCGTGTCGCTCGCCGCCAATGGCCGGCAGATGCGCACGGCGCTGGAGCAAGGCGCGCCGGACCTGATCGTGCTCGACCTGATGCTGCCCGGCGAAGACGGTCTCGTGCTGTGTCGCGAACTGCGCGCCGGCAAGTTCCGCGACGTGCCGGTGCTGATGCTCACCGCGCGCAACGAGGAAGCAGACCGGATTCTCGGCCTCGAAATGGGCGCCGACGATTACCTGCCCAAACCCTTCGCGGTGCGCGAACTGCTGGCGCGCATCAAGTCGGTGTTGCGCCGCACGCGCATGCTGCCGCCCGGCATGGAAGTGAGCGAATCGAGCCCGATGCTCGGCTTCGGCGACTGGAAACTCGATACCACCGCGCGTCATCTGCTCGACGCCGAAGGCACGATGGTCTCGCTGTCCGGCGCGGAGTACCGGCTGCTGCGCGTGTTTCTCGATCATCCGCAGCGCGTGCTGACGCGCGATCAATTGCTGAACCTGACCCAGGGACGCCAGGCCGACGCCTTCGACCGCAGCATCGACCTGCTCGTGTCGCGCGTGCGCCAGAGGCTGCGCGACACGGCGCGCGAGCCGCGTTACATCAAGACGCTGCGCAGCGAAGGCTATGTGTTTTCTGCCGAAGTCAAACCGCTCGGGCCCTCAGAATGAGCACGCTATCCACCGCTTCCACTACTGGCGCCGCTCCGGCTGCGGCGCTGCTGCGCGGGCCGCGCACGCTGTTCGCGCGGCTCGCGCTGATTCTCGTCGTCGGGCTGGCGCTCGCGCAGACCTTCTCGTTCCTGCTCACCATGCACGAACGCGACGACTCGATGACCCACATGATGGTCGGCTACGTCGAGCGCGAGGTGGCCACGTCGGTCGCGCTGCTCGATCACCTGCCGCCGGACGAACGCGCGCAATGGCTCCCGCGTCTCGCGCGGCGCAGCTACAGCTTCGTCCTCGGGCCGGGCGAAAGCGGCACTCCGTCCGCCGCGCCGCTCTCGGCGCGCTTTGCGCAATCGATGGTCGCGGGCGCCGCAGCGGGCCTCGGCACGCACGTTCCGCCGACGGTCAACGCCGTGCCCGGCGGCAAGGAACACTTCCAGGTGCATCTGAAGCTTTCGGACGGCACGCCGCTCACCATCGACATGCGGCCGATGGTCGGCATGCCGCTGTCCGACTGGCTGCCGCTGGTGCTGCTGCTGCAGCTCGTCGTGCTGGGCGCGTGCTGCTGGCTCGCGGTGCGCATCGCGACCGGGCCGCTCAAGCAGCTCGCGCGCGCCGCCGACACTCTCGGCCCCGATCTCAAGGCCAGCCGCCTGCCGGAAAGCGGTCCGGAGGAAGTGGCGCATGCAGCGAAAGCGTTCAACGCGATGCAGGATCGCGTCGCGATGTACATGACCCAGCGCATGCAGATTCTCGCGGCCATCACCCATGACCTGCAAACGCCGATCACGCGCATGCGGCTGCGCGTCGACACGATGGACGACGATGCCACGGGCGCACGGCTGCGTCAGGACTTGCAGGAAATGGAATCGCTCGTGAAGGAAGGCGTGACCTACGCGCGCACGCTGCACGGCACCCAGGAAGCGCCGCGCCGCATCGACCCGGACGCGCTGTTCGAGAGCATCGCCGACGACTATCGCGATGCCGGGGAGGACGTGACGCTGCGCGGCAGTATCGGCGGCGCGCTGATGGCGCCGCCGCAGGCGCTCAAACGCGTGGTGGGCAATCTCGTCGATAACGCGCTGAAGTATTCGGGCGCCGCCGAGATCGAGACCGGACGGCAGGACGACGGCCGCGCGTTCATCGCGGTGCTGGATCGCGGGCCGGGGATTCCCGAAGAATCGCTCGCCGCCGTGTTCGAGCCCTTCGTGCGGCTGGAGGAATCGCGCAACCGGCAGACGGGCGGCACCGGACTGGGACTTGCGATCGCCCGTCAGCTCACGCTCGCGATGGACGCCTCGCTGACGCTGCACCGGCGCGAAGGCGGCGGGCTGGAGGCGCGGCTGGTGCTCAGGCCGGCGTGATCATCGTCCCGTGAGCCTGCGGAAGACGAGCAGCGGCAGCCGCAGCACGAAACCCGCCAGCAGCCGCAGGTGCATCCACGTCAGCAGCAGGTTGTCGCGGCCATACTGGAAGTGCGACACGCCGCCCTCTTCCGCCGTGAAATAACGCACCGGCGCGTCCAGGTTGATCGGGCGCACGCCGCGCCAGCAGAGCCGCACCACCGCTTCGGGATCGAAGTCGAAGCGGCGCATGAACGGCTGCGAGCGCATCACGGCGGCAAGCGGCGCGATCGGATAGACGCGAAAGCCGTACAGTGAATCGCCGATGCCCATCCACAGCGTCTCCAGATTCGCCCAGCCGTTCGATATGCGCCGGCCCTGCACGCGCAGTTGCGGCGCGCTCGCGTCGAAGCGCGGACGGCCGAGGATCATCGCGTCCGGCGCGGCGCGCGAGCTTTCCATGAAGTGCGGAATCAGCGCGGCGGGATGCTGGCCGTCGGAGTCCATCGTCAGCGCGTGAGTGAAACCCAGCCGCGCCGCTTCCTCGAGCCCCGCGAGAATCGCCGCGCCCTTGCCGCGGTTGTGCGGCAGCACGATCACGCGCAGGCCCGCGTCGGCTTCGGCCATCCGGGTCAGGCGTTCGGCGCTGCCGTCGGTGCTGCCGTCCACGACGACCCACACCGGATTCCACTGCTCGCGCGCGCCGCGCACGGTTTCCTCGACTTTCACACCGGGGTTGTAGCTCGGAATGAGGACGAGATGCGTGGACGATGCGCGTGACGAAAGCATTGAGAGATGGAATCGAACGAAACGGGATGCGACGAATTTTAACGGCTGCGGGACATCCGCCCGTCAGCTGCGTGGACGATGCGGGTCCAGTTCGCCGGCATAGAAGCGCTGCAATTCGGCGATGAAGCCTTGCAGCGCGGCGTGATCGCGTCCCGGCGGCGCAAAGCGGCGGCCGAGCGTCACGCGATAGGTGATCGGCAGCGCGGGCTTGCGGAAGATCTGCCAGCCTTTGCCGAGAAAGCCTGAATCCGTCTCGATGATGAGCGTCTGCACCGGCGCCTGCGCACGCGCCGCGATCAGCGCAATGCCGCCCTTCAGCGGATTCACGGAACCGGAGCCGAGGCCGGTGCGCGTGCCCTCGGGAAACAGCAGCAGCGGACTGCCACGCTGCAATTCGCCGACGGCCGCGCGAATCAGCCCGACCGGCGAGTCGTTGACGATATAGCCGGCGAGCAGCGCGCCCGGCCCGAGGAAAACGTTGCCCGCGACATCGCCCTTCATCACGCAGCAGGTGTCCGGCACGCGCGACGCGATCAGCAATGCGTCGAGCAGGCACGGATGGTTCGGCGCGAGGATCATGGCCGGCTGGCCGGCGAGCGCGTCGAGGGCCGAGAGATCGAAACGGCACGCGCCGAGCGAACGCAGCAGCACGAAATACAGATGCCAGACGCGCTGCACCGCCGCGCGGCCCACGCGCCGCCCGTCAGCGGCGGACAGCACGCGCCGCAGCAGCCACGCGAGCGGGCACCACGTCAGACACACGAGCGCCAGCACCAGCAGCGCGAAGTAGAAGGCCACGCATTGCCACGCGCATTCGAGCGCGCCGCCCGCCGTGATGCGGGCGCCCGCGCCGCCGATCTTGCGCTGCGCGTCACTCATCGCTCGCCACCATCTTCGACGACTGCCCGAACACCCACGCCACCGCGATGCCGCCCGACAGCACGCTCTTCTGCCGCACGAGCGGGCTGTCGTCGAAATGCGCGCCCGCGAGATTCGCATAACGCACGAACGCGCCGACCCAGTAGCGGCTGAAACGCCGCGACATCGACACCAGCGCCTGCGAGCCGGCGTAACCGCCGCTCGCATGGAAGGCCGGGCGCGCGGCGGTCGCGTATTGCGGGGCGACTGTGTAGTAGTGGTCGCTGTATTTGCTGTCGGCGAACATCGGGCCGGCGAACACGGCCGCGTGCAGCCCGGAGACGTGGCCGACGTCGGTGAAATCGAGATTCAGGTTCGGCGTGAACTGCCAGCCGACCGTCTTCGGCGACGACTCCAGCGTGATGCCGAGCCGCACCGGCATGCGCAGGTCCAGCTGCATGTCGCGCGACGCCGAACGCCACAGATGCACCTCCACCGAAGGCCCGACCTCGATGGTCGGCTTCAGGTCGGGCATGCCGGCGCGGGCGTTGTCGTCGCGGCTCGACACGGGCAGCGAACCGAGCACGCTGATGTTGAAGTTCACGCGATCGGTGTCGAGCAACTGGCCGCGCACACCGTCGCGATCGGCGCGCAGATACTTGCCGCGATACACGATGTACGGAAACGGAAAGACCCACGCGCGCGTCTGGTCCGAGCCGGGATAGTGCGGAAACGCGGCGACGCCCGCGCCGACACCCACTTCCCAGAGCGGTTTCGTGGGCGGAGGCGGCGCTTCGTCGGCTGCGGCGGCGCAGCTCGCCACGAGCAGCACGAGCCATGCAAGACGCGCGGGACGAATGACGGTCGGCGTGGTCAATTGGCCGGCCGCTCCATGTGCTCCGCCTCACTCAGGTTGCGGCGCCGCATGCGCCAGGCGCGCAGCGAATTGCGAAAGTCGAGCGCCGCCGTAACGTAATAAACGCCTTTGAACGCGCGCAGCGAATGCCAGATCGGCGTCTTGCCGAAGATGTCGCCCGCCAGCAGCGACAACAACGCCTCCTTCATGCGCAGCGGATTGCGCGGGCCCATGAAGAGATTGCGCATCGTCGGCGACGTCATGCGATAGATGAACCACGAGAATTCGCGCGGGCCATGCCGCACGTCGCGGTCGAACTTCGCGAGCGCAGCCCGGGCACGGGCCGGATGCGCCAGCGCCGTGTCGATGGCTTCCGCGCCCGCGAAGGCGCTTTGCATCGCCAGCATCACGCCGGAGGAGAACACGGGGTCGATGAAAGCAAATGCATCGCCGAGCAGCAGGAAGTTCGGCCCGTGCGTCATCTCGCCGGTGTACGAATAATTGCCGGTGGCGTGGACTTCGCTGACGAGCTCGGCGTCCTTCAGACGTTCCGCGAGCGGCGCGCACAGCGCGATGGTGTCGCGGAAGAACGCTTCCACCGAGGTGCCCTTCGGCCGCTGCTTGAGATACGCGGGCCACACCACCGCACCGATGCTGGTCGTCCCGTCCACGAGCGGAATGAACCAGAACCAGCCGTGCTCGAACCAGAACACGGTGAGATTGCCTTCGTTCTCGCCGGGGTTGCGCTGCGCGTGGCGGAAGTGCGCATAGAGCGCCGACGAATTGTGCCGCTCGTTGCGCCGCTTGGTCCTGAAGTGATTGGCGAGCAGCGTATCGCGGCCGGAGGCGTCGACGACAAAACGCGCCTGAACCGTCTCGCTGCGGCCGTCATCGTGCTCGGCGTGGATGGTGGCGCTCGCGCCGTCCGCCGCGAACACGACCTCGCGGGCGCGGCACCCTTCACTCACTTCAGCGCCGTGGCGGGCCGCGTTGCGCAACAGGATCTCGTCGAGTTCGGAGCGGCGCACCTGATAGGCGCTCGGCATCGACTTGTCCCAGGCGTCGGCGAACAGGAAGCGCTGCATGCGGCCGTCATGCTGCGGCGACACGAATTCGGCCGCCAGCTTGACCATGCCGATCCTGCGCACTTCGTCGGCCACACCGAGTTTCTCGAACAGGCGCAGGTTCGCGGGCAACAGCGACTCGCCGATATGAAAGCGCGGATGCCGCGCCTTCTCCAGCACGCGCACGCGATAGCCGCGCTCGGCGAGCAGCGTCGCCGCTGTCGATCCGGCCGGTCCGCCGCCGATCACGGCCACGTCCCAGGCCTGCGTCGCTTCAGTCATCCACGCTCCTTGTTTTGGTCTCGTTCCGGCGGATGCGCCGGTTCAGGCGATCCCGCCATTGATCGACAGCACTTGCCCGGTGACATACGCCGCCGCGTCCGACACCAGGTACCCGACCATGCCCGCGACTTCCTCCGCCGTGCCCGCGCGCTGCGCCGGCACCAGCTGCTTGATGCGCTCGGGCGGGAACGCTGCGCCGAGCATCGGCGAATCGATGACACCGGGCGCCACCGCGTTCACCGTGATGCCGCGCGACGCCAGTTCCTGCGCGAGCGCCCGCGTCGCGCCGATCAGCCCGGCCTTCGCGGCCGCGTAATTGACCTGCCCGCGATTGCCCATCAGCCCCGCCACCGACGACAGATTGACGATGCGCCCGTGGCGGGTGCGGATCATCGGCAGGAGCAGGGGCTGGGTGACGTTGAAGAAGCCGTCGAGCGTGACGTCGAGGACGCGTTTCCATTGCTGACGCGTCATGCCGGCCATGGGCGCGTCGTCATGGATGCCGGCGTTGTTCACCAGGATCTGCACCGGCGCGTCCGCCAGGATGCGTTCGACGGCGTGCTGGGCGGCGTCGGGATCGGTGACGTCGAAGGCGATGGCGTGCGCCGTGCCGCCTGCCGTGCGAATGGACTCCACGCACGCTTCGGCCCGCTCGATGCCGCCGTTGGCGTGCACCCAGACTTCGTGTCCCGCGGCGGCCAGGGTCCGGCTGATGGCCTGTCCGATGGCGCCGCTGCCGCCCGTCACGAGCGCGCGCATGGCTCGGCTTGTGTCATCGATTGCACTCCGCTGGTTGATTGCGCCGTCCAGTCTCGATGCACTGGATTTCACCCGCGTGAAGGCGCCCGAGCCAAGGGGACTGGGGGCCGGAACGGGGACTAGCGCGTGCGATGCGCCGCGACGTGTGCCGCGAGCGCGCCCAGGCTGGCGAAAATCTTCTGGTTGTCGGGATTGTCCGAGCGCAGCTCGAACCCGTATTTTTTCGAGATCAGCAGCGCGATCTCGAGGATGTCGATGGAATCGAGCCCGAAGCCTTCTTCATACAGGCGCGTATCGGCCGATACGGCCTTGGGATCGACGTCCTCGAGATTCAGATCGGCGACGATCAGCTCGGCCAGCTCTCTTTCCAGTTCGTTCATCGTATTGACAGAGCGGCGCGAAAAACGCGCCAAAGGCCGCCCGGCGGTAGTGCCCCGCGCGCTTGCGCACGCTTCCGGCGGCCTGATTTCAAGATAATTGCGGTTCGCGAAATTCTAGACGAAGCCCCTTGGGACGCCTAGTGGGAAAGGTAACCGCTCGTAGGGCAGGCCCCTATGCGAAATTTCTGAGAAGAATCAGTGATTTCCACGCGGGGCCGGGCGCAGGTGGCCGTAGGGTAGAATCCGGCCCGTCCGACGGTTGTAAGAGCATCGAACAATCGGTTACAGACCGGGCGCGCACCCGCACGAGAAAATAAGCGTCAGGCAGGCGACTGCCGCATTTTTGTTCAACAAACGGGCGTTTTCGACAACGCCGCAGCCGCAATTCATGGTGCGCACTCTTTTTCTTCCGCGAGCCTGCTCGCAGCCGTTGGTGCATCTGCTTCCGGAGTCCGGCCGGTGAAGGCCGCCCGCGTCCTGCGCGCGGCGGGCGTCGTGGCCGGCATCGTCGCGTACCAGTGCGCCGCGCATTACGCGGTGTCCACGCCGGGCGCGCACGGCATCGGCCTGGCGCTGGTCCTCGCGCCGCTCGCGCTGATCCTGCTCAACGCCGCCGCGCGTTCCGCGGCGCGCGCCTGGCTGCTGCCGCTCTGGGCGCTGGCCGGCGTAGTGCTGTGGCTCGGACGGGCACCGCTCGTCGAGCATTTCGGCTGGGGCTTGTGGATCGAGCACGCGGGCTTCAACCTCGCGCTCGCCTGGACCTTCGGACGCACCCTCGCGGCCGGTCGCGAGCCGCTCTGCACCCAGTTCGCCACCCTCGTTCACGGCCGCATCGAGCCGCGCGTCATGCGCTACACGCGCCGCGTCACACTGGCGTGGACTCTGTTCTTCAGCGCCACCGCGCTCGTCTCCACGGTGCTGTTCGCGGGGGCGTCCATCGTCACGTGGTCGACGTTCGCGAACTATCTCTCGTTGCCGCTCGTCGGACTGATGTTCGTCGTCGAATATGCGTGCAGGCGCATCGCGCTGCCGGGGATGAAGCCGTCGAGCATCATGGACGCCGTCCGCGCCTATTCCCAGTCCACGCAGATGCGCCGCGGCGCGCCATGAGCCCGCCGGGCCCGTTACTTATGCAGACCTTCCCGCTGGTTTTCCACGCATCGCCCGATCAGACGCTCGCCTGGCGCGATGGCGCGCCCGTCAGCGTCCGCGCGTTCCTCGCCGACGTGCGGCGCGTGGCCGCCGCGCTGCCCGAGGGCGGGCATGTGTTCAACGTCTGCGCGGACCGCTACCGCTTCACCGTGAGCCTGTGCGCGACGCTGTTGTCGGGCCGCATCAGCCTGCTGCCGTCCACGCACACGCCCGAAATGGTGCGCGCGCTGGCGTCGTTCGCACCGGACGCGTTTTGCCTGCACGACAGCGACGACTGCGCGATCGACCTGCCGCGCATGCGCTATCCCGAAGACGCCGCGCCCTGTGTCGACAGCGCCGACGATACCGATGTGCCGATGATCGATGGCGCGCGCGTCGCGGCCTACGTGTTCACGTCGGGCTCGACCGGCGCGCCGGTGCCGCATCGCAAGACCTGGGGCTTCCTGGTAAAGAACGTGCGCGCGGCGGCGGCGCGTCTGGGCCTGCTCGGCGGCACGCCTGCCACGCTGGTGGGCACGGTGCCGCCGCAGCACATGTACGGTTTCGAATCGACGGTGCTGCTGGCCCTGCTCGGCGGCCTCGCGTTCAGCAACCGCCAGCCGTTCTATCCGGTCGATATCCGCGCCGAACTCGCCGCCGTGCCCGAACCGCGCGTGCTGGTGAGTTCGCCGATCCACCTGCGCGCACTGTTCGCCAACGAAGCGCCGCTGCCGCCTGCCGCGCTGGTGCTGTCGGCCACCGCGCCACTGTCCGAGAAACTGGCGCTGGACGCCGAAGCGCGGCTCGCCGCGCCGCTGATGGAAATCTACGGCAGCACGGAAACCGGCCAGATCGCGACGCGCCGCACGTCGCGCGGAGCGGCGTGGGAATTGTTCCCCGATGTCACGCTGACGCCGCGCGCCGATGACAACGGCGACACCACCATGTGGGCGTCGGGCGGACACGTCGAGACGCCGGTGCCGATGGGCGACGCGCTCGAACTCATCGACGGCGCGTTTTTCCTGCTGCACGGACGGCGCGCGGACCTGATCAACATCGCGGGCAAGCGCACGTCGCTGGCTTACCTGAATCATCAGCTGAATGCGATTCCGGGCGTCATCGACGGCGTGTTCCACATGCCCGACGACACCCCCGCCGACGACGAAGCCGTGCGCCGCCTGATGGCGCTCGTCGTCGCGCCGGAGCTCGACGCGGCGGAATTGCAACGCGCGTTGCGCGAACGCATCGACGCCGCGTTCATGCCGCGTCCGCTGCTGTTCTTCGATTCGCTGCCGCGCAACGCCACCGGCAAGCTGCCGCGCGACGTGCTGACGCGGCTCGTCGCGCAGGAACGCGAGCGGCGCGCGGCGCTGTCGTTTTCCGTGCCGCCCGGCCATCCGGCGCTCGCCGGCCACTTTCCGGGGCGTCCGATCGTGCCGGGCGTCGTGCTGCTCGATCACGCGCTCGATGCGCTCGGCATCGCGCTCGGCCAGCGTTTCGATGTCTGCCGGATCGAATCGGCCAAGTTCCTGAGCCCTGTGGCGCCGGGCGAGGCGCTGGACGTCGCGTATGAGACGGCGGCGAGCGGCGCGATCCGCTTCACGATCCGCGCGGGCGCGCGAGCGGTGGCGAGCGGTTCGCTCACGGCACCGTCAGCGACATGAAGCGCGCGCGCATGAACCGCGACGACTGGGCCGAGCGCCAGGAACGCAGCAATTTCGCGTTGCTGCGCTTCATGACGTGGATTTCGCTGCGCTTCGGCCGCCGCGCCGGGCGCGTGCTGCTGCGGCTCATCACCGCCTACTTCGTGCTGTTTTTGCCGGCGGCGCGACGCGCGTCGCGCAGCTATCTGAACCGCGCCCTCGGGCGGCATGCGGGCTGGCGCGACGGCTATCGGCATGTGTTTTCGTTCGCCTCGACGATCCACGACCGCATCTATCTGCTCAACGAACGCTTCGACCTGTTCGAAATCCGCACGCACGGCGTCGCGGACGTCGAGGCCGCGCTCGCGGATGGCGGCGGCGCGTTCCTGATGGGCGCGCATCTCGGCAGCTTCGAGGTGGTGCGGGCGATCGGCCGGGCGCAGCCGCATATTCGCATCGCGATCACGATGTACGAGGAGAACGCGCGCAAGATCAACGCGATCCTCGCCGCCGTGAATCCCGCCGCGCATCACGACGTGATCGGCCTCGGCAAGGTGGACGCGATGCTCAAGGTGCGCGAGCGGCTCGATGCCGGCAGCCTGGTCGGCATCCTGGCGGATCGCACGCTGCGTCAGGCCGGCGATACGCTCAAGGAACGCGATTTCCTCGGCGCGCCTGCCGCGTTTCCGCTCGGCCCGCTGCACATGGCGGCGGTATTGCGGCGGCCGGTCATCTTCATGACGGGGTTGTATCTCGGCGGCAACCGCTACGATATCCACTTCGAGACGCTCGCCGATTTCTCGAAAGTGGAACGCGGCGAGCGCGCCGCCGCCGTCGATGTCGCGCTCACGCGTTACGTGGCCTTGCTGGAGAAGTACTGCCGGGCGGCGCCGTACAACTGGTTCAACTATTTCGACTTCTGGCAGGCCAATGCGGCGTCCGCGCCGCAACGCGCGGCCAAGGCATCCAGCGCCGCCCAGGCTGCAGATGCCTGCGTGCCCGAAGTCGCACGGGATTCCTGAGCTTATGCGAGTTTTGATCGCGGCCCTGACCGCTGCGCTGGTGTGCGGCGCTTCCTCACTCGCCACGGCCGCCGACGCGCCTTCCTCCGCGTGGACGCTCGACCGCCTGATGAATACGCTCGGCGCGAAGAAATCCGGCCGCGCGCATTTCACCGAGACGCGCTATCTGAAGATCGCGCAGGAGCCGCTGGAGTCGTCGGGCGAGCTGGTGTTCGTCGCGCCGGATCATCTGGAAAAGCATACGGTCAGTCCGAAGCCCGAGAACCTGGTCGTCGATGGCGACATGCTCACCGTCGACCGCAACGGCCATACCGTCACCATCCCGCTGCGCAATTACCCCGAACTGGGCGCGTTCATCGAAAGCATCCGCGCGACGCTCGCCGGCAACCGCTTCGCGCTGGAGCAGGCGTACCGGGTGTCGGTGACGGGCAAGGGCAACGACTGGACGCTGACCCTCGTGCCGATCGATTCGCGCATGCAGAAGAAAGTCAGCGAGATCACGCTCGCCGGGACCGGCGCTGCCTTGGCGCGCGTCGAGATCAGACAGGCCGACGGCGATCATTCGCTGATGCGCCTGCAAGACGCCTCCGCCCACTGACGCCGATGTCCTCAGGCGCGCGCGGCCTCGTCGCGGTGTGGCGGGTGCTGCGCCAGCCCGCCGTGATCCTCTGGCTGTGCCTGCTTGCGGCGTGCGCGGGCGTGATTGCGCGCACGCAGTTTTCCGCCGATCTCTCCGCCTTCCTGCCGCGCACGCCGAGCGAACAGCAACGCGTGCTGGTCGAGCAACTGCGCGACGGGCTGGTGTCGCGGCTGATTCTCGTCGGCATCGAGGGCGGCGATGCGGCCGGGCGCGCCGAGGTGTCGCGCAAACTGGCGGCCACGCTGCGCAACGACGCGCGTTTCTCCGCGATCCATAACGGCGAGCCGGTCGCGCAGGCGCGCGACGAGCGCTTCGTGTTCGAGCATCGCTATCAGTTGAGCCCCGACGTAACGCGCGAGCGTTTCAGCGAGGCGGGTCTGAAGGATGCGCTGACGGGCAGCCTCGACCTGCTCGAATCGTCGGCGGGCATGATGGCGAAGGACCTGCTGCCGCACGATCCGACCGGCGAAGTCACCGCACTCGTCAGCCAGCTCGACAGCGGCGCGCAGCCGCCGTTGCAAGACGGCGCGTGGGCGTCGCGCGACGGCCGGCGCGCCGTGCTGCTCGCGCAAACTTCAGCGGCCGGCTCCGACACCGACGCCCAGGGCGCCGCGCTCGGCGCCGTTCAACATGCCTTCCGGCAGGCCGCGCCGGCGGCGTCGCCGTATCGGCTGCTGCTGACGGGTCCGGGCGTGTTCGCCGTCGAAACCCGCGACACCATCATGCGCGAGGTGCGCTGGCTGTCGGCGGCGAGCATCGCGTTGATCGTCGTGTTGCTGCTGGCCGTATACCGCTCGCTGCCCACCCTGCTGCTCGGCCTGATGCCCGTGCTGACGGGCATCGCGGCCGGCGTCGCCGCCGTGAGCCTCGTGTTCGGCACGGTGCACGGGCTGACGCTGGGCTTCGGCACGACGCTGATCGGCGAGGCCGTCGACTATTCCATCTACCTCTTCGTGCAATCCGCCGGCATGCGTTTCGGCGGCCGGCGCCAGTCGCTCAAGGACTGGGTCGCGGGCTTCTGGCCGACCATCCGTCTGGGCGTGCTGACGTCGGTCTGCGGCTACGCGTCGATGCTCTTCTCGGGCTTTCCGGGCCTCGTGCAACTCGGGCTGTATTCGATCGTCGGCCTGGCGACGGCCGGCATCGTCACGCGTTTCGTGCTGCCGTATCTGCTCCCGGCGAACTTCGCGATCCGCGATGTCTCGCGCCTCGGCACGCTGCTCGCGCGCGGCGCGGCGCGCGCCTCGAAGCTGCGCGGCGCGCTCGCGGTGCTGCTGGTCGCCGCGCTCGCCGTGCTGCTGATGCAGCGCCACGGCCTGTGGAGCCAGGAACTCGCGGCGCTGAGCCCGGTGCCGAAAGCCAGCCAGGATCTCGATGCCGGCCTGCGCGCAGATGTCGGCGCGCCGGACGTGCGCTATCTCGTGGTGGTGTCGGCGACGACGGAGCAGGCGGCGCTCGAACGCGCGGAGGCGGTCGCGCGGCAATTGCAGCCGCTCGTCGATGCACGCGTGATCGCGGGCTTCGAAAGCCCCGCGCGCTATCTGCCGAGCGAGGCGGCGCAACGCGCGCGCATCGCCAGCCTGCCGCCCGCCGACACGCTGCGCACGCGGCTCGCCGACGCGCTGCGCGAGCAGACCATTCGTATCAAGCCGGAGGTGTTCGAGCCGTTCATCGCCGATGTCGACACGGCCCGCGCCCAGCCGCCGTTGCGCCGCGTCGACTTGCAGGGCACGTCGATGGCGCTGGCCGTCGATTCGCTGCTCACCGGAAGCAATGGCCGCTGGACCGCGATGCTGCCGCTGCGCGCCGCCGCGGGATCCGACCTGCAGGCGCAGCGGATTCGCGCGGCGCTGGCGGAGGCCCACGTGCCGGACGCGCTGTTCGTCGACATGAAAGCCGAAGCCGACCGGCTCTACCAGAACTACGTGCACGAGGACATCCGGCTGTCGCTGGGCGGCTTCGCGGCGATCGTCGTGCTGCTCGTGCTCGCGCTGCGCTCGCCGGTGCGCGCGGCCCGCACGCTGGCGCCGCTGGTGGCGGCGGTGATCGTCGTGATCGCCGGGCTGGCGGCGGCGGGGAAGGCGCTGACCATCCTCCATCTGATCGGCATGCTGCTGATCGTCGCGGTCGGCTCGAACTACGCGCTGTTCTTCAATTACCGCCCGCACGGCGAACGCGGCGCCGTTTCGCCGCAGACGCTCGTCTCGCTGCTGATCGCCAATCTGGCGACGGTGCTCGGCTTCGGCCTGCTCGCGCTGTCGCATGTGCCGATGCTCGAAACCTTCGGACTCACGGTCGGCCCCGGCGCGATTCTCGCGCTGCTGTTTTCGGCGATTCTCGCGCCGCGTCCGGAGTCCCGGCGATGACTGCGCCGCTTGCACCGCCCGGACAGCCGCGCCGCTGGCGTGCCACGCCGCTCGTCGGCGGCGTGGCGGCCGTGCATGCGGGCGCGCTGGCCGCGCTGCTGGCGGCGCCCGCAAGCTGGCCGTGGGCGGCGGGCGGCGTCGTGGCCTCGCATCTGGCGCTGACGGCGGCGGGACTCTGGCCGCGCAGCGCGCTGCTCGGTCACAACTGGACGACGCTGCCGGACACGGCCGGCGCGTGCGTGGCGATCACAATCGACGACGGTCCTTCTCCCGAGGTCACGCCGCGCGTGCTCGACCTGCTCGACCGGCATCAGGCGCGCGCGACCTTCTTTTGCATCGGCGAGCGGGCGCGCGAACATCCGGGCATCGTGCGGGAAATCGTTGCGCGCGGACATGCGGTGGAGAACCACAGCCAGCGGCATCGGCATCATTTTTCGCTGCTGGGGCCGCGCGCGATGCGGCGCGAGATCGAAGCCGCACAGGACACGCTCGGCGATATCGCGGGCACGCGGCCGCTGTTTTTCCGCGCCCCGGCCGGCCTTCGCAATCCGTTTCTGGAGCCGGTGCTGTGCCGGCTCGGCCTGCATCTCGCCAGCTGGACGCGGCGCGGCTTCGACACCCGCACCGGCGATGCGGCGCTCGTCGCGCGCCGTCTGCTGGACGATTTCGCACCGCGCGACATCCTGCTGCTGCACGACGGCCACGCCGCCCGCGATGCATCCGGCGCACCGGTCATCCTCGCCGCGCTCGACACCGTGCTGCTCGCGGCCGCCGCGCGCGGCCTCGCTACCGTCACGTTGCGCGAGGCGATCGCGTAGACTGCACGGGCCCATCGTTCTTCAGGTCCCGCATGGTCCCGGCCGAGCTCATCGAGACAGCCCGTCGTCCTTTCCGCGCCGCAGGGCGCTTCGCGTGGCATTTCGCGGCCGCCAAGCTGCGGCACGATCCCTTCTTCTCCTACTTGCTCGCGCACGGCCTGATTCCGGACGGCGCGCGCATCCTCGATCTCGGCAGCGGTCTGGGGCTGCTGGCCGCCTGGTTGATGGCGGCGCATGCATGGCATCGCGATGGCGCGCCCGGTACATGGCCGACGCACTGGCCCGCGCCGCCGCTGCTGAGCTCGCTGCATGGCATCGAACTGACGCCGCGCGATATCGAGCGCGCGCGCATCGGCTTGCGGGCGCACCGGGCGCGCGTGCAGTTCGTCTGCGCCGACATTCGCGCCGCGCCGTTTCCGCAAGCGGACGTGATCGTCGCGTGCGACGTGCTGCATTACGTCGATGCCGACGCCCAGGAATCGATCCTGCGCCGCATCCGCACGAGTCTCGCGGCGGACGGCGTGTTGCTGCTGCGCGTCAGCGACGCGGCGGCGGGCTGGCGCGCGGGCCTCGACCGGGCCGTCGATTTCGGCATGCAGATTGCGCGCTCCGGCCGCGCGAACGGCCTGACTTGCCGCAGCGAGGCGCAATGGCTGGCCCTCCTCGACGCGCTCGGCTTTCACGTGACAACGCTTCCGATGGGCGATGGCGCGCACGAGGCGAATCGTTTGATGATCGCCCGCCTTGGGCGCATCGGCCTCTGAGCCGCTGAGCCCCTGAGCCCCGTCCGGCTCGCGACGGAGCGTTTGTTACAATTCATCGAATACCGAATGCCCGAGCCCGTAGTGAACCCTTTTCTGCTGACGCACTTCACCGCCACGAGTTGCGCGGGACGCGGCCTCGACGCGACGCGCGCCGCGCTCGTCGAAGGACGCGGCGGACTCGCCCCATGCGACTTCGACGGGGCCGATCTCAAGACCTACACAGGCCGGGTCGCCGGCATCGAGGACGAACCCGTCCGCGCCGATCTTTCCGCCTTCGACTGCCGCAACAACCGGCTCGCGCAGATCGCGCTGACCCAGGACGGTTTCGACGCACGCGTGCAAGAAGCCATTGCGCGGGTGGGCGCGTCGCGCGTCGGCGTGTTCATGGGCACGAGCACGGCGGGCATCCTCGAAACCGAGCTCGCCTATCAGCGCCGCGATCCGCTCACCGGCGCACTGCCCGCCGACTTCAACTACGCCGCCACCCACAATCCGTTTTCCCTCGCCGCCTTCGTGCGCGCGTATTTCGGCGTGCGCGGGCCAGCGGTGTCGGTGTCGTCGGCGTGTTCGTCGGGAGCGAAAGTGTTCGGCTCGGCGCGCCGCATGCTCGATAGCGGCCTGATCGACGTGGCCGTGGTGGGCGGCGTCGATACGCTGTGTCTCACCACGCTCTACGGTTTCAATTCGCTCGAACTGCTCGCGCCGGGACCGTGCAGGCCGTTCGATCTGCATCGCAACGGCATCAACATCGGCGAAGCGGCGGCCTTCGGGCTGCTGGAACGCGATACGCCTGAGGCCGACGCCCAGGCGATTCGCTTCCTCGGCATCGGGGAAACGAGCGATGCGCATCATATGTCGTCGCCGCATCCCGAGGGTCTCGGCGCGCGGATGGCGATGGAACAGGCGCTGGCGAGCGCCGGACTCGATGCACGCGACATCGGCTATGTGAACCTGCACGGCACCGCGACGCCGAGCAACGACGCCGCCGAAAGCCTCGCACTGAACAGCGTCTTCGACAGCGTACCGTGCAGTTCCACCAAAGGCGCGACCGGGCATACGCTCGGCGCGGCGGGCGCGCTCGAAGCCGTCATTGCGGCGCTCGCGCTTCAATATCAGATGATCCCGGCGGGTGCGAATACGACGGAACCGGACCCGGCGCTCGGCCTCGATTACGTGACGGCGACGCGCCGCGCACCGTTGCGTGCGGTGCTGTCCAACTCGTTCGGCTTTGGCGGCACCAATTGCAGCCTGGTGTTCGGGCTGGGCGCGCGCGAAGGGGAATCGGCATGATTCCGCTGCGTGCGTATGTCGAAGGGATCGGGGTGATCGGGCCGGGGCTCGGGAACTGGCCGGAGGCTGCGGAGGTGCTGACGCAGCGCGCCGCGCTGCATGCCGCGCGGACCGTGTTGCCCGCGCCGGCCGGATTGCCGTCCGCCGAGCGTCGGAGGACGGGGCCGGTGGTGCGCGCCGCGCTCGCCGCCGCGCATGAAGCGGTGGCGCAGAGCGGCCGCGACGCCGCGACGCTCGCGGCTGTGTTCGCGGCATCCGGCGGCGATGGCGGCAATTTCCACGCGATCTGCGAAACCCTCGCGAGCGACGAGCCGCAGCTCTCGCCGACCCGTTTTCACAACTCGGTACATAACGCGCCGGCTGGTTATTGGAGCATCGCGACGCGCGCGATGGCGGCGTCGAACGTGCTGTGCGCGTATGACGGCAGCTTCGCGGCGGGGCTGTTGGAGAGCCTTGCGCAGGTGAGCGTCGATGGCGCGGCGACCCTGCTCGTCGCCTACGACACGGACTATCCGGAACCCTTGCGCAGCGCGCGGCCGATCGACGATGCGTTCGGCGTCGCGCTCGTGCTCGCGCCGCGTAAGAGCGAGCGCTCACTCGCGCGCATCGAGGCGCGGCTGTGCGCGGCGCCCGTTGCCGCGCTCGATGATGCCGCGCTGGAGGCGCTGCGCGTGTCGAATCCGGCGGCGCGGGCGTTGCCTTTGCTCGAAGCAATCGCCGCCTCACGGACAGCGAGCGTGGTGCTCGATTATCTCGACGACACACAGCTTGCCGTGGACGTTGAATCGCCATGCTGAACGCTGCCCGCACGTTGAATCGCGACGAAATCGCCGCGCGCATCCCGCATGATGGCGCGATGTGCCTGCTGGAATCCGTCGTCGCATGGGATGCGGAGCGCATCCACTGCACGGCGACGAGCCACCTTGCCGCCGATAACCCGTTGCGCTTCAAGGACCGGCTTGCATCGGTGTGCGGCATCGAATACGCGGCGCAGGCCATGGCGACGCATGGTGCGCTGGTCGGAGCGGATCACGGGGAACGCCCGCGCGCCGGTCTGCTGACAAGCGTGCGCGGCGTGGACCTGTTCGTCGATCGGCTCGACGCGCTGGATGGGCCGCTCGATATCGAGGCCGAGCGTATCGGCGGCGATGAGAACACGGTGCTGTATCGCTTCAGCGTGCATTGCGGCGGGCGGCAGCTGCTGAGCGGCCGCGCTGCTGTGATTCTCGATGCGGGTCAGGTCGCGGGTTTTACCGCGCCGGGTTTGACTGCGCAATAGGCTGAGAAGATGCCGAGCTCCACCTCTCGCCGCACTTCGATGAATCCGGCGCTCCTGATTGCCGCGAGGACGGTCGCGGGCGGCACGCAGGCTTCGATGCTGTCCCAGTAATAGCGCATCAGCTCGACGCTCTCCCCCTTCTTCCCCACGACGCGCGCAATCAGCGGCACCACGCCGCGCATGTAGAACTTCAACGCGGCAAGGCCCAGTCCATGTTCGGGGCGCGTGATTTCGAGAACGCACAGACGGCCGCCGGGCGCGAGGACGCGAAAGTATTCATCGAACACACGGGTCAGGTCGCTGACGTGGCGCAGCGCGAAGCCCATGCTCAGGAAGTCATACGAGGCGTCATCGCAGGGCAGCTGCTCGGCAGTGCCGATGCGCGTCTCGACGCCAACCGGCAACTGCGCCTGTCCGACCATGCCCGGACTGGGATCGACACCAGTGACGAGCGCCGCGTCGCCGGTAATCGCGACGGCCTCTTTTGTAACGAGCCCGGTGCCCATGCCGACATCGAGCACGCGCATGCCGCGCGTCAGGCCCGCCGAGCGCAGCGCACGGTTGCGATACCACGGGCCGGAACCGAGCGCCATCGCACGTTCGATGGCGTCGTAGTCGCTCGCGGTACGGTCGAACATGCCGCGCAGCCAGGTGCGGCGGTTGGATTCGTCGGGGTAGTAGGCGGTCAGGGGCTCGTGCGGGACCTCGGGGTGGGATGGTTCACGCATGGTGGTCGAGGGCCGGTGTGGCGTTCTTTGCGTTGGCCGACAACCGTGCGCGGCTTTGATCATGCAGTTGCAGCGATTGAGTCATGAAAATCATGAAGGGAGATCCGCTGTAAGGTCGACAACGGAGTATCGCGGGTGGAGAGGTTTGCGTAAACGGGTGTTTGGTGGGTTACGGGGGGTTGAGGTCCGCTACCGCGCTTGCTTGCGCAATCGAATTCGACGCATTGGGGACGAAATCATTGGCTGATTGCCAGCGTTCATTAATTCGAGATGGGGTCGGGCGGGAACGGCGTGCGTCTTATGCGCGGGGTTTGAGCGGGACGCGGATGGCAGATGTCAGATTGACGGGGCGGATTCAACAGGCTGCTGACCCGAGCTTGGTTCGTGCTCTCGCAGGCCTTCGCTGACTTTTGATGCCTTCAGCGCCCTCAAGCCCGGATTAATTTCTCGCGATCGGGTCCGCTTCGATGCGAGTTTGCATCGGCGATATCTGTCGTGATCTGCGAAGCAAGTGGAGATTCGCTGTGGGCGCGCCGCGTTCGAAACGCTTTCGGCACGTTGCATTGCTACCGCGCTGAAACGATGTAACGCTGCATGCAAAACGCAAAATGCCCTTTGGCATTTGGTATGCAAAAGGCCTAATGCAAAGTCCCTAACGAGGTGAACGACGAGGCGACAAGGCCTCAGTGGGCCGCGCGCGCAGCAAGCACTGGCTCGTTTGCCACGCCGCCCACGACGACCGACGCCACCACCGCATTCATCGCCCCCGAGGCCGCCGCCGATACATCCGCCGCGGACGTCGGCGCCGCCACCGGCGCCGGCAACGACAGCGTGATCGCACGCTGTGCACGGCGCATCGAATTGCGCACGCGCCGCTCCGGCCGGCTCAGCATGCCGCCGCCCACGAGCGCCACGAACGAAGTCACCAGCGGCACGGCGAGCAGCATCGTCGCGAACTTGAACAGCCCAAGCCGCAGCGGGCTGCGAGCCGCCCACGCCGACCAGCCGATTGCAAAACACACATAGGCGATGCCGGCAGGCGCGCCGGCAAGCTCGGGCGCACCCACGAACAGCGCGAAAGGCAAAGGAAAAACGAGCATGAAGAGCGCGACGCTCGCGAGCGCATGCACCAGCAGGGCTCGCCGGCGCTTCACCAGACCGCTCAGCGACCAGAACGCGAGCACCAGCACGAACGGCGGACAGGCGGCCACCACGATCGCCAGCGTCAGATAGACCAGCACGCCTGCCAGCAGATTGCGCGAGTAGCCCGCCGACGATGCGTACCACACCAGGTACGCCGCCGCGCCCGCCCCCACGCACAGGCAGTACGCCAGCATGCCGCTCTGCCCGTCGGGCGCAACAACGAGCCTAAGCAAAAGCAGGCTTGTGAAAGCGATGAGATAAACCAGAAAACGCAAGACCGAAAAACGTTGCTGCATGCCACACCCCAGTTCCCCTGACGGCCCCGCGGTCCTCGTGCGGCAGATGCGCCGGGGAGACCGTCTGTGTCCGTCCGTCGCCTGCGTCCGCGTTCGGATGGCGGATCGCGAGGCTCAAGATGTCGCCGCCAATGGCCACTGAGGCGTTCGCGATCGACTTTTATTTATCGACTGAGGAATGGGAAATCTTTAGCGCGTGATTAAAAACGCAAAAGTTCAGCGCGGCAGCGCCTTGGCCTTCTTCATCGCGGACGCACTCACGAAATTACCGGCGCCAAGATGGTGCAGCGTATGCAACGGCTCGTTGGACTCGTCGAGGTGCCAGTGACCTTCGGAGAACACGACAGGATCCGCGGCCGCCGCGACGACTTCCGCGAAACACGTGTCGTACACATCCTCGGTGTGCTTCTCGTCGATGAGCTTGCATTCCAGCCACGCCGCGCAGTTTTTCTCGATAAGCGGCAGCCCGAGCACCGGACCTTCCACCGTTTCGATGCCGAACGCCTTGAACTTGTCGAGTTCGCGTCCGTCCGTCGTGCCCACTGCGTAGGTCATGTCCATCGCGGCCGCGCCCGGCACGATCACGCCGAAGGTCCCGCTCGCAGCGGCGAGTTCGCGTGTGAACGTGCGCTTGTCGATGACGATGGCGATGCGCGGCGGGGTGAACTCCACTGGCATCGACCAGGCAGCGGCCATCACGTTGCGGCGGCCGGCGTGCGCGCTCGTGACCAGCACCGTCGGACCATGATTGATGAGACGGCTCGCGTGTTCCAGCTTGACGGGAAGAAAGTGGCTCATGGGGTTTCGAAAAAAAATGGAACGATTTTCGTGGAAAAAAAGCGGAACGAATGGCTTAGAAAAAAAGCGGAACGGATTGCGTGATTTTAGGCGGCGACCGGCACACACGCCCCGGATCCGCTCGAAGCCGATAATTCGCCTTGACAGACACTCTTACGATATATATCTTTAGATATGTTTTACGACATATCTGGAGCGTACCTCATGAGATCCCGTTGCTTTCAGCACGCACGTGAAGCCGGCTTCCGTGCCTTTGGTTTCGATTTCCCCTTCGACGCGCCCGAGTGGTTCGAACGGTTTGCCATCGAGCGTCGCGGCATGATCGGGCGCCACGGCCGTGGCGGCGGTCGCTTCGGCGGCGGCCCTGGCGGTCCCGGAGGCATGGGTGGGATGGGCGGCATGGGCGGGTTCGGCGAAGACGGCATGCCGCGCGGCCGCAAGTTCTCGTCCGACGACCTGCAATTGCTTCTCCTCGCCATGCTGGCCGAGGCGCCGCGTCACGGCTACGAACTCATCAAGGCGCTGGAAGACCGTTCGAACGGCTTCTACGCACCCAGTCCCGGCATGGTGTATCCGGCGCTCACGTATCTGGAAGAACTCGGCCACACCACCGTCGAACTGGAAGGCAACCGCAAGCGTTACGCGCTGTCCGAGACCGGCCGCGAGTACCTCACGGCGAATCGCGAACGCGTGGACATCATGCTCGCGAAGCTCACGCATTTCGCACGCAAGATGGATCTCGTACGCCGCGCCTACATGGGCGAGGACGTCGAGGACCCGAGCGGCGACACCGGCTGGGTGCCCGAGCTGATCGCCGCGCGGCGCGCGCTGAAGAAAGCCATGCTGCTGCGCACGAACGCATCGGCGGACGAACAGCGCCGCATTGCCGCGATCCTCGCCCGCGCCACGACCGAGATCGAACAGAACGCCGCGCCGAAACAGGCGTAATCAGGACGCAAAGAAAACGGAACAAGGAAACCGCATACGATGACCGATTCCATCCTCCACCAACGGCCCGACCTCGAAGTCACCCGTGTCCGCCACCCGCTCAGGTTTCGCCTGGTGCAAGTGCAGCGCGTGCAGACGCTCAACCCTTACTTCGTGCGCGTGACCTTCAGCGGCGACGATCTCGCCGATTTCGTCACCGCCTCGTTCGACGATCACGTCAAGCTGTTCTTCCCCGCGCCGGGCGACACCATGCCCGCGCTGCCGCAATCCGGTCCGGACGGTCCGGCCTTCGATCCGTCGAAGCCCCGTCCAGTCGCACGCGATTTCACACCGCGCCGTTTCAACCCGGCCGCCCGTGAACTCGACATCGACTTCGCGTTGCACGAAGCCGGTCCCGCTACCGACTGGGCATCGCAAGCCGCGCCGGGTCAGTATCTCGGCATCGGCGGGCCACGCGGGTCGTTCGTGATTCCGGTGCAGTTCGACTGGCATCTGCTGATCGGCGACGAAACCGCCTTGCCCGCCATCGCACGACGCGTCGAAGAACTGCCTGCCGGCACGCGCGTCGCCACGTTGATCGAAGTCGCCGATCCCTCTGCGCGCATTGAATTCGACACGCACGCCGACCTCTACGCGCAATGGCGTTATAGAAACGAAAGCGATCATCCCGGCGGCGCGCTGCTGCTCGCCTTGCGGGAAACCTACATGCCCGAGGGCGACGGCTATGTATGGGCCGCAGGCGAAGCCACGCTCATGCGCGCCGTGCGCCAGTTGCTGACCGCCGAGCGCGGCATCGACAAGCGGCGCATCCGCGCGTCCGCCTACTGGAAGCGCGGCGAGCAAGGCGTGCATGGCAGCATCGAAGACTGAGCATGTGCGGTCCGCTTTCATGGCGCGGACAGCCGGACCCAAAGCCGCGATAATCGCGTCATGGAGACAACCGGCAACCGGACATGACCGACGACACCAGCAAGAAGCCACGCGGCCTGCGCAAATCGCTGACGAGCTATGGAGACAACGGCTTTTCGCTCTTTCTGCGCAAGGCCTTCATCAAGGGCGCGGGCTATACCGACAGCGCGCTCGACCGCCCGGTCATCGGCATCGTCGACACCGGCAGCGCATACAACCCCTGTCACGGCAACGCGCCGCAGCTGATCGAAGCGGTCAAGCGCGGCGTGATGCTGGCAGGCGGCCTGCCGATGGACTTCCCCACCATCTCCATCGCCGAATCGTTCTCGCAACCGACGAGCATGTATCTGCGCAATCTGATGTCGATCGACACGGAAGAGATGATCCGCGCGCAGCCCATGGACGCCGTCGTGCTGATCGGCGGTTGCGACAAGACCGTGCCCGCGCAGTTGATGGGCGCGGCATCGGCGGGCATTCCTTCCATTCAACTGATCACCGGCTCGATGCTCACCGGCGCGCATCGTGGCGAACGCGTCGGCGCATGCACCGATTGCCGGCGCTACTGGGGCCGCTTTCGCGCTGAAGAAATCGATGCCGATGAAATCGCCGCGGTCAACAACCAGCTCGTCGCAAGCGTAGGCACCTGCTCCGTGATGGGCACCGCGAGCACCATGGCATGCATCGCCGAGGCGCTGGGCATGACGGTGCCCGGTGGCGCATCGCCGCCGGCGGTGACGTCGGACCGCATGCGCATCGCCGAACTCACGGGCACGCAAGCCGTGAAGATGGCGCACGAGCAGCTCACCATCGACAAGATCCTCACCGCCGAGGCCTTCGAGAACGCCATGCGCGTGCTGCTCGCCATCGGCGGCTCGACGAACGGCATCGTGCATCTGACGGCCATCGCGGGACGCATGGGCTATGAAGTCGATCTGAAGGCGCTCGACCGCATGGGACGCGAGACGCCTGTGCTCGTCGACCTCAAGCCTTCCGGCGCGCATTACATGGAAGACTTCCACAAGGCCGGCGGCATGGCGAGCTTGCTGCGCGAGCTCAAGCCGCTGCTGAACCTCGACGCCCTCACCGTGACGGGACGCACGCTCGGCGAGGAGATCGATGCGGCCGGCCCGGCATTCGCGCAGGACGTCGTGCGTCCTTTCGACAGACCGGTCTATCCGCAAGGCGGCATCGCCGTGCTCGAAGGCAATCTCGCGCCGGGCGGCGCGATCATCAAGCAGTCGGCAGCCGACGCGCGGCTGATGGAACACGAAGGCCGCGCGGTCGTGTTCGAGAACGGCGCGGACCTCGCGGCGCGCATCGATGCCGATGATCTCGACGTCACGCCGGACGACGTGCTCGTGCTGAAGAACATCGGGCCCAAGGGCGCGCCAGGCATGCCGGAAGCCGGCTATATCCCGATCCCGCGCAAGCTCGCGGTGCAGGGCGTGAAGGACATCGTGCGCATCTCGGATGGCCGCATGAGCGGCACCGCGTTCGGCACCATCGTGCTGCATGTGACGCCGGAGTCCGCCATCGGTGGACCGCTCGCGCACGTGCGCAGCGGCGACCGCATTCGCCTGAGCGTATCGAAACGGGAACTGAGCCTGCTGATCAGCGATGAAGAACTGGCGGCGCGCGCGCAGGCATCGCCCGTGACGGAACCGAGCGCGGATCGTGGCTATCGCAAGCTCTTCTATGACACCGTGACGCAGGCGGACAAGGGCGTCGACTTCGACTTCCTGCGCGCGGCACACATGCGCGGCGTGACACCGCGCGGCTGATGATCAGTCTTCATGCGTGAGATGACGCTGCCACGCCAGGAACAGCATGTTCACCAGCGTCGCGAACACGAACAGCATCAGCGCGAGCGCCATGATCGTGCTGGTCTCGTTGCGGTTCATCGCGATCATCAGCAAGCGTCCGATGCCGCTTTGCGACGCGAACATCTCGCCGATCAGCGTGCCCAGCAAGGTCAGCGAGAAGCCGATGCGCAGGCCCGCGACCACCTCGGGCACGCACGCGGGCAACAGGACGAAGCGTGCGAAATCGCCGGGGCTCATGCGATAGGTTCGCGCCGCCCGCGCGTAAATGGGCGGCATGTTGCGCACGGCATTCATCGTGAATAATGCAATCGGCACGATGCCATGCATCACGCCGAATACGATCTTGGCCCATAGCCCGAGGCCGCACGCGAGCAGCACCACGGGATAGAGCGTCACCTTCGGGATCGAATAGAAGCCCATCATCAGCGGCTCCATCACGTTGCCGGCAAGGCGTCGCGCGCCCAGCAGCAAGCCGATGCCCACACCCGCCACCGCCGATATCGCAAACGCCGACGCGAATGCGAGCGACGTCACATAGAGACTCTGCGGAAAGTCCACATCGCTCACGATATGCACGGCGCGCTGCACGGTATGCAGGGGCGTTGTCAGCACATCGGGGCCGAGCCATTCGCTCAGGATCTGCCACAACCCGACCAGCACGACGATCAGCGCGAGCGCATCCGTCCAGCGTCGCGCGGCGCGCGGCTTCGCGACAGTCGATGCAAGCGCCGTGCTCATGCCGTCTCCCTGCGGATACGCCGGTAAAGCCGCTTCTCCGCTTGCCGCAACAAGCCGTTGATCGTCGTGACGAAGACCAGCATCAGCACCATGAGGCCATACATGACGGCGTTGTCGAACGCGTTGTAGGCGAACGCGATCTGATAGCCGAACCCCGAACCCGACAGCACGAATTCACCGGCCACGACCGCAATGAACGCATACACCACGGTCAGCTTGATGCCGGTGAAGACGAACGGCAGGCTGGCGGGCAGCGTAATCAGGCGTATTTCGTCGAGCGTGCTCAGGCGGCATACGCGTGCAGTGCGCAGAAGAACACGCGGTACGCGTTCGAGACCGTTGAGCGTGTTGACGGCCATCGCGACCACCGCGAACAGGAAGCCGATGCCCACCAGCGGCCAGCGATTAAGCCCGAAGATCACGATCAGGATCGGATACAGCACGAATACGGGCACCGCGTAGTACGAGAGCAGCAACGGGTCGAGCACGCGGCGCAGACGCGGCAGCCTGAACAGCACCACCCCGCCGATAAAGCCCGCGATCACCGCGAGCACCACGGCCAGCAAAGCGCTGCTGAGCGTCTGCACGATATCGAGCGTGAACTGCCCCGACGTAAGGATCTGCCACGCGCTGAGCGCCATGCGCGAAGGCGGAATGAACGACACCGGGTTGATCCACGCGAGACGCGTCGCCACTTCGAGCAAGGCGAGCAGCGCGACGACCAGCCCGATGCGCCAGCGCGCCGCCTCGTTCATGGCCGGCTCCCGAGCGCCTTCAATGCCTCGTCGCGCAGCAGGCCCCACACTTGCGCGGTCAGCTCGCCGAAGCGCGGATCGAGCGCGATGGTGCTGTCGCGCATGCGCGACCAGCCCGTCTCGATGGTCGCAATGAATCGCCCCGGACACGCCGACATCACGCCGATGCGGTCCGAGAGCAGCACCGCTTCATCGATCGAATGCGTGATCAGCATCACGGTCGCGCCGGTATCGCGCCACAGCTTCAGGGTTTCGTCGCCCATCAGGAGGCGGGTCTGCTGATCGAGCGCGCCGAACGGTTCGTCGAGCAGCATGAGACGCGGCCGGACCACCATGGCCCGCGCAATGCACACGCGCTGCCGCATGCCGCCCGACAATTGCGCGGGATAGGCGCGCGCAAACGACGCGAGGCCCATGAAAGAAAGTGCATGCTGCACGCGTTCGCGCACTTCGTTTTCCGGAACGCCGGCGCGGCGCGCGGCGAACGCGGCGTTATCGAATACATTGAGCCACGGGAAGCTCGCGTCTTCCTGGAACACGACCGCCACGCCGTCGGGCACCTGTCGTCCCACCGGCTGCCCTTCGAATTCGACCGCGCCGCCGCTCGCCGGATTCAGGCCCGCGAGCACGTCGAGCAAGGTCGACTTGCCGCAACCCGAAGGACCGACGACAGAAAAGAATTCGCCTGCACGCAATTCGAGGCTCACCGGCCCGAGCGCATGAAAAGGCGGCTTGCCTGCGGTGCCGGGATAGATGCGCGTGACGTCCGTCAGGCGCGCCTGGATGCGCTGCTCGCCGGAGCCGGCGGGCTCGTTCGACACCACCGATATCTTCGTGCGACGCGGCAGCACGCTCATTGCGGCCTCACTTCGCCGCGCGCAGGTCGGCGGGCAACTGCGATTCGTCGATGATCTTCGTCCAGTCGAACGCACCATCGGGAATGGCCTTGACGAGAATCAGGCCCTTCAGCACTTCGTCCATGCTCTTGCGATCGAAGCCGCCTTCGCTCCAGTATTTCGGATCGGCATCGAGCACGTTATTGATCGCCGAGGCCGCGACGGCCGGGTCCATCTTGTACTGCTTCGCCAGAATCTGCGCGGACTCCTCGCGATGCGCGGCAATGTACTGCACGGCCTTGCGGCGCGCCTTGATGATGCCGCGTATCACTTCCGGATGCTGCTTCAGATAGTCCGTGCGCACGATGCCGACGGTCTGCGTTTCGTTGGGCACGATATCGCTCGAACGAAACGCGATGCGCAACTGATCCTTCTTCGCGCTATACGACGGCTCAGTCATGTAGGCCACGTCCACGGCGCCCTGCTGCAGCGACGTCAGCATCCCGCTCGAGCTGCCCACGGGCTTGCGCTGCACCTGTCCCGTCAGGCCGGCGCGATCCAGCGCGATGGTGACGATGGTATCGGTCGTGGACTTCGGACTGCTGTAGCCGATGGTCTTGCCCTTCATCTGCTGGATGTTGGTGATCGTGCCGTTCTTCTGTTCGACCCACACGAGATCCGCGAGGCTTTGCACGCCGCCATGCACGATGGTCAGGTCGACGCCCTGCTTGACCGCCGAAATGGCCGCGGGCAGTGCGACTTCGCCGTAGGGAATGTCGGATGCCATCGCGTTGCGCACTGTCGTGCCGCCGCCTTCGGACGTAATGAAGCCCGTGACATCGACGCCTTCTTCCTTGAAGAAACCCTTGTCCATGGCCACCGCGAAGGGCACGCCATACATGCCGTCGCCCCAGTGCGTGACGGTGAGCGGCGCGGCCTGCACGCGAGCGGTGCCTGCCATGACCGCAGCGGCCGCCATGAAGGAAAACAGACCGGCTCTCCCAAGCTTCCCAAGGGCAAACATGTAGGCGTCTCCGTGCATGAGCGGCGGCATCTACCGTGGTGCGCGAACTCGTGCACAGGCGCCCGCCTTGTGATTTTGAATACGGTTATCGCGGATAACCGTGCAAGTTAATGTATGCATTAACTCCATGAAAGTCCAGTTTGATGCAGGGCGTAGATACCCTCGTCTTGCATTCGGCGAACGATGTTTCAGGCCTGCTGAATGCCGTATTGCTGCAGCACGGCGGTTTGATCGCGCCAGCCCCGTTCGCGATGAGCGCGGTACAGCGCGCTTGCTTTCGCTGCATCGCCGCAGCGCAAAGCATCGATGATCGCGCGATGTTCCTCGATCGACTTTGCAGGCTGCGGATGCGGGCGGACGCGCTGCGTGAAGCGCCTGACGCGATGCACCTGGTCACGGCAGTTCATCACGATGCCTCGCAGCCGTGCATTGCCGCTGAGCGCGACGAGGGTCTCGTGAAAGACCTCGTCTGCTTCGGCCCAGGTCAGCATGTCGCCGGCTTCGAGCGCGCGGACCATCGTGTCGCAGGCATCGGCGAGCGGCGTGAGGTCGATGTCGGGCTGCGCAGCGACGAGCCCCGCAGCCGTGGATTCGAGGCTGATCAAGACCTGATAGATATGCCGGATATCGGAGATCGACGTGGGAACGATGCGAATGCCGTGGCGCGGCACGATCTGCACCAGCCCTTCACCCTGGAGTCTCAACGCGGCCTCACGGATGGGCGTGCGGCTGAAGCCCAGCATCAGGCCCAGTTCCTGTTCGAGCAGATAGGACCCGGGCGTGAGTTCGCTTTCGATGATGCGTCGGCGCAGTTCGCCATAGGCGAGATCCGCGGTGTTGAGCCGGGCGGGCTTGGCGCTGTCGACGGGATGATCGTTCGAGATGACCTTCACGCGCCTCGCTGGATGCGGCGCGACCGTGCTGCGCGATGCGGCCATGCTGAACTCCCTGAAGGAAACTCCGCGTTGAGCGGATAGTACTGCATCGGACCCGTCAGGATATAACCCGTCACGCGCGCGCAAGATGGGCGACCAGTTTGCTGCATGCCTCGGGCAAGGCACCCGGCGAGCGTATGGCGATCAGCAGTTCGCGCATCGCCCAGACATCCGTGAGCGGCACGAAGCCCAGCCCGTGTTGCCGCGCCACCGCCTCGGGCATCACGCCGAAACCCAGCCCCGCTTCGATCATCAGGCACTGGGCGTCATAGCTCGACACCTGCATCCGCACCCGCACCGAACGCCCTATTTCGTTGGACGCGCGCGTGAGGCTCAGCGTGATGGCCGCATCGACGGGCAGCGTGATGAACTCATGTTCGAGCACGTCGGCGAAGGCCGTCGCCTGCTGCTGCAGCAGCGCGTGTCCCGGCGGCGCGACGAGTACGAGGTGATCTTGGCGATAGGGAATTGTATGGATCGCATAACCATGCGGAACGGACGTAAAGATACCGATGTCAGCCGCATTGCCGGCCACCGCGCGCACGACCTGCACGCTGGGTTTCTCGTCGAGCTCGATGCGCACATGCGGATGGAGCACCGCGAACGACTGAAGATCGCGCGGCAGGAACTGCACGATCGACGAGACGTTCGCCACGATGCGCACGACGCCGCTCGTGCCGCCTGAGTACTCGCGCATCTGCACGACGATGTCGTCGATTTGATGCAGTGCGCGATGCGCGAGCGTCCTGAGCCGCTCGCCCGCTTCGGTGGCGACGACGCCCTTGTTAGTGCGGCGCAACAAGCTCACGCCGATCGACGATTCGATCTCGCTGATGCGACGGCTGACGGCGGCGGCCGCAATATGTTCGCGTTGCGCAGCCGCGGCGATCGTGCCGGCCTCGACCACGGCAAGGAAGAGTCTTAGCGAGAGTGGATCGAGCGTCTGCATGAACGATGTCCTTGTACGGCCAGCAGTTCACGACGTCTTTTTGGGGGCGCTGGCCATCGCATGCGGCGATGGCGGCATGACGAGACGTTGCTTTGCCGTCATCGCCGCATCACGCAGAATGCGCGCAAACGTTACCGTCTGACGGAAAGACATGCAATAGGCATCTTTTAACGACACGCTTTCCCATACGACTCCACATCCTCATCATGCATCGCCGCACAGTGGCGGCAATCGGCCTCGGGGGCTTGTCGTTGCCGCAGAAAGTCTGAAGGTGCGATCGGTCTCTCTCCCGATCGCGCGGCCGCGTGCAAGTCCGTTTCAGCCGCCCCTTCGGGGGCGGCTCTTTTTTGTGCGCACATCTGTCCGCGCATCTGTCCGCCTATCCGCGAGCCGTATTGTTTAATGCATGCATTGAACAATACGGCGAGTTTCTTTTCTTATAATGAAGACAGCCTGTCGCCCGATGATCAGCGGGCCGACCTGTCCTCCGTGCATCGACGGCAACGTTATCGGAAAGCCCAGCATGGCTCCAGCCCGACCCGTTGAAGCAATCAGCAAGCCACGCGAGAAATCCACCGACACGGTCTATCTCGCGCTGCGCGAGCAGATCCTCAGCAACGCGCTGCGGCCCGGAACCCAAATGCTGGAACAGGAACTGGTGCAGTGGTTCGGGGTTAGCCGCACGCCGGTGCGCGAGGCGCTGATCCGCCTGCAGAACGAACGTCTCGTGCAGATCATCCCGCGTCACGGCATGCGCGTGTGCAATGTGTCGCTGACGGACCTCGAGGAAGTTTTCCAGGTGCAGACAAGTCTCGAAGCCACTGCGGCCGCTGCCGTTGCCGCGCGCAAGCCCGGCGCCAAGGAGTTCAGGCCGCTCGAGAAGGCTTGCGCGGACATGGACCGCGCGCTGGACAAGGACGACCGCGATGCCTGGGCCGCGGCGCATGACGCGTTCTATGCGCGGCTCGTCGAACTGAGCGGCAATCCGCGTCTCATGCAGATCGTCGGCGAATGCGTCGATCAGGTGCGCCGCGTGCGCGAGCTGACGCTGCGGCTGATCGCGCCGGATGCATCACAAGCGCAGACCTTGCGCGAAGTGATCGAAGCCTTGCGCCGGGGCGATGCCGAAACGGCCCAGGCGCTCTGCCGCGACAACCGGCTGCTCAATCTTCAGACGCAGGTCGAAACGCTTCAGCGCTACCGGATCCTCGACGTCTGAGCGCCGTCATGCGCTACGCGTATTGCAAGGTGCGCGGGGTCGGGGCATGTGCAATCAGCACGTTGCGGCCCGTCCGACGGCGCACGATATTGCGCACATGATGCATGTCGATACCGCCGAACGACGACCTGCCCGCACCCAGCACGATGAGATCCACATCCAGCCGGTTCGCTTCGAGGGCGATCACGCCGCCGATGCTATGGCCGTCCTCCGGAAGCCTGCGCGTTTCCCAGTCAGCCTCCATGCCGGCGTTCGCCAGCATCTTTTCGCAGTGGCCGCGAATCGACAGCGCGAGTTGATCGACGAGCTCCGGCATGTTGCAGAAAGTCTCGACCGACCAGCCTGCCCACCACGGGGCGGATTCGATCACGTGCAGCAGCGTGATGCGGGCAGCGTTGCCGCGCGCGAGTTCGATAGCCTTTGACAAAGCGGCTTCGCTGAAGCCGGGGCCCACGGCGACGAGAATATGCGGGTACATGGCATTGCCTCCATTCGTTGTACGGCACTCTCTTCGAGTGACCGTCGTTGTTTGCATGAAGGCATGATGGCCGCGCAAAGTTAGGAAAGACTGAGCCTGACATTTCCCCCGATGCGTTCCGATGCCGCGGCTCGCGATAAATTAAACTGATGGCATCGACCTGCATGCCGGACACCCATGGACTCACGCGACCTTTTCAACCTCGCCTACCTGCGCGCGTTCCGCCTCGTGGCGGAGACCGGCAGCGCCACGCGCGCCGCCTCCGCGCTGTTCCGCGCGCAATCGGCGGTCACGCGTTCATTGCAGGAACTGGAGGCGGCCGTCGGCGAAACCCTGCTGGAGCGCCGTCCATCGGGCATGCTGCCCACGCCTGCGGGACGCGCCGTGCTGCTGCGCTGCCAGCGCATCTTCGCGGAACTGGAGGAACTCGCGCAGTGGTGCGCGGCACGGCAGTCGCGCCGCAGAACTGCGGCGGCCAGTACGCTGCCGGCGTTTCTGCTCAACACGCGGCGGCTGCAACTGTTCTCGGCACTCGCGCGCCACCGGCACATGCCGAGCGCGGCGCAAACCCTGGGGCTGAGTCAGCCCGCGGTCAGCAGCGCCATCCGCATCATGGAAACAGGCGCGGGCATGCAGTTGTTCTATCGCAGCCCGCGCGGCCTGCTGCTGACGAGCGAAGGCGAAACCTTCGTGCTGCACGTGCGCCGCGCGTTGAACGAACTGCGCCATATCCCCGACGATCTCGCCGCCCTGCGCGGCACCATTCAGGGCGTGGTGACCGTCGGCGCACTGCCGCTCGGCCGTACGCTCATCCTGCCGGGCGCCATCGCCCGCGTGGCCGCGCAGTATCCGGGCGTGCGCATCGTGACCGATGAAAGCGCGTACGAAACGCTCGTGGCGGGACTGCGCGCGGGCGACATCGATTTCGTGCTTGGCGCGCTGCGTCCGAACGATGCGTCGAGCGGGTTGGTGAACGAGCGCTTCATGTCGGAGGATATCGTCGTGATCGCGCGCAGCGGGCACCCGCTTGCCCGTTCGCGTGGCCTGGCGCTCGCCGATCTCACCACCGCGCAATGGATCCTGCCGCGCAACCAGGCCCCCGCGCGCGGCATGTTCGAAGCACAGTTCAAGCGCGGCAAGCTCAGGCCGCCGATGCCTACCGTCGAAACAGCGGACCTCGCCGTCATCCGCGGCTTGCTACTGCACACCGACATGCTCGCGGCAGTCTCGGCGCAGCAACTACATTACGAGCGTGAATCGGGGCAACTGGCCGTGCTCGACATCGCGATGCAGAACACCCGGCGCGACATCGGACTCACGCTGCGCGCGGGCGGATCACCCTCACCGGCCGCGCGCGCGATGATCGACGCGCTGCGTCTCACCGTCGATCAACTGGGCCACGCCATGCGCCGCGATGCACAAGCTGCCGCGATGTCACGCGCATGACAAGCGCGAGGTGCAATCTGAATTATTTATCGGGGAAGCGGCTTTTGCAGTGCGTGCTTGCGGTGCGGTATGGTGACTGTCGCGCATGGCGTGAACCGCAGCACATCCCAGCGAATAACGAGGAGTTGGCATGAACGAACAGCAGTGGATCGCAATGGACGAATACCTTTGCGAACGAACCCAGGCGCCGGACGAAGTGCTCGAAGCCGCGCTGCGCGACAGCGCGAACGCGGGATTGCCCGCCATCAACGTCGCGCCGAACCAGGGCAAGATGCTGCACATGCTGGCGAAGCTGCGCGGCGCGCGGCGCATCCTCGAACTCGGCACGCTGGGCGGCTACAGCACGATATGGCTCGCGCGCGCACTGCCTTCGGACGGCACGCTGCTGACACTCGAAGCCGTCGACGCGCATGCGAACGTGGCACGCGGCAACCTTGCACGGGCGGGCTTGTCGAGCGTGGCGTCGGTGATCGTCGGCGATGCGGTACACACGCTGCAGTCCTTCGTGCGCGACGGCATTCCGCCGTTCGATTTCATCTTTCTCGATGCCGACAAGAAAAGTTATCCGGCTTATCTCGATCTTGTCCTGCGCCTCAGCCGCCCGGGAACGCTGATCGTCGCCGACAACGTGATTCGTCGCGGACGGGTACTGGAAACCGGCAGCGATGACCCCGACGCGAATGGCGTGCGCACCTTCTTCGACATGCTCGCCACCCATCCCCGCCTCGACTCCACCGCCATCCAGACAGTCGGAAGCAAGGGATGGGACGGCTTCTCGATGTCCATCGTGACCGAATGAAGTTATGAAGCTGTGAGGTTATCGGGCACGTCTTGCGCGATGCGTTGCGCAAGACGTGCTTCGAGCATTATTCCGATGCGGTACGCGGTCTTGCCGCGCCGAACCAGCGGTTCCGGACAGGCGTGAACGTTTCTTCCTCCACACGCGGCATGTTCCGGCATTCGACGTGCATGTTCCGCGCAGGCGCGGCGGCCACGAACTTGTCGATCTCCTCACGCACATCCGGATCGACATAGTCGGCTCGCGAAGCATCGAGAATCACCACGGCCCCGTCCGGGATCGCGGCGAGCCGGCGCTTGAGCGTCACCTTGCACAGGAACGACACGTCCTTGCGGAACGACAGCAGGTAATGGTCATCGTGCTGCGCCATCGTGATCGGGCGGCGCAGGTTGGCGCGCACGGCAAGGAACAGACTGCATGCAATGCCGATCACGATGCCGATCAAAAGATCAGTGAGCAGCACGCCCGCAATGGTCGCGATGAACGGTGCGAAACGTTCGAAGCCTTCCTTCGCGACGGATGCGAAGAGCGAGGGCTTGGCGAGCTTCAGTCCCGTGAAGATCAGAATGGCAGCGAGACATGACAGCGGAATCAGGTTGATCACACTCGTCAGGCCGAATACGCTCACCAGCAGCAACACGCCATGCACGAACGCCGACCAGCGGCTCTGTGCGCCCGCTGTCACGTTCGCCGAGCTGCGCACGATCACCGAGGTGATCGGCAGCGCGCCGACTGCGCCGGCCAGCATGTTGCCGATGCCCTGCGCCTTCAGTTCACGGTCCGGATTCGCGGTGCGCTTCTTCGGATCGATCTGCTCGACTGCTTCGAGGCTGAGCAGCGTCTCGAGACTCGCAACGATCGCGAGCGTCACCGCAAGCCGCCACACGCCGGGATTCAGCAGTTGGGAGAAGTCCGGCAGCTCGAGCGCTTTCGTCAAGGCCGTGAACGATTCGAGCGAAGGCAACGCCACGCGATACTGCTCGGGCGGCGCAAAGCCCGGTGCGAAGCGGTCGATCAGCAGCGTGGCGCCCACGCCGAAGGCCACCACAGCCAGCGGACCGGGCACCAGCCGCACGAGCGCGAAGCGGCGCAGCGCGGCCGTTTCCCACGCTGCGAGCATGCCGAGCGAAACGAACGCGATGACGCAGGCCGCGATCGATACATGTCCATAGGAAGTGGACAGCAAACCGTCGCCGCCGGTGACGTGAACACCATCGTTCGCGAAGCCCGCGGCCAGCGGAATCTGCTTGATGATCAGAAGAAGGCCGATAGCCGCCAGCATGCCCTTGATGACCGACGAGGGCACATAGGCGGCGAAGCGTCCCGCCTTGAGCATGCCGAAGCCGAACTGGATCACGCCCGACAACAACACGGCGAGCAGGAACGCGGAGAAGCTCCCCAGCCCCGCAATGCCGCCGACGACGATTACGATCAACCCCGCCGCCGGGCCGCTGACGCTCAATTGCGAACCGCTCAGCAAGGCAACGACGACGCCGCCGATGATGCCCGCCATCAGGCCGGCAATCGGCTCGACGCCGGAAGCATTGGCAATGCCGAGACATAATGGCAATGCCACGAGAAATACGACAATGCCCGCGAATAAATCGCGTGGAAGATTGGCTAAACGATTAGCTGCTTTCATGGTTCATTCCGTTTGCGCGAGTGAATGCCTGCGAGTGCCGCTTTCGCGACATCGCATAAGATTCAACGGCTGAATTGAGTGCTTAGACTGTTTCGAGCAGAGCAGTGCCTACTTGCGCGCTGCCTTGATGACCGGATTCGTTTTCATAGCCTGAAGCCAGCACCTTGAGATGTCCGTCATGCAGGCCGAAGATCCACCCATGCACGAGCGGAGGGGTATCGCGTTCACGGATGATGGCGTGCTCGCGCAGCAAACGCACCTGTTCGAACACGCTCAGTTCGGCGAGCCGATTGGCGCGGGTATCGAGGTCCGCAAAGGTGCCGAGATGGTCGCGATGCGTCTCGCCCAGTGCGCATAGCGGCGCAATGCGGCGATTGACATGCGGCAGGTCATTCGACAACGGCAGCAGTGACGCACGCACGCCACCGCAGCCGTAATGGCCGCAGACGATGACGTGATCCACCTTCAGCACGCGCACTGCATATTCCAGCACGCTCAACGTGTTGTCGTCGGATGGACAAAACAGATTGGCGATGTTGCGATGAACGAACAGGTCTCCAGGATCGGCATTCGTGACGGTCTCGGCCGGCACGCGACTATCCGAGCAACCGATCCACAGCACGCGAGGGCTCTGACCTTGCGCCAGGCGAGGAAAGAAGTCTGCATCGGCATGCGCTGTTTCACGCGCCCAGGCAATGTTCTCCAGCAACATTCGTTTAGGTCGTTTCATCCACACACTCCATAAGCGACATTCAATTAAATAGGGCCAAGGTTTAACGCAGCATTGCGCGCATTCTTACGAATGACTTTCGCAGAAAAAGTTCAGGCAAGTCCAGAGAAAAAAATCGAATGGACCGAGATACCTGTTTTTTCTGCGGGGATGGCGATTCAATAGCTTTATTCATTACCTTGCATGCACCCTTTCGATGCATCCTCGCGAAGGAGATTCGCATAACCGCCTGAAGGTGTCTGTTAATCTTTGTGCTCTATCTTGCAGATTTCCAATATGACATTTCAGCCAGGCGAGTCTGTTTCTTTTGCCGATTTGAACGGCGGCGCCTATCCCGTGCGTGTCGAATATGCATGGCTCAATGCCGGACGCGAAGATGCGCCCATCGCCGTATTCCTGCATGAGGGACTGGGGTCGGTCAGGTTATGGAAGCGTTGGCCGCAAGCGCTGTGTGACCGGCTGCAATGTCGCGGGCTGGTGTTCTCGCGTCCGGGCTATGGACGCTCGACTCCGCGCCGGCCCGGCGAAACCTGGCCGGTGAGCTTCCTGCATCATCAGGCGCAGGTGGTGTTGCCCGCGTTGCTCAATGCATTGCGCATCGATGCCCGCGAGCGCGCCCGCATGTGGCTCATCGGTCATAGCGACGGCGGCACGATCGCCCTGCTCTATGCCAGCGCATTCCCCGATGCGCTGGCGGGCGCCGCGATCATGGCGCCGCATGTGTTCGTGGAACCCATGACGGTGCAGGCGATCAGGGAGACGCGCGCGGTCTATGAGACCAGTGCGCTGCGCGACAGGCTGGGCGCCTATCACGATGACGTGGATTCGGCCTTTTACGGCTGGAACGACGCGTGGCTCAATCCGGAGTTCCTGCACTGGGACATCACCGCCGAAATCGCCGCGATCCGAAAGCCGCTGCTCGCGATTCAGGGACACGATGACGAATATGCATCGATGCTGCAACTCGACAGGATTCAGGAAGCCGTGCCGCACGCGCGGCTCGTCAAGCTGTCGCAGTGCGGACATTCACCGCATCGCGATGCCGCCGATGCCGTGAACGACGCGATTGCCGCCTGCATCGCGGAACATCGCGATTGACGCTGGCGTGAACGCACGCTGGACCGCCATGTGCTGCGGGCCGTGATAACTTGACCGAATTCCGCAGGGAGAACCTCCATGTTGCTGTCCGATGAAGAACTGGCGCGTCTGCAGGACGTTGCTCCTTTCCTCGCAAGCGAAGCACACGGCGCGCTGGAGGCCGAAGCGCCCTATCAGGTAAGCGCGGAACTGGCGTCACATTTGCAGCCCGGCTTGCGCATACGAACACCGGGTTCGCCGTCGACCGACGCCGATCCCGATGCGCCGCCTTACGCGATCGATCTGTTCGTGGGCTTGCCGTTGAGTGAACTGCGTGCGCTCTCGCATGCCGATGAAGCTACGCGCAACGATGCCCTCGCACGTTTCGGCGCGAGCTTCTCGCCACGCCTGCTGCGCGCCATTGCGAAGATGGCGCCGCACGAAATTGATCTCGATGCAGGTGTGCAGAGCGAAGCCGGCACGCTCTCCGTCATGCTCGACGAGGCATAGCGCGCAAGCATGACGCGAGGCGGCTCAGCTCGCGTCCTGTGCCTTGCCCGAAGCCTCGTGCGCACGACGCAGACGCTCGCGGCTGTTCGACAGGTGCATGCGCATCGCGGCGCGCGCGGCTTCGGGATCGCGACGCTCGATGGCGTCGAAGATATCCTCATGCTCGCGATTCACGCGATCGAGATAGCTGCCGGGATCGTGATGAGCGAGGGCAGCGGAATTGACTCGCGTGCGCGGAATGATGGTGTTGCCGAGCTGGCTCAGAATGCTGTGGAAATAGCGGTTGCCCGTGGCCTTCGCGAGTTCGAGATGGAAGGCGACATCGGCGGTCACCGCACTGCTCTCGCCCGCTTCGATCAGGCGTTCGAACTCGTCGAGCGCGCGGCGCATCTGTGCCAGATTCTCGTCCGTGCGGCGCATCGCGGCGAGTCCGGCTGCTTCGGCTTCGAGACTGATGCGCAGTTCGAGAATGGCCATCACGTCGCGCACGGTGAGATCGCCCGCGGCTTCAATCTGAAAGCGGTCGTGATCGGTCGCCTCCAGCACGAAGGTGCCGATGCCATGCCGCGTCTGCACGAGGCGCGCGGCCTGCAGGCGCGAAATCGATTCACGCACGACGGTGCGGCTGACGCCGAGCTGCGCCATGATTTCCGATTCCGTCGGCAGCTTGTCGCCGGGCTGAAGTGCGCCGCTGCGAATGCGCTCCGACAACTCGGCAACGACCTCCTCGGTCAGATTGCGGGAGCGGCGCAGCGCGCCGGACGACAGTGCTTGGGACATGGATGGACCGGTCTTGATTAGGCTCGATCGCCCATTATAGGGCGCAAGTCAGCTTGTACGATGACTGATCGTTCACGCGGTTTTTTGTATACATCATGCAGCATGCCAATGCTGCGATCGCCATGCCGCTGCGACGAACTGTCTCGAAAAAACCTTGCGTTTCAAGCGATTAGGGCCGCATCAAACCGTTGATAATCGGTCCTTTGCGGCGTAAAGTTCATGTACCGCATGAAGTGAACGCGCCTGGAATCGCAACCGCGGCTCCGGGTATCGGCTGTATCTGCCCCCGGCACCCGGCCAGTGTGTTCGCTTCGTCGTCAGGCTCGCGTATCCCGGTCCGCATCCGTTGGATTTGCCATCTCCTCGCGCACTTGCGAGCCCGAAAAGCGGTTTTTCCGGTGTGTCGCTGCCGCGCGCTGCTGCGCGGCTCCCTGTGCCTCTCGCGCTTTTCCCGATCTCTCGGGGCGACAACCGGTATGAACCCGTGTTCACAACGGCGCGCTTCACGGCGATACTGAATTCGTGGCACCGAGGCAGCAAGGAGACAAGCAATGATGCGAGAAGTATCCGGAGCTTTTTTCGGCTCCCGCAAGCTCGACGAAGCACTCGAGGACCTCCGCGCGGAAGGCATCGCGGGAGACCGAGTCCGCGTGGCCAGCATGACCGGCTTTGCGGACTTTCACAGTTCGGTGGTGCAGAGTGCGGCGGCGCAAACCCAGTGGATCTCAGCCGAATACGCTGGTCACGGCGAACATCTTGGCGTCGTCGATACGCATGAGTACCCATTCGGTCTCGACATGACCGACGACGACATTCTTCCGTCATTCGGCGCGGACGGCGGCGACGCCGACACGCTGTGCGGCCTGACACGCGTTGTCGTCTGCATCCGCGACGAAGCGGAGATGCGCGCAGTCTGCGACATCTTTTCGCGCCTCGGGACCGACGACATCGACATCGAAGGCGTCGCAGCAGCCTGAGCCATTCCGCGCGTCATTCTGCGCGGACGCGTGCCCTGCCGCGCTTCGTCGTGCTCGTCCTCGTCACTGCGCGCTGGACGGCGCGGGCTTCGCCTTCTTCTTGTGCTTGAAATGCAGCCCCGGGCGCGTGCTGCCCGGTACGGAGGTATTGTCTCCTCCGGCCGTCGGTCCGGCAGTCGCCGCGCCATGCGCATTGCCTCCGCCCGAACCACCATTGCCGTTTCCGCCCGCCATCGCTGCGCCCGATACGCCCATCGCCAGGCTCGCCGTCAGCGTGAGCAGTATCTTCAATCCGCTTGTCTCTGATTTCAACGCGTTACCTCTCCGATCAGTCTCATCACGGTTCTGATCGAGCGCTGACGTCCACGCAATCCTCGCGCGAAAATCCCGCCCGCATTCTGCATTCAACATGCATGACGCAAAATGCCATCCGGCATATGGCATGCTGCATGCAATCTCGAAGCCATCACCACTTTTTGCCATGGATGTCCGCAAAGCCCACCACGCTGTCGCCGCACATGACGATGCCAACGAACACTCCAGAGCAGGTTTCGTGCGCGTTCGCGGCGCGCGTGAGCACAACCTGAAGAACGTCGATGTCGATGTCCCACGCGACGCCCTCGTGGTCTTCACCGGCGTCTCGGGGTCCGGAAAATCGTCCCTGGCATTCGGTACGCTTTACGCGGAAGCGCAGCGCCGCTACTTCGAATCGGTCGCACCGTACGCACGACGGCTCATCGAACAGGTCGGCGTGCCGCAGGTCGATTCGATCGAAGGCCTGCCGCCCGCCGTCGCGCTACAGCAGCAGCGCGGCGCGCCGAATGCGCGTTCTTCCGTGGGCAGCGTGACAACGCTGTCCAGCCTCGTGCGCATGCTGTATTCCCGTACGGGCAGCTATCCGCCGAAGCAGCCCATGCTTTACGCGGAGGACTTCTCCCCGAACACCGTGCAGGGCGCGTGTCCCGTCTGCCATGGCCTCGGACGCGTGTACGAGGTCACGGAGAAGTCGATGGTGCCGGACGACTCCCTCACCATCCGTGAGCGCGCCATCGCCGCGTGGCCGCCCGCCTGGCACGGCCAGAACCTGCGCGATATCCTCGTGACGCTCGGCTATGACGTCGACACGCCCTGGCGCGATCTACCGAAGAAGGACCGCGACTGGATCCTCTTCACTGAAGAGCAGCCGACTGCGCCGGTGTACGCCGGCCTCACGCCGAAGGAAACCCGCGCGGCATTGAAGCGCGGCGCCGAGCCGAGCTATCAGGGCACCTTCACCGGTGCGCGCCGCTACATCCTGCACACCTTCGCGCACACGCAAAGCGCATTGATGAAGAAGCGCGTGTCGCGCTTCATGGTGGGCAGCGACTGCCCTTCGTGCCACGGCAAGCGGCTGAAGAAGGAAGCGCTCTCCGTCACCTTCGCGGGACTGGACATCGCCGAATTCGCGCATCTGCCGATGAACCGCCTCGCCGATCTGCTCACGCCCATCGCACGCGGCGACTGGTCCAGGCAGGCGCAGCCGCATGGCGAGACATTGGACAAGGCCGCTCGCCGCGCGGCCACGACGCAACGAGTCGCGGCCGGCGGCTCGGCGCACAAGGCGGCGCCCGATGTCCGCCGCACCGCGAATCTCTCGGACGAAAAACGCGCCGCAGCCGAACGCATCGCCGCCGATCTGCTTGAGCGACTGCGAACGCTCATCGATCTTGGCCTCGGCTATCTGTCGCTCGACCGCGCGACGCCGACGCTCTCCTCCGGCGAGTTGCAGCGCCTGCGGCTCGCCACGCAACTGGCGTCGCAACTGTTCGGCGTCGTGTACGTGCTCGACGAACCCTCGGCGGGACTTCACCCCGCGGACAACGAAGCGCTCTTCGTCGCGTTGCAGCGACTGAAGGCCGCGGGCAATTCGCTGTTCGTCATCGAACACGATCTGAACACGATGCGCCGTGCCGACTGGCTCGTCGATGTCGGTCCGGCCGCGGGCGAAGGCGGTGGCCACGTGCTGTACAGCGGGCCACCGGAAGGCCTTGCAGCCGTCGATGCCTCGCAGACCCGCGAGCATCTGTTCGCGCAACATCGCGCGGTCGAACGCGAGCCGCGCAGGCCGCGTGGCTGGCTCAAGCTTGCACGCATCGAGCGCAATAACCTCGATGGCGTCGATGCCGCCTTTCCGCTCGGCGCCTTCACGACGGTCACCGGCATCTCGGGCTCGGGCAAGTCGAGCCTCGTCAGCCAGGCTTTGCCGGAGCTCGTCGCCGAACACCTCGGACGCGCCCTCGACGACGCCACCGAAGACGAATCCGACCCATTGCTCGCGACACCGGACACGCCCGCGGGCGGAAGCATCGTCGAAGGCATGGAGACGATCCGGCGCCTCGTGCGTGTCGATCAAAAGCCCATCGGCCGCACGCCGCGCTCGAACCTCGCGACCTATACCGGACTGTTCGATCACGTTCGCAAGCTCTTTGCGGACACGCCGAGCGCGCGCAAGCGCCGCTATGGCGCTGGCCGCTTCTCCTTTAACGTCGCACAGGGACGCTGCCCCACGTGCGAAGGCGAAGGCTTCGTGAGCGTCGAGCTTCTGTTCCTGCCGAGCGTGTACACGTCCTGCTCGACCTGCCACGGCTCGCGCTACAACGCGCAGACACTGGAGATCGAGTGGCACGGCAAGAACATCGCGCAAGTGCTGGACATGAGCGTCGATGCCGCATGCGCTTTCTTCGCCGATGAACCCAGCATCATGCGTGCGCTTGCCGTGCTGCGCGACATCGGGCTCGGCTATCTGCGCCTGGGTCAGCCGGCCACCGAGCTATCGGGAGGCGAGGCGCAACGCATCAAGCTCGCGACGGAACTGCAGCGCGCCCATCGCGGCGACACGCTCTACATCCTCGACGAGCCCACCACCGGCCTGCATCCCGCCGACGTAGATCGCCTGATGCGCCAGTTGCAAGGCCTGGTCGATGCGGGCAACACGGTAGTCGTCGTCGAACACGACATGCGCGTGGCGGCTCACTCCGACTGGGTCATCGACATGGGCCCGGGTGCAGGCGAGGATGGCGGCAAGGTCGTGACTACAGGCATTCCCGACGAGGTCGCCAAGCATGCCGAAAGCCGCACTGCGCGCTATCTGAAAGAAGCGCTTCAACGCTGAACCCCGGGCTGCAATCCCGGATACAGCCCGATCCAGTGCCACACATAAAAGCGCATGATGCCGATCAATTCATGCAGCGCAAAGTTCGAATCGATCCATCCTTCAGGGTGCGGCACCCACCATGATTTTGGATTCCGTATGAAGGCCACGCCGGGCTGCGGATCGATGCCAAACACCTGAAAAGCCAGCAGCGCGCGCTGCATGTGCAGCGATGAGGTGACGAGAATCGAAGTGTCGTATCGCCGCGACCGTAGGATTTTCTCCGTATTGCGCGCGTTGGCGTAAGTGTCGAGACTCGTGTTGTCGAGGATCAGGTCTTTGCTTTCGACACCCTGTGCAAGCAGCAAAGGTCCGATGACATCGGCTTCGCTTTGTTCATGATGCTGCGGATTGCCGCCGCTCACGATCACGAGACAGTCCGTTTCGAGTGCGCGGCAGCGCCGGTACAGCGACGCACCCAGATCCACGCGGGTGATGCTGTCGCCTTTCGGAATCAAATGCCGGTTGCGATCGTATTCGGTGCCGCCGCCGAGCACGATGATGACCGTGCGCGGGCCCAGGCGCGGTTCGGTCATGACGGCATGCCCGTCGTTGGCGAGCCTCATCAACGGTCCGGCCAGCCAACTCCCGACCAGCCAGAAGAAGACACCTGCCATCAGCAAGACCGCCACGCGGCGTTTCTTCCATACGATGAACAGTGCGACAAAGCCCAGCAAAAAGGAGAACAGTACCAATTACCTTACCCCATGCGTCAGTTTTCAAATGCCTTGCAGTCTCGCATAGTTTTTGCAAGGCCCATGTCGGCGAAAGCTGCAGGACTTACCTGAAGTAGTGCAGTAGCCAGTCTGAAGGATTGCCGCAAAACGCTGCGTGCCGGATATCGCACATAGCACGCCTTTGCTCTTGAAGGCCCACCGTGCGCCATCGCACGGACGTCCCGGCCTCGTAATTCGTTAAATACGATCAAACGACAAACAAGAAGGTGAGTGCGAGGGCTCTCGTGAAATCGTCTTCACGAAAGTGAACAACACCACCCCGACTTCGCCCCGGAGCGAAGGCGACATTCGACCACCACGCTACGTCGCCGTCCGGATTTAATGCACCGTTGGCCGGGTACAAGGGAAAACACAGACAATGAAAACTGAATTGCGCCGCATCCTCGCCGAGTCCGCTCGGCTCGACGTGCCTGTCGATACGCTCTCCGACAGCGACGATCTCTACGCCGCCGGTCTCTCATCGCTCGCCACGGTTCACGTGATGCTCGCGATCGAAGACGAGTTCGGCATCGAGATCCCCGATCACATGCTCACGCGCCGGCTCTTTTCGAGCGTCGATTCGCTCGCGGCCGCCGTCGAGGAGTTGCGCCGCTCGCAGGCGGCCGCATGAACGCGCCCGCTCAGGAGCTCGAGGCGGCGCAACTGGCACAGAGCATGAACGCACGTAGCGAAAGCGCGTTGATCGATGCTGCAAAGCGTGTCGCCGCCGTCGCGGCGCGACACGCGGATGCAGTGGATCGTGAAGCGCGCTTTCCTGCGGAAGCGGTCGCTGCGATGCGCGAGGAGCGTCTCTTCTCCGCGATGGTGCCGGTGGAACACGGCGGCGACGGACTCTCGCTGACCGGCGTGGCCCGCCTGTGCGAAGCCCTCGCCCAGGGCTGCGCCTCGTCCGCGATGATCTATGCCATGCACCAGAGCCAGGTCGTGTGCATCGTCGATCATGGCGCGAACGTGCCCTGGCAGCGTGCGTTCCTCGCGCGCATGGTGAACGAGCAACTGCTGCTCGCATCGGCCACGTCCGAAGAGAACATCGGCGGCAACATGCGGACGAGCGCATGCGCAGTCGATCTCGTCGACAACGCGTTCCAGATCGAGAAGATGGCGCCGACCATTTCGTACGGCACCTACGCGGACTGCATTCTCGTGACGGCGCGCCGTCATCCGGATGCACCGCCTTCGGATCAGGTCCTGATCGTCGCGCCGCGTGAAACGCTCACGCTCGAACAGCGCGGCACGTGGGACACGCTCGGCATGCGCGGCACGTGCAGCCAGGGACATCGGCTCACGGCAAGCGGCATCGCCGAGCAGATCCTGCCCGCGCCGTTCTCGAAGATCGCCGACGAAAGCATGCTGCCCGTATCGCACACGTTGTGGTCGTCGGTGTGGTGCGGCATTGCCTGCGATGCAGCGAATCGCGCGCATCAGTTCTTCCGCAACCAGGCGCGCGGCAAGCCCGCCCTGCCTCCTTCGGCGGCGCGGCTCTCGCAGATCATCACGCTCATCAGGATGATGCAGGCACGCCTGCGCGAATCGCTCGCCAACGTCGAGGCCGCGAGCACCGAACGCGCCATCCGCCGGGCCACGCAAGGCAATGACGACGACGCGCCGCTCACGGCGTCGATCGGCATCAACGCAGACCTCAACATGCTCAAGCTGGCGATTTCGCAGTCGGCGCTGCACGTGGTGCAGGAGACGCTGATGATCTGCGGCATGGCCGGCTACAAGAACGACACGCCGTTCAGCGTGGGACGCCATCTGCGCGATCTGCACTCGGCGCCCCTCATGATCAGCAACGACCGCATTGAATTGAACACGGCGAACCTGCTGCTTGCGCAGCGCGCCGCAACGGGAACCCTTTGACGCTATGAACATGCCGACAGAACAGGCCGCCATGATGCAGGCCGAAGCACAAGCTCAAACACAAGAGACGCAGGCACCGTACGACAAATCGGACCTGACCTTGCGGGACCGCCTGATGGATGCGGGCATCCTCATCGATACCGGCGAAGACGGCCTCTATGGCCGCAGCGAAGTGTTCGAGGACATCGTCGAGCGCCTGAACCAGGCGATCACGCTGCTCGGCGCCGACCAGCACGCCGAAGTGCTGCGCTTCCCGCCGGCCATGCGCCGCCGTGACTTCGAAGACAGCGAATACCTGAAGAGCTTCCCGAACCTCGCCGGCACGATCCATTCGTTCCAGGGCAACGATCGCGGGCATCATCGCCTGCTCGAAGCGCTCGACAAGATCGTGCACATCGGCGAAGAGGAAGAGCGCTCCGACGACTGGATGGATCAGCAGAAGCCCACGCGCCTCGTGCTGACACCGGCCGCATGCTATCCGATCTATCCGCTGGTTGCGAAGCGCGGCAAGCTCGCCGCCGACGGCGCGATCTTCGACGCCTTCTCGTACTGCTTCCGTCACGAGCCGTCCATCGATCCGGGCCGCATGCAGATGTTCCGCATGCGCGAATACATCCGCGTGGGCAGCCCCGAACAGGTGATGGCGTTCCGCCAGAAGTGGATCGATCGCGGCTCCCTGCTGATCGAACTGCTGGGCCTGCCGTATGAGATCGATCTCGCCAACGACCCGTTCTTCGGCCGCGGCGGCAAGATCGTCGCGGACAGCCAGCGCGAACAGCAACTCAAGTTCGAACTGCTGGTGCCGGTGGCGACGCCCGACCGTCCCACGGCGTGCCTGTCGTTCAACTACCACCAGGACCACTTCGGCGAGCTGTGGCACATCAGCCAGGCCGACGAGCAGGTCGCGCACACGGCCTGCGTGGGCTTCGGCATGGAACGCACGACGCTGGCGCTGTTCCGCCATCACGGCCTCGACGTCAATGCATGGCCGGAGCAGGTGCGCCAGCTGCTGTGGGGCGACAAGGCCGCGCTCATCGCCCAGGGTCTCGACAAACTGGGTAACCGGGCATGAACGCACGCTCGCCGGCTGATGCCGTGACGGACACGTCCGCGCCCGCGCATGGCGAATATCGCCAGCACGCGCTGCATCGCGACGAGCGCGTGTGGCTGGAGACGAACTGCTACGTCGACTTGTGGATCGAGTTGCTGCATCACTACGGCTGCGATCCGCACGCGGCGCTCAGTTTCACCGTGACGCAGGACTTCGAGGGCGATCAGTTCACGTTCCCGAAGTTCTCGCTCGACGATATCGCGCGGCTCTACGGCCTCCAGGCCCAAGAGCTCGCGATCTACGACACGGTCGAGGCGCACGTAGTGGAGCAGACGAAGCGCGGCCAGATCGTGGTCGCGGAGATGGATTCGTACTGGCTGCCGGATACGCGCGCCACCGCGTACCGGCAGACGCATACGAAGACGACCATCGCCATCGACGCCATCGACCCGCAAGCGAAGCACATCACGTACTTCCACAACGCGGGGTATTTCTCGCTGTCCGGCGAGGACTACGACGGCGTCTTCCGTCTGACGCCCGGTCTCGCGAGCGACGTGCAGGCGCTGTTTCCTTACGTCGAATTCGTGAAGCGCGCGCGCGATCCGCTGCAAGGCGAAGCGCTCGTACAGCGTTCGGTGGAACTGCTCAAGCTGCGTCTGCAGGACCGGCCCGCGTCGAACCCGGTGGCGCAATGGCGTGCGGCGTTCCCCGAGCACATGCGTGCGATGCTCGAACGCGACCCGGCGTACTACCACCTCTACACGTTCAACATGATGCGTCAGATCGGTTCGAACTTCGAGATGCTGTCGAAGTATCTCGGCTGGCTGAACGCACATGGCGTGGAAGTACCGGGCGAGATCCAGGCAAGCGCTCAGGCGATTGCAAGCGAAGCGATGGTCATGCAGTTCCGTCTCGCGCGCGCCCGCATGCGCTCGCGCACCGACTTGTGCGAGGACTGCCTCGAATCGATGCAGACTTCCTACGACAAGGTCATCGAGCCGCTCGCCGCGCGCTTTCTCTGAAGACCGAAGCCGCGTCGCGATGACGCGGCTTCTTCATTTTTCTCTTATTCCATTCACGAGGAAGAGTCATGCACGTCTCGCTCGCGCACGCGCCGCGACGCCTCGCCGACGGCTGGCAATGCGTGAGCACGCCCGCGGGTGCCTGCGCGACGCCGGCATCGCTCGACACGCAGACACACTGGATCGACGCGCCCGTGCCGGGCACGGTGGCGTCGGCATTGCGCGCAACTGGTGTGAAAGACGACGCGGTGGCACAGCCGTTCGCGCATGCGGACCATTGGTATCGGCTGAAGCTGAGCGGGCACGGCAAGCGCCGGCTGCGCTTCAATGGCCTGGCGACCATCACCGAAGTCTGGCTTGATGACGTCAAGCTGCTCGACTCGGATTCGATGTTCATCGCGCATGATCTCGACATTGAACTGAGCGGTGAGCACGTGCTGCACCTGTGCTTCCGTTCCATCGCGCCCGCGCTCGCCGCGAAGCGGGGCCGTGCGCGCTGGCGTCCGAAGCTCGCGCAACCGGCCACCTTGCGCAACGTGCGCACGACGCTGCTCGGCCATATGGCGGGCTGGTGTCCGACGATCCAGCCTGCCGGACCATGGCGCGCGGTGGAACTGATCGGCGAAGCGCAGGGTTGCATCGAGTCGATCGACATGCGCTCCCGCGTGGATGGCAGTGACGGTGTGCTCGATGTCACCGTGCGCTTCTTTCATGCGCAGGAGGCCGCGCCGGTGCGGCTCGAATGCGGCGAAGAACATGCGGACATGCAATGGCAGGACGCGCATACGCTGACCGGCCGCGTGCAAATCCCGGACGTACGCCTGTGGTATCCGCATACGCACGGCGAACCCTTTCGCTACGCGGTCAAGCTCGGCGATATCGCGCTGGGCGAGATCGGCTTTCGCACCGTGCATGTGGATCGTGGCGCGGATGGCCAGGGCTTTCAGCCGGTCGTGAACGGCGTGCCCGTGTTCGCGCGTGGTGCGTGTTGGACCTCGGCGGATATCGTCGCGCTCGACGCGCCGTATGAGAAGCTCGAAGCGCTGTTCGCGCTGGTTCGCGACGCAGGCCTCAACATGATTCGCGTCAGCGGCATCACGCTTTATGAGTCGGACGCGTTCTATGAACTTGCGGACCGCTACGGCGTGCTCGTCTGGCAGGACTTCGCGTTCGCCAACTTCGACTATCCCGATGACGAAGCCTTCCATCTGAGCGTGCAGCGTGAAGCCCGCCAGTTCCTCGCGCGCACGCGGCGCTTTGCTTCGCTGGCCGTGCTGTGCGGCGGAAGCGAAGTGCATCAGCAGGCCGCGATGCTCGGCCTGCCCTTCGACGCCTATCAGCAACGCCTGTTCACCGAGTGGCTACCCGAGGCGATCGCTGCGGAGCGGCCGGATGTCGCCTATGTCGTGAACTCGCCGAGCGCCGCGCCCGGCGATACCGACTCGATGCCCTTCGGCACGCGCGGCGGCATTACGCATTACTACGGCGTGCCCGCGTATCAACGCTCGTTCGACGACATTCGCCGCGCACAGGTCCGCTTTGCCTCGGAGTGTCTGGCGTTCGCCAATGTGCCCGACGATGTCGCCTTGCGCGCGCTGCCGAATCCGCGCGCGCACGAGCCGCGCTGGAAAGCCGGCGTGCCGCGTGATCCGGGTTCCGCCTGGGATTTCGACGACGTGCGCGAGTACTACATGCAGTCGCTTTACCGGCAGGACGTGCCGCGCTTGCGCTATGAAAATCCCGAGCGCTATCTGGAACTGTCGCGCGCAGTGGTCGCCGATGTGATCGGCGCCGTGTTCTCCGAATGGCGCCGGCAAGGCTCGACGTGTGCGGGCGGGATCGTGTGGAATCTGCTCGACGTGAGACCGGGCGCGGGCTGGGGCGTCATCGATGTGCTGGGCGCCCCCAAGAGCGCCCTGCATGGCCTCGCCCGCGTGCTGCAACCTGTGCAGGCGCTGCTGCTCGACGAAGGGCTCGAAGGCCTCGACGTGCATCTCGTCAACGAGACGGCGCACGAGATTCGCGGACGGGTGGAACTGGCGTGTCTGCGTGAAGGGTCGGTCAAGGTCGCGGGCGGTGCGTGCGATGTCGTGCTGCCCGCGCGCAGCGTGCAGCGCATTTCATCGAACCGGCTGATCGGCGCCTTCTTCGACAGCGCGTATGCATATCGCTTCGGCCCGCGCGCGCATGATGTCACGCACGTGGTCCTGCGCGATGCCGGCACCGGCGAGACCTTGTCAGAAGCTTTCCATTTCCCGGATCCGTCGATCGGCGAGCGGCGCGACATCGGCCTCAAGGCGAGCGTGGAGAAAGACGGGGATGGCTGGAGTCTCGTGATCGAGACCGTGCAGCTCGCGCGCTGGGTGCACATCGATGACCCGGACTATCGCGCGCACACCGACTGGTTTCATCTCGCGCCGGGCCAGCCGCGACGCATTCCGCTCGTGGCGCGGCACGCGAATGTGCGCGCCGCGCCGGAGGGCGATGTGTGCGCCGTCAATGCTTCGCGGAGCGCGCCCTATCGGGCGTCATGAACGCCCGAAAGCTTCGGTGCCGACGATGCGTCCGTTCAGGAACGCATCGGCGACGAGACGCAACGGGCGCACGTCCACGTCGCTCGCATGGGTCGCGATGAGTTCGTGAAAGCGCTCGTACAGCGCGGGATATTCGCGCTCCGGGCCTGCATCGATGTCCTTGCCCGCGATGGCAAGACGCTTGCCCCCCTCACGCAGCGACAGGCGGCCGCCCTCCGTTTCGATATCGATGTCCCATTCCTCGACCGGCCCATGACGCCAGTCGAACACCGCGCGCACCGGCGCGCCGTTGCTCGCGACGCAATCGAGTTCGGCGGCGATGGGCGTCGCGGTGTCGGCGGGCGTGGTCAGCGTCGCGCCACGCAATGCGACTTCATGCGGCAGGATGCGGGTCACGATGGAGAGCGCGTTGATGCCGGGATCGAATACGCCGAGACCGCCGGGCTCCCAGATCCACTCCTGTCCCGGATGCCAGCGCCGCACGTCCTCTTTCCAGCGCACTTCCACTGAACGCAGCGCGCCCGCTTCCCGCGACGCCAGCCAGGCACGCGCCGGCTCCACTGCCGGTGCCGCACGCGAATGCCACGTCGCAAACAAGGTGCGGCCACGCGCCCGGGCGATCTCATGCAAGGCCTCGACCTCGCTCACGCTCGCGCCCGGGGGCTTCTCCAGCATCACATGCTTGCCGGCTTCGAGCGCGGCGCGCGCCTGTTCATAGCGCACTTGCGGCGGCGCGCACAGCGACACCGCTTCGATCCCTGGCTCGGCAGCCAGCAGCTCGCCGATATCCCGATAGTTGCGCACGCCATCCACGCTCGCATGACGGCTCGCGCACGCGACGAGCTCGAACCCGGGCTGGGCGGCGATGGCCGGCAGATGCTGATCGCGCGCGATCTTGCCGATGCCCACTACGCCAAGCCGAACGACTCCTTCCATGTCCTGTCTCCTTTGCATGAAGGCGTCACGATACCCTAGCGGGCCCAGCGCAGCACCAGCGGATCGAGACGGCGCGCGATGGCGATGAGTTCGTCGCGCGTTTCGCGTCCCATCGCAGGCAGCGGATGACGCGGCGCATCGCACGCGATCACGCCGCCTTCCTTCATCAGCGCCTTGGTCGCCAGCAAGCCGGCCTGACGGTTCTCGTGATTGATGAGCGGCAGCCAGCGCTGATAGAGATCGAAGGCATCGTCGGTACGTCCCTCGCGATGCGCCTCGATGATCGGCCGGATGCCGTCCGCAAAGCCGCCGCCCGTCATCGATCCGGTCGCGCCCGCGTTCAGATCGGCGAGCAGTGTGATGGCTTCTTCACCGTCCCACGGACCTTCGATGGCTTCGCCGCCGAGGCTGATCAGCTCGCGCAGCTTGTTCGCCGCGCCCGGCGTTTCGATCTTGAAGTACGACACCTGCTCGATCTCGCGCGCCATGCGTGCCAGGAAAGCCGCTGAAAGCGGCGTGCCTGCGGCGGGCGCGTCCTGGATCATGACTGGGATCGTCAGCGCGTCCGAGAGGCGCGCGTAGAACGTGTAGAGGGCGCTCTCGGGCACGCGGAAGGTCGCGCCATGATACGGCGGCATGGCCATGATCATCGCGGCGCCCAGCTCTTGCGCGCGACGGCTGCGCTCCACGCACACACGCGTGCCGTAGTGCGAGGTGGTGACGATCACCGGCACGCGCCCCGCCACATGCTCGAGGATCGTGCGCGTGAGGACGTCGCGCTCGTCGTCGGCCAATGAGAACTGCTCGGAGAAGTTGGCGAGGATCGCCAGGCCGTCCGAGCCCGCGTCGATCATGAAATCCACCGCGCGCTTGTGGCTCTCCAGATCGAGTTCGCCGCTTTCGGTGAAGGTCGTCGGCACGACCGGAAAGATGCCGCGATAGCGTGGACTGACGTGACGGCTCATGCTGGCGTCCTCATGGTCTCGGGTTCTTCAAGCGCGCTCAGTGCGAATGTCTCGGCACCGCCGCACCGCGCATGCCGACGAGGAAGTCGAGGTCGCAGCCCTCGTCCGCCTGCAGCACGTGGTCCACATACAGCCGCTGATAACCGCCGTCGCCATGCGAACGCGGCGGCTTGCGGTCGCTCATGCGGCGCGCCAGTTCCTCTTCGCCGATGTCCAGATGCAGCGTGCCGGCGTCGCAGTCGAGCTCGATCCAGTCGCCGTCGCGCACGGCCGCCAGCGGTCCGCCCGCCGCCGCTTCGGGCGCCACGTGCAGCACCACCGTGCCGTACGCCGTGCCGCTCATGCGGGCGTCGGAGATGCGCACCATGTCCTTGATGCCCTGGCGCAGCAGCTTCGGCGGCAAGCCCATGTTGCCCACTTCGGCCATGCCCGGATAACCCTTCGGTCCGCAGTTCTTCAGCACGAGCACGGAGTCCTTGTCGACATCGAGCGACTCATCGACGATGCGTTCCTTGTAGTGCTCCAGATCCTCGAACACCACGGCGCGGCCGCGATGCTTCAGCAGTTCCGGCGTGGCGGCCGAAGGCTTCAGCACCGCGCCGCGCGGCGCCAGATTGCCGCGCAGCACGCGGATGCCGCCGTCCGCGATCAGCGGATGATCCAGCGTGCGGATGACTTCGTCATTGGAGATCGGCGCGGTCTTGACGTTGTCCCACAGGGACTTGCCGTTGACCGTCAGCGCGTCCGGATGCGGAATGAGCCCGGCTTCGCCCAGCCGCCGCAGCACCGCAGGCAGCCCGCCCGCGTAATAGAACTCTTCCATCAGGAAGCGGCCCGACGGCATCAGATCGACGATGGTCGGCGTATCGCGGCCAATGCGCGTCCAGTCTTCGAGTTCCAGCGGCACGCCGATGCGCCCCGCAATCGCCTTCAGGTGAATCACCGCATTGGTCGAACCGCCGATTGCCGCGTTGGTGCGGATCGCGTTCTCGAAGGCCTCGCGCGTCAGGATCTTCGAGAGCGTGAGACCTTCCAGCGCCATCTCCACGATGCGGATGCCCGACATGTGGGCGAGCACGTAGCGGCGTGCATCGACGGCGGGAATTGCCGCATTGTGCGGCAGCGAGGTGCCGAGCGCTTCGGCCATGCACGCCATGGTCGAGGCGGTGCCCATGGTGTTGCAGGTGCCCGCCGAGCGCGACATGCCCGCTTCCGCCGAGAGAAACTGATGCAGGTCGATCTCGCCCGCCTTCAGCGACTCGTGCAGTTGCCACACCGCCGTACCGGAGCCGATGTTCTTGCCATCGAGCTTGCCGTTGAGCATCGGGCCACCGGTCACGACGATGGCCGGAACGTCGCAGCTGGCCGCGCCCATCAGCAGCGCCGGCGTGGTCTTGTCGCAGCCCGTGAGCAACACGACGGCGTCGATGGGATTGCCCCGGATCGCTTCTTCCACGTCCATCGCGGCGAGGTTGCGCGTGAGCATCGCGGTCGGGCGCAGGTTCGATTCGCCGTTCGAGAACACCGGGAACTCCACCGGAAAGCCGCCCGCCTCGTAGACGCCGCGCTTCACGTGTTCGGCGACCTTGCGGAAGTGCGCATTGCAGGGTGTGAGTTCGGACCAGGTATTGCAGATGCCGATGATCGGCCTGCCGTCGAATTCATGGTCCGGAATGCCTTGGTTCTTCATCCAGCTTCGGTACATGAAGCCGTTCTTGTCATTGGTGCCGAACCATTGCGCGGAGCGCAGCTTGGGCTTGGGGGCGGACATGTGTCTCTTCCGTGTCAGTTCGTTATGCGCCCGAGTGTATGCCTGCGGGTGATAATCTACTAATGAAAAGATGGACTTGATCGATAACCATCCCGGCATTAGTAATAACCCGGATTCATTCATGAATACGAGTGTCTCGAACGTCCGCAACCATCTGAAGACGCGCCAGCTGCTGTTGATCGCGGCGCTGGCGGAGGAAGGCAATGTTCATCGCGCGGCGGCAGCGCTCAACATGACGCAGCCGGCCGCATCCAAGACCCTGCGCGAACTGGAAGAAGCGCTCGGCGTCACGCTGTTCGACCGCGAACCGCGCGGCGTACGGCCCACGCTGTACGGCGAAGCGGTCATCCGCCACGCGCGCGCCGTGCTCGGCAGCCTCGATCAGGCGCAGGAAGAACTGCTCGCGTTGAAGTCAGGTCGGCTCGGGCATGTGAGCATCGGCGCGATCACGTCGCCCGGCGTGCGGCTGCTGCCCGCCGCCGTCGCGGCCGTCAAGCGCCTGCATGCGGACATTCGCGTGTCGGTCGAGATCGACGGCAGCAATGCGCTGCTCGAACGTCTCGCGCAGGACAAGCTCGACATCGTGATCGGGCGCCTTTCAGCGGAACAGGACAACGTGCAGTTGCGCTATGCGCCGCTCGCGGGCGAACCGGCGCGCGCCGTGGTGCGCGCGGAGCATCCGTTGCTGAAGAGAAAGAGCCTGGCGCTCGCCGACGTGCAGCAGGCCGCGTGGCTCGTGCCGCCGGCGGGCAGCGTGCTGCGCCATCGCTTCGACCTGATGTTCCAGCGCGCCAGCCTCGCGCCGCCGTCGAACGTGGTCGAAACGGCGGCGATCCTGTTCGTCACGCAACTGCTCGAACAGAGCGACATGATCGCCGTGCTGGCGGAAGACGTGGCGCGCTATTACGCGCGGCATCGGATCGTCGAGATCCTGCCCTTGCAGATGGATTGCCGCATGGACGACTACGGCATCGTCACGCGCGCCGACCGCCTGCTCACGCCCGCCACCGAAACCATGGTGCGTGCGCTGAAGGCCGCCGCGCTCGACGTCTATGGCGCTCAGGCTGTCGCCCTGGACTCCGCCGGCGCGCGATAGCCTGCGAGCAGCCGCTCGCGCTTGATCTGTACCGCCGCCATGTTGCGTTCCTTCACATGGCCGAAGCCGCGAATCTCATCGGGCAGCTTCGCGAGTTGCAGGGCCGACTCGAAACGCGCGTCGTCGAGGCTTGCGCAGAATTCATCGGCCAGCGCGATGTAGTCCGCGATCATGCGGCGTTCGGCGCGACGTTCCGCGGTCTTGCCGAACACATCGAACGGCGTGCCGCGCAGGCCCTTGAGCCGCGCAAGCGCCCGGAACGCATGCAGCGTCCAGCCGCCAAAGCGCCGCTTGACGAGATGCCCGTGCTCGTCGCGCTTCGCGAACAACGGCGGCGCGAGATGGAACGACAGCGCGTAGTCGCGGCCCGGCTCGCCTTCGAACTGGTCGCGCAGCTTGTCGAGCCACGCCGGGTCGGCATACAGGCGCGCCACTTCGTATTCGTCCTTGTAGGCCATCAGCTTCGCGAGGTTCACGGCGACCGCGCGCGTCAGCGGCAGCTTCGCATGGCCGCCCAGGCCTTGCTCCTTGTCGAGGATACGCTCGACAACATCGCGATAAGCGCGCGCATACGCCGCGTTCTGATACGCCGTCAGCAGGGCTTCGCGCGTGGCGATCACCTGTTCGAGCGACTCCGGCATCTTTAGCACGATGGTCTGCCGGCCTGCATCGAGCAAGCTGCCCACGCCGTGCTGCGCCACATGACGTCCCCATCCGAACGCCAGCCAGTTCTTCTCCACCGCCACGCCGTTCAGTTCGATGGCGCGCTTCAAACTCGCCAGTTGCAGCGGCAGCCAGCCCTTCTGCCACGCAAAGCCCAGCAACAGCGGATTCGCGTAGAGCGTGTCGCCGAGCAGCTTCAAGGCGAGCGCATTGGCGTCGATGAACGCGCAGCCCTCGCCCATGCTCTCCGACAACGCCTGTTCCGTCTGCGCGCCCGGAAAGCGCCAGTTGGCGTCGGTGATGAAGTCGGCCGTCGGCGTGGCGCCGCTGTTGATCGCTGCCTGCGTGATGCCGTGTCGCGTGCGCGACAGCACGTCCTTCGACGCCGACACCACCGCATCGCAACCGATCACGAGCCGCGCTTCGCCGGTCGCGATGCGCGTCGCGTGCAGCGCCTGCGGCGTGGGCGCGATCTGCACATGGCTCAGCACCGCGCCGCCTTTCTGCGCGAGCCCGGCCATGTCGAGCACGGTCACGCCCTTGCGTTCGAGATGCGCGGCCATGCCGATCAGTCCGCCGATCGTCACCACGCCCGTCCCGCCGACGCCCGTCACGAGCACGCCATACGGCTTGGCCAGCTCGGGCAGCGTGGGCAGCGGCAGCGCGTCGAAGTCGGGCGTGGCGCCTTTTGCTGCGCGCGGCTTCCTGACCTGTGCGCCCTCGGCGGTGACGAAGCTCGGGCAGAAGCCCTTCACGCACGAGAAGTCCTTGTTGCACGCCGACTGGTTGATCTTGCGCTTGGTGCCGAGCGGCGTGTCCAGCGGCTCGACGGAAAGACAGTTCGACTGCACCGAGCAGTCGCCGCAGCCTTCGCACACGGCGTCGTTGATGAACGCGCGGCGCGCCGGATCGGGATAAGTGCCGCGCTTGCGGCGCCGGCGCTTTTCGGTGGCGCAGGTCTGGTCGTAGATGAGGATCGTGGTGCCCGGCGTGTCGCGCAGTTCGCGCTGGATGCGGTCCAGTTCGTCGCGATGATGCACGCTCACGCCTTGCGGCAGCACGACTGTCGCATCGTACTTGTCCGGCTCGTCCGTCACGATGACGATGCGCTTCGCCCCTTCCGCGAAGACCTGATGCGCGATCTGCGGCACCGTCAGCACGCCGTCGACGGGCTGGCCGCCGGTCATCGCCACCGCATCGTTATAAAGAATCTTGTAGGTGATGCTCGCGTTCGCGGCAATCGCCGCGCGCACCGCCAGCAGGCCCGAATGAAAATAGGTGCCGTCGCCGAGATTGACGAAGACGTGCTTGTCGCCTGAGAAATGCATCTGGCCGATCCACGCCACGCCCTCGCCGCCCATCTGGCTGAAGGTTTCCGTGTTGCGGTCCATCCACATCGACATGTAATGGCAGCCAATGCCCGCCAACGCGCGCGAACCCTCGGGCACGCGCGTCGAGGTGTTGTGCGGACAACCCGAACAGAACCACGGCTTGCGTTCGGCCTCCACGCGCGGCTTGCTTGCTTCGCGTTCCTTCGCCTCGATGGTCGCGACCCGCGCCAGCATGCGCGCGCGCACATCGGCGGGAAGGTCGAGATGCGCAAGACGCCGCGCGACCGCCTTCGCGATCAGCGCCGGCGAGAGTTCATGATGCGCCGGCAAAAGCCAGTCGCCGCGCGGCACGGACCATTCACCGCCTTCGTTGTTGCGTTCGTCGAACTTGCCGTAGATGCGCGGTCGAACATCCTCGCGCCAGTTGTAGAGCTCTTCCTTCAGCGCATATTCGAGGATCTGCCGCTTTTCCTCGACCACGAGAATCTCTTCCAGACCCGTGGCGAAGGCGCGAGCGTCTTGCGCGTCGAGCGGCCAGACGCAGCCCACCTTCAGCACGCGCAGGCCGATCTGCGCGCAGGTCGCGTCGTCGAGACCGAGGTCGATCAGCGCCTGGCGCACATCGAGATAAGCCTTGCCCGCCGTGATGATGCCGAAGCGCGGCGTCGGCGAATCGATCACGACGCGGTTCAGCTTGTTCGCGCGCACGTAGGCGAGCGCCGCGTACCACTTCTCGTCGAGCAAACGGGCTTCCTGCGCGAGCGGCGCATCGGGCCAGCGGATGTTGAGGCCACCTTCCGGCATCGCGTAATCGGTGGGCGTGACGATGTGCACGCGGTCCGGATCGAGATCGATCGACGCCGTCGACTCCACTACGTCGGTCACGCATTTCATCGCCACCCAGAGGCCTGAGTAACGGCTCATGGCCCAGCCATGCAGGCCGTAGTCGAGATACTCCTGCACGTTCGACGGATACAGCACCGGCATGCCCGCCGCTATGAACGCGTGATCCGACTGATGCGCGACCGAAGACGACTTCGCCGCATGATCGTCGCCGGCCAGCACCAGCACGCCGCCATGCGGGTCCGTGCCGGCCGAATTCGCGTGCTTGAAGACATCGCCGGTGCGGTCCACGCCCGGTCCCTTGCCGTACCACATGCCGAACACGCCCTCGCGCGTGGCGCCGGGCCACAGGTTGATCTGCTGCGTGCCCCAGATTGCGGTGGCCGCGAGATCCTCGTTCACGCCCGGCTGGAACACGATGTCGTGTTCCTTTAAATGCGCCTTCGCCTTCCATAGCGACTGATCGAGCGCGCCCAGCGGCGAACCCCGATAACCCGAGATGAAACCCGCCGTATTCAGCCCCGCCCGCCGGTCGCGCGCTTTCTGGAGCATCGGCAGACGGACCAGCGCCTGCGTGCCGCTCAGGTAGACGCGGCCTTGCTCCAGGGTGTATTTGTCGTCGAGTGAAACGTCGGCGGATGCCAGCGCGGCGCGATCGGGTGCATTCATGGGGCTCGTCTCCAGATTCGGGATTTTTTGATTTTTCCCGAGTATAGGAAGGCGGTCCGCCATCGTAAAATCATGAATAAACAACTCTGGTATCTGAAAATCAGATGACGTTCGACCTCACCCTGCGGCAATTGCGCTATTTCGTGGCCGCTGCGCAAACCGGGCAATTCTCGATGGCGGCCGCCAACCAGCACGTGTCGCAATCGGCGATCACCCACGCGGTGCAGGCGCTCGAAGACGCGCTCGGCACGAGGCTGTTCGAACGCCTGCCGCAGGGCGTCGCGCTGACGCCCGACGGTCAGGACTTCCACAATCACGCGCGCCGCGTGCTCGACGCCGCCCGCGACGCCATGCACAAGCCGCCGTTTCGTTCGCACGACATGCGCGGCGTCGCGCGCATCGCGGCCTCCTATACGCTGCTCGGCTATTTCCTGCCTGAGTTGCTGGCGCGTTTTCGCGCGACCTATCCGTTCATCGAATTCGATCTCCGCGACATGGAACGGGCGGACATCGAAACCGCGGTGGCGAACGGGGAGATCGATATCGGCGTGGTGCTGCTCTCCAACCTGGAACGCGCCAGCCGCTTTCACACGCAAGTGCTGATGCGCTCGCGCCGGCAGTTGTGGGTCGCGCCTTCGCATCCGCTCGCGCAGCAGGAGGCGGTGTCGCTGAAGGACATCGCCGCGCATCCGTACATCATGATTACCGTCGACGAAGGCGAGCACTCCACGATGCGCTACTGGCGCAAGAAGCGCATCGAGCCGGCGGTGGCCTTTCGCACGAGTTCGATGGAAGCGCTGCGCGGGCTCGTGGCGCACGGCTTCGGCGTCACGGTGCTGTCCGACATGGTGTTCCGGCCATGGTCGCTGGAAGGCAAGCGCATCGAGGCGCGGCCCGTGCACGACGTGATTCCCCACATGGAAGCCGGCATGATCTGGCGCAAGGGCGCCGCGCTGAACGGCCCCGCTACCGCATTGCAGCAGTTCCTGATCCATGCCTGCGGCGGCTGAAGTCGCCCGGACTTACCTGCATTCCGCTATTTTTTCGCAAGCGACGCCATTAAAAAGCCGCAGTAGAATTTGAGCAGTGCCGGAAATCTCGCATCGCCCGTTCCATCCGAAATTTGACATGCAATCTGATTGACATGCAAACCATGGAGGTTTGGAGATGAAGAAGAGTTCGTCCGCCGTCTGGATCCTGGTCGCGATGGTTATCGGCATCGGGCTTGGCTATATGGTCTTCACCAGCTTCCCAGACAAGAAAGCCGCGACCGAGATTGCCGGTTACATCTCCCTCGTTTCCGATGTCTTCTTGCGGCTGATCAAGATGCTGATCGGTCCACTCGTCTTCTCCACGCTGGTCGTCGGCATCGCGCACATGGGCGATGCCGCCTCGGTCGGACGCGTGTTCGCCAAGGCGCTCGCGTGGTTCGTCACCGCGTCGCTGGTCTCGCTGCTGCTCGGCCTGCTGATGTCCAACCTGCTGCGGCCCGGCGATAACCTCGGTCTGCCGCTGCCCGACATCGGCGCCTCCGCCAATCTCGCCACTTCCAAGTTCACGCTGAAGGACTTCGTCGGCCACATGGTGCCGCGTTCGTTCGCCGAATCGATGGCGAACAACGAGATCCTGCAGATCGTCGTGTTCTCGATGTTCTTCGGCGTCGCGCTTGCCGCGCTCGGAGAGAAAGGCAAGGTGCTGCTGGATGCCATCGACCAGCTCTCGCACGTGATGCTCAAGATCACCGGCTACGTGATGAAGCTCGCGCCGCTCGCGGTGCTCGCCGCGATGGCCGCGACCGTCGCGGTGAACGGGCTGTCGATCCTGATGAAGTTCGCCGTCTTCATGGCCGACTTCTATCTGAGCCTGTTCATCCTGTGGGGGCTGCTCGCGCTCGCGGGCTTCTTCTTCCTCGGGCGACGCGTGCTGAAGCTGCTGTCGCTCATCAAGGAAGCGTTCATGCTGTCATTCGCGACGGCGAGTTCGGAAGCCGCCTATCCGAAGATCCTCGACGCGCTCGACCGCTTCGGCGTGCGCCGCAAGATCTCGAGCTTCGTCATGCCGATGGGCTACTCGTTCAATCTCGACGGCTCGATGATGTACTGCACCTTCGCGTCGCTGTTCATCGCGCAGGCCTACAACATCCATCTGTCGCTGACCACGCAGCTCACCATGCTGCTGATCCTGATGCTGACGTCGAAGGGCATGGCAGGCGTGCCGCGCGCGTCGCTGGTCGTGATCGCGGCAACGCTCAATCAGTTCAACATTCCGGAAGCGGGCTTGCTGCTGATCCTGGGCGTCGATACCTTCCTCGACATGGGCCGCTCCGCGACCAATGCCGTGGGCAATTCCATCGCCAGCGCGGTGGTGGCGAAGTGGGAAGGCGAGTTGCTGTCGGAGCGGGACGCGGACGCCAATGCCGCGCGTATCGAAGCCGAACAGGACGCCTCGCTGGCGCATCCCGCCCAGGTCTGAAGAGGAGCGTCTCATGAAGATGCCGCGCTTCTGGACGTGCGCGGCGTGGGCTGCGCTCACGCTGTCCTGCGCCACGCACGCCGCCTACGCCGCCGATGACGACGTGCAGCCCGCGCGCCCCGTCAACGATCCCTACGCGCCCGCCACGCTGACCGGCACGCTCGCGAAGGTGCGCGACTCAGGCACCATCGCAATCGGTTATCGCGATGCGTCGGTGCCGTTCTCGTATCTCGATGCACGCCGCGCGCCCATCGGCTATTCCATCGAGCTGTGCAAGTCGCTGGTCGCGGCCATCGAAACGTCCATACACCGGACGCTCACGATTCGCTGGGTGCCGGTCACGCCGGATACGCGCATCGATGCCGTTGCCAGCGGCAAAGTGGACCTCGAATGCGGCTCGACCACCAGCAATCTCGCGCGTCAGCAGCGCGTGGCGTTCTCGCCGATCATCTTCGTCGCCGGCACCAAGGTGATGGTCCGCAAGGACGCGCCGATGAACTCGTTCCGCGATCTCGCGGGCAAGCGCGTCGCCGTGACGTCCGGCACCACCAATGAAGCCGCGCTGCGCGAACTCGACAAGAAGTTCCAGCTCGGCATCCATCTCCAGGTCGTACCGGATCATGCACAGGGCTTCGCGCAGGTCGCGGACGGCCAGGCCGATGCCTTCGCCACCGACGACGTCCTGCTCTACGGCCTGATCGCCGCGAACGCCGGCAAGGGCGGCGCCTACCGCGTGGCGGGCGATTATCTGTCGTATGAACCCTACGGCATCATGTTCCGCAAGGACGATCCGCAGCTCGCCCAAGTGGTGAAGGACACCTTCCAGGAACTCGCGGCCGACGGCGAGATCGAGCGCCAGTACAAGCGCTGGTTCCTGACGCGCCTGCCTTCAGGCACGAGCCTCGACATGCCGATGAGCGCGCAACTCGTGGGCATCATCGAAACGCTCGCGGGCGGCGAACGGCAGTAACCGCCGAACGCTTTCGCCCGGCAGTTCGAACCCGCCGAACCCCGCTTTCGTGCGCCGCCCTCTAGGCGGCGCATCCGTCTGTGACTACTTTTGACACAAATTTTCGTCACGGACCTTACTCATGAGCGCAAGCGAGCGCAACGTTTCGACCCTGGCCGGCTTGCTCGAAGCCGTATCGAACGCGGAAGTTCAACATATCGCCGTCACCGCCGACATCGCGGACATGCCCGGCTTCAGGCTGCTACCCGGCCAGACGCTGAGCGGCGCCGGCAGCGATGTGAAGCTGCACTTCGCGAAGGGCGAGGACGGCGTGCAACTGACCACGGACAATTGCGTCGCGCGCATCGAACTGAATGCCGATGCAGACCGGCGCGCCATTCATAACGACACGAGCGTGACGCGCCTCGGGCGCATCGACCTGCACGATCTCCGCACGCGCGGCGTGGTGCAGCTGCTCGCGCGCGACAACGTCCGCAGCGGCCATATCGCGGCGGAAAACATCGACATCATTGCGGCCGATGCGCGCGCCCACGCCACCCGGCACCGCGGCTATGGCGTCGAGGTAATCCCGGGCGTCTTCACCGTCTGGAACCAGCACGACGATCACTACGTGACCATCACGGCCGACCTCACGGCCGTCAGCGCCGGGCGCGGCGGCGCGCCGGTGAACGGCAGCGGTGTCTTCGTCGGCGGCGCGGGCGATGCCGGCGGCCAGCTGATCGTCGGCCGCATGGAGACGGGCGCCATTCACAGCGACGGCGGCATCGAACACGGCACGGCGGACCGCATTGCGGGCGGCGTGTTCGTTTCATCCGGCGCGTGCGTGGAGATCGTGCATAACCGCGGACCCGTGACGACCTACGGCGCGAACGACATGGTGCTGGACAACTGGGGCACCGTCGGCTCGTGGATCGCCGAGGAGAAGCTCACGTCCTACGGCCCCAGCGCCACCGGCTTCGTCAACTTCGGCACGCTGGGCATGTTGCGGACCCACGCGACCATCGAAACCTTCGGCTTCGGCGCGCGCGGCTTCAGCGACTACGACGGCACCGTGCAGCTCGCCGATATCGACCGCGTCGTCACGCATGCGGATGGCGCCGTCGGCATCCAGGTGAGCCGTCCGCTTGGCCTGCTGACGGTCCGGCGCGGCGTCGAGACGCATGGCGCGACGGGCGAGTCGATGGTGAAGGGCGTCGTCGTCACACTCGATGCCACGGCGCTCTGCATCCGCAACGGCGCCGCCGTGCGCAAGATCGCCGTCGATGGCGGGCTGCTCACGCACGGCCAGGGCGCCACGCCGCTCCGGCTGCACGGCAAGGTGGAGGACCTGCGCATCAGCGACGGCGCCGGAGCCATGGGCGGCGGCTTCGCAGCGGCGTGAGCAAGAACAACAGCGCCCGTGCGACGCGCGCAATCAGCATGGCGAGGGGAACCCAGGCATGAAAACGGCAATCATCGGTCTCGATCAGATCGGCGCCAACCTGTCGCGCAGTCTCGCGCTCGCAGGCGAGTCCATCCTGATCGCGGATCGCGATCACAGGAAGTCGCTGGCATTCGCGATGCAATGCAATGGCCGCGCGCGCGCCGTCAGTGTCAGCGAGGCGATCCGTCGTGCCGACATCGTGATTCCGTGCATTCGCTTCGGCGCCATCCAGGATCTGTTCGAGCGTTACCGCGAAGAGTTGAAGGGCAAGATCGTGGTCGATCCGTCGAATCCGATTGCGCCTGATGGCCAGGGCGGCGTCATGAAGATCGTTCCCGACGATGAATCGGCCGGCCAGATCCTCGCGGCGCTGATGCCGCCCGGCACGAAGTTCGTCAAGGCATTCGCATCGATCCGTCCAGAGTCGATGCACGCCGCTGCCAACCGCTGGCCCGATCCCGCCGTGTTGTTCTATGCCGCCGACGACCTCGCGGCCGGCGACGCCGTCGCCTATCTGATTGCGCTGAGCGGCTTCGTGCCGCTATGCGTGGGCGGCATCGACCAGTCGATCCGCATCGAGGCGTTCGGCGATCTGAGCGAGGCAGGCGGGCTCGGCAAGCTGGTTTCGTACTGGGAGGGCCGCGCGCTGCTGAAGGCGTCGCCGCGGCATGCATGCACCTCTGCGATGAAGGAGGCCAAGCCGGTCTAGACAATCCGAAAAAAGCGGAAGGGACTTCACAGAGCCGAACCGCACGCCTGCACGAAGAGCGCGTCTCTTCGTGGTTTGTGCCACGTCGTCTTCCTCCTCCGGAGGACTTGCCCGCTCCCCGAAGCGGGCTTTTTTTCGTGCGGCTTCGGGCAACCGGGCGCGCTGTTCGGCGCACGGCGACAGGTGATCGGCAGGCTGTCTCGCCGGACCCGACACCCGGCGCCAGCGCGCGCATGCTCAGGCGATGCATCAACGCATGATGAATTCAAAATGCATTAATACAATCAACGACTTAGGAAAAATCTCAAGCGCTGGCCTCGCGCCTGGCACGGCTCTCGCAAATGATGCTGCGAGCGCAACGAAACATGCTCAACCAACCCAACCAGCCATCCAGGAGATTCATCATGTTGAAGATCGACAACCTCGCCGTCAGCAAAGAACTCGACCGTGCCGAAATGGGCGCCATCGTCGGCGGCAGCGTGTTCCAGAACAACGCCATCAACGCCAACCTGCAAGCCGCCGGCGTGTCCTTCGCCAGCCCGCAGACCAACGTCGCGCCCGTCACGCAAGTCGACGCCTCGCAGCACCTCGACCTCGACGTGAAGTCGATCACGAAGTCGGTCGGCGCACTCGGCAGCGCGCTGGGCGGCATCGCGCTCTGATCCGCACGCTTCCCATCCCAACCACGCCATCAGGAGACCCGTCATGTTGAAGATCGACAACCTCGCCGTCCACAAGGACCTCGACCGTGCCGAAATGCGCGCCATCGCAGGTGGTTTCAGCATCATGCAGAACAACGGCATCAATGCGAACACCCAAAGCGGCGTCTCGTTCGCAAGCCCGCAAATCAACGTGGCGCCCGTGACCCAGGTCGATGCCTCGCAATACACGAAGCTCGATCTGACCAACGTGACGAAGTCCCTCGATTCCCTCGGCAGCCTGCTGCAGGGCGTCAAATTCTGATTCACCTGTTGAAGACCACTCTCATCTCAAGGAGCATCATCATGTTGAAGATCGACAATCTCGCAGTCAGCAAGGAACTGGACCGTGCCGAAATGAGCGCCATCGCCGGCGGCAGCGTGTTCCAGAACAACGGCATCAACGCCAACGCGCAAATCGGCGGCGTGTCCTTCGGCAGCGCACAGACCAACGTCGCGCCGGTCACGCAAGTCGATGCGTCCAACCACACAAACCTCGACGTGAAGAACATCACGAAATCGGTCAGCGCGGTGGGCAGCCTGATCGGCGGCATGGCGCTGTAAGGCGGGACGTCACGCGGGGAGAAGGAACCAGGACGACTGTCTCCTTCTCCCCCTCTGCTTTACCGCTTCAACGCTTCAACGCTTCACCGGGTCATTGCCCGCCTTCCTGGATCGTCAGCGAGTTCTTCACCGAGCGCACGCCGCTCACCCCCTTGGCGATCGACGTGGCCTGATCGATCTGGGTCGCATCCTGCGCATAACCCGCCAGCGTGATCGCGCCGTTCTTCGCAATCACGTTCATGCCGACCACATCCACCCCGCCTTTCTGCAGCGCCTGCGTCACCTTCCTGCTGAGCGCGCGATTGGCCTGGCGCATCGCCTTCTTCGAGGTGCCGGCGCTTGCCGAGGGTGCGCCGGACTGACCCGCTGCCGCGCCGGAATCGCTGGTCTGCGACCACGCGCTGACCGATGCAACGAGCACCACTGCCACGCCTGCCAGCCTGAGCATCTGAATCAGTTTCATTGTCGAGCTCCTGTCCTTGAGGCCACGCTTGAGGTCATGATTGAGGTCATGTTCGAGACCACGATGGGCCGCGCCGTTTCATCAGGGCGCGCCTCGAATCATTCTAGTCGGAGCCTTGCAGGATGAAAGTCGAACTTGCACGCCTTCTTGCCGGAAAGCGCGCTGCAAGACACGCCTTCAGGTCTGATCAAAGCACGGCGTGCCTCAGTGCGCGATGACCGTCGTATCGCCGGCCTTGTCGGGCTTCGTGATCCAGATCAGCGGAATGATCGCGATCATGACGATGGCCGCGCCGTAGAACACGTCGTCGAGGCCGAGCATCGCCGATTGCGTCTGCACCGTACTTTCGAACAGTGCGTACGACGCTCCCTGGCCGATGCCGAGCAGCGAGTGATAGGCCTGCATCTGCGCGCTGAAGAGCGGGTTGTTCGGGCTGGAGTGCTGGGTCAGGATGGCGTGATGCAGGATCGTGCGGTCGTTCCACACGACGCTCGCCAGCGACGTGCCGATGCCGCCGCCCAGCGTGCGCGCGAAGGTGGAGAGGCCGGCTGCGGCCGGTACTTTTTCCGGCGGCTGTCCGGACAGGATGATGACCGTCAGCGGCGCGAAGAACAGCGCCATCGGGATGCCTTGCAGCAGCGTGGGCAGCACGATGTAGTCCTCGCTCAACTGGACATAGAAGAACGAGCGCATGTAGTACACGATCGCGAAGCCGATGAACGCGAACGTGCCGATCACGCGCGCGTCCGAGCCTGGCAGCATGCGTCCCACGAGCGGCGTGCCGATCACCGCGAAGATGCCGAGCGGCGCGGTGGCGAGGCCCGCATCCACCGCGCGATAGCCGAGATAGTCCTGCATCCACTGCGGCAGCAGGACGAGCGTGCCGAAAAAGATCGCGTAGGCAATCGAAATCGAAATGGTGCCGCCGAGGAAGTTGCGCTGCCTGAAGAGCGTCAGGTCGACGATCGGATTGGGGTCGGTCAGCTCCCAGACCACGAACAACGAGAACCCCACCACCGCGCAGATGCACAGCACGACGATCGTGCCCGACGAGAACCAGTCGAGGTCCTGCCCCTTGTCGAGCATCACCTGCAGGGATGCGACCCACAGGATCAGCAGCACGAGTCCGACCACATCGACCGGCAGCTTGTGCACCGGCGTATCGCGGCGGCGATAGATCATCCATACCGTCGCGGCCGCGAACAGGCCGACCGGCACGTTGATGAAGAAGATCCACGACCAGCTGAAGCTGTCCGTCACCCAGCCGCCCAGCGCGGGGCCGACGATCGGGCCGGTCACGACCACCATCGAGAACAGCGAGAGCGCGAACGACGACTTCGCCTTCGGCCATGAACTGAGCAGCAACGCCTGCGACATCGGGATCAACGGCCCGGCGACCGCGCCTTGCAGCACGCGCGCAAGCAGCAGCACCGGAAAGGTCGGCGCCATGCCGCACAGCCACGACGCGAGCGTGAACAGCAGGATCGCGGTGACGAACAGGCGCACCTGTCCGACCCGCGCCGTGAGCCAGCCCGTCAGCGGAATCGAGATGGCGTTGGCCGCGGAAAACACCGTGATGACCCAGGTGCCCTGATCGCCGGACACGCCGAGGTTGCCTGAGATGGTCGGAATGGCGACGTTGGCGATCGACGAATCGAGCACCGTCATGAAGCCTGCGAGGCCCACGCTGAATGAGCCGAGCGCGAGCGTCGCGCCCGTCAGCGGAGGAAGTTCCGTGGAGTCCTTGGACATGGGATCGTCGAAGCTCGGGCGGGGATTATTTGTTGTGGGCGACGATGCGTGCGATCGCGGCTTCGGCCTCGTCGCCGTAGCGGGCGAAGACGTCGGTGCGGTCCGCGGCGCCGGACGCCGCGAGCACCGGCATCGTCGAGACTTGCGCGCCCGCCGTGTTCTTCACGTCGACGTCCGCGTTCATCGAAAGTCCCACGCGCAACGGGTGCTTGCGCAGCTCCTCCGCCGGAATGCCGATGCGCACCGCCAGCCGCTGCACGATCTTGATCCAGTTGCCGGTCGCGTTCTGCGCCGGCAGCAGCGCGAGCGCCGAGCCGGTGCCGGGCGTGACGCCCACCACCTTGCCGTGATAGACGACCGAGGAGCCGTAGACATCGGCGGTCAGGTCCACTGCCTGACCCATGCGGATGTGACGCAGCTGCCCTTCCTTGAAGTTGGCGTCGACCCACACCTGATCGAGCGGCACGATCGACATCAGCGGCATGCCGGGCGAAACGCGCTGCCCGACCTGCACCGACCGTTGCGCGACATAGCCGGTCACCGGGGCGGGCAAGGTAGTGCGCGCATAGCCGAGCCAGGCGTCGCGCACGCGCGTGGCGCTCGACAGCACGTCGGGATGATCTTCGATCGTCGTGTTGGCCGTCAGCGCGAGATTGGCGTTCAACTGCTGCCGGGCGGCGTCGAGCGCGGCTTGCGCGGACACGACCGCCTCGCGCGCATGCGCGACGTCTTCCTGCGAAACGGCGCCGCTCGTGCCGGTATCCAGGCGCCGCCGCAGATCGGCCTGTGCCTTGGCGAGATCCGACTGGCGTTGCTCGATCTGGGCGCGATACCGGTCGTTGTCCACATACAGGCCGCGCGTGCGGCGCACCGTCTGCCCGAGGTCGGCTTCCGCCTGCTTCAGCGCGATGCGCGCATCGGCCGGATCGATCTGCACGACCGTGTCGCCCACGCTCACGAGCTGGGTGTCGTCGGCATTGACCGCGATCACCGTGCCCGAGGTCTGCGGCGTGATCTGCACGATGTTGCCGTCCACATAGGCATCGTCGGTCTCGATGTGATAGCGCGCGACCAGCAGGTAGTAGACGCCCCAGCCGATGCCCGCCAGCACGGCCACGGCAAGGATCAGCGTCAGCAGCCACTTGCGGCGCGCGGCTTTGACGGGCGGCCCGGCGGGCGCCGGTGACGCGGGAAAGTTCATCGATAGCTCCGGCAAGACTCGAAAATGCGGTTATTCCTGGCTCGGCCGCGGGGCAGGAATCAGTGTCGTGGGTGTCGTGGGCGTGGCGGGCGTCGTCGCCGCGAGGGCTGCATCGGAGCCGTCGAAACCGCCGCCCATCGCCCGGATCAGCGCGATCTGCATGCTGCGGCGGCTCATCTCCAGCGTGACGACCGTGATGGCGGCGGCGAGCCGGTTGTCGTCGGCATCGAGCAGCTGCAACTGCGCAATCAGTCCCGCCCGGTAGCGCACCAGCGCAAGCTCCCAAGCCTTGGTCTGCGCACTCAGTGCGCGGCGCGCCTCCACCAGTTGCGCGTCCGCCGAACGGATCTGCGCGACCTGGGTTGCCACGTCCGACAGCGCATTGACGAGCGTCTGGTTGTAGGACGCGACGTCATAGTCGAAGTCGGCGTAGCGGCCCTTCAACTGGGCGCGCAAGGCGCCGGCGTCGAAGATCGGCAGATGGATGGCCGGCGCGAACTGGATCGCGCCGCTCTGCGCGGTCAGGAATTGCCCCCAGCCGAAGGCGTCGAGCCCGGCCACCGCGGACAGGTTGATGTCGGGGAAGAACTCGGCCTTCGCTTCCTTCACGTTCTGCATGTCGGCATCGACCTGCCAGTACGCGGCAACGATGTCCGGACGGCGCGACAACAGATCGGCCGGCAGGTTGTCGGGCAGCATGATCGGCTCGCCCGTTCCTAGCGACGGCCGCGCGATGCTCAAGCCGCGATCCGGACCCGCGCCGAGCAAGGCGGCGAGCTGATAGCGGGTCGCGACGATCTGGCCGTCGAGACTCTTGACGTTGGTGCGCGTGGTCGCCGTTTCGCCTTCGGCGGTCTGCCGCTCGACGTCGGTATCAAGTCCCGCCGTGACGCGCCGATCCGTGATCCGGCCGATGTCCTGACGGTTCTGCACCTCGCTGGCCTGGAGGTCGTGCAGCGCATAGAGACGCGCGAGGTCGTTGTAGGTGCTCGCCACCGACGCCGCGAGCGTGATGCGCGCCAGTTGCGCCTCGGCGTCCGCCATTTTTTGCTGCGACACGGCCTGGCGCACGCGGTCGCGATTCTTGCCCCACAGATCGAGATCCCACGACGCGCTCAGGAGCGCCGTGTTCTCGCTTTGCCAGGTGCCGCCATAGGGCGGCGGATAGAAGGTGTTCAGCGTGTAGCGTTGCCGGCTCCATTGATAGCTGCTGGTCACGTTCGGAGCCAGCCCGGCACGCGCGCCGCCGACCACCGACACCGCCTTGTCGATGCGGCTGCGCGCCTGCTCGATCGTCGGCGCGCCCTTCAGCGCTTCGTCGATCAGTTGCGGCAATTGTGGATCGCCGAACTGCGCGGCCCAGTCCATCGCGGGCCATGCGCCGCGCTCGGCGGGCAGGCTGGCGGCGGTCTCGTAGTGCGCTGCCGGCGCGATCTGCTTGTCGCTGCCGATGCCCATGTAGTTGACGCAGCCGGCCAGGCTCAGCGCCGCGACCGAGGCGGGCCATGCGGACCATGTGGGCAGGCGCCGCCGCCACTGCTTCCTGAGAGGGTCGTTCATGTGTCCAGCCCGACTGCGCGTGATCGCTTCCTGAAGAACAAGGGCATGGGCGCGACGATTCCTTCGATGGGAGGTGACGAGCGGGTCGCGCTAAACGGTTCGCTAGGCGGATTCCGCGATGCCATGACGGCGTCTCTGCAACGGAAACAGATGGATTCCCGCGCGATTGCCGCGGGCCGTATCGACCACGCAATCCGCGTAGTCATCGAAGTTGGTCGTGATCAGCCCACGGCCTTTCTGCGATGTTCCGGCAAACGCCAACATCGATAACATCGACCCCCCGATGAGGATCGAAACCGTTATCGTCACTGCTCGATTCATGACAGCCACTGTTGAAGAAGTTGATGGTCGATGACGCCTCTGCCTCGACCTCTTCGGATATCGAAGCGTTGAATGAGGCGTCCGGACGGTTCGAAGCATAGTCCGGGCATGTCGGCCGGAACAGAGCGCGGCGGATGAATCGACGGTTCGACGCCATCGAACGGCGGCGCGGGAGCCAATTCCGCAATCGTTGGTCTACCGCCGACACATTGAGGCTTACCGTTTCATCGGCGCCGACAGCACGCGGCCAGCCGAGATGCTTTCGCAGCCCGGATCAAACCCCGCTCAGGCTTGCGGCACAAGGCTCCGGCGTGTTTTTAAGATTGCGTGCGCGCTCCTGGCACACCTCTCGCATAAGTAGGTGCGAGCGCAACGATTGGTGCTCAACCAACCCACCGAACCATCCAGGAGACTTACCATGCTGAAGATCGACAACCTCGCCGTGACCAAGGACCTCGACCGTGCCGAAATGGGCGCCATCGTCGGCGGCACCATTTTCGGAAGCGGCACCATCTTCCAGAACAACGGCATCAACGCCAACGGCCAGGTGGGCGGCGTGTCGTTCGCGAGCCCGCAAACCAACGTGGCTCCCGTCACGCAAGTCGATGCCTCGACCCACACCGACGTCGATCTGACCAACGTCACGAAGCAGCTCACCGCCGTGGGCAGCGCGCTGGGCGGCATGAAGCTGTAGGCATCGCCGGGCAGCACACGAGGAGAAGGCACGCACGCGTGTCCTTCTCCTTTTTTGTTTTCAGAGTTCGAACGCTTTGACGACCTGCCCCAGCGTCGAAATGCCTCGATGGATCTCGTCGACGGTCAGGCTTGCATAACCGAGCATCAAACCCGCGACGCGGGCAGACGCCGCGCGACGCGCACTCGCGAACAGCGGCGACACCAGATAAACGCCGACCCCGGCTTCGTGTGCCGCGGCGACCAGCGCGGGCTCGTCGGCGGGTCGCAGCGACGGCAGCCACAGCAGCACATGCAGTCCCGCGGCCGTGCCCGCCACGCGCGCGTCGGCAGGCAAGGACGCGGCGATGGCGTCCAGCAGCGCCGCGCGCCGCCGCTCGTACTCGCGACGCATGCGGCGCACATGCCGTTCGTACGCGCCGCTTTCGATCAACGACGCCAGCACGCGCTGTTCGAGCACCGGCGCGTGACGGTCGCTCAGACGCTTGGCCTGCCTGAACACGTTCACCAGCGCATCCGGCAGCACCAGATAGCCGAGCCGCAGATGCGGCGACAACGCCTTAGAGAACGTGCCGATATAGATCACGCGGCCGCTTGAATCGATGGACTGGAGCGCATCGATCGGACGCTGGCCATAGCGAAATTCGCCGTCGTAGTCGTCTTCGATCACCCACGCTTCGTGTGCCTGCGCCCATTGCAGCAGGCCGAGCCGGCGCCCCACCGGCAGCACCCCGCCGAGCGGAAACTGATGCGAAGGCGTCACGTAGACCAGCCGCGCGCCGTCTGCGGGCAGGCGGCGCGTGTCGAGGCCGAAGTCATCGACGGGCACCGGCACGGGGCGCCCGCCGGCCGCCTCGAAACTATGCCGCGCAATCAGATAACCGGGATCCTCGAAGGCGAAGGCATCGCCGGGATCGAGCAGCAGCCGCGCGCACAAGTCGATGCCCTGCTGCGCGCCGCTCACGATCAGGATGCGTCCGGCGTCGCAAACCAGCCCCCGCGCGCGCCGCAAATACGTCTGCAATGCGCGGCGCAGCGCGGCGTCGCCTTCGGGCGGCACGTAGTAGAGACTGTCCTGCTGACGCAGCAACTCGGCTTGCCAGGCGCGCCGCCAGAGCTGCGCCGGAAATTCGCGCGCGGCCACCGCGCCATACAGGAAGTGGATGCCGCCCGGCGCGGGAGGCGGGAGCGGCGGCGTCGCGATGCCGGCCACGCGCCGTCCGAAGCCCGACAGCACCGGCGCGCGCACCGACGAACGCGGCACGCGCGCCACGGCGGGCGCCACGGGCGGACTCGCGACCCGCGCCGCGCGTCCCGCCGACGTGAGCACGAAGCCCTCCGCCGCGAGCTGCTCATAGACGGCGGTCACGGTGGTGCGCGAGACCGCGAGGTCCGCCGCCAGCGCGCGGGTCGAAGGCAGGCGGGCGCCTGCGGGCAACGTGCCGTCGGCCATCTGGGCGCGCAGCATGTCGTAGATGCGCCGGCTGATTCCGGCACCCGGTTCGCCAAACTGGCCCATGCGAATTCATCAAAACTGGATCTTCTCATTGTGCCTGTTTCACGCGAGAGTGTCGTCTTCCGCACCTGCCCCGTTCGAGGACTCACGATGTACATTCCGCCGCACTTCGCCGTCACGCGTCCCGACGAACTGCATCGCATCATCCAGGCGCATCCGCTCGGCATGCTCGTCACGCATGACGCAACCGGGCTGGATGCGAACCACATTCCCTTCGAGTTCGATCCGGACATCGGCACGCATGGACTGCTGACGGCGCACGTCGCGCGCGCCAACGACATCTGGCAGCGCTGCCCTACCGGCACGCCGGTGATGGTGGTCTTCCGGGGCGCGCAGGCCTACATCTCGCCGAACTGGTATCCGAGCAAGCACGAGGCGCACAAGCAGGTGCCGACCTGGAACTACGAAGTGGTCCACGCGCACGGCACGCTGACGATCCGCGACGACGAACGCTTCCTGCGCGGCATCGTGGCGCGGCTGACGCGCCGTCATGAAACGAACGAACCCGCGCCGTGGAAGATGGGCGACGCGCCGGCCGATTTCATCGAAGGCATGCTGCGCAATATCGTCGGAATCGAGATTGCGCTGACCTCGCTGGTGGGCAAGTCCAAGCTCAGTCAGAACAAGGAAGCGCGCGACCGCGAAGGCGCCGCCGACGCACTCGCCGCGCGCGAACACGACGAACTCGCCGAACAGATGCGCCGCGCCGGTCAGGCTTGAGTCGCAACGGGGCGTTTTTTTTTGATGGCCTGTGTCAGAAGCGCTCGATCATGCCCAGCTGCACACCGCGTATCGGCGCGCCGGGATAAGCCGCCGGCAAGCCGACCACGTTCACGCCGCGCAGCGTGAACGTCGCGTCGCTCCGATTGCGCAGCAACGCGCCGCTCGCGTACAGCAGCAACGCCGGCGACACATCGTATTCACACGCGAGGCTGAACTGGTCCGCATCGTTGTCGCCGCCCGAGCGGTCGCGCGCGAACGCGTAGCCCAGCGATGCACGCAAGCGCGGCGAAAACGCATAGCGCATCGATACCGACACGCCGTCGTCGTGATAGCGCGGCGTGCCGCCGTCGCCGTTGAAGTACGCAAGGAAAGCCGTGGCATGGCCGAAGCGATACGACACGCCGCCGAGATTCGAACGCAACGCGCCGCTGCCGTTGGTCTGCTGATGCGCATACGAGACCCGGAACGGGCCGTTGCGATACGCAAAGGTTTCATACGAGCCGCCGAGGCCGTTGCCGTCGCCGGTGTCGCGCAATGCGAGCATCAGCGTGGTCGTAAAGCCGTGGAAGTCCGGCGACAGATACGCGATGCCATTGTCCGTATAGGGCGTGATCTTCGACAGGTTGTTGAGCCCTGATGCAATCGTGCCCGCGCCGAACGCGTCGAGCCCGCCCTTGAACGGAATATAGATCGGCGAATACTGGCGGCCCATGCGCAGTTCGCCCCACGGCGCGCCAACGCCGATCCACGCCTGCCGGTTGAAGATCGTGTTGGCGGTGGCGAAGGTGCCGTCGGCCGAGCTGAAGCCGCTTTCCAGATCGAACAGCAGGCGCGTGTCGCCGCCCAGCGCCTCCGACCCGCGCATGCCGAAGCGCGAGCCGCGATACGCGCCCGAATCCATGCGCGGCGTCCATGAGGAACCGGGATCGGTGACTTCGATGCTGGTGTCGATCACGCCATAGAGCGTGACGCTGCTCTGCGCGTGCACTGCGCCACAGGAGAGCAAGACGGCGAGTGAGAGAAAGGAATATCGGATTGCGCGGGCGGTTCGGTTCGGCACCATCGATGAAGTATTGTTATTCGATTGAAAGCGCGAATGAAAGCGCCCGCATGCACGACGGCCGGGCGCGCCGCCCGACATCATAACCGTGGCAGAAACAATCCGTGCCTTGATGCAAAAACCAGCAACAGATATTAGCCGCCTTTCTGGCTCACATTAGAACTATTCGATTCTCCGTCGCCGCGCCGCCCACTAGACTGCAGGTTCCCTCCTCTCATTCCGTCCGGAGACGCATCGTGTCCCTGAACCAAGACGCACACTTCTGGCGCAACGCTCAAAACCACCTGATCCGCTACGGCGCCACCTTCCAGCCGATGATCATCGAACGCGCGCAAGGCAGCTTCGTCTATGACGCCGATGGCCGCGCCATCCTGGACTTCACCTCGGGACAGATGAGTTCAGTGCTGGGCCACAGCCACCCGGAAATCGTCTCGGTCATCAACGAGTACGCGGGCAAGCTGGACCATCTCTTCAGCGGCATGCTGTCTCGTCCGGTCGTCGATCTCGCGACGCGCCTCGCCGAAGTCGCGCCCGGCGCTCTCGAACGCGCGCTGTTGCTGAGCACCGGCGCCGAATCCAACGAAGCCGCCATCCGCATGGCGAAGCTCGTGACCGGCGGCTATGAAGTGGTCGGCTTCGCGCAGTCGTGGCACGGCATGACCGGACACGCGGCGTCCGCCACGTACAGCGCGGGCCGCAAGGGTGTAGGACCGGCAGCCGTGGGCTCGTTCGCGATTCCCGCGCCCTTCACCTACCGGCCGCAATTCGAGCGCAACGGCCATTACGATTACCTCGCCGAACTCGACTACGCGTTCGATCTCGTCGACCGTCAGTCGAGCGGCAATCTCGCCGCCTTCATCGCGGAACCCATCCTGAGTTCGGGCGGCATCATCGAGCTTCCCGAAGGTTATATGGCGGCGCTCAAGCGCAAGTGCGAGGAGCGCGGCATGCTGCTGATCCTCGACGAGGCGCAGACCGGCGTTGGCCGCACCGGCACGATGTTCGCCTGCGAGCGCGACGGCGTCACGCCCGACATCCTGACGCTCTCGAAGACGCTCGGCGCGGGCCTGCCGCTCGCGGCCGTGCTGACCACCGCCGAGATCGAGGAACGCGCGCACGAACGCGGTTATCTGTTCTATACGACGCACGTCTCCGATCCGCTGCCCGCCGCAGTCGGCTTGCGGGTGCTCGACGTGGTCGAGAACGAAGGACTGGTCGCGCGCGCGGGCAAGATGAGCGAACGGCTCAGAAGCGGCCTGCTGGATCTGATGGAGCGCTTCGACTGCATCGGCGATGTACGCGGCCGCGGCTTGCTGCTCGGCGTGGAAATCGTCAAGGACCGGCGCACCAAGGAACCCGCCGATGGCCTCGGCGCGAAAATCACGCGTGCATGCATGGAACTGGGCCTCAGCATGAACATCGTGCAGTTGCCGGGCATGGGCGGCGTGTTCCGCATTGCGCCGCCGCTGACCGTCAGCGAGGAAGAGATCGACCTCGGTCTCGACCTGCTCGGCCAGGCGATCCAGCGCTCGCTGTGAACGTGGCGTTCAGGCGGCGTCGGCGTCGAAGCGGCTGCGCAATTCCGCGAACGACATCACGCTGCCTGCCAGCGCGCTGGCCGCGACCGTCGGCGGGCTCGCAAGCCACACCTTGCCCGGGCCCGAGCGGCCCGGGAAGTTACGGTTGATCGCGCTGATCGTCACCTGTGCGGATTCCGTCGACGAGCCCGGACCGCAGTTCGCGCACGCTCCGCAAGCGGGCTGCAGCAGGATCGCGCCGACTTGCTCGAACGCCTCCACATAGCCTCGCGCGATGCAGTAGTCGCGCACGTCCTGCGTGCCGAATTGCAGATACAGCCTGACATGGTCCGGCACGCGCAGTCCGCGCGCCGCCGCCCAGGCGAGCACTGCGTGATAGTGATCGAAGTCCTCGCGCTTGCCCGCCGTGCACGAACCGCCATAGGCGATATCGATACGCGGCCGTTCACCGAGCGCCGCCAGGGCGACGCCATTGCCCGGATCGCCGGGTGCGGCGAGCATCGGCGTGAGCTGCGCGCAGTCGATCTCGATGCGGCCCGCGTAATGCGCGTGCGCGTCGCTGTGCATCCACGGTTCGATGACGAACTCGATGCCGCGCCGCTCCTTGAGAAAGCGCACCGTCTCCTCGTCCGGCGCGACGATGCCCGTGAAACCGCCCAGCTCGGCGGTCATGTTGGTGAGTGTGGTGCGCTCGTCGGTGGACAGGGCCGCGATGGCCGTGCCGGTAAATTCGAACACCTTGCCCACGCCCGCGCCTGAGCGGATCGCCGGGTCCGCGAGCAGATGCAGCACGATGTCCTTCGCGGTCACACCAGCGGGCACCGGTCCGCGCAACTCGATGCACAGCGACTCCGGCACCGTCATGCGCACCGCGCCCGTGACGAAGGCGTTCGCCATGTCCGTCGTGCCGACGCCGAACGCGACGCAGCCCAACGCGCCACTATGCGGCGTATGCGAATCCGTGCCGGCCACGACCTGTCCCGGCAGCGCGTAACGTTCGGCCATCATCGCGTGCGAGATGCCTTCGGAGCCTTCTTCGCGTTCGCTGGCGTGTTCGTTCAGATAGCCGTGATTGCGCACGCCGTAGTCGCTCGCGAACGCACGATGCGCCGCCGACAGTTCGCGCACGTCCGGCAGCAAGCCGTTCTGCACGTGCAGTTCGCTGCGATGCGAATACGACAGATGATCCTCGAACGCGAGCATGCTGTTCGCGTCGTGCAGCGCGAGCGGCCGGCCGAAGGTTGCGTGCAGCATGTGCGCGGCCATGCCGGTGTAGTACTCGTGGATGAAGCGCCAGTCCGCGCGCACGAAGATGCCGCTGCCCGCTTCGATCGATGCGTCCGTGGCGCCGGTGCTCAACGCGTGGCGCGCGAGAATTTTCTCGACGAGCGTGCGCGGTGCGGCATCGTTGGAAGGCGTGTTGATGCTCACGCGGCGCATATGCGCCTGGCCGTATCGCAACAGGCCGCCGCTGCGCAGAATCGCGGCTGCGAGCGGATCGCGCCCTTCGACCAGTTCGTCTATTTCGATCGCCTCGCCGCGACGGATGCGCTCGATCAGGCCGAAGTCCGTCGAGGTGAACAGGCCGAGATTGTCGGCGTTCTGCCGATAGATGCGCTCGAAGCTGCGCGCAATCACGAGCCGGATGCCCGCGTGGAATTCGGCAAGCGGACTATGTTCGCGCGATGAACCCTTGCCGTAGCGGTTGCCCGCCACCGTCACCTGGAAGCCGCCCGCGCGTACCGCATCGCGGCCCAGCGGGCGCCGGCCGTCCACATGGAAGCCGACATACGGACACTGGCCGAGCCGTTCGTCGAAACGCGTGAGTACGCTGATGGGCGTGATTTCGTCGGTGGAGACATCGTCGCGCAACGGGGCCGCCGCTTCCGCCGACAAGTCTTCGCCCGCCAGTTGCCGCTCGACTTTGTCCGCGTCGGCGCTCAGAAACAGAATCCGCCCGTTCAATTGCAGTGTGGCCATCGCATTCTCCCTGCCTGCCAATCTAGACCGGGAGGCATGCGCGGCGGAAGTGCCGGATCAGCAGCAGGGACATCGCGAATGGCGATGTCCGCGTTAACCCTCGCCCTCGATCAGCACGTCGATCAGCGCCTGCACGGCCTTCAGCCGCGAAGACTTGCGCGGCGCATGCACCCACAGCGAACGCGCACTGGCCCAGGTCTCTTGCAGCGGCACGCGCACGAAGCTGTGCGATCCCGCAAAGGCGGACGCCGCGCTCGTCGGCACGATGCCGATGCCCAGCCCCGCCTCCACCATGCGGCACTGCGCGTCGAAGCTGTTGACGGTCACGGAGACGTTGAGCGGCGCGCGGGCGGCGTCGGCGTGTTCCTTGAGCGTCTGATCGAGCGAGCCGCCCGCCTGCAATGCCACGAGCGGGAAGCGCACCACGTCCGCGAAACTCAGTGCGTCGGCTTGCGCGAGTGCGTGATCGGGCGGCAGCACGACCATCAGCGGATCGGCGGCGAAATGCCAGGTGTCGAGACCCGCCGGTGCATTCGAGCGCGCCGAGATGCCGACGTCCGCGCGATCGTCGAGGCACGCGCGGATCACTTCGTCGCTGATCTGCTCGGTCAGGGCGATTTCGACGAGCGGATAGCGCGCCTTGAAGCGCGTCAGACGCTCGGGAAGAAAGCCCACGATGGCCGACGCATTCGCATGCAGCCGGACCACGCCGGCCACCTGCCCGCTGAGCGACTGGATCTCGCGCGCCATGCCTTCCAGCTGACTGTGGATGGAGCGCGCGCCGGCATAGGCATGCTGGCCTGCCTCGGTCATCTGCACGCCCGCCGGCGAGCGGATCAGCAGCGCCGCGCCGATGGCGCTCTCCAGGTCCGCGATCCGCCGGCTCAACGCCGAAGGCGCGATGTGCGCGCGGCTCGCGGCCCGCGCGATCGATCCCTCCTCGACCACGGAGATGAAGAGTTCAAGACTGTAGGGATCGATCCGCATGCGTCATTGTTTGTCGTTTTGCTTGTCGTGCTGAGGTGCGCCGGTCAGCGCCGTGATGATCGCATAGGCGGCCTTCACCCGGTCGTCGTTCGGGATGTTGCGGTTCGCCAGCATCACGATGCCCACGCCCTCGCTCGGCACGAACGCGATATACGTGCCGAAGCCGTTCGTCGAACCGGTCTTGTTGATCCAGACATCATCGCGCGGCGGCTGCGGCGGATCAATTGCGGTGACGGGCGTCGGGTTCAGGATCATCGCCTGGCCGTTTCCTTCCAGCAGCGCGGGCAACGCCGCCGGATACGGATACTGTTCCCAGATGAGGTCCTGCGTCATCGGTCCCGCCTTGAAGTAACCGGTGTGCGTCGCGGTGACCGCGCGCTGCCATGCCGGATCCACACGTACCTGATTCATGTTGATCTGCATGAAGCGCGTCAGGTCGGCTGCCGTCGTGCGCACGCCATACGCCTCGGAGGACAGCACGCCGCCTTGCATGCGGATCGGCCGGTCGTCCTGTGCATAGCCTTGCGCATAGTCGCGCTGTTTCGCGGCGGGCACGTGCATGTAACTGTGCGTCAGGCCGAGCGCGGGAAAGAGGCGTGTCTGCATCAGCGCGTCGAAGTCCTGGTTCATGGCCTTCGCGGTAATGAGCCCGAGCGTGCCGATGCCCGGATTCGAATACGTGCGCACCGTGCCGGGCGGCCGCGCCGGACGCCACGTGCTGAAGTACTGCAACAGCTGGGCGTTGTCGTGAATGTCGTCGGGGACCTGGAGCGGCAAGCCGCCCGGCGTGTGCGTGCCGAGATTGAGCAGCGTGACCTTGCCGAACTCGCTGCCGTCCAGCGACGGCAGATACTTGCCGACGGGATCGCTCAATGACAAGTCGCCTTTTGTCTGGGCATACGAGGCGAGCGTCGCGGTGAAGGTCTTGCTGACGGAGCCGAGTTCGAACAGCGTATTGCGCGTGACGGGCTGCTTCGTCTCCTTCGACGCCACGCCGTAGTCGAACACATACGCCCGGCCTCCCACTACAACACCCACCGCCATGCCCGCAATGCCGTGCAGCGCCATCAAGGGCTTGATGGTTTCATCGACCGTACGCCGCACGTTCGCGTTATCGGCACTCGCGGCAAACGCCGCACTGCTCGCGCTGCCAAAAGAAAAACTGGCCAGTGCCAGACACATCATCTTGCGGATTTTAATGTTCATCGAAGCTTCTCATAATTGCCGTGATTGATCCGAGGCGAAATATCCGCCGTTTCAGGCTAGGCCGCAATCGACGATAATTTGCCCAAGCCAAAAGAAAAACTTATGCGAACCTTGCGTCCTTATCTTCCGCTGAATGCATTGCGTGCGTTCGAGGCCTCGGCGCGGCACCTGAGTTTCACGCGCGCCGCGCAGGAACTGAGCGTCACCCAGGCCGCCGTCAGTCAGCAGGTGCGCGCACTCGAGGAACGGCTCGGCACGCCGCTCTTCAAACGCCTGCCGCGCGGTCTCGGCCTCACCGACGAAGGCCGCGCGCTGCTGCCCGTCCTGAGCGATTCGTTCGGCCGCATGGAAGCGGTGCTCAAGCAGTTCGAAGGCGGCCATTTCCACGAGGTGCTGACGGTGGGCGTGGTCGGAACGTTCGCGGTCGGCTGGCTGATGCCGCGCATGAAGGCCTTCGCGCAAACGCATCCGTTCGTCGAATTGCGGCTGCTCACGCATAACAATCTCGTCGATCCGGCATCGGAAGGTCTCGACTTCGCCATTCGCTTCGGCACCGGCGCCTGGCCCGCGACGCACAGCGCCATGCTCCTCGACGCGCCGCTTGCCGTGCTGTGCACGCCCGAGATCGCGCGCAACCTGCGCACGCCTGCCGACCTCGCCAACGAAGTGCTGTTGCGCTCCTATCGCGCGGACGACTGGACCAGCTGGTTCGAAGCCGCCGGGCTCGACGCCTGGACCCTGAACGGCCCCGTGTTCGATTCCTCGCGCCTGATGGTCGAAGCCGCGTTGCAGGGCGCGGGTGTCGCGCTCGTGCCGTCGCGCATGTTCGAGCGCGAGTTGCGTACCGGGCTGCTGGCACGGCCGTTCGACATCGAGGTGAAGACCGGCAGTTACTGGCTCACGTGGCCGCGGTCGCGGCGTCTTTCGCCGGGCATGCGGCTGTTTCGCGATTGGATCGTCGCCGAAACAGGCGCGACACCCTAGCCTTCTCCAACGCAACTCTCCAGCAAGCAAGCTGAAAGAAAATTCCTCCGTTGTTTATCGTTCGATAGGAGGCTAACGAATAGAGTTCTGGCTATAATCGCGGCCCATGACCTCTCTCGACCTCCTGCGCCGCTCCGTCAGCAGCACGCTCGTGCTCGCGGCGCGACGCTGGCGCCGCACCAGTCACGGCGTGCTCGCCTCGTACGGGGTATCGGAAGCCTGCGCGGTGCCGCTCCTGACCGCCAACCGCCTCGGCGAGGCCGTCCGCCAGGTGACCCTTGCGGAACACGTCGGCATTGAAGGGCCGTCGCTGGTGCGGCTGCTCGACCAGTTGTGCGCGGCAGGCCTCGTGCGCCGCGACGAAGACCCGGAAGACCGCCGCGCCAAGACCATCACGCTGACCGACGAAGGCCGCGCCGTCACCACGCGCATGGAAGAGCGGCTGATCACGCTACGGGCGCGGCTGCTCAAGGGCGTGAGCCGCGCCGACCTGGAAACCACGTTGCGCGTGCTCAACGCCTTCAGCGACCTGTCCGACGGCAATCTCCTCGCCGCGATGGCCGCCGTCGAACCGCCGCCCAAGCCGGCCCGGCCCGCCGAGAAACGCGGAGCCTAGCCACATGTCCTTTCCTTCCGCGCGCGAATGGCTCTTCTCCGCCAAGACCTTCGCGGCCGCGATGATCGCGCTGTACATCGGCCTCGCACTGCAATTGCCGCGTCCCTACTGGGCGATGGCGACCGTCTATATCGTGTCGAATCCCTTCGTCGGCGCGACGCGCTCGAAGGCGCTCTACCGCGCGCTCGGCACGATGATCGGCGCGGCGGGCGCGGTGCTGATCGTGCCGCCCTTCGTCGAATCGCCGTATCTGTTCAGCGTGGTCGTCGCGCTGTGGACCGGCACCCTGCTCTATCTCTCGATGTTCGACCGCAGCGCGCGCAGCTATGTGTTCCTGCTGGCGGGCTATACCTTGCCGCTGATCGCGCTGCCCGCCGTCACGGACCCGACCATCGTCTTCGACCTGGCGATGACCCGCACCGAGGAAATCCTGCTCGGCATCGTGGTGGCGAGCGTGGTCGGCAGCGCGGTATTGCCGAGCCGGCTCGCGCCGACGCTGGTCGAACGCACGGACGCCTGGTTCCGCGACGCCGCGTACTACGCGAGCGAAACGCTGTCCGGCCATATCGCGGGCGCGAAGATCTCGGCGACGCGCCAGCGGCTCGCGGCCACGGTCAATGGCCTGGAACTGCTGCTGAGCCAGCTGACCTACGATCACGCGCGGCCCGACATCATCCGCCGCGCGCGTGCGCTGCAGGGCCGCATGCAGATTTTCCTGCCGCTGATTTCATCGATGGCCGATCCGCTGATCGAACTGTTCGACAAGCACCGGCAATATCCGGAAGGGCTCGAAGCGCTGCTGAAGGACGTCGCTGACTGGGTCGGCACGCCTGCGCCGCGCTCGGCGGAAGAGATCGAGCACGAAGCCGCGCCGGATGCTTTCCGCGCGCGCATCCTCGCCATGCGCCCGTCCGTCGAGGCGCTGGCCACGCTGGACGGCGCGCTGCTCTCCAATGCGCTGTGGCGGCTCGGGCAAGTGATCGACGTGTGGCAGGACATCCGTGCGCTGCGCGCGGCCATCCTCAATGAAACGAGCGAATGGCGTCCGCACTTCCGCCACTGGCGGCTGGGCGGCACGGCGCGCTTCTTCGACCGCGGCATGATGCTGTTCTCGACCGGCGTCGCGGTGAGCGCGATCATCGTCGCGTGCAGCCTGTGGATCGAATCCGGCTGGAACGACGGCGCCGGCGCGGTAACGCTCGCAGCCGTGGCGTGCTGCTTCTTCGCCGCGCTCGACGAACCCGCGCCGCAAGTCTTCACGTTCTTCGTCGCGACCTGCATGAGCGTGGTGCTGGCGGGCCTGTACGTGTTCGCGGTGCTGCCGCACGTGCACGACTTCCCGATGCTCGTCATCATCTTCGCGGTGCCGTTCCTCATCATCGGCACGCTCATTCCACGGCCGCGCTTCAATCTCGTCACCATGCTCGTGGCAGTGAACACGGCCACCTTCATCAGCATCCAGAGCGCCTACGAGGCCAACTTTTTCGTCTTCATCAACAGCAATCTCGCCGGCGTGGCGGGCCTGCTGTTCGCGTTCATCTGGACGCGCATGACGCGGCCGTTCGGCGCCGAACTCGCCGCCGCGCGGCTCACGCGTTCGGCGTGGGCGGATATCGTGGTGAGCGCGTCGTCGGCGGAAGTCATCGACGATCAGCGCAATCTCTACGCACGCATGCTCGACCGCCTGATGCAACTGCTGCCGCGCCATGCGTCGAGTGATTCGCAGCGTCATCCTTCCATTGAAAGCTTCCGCGATTTCCGGGTCGCGCTGAATGCGCTCGACCTGCGCCGCTCGCGCCGCAAGCTGCCGGCGGAACTCCAGCATGCCGTCGATACCGTGCTCGACGCACTGCGCGGCTATTTCCAGTCCTGCATCGCGCGCCGCGCGCGCCAGCCGGTGCCGCCTGAGCTGATTCGCGGCATCGATTCGGCCAGCGCGCAAGTGGCCGCCCGCGCCATTGCCCAGTCGCCCGCCGCCGATGCCGTCGCCGAAAAGTGGCTGCGCGACACGCTGCATGCGCTGGTCGGCATGCGCCTGTCGCTGCATCCGCCTGAAGAGCAGACGACCCCGCAGAACGGCGCCGCGCCCCGTGAGGAGCCGGCATGAGCATGATCCCTTCTCTCTCGACGGAACGCCCAACATGATCGGCGAAATCGACATCCTCGGCGTGTTCGTGCCGGCCGTGCTGGTGCTGATGTTCGTCGCCTACCTCGTGAACCTGGCGATCCGCACCGTGCTCGCGCGCGTCGGCTTCTATCGGTTCGTCTGGCATCGCTCCATTTTCGATCTCGGCATCTACGTGCTGGTGCTGGGTCTTGTCGTCATCGTTTCGCAGCGGCTCATCTCGTGAAAAAAACCTGGTTCTCCCTCGGGCAGATTCTGCTTACGCTCATCGTCGTGACCATTGCGGCCGTCGTGCTGTGGAAGCTGGTCGATTACTACATGTTCGCGCCCTGGACCCGCGACGGGCACGTGCGCGCCGACGTCATCCAGGTCGCGCCGGACGTGTCGGGTCTCATCACCGAAGTGCACGTGACCGACAACCAGCAGGTGAAGAAAGGCGACGTATTGTTCGTAATCGACCGGGCGCGCTATGCGCTGGCGCTGCGCAACGCGCAGGCCGCCGCGCAGCAGCGCCGCGCGACGCTCGATCAGGCGCGCCGCGAAGACGTGCGCAATCGCTCGCTCGGCAACCTGGTGGCGCGTGAAGTGACCGAGGAAACCCATTCGCGCGTCGAGACGGCTACGGCCGCGCTGGCCGACGCCGAAGTCGCCATCGATACGGCCCGGCTCAATCTCGACCGCACCGAAATCGTCAGCCCCGTGGATGGCTATCTGAACGACCGCGCGCCGCGCGTCGGCGAATACATCGCGGCCGGACGCGCGGTGCTCTCCGTGGTCGACATGCATTCGTTCCGCGTGGATGGCTATTTCGAGGAAACCAAGCTGCACGGCATCGACATCGGCCAGCCGGTGGACATCAAGGTGATGGGCGAGCCGAACGTGCTGCGCGGACATGTGCAGAGCATTGTCGCGGCGATCGAGGACCGTGACCGGCAACAAAGCCCGAGCCTGCTGCCGAACGTGAACCCGGCGTTCAGCTGGGTGCGGCTCGCGCAGCGCATTCCGGTGCGCGTGACGCTCGATGAAATTCCGGCCGACTTTCGTCTGATCGCGGGCCGCACGGCGACCGTGTCGGTGCGCGGCATCGGACCGGCGATCGGCAGGCGCGCGGCGTCGGAGACATCGCCGGCTTCCGCGCCTGCGCCGACATCGAGCGTGACGGCACCGGCACCGGCTTCAGGTGCCTCGCAATGAACGGCGTGCGCACGATGAAGGGCCTGGCCTTCGCGGCGGCGACGGCCTTCGCGCTGGCCGGCTGCATGACGGTCGGACCGAACTACACGCTGCCGGACAAGGCCGCCGTCAACGCGCCCTACGCGAACGCGCCGCTCGACGGCGCCGATCAGGCGCCCGTCACGCAGGGCGCGGTGCCGTCGAAATGGTGGCGGCTCTATGACGATCCGGTCGTCGATCAACTCGTCGAGCAAGCGCTCGCGTCGAATGCGGATCTGCGCGTCGCGGCGGCGAACCTAGCGCGTTCGCGTGCCGAAGTGGAATTCGCGAACCAGCAAGGCGGCTTCTCCGGCAAGTCGTCGGCGGCGTTCCAGCGCGCGCAGGAATCGGCGGAACAGTATCTGTTGACGGAGAAACTTCCGGTCGTCAACGAAGGCGCGCTCGATCTGTCCGTGTCCTACGAGCTCGACCTGTTCGGCAAGATCAGGCGCGGCATCGAAGCCGCGAACGCCGATGATGAAGCCGTCGAAGCCGCGCAGGATCTCGCGCGCATCACGGTGGTCGCCGATGTCGTGCGGGCCTATGTCGAATCCTGCTCGGCGGCGGAGGAACTGGACATCGCGCGCAAGTCGCTGGATCTGCAAAAGCAGCGCGTGAAGCTCACGCAGCGTCTGCGCGACGCAGGCCGCGGCAACCAGTCCGAAGTCACGCGCGGACAAACCCAGGCCGATACGCTCGCCGCCGACATTCCGCGTTTCGTCGCGCGTCGCCGGGTCGCGCAATATCGCCTGGCGATGCTGCTGGCACGCGCGCCCGCCGATCTGCCCAAGGCCGCGCTCGCCTGCCGCAAGCTGCCGCAGTTGCGCGCGCCGATTCCGGTCGGCGATGGCGCCGCGCTGCTCAAGCGCCGTCCCGATGTACGGCAGGCCGAACGGCAACTGGCGTCGTCGACGGCGCGCATCGGCGTGGCGACGGCGGCGCTGTATCCGTCGGTGAGCCTGGGGGCGTCGGTGGGATCGGTGGGCGTCGCGGAAGACCTGTTCGGCGCGAATACGAATCGCTGGGCGTTCGGTCCGCTGATCAGCTGGAGCTTTCCGATCAATGGCCAGCGCGCCCGCGTGCTGCAGGCGGAAGCAGCGAGCAGCGGCGCGCTCGCGCACTTCGACGGCGTCGTGCTGAAGGCCTTGCAGGAAACGCAGAGCAATCTCGCGACGTATGCCTCGGACACCACGCGCGCCGATGCCTTGCGCATCGCGTACCGTTCGGCCACCCAGTCCGCCGATGAAACCAACCAGCTGTATCGTGCGGGCCGCGAGTCGTTCCTCAACGATCTCGACGCCACGCGCACGCTGACCGGCGTGGCCGCGCAGGTCGCCGCGGCCGAAGGTCAGGTGGCGGTGGATCAGGTGAACCTGTTCCTCGCGCTCGGCGGCGGCTGGGAAACGGACGAAGCCGTCGCGCAGAACGGCAAGGGGAAGTAAGGGCGTTGGCGTGGTGCGGTGCGAGCAGCACAGCCCACGCTCATCTGAAGCGCATCAACCGGCAGCGGGCCAATTGAATTGCACGTCGGCGCGCAGCCGGGTCGAGTCGATCAGCCGCGCGTTCACGTCGTCGGTCTGGCTGACCCACTGTTCCGCCGCCTCCTCGCTGCGGCCGAAGCTCACGTGCCGCGCCAGCAGCCGCGAACGCCGCAGGTTCTGATCGACGTTCACGAACCAGACTTCGTCGAGCAACGGCTTCACGCCGCGCCAGTGACCGTGTTCGAGCAGCAGGTAATTCCCTTCGGTCACGATCAGCGGCACGTCCGGCAGCACCGGAATCGCTCCGGCGATCGGTTCCTCAATCTCGCGCCGGAACGCCGGCGCATACACGATCTCATCCGGCCGCTGTTCACGCAACCGCCGCAGCAGCGCGACATAGCCGGCGCTGTCGAAGGTATCTTCCGCGCCCTTGCGCCCGGCGCGTCCGAGCCGCTGAAGCTCCACGTTGGCGAGATGGTAGCCGTCCATCGGCACGACGACGGCCTGGTCCGGCAAGGCATCGAGAATGGCCTCCGCCAGCGTGGACTTGCCCGCGCCCGGCGCGCCGACCAGACCGAGGATGCGGCGCCCGCCTGCATCGGCGAGACGTCGCAGACGTTCGAGATAGAGTCCGTCGATCATCAGTGATGCGCCCTCGCCTTCGCTGCCGCATCGATGCCGCCGGCCATGAACGCGCGCGCGTGTTTCGCGAGGTCCATGCCGTCGTCCCACAGGTTGCGCCAGATGGCGAGCGCGTTCGACAACTGCTCGTTCACGACCGTCGACGAGAAACTCTCGAAGGTCACGACGCCCTGATAGTCGATCATCGCCAGCGCGTGGAAAAACTGCGAAAAGTCGATGGTGCCCGAACCGAGATAGCCGCGATTGCTCTCGCCGATATGCACATAACCGAGCCGCTTGCCGCATTGCAGGACCGGCTGCATGAAGTCCGATTCCTCGATGTTCATGTGGTACGTGTCGAGATGCACGACCACGTTGGGCGCATCCACTTCGTCGATGAACGCCAGCGCCTGCGAAGCCGTGTTCAGCAGGTTGCTCTCGTAGCGGTTCACCACTTCGAGGCCGAGCGTCACGTTCTTTTTGAGCGCGAAATCGGCGATGCGCTTCAGTGAATCAATCGCATTGCGGCGGCCCTTCGGTGTGATCGGAGCCGAGTATTTCGCCATCGCGCCGTACAGGATGCCGCCGAAATAGCCGCCGCCGAGTTCCGCCGTGATCGTGATGCCTTCCTCCAGCAACGCAACGCCACGCGCCACGATGGCCGGGTCTTCGTTCGACACGTCCGCGTCGAAGGTCAGGCCGCGCGAGCAGCCGATTCCGAGCCCATGCTCCTGCAACAGATCGCGCGTCAGCACGAGATCCATGACCTTCGGGCCATGCAGCGACAGCTCGACCAGATCGAAACCGGCCTCCCTGGTCTGGCTGATGACCTTGCGCGTCGATTCCGGCGTCAGGTCGCCCGCCCAGACCAGTGCATGTACGCCAAGCTTGTTCATCGTGCCACTCCCTCCGATGCGGTCGCGCGTCTGCGGACCCGGGTTCTTGAAATGCCGCGGGCCCAGGCCCAGCGGACGAGCATCACTACCAGCAGGAACACGCCCCACAGCGCGGTGGCGAGGTGCTGGTTCGCGCCGAGCAGATTGAGCCCCGACGCGATCACCTGCAGGATCACCAGCGCGATGACGACCGGCGCCACGCGCCCGAAGCCGCCGAACGGATCGACGCGGCCGAGAAAGCACGCCAGCACCGAGATCAGCAGGAAGGCCTCGCCGTGACCGACGCGCACCGAGTTGAACTGCGCGGCCATCACGATGCCGGCGACGCCGCACATCAGCCCCGACAGCATATAGATGCGCGTGACGGCGCGCGTCGTGGCGATGCCGGAATAGCGGGTCGCTTCGAGATTCGAGCCGATCATGCGGGTGGCGAAGCCGAGCCGCGACTGCGTCATCACGACATGCCAGACCAGCGCGCAGCCGATGAAGATCCACAGCGGAATCGGCACGCCCAGCAGCGCGCCGTTGCCCATTTCGCGGACGAACGGCGGGAAGCCCGAGATGTCGCCGCCGCGCGTGAGGAATTCGCCGAGGCCGCGCAGGAAGATCATCATCGAGAGCGAGACGAGGATCGGGCTCGCGCCGGTGCGCGCGATCACCGCGCCCATCACCCAGCCGGACGCGGCGCCCGTCGCGAGCGCGGCGGCCATGCCGAGCGCCACGGCGGCGGCGCCCGCGTCCGCGCCGCCATGCGTGTGCAGCACGTAGGCCATCGCCAGGCCCGAAATGTTCGCCGTGAAGGTCACCGCCAGATTGAAGCCGCCGGAGATGAGCGGCATCAGCATGGCCAGCGTGAAGAAGCCGAGTTCGGGCAGCTGGAACGCCACCGAGACGAAGGTGCTCGTCGTGAAGAAGCGCTCGGAGGCGAAGCTCATCACGACGATCACGATGACCAGAAAGCCCAGCAGCCCGGCGACATCGGCGGACACGAACGCGCCGGTGGAAGCACGCGTCTTCATGGCGCCGCCTTCGCGCCCGACGACGCCAGACGCGCGCCGACCAGCTTCGTGAAGCCGCCGCTCGACAGGGTGATTGCTATCAGGATGATCGCGCCGATGATCATCTTGAACGCGTAAGGCGAGATGCCGAGCAGGTTCAGTCCGTTGGCGGTGATGGCGGTCAGCAGGATGCCGAGAATCGCGCCGAGGATCGTGCCGCGTCCGCCGCCCAGCCGCGCGCCGCCGAGCACCACGGCGGCCAGCACGTCGAGTTCGCGGCCATACAGCGCGTTCGGCACGACTTCCTGCACGTAGTGCGCCTGCATCAGGCCCGCGATGCCCGCCATCATGCCGAGCCAGCCGAACGCCACATAGTGCATCGCGCCGATATTCACGCCCACGCGCCGCGCGGCCTCGGGGTTGTCGCCCATCGCGTAGAGCTGGCGGCCGGTGGTCGTGCGGCGCAGCAGCAGCCAGGTGGCCAGCACCGCCGCCGCCATCACCGCGACCGGCAGCGCGAGCGTGGCGACGCCGCTGGGCGTATCCACATGGACGATGGACACGCGCTCGACCCACCAGTCCGGCAGGTCGTAGATGGACACGCCGCCCGTCAGGAACATCAGGCCGCCGAAGAAGACGTTGAAGGTGGCGATGGTCACGACAATCGAGACGATGCGAAACCGGTAGATGATGGTCGCGTTGATCGCGCCCAGCAGGAAGCCGAAGCACGCGGCAACGAGGAAGCCCAGCGCCCAGTTGCCGCCGCCGAGCCGCATGACGGTGAGCGCGGTCAGGTACTGCGCCACCGATGCGCCCACGGCGAACGAAATGTCGATGCCGCCCGCGATCAGCACCACCAGCAGGCCCACGGCGAAGATGATGTTGACCGAGCTCTGGTTCAGCAGGTCGAACAGGTTGGAGAGCGTGAGGAAGGTGCTGGTCGTGAGGCTCAGGCCGATCATCATCGCGATGATGACGAGCAGCAGCAATGCCTCGATCGAACCGATTCCGAGTCTGCGCAGGTCAGGCATGGACGTCTCGCTCGATGTGTTCCATCGTGGTCTTGCCCGGCACGTATTCCCCCGCGATGCTGCCATCGCGCATGTGCAGGATGCGGTCGGCGTTGAAATACACCTCGGGGATCTCGTCCGAGATCAGCAGGATCGCCATGCCCTGCGCGGCCAGGTTGTGGATGATCGCGAAGATGCCGGCACGCGCGCCCACGTCCACGCCGACCGTCGGCGAATCGAGGATCAGCAGCTTCGGGTTCGTGGCGAGCCACTTGGCCAGCACGATGCGCTGCTGGTTGCCGCCGGAAAGCGTGGACACCGCGTCGTCCGGCTGGCCGATCTTCACCGCGAGTTGCCCGATCCAGTCGTCGATCAGCGCGCCGCGACGGCGCGCCGAGATCAGGCGCGCGGCATCGAGCAGGCGGTCGAGCACGGCCGCCACGGTGTTGTCGCCGATCGATTGCGGCTGCACCAGGCCGAGTTGCAGTCGGTCCTCGGAGACATAGGCAATGCCGGCGCGGATTGCGTCGCGGTTCGAGCGCAGCGCGATTTCCCGGCCTTCCATATGGATCGATCCCGCGCGCGGCCGCGTCATGCCGAACAGCGACAACGCCAGCTCGGTGCGGCCCGCGCCCAGCCGTCCGGTGATGCCGAGAATCTCGCCGCGGCGAATGCTGAGCGCGATGTCGCGATACTCACGCCCGCGCGACAGACCCCGCACTTCCAGCACCACGGGCGCCGCCGGACGATCCGCCGCGCGCACGGCGTAATCGAACGTGCGGCCCGTCATCAGTTCGGTGAGACGCGTCTGCGTCATGCCTTGCGTGGGAAAGGTGCCGACATACTGGCCGTCGCGCAGCACGGTCACGCGCGTGCAGACTTCGAGCACTTCCGCGAGCCGGTGGCTGACGAACACCACGGCAATGCCATCCGCCGACAGTCGCCGCACGATCTCGAGCAGCGCGCCGGTTTCGGCGTGACTCAGCGAAGCGGTCGGTTCGTCCATGAACACGAGGCGCGCGTCGCGCACCAGCGCGCGGGCGATCGCCACGATCTGCCGCTGCGCGATCGACAGCGCGCGCACCGACCGGCCCAGATCGAGCGTCACGCCAAGCCGCTCCAGAATGCGCCGCGCGGCCTGCTTCATCCGGCCGTAATCGACGAGACGCGGCCACCCGCCGAGGTTCTGCTCGAACGCGATGTTCTCGGCCACCGTCATCTCCGGGAACAGCGCGAGATCCTGCCAGATCACCTGGATGCCGAGGTCGCGCGCCTTCGCCGGATCGAGGCCCAGGATGGACTCGCCGTCCATCAGCATCTGCGCGCCGGCCTCGGGCTGATACACGCCGTTGATGATCTTGATGAGCGTGCTCTTGCCGCAGCCGTTCTCGCCCGCGAGGCACAGGACTTCGCCCGGCATCACGTCGAACTGCACGGAGCGCAACGCCCGCACGCCGCCGAAGTCCTTCGAGATGGCGTCGAGCTTCAGCAGGGGCGGGTGCGCGTCGGCGGCGGTCGGGTTCATGGGCGCGGCGGCTGGGCGCGTTCAGAGGCCGGTTTTGGCGAGATCGTCGACGGTCTTCTCGTTCAGGTCCACGAGTTGATCGACGATCAGGTTGTGGCCGTCCGGATGCACGACGCCCAGTCCCGGAATATTCGTGCCGTCCTTCACCGGCTGGCCCTTCGCGACCATCGTGCCGAGCGTCACGAACACTTCGCCCGCCTGCTCCGGATTCCACATGTAGCCGCCGGTCAGCACGCCGTCGTGAACCAGACGCCGGCCCTGTCCCGGCGAAAACGGCCCGAGCACCAGCACCTTGCCCTTCATCTGCTTTTCCTGCACCGCGCGCGCCGCGCCGATCGGGCCCTGGCTGCCGAACGCAAGAATCGCCTTCAGGTTGGGATGCGCGCGCATCAGGTCGAGCGCCGTCTTGCGCGACGCATCGACGTCTTCCGCCACGCCGTAACGATCGCCCACCAGCGTCATGCCCGGATAGTTCGCCTTGATGTAGGCGTTCGCCGCATCGGCCCAGGCGTTGTGCAGCGGCACCGTGAGCGAGCCGACGAACACCGCGTATTCACCCTTGCCGCCGAGCGCCTCGCCGAGACGCTTCGCGTAGGCCTCGCCGAAGCCCTTCACGGACGCCAGCTCGAAGTCCCAGTCGGCGTTCTGCTGTTTCGGCGATTCATGCGTGATGACCTTGATGCCCGCCGCGCGCGCCCGTTGCAGCACCGGTTCGAGCACTTCGGCATCGTTCGGCACGACGCCGATCACATCCACCTTCTGCGCGATCAGGTCTTCGATGGCCCGCACCTGGAGCGCGGGATCGGCGCTGGTCGGCCCGATCATGAAGGCCTTGACGCCGAGTTGCGCGGCGCGCTTCTTGATGCCCGCGTCCATTGCGTTGAACCACGGAATCCCGCCGATCTTCACCACCACGCCGATCACCGGCTGATCCGGCGACGCCGAGGCCGGAACGGCCGCCAGCATCAGCGCAACCGAGGCCACGCCTGCACACCATGCGCGAAACAGTTTCATGGACTTGTCTCCTGCGGAGGACTTCCGCCGCATGTCAGGCGGACGCCCGGTCGGGTTGGTCGGAACTCCGCTTGCTGTCTTGCCGCGCCGCCTGCTGAAGTTTTTTGCTAAATCCATTCAGCAATTCGGGCTGAGGTATGCTGAATCTATTCAGCAAGGCGGTCGACTCGGAGAAACCCTAAAGAATCCGAATTCCGCTTTGGCAGTACCGTCCGGACAAGCACGCGCCTGGAGTCAGCCCGATGGCCAGTCACAAGCCCGCAAGAAAATCGACGATCTACGACATCGCCCGCGCCACGGGTTCATCCACGTCGACGGTCAGCATGGTGCTGAATGGCACGTGGACGCGTTATCGCATCAAGGAGGAAACCGCGCAGCGCGTGCTCGAAAGCGCGCGCAAGCTCGGCTACAACGTCAACCTGAAGGCGCGCGGTCTGAGGCTGTCGCGCTCGGGGCTGGCGGGCATGGTGCTGCCGCACTATCGCAACCGCTTTTTCGCGGGGCTCGCGCAGACGTTTGAAGATCAGGCGCGCAATCGCGGCCTGTGTCCGATCGTGGTCGGCACGCAGCGCGATCCGGCCGTGGAGATCAGCGTCACCGAAACCCTGCTCGCCCAACGGGTGGAACTGCTGTTCATCGCGGGGGTGCGCAATCCTGCGCCGCTGAACGAGCGCTGCGCGGCGGCGGGCGTGCCGTCGATCAACCTCGACCTGCCGGGCGACGGCGCGCCGTCCGTCGTGTCGGACAATCGCGGCGGGGCGCGCGCGATCACCGACGTGCTGCTCGACAAGCTGCTCGCGCAAGGCAAGTCGCCGCATGAACTGGTGCTGCTCGGCGGCATTCCCGGCGAATATGCCACCGACTCACGCATCGCCGGCTTCCGCGATGCCTTCGCCGCGCGCGGCATCGAGCCCGCGGCGGATGCCGTCGATTCCTGCGGCTACAACGCCGCCGCCGCGCGCCGCGCGCTGGCTGCGCGCCAGGCGGCGCTGGGCCGGCTGCCGGCGGGATTGCTGATGAATTCGATCACCGCGTTCGAAGGGCTGGTCCAGTTCACCTCGACACTACCGGCCGAGGCGTGGCGTTCGCTGGTGGTCGGCTGCTTCGACTGGGATCCGTTCGCGGCACACCTTTCCTTCGACGTGACGATGCTGCGTCAGGACGTGGAAGCGATCATCGCGGAGGCGTTCGCGCTGACGGATGCCTACGACCCCGCCGGCCGCTCCGTCGTGGTCGTGCCCACGCGTTTCGGGGCGATCTTCGAAGAAGCCGAACAGACCCGCGAGTTCGATCGCTAGCAGCGGCGCTCACGCACCGAGCGCGGCTTCCTGCCCCGGCATCGTGTCGTCCGGCACGGCCAGCGCCAGGCGGCCGATCGCGCCGCGGTCCACCTTGCCCTGCTCGGTGAGCGGCACGCGCGGCGCCGTCATCAGGTGCACCGCCTCCGCAACCTGCCGGCCGCAGTTCAGTTCGATCACCCGCCGGCACAGCGCGAGATTCAGCGACAGGCCGGGCCACGGCATCACGAGGACATTCCATACCTTGCTGGAAGCGGGATAGTCATTCGACACCGCCACGGCGTAGCGCACCTGATGCAACGCGCACAGCGAGGCCTCGATCTGCGCGGGTCCGAACGGCACGCTGCCCATCTCGATGACCTCCGTCGCGCGGCCGAGCACATGCAGGAAACCCTGCGCGTCGATCATGCCGACGTCGCCGGTCATGCACCAGCCGCCGCAGAACTTGAGCGCCGAATCGACCGGCTGGTTGCGATAGCCCTGCGCCACCGAAGCCGACCTCACTTCGATGCGGCCGCTTTCGCCCGGCGCGGCCAGCAAGCCGTCGGCACGGCGCAGGCGCAGGTCGACGCCGTTGCGCACGCGCCCCGAGCTTTCCAGCGCGGCGGGATTCGCGAGATAGTCGGACGGCGTCAGCACGCTCACGAGACCGGCCTCGCTCGCGCCGTACATGTGCGTGAGCACCGGCCCGAAGCGGGCGAGCGCGCGCCGCAGCAGGACGGCCGGCGCCGAACCGCCGATATGCACGATCGAGCGCAGCGAGGACAGGTCGCGGGTGCGCGCGTCCGGATGATCCATCGTCTCGAACAGTTGCGGTTCGACCAGCAGCAGGTCGGTGATGCGTTCGGCTTCGATGGTCGCGAGCGTGTCGGCGGCATCGAAGCCGGGGCGCAGCACCACTGTGCCGCCGCGCGTCAGCGTCTGATCGACGAGCACTTGCGACAGGTAGGCCAGCGCGCCGTTGACCAGCTGGCGGCGCTGCGGAGCAGGCGTGGCGCCGACCATCGCCGAATACGCGGCGAAGCTGCGCAGGCTGGCTTTCGGCACGCCGGTCGAGCCGCCCGATGAGGCCACCATCGCGAGATCGCAGGGACGCGCGCGGCTCGGCAGCGGCGCGGCGGACTGCAAGGCCGCGCGAAAGTCGAGGCGCATGGACGCCAGTCCCGTGCCGACATGCACGACCCGCACGCCGACCTCTTCCGGCACGAGATGCGCGGTCTCCGCGAACGCGACCAGCAATGCGGGGCGGATGCGTTTCAGCAACGCGGCCCGATCATTGACCGAGGCGGCCGCGGGCAGGAACATCGAGGCCGCGCCGAGCAGGTTGGCCGCGTAGTGGATCGCGAGCGCGTCGGGGCAGTTCGGCGCGAACAGCGCGACCAGCGAACCGCGGCCGATGCCGAAGGTTTCGAGCGCGCGCGCGTGACGGAAGATCGACGCACGCAGCGCGCGGCCGTCGATGTCGGTATCGCGATAGCGCAGCACCGGCTGGCCGGCATGCTGCAGCAACTGGTCGAGCAGGATCTCGACGTAGGAGCGGAAGGCCGCTTGATTTTGATGGTCCATGACGGTGTCTCCCTCGACGATCAATGGACGCAGTCTGCGCGGGCAAAATGAGTTGGGAATGAGCAGGCTTGGGGTGTGTAAAACCTGGCGCCGTTCCCGGCGTAGTTACCCGCCCGCCACCTCGTCCCCATTCGCCCGCAGCCAGTCGACGAAATCGCGCATGTGAACCGGCTTGTCCGCATCCAGCGGCACCAGCGCGTGATACGTCGCGCCGTTCGACGTCAGTTCCGGAAACGGCATGCACACGCGGCCGGACGCGCAATCGGCGTCGAGCGTCGGCAGCGGGCCGATGCCAAAACCCAGCCCGTCCACCACCGCCTGCAGCGTCACGAAAAAGTGATCGAAACGCAGCATGCGATGCGCGCGCAACGCGGCATGGCCCGCAGCTTCGAGCCACGCCTCCCAGTCGCCCGGACGCGTCTCGCTGGTCAGCCAGGTCGCGGCGGCCAGCTCTTCGACCCGGCTCAGACCCGTGCGCTCCAGCAGCGCCGGGCTCGCGATCACCGTCATGCGCTCCCGGAACAGCGGCCAGCTCTGGAACTGGCCGCCCGGCGGCACATAGCGGCGTATCGCCAGATCGAAACTGCCGCGCAACGCGGGTTCGGTGGACATCGCGGTGGACACGCGCACGTCCACGTCCGGATGACGCTCGGCGAAACGCGGCAGCCGCGGAATCAGCCAGCGCATCGCCACGGTCGCCGACGCACTCACCCGGATCACCTTCACGCGATGATCGCGGCCATAGCGCTCGGCGGCATCGGCGATATGGTCGAACGCCGCGCTGATTTCCCGCGCGAACGCCCGCGCATGCGGCGACGCCGCCATGCTCTGCCCTTCACGCGCGAACAACGGCTGGCCGAGCCACTCCTCGAGAATCGCAATGTGCCGGCTGACCGCGCCGTGCGTCAGGTTGAGCTCGCGCGCCGCCGCCGAATAACTGCCCGCGCGCGCGGCGACTTCGAACACGCGCAACGCGTTGAGAGGAGGAAGCTTGGATCGCATGTGTGATTTTTTCTGACAGGTATCGCGTCTTTATTTCGATTGTGTGAGCGAAACGCTCATCTTACGCTGGGAACCGACTCAACCAGACAAGGTGCGCTCATGTCCTCCCCGATCATCGTCAACTCCCGTTCCTATCAGATGCCTGCGGCGCCGACCATCGTGGTGTGCGTCGACGGCTGCGAGCAGGAATACATCAACCAGGCCATCCTCGCGGGCGCGGCGCCGTTCCTCGCGCGGCTCGCCGACACCGGCACCGTGCTGACCGGCGACTGCGTGCTGCCGTCGTTCACCAACCCGAACAACCTGTCGATCGTCACCGGCGCGCCGCCCTCGGTGCACGGCATCTGCGGCAATTTCTTCTTCGACGAGGAAACCCGCACCGAAGTGCTGATGAACGATCCGAAGTACCTGCGCGCGCCGACCCTGCTCGCGGAGATGGCGCGCGCGGGACAGCGCGTGGCCGTCGTCACGGCGAAGGACAAGCTGCGCGCGCTGCTGGGGCATGGCCTGCACGGCATCTGTTTCTCGGCGGAAAAGGCCGATCAGCTCGATATCGAGGTGCACGGCGTGACCGGCATGATCGAGCGGACCGGCATGGCCTTGCCATCGGTGTACAGCGCGGAGCTGTCGGAATTCGTGTTCGCGGCCGGGCTGTCGCTGCTCCAGCATGAGCGCCCGGATCTCATGTATCTCTCCACCACCGATTACGTGCAGCACAAGCACGCGCCCGGCACGCCGGAGGCCAACGCCTTCTACGCGATGATGGACCGCTATTTCGCGCAGTATCACGACGCCGGCGCGGTGCTCGCGATCACTGCCGATCACGGCATGAACGCGAAGACCGATGCGCTCGGCCGCCCGCGCATCATCTTCCTGCAGGACCGGCTCGATGCCCGCTTCGGCGCCGACGCCGCCCGCGTGATCCTGCCGATCACCGATCCGTACGTGGTGCATCACGGCGCGCTGGGTTCGTACGCGACCGTGTATCTCGGCGAGCGCGCGCCGCAGCGCGACGTGACGGAGTTTCTTGCCGGTCTCGCGGGCGTCAGTGCGGTGCTCACGCGCGCGCAAGCCTGCGAGCGGTTCGAATTGCCGCCGGACCGTATCGGCGATCTGGTCGTGCTTGGCGAACGGCTGACCGTGCTCGGCAACGCCGCCCACAAGCACGATCTCTCGGGTCTTACCGTGCCGCTGCGCTCGCACGGCGGGGCATCGGAGCAGCAGGTGCCGCTGCTCTTCAACCGCAGGCTGAGCGGTATCGACGCAAGCCGCCGGCTGCGCAACTTCGACGCCTTCGACCTCGCCCTCAACCACCTCGCCTGATTGCAGCCCTAAAAACAGCCCCGACGAGCGCGACACAGAATCGCGCCAACCAGGAGACACCATGCCCTCTGATACGCCCGACGTTCTGGATTACCAACTATCGCGCCACGAAACGACCCGTGCGCAATATCGCTGGCGCGCGCTGATCGGCGTGACCTTCTGCTATCTGTTCTATTACACCGGGCGGCAGACGCTCGGCTTCGCGGTCGCCGGCATCCAGCACGATTTCGGGCTGTCGAAATACGAGCTCGGCTGGATCAGCGCGACCATGCTGTGGTGCTATGCGGGCGGCCAGTTCATCAACGGCAATCTCGGCGACAAGCTCGGCGGCAAGACCATGATGATCGCGGGCGCGGTGCTGTCGCTCGCGGCGAACTGGCTGTTCAGCTTCGGCCACGGCTTCGTGTTCTTCCTGCTTGCGTGGGGCCTGAACGGCTTCTTCCAGTCGATGGGTTTCGCCCCCGGCAGCCGCCTGCTCTCGAACTGGTGGGATGACCGCCATCGCGGCTTCGTGTACGGCGTGTACGTGGGCTTCTCGGGGTTCTCGTCGGTGCTCGCGTACATCCTGCCGGTGCTGATCCTCGGCACGCTGCATCTCGGCTGGGTGTGGATCTTTCGGCTCGCGCCGCTCTCGATGCTGCTCGGCGCGCTCGTGCTGCTTGTCTTCGTCGCGGAGCGTCCTGAGGACAAGCACTTGCCTGCTGCCGCATCCTCCACTTCACCCGCCTCTCCCGGCGACGACCTGAGCAGCGCGCAACGCTATCGGCTCGTGCTCGGCAACTGGAAGCTGTACATCACGGGACTGGCGATCGGTCTGCAGAACGCGGCGCGCTATGCGCTCGTCGTGTGGGTGCCGGTGCACTTCCTCGGCATGGACTGGAAAACCTCGTCCTCGCTGATCGATCCCAAGTGGATCACCATCGCGTTGCCGGTCGGCATGGCGCTCGGCTCGCTGTCGAACAGCTGGATCTCCGACGTGCTGTTCCAGGGCAAGCGCTACGTGGCGATCGTCTGGTACATGGTGCTCGCCTGCGCCACCGCCATCGGCATGATGTTCGTGCCGCACGGCAGTCTGCTCGGCGTGGCGCTGCTGTTCCTGTGCGGCTTCTTCGTGTTCGGACCGGCCTCGTCGTTCTGGGCGTTGTGCCCGGACATCTTCGGACGGCGCGCGGCGGGCACCGCGACCGGCGTGCTCAATACGATGTCGTATGCGTTCGCGGGCATCGGCGAGCCGGCCATCGGTCACGTCATCGATGCGACCGGTCACACGACCATCATCTTTCCGATTGTTGCAGGCCTGTGCGCGGGCAGCGCGCTCATGTCGATGCTGATCCGGCGCTGAGCCCGACGGCTCATCGGGACAGCTCAACGGGACGGCTCAAGAACGCCCTCCCGTTGCCGATATAGGGGCTCATGTCCATCGTCCCGACCCGACTGTATTCCTCCCCCAGCGCTCCGGCCTCCGCTCACTGGCTGAACCTGAAGCGCCTGCGGGTCTATTGCCTCGCGACGCTGGTCCTGCTGGCGATCGTCGCGGCCCGCACGGCGCGCTATTCGTGGGGCCTGTACGGCCATCCGAACGGCTTCGACTTCACGACCTTCTGGGCCGCCTCGCGCCTGTGGCTCGAAGGCCGGCCGCTCGATGCGTATTCGATCGACGCGCTGACCGAAGCCGCACGACACATCTCGCCGCGCTTTCCGCGGGTCGGACCGTTCTTCTACCCGCCGAATTTCCTGTTGCTGCTCAAGCCGCTCGCGCGGCTGCCGAGCCCGGTGTCGTATGCGATCTTCGCGCTGCTCACAGCCGGCCTGCTCGTGACGCTGTTGCGCCGCGTCCTGCCGATGCGCGAAGCCCTGCTGCCCATCCTCGCCTTTCCCGGCCTCTGGCTGACCATGGCGCAAGGCCAGAACGCCTGCCTCACGGCGGCGCTCGCGCTGGCTGCGTTCATGAACCTGCAGAAGCGGCCCGTGGTGGCGGGCATCTGTATCGGCCTGTTGTCGATCAAGCCGCATCTCGCCATTCTGTTTCCGCTCGCGCTGGCCTGCGCCGGCATGTGGACCGCCTTCGGCGCGGCGGCCGTCACGGTGGTGCTGTTCACCGGCATCGCACTCGCGGTGTTCGGGCTCGGCGCGATCCCGCCGTTCCTGCACGGCATGACGCTCGCCAGTCAGGCCATTGCGCACGGCACGCTGCCGTGGTCCCAGACGGCCAGCCTGTTCGCGACGCTGCGGCTCGCGCACGTGCCGGTCACGGCGGCCTATGTGGCCCAGAGCTGCCAGGCGCTCGCCGCGACGCTCGCGGTGATCTGGGTGTGGCGCCGTTCGGGCGATCTCGCCGTGCGCGCCACGGCGCTGGTCGCCGCCACCTGCATGATCAGCCCGTACATCTTCAACTACGACACCACCTGGCTTGCCGTGCCGGTCGTCCTGTACGCGAGGAAAGGCCTGCGCGACGGCTGGCTGCCGTGGGAGCGCGAGGCATTGTGTATCGCGTGGACGTATCCCGTGCTGGGCGACCTGTGCGGCGTCACGCTGCACGCCGGGATCGGGCCGCTCGTGTTCGCGGCGCTGCTCGCGCTGGCGGTGCGCCGCGCGCGGCATGAAGCAGGCGTGATGCCGGGCGCCCTGCACGCAAGCGTGGAACCACAGCCGCAGGGTTAACGAGAACATCGCCGATTGCGATGCCCCCGCTGCCGAAGCAGCACTTTTCGCGCGCCGCCGCCCCGTCTAGATTGGCCAGCAATGAGATGGAGGCGCGCGCGAAGTGATACGAGCCTGCGTCATCCAGAAAAACGACTGGAGACAATCATGGCCATTTCGGAAAGCGCACCGCTACACGAAACCCTTCATGCCACGCCTTCTCAGGCCGTGGCTGCGGACACCGAGCCGCCCGGCCCCGGCGGCCTGATTTCAGCGCGGCTCGACCGCCTGCCCGCGACCCGCGCCGTCTGGAAGCTGATCCTGCTGCTGAGTCTCGGCTTCTTCTTCGAACTCTACGACCTGCTGTTCACCGGCTATATCGCGCCGGGGCTGGTGAAGAGCGGCCTGCTCACGCCGACCACGCCCGGCCTGTTCGGCACCTCGGGCGTCGCGAGCTTCATTGCGGCGCTGTTCTGCGGGCTGTTCATCGGCACGGCGGCGTGCGGCTTTCTCGCCGACCGCTTCGGCCGCCGCGCGATCTTCACGTATTCCATGCTCTGGTACGTCGCCGCCAATACGGTCATGGCCTTCCAGGACAGCGCCGGCGGTCTCAACTTCTGGCGCTTTGTCTCGGGACTCGGCATCGGCGTCGAGCTGGTCACGATCGGCACTTATCTCTCCGAGCTCGCGCCCAAGCATCTGCGCGGCCGCGCCTTCGCGGTGTGTCAGGCGGTGGGCTTTTCGGCGGTGCCGGTCGTCGCGTTCTGCTCCTGGCTGCTCGTGCCGCGCGCACCGTTCGGGCTCGACGGCTGGCGCTGGGTCGCGCTGCTGGGCGGCGTGAGCGCGCTGTTCGTCTGGTATTTCCGGCGCAACCTGTCGGAGAGCCCGCGCTGGCTCGCGAGCAAGGGCCGCATCGACGAGGCCGATGCCGTGCTGAAGACCCTCGAAGCCACCGTGGCGCGGCAGCACGGCGCTGCGTTGCCGCCGCCGGGCGCGCCCGAGCCGGTCGCGCGCAAGGCGGGTTTCGCGGACATGTGGAAAGCGCCGTATCGCCGGCGCACGGCCATGCTGATCCTGTTCCACATCTTCCAGACAGTGGGCTTCTATGGCTTCGCCAACTGGGTGCCGACGCTGCTCGTCAAGCAGGGCATCACGGTCACGTCGAGCCTGCTGTACACCACCCTCATCGGACTCGCGGCGCCGCTCGGGCCGCTGCTCGGCTATCTGATCGCTGACCGCTTCGAGCGCAAGCATGTCATCGTCGCGATGGCGGCGCTCAACATCGTGAGCGGGCTGTTGTTCAGCCAGACGTCGTCGGCGCCGTTCATCGTCGTGCTCGGCGTCTTGCTGACGCTGGCGGGCAACATCATCTCGTTCACGTATCACGCCTATCAGCAGGAGCTCTATCCGACCGCCATCCGCGCGCGCGCCGTGGGCTTCGTGTATTCATGGAGCCGGCTGTCGGCGGTGTTCAGTTCGTTCGTGATCGCGTTCACGCTGAAGGAGTTCGGCGTCACGGGCGTATTCGTGTTCATCGCAGGCGCGATGACGCTCGTGATGCTCGCCATCGGGCTGATGGGACCGCGCACGCTCGGGAAGTCGCTGGAGAGCATTTCGCATTGAAGCGACGCGCTGACGCGAGGTATTCGTCTCGTGCGATCTGATGCGCTACTATCTGCGCTGGTATCCACCGTTGCGAGATCGACTGCCCATGAGCGACTCGAATCAACAGCGCATCCAGTTCGCCTGCAATATTTGCGGGACTGCCAATGAGGTCGAAAAATCGCGCCTCACGCGAGAAGAGCCCAGTTGCTCGTCGTGCGGGTCGACCGTGCGGATGCGCTCGATCGTTCAGGTGCTCACGACCGAACTCTTCGGCAAGAGCCTGACCATCGACGAGATATGGCCGCCGCGCCCGGACATCGTCGGCATCGGGATGAGCTGCTGGGACGTGTATGTGAACCGGCTCATGCACAAGCTGCGGTACACGAATACCTTCTACCATCAGGAGCCGTTCCTCGACATCACGAAGATCGATACGTCGATGGAAGGAACGCTCGATTTCATCGTATCGACAGACGTCTTCGAACACGTCGCCCCGCCTGTGTCGAGGGCTTTTGAAAATGCCCGCCGCCTGCTGAAGCAAAACGGCGTGTTCGTCATGTCGGTGCCGTTCGGCTTGGGCGACGCCTCGCAACCTGAAACCATCGAATGGTTTCCCAATCTGCACGAGTGGCATCTGGAAAATCCGGATGGCGACAAGTGGGTGCTCCACAACACCACCATCGACGGCAAGCACGAGGTCTTCGACGATCTGTGTTTTCACGGCGGGCCCGGCAGCACGCTCGAGATGCGGCGCTTCGTACGGCACGATCTCATCAGGCAATTGACCAACGCCGGCTTCAACCACATCACGTTCTACAGCAAGTCACACTTCGCGCATGGCATCCATTGGCCGCACGAGTGGTCGGTGCCGCTCGCAGCGCGCGTGAAGAAGCGGCGGCGGTCCTTGCTGGACTGGCGCGCAGCCCCGCCTGTGGTTCGTGAAGCCTGAGGTGCGCTGATGTGCGGCACCGTCCCGCGGGACCGCGCCGCATCCGTCTTCACTTCAGCCCGTTACGCGCCTTGTAGTCGAGCGTATAGGCCAGCTTGCCCGGCTTCGATGCGCTGAGCGGCTTCAGCAGATCGCCGAATTCGCCCTTGGTGTACTTCTTCCCGGCATTGATCGCGTCGAGCCGGCCCAGATCCTTGCCGGTCTTGCCGTCGATGACGGGATCCGTCGTCGCGACCATCTTCAGCGAAGCATTCCACACCGCGTTGAGATAGCCGATATCGGCGGTCGCGGGATCCGGATCGGTCGCGCCGAGCGTGGTCAGCGTGTAGCCGGTCAGCGGGAAGTTCGCGCGCAGCCAGTCAGCCCAGTAGAACTCGAGGAAATCGGTGGACGGCGTCGGCTTGCTATAGCCGATGTCGCGCGTGAAATACACCAGCGAGCGGTACACGTCGTTCTGCATGCCCTGCTTCAGGCCGAGGCCGGTGGGCAGTTGCGCCGCCGTGATGGGCGCGCCGTTGGCGTCCTTGAGGCGCGTGTAGCCGCGGTTCTGCATCTCCGACCAGAACGTCGTGCCCGAGTACGCGCTCAGGTTGTCCTTCACGATGACATGCACATGCAGCGTCGGACCGCCGTCGGGGACTTCGTAGTAGGTCGAGAGACCATGATGGCCGTCGGTCAGATACAGCGAGTCGCCGTTCGGGCCGATCACGACCGGATTGAGGACGGTCGTGTCGCGCTGGGCCGTGTCGGTGGTCGTGCAGGTGAAGCTGGTGGAATCGGTCAGCTTCGAGCTGGCCGACGAACCATTCGTCGCGAGGCTGTCGAGACCTTCGTCGGCGCAGAAGTCATCGAACTTCTTGGTCGGATCGGCTTCGTAGCGGCCGAGCTTGTAGTAGATCTGGTCGTAGCCGAGCGCGGCCTGTGTCGGATGCAGTTCGCCGAGCGTGACGTCGAGCATCTGGCCCGCGCTCGCGGCGGCCCATTGGCCGGCTTGCGGTGGCGTCGAGACTTCAGGGGACGATGCCGATCCAGGCGCGGAAGCCTCGGCGGTTACGGACGCTTCCGTCGGCGCGGAAGCCTCGACGGGCGACGACGCGCTCGCGGGCGTCGAAGCGCTGGCCGGCGCGGAGGCCGTATCGGTAGCGGCGGCCCCGTTGGCGGTCGGCGTCGTCGAGTTGCCGCCGCAAGCGGCAAGCGCAATCAGCAGTGGCAGTGTGGTGCTCAGGGCGATCTTGTTATACACAGGTTGATCCCGTACGGAGATAGTGAGCAGGCTTGTCAAAAACCCGCGAGCTTGCCGTAGGGATATGAAAGACGTGTGAAAGCAGCCGGATTGTTGCCCGATTTGTGTGGCCGATCCGGCAAAACGAAGCCCGATAAGCCCAAGGGGCATCCGGCGCAGGCACGCGGATCATGATAAGGTACGCCTCGTTCCCGAATCTCGATTCTTTCGGGAAACACGTTCTCGGGGCGGGGTGCGATTCCCCACCGGCGGTAATCGTTTCCTGTTGCAGGAGACGTAGCCCGCGAGCGCTCACCGGTTGTCTTGCCTGTCCAATCCCGTTGGACCCGGCGCACCGGCGAGGTCAGCAGACCCGGTTGGATTCCGGGGCCGACGGTATAGTCCGGATGAAAGAGAACAGGACGGCTCGCGCCGCCCTTCGTCACGCTGCGCGCGTGCGGGGGCTAACGGCTGTCCTTCGCCCTGTTCACACCAAACAGGCTGAAGTCCATGAACATGAATCACACCATCGAAGCACAGGCTGTCTCTTCCGCAGGTTCCAACCGTCCCCGCGTGGCCTTCGTCCAGGCATGCTGGCATCGCGACATCGTCGATCAATGCAAGACCGCGTTCGTCGAGGCCATGCTCACGAAGGGCTATGCGCGTGAAGACATCGATCTTTATGAAGTGGCGGGCGCCTTCGAAATCCCGCTGCACGCCAAGCATCTCGCGCAAAGCGGACGCTATGCGGGCATCGTCGCGGCGGGACTCGTGGTCGACGGCGGCATCTACCGTCACGAGTTCGTCGCGCATGCGGTCATCGACGGCCTGATGCGCGTCCAGCTCGATACCGGCACGCCGGTGTTCTCCGCGGTCCTGACGCCGCATCACTTCCATCACGGCGAAGAGCACGTCCGCTTCTTCAGCGAGCATTTCCTCGTGAAGGGCGCCGAGGCCGCGCATGCCTGCGCCGACACCATCGCCAAACTGAGCGCGCTGCCGGTCTGAGCATTGCGCTCCTGCCGCCGGTTGGCATGCTCAGGACATGAACATGCCGCCGTCGACGTTGACGGTCTGGCCGGTGATGTACGCGGCGTCTTCCGAAGCAAGGAAGGTCACGAGTCCGGCCACGTCCGCGCCGTTGCCCGCGCGCTTCATCGGAATGTTGGCGACCCATTCCGCCATCAGCTCGCCGGGCTTGTAGTCGCCGAGCAGCTTGCCCCAGGCTTCGTCGTTGTACGACCACATGTCGGTGGTGATGATGCCCGGGCAGAACGCGTTCACGGTGATGCCGGTGGGCGCCAGTTCCTTCGCGAGACTTTGCGTGATGCCGAGCACGCCGAACTTGCTGGCTGCATAGTGCGGCGTGTACACGAAGCCCTGGCGCGCCTGCCCCGACGCCGTATTGATGAGCCTGCCGGTCTTGCCCGCCCGCAGCATGCGCGTCGCCGCTTCCTGGCAGCACAGGAACACGCCCTTGGTGTTCACGGCCATGACCTTGTCCCACTCGCCTTCGGTCAGTTCCGGCAGCTTCGCGATGGTGATGACGCCCGCATTCTGCACCGACACGTCCACCTCGCCGAACGTCGCCGCCACCTCTTCGTAGAGCGCCACGACCTGCTGCTTGTCCGTCACGTCCATCTCGACGGCCAGCGCCTCGAAGTTTGCTTCGCGCAAGTGCGCGGCCGCATCGTGCACGCTTTTCTCGTTCGCGGTCACGCAGACCCTGGCGCCTTCCCGCGCGAACCGCTCCGCGATGGCGAGTCCGATGCCGCGACTGCCGCCCGTCACGACCACGACCTTGCCTTCGAACCGCTTGGCTTGATAAGTCACGTTCCTTACTCCCAGGTTTTCAAAGTCGATTGATCCAGCGCAGCCATTGCGCATGATTGTCCGCGGCCGCCGCGACGCCGCTTCCCGGCTCGACGCGCCGCGCCACCACGCGCTTGGCCTGATACGCATCCAGCGATTCCGCCAGTCCCGCCTGACATCCCGCCAGCGCCGCCGCGCCCGCCGCCGAGATCTCGCTGACGGCGAGCGTGCTGACGGGCCGGTCCAGCGTGTCGGACAGGTATTGCAACAGGAAGGGCCGCTGCGTCAGCCCGCCGTCGAGATACAGTTCGGCGAGCGGCACATCGGCGGCCTGTTCCATGACCGTGATGACATCCTTGATCTGATACACGATGGATTCATACGCCGCGCGCGCCACGTGCTGCCACGACGTCGAGAAATTCAGCCCGACGATCTGCGCGCCGCCCGGATACTTCCAGTGCGGGCAGCCGATGCCCGAGAACGCCGGAATCAGGAACACGCCGCCGTTGTCGTAGTCGGTGAAGGCCTGCTCGGCGTGGGCAAAGTCGTCGAAGAGATGCAGCTTTTCCTTGAGGAACGCGGGCGTGGAACCCGCGCTGATGACGATGCCTTCCAGCGCGTAATCCACGCGCTCCCCGATGGCGAAGCACAGCGTGGACACGAGTCCGTGCTCCGGTTCGTGCGCCTTCGCGCCGACATTCATCATGATCGACGAGCCCGTGCCCATCGTCGCCTTGGCCACGCCCGGACGCAGGCATCCTTCGCCGACAGCGGCCGCGTGCGAGTCGCCGATCATCGCGAGAATCGGCAGCGGGCGGTCCAGCAGGCCGTCGAAGTCGGTCGAGCCGAAGTCCGAGGCCGAAGGCCGCAGTTCCGGCAGCCGCAGTCCTTCCAGCCCGAACAGCGCGACGAGTTCGCGATCCCATTCGAGCGCGCCGAGATTGAGCAGCATCGTGCGCGACGCGTTGGTGTAATCGGTGCGATAGGCCGCACCCTTCGTCAGCCGGTACAGCAGCCAGCTGTCCACCGTGCCGAAGAACGCCTCGCCCGCTGCAATACGCGCGCGGACGCGTTCATCGTTCTCGTTGAGCCAGACGAGCTTGGTGCCGGAGAAATACGGATCGATCAGCAGGCCGGTCTTCTGTGCGATCAAAGGCGCGAGCCCGTCGCCCTTCATCCGCTCGCAGATGCCGAGCGAGCGCTGGCACTGCCACGACACCGCCGGCACGATCGGCTCGCCCTGCCGGTCCCACAGCACGACCGTCTCGCGCTGGTTCGAGATGCCGATCCCGGCAATCTCGCCCTCGTAGCCGCTCAGGCACTGGCGCACGGCCTTCCGCACCGAGTCGTACAACGCGTTCGCATCCTGTTCGACGAAACCCGTGCGCGGCGTGTCGCAGGCCACCGGCGCGAAGCCGCGCGCGTGCACGTGGCCTTCGTTGTCGAAGATAAGCGCCTTGGTGCCGCTCGTGCCTTGATCGATTGCGAGAATGGTCTTCATCGTCCGGGCCTCATGCGGTGAGCGACACCATGCGCGACTGGAGACGCTGCTGCAACTGATCCACAACAACCGCGAAGATGATGACGAGGCCCTTGATGACCATCTGCCAGAAATCGCTGATGCCGCACATCACCATGCCGTCGCCGAGAATGCTGATCACGCACGCGCCCACCACCGAGCCGAACACCGTGCCGCGCCCGCCCATCAGCGCGGTGCCGCCCAGCACCACTGCCGCGATCGCGTTCAGTTCATAGGTCTGGCCGGTCAGCGGATGCGCGGTCTGCAATTGCGCCGTGATGACCAGCCCGACGATGGCCGCGCAAAAGCCCGAGAACATGTACACGAACAGCTTCACGCGATTCGTGCGGATCCCCGAGAAACGCGCGGCCTGCTCGTTGCCGCCGATCGCGTAGATGCGCCGTCCGAGCGGCGTCTTGCGGGCGATGAAGATGGTGATGGCGGCGAGCACGATCATGATCCAGACGGGCATCGAGAGGCCGAGGATCGTGCCGTTGCCGATGAACTCGAAACCCGTGTTGCCGAGCGCCGGATTGCCTTCGAGGTCGGCGAAGGTGCTGCCGTTGTTGACGAGCAGCGCCGCGCCTCGCACCACATAGAGCATGCCCAGCGTCGCGATGAAGGGCGCGACGTTGAGCATGGTGATGAGATAGCCGTTCACGGCGCCGATCAGCGCGCCGAGCAGACAGGCGATGAGCGCGACGCCCCATGGATTGAAGAACACCACGTGATGCCCGATCTTCACGCCTTCGAGCAGCAGATAGCCCGCCGCCATGCCGCTGATGCCGACGATCGACCCGACCGACAGATCGATCCCGCCGGTGAGGATCACGAGCGTCATGCCGATGGAAAGAATCGCGACCACGGTGACGTGCTTCGCCATGATGAGCAGGTTGCCGGTGGAGAGGAAACTTTCCGTGGCCAGCGAGAACACGATGATGATCGCGAACAGTGCGATGAAGATGCGCAGCTTGAGCAGGTTCACCGCGATGCGCGCCGCGGCGTAGGCGCCCTGGCGATTGTGCTTCGCGTGGACCGGCGTCACCGGCGGATTGCTGCTGTTGGGTGTATTCATGGTTCGGATCTCGTTCCTTTCACACTACGGCGGTCGCGGGCGTCGAGGCGCGCACGATGCGCTCGCTGTCGAACTGCCCGCGCTCCAGCACGGCGGTCAGCCGGCCGCTCGCCATGACGAACACGCGGTTCGACACCGCCATGGCCTCGTCCAGCTCGGAGGTCGCATAGATCACGGCAATGCCGGATTGCGCGAGCAGACTGATGGTCTTGTAGACGTCTTCCTTCGCACCCACGTCGATGCCGCGCGTCGGTTCGTCCATCAGTAGCACCTTCGGCTTTGTCAGCAACGCCTTCCCGATCACGACCTTCTGCATGTTGCCGCCCGAGAGCGACGTGATCGGCGCATCGACCGAAGCGGCCTTGATGGCGAGCTTCTTCACGATGTCGCCCGCCGCCTCTACCTGCCGGTCGCGCGTCAGCGCACCGACGAAGCGCCGCGTGAATTTGCCGAGGCTCGACAGCGTCATGTTTTCGAGGATCGTCATCAGCTGCACCATGCCCTGCTTCTGACGGTCTTCCGGCACCAGCGCAATGCCCGCTTCGATGCGCTTCGGAATCGGCATGTCCTCGATGGCCTTGCCCGCCAGTTCGATCTCGCCGAGTGCAAGCGGATTGGCGCCCAGCAGCGACTCCAGCAGTTCGGTGCGGCCCGCGCCCATCAGCCCGTAGATGCCGACCACCTCGCCCGCCTTCACCGAGAACGACACGTGATCCACCGCGTAGATGCCGTTCGAACGCTTGAGCGCGAGGTCCTTCACCTTGAGCACTTCCGCACCGATGCTGTGCTGCTCGAAGGCGAAGCGCTTCTTCGAGGAGCCGACCATCGCTTCGATGATCCACGGAATGTCGATGTTGGCGATCTCGTCCTCGGCCACGAGCCGGCCATTGCGCAGCACCGTGATGCAGTCGCCGATGGCCATGATCTCTTCCAGCCGGTGCGAGATGTAGATGACCGTGACGCCTTCTTCCTTCAGCTGGCCGATGATCTTGAAGAGAATCTCCACTTCCGTCTTCGACAGCGCGGAAGTCGGCTCGTCCATGATGAGCACCTTGATGTGCTTGGACAGCGCCTTGGCGATCTCGATCAGCTGCTGCTGGCCCACGTAGAGATCGCCCAGCCGCGTGCGCGGATCGATGGCGATATGCAGGCGGTCGAGCAGCACCTTCGCCTGATGATTCTCCCGCTTCGACACGATCACGCCCGAACTCGTGATCTCGTTACCCGCGAAGACGTTCTCGGCCACCGTCATGTCGGGAAAGAGATTCAGCTCCTGGAAAATGATGCCGATGCCGTGCTTCTCGGCGCTGCGCACGTCGCTGATCTGCGCGAGCTGTTCGTCGATCCAGATCTCGCCCGAAGTGGGCGTCTCCGCGCCGGCCAGCAGCTTCATCAGCGTGGACTTGCCCGCGCCGTTCTCGCCAATCAGCACGTTGACCTTGCCGCGCCGCACCTTGTAATCGACGTCGATCAGCGCGGCCGTGCCCGGATACTGCTTCGAGAGACCGCGCGTCTCGATCACGTTCACCGGGTTCAGGGTTCGGGGTTCGCTCATTTCCAGACCACCGGAATCGCGCGGATCTCGCCCGCAGGCTCGCTCCAGCTGCTGTAGACGGCGGCGGCGTCGACGCTGTCGCCGGCCTTGAGCTTCAACGACTGCTGCACGCGCGCCACGACCAGCTTGTTCAGCTCCTGGCCGAACGCGGCGAAGCGGGTCTGGTCGTCGAAGTCGCTGTACTTGACGCCGGGAAAACCGTCGCGCACGCCGGTGCCGACCACCACCGGTCCCATCTCCAGCACCACGTTCACCGGCTCGCCGCCGCCCGCCGGCGCCACTTCGACATACGCCTTGCCGACGCGCGAAGTCGAATCGATGCGCGTCACCTTGCCCTGCACGCGCAGCCAGAAATTGCACGGAAACGCATTGCTCTGACGGAAGCCGAACTGCTTGCAGGCATCGTCGAAATTCTGGTTCAGCGCGCCGATCACCTGCGCCGCCGGCTTGGCGTTCTTGTCGGCGTAGGGAATGAGCTGGTCGCTCAGCATCTTCGCGGCGTCCGGACCCTTGTGCTGGCCCTGACTGCGGATTTGCGCCAGCTCGGTATCGGTCACGACGTGACACGCGGCGAGGCTCAGCACGCACAGCGTCAGCAGCGCGCGCCAGCCGGTGGAAACGGGATGAACCATGACGACCTCACTTGACAAGCCCTGGCAGTGGGCCGCGCCCGCTGCCGTTCGCGCACCTTACTTCGTGTAGTAGAAGTCCTTGACCTTCGATGCGTTGTCTTTCGTGATCAGGATGCCGCGCGTCAGCTGGCGCTCCGGCTCGCCGGTCTTGCCGGTGGTGATGTACTTGTCGAGCAGGTCCACGCCATGGATCGCGATGCCCTGCGCCTGCAGCATCACGGTCGCCTTCAGCTTGCCCGCGAGGACCGAATCGCGCTCGTCATTGCTGCCGTCGATACCCATCACGACGACATCCTTGTGCCCCGCCGATTCCAGCGACGCGATGGCGCCCAGCGCCACCGGCCCGTTGCCGCAGATCACGCCCTTGATGTTCGGATGCTCCTGGAGGATCGAATCCATCGCCTGCTTGCCGGGCAGCAGCGCGCCCTTGGCATCCTGGCGCGCGACCATCTTGAGATCGGGATATTGATCCAGCACCTGATGGAAGGCTTGCGAACGCGTGACGCAGTTCTTGTCGGCGAGATTGCAGGTCAGCTCGACATACTCGCCCTTCTCGCCGATTGCCTCGACGAAACGCTGCGCCACTTCGGTACCCGCTTGCAGGTTGTTGTGACTGAGCTGCGCGATGGCGATGCCGTCCTTCGGAATCTCGCGGTTGATCAGCACGACCGGCACTTTCTTGTCCGCCGCCGCGCGCACCGTGGCGACGCTTGCATTCGAATCCGCGTTGTCGAGCACGATGCCCTTCACGCCCTTGCCGATCACCAGGTTCACGAGCTCGTTCTGCTTGTTCACGTCCTCGCCGTGCGAGAGCACGATGGTGTCATAGCCGAGCTTCTTCGCCTCGGCCTCCGCGCCCTTGGCTTCGGCCGCGTAGTACGGATTGTCGAGCGCGTTGACGAGAATCGCGATGGTGCCCTTGCCCGCTGCATACGCACTGCCGGGCATCACGGCGGCGCACGATACGGCCACCGCGGCTGCGACTGCAAGCTTCTTCCACATGTTGTTGTCTCCGGTTTGGTTTGTCTTTCTGGAACAGCGTGGTCTTGCTCGGGTAACGACTCAGGCGATCGTGTAGCCTCCGTCGATCATGATGTCGGCGCCCGTGATCATGTCCGCGCCGTTGGACAGCAGGAAGAGAATCGCGGCCGCGATTTCGTCGGTGTAGGCGAAGCGTCCGACCGGAATCAGTTTCTTCATGTTCTCGCCCTTCTCGCCTTCCCAGGCGGCGGCGCCCATCGGCGTCAGCACGACCGTAGGCGACACCGTGTTCACCGTGATGCCGCGCGGCGCCCATTCCTTCGCCAGCACCTTGGTCATGCCGATCAGTCCGGCCTTCGCCGAGGTATAGGCGCAATGCTGGTCGATGGCGACCGTCGCCGCCTGCGACGCGATGTTGACGATCTTGCCGCCATGTCCGCTCGCGAGCACGATGCGCGCAAAGTGCTTCGAACACAGGAACGGTCCGGTGAGATTCACGCCGATCTGCCGCTGCCATTCGTCGAAGCTGATGTCTTCGGCGCGCGTCAGCGTGATGCAGCCCGCCGCGTTCACCAGCAGATGCAGATCGCCGAAATGGTCGCGCGCGGCGGCCATCGCCTGCTCGACTTCGGCTTCGTTGACGACGTCGCAGGCAAAGGCGCGTGCGTTCTCAGCGCCCAGTTCCGCGAGCGCGGCCTGCACGCGCGGTTCCTCGAAGCTCGGATAAAGAATCGCCACGCGCGCGCCCTTGGCGATCAGCGCGGCGTTGGTCGCCATTGCAATGCCGCCCAGGCCGCCCGTGACCACGGCCACCTTGCCGTCGAGGCGAAAGTCGAAATCGACGCCGTGGCGCAGCGACATGTCGTATTGAATGCTCATGTGCGTGTCCCCTGTTCTTATTGCGCGCACAACGCGCGCACGGCGTCGGCGATGCCCGCCGCGTCGATGCCATAGTGCTTGCGAATGCCTTGCCGCGTACCGTATTGCGCGAACTCGCCTTCGGTGATGCCGAGCGTGGTCAGCGGGCGGTTGAGGCGACGGCGCGCCATCAGCATCGCCACGGTGGCGCCAATGCCGCCGTGCAGCGAATGTTCTTCCACCGTGACGATGGCTTCGTGACGCTGCACGATCGCCGCGAGCGCGTCCTGATCGAGCGGCCGCAGCGAAGACAGGTTGACGAGCGTCGGATCGAGCACGCCATCGCGGCGCAGCGCCTCGCACGCATCGAGCGCTTCTCCGACCACCGAGCCGAGCGCAATGACCGCGACCTTCGAACCTTCGATCAGCACGTCGGGACGGCCCGGCTCGAAGCGGTACGACGCGTCGTGCACCACCGGAAATTTGGCGTTGTCGAGGCGGATATAGACCGGCCCGTCCACCGACACCGCATGATCGATCACCTGCGCCGTTTCCATCTCGTCGCACGGTGCGAAGATCTGCACGGTGCCGAAGCCGCTCATGATGGAGATATCGTCGATCGCGTGATGGGTCGAGGCCAGTGGACCGTAGGACACGCCCGCGTTGAGGCCGAGCATCTTGACGTTGGTCGCGCTGTAGCAGACGTCGTTCTTGACCTGCTCGTTGGCCCGGCCGACGAGAAACGGCGCTGCGTTTGCCGTGAAGACGATATGCCCGCCGAGCGCGAGGCCCGCGGCCATGCCGACCATGTTCTGCTCCGCGATGCCCACGTTGATCACGCGCTCCGGAAAGCGTTCGAGATAAGGACCGATCTTCGAGGTCGAGGTAGAGTCCGCCACCACGACGATGATGTCGCGTCCCGCCGAAGTCAGCCGGTCGATTGCGCTCACCGCGCCGTCACGCAAGTCCGCGTAGTCACGCATGGTCGAGCTCCTGCAACGCCTGCTTGAGTTGATCTTCGGTGGGGAACTTGTGATGCCACGCCGGCACGTTCTCCATGAAGGAGACGCCGCGTCCCTTGATAGTGTGCGCAATCACCACCTTCGGCTTGCGATTGTCGTAGTCGAGACTTTCCAATAGTTTCCAAATGGAGTCCACCTGGTTTCCATTGACGTCGTGAACCTCGAAGCCGAACGCGCGGAATTTCTCGTCGAGCGGATCGAGATCCATGATGTTGTGGGTGAAGTCCGCCAGTTGCAGGCGATTGCGGTCCACGATCACCACCAGGTTCGAGAGCTCGAAATGCGCCGCCGCCATCGCGGCTTCCCAGTTGGAGCCCTCCTCGAGTTCGCCGTCGCCGGTCAGCACGAACACCCGTCCCGTGCCGCCGCTGCGCGTGGCGTGGCGCTGCTTCGCCATCGCCAGGCCGGCGGCGATCGGGAAGCCATGGCCGAGGCCGCCGGTATTCACCGTGACCCACGAAGGCAGCTTCTGCCGCACCGGATGCCCCGGCAGGCGGCCATCGTCCTTCAGATAGGTCAGCAGTTCGCGCTCGGGCAGCCAGCCCAGTTCCGCGAAACACGCATACAGGCCGCCCACGCCATGCCCCTTGCTGAGAATGAACTCGTCGTGCCAGCGCACGCGTTGTCCTGCCTCGACCTCATAGCGCAGCACATGAAAATACAGCGCCGCCAGGATGTCCGCCTCCGACATGTCGCCGCCCGTGTGACCGCTCTTCGCGGTGGCGTTCATCACGCAGATCTTCTTGCGGATGTCCTGCGCCCGGCGGTGTAGCGCGTCGCCGGACTGCTTGAAAGGGTTTTCCATTCCTGCTCCCAGACTTCCCGTTTGCCTGAAAGCAAGTTTCTTTTACTTTCTTTCGAAAGTCAAAGGGAAGCAAACGAAAGAAGGGAAAACACCTAAGCGGGGCGCGGCGGCGCGTCCGATGAGGCAGAATAGGGCTTGCAGACGGGGTTTATCGACGCGCGCGCTGGGCGACGTGTCGGCGGGAATACAAAAATGGATCAACGGACCCGAACAGAAAAAATTTTCGAACGCGTGCAGGCCGCGAAACTGGTGAAGCTGTCGGAGCTTTCCAGCGAATTCGGCGTTTCCATGCCGACGATCCGAAAGGACATCGACGAGTTGCAGCGTCTCGGCCGCGTGGAACGCGTGCATGGCAGCGTGCGGCTGACGTCGACGCAACCCGAACCCGCGCATCGCGCCGACCACGCGCCCGTGCTGCCCACCAGTCCGGAAAAGGCGTTGATCGGCAGGAAGGCGGCGAGCCTGATCTCGAACGGCGACTCGCTGATCCTCGACTGCGGCGCCACCACCACCGAACTCGCGAAGAATCTCCTCGACCGGAAGAACCTGCGGATCGTGACGAATGCGCTGAACATCGCGATCCTGCTCGGCGCGGAGCCGACCAATCGCGTGATGCTCACCGGCGGCATCTTCAAGGCGGAAACGGTGGCGGTGTCGGGCGAGAAAGCGTCGGCCTTCTTCGAAGGCATGTTCGTCGACAAGCTCTTTCTCGCGGCAGGCGGCGTGTCGATGGAGTCGGGCATCTCGTATCCGGACTTCATCGACCTGCATGTGAAGCGCGCGATGATCGACGCCGCGAAGACCGTCTATCTGCTCGCGGATTCGAAGAAGTTCGGCAAGCGGGAGTTCGCCGCGTTCGGCGCGATGGAAAGCATCGACTGCCTGGTGACGGACGAAGGCCTCGGCGACGAGTTCGTCACCTGGCTGAACAGCAGCGGCACGCGCATTCTCTACGCGTGAGCGGTCACGATTGCGCGGCGAATTCCACGCGATTGCGCCCGCCGCGTTTGGCGCGATACAGCGCCTCGTCGGCGAGACCATAGGCGGTATCGAAGCCGGTTCCGGCGCGGTTATGACTGACGCCGAAGCTGACCGTGATGCGCCGGTCCAGTGACGGCACCACGCGCGCCTCGCTGATCGCGGCCCGCATGCGTTCGGCGAGCAAGGCAGCGGCGGCGTGATCGTCGCCGGGCACCAGCACCGTGAACTCCTCCCCGCCCACGCGGCCGATGAAACCGCGCTCGCCCACGATGCGGCGCAGACAATCGACGACACCCAGAATCACGGCATCGCCGGTCGGATGACCGAAGTCGTCGTTGACGCGCTTGAACTCGTCGATGTCGAGCACGATCATCGTCGCGCTGCGCTCCTTCAGCGTGCGCGTGGCCTGCTCGATCACGGCGCTGCGGTTGAGCACGCCGGTCAGCGCATCGTGCGAAGCGCGGTGCGCGAGTTGCTGGGCCAGCACCTGCATCTCGCGTTCGGCGCGGTCGCTGCGGCCGATCAGACGGCGCGTTTCACGCATCAGGCGCTCGAAGTGATCGATGAGCGCGCCCAGCGACTGATGCAAGGCTTCGGCATCCGCACCGTCTGCTGCATGCACGCCGCGCGCCTTCTCCAGCGCGGCGGTCTCGTTCTCGAACAGGTCGGGGGCGTGGGCGGGCGTCGCGTCGCCGGAGGAGTTCGAAGTCATCCTCAGCGTCCCGGGTAAGCCACCGGACGATCAGTGAACTCGATGGCGTCGAAATCCGCCTTCAGTTCCTCGCCGAACTCGGCGATCGTCTCGTCTTCTTCGTCGTGATACCAGTTCATCAGCACGCGGCAGCCCGACTGCGCGGCCTCGTTCAGCGCATCGAACATGCTGAACAGCATCTTGGTGCTCGAACTGTTGAAGTACGTGAGCGCGACGTCGATGGTGACGGCCGCGTCCGTATTCACCGCGAGATACTTGCGCATCTGCTCGATGACGGGCGCATAGAAGGCCGCCGCGTTTTCCGGATACGACTCACCCTTCAGCAGCAACGCATGCTGATCGAAACGAAAATCGACCTCGGGCGACGTGGTCGTGGCGGCAATATAGAAGTTATCCATGATTTCTTGCGCCTTGTGCTCAGATAATGGCCATGAGGCAAAACAGCGTGGTTCCGGGTTCGTCGGCACGCGGATGAAAAGCGAATTCGAGCGGCGCGCTGGCATCGCGCGCCATCGTGAGGAAGCCCATGCCGGCGCCCTTGCTGTCCTCCGGCGTCTCGGCGCGCAGCGATTCCTTGTAGGCCTGCTTGATCTGCTCGAGCGACATGTGACGCAAGGGCTCGAGCTTGTTGCGCAGGCTTTCCACTTCGGCGCTCGATATCGGGTTGACGCACAGCATGACGTGCCGATCGCCGTCGCGCGAGATGCAGACCGCGCCCTCGCGAATGGAGCCGTCCTGCTCGCCGTCGCGCGCGAGCGCATTCGACGAGTAATGCACGATGTTCTGCGACAGCTCGACGAACGACGAGAACAGCTTGCGCCGCGTCGGGCCGTTCACGCCGGCCACTTCCAGCTGCAGTTTGACGACCTCGCCCATCGCCGCGACGATGTTATGCGAGAAGTAGCCCTTGTGATAGAAGAGCACGTTGCGTCGCTGCGCCAGGTCGAAAAAGGCGCTGTCTTGATCGAGTAGTTGGGACATGCTTGGGAAGAGCTAGATACGCACACAAAAGAACGTTACGTCGTCGCGCCGGGGCTGCACGCTCTGCCAGTCCGCGAGCGTCAGACGCAGCCGTTCGCAGAGGGCCGCCGCCGGTTCGGCACGATGTTCGCGAATCACATCGAGCGCGCGGCGCCGGCCGAAGGAAATGCTGCGCGGTCCGCCGATCTGATCGGTCAGCCCGTCCGTGCAGATGAACAGCAGGCTGCCGGGCGGCACCGCCACCGAATGAAGGTTCCACGCATAGTCCGCGTGGCTGTCCACATAGCCGACGCCCATGCGGTCGGCGGCGAGCGTCTCGAATTCCGGCGCGTCCGGCGCGAGGATATGCAGCGCGATCCGCGCGCCGGCAAAATGCAGCACATTTTCGCGCGTGTCGAACCAGAGGAACGCGGTATCGAGGCCGTCGTTCGAACGGGCTTCGCCGGGCGCGCTGTTCACCTGACCGAGCAGACCCTTGACGTTGCGGTTCACCGCCGAGAGCAACGCAGCCGGATCGCGCGGTCCCATCTGTTCGAGCGCCTGCGACAGCGAAGCCGAAGCCAGCAGCGTCATGAATGCGCCGGGCACGCCGTGGCCGGTGCAATCGGCGATGGCGCCGAACCAGCCATGCGGAAACGCGGCGAAGTGATAGAAGTCGCCGCCGACGACGTCGCGCGGCTCCCACTGCAGCGCGGCGCCCGGCAATTGCGTGGCCAGCGCTTCGTCCGAGGCGCGCAGCATCGCGCGCTGGATCACGCTGGCGTACTCGATGCTCTGCATGATCTGGCGGTTTTTCTCCGCCTGCATTTCCGCCACGGCGCTGACCAGTTCCAGACCGCTGCCCACGCCCGCAAAACGCCCGGCGCGCGTCACGATGAAACCGTCCACCAAGGCTTTTTCGCCGGCTTCGACCGTCCTGAACGCAAGCGTTTCGATGCTTTCATCGGCATCGACGACCAACGGCTCCTTGTCCATGAAAGCGATGCAGCTTTTCTTGTCGTAAAGCTCGCGATGAAAAGGCTTGCTCATCTGCGACATGAAAATATCGCGGTTGATCAGTCCGATCGGGCGCAGATTTTCAATCACGGCCAGACTTCCCATATCGCGGCGCGCCGAGAAGATTTCCATCACGAGGGAATTCGAATCCTCGGCGTCCACGAATGGAACTTCCTGGGATAAATCTCCCGCGACGCGTAAATTGCGCTGGCCGGAGAAGCGGTGAAACCTTGAAAACGCAGGGTGCATCGGACGTCGAAGGTAGAGAAAACAGAGCACGCTAAGGCTTCTGTGTGAACTTTCGGTGACAAAAACGCAGGTGATGTTTTCACCACACCGTGCAAACGTTTGCAGGATATGGCCCTTTCTGAGCGCCTTGCTTCCTTCCCGCAGCCTGAGAAATTTGCCGCCAATTTTCCGAACAGGCAGAAATAAATCCCGAAGCGCTTCTTTGCATCATGCGGGTTCTATTGATTAATACTATTCGTCTGAGTATTGAAACGGTTTCAGCGAGTGTCTAAACTGAAATTAATGATTCTTCGCGGAGAAGCGTGAATGAATCGACTGGCAACAGCCCTCTTATAAATCTCAAAGGCTGAATACCATGGACAATCAGGACACACAGGAAATCATTCGCGAAATCAATCTTTCCTATCTCATTCTTGCGCAAAGGCTGTTGCGTGAAGACCGGGCCATCGGCATGTTCCGGCTCGGCCTGTCCGGAGACGTCGCGGATCTGCTGAGCGGCCTCTCGCTGCCGCAGGTCGTGAAGCTAGCATCGGCGGACCAGTTGCTGTGCGCGTTCCGCTTTAACGACCGCATGCTGCTCTCGGCGCTCACGCAGGCGCCACGCCATGCTGACGTCGCCTCCACGCATGCCGCCATTCTCATGGCCGGGCAACCCGCCCGCCAGTTCGCCTGACGCGGGGACTGCATGAATACGCCAGCGAAGAAGACCGTCACCGAGGACGCCCAGGAAGTGTTTCGCGCCATCGCGCTGATTCAACTGGGCGCGCGCATGCAGGTGCTCGAAAGCGAACTCAAGCTGTCGCGCGACCGCCTGATCCGGCTGTATCGCGAAGTGCGGGGTGCATCGCCGCCCAAGGGCATGCTGCCTTTCTCGGCGGACTGGTATATGCCCTGGCTGCCCAATATTCACGCGTCGCTGTTCTTCAATACCTACCAGTTCCTCAAGAACGATGCGCACTGCTCGCACCTCGACGCGCTCACCAAGGGTTATCGGCTATATCTCGAACATTGCGCGCGCACCGATACCGAGCCCGTACTCGATCTCACGCGCGCCTGGACCCTGGTGCGCTTCTTCGAAGCCGAGATGCTGCAACTGACGCCCTGTTGCCGCTGCACGGGAAAGTACATCGCGCACAAGCACGACTTGCAGCATGGCGTCGTGTGCGGCGTATGCCAGCCGCCGTCGCGGGCGGGCAAGACGCGCAAGGCGGCGGCGCGCGCCGCGGAGCAGACCTTCGCCGCGGTGGCCGAAGACGAGCTCGCGGCATCGCCGGATCTCATTCCGCCGCAGGCCGCGTGAGGCTTTCCGGCGCCTTTCACGGGGCGGCGTAGATTTTCTTCTCCGCCCGCACAGATCATCTCGTTTGTCGGGGACGGACCGTTCGTCGATAGTGAAGTCACGGGCAACGCAACGCAGCGAAGCCCTTCACCTCACCCACTATCGAAGGAGTCGGTCATGAAGCTCAACGACAAGGTTGCACTGATCACGGGCGGAACCTCGGGCATCGGTCTGGAAGCCGCCAGGCTGTTCCAACAGGAAGGCGCGAAGGTCATCGTGACGGGCACGCATCCGGGCCGTCTCGAAGGAGCCGCCCGGCTCCTCGGCGACTCCGCGATGACACTCAACGTCGATCTGCGCGACCCGGCTCAGCTCGACCGGGCGATCGTCGAGATCGTGGAAACGCATGGACGCATCGACGTCGTGTACGCCAACGCGGGCGCCGCCACCGCCGCGCCGCTCGACGCCGTGACGCCCGAACAGATCAGCGAGCAGTTCGCGCTGAACTTCAGCGGCGCGTTCTTCACCATTCAGAAAGCCGTGCCGCACATGCCGAAGGGCGGCGCGATCGTCGTCACCACGTCGTTCCTGAATGAAACCGGCACGCCGGGTCTGTCGGTGCTCGCGGCGACGAAAGCCGCCTTGCGCTCGCTGGTCCGCTCGGCCGGCGCCGAACTCGCGCCGCGCGGCATTCGCGTCAATGCCGTGAGCCCCGGCCCGATCGCCACGCCCTTTCATGGCAAGCTCGGTTTGTCGGAGAAAGAACTGGCCGCCGCCGGCGAAGGCATTCAAGCCGCCGTGCCGCTGAAGCGTTTCGGCGAAGCGCGGGAAGTGGCGCAAGCGGCGCTGTTCCTCGCCAGCGACGACGCAGCCTTCATCACCGGCACGGAGATGGTGGTTGACGGGGGCCTGACGCAGTTTTGACAGCGCGCTTCGCGCTCTGGCCGGGCGCGGCGCATTTCGGTAGATTGAGCGCACTTCCCTACGCAGGAGTCATGATGCGAGCGCCCGGCAACCTGAACGCGCTGCGAGCCTTCGAAGCGGTCGCGCGGCATCTGAGCTACACCGCCGCAGCCAATGAACTCAACGTGACGCCCGCGGCGGTCGGTCAGCTGATTCGCGGGCTCGAAGGGTATCTCGATGTCGAACTGTTTCATCGCTCGACATCGGGTGCGTTGCGACTCACGCTGACCGACGCCGCCCGTGCCGCCCTGCCGGACCTGCAAGGCGGCTTCGATCTGCTTTCCAACGCGATGGAAGCGCTCAAGGCCAGCAAGTCGCGCATCGTCTTCACGGTGACCGTGCCGCCCGCCTTCGCGGACAAGTGGCTGCTGTGGCGGGTCGAACGCTTCCAGCGCCGGCATCCTTATTACGATCTGCGCATCGACACGAGCGGACGTCTGACGGACTTCACCGCCGAGCGCATCGATGCCGGCATCCGCTACGGCGCGGGCGTGTGGCCCGGTCTCGATGCCACGTTCCTGCTGCGCGACGAGTTCTTCCCGGTGTGCAGTCCGGCCCTGCTGCACGGCCCCCACGCGCTGAAGTCGCCGCTCGATCTGCAACATCACGCGCTGATACACGATACGTCGATGAGCGGCTTCGGCGTCTTCCCGACCTGGCGTTCGTGGCTGCTGCATGCGGGTTGCCGCGATGGCGTGGACACGCGGCGCGGCCTGCAACTCAATGATTCCGCGATGGCGCTGCAAACGGCGATGTCCGGCAATGGCGTCGCGCTCGGCAGGACCACGCTGGTCGAGCGCGATCTCGCCGAAGGCCGCCTCGTCAAGCCCTTCGATACGGTGCAGAGCTGCGAGCTGGCTTACTTCCTGGTGCATCGCAAGGGCGGCGGCGAACAGGCGCCGGTGCTTGCGTTCAAGGCATGGCTGCTCGAAGAGGCCGGCTTGCGCTGAACCGCTTTGTCCGCGACACACTGTCATCGCGCAAGGACACTGTGCTCCCTCGTGCCGCGCCCGAGCGGCTTTGCACGATGGGCATGTCTTATGCATTCCCTGACGCCGGCTCGATCAAGACCCCCTTCACTCGAAGCAAGGCGCGGCGCGACTTCATGGCATCCGAAACCGAACTCGAAGACTGGCGCGGCGAAGCCCGCAACATGGAGGCAGCGGTCGCGAATGCCGTCGTCGGGCAGGAGGCGATCTCGCATCTGATCAACATCGCGCTCTATGCGCGGGGCCACGTGCTGCTGGAGGGCGGCGTGGGCGTCGGCAAGACCACGCTGCTGCGCGCCTTCGCCCGCGCCACCGGAGGCGACTTCGAGCGCGTGGAAGGCACCATCGACCTGATGCCGGGCGATCTCATCTATCACACCTTCGTCGATGCCGACGGCAAGCCGCGCATCGAACCCGGTCCCCTGCTGCGTCACGGCGAAGGACTCAGCACGTTCTTCTTCAACGAGATCAACCGCTCGCGTCCGCAAGTGCAGTCGCTGCTGCTGCGCGCGATGGCCGAGCGCACGGTGTCCGCATTCGGCCGCGACTACCGCTTCCCGCACCTGACGGTGTTCGCCGATCGCAACAAGGTGGAGAAGGACGAGACCTTCGAGTTAGCGTCGGCGGCGCGGGACCGCTTTCTCTTCGAGCTCAACATGCCGACGCCGCAGGACGACGACGTGCGCCGCGCGCTGGTCTTCGAACCGAAGTTCCATGACGTCGATGCCCTCATGGAAAGCGTGCCGCGCGCGGTGATCGACGCCACGCGGCTCAACGCCATCGGCGCGGCGATCCAGCGCAGCGTCACGCTGAGCCCGCGCATCGAACGCTATGTGCTCGATATCTGGCAGGCGACCGAAACACCGCAGCGCTTCGGCATCGAGTTGCCGGACGTCGACATGGACCGGCTGATTCTCGCGGGCGCCAGTCCGCGCGGCATGAGCGCACTGGTGCGCGCGGTGCGCGTGCGTGCGTGGCTCGAAGGACGACTGCATGTGCTGCCCGAGGACGTTCACGCGGTATTGCTGCCCGCGCTCGGTCACCGGGTCTTCTTCACGCCCGTCTATGAAATGCGCCGGCAGGAACTCGCCGATGCGCTGACCGCGATGATCGTGCGCACGATCGCGGTTCCCTGATCTGCACGCCGGGTCATGAAGGGTCCTGTCGAATTCCACTACCGGCTGCCCGGGCGGGCGCGCGGCTTCCGGCCCGGCTCGCATCCGGGCACGAGCTTCGGCGCGGGACAGGAGTTCGCGATGCACGCGCGGCTGTTCGATCATCCCGATCCGCGCCGCCTCGACCTGCGCGCCAGCCAGCGCGCCGTGCCGCAGCAATGGCTGGTGCGCCTGCATTTGCAGCGCGTCGCGGTGCCGGTGCAGGTGCTGGTCGATGTCTCCGCGTCGATGCGCTTCGGCGCGCAGCGGCCGAAGCTCGATCTCGCCGCCGAGTTCGTCGAAGCGCTGTGCTACAGCGCGTTCCGGGCCGGCGATCAGGTCGGCCTGCTCGGCTTCGACCAGCACGTGCGCGAAGACCTGTTCATGCCGGCGCGCCATGGCCGGGGTGTCGGAGATGAAATGGCGCAGCGGCTGCGCACGTGTTCCGTATCCGAGGTCTCCGCGAATCCGGTAGCGGGACTGGTGCGCGCGCTCGAACGTCTGGCGGGGCGGCGCGGTCTCGTGTTCCTGGTGTCCGACTTCCACTGGCCGCTGACGGTGCTCGACGCCGCGCTCGATCGGCTGGTCCATGCGCGCCTTGTGCCGATGGTCATCTGGGACAAGGCCGAAACCGAGCCGCCCGCCAGCGGCCGGTTTCTCCAGGTGCGCGACATCGAAGATGGCAGACGCCGTGCGCTGTGGCTGCGGCGTTCGATCGCGCAGCAGTGGCGCGACAACGTCGCGAAGCGCCGCGCCGAGCTGAGCGGCGTGTTGCGCAAGCGCGGCGCGACGCCGTTCTTCATCGAGGGTGCGTTCGATGCCGAAGCGCTCTCGCGTTACTTCCTGGAAACGACGGCATGAGCCGCGGCATAGGCTCGATCGGCGCGGCGATGTTGCTGCTGTGCGCGATGCTCGCCCGCGCCGAGCCGGCCGAGGCGGCCGTGACGGCCACCGTCGCGCAGCCGCGCGCGTTCGGCTATGCGCTCGGCGACGTGCTGACGCAGCGCGTGCTGCTCGCCTCCGACGGACACGCGCTCCACGACGTGCCGCTGCCTTCGGCGGGCCGCGTGGGCGTGTGGCTCGAACGTCGTCCGGCGCGCATCGAGGAAGACGCGCAGGGGCAGCCGTGGATGGTGATCGAGTATCAGGTCATCAACGCCGCGCAGACGCTCACGCAAACAGGTCTGCCGGCGCTCGAACTGAAGCCCGCGGAGGGCGCGTCGTTGAATGTGGCCGCATGGCCGATCAGCGTCGGGCCCTTGACGCCGCGCAATGCATTCCGCAGCGGCGCGCTCGAAGCGCTGCAACCCGACCGTATCGTCACGCCGAGGGATGGACCGGCCGCGCGGCGCCGCATGATCGCGATGCTCACGCTGTTCGTGGTGACCGTGCTGGCGTGGGCTGCGTGGTGGACGTGGCGCACGCGCACGGACGCGAGGACACTGCCGTTCGCGCGTGCGTGGCGGGCGATCCGCCGCATCGAAAACGACGGTGACGCCCCCTGGGTCCACCTTCACCGCGCCTTCGATGCCGCCGCCGCGCAAGTCGTCCACGCGGCGTCGCTGCCCGTGCTGTTCGCCCGCGCGCCTTATCTCGACGCGCTGCGGCCACGCATCGAGCAGTTCTACGCGCGCTCGCAAGAACGCTTCTTCATGCGCGACGCTGCGCCGCCCGACGACCTGCGCGAGCTGCGCGACCTCGCGCGGGCGCTGCAACGCGCGGAACAGAGGCGCTGACGCGATGCCCGTCGATTTCCTCCGGCCCTGGCTGCTCCTCCTGCTGCCGCTCGCGCTGCTGCCGTTGTTGCCGCGGCCCGCCGAATCGTTCGCCTATTCGTTCGTCGACTGGCTGCCGCGCGATCCGCTCGGCTCGGCCATCGATCACGCCCGGCGCCTCTGCGCGCTGCTGGCGATGGCGGCCATCGTCATCGGGCTGGCGGGTCCGGGGCGGTCGCACGTGCAGGCGATGCGCACCAGCAGCGCCGCCGAAATCCTCATCCTGATGGACCGGAGCGCGAGCATGGACGCGGTCATGTCGAAGACGCCGGTGAGCGAGCCGAGCGGGCAGTCGAAGAATGCGGTGGCGCGCCATGCGCTCGAACACTTCGTCGCCGTGCGGCCCGACGACCGCCTCGCCTTCATGATGTTCGGCATCAGTCCGATTCTCGCCGTGCCGTTCACCGCCGATCACCGCATCATCGATGCGGCGCTCGACGGCACCGGCATCGGGCGCGGCATGCCGGATACGCGGCTGGATCGCGGCCTGATCGCGGCGATCCGGCAGTTCGACGGACGCGCGTACGCGGCCCGCCGCGCCATCGTGCTGGTCTCGGACGGCGGCGCCAATCTCGACGCCGCCGCGCGCGAGGCGATCCGCAGCGGGCTGGCGCGCAATCGCATCGCGCTGTACTTCGTGTACTTGCGCAGCGGCGTGTACAGCCCCGATCTGACGAAGCCCGCATCCGCCGACGATCACTCCGAGGAAGCGGAGCTGCATCGCTTTTTTCAGGGACTCGCGACGCCCTACCGGCTTTATCAGGCCGAAGACGCCGCCGCGATGGCTGCCGCGATGGCCGAGATCGACAAGCAGCACAGCACGCCGCTGTCGTTCTCCGAACGGCTGCCACGGCAGGACGACAGCGCGTTCTGCTTCGCCGCCGCGTTGCTGGCGAGCGCGATGCTGCTGGCCCTGCGTGGCGTTCAGGTGCGGAGCTGGACATGAGACGCGGCGCAATCCATCTCGCCTTCGGGAGCGTCGCCATCGTCTTCGCGGCGCTGGCCTTGTACGACTGGAGCGTGTTCCGGCACGCGCAGACCGTGACGCGCGAAGTGCATGACATGACGATCAACAAACCGGACACGCCGGACGCAGCGGGCGAAGTGCGGCTGGCGCGCGCGGCGGCGCTTGCAAAAGCCGGACGCGTCGACGACGCCCAGCACCTGCTCGATCCGCTCGCGGCGCAATCCGCCGATCGCAGGCTGCAGACGGCCGCCCTCTTCAATCTCGGCAACCTGTATCTGCGCGAAGCGGCGGGCACTGAGGCCGCGGGTCCCATCCGCTCGCTGCCGCTGCTGGAGCAGGCCAAGGACCGCTATCGCACGGCGTTGCGCATCACGCCCGGCGACTGGGACGCGCGCTACAACCTCGAACGCGCGCTGTGGCTCGCGCCCGAGGTACCCGGCGATCAGGATGAACTCGACATCAAGCATCAATCCACCGTGAGGCTGCGTGGCGCGCAAAGCGAGGATCTGCCATGAGCGCCGCCCTTGCCCTGACCCGAGCGCCGGGCGGACGACGCAACTGGGCGCTCGCCGCCGCCGCGCTGCTGCTCGCCGCGGCGGTCTGGATGCCGCCGCTGATGCTGCCGAGGAATGTCGTCAGCACCATCGTCACCTTTGACATCACGCAGAGCATGGATGTCGAAGACGTCGGCATCGGCAGCGCGCCCGTCAGCCGCCTTGAGTTCGCGCGCGCGGCCATGCGCGATACGCTGGAACGCCTGCCGTGCGGCTCGCGCATCGGCTGGAGCATCTTCACCGGACAGGGCACGCTGCTGCTCATGCCGCCCGTCGAGGTGTGCGGCAACTTCGACGCCTTGCAGGCTTCGCTCGACGGCATCGGCGGCGACATGCGCTGGACCAACTGGAGCCGCATCGCGGAAGGCGGCGTGTTCGCCGCCGTGCGGACGGCGAAGACCGTCGGCCACGAGACGGGCGTGCTGCTCATCACCGACGGTCAGGAAGCGCCGCCGGTGCTCGCCGACGAACCTGTCCGCGACGTGCCGCGCGGACAGGTGAAGGGCTGGCTGATCGGCGTGGGCGGAGATCAGCCTGCGCCCATTCCGCGCACGAACGCCGATGGCCGGCGCGTCGGCTACTGGCAGGCGGATCAGGTGATCCAGGTGCCCGCCCATTCGGAACCGGGCGTCAGCGCGCAGAGTCACGAGGAGCTTTCGGCCTTGCGTGGGGAGTATCTGGCTTCGGTGGCGCAGCAGATCGGCTTCGATTACCGGCGCCTGCGCACGCCGCAGGATCTGTTCGCGGCCATGACCGACCATCGCTACACCCATCGCGACAGCGTGCCGACCGACATCAACTGGCTTCCCGCCGCACTCGCCTTGATGTTGCTGACCTGGCGCTTCCTGCCGCAACGCAATGCATGAGCGGCCGACGTCACGCCGGTCACGCCGGTCACGCCGCCTTGCCGCCCACGGCCTGTTCCTGTTCGATCCAGATCTGGCTGTCGGGGAACCAGAATGCGTCGGGACGCGGCGGCACGGCCAAGGTGACGGGCAGATCGGGATTGAAGATCTTCGACCACGCCGACAACAAACGCGGTCATGGTCATGTAAAGCAGCCTTTACATCGTGAAGGCGCTTCGCTATGCTGTAAAGCATCCTTTACACGCAGAGAGAGATGCCGTCATGAACCGATATCGCAAGGAAATGACCGCAGCCATGCTGGCCTATGTGGTCTTGCTGATGGCTTCGGTGTGGTGGCTGCGCTCCGGCACGCTCGACAACCAGACGGCCCGCATCGCGGTCGCGCTGTGTCCGATGATCGCCGGCCCGTTCATCTGCTGGGTCGTCGTGCGGCAGTTGCGGCGCGTGGACGAACTGTTCCGGCGCGTCCAGCTCGAAGCGCTGGCCATCGCGTTCGCGGGCACGGCGCTCATCACCTTCAGCTATGGTTTTCTCGAAGGCGTCGGTTTTCCGAAGCTGTCCCTGTTCGTCGTGTGGCCGGTGATGGCGGTGCTGTGGATCCTGGGCAGCGTGTTCAGTGCGCGCCGCTATCGCTGAGCGGATGCGGCGCTCATGAAGAACTGCATCCGTGCGCTACGCGCCGAACGCGAGTGGTCGCAGACGGATCTCGCCGGCGCGCTCGGGGTGTCGCGCCAGACGGTCAATGCGATCGAGAACGGCAGGTACGATCCGAGCCTGCCGCTCGCGTTCGCTATCGCCCGGGTCTTCGGGCTCCGGATCGAGGAGATCTTCGAGGACGCGTGAAAACCCCTCAATCGCGTTCAGAACTTACGCAGTGGCGGCAGCACCGGCTGCCTGATCTCGGACGTCACCATGTCCGGCATGACCGGGATCGAGATGCACGCGTTGCTCATCACCCAAGGCCGCGCGCCGCCGACTATCTTCATCACGGGCGTCCCGAATCCGCACGACGAAGCCGTGATGCTCGCCAACGGCCCGCTCGCCTACCTGGAAAAACCGGTCGATTCGAATACGATCCTGCACTACGTTCAGCAGGCGCTGGGCACGCCCTGAAACGCCGCTCTCGATGCAGCGAATCGCCATGGTCCGGGTGCTTCGAAGCGCGTCGTTCAGGGAAGGTTTTTCCCCGAACGGCTAGTTCGCCAATTCGACTGCCGGCGCCGCGTTTTCCGTCCGGTTCGAAAAGCGATAATCCGGTTCGCGCGACACGGGTTGTAATTCCGTCCCGTTGACGTTTCATTTATCAGGAAAACGAAGACCTTCCGGCCGCGTAATGCAAAATCCATGCAACTCATTTTGCGCGAATTATTGAATCAACCGGGCATTTGTAATTCGATCTGAAATTAAGCCTGGCAAGACGGCGGCGCGGATTATTCAGCCGGCCACGGCCCGGCGCGCGCGCAGGGTTGGCTTCCCATACGACGGTATAGGGGATTTGCATCGCACGATTGCCGGAACATACCGCCGTACGATTTCGCCGCGCCGGCGTTCGCGCTACTGTGCTGTTGCCAACGCGCACTCACCCGGGCTGCCCCGCGCCGGGCCGCGCATCACAGCAGGGACTCCACGATGGATGCCAACGCGCTCGATCTGTCTCGAATCCAGTTTGCCTTCACGGTGTCGGTGCACATCATCTTTCCGGCGCTGAGCATCGGGCTGGCGAGCTTCATCGCGGTGCTGGAAGCGCGCTATCTGATCACCGGCAAGCCGCACTTCAAGGAACTGTGCGTCTACTGGTCGAAGGTGTTCGCGGTCGGCTTCGGCATGGGCGTCGTGTCGGGCGTCGTCATGGCTTACCAGTTCGGCACCAACTGGTCGGGCTTTTCGAGCTTCGCCGGACCGATCACCGGACCGCTCCTCACCTACGAAGTAATGACCGCCTTCTTCCTTGAAGCCGGCTTTCTCGGCGTGATGCTGTTCGGCTGGGAGAAGGTCGGCCCGAAGGCGCACTTCGCGGCCACCGTGCTGGTCGCCGTCGGCACGCTCATCTCCACCTTCTGGATTCTCGCGTCGAACAGCTGGATGCAGACGCCGCAGGGCTTCACGATCGAGCATGGCCATGTGGTGCCGGTGGACTGGTTCGCCGTCATCTTCAATCCGTCGTTTCCGTACCGGCTCGCGCACATGACGATGGCCGCGTTCATCGTCGCGGCGCTGGTGGTCGCGGCGACCGGCGGATGGCATCTGCTGCGCGGCCGCCGCGATCCGGAAATCAAGACCATGTACTCGATGGCGCTCGGCCTGCTGCTGTTCCTCGCGCCGATCCAGGCCTTCGTCGGCGACCAGCACGGCCTGAACACGCGCAAGTATCAGCCGGCGAAGATCGCCGCCATAGAAGGACTGTGGGAAACGGAGAAAGGCGGCACCTCGCTCAATCTGATCGGTTTTCCCGACATGGACAAGGAAGAGACCCGCTATGCGATCAAGGTGCCGCATCTTGGCAGCCTGATCCTCACGCATAGCTGGGACGGCGAGATTCGCGGGCTCAAGGAATTCCCGAAAGAGGACCGGCCGAATTCGTCGCTGATCTTCTGGACCTTCCGCATCATGGCCGGTCTCGGCGTGCTGATGATCCTCACGGCCTTCGCCGGCCTGCTGCTGCGACGGCGCGGCGCGCTTTTCGAGACCCGCTGGTTCCAGTGGCTGACCGTGCTGATGGGACCGGCCGGCGTGGTGTCGCTGATCGCGGGATGGATCACCACCGAAGCGGGACGCCAGCCCTGGGTGGTCTATGGCGTGCTGCGTACGCGCGACGCCGTGTCGCCGCTGACGGCGCAGAGCGCGGGCGTCTCGCTGCTGATCTTCGTCGTCGTATATGTGCTGGTGTTCGGCACCGGCGTGTACTACATCGTGAAGCTGATCCGCAGCGGGCCAGGATGCGCGGCGGACCGCATTGCGCCGCCCGCGTCCGTCGAGGTGAGCGGGCGCCGGCCGCTCGCTGCGGCCACCGACTGATCGCCGCTACTGGAGCATGCGCATGGACGTCACCGTGATTTGGGCCGCCATCATCGCCCTGGGTCTTTTCATGTATGTCGCGCTCGACGGTTTCGATCTCGGTGTCGGCATGATGTTTCCGTTCTTCCCCGACGAAGGCGAGCGCGACATCATGATGCACAGCATCGCGCCCGTGTGGGACGGCAACGAAACCTGGCTCGTGCTCGGCGGCGCCGCGTTGTTCGCGGCCTTCCCGATGGTCTATGCTGTCGCGCTCTCGGGCCTCTATCTGCCGATTGTCTTCATGCTGGTCTGCCTGATCTTCCGCGGCGTCTCGTTCGAGCTGCGCGGCAAGGCCAGCCGCACGAAGAATCTCTGGAACCTCGCGTTCATCTGCGGCTCGGCGGGCGCGGCGTTTTTCCAGGGCGTGATATTGGGCTCCTATCTGCACGGCATCCCGGTGAAGAACGGCGTCTTTTCCGGCGATCCCTTCTTCTGGGTCACGCCGTTCAGCTTCTTCACCGGCATGGGCCTCATGGTGACCTACACGCTGCAGGGCGCCACCTATCTGGTCATGCGCACCGGCGGCGCGTTGCAGGAACGGCTGCATGCGCTCGTCTGGCCGCTGACGCTCGCCTTGCTCGGCTTCATCGTGGCCGTCAGCATCTGGACGCCGTTGACCAATGCGCAAGTCGCGCTGCGCTGGTTCGATTCGTCGTTCCGCTACCGGCTGTATCCGATTCCCATGCTGGTCGCGCTCGCGGCCTTCCTCATGTATCAGGCGGTCAGGCGCCGCTCCGACGGCGTGCCCTTCATGATGTGTCTCGTGCTGATCCTGCTCGGCTATATCGGGCTGCTCGTCAGCATCTGGCCGTATGCGATTCCCGCCAGCGTCACGCTGTGGGACGCCGCCGCGCCGCGCTCCAGCCAGCTCTTCACGCTGGTCGGCGCGGTCATCATCATTCCGGTCATCCTGGCCTACACCACGGCCGGCTACTGGGTCTTCCGCGGCAAGGTCCTGCCGGGCAGCAGCTACGAATGAAGGAGCACACCATGTCCGACACCACGCACGACACCGAAACCACCGTCGGCAAGCGCATGATGTGGTTCGCCATCCTCTGGCTCGTCGGCTTCGCGGGCACCATGCTGCTCGCGCTGCCGTTTCACTTGCTCGTTGCGGCCTCGATGCATCATTGAATCCATCGCAAGCCAGAACGAAAAGCCCCGTTGCGCTCTTCCGGCGCAACGGGGCTCGTCTTTTCCGCTTCTTTTTCCGCTTCATTTTTCACGTCTTTCAGGCCCTGCCCTGCTCACGTCCGGCGCGTAACGCCGGACGTGCTTCACACCCTCTTCAGCCGCCGCTTTCCATTGCCGCATGCAGCGCGCCGTGCTTGGCGTGCCACCGGTAAGGCGTGTCGTCGACGTGACGGCGGAACACCGTCGTGAAATGCGCCTGCGTACGGAAGCCGGGGCGCGAGCGACGCGCCTGTCACGCTGGTCGAGTACGGCGACTTCCAGTGCCCGTATTGCGGCGCGATGCATCAGGTCATCAAGGAAATGCAATGCGTGATGGGCGCGAAGTTGCGCTTCGTGTTCCGGCATTTCCCGCTGACGGAATTGCATGAACACGCGCTGCGCGCCGCGCGCTTCGCTGAAGCGGGCGCGGCGGTAGACCGGTTCTGGGAAGCCCACGACATCCTGTTCGACAACCAGGCCGACCTGAGCGACGGCGCACTGGAACAGTATGCGAGGCTGGTCGGGATTCCCGGCCCGGAGCTCTCGGCCGCCTTCGAAGGCGCGCATGATGCGCGGATCCAGCGCGACACCACGAGCGGCGTGCGGAGCGACGTGCAGGGCACGCCAACCCTGTTCATCAACGAGGTTCGCTATGACGGCGCGCATGACATCGAGAGCCTGCTCGCCGCCATGCAACGCATCTGACCGTGCCGACAGCGCGACGCTTGGGAATCAGGCGTCGCCCGGAAAGACATCCACCGCCTTGACGACCACCGCCGTGCGCTCTGCGAGTTCGCCGATACGCGACAGATAGTGCTGGAAATGCGCCGTGCTTCGGTGCGACGCGATGGCATCGTGGCTCAGATAGAGTTCATCGAGCACGAACTGGCCGGCGTTGTCGACGTCCTGCCAGAGGTCATAGCGCAGATTGCCGGCTTCCGCGCGCGATGGGCCGGTCATTCCGTGCAACAGCGCAGCGAGTTCCTCCTCTCGTCCCGGTTTGGCTTTCAGGATGGCGACGACTTTCACATTCGAGGTCACTGGAGTGTTCTCCTTCAGGTTGAGCGCGCCTGCGCGCACGAGGTTTCCGCTTCAATGTACCTGATGCGCGGCCAGGAATTCATTAACCTGCGCGACGACGGACGCGCCCTCTCCCACGGCCGCCGATACCCGCTTGATCGAACCGAAACGCGCATCGCCGATGGCGAAAACGCCGTCGACGCTGGTTTCGAACGGACGCGGTTGCTGTTCAAGGCTGCTGCGCGCCGCGTTGCCGGTCAGCACGAAGCCCTTGTCGTCGGTGTCGACGCTGCAATCCCTGAGCCAGCGCGTATTGGGCTCGGCGCCGGTGAACAGGAACAGATGCCGGACTTCGAAGCTGCGTTCGCCCTGCGGTCCGCGGCAGTTGACGCCCGTGAGTCCGGCGCTGTCGCTGGAAAGCGAGAGCACCTCGGTGTCCGTGTACAGGATTACGTTGGAGAGCCGCGCGATGCGATCGATCAGATACTGCGACATGTGTTCCTAGAGACTATGCCCGCGAATCAGCAGATGCACCCGCTGGGCCCGCGACGCCAGATACACGACGCCCTGCCCACCGAGTTGCCGCCGAATTGCCGCCGCCCACCACGACCACATCCAGTCCCCGGCATAGCTTGGCTTCCACCGGCGACGTGCCGAAGAACACGCCGCGGCAGTTCGGCCTCCAAGGGGCGCAACTGCTGATCGCCGGGATGAACCCGGCACGCCTCGAACACGCAAAGAAGGAACTCGCGGGTCACGCTTCGCGCGTCGCGATCTTCGAATGCGACGTGACGAACCGCAATCAGGTGGAAGCACTCGCGGACTTCGCATGGAGCAAGTTCAAGCAGGTGGACAAGTACGCGGCCATCGTCATGAAGCAGATCAAGGCCGGCGAGTTCTACATCATGTCCCATGCGTACAACTTCGTGCGCATCAGCGCGCGCTGGCGCGAGGTCGAGGCGGCCTTCAGGAAATATGCGCCGCGCTACGAAGGCGACATCGAATTCGACGTGCGGACGCTCGGCGTGAAGAACGGCTGGTATCCGCGCTATCCGGATGCGTCGGAGAATCTTCCTGTGTAGCGAACGGGCGCGGCGAGGCACTCATGTCCTCGCCGCGCCGCTTGCGCTCAACCGTTGCCGCCGTGGAACAGCCCGAGCTTGTTGTTCACGGAGGTCACGCCCTTCACCGAGCGAGCGACATCGGCCGCCACGGGGATCTGGTCGCCGCTCCTGACCGAACCCGACAGCGTCACCACGCCGCTGCGCGCACGGACGAACACGCCGGAACTGTCGAAGCCCGGCGTCTTCCCCAGCGCGCGTCGGACCGCCTTCGCCAGTGCGCGGTCCGCGCTTTTTTGATTCGTCGCATTGGTGCCCTGGTTCATCGGTGCATCCGTGGTCTGCGCCATGAGTGCCGGCGGCGCCAACAGGCAGGCGCAGGCGAGCATCATCGATACGGTTCTGACTCTCATGCCAATCTCCTTCAGGTTGAGCGCCACGCCGGTCCAGGTGTGGATCAGCGCTTCCCACTGATGCGCGCGGCGTCCTGACGCCGCTTCTCCGCGACACGCGCCTCTGCGTCCTCGATGTCGAACGGAAACCGGTGACTCGATGCCTGCGCCGGGTGGTAGCCTACCGCAGCCAGTTCCTCGAGTTCCTTGCGGGCCTGCGCGCGCGTCATCGGCTGGTCCGGCGACTGCGCGACCGCACCGGATGTCATCAGCATAGTCATCAGAAAGCCAAACGTCAGTTGCGGTAACCCCATGTTCGCCTCCGTGCTGCTTTGGAGACGACGATACGGGCAAGCCGTGCGGGTCGCGCGATGCCGTGGGTTTGTATAACGCGCGTCGGGGTATCGGGGAAGGGGGAACTTCTGATGAATGCGTCGGCAGGCGTTCGTGCGCCACGAGCACGTTCGCCCGTGGTCAAGCCGCACCGAGCGCCGTCAGATACGCGGGAAAGTCCGGCTGCTTCATGCGCCGGATGATCTCGAAACGCAGCACCCAGCGGGTATTCGCTTCGCGGATATGCTCCGTCAATGCCTGCGCTGCGCGCTCAGGCTGGCCGGCCAGTATGTCGTCCACGATCTGCAGATGCTCGGTGAACGCATCGCTGATGAGCTGGTACGGAATCTCGAGGTAGGGGTCGCTCAGATAGCGTGTCGGCACGAACAGTACGTGCGTGCGCGAGAGGGCAAGCACGATCTCCTTGTTCGGGCAGTGCGACAGGAGATCGATATGCAAATCGGTCTCGGCGGTGTCCATCTCGGCGCCTCCGCGATGCCCCGCCTCGATGACGCCGACGAGACGTGCACGCACCGCTTCGAGGAACTCACGCGGCACATGCTGCGCGGCGTGCAGCAGCGCGGTCGGTTCAAGCAGGCGGCGTATCTCGAAGAGATGCTCGATGCGCTCACGCGTCACCTGCTCCGCGATCCAGTGCCCGTTGCGGTCCTGCGACAACTGCCCGACGCTGTGCATGCGCGCCATCGCGCCGCGTGCGACGGTGCGGCTCACGGCGAAATGTTCAGCGAGCCCTTCTTCCGTGATGCGCACCGAACCGAACAGCACGCGAGTGCACAACTCGCGCTCCAGTTCCGCGTACATGCGCTGCCATTGCGGCGCGTTCGTGATTTCCAGTTTGTCGAGCACGGCCGGCTTGCCGGCACGATCGCCCGAAGCCGCGCCGGCCACGCGATAACCGCGCCCCTCGCTTTCGACGATGATCCCGTCCGCGCACAGCGCGGCCAACGCAATGCGCGCAGGCGAACGGCTGATACAGAACGATTTCGCGACCTGCGCTTCGAGCAGCCGTTCACCCGGCGTGATGCGCCCGTCTTCGATCATCTCGCGCAACAGCCGATACGTGCGATGCTGAATGGAACCGCCCGCCTCGGACGTGGAATGCGAATTCGTCGGTGCGATGTCCTCGACCTGAGGATTCATGACACGGGCCTCTGCTAATACGCGATGAACGAAGCGATCTCCGCGTTCAGCCGCGCGGCGGAAACGGGATCGGCCTCCGAGGCCATCATATGGCCGCTCGTCGAAGGCACCTGCAGCAGTCTGGCGTTTCCGATCTGCCCGGCCGCGCGCATGCCCTCTTCCACGGGATTGTAGAGGTCCAGCGCCGGCACGCCAATCAGCGTATGTGCCTCGATGCTCGCGAGCGCGCGTGCCGTATCCCCTTCGAAACCCGGCGTCGTGCCGACGTCGTGGGCATCGTAAGCATGCGACTGCCAGATCCAGTCGAGCGGATCGAGCCGCTGCGTGCGAAACCACGCGGCGCGCTTTTCGAACCACGCATGCGTGCCGCCTGCCTGTGTCGCGTCTTCCTCGAAACGCTCCGGCGTGCGCATCGCCAGTACGTGCATGATCCCGAGCCACGCACTCCAGTCGCCGCCCGATGCTTCGAGCGCGCGCCGGCCCGCCTGATTGACCGCCTGCGACCAGGCCGTGGTCTTCGCCATCGGCACGAGCGCGACCAGCTTCTTCATGAAGCGCGGATACGACACGCCCCATTGCAGCGCCTGCATGCCGCCCATCGATGCACCCACGACTGCGTCGAGCGTCGCGATGTTCAGGTGATCGAGCAGCGCCTTCTGGCTGCGTACCATGTCGCGAATCGTGAAGCGCGGGAACGCCACGCCGCCCTGCGTCGGTGAGTTCGACGGCGAACTGGAGAGCCCATTGCCCAGCGCATCGGCGACGATCACGGTGACGCGCGCGGGATCGAACGCCCGACCCGCACCGATCAAAAAGTCGAGCCGGTGATGCGTGCTGCCGATGGCACAGACGCCCAGCACGACAGGGCGCGTACGATCATCGAGATCGCCGTGGACGACGTAGGACATCAGCAGATCGTAGATATGCTCGCCCGATTCCAGCCTGAAGCGCCCGAGCGATGCGCGGTAATGCGGCGTGTCGATCCAGCCGGGTTGCAGGTCGGGATGACTCATGATCAGAACTCGATCACCGCGCGGAGCTCGGCGCCTTCCGCAAGACGCCGCATCCCTTCATTGATTCCATCGAGCGTGATGCGCGATGTCACGTATTCGTCGAGGCGTAACGTGCCGTCGAGATAGGCATTGGCGAGCATCGGGAAGTCCCGTGCCGGGTTCGCGCCGCCATAGCTCGAGCGCACGATGCGTTTTTCGCCCATCAGCGCGCCCCAGCGGAACGATGCTTCATCGTCGGCGGGGAGCTTGCCGAGCCACACCACCTGACCGCCCGGACGCACGATCTCAACGCTTGCCCTGAGCGCCGGACGATTGCCCGCGGATTCGATCACGCAATCCGCGCCGCGTCCGCTCGTCAGATCCGCGACGGCGGCCACCAGCGATTCATCGGCGCACAGCGCGTGGCTCGCGCCCAGCGCGCGCGCCGTCTCGAGCCTGTCCGGCGCGCGGTCGATCGCGACGATCCTTGCTGCGCCCGCGTGCCGCGCACCTTGTATCGCGGACAGACCCACCGCCCCGCAACCGATCACCGCAACCGTGCTGCCGGGCTCGACCTTCGCGATGTTGGTCGCCGCGCCAAAACCGGTCATGACGCCACAGCCGATCAGACAGGCGCGATCGAACGGCATGGCTGCGGGGACAGGCACCGCGCAGTCCTCCGACACGACGCAGTATTCCGCGAAGCTGCCCATGTAGGCCAGTTGATGCACGGGCGCGCCGTCGTCGAGAAAGAGACGCGGCGCGCCGTCGAAATGAAACGACTGCGCCATGTGGCTGCGATACGGCTGGCACAGGATCGACTGTTGCCGCGTGCAATAGAAACACTGGCCACAGTGCGGATTCCACGACATCACGACGTGATCACCCTTCGCGACTCGCGTGACCGATGCGCCGGTCCACTCGACGACACCGGCCGCCTCGTGTCCGGGCACGAACGGCAGCGGTGTGCCCAGGTCGCCGCGCATCGCTTCGAGATCCGTGTGACACAGGCTCGCCGCCTTCACCCGAACGACGACGTCGGTCGCGGCGAGATTGCGCAGCGACACGCGCGCGATGCGCAGCGGCTCGCCGGTGCGCTCCATGAGTGCGGCATCGAAGGTCAACGCATTCAACGCATTCATGCGCGGTTCAGCGCTGGGCCGGCGCATTCTGCGCCGCGCCTTTGTAAAGAATATTCAGGTTGCGTTCGCCGATCTGCTGATGCAGCGCGACGAATGCAGGATCGAGATCCTGTGTCGGACGCGGCTCGTGCTCGAATGTGTTGAACGTATCGACACCGCGTACGAGCGTGGCGCTGTCGGCGCCTTCGAGCTGACGCACATAGGTCGGGATGTAGCGGATCGCATACCCGATGCGCCGGTTCGGCGATGCGTTCGGCGGCGAGCCGTGCACGATCCGCACGTGATGCAGGGACATCTCGCCCGGCTCGAGTTCGATCGCCACCGCCTGGGATTCGTCGACGTCCACCGCGACTTCCTGCCCGCGTGTCAGCAGATTGCTTTCGTTGAAGGTGTCGCGATGCGGAATCTGGTCGAGCAGATGCGTGCCGGGGACCACCTGCATCGCGCCGTTCGCGCGGTTGCTCTCCGACAAGGCGACCCAGGCCGTCACCACATCGGGTTTCGAGAGTCCCCAATAGGTCGAGTCCTGATGCCACGACACATACGCCGGATCGTTGCCGTTTTTGATGAAAAAGCTGCTCGCCCAGACCAGCAGATCCGGTCCGTACAGATCCTCGATCGCATCGACCACTTTGTCGTTGCGCACGAGGTCGTTCAGCCACGAGAACAGCAAGTGGCTCTTCACGTTCAGCGCCTTCTTCCTGAGCGGATTGTTCGATTGCTCGAAATTTTCAAGACGTTTGCGCAACTCGAGGGCGGTCCGCTCCGACATGACGCGGATCGGCGCGACATAGCCGTACTTTCTGAAATGTTCGAGCTGATGGGGCGTCAACGACTTCAACATGATGCGAATCTCCCTGTATGAGGCCGCTAGGCGACCTGGATGCGAACCGGCGCCGTACCGTGGTTCATTGGCTGCTTTTGCTCCCGGACGAAACCGCCCGAGCGGAGCACGGCGCCGTCCACGTGACGAACGTCCGTGACGCCCGCCAGCGCCATCGTCGTGTCCAGTTCGTCGCGGATGATTTCGAGGCAACGCGTCACGCCGGCCTCGCCTTCCGCTCCGAGCCCGTATAGGAAAGCGCGCCCCACGTAGACCGCCTGCGCGCCGCATGCCAGCGCCTTCAGCACGTCCTGTCCCGAGCGGATGCCGCCGTCCATGTGAAGCTCGATCTCGCCATCCAGCACGTCGGCAATACGCGGCATCATCGAAATGGTGGACGGCGCGCCGTCGAGCTGACGCCCGCCGTGATTCGACACGATCACCGCATCGGCGCCGACATCGCGCGCGATGCGGGCATCTTCCTCGTCGAGGATGCCTTTCAGCACCAGCTTGCCGCCCCAGCGCTCCCGCACCCAGTCGATGTCCTTCCAGGTGAGCGTCGGATCGAACTGCTTCGCGGCCCAGTCCGCCATCGACGCGATTCCGGTCACGCCCGGCGCATGTCCGACGATGTTGCCGAAGCTCCTTCGCGACGTCCCCAGCATGCCCGCGCACCAGCGCGGATGGCGCGACAGATGGGCGAGATTGCGCAACGTCAGCTTCGGCGGCGCCGAGAGGCCGTTGCGTTTGTCCTTGTGACGTTGTCCCTGAATCTGCAGATCGAGAGTCAGCACGAGCGCGGAGCACTGCGCGCTCTTGGCGCGCGCGATCAGATCGGCGATGAAGCCGCGGTCCTTCATCATGTAGAGCTGAAACCAGAACGGCTTCTGCGTGAACGCAGCCACGTCTTCGATCGAACACACGCTCACGGTGGACAGCGTGAACGGCACGCCGAAACGTTCGGCCGCACGCGCCGCCAGCATCTCGCCGTCGGCGTGCTGCATGCCCGCGATGCCCGTGGGCGCAAGCGCGACCGGCATCGATACGGGCTCGCCGAGCATGGTCGTCGCGAGATTGCGCCGGCTGAAATCCACTGCAACGCGCTGACGGAACTGCAGGCGGGCGAGGTCGTCGCTGTTGGCGCGATAGGTCGACTCGGTCCACGAGCCTGCATCGACGTATTCGTAGAACATGCGCGGCACCCGTCGTCTGGCGGCCACGCGCAGTTCCTCGATGGTGGCGTAGTGACGCATGTCGATCAGGCCAGCTTGGGTTGAAGTTGCAGCTCGGCGCTCGGGGCCCGCACGAAGATCGCGACGAACAGCGCGCCCAACGCCGCGATGATGCCCGTCAGCACGAACGCGCTCTTGAAGCTGCCGGACGATTGCACGAGAAAGCCCGTCAGCGCCGGCGCCACGATGCCGGCCAGGTTGGCGATGAAATGCACGAAGCCGCCGACCGCGCCCACGCGGCGTTTTTCCACCGTGTCGAGCACGATGGCGAAGTAGGTGTTGAACGACGCGTACATGAAGAACACGGCCACGGCCATCAGCGTGACGGCGCTCGTCAGCTCGCTCACCGCGCCCGTCAAGGCGATGCAGACCGCGCCCGCGCCCAGACTCGTGATCAGCACGATCTTGCGCGAGAAGATCGCGCGTCCCGTCCTGCGCACGAGCCAGTCGCACGCATAGCCGCCCGCCACCAGCCCCGTCACGCCGACCGCCCAGGGAATCACGCTGACGATCGACATCTTCTGGATGCTCAGGTGATGCGCCATCGTGAGATAGGACGGAAACCACGACAGGAAGAAATAGAGAATGTAGGCATAGCCGAAGAACGCGAAGGCGGTGGCGAGGATGGCGGGACGCCGAAGATAGGTCGAGAGCGGCGCGGGCGCGGCGCCGTCATCGGCGACGTCAGGAAGCTGTGCGTTCGACGGCTCTTCTCCGGCAATCGGCGTGGAGGGTTTGTCCTTCGCGAGCCATAGCCACGCCACGACCCATAGGACGCCCACTGCGCCGATGATGACGAAGGACGCACGCCAGCTCGTCGCCAGGGCGAGAAAGCCGACCACGGGGCCTGCAATTGCCGCGCCGATGGATTGCCCCGAGTTCGCGAGGCCGAGCGCGCTGGCCTGTTGATCGCGCGGGTACCAGTTCGACACCAGCTTGTTGATGTTGGCGCAGAAAGGTCCCTCGCCCATGCCGAAGATCACGCGCACCAGCAACAGACTCACGATGCCGACCGTCGCCGCCGTCAGTCCGCAGAACAGCGACCACACGAGCATCGACACGCTGAGCACGACCTTGGGTCCCCAGCGGTCCGCCGAGTAGCCTCCGACGAAACAGAACAGCGCATAGCCCACGAAGAAGCTCGAGAACACGATGCCGAGCTGCGCGGGGTCGAGGTTGAGCTCCTTCGAGATCAGCGGCGCGGTGATCGACAACGCCGCCCGGTCCAGGTAACTGATCATGCCTCCAGCGAACAGCAAACTGACGAGCGTCCAGCGAGCGCGTGTCTCCATCACTTTCTCCGGTGGTCTGCTTCAGGCCTCAATCACGGCACATCCCTCAGCGGCAACCAGAATGTTCAATGGATCCACTGTACATAAAGCGTAGTGGATGCTTACGACCGATGTCAACGCGCGTCTTGCCGGTGTTAACCCTCGACCAAGCGCGTGGGTTCGCGTGCGCTTTCAGTGGGCATATCGAACTTCTCCGGCTGAGACATCGACCGCTCGTTCATGCAGCTTCAGGCGCTGCTCGATCCCGTGCGGGCCAGCGACATGGTGCAGTCGCTTGCCCTCGATGCGAAGACGTGCGGACTGGTCACGCAAGCGGGCGGCGCGGCATCGGTCGTGAAGCGGCTCGACACCTTCTTCACGCATCTGAACATCGGCACGGTTCAGCCGTACTTCTATGTCGGCAATGAGGTGACCATGGCGGTGCCCTGGGTCTATGCATGGGCCGGTGCGCCGACTCACACGCAGCAGGTCCTGCACACTGCGCTCACGACCGAGTTCGGCACCGGCGCGGGCGGTCTGCCCGGCAACGACGATCTCGGCGCGATCTCCGCCTGGTATGTCTGGGCTTCGCTCGGGCTCTATCCAGAAGTGCCCGGTGTGAGCGGCGTCGTGTTGTCGAGCCCGCAGTTCGCGCAGATCGACGTGCGCGTCGGTCAGCTGGACGGCAGCCAAAAGCTGCTGCATATCACGGCGCCAGGCGCGGGTTCGGGCGCTGGCGCGTCGTACTACGTGCAGTCGCTGCAACTGAACGGCGCTTCGCACCCGTCGACATGGATGCCGCTCTCGAGCATCGCGACCGGCGCGACGCTCGCGTACACGATGACCGCCAATCCGGCGGGCAGCACATGGGGCACCGATGTGTCGGCGTTGCCTTCGTTGGCGCCCACGCCGACCACTCACTAGCGGGACAAGCAGCAGCTTCAGAAGAAGATGCCCCACGTCGTCTTCTGCCGGAACAGGCTGCGCCACTGCGCGCCGCTGAGCGGCTGGCTGTTCGCATCGTCCTGCGAGTCCTGGTTCAGGTAGGCGGTTTCTTCCGACGCGAGCGTCACTTCGTCGCGATTGCGATAAGCCACATACCAGCCGATCGCCACGAGAATGCCGAACACGCCCGTCGCGAAGAACATGTTGCGCCAGCCGAGCGCGAGCATCATGCCGGTGAGGATCGGCGGCGCGATGGCCGGGCCGACCGTGGTCGAGGCGACGAAGATGCCGGTGGGCGTGCCGCGATCACGCACCGCGAACCATTCGCCGATGACCTTCGCGCCGGCCGGAAACTGCGGCGCTTCGCCGACGCCCAGGCACACGCGCGCAATGAAGAACTGCTGGAGGTTGCCGACCAGTCCGCAGCATGCCTGCGCGACCGACCACAGGATCATGCCCCAGCCCAGCATCACGCGCGCACCGAAGCGGTCGAGCATCATGCCGACCGGTAGTTGCGCGAAGGCATAGGCCAGCGAGAAAGCCGACAACAGCAGCCCCATCTGAGAAGCGCTCATGCCCATCTCGCCGCGGATCACGCTGTTCGCGATGGACAACGCGCTGCGATCGAGATAGTTGATGCTGCCGGCCAGGGTCAGAAAGAAAATAGAAATGCGCTGGATCCGTACGATCCGTTTGCTCTTGTTCATGCAGTGTCTCCGTCCGTGTCATGCGCGGACGCCTCTTCAGCGGGCGTCCGTTCGTTCATCGTTACTTTTTCAGTACGACGCTTCCAGCAAGCCGAGATAGTCGGCTTCCGATGCCTCGCGCGGATTGGTCTTGTGACTGTGATCCTTGAGCGCGCCCTGCACGATGCGCGGGAACATGTCGCGCGTCACGCCCAGCGCCTGGAGACCGGACGGCAAGCCGAGGCGCACCGTCATGTCGCGCAGCGCCGCGGAAAGGTCCGCGTCGTGACGCAGGCGCATGGCGTTCGCCATGCGCGCCATCTTGTCCTCGTCGCGCATGGACGGCGCGCTGCGGTTGAACTCCACGACCGCCGGCAGGAAGATCGCGTTGAGCGTGCCGTGATGCAGGCGCGGATCCATGCCGCCCAACGCGTGACTCAGGCTGTGCACGCAGCCCAGTCCCTTCTGGAACGCGAGTGCGCCTTCCATCGAGGCCATCATCATGTTTTCGCGCGCGGCCTGATCGGTGGGCTCGTGCGTCGCCCGCTCGATGTGCGCCCACGCGCGCCGCAAGCCATCGAGTGCGATGCCGTCGGCAGGCGGATTGCGCAGCGGCGACATGAAGGTTTCCAGGCAATGCGCGACGGCATCCATGCCGGTGGCGGCGGTGAGCAGCGGCGGCAGGCCGACCGTCAGGCCGGGATCGCAGATCGCCACTTTCGGCACGACATGCGGCGAGATCACGCCCACCTTGCGGCCATCGTCGAGGATCAGGATGGCGCCGCGTCCTACTTCGCTGCCTGTGCCGGCCGTGGTCGGCACCGCGATCACCGGCGCGGTCTGCGCGGTGATCCGGCTGGCGCCGCCTTCGATCACGGCAAAGCTGTGCAGCGGGCCTTCGTGCGTTGCGCAGACCGCCACGCCCTTCGCAAGATCGATCGACGAACCGCCGCCCACCGCGATGATGCCGTCGCAATCCGATTGCCGGTACAGCGCGACGGCATCGCGCACGGCGGCTTCGTTGGGATTCGGCGGGGTGGCGTCGTAGATCATGTCGCCGTCGGCGCGCTCCAGCACCTTCAGCACGATGTCGAGAATGCCGGCCGCGCGGATGCCCCGGTCGGTGACGATCAACGGGCGTCGGATCGCAAGACGCTCGCATTCGCTCTTCAGCAGATTCACTGCGCCGAAGTCGAACTGGATCTGGGTTACGTAGTGGATGAGAGACATGATGGATGACCTTCGGTTATAGTTGACCGGTGCTCGACGGACCTTCGGCCTGTGCGGCTCGTCGCCTCGAAATGGCCAAAGCGCGCTGTCTTATGGGTTCTTTTGCCGCAGTATAGAGAGCCGCGCCACGGAGCAAAATTGAGAAGTTTTTATGTTGATATAACTCGCGCTCAAGTCACATGACGCCTACGCTCAATTCCATTGCCTCGCGCCTCCACCTCAAGCAGCTGCGGCTGCTGGTGGCGCTGGCCGACCACGGCTCGCTGCTGAAGGCGGCGAATCAGGTCGGACTCACCCAGCCGGGCGCGAGCAAGGCGCTGCAGGAAATCGAAACCACGTTCGGCACGGCACTGTTCACGCGCACGCGGCGTGGACTCGAGGCAAACGAAGTGGGACACTGCGCGATCCGCTATGCGCGGCTGATCTACACGGACCTGTCGCACATGCGGGAAGAGATCGCCGGCATTCTGCGCGGGCATGGCGGACGCGTTGCCGTCGGCGTCATCATGGGCGCCGTGCCCTTGCTGACACGGGCCGTGTCTGCGCTGATTGCGCGTCAGCCGGAGATGTCCGTCGAGATCATCGAGGATGCCAGCGAGACGCTGCTGGGTCTCATCGACGCGGGAAGGCTGGACCTCGCGATCTGCCGGACCTCGGTGAGCCAGAATCCGGACATGTATGAAAGCCTCGTCTTGCAGGAAGAGACGCTCGCCGTGGTCGCGAACGTGCAGCATCCGTTACGCAAGGCGAAGAAGCTGACGCTCAAGGACCTGGCCGTGTACCGATGGGTCGTCTACCGCGCCAACATGCCCATGCGCGTGTTGCTGGAGCGCGAATTCCAGCAGGCCGGGATCCGCTTTCCATCGAGCCTGCTGGAAACCACGTCCGCCTTCGCGACGCTGAGCCTGCTGCAGGACAATCCTTCGTTCGTGGCGCTGGTGTCCATCGACGTCGCGCAGTTCTTCGTGCGGCACGAAGCCACGCGCATCCTGCCGCTGTCGTTCACGTCCCGCAGCGAACCCTATGAACTCGTCACGCCGCGCGGGGCGCCGCTGTCGCCCGGCGCGCGTTTGCTGCGGGACGAACTGGTCGGCAAGGCCGAGGTTCAGTCCCGCTGAAGTGATGGTCAGAGCGGCCCGAGCTGCAAGATGACGCTGTAGTCGGGTGCGGCCATGTAGAGCGTCGTTCCCACGATGACCAGTCCGTCGAGGGAAGGCAGCGCCTGCGGCAACTGGCCGAGATTCAGGCCCGACTGACCCGCGACACCGGCGAAGGTCGTGACCACGCCGCCCGGCGTAATCTCGCGGATGGTGTTGTTGAGGTCGTCGCTTGCATAGACATTGCCGCTGCTGTCGATTGCCATATCGTCAAGACCGTTGAAGGTGGCTTGCGCGCCGGCGCCATCGTTCGAACCGGCGTTGACCACCGAGCCGGCCACGAGGGTTGTCTGCCCCGTCGTGCCGTTCAGCGACACCCTGTACAACGCGCCTGCCTCGCTATTGATGTTGTTGTCCGTGATGTAGAGATTGTTCGACTTATCGAACGCGAGGGCCTGCGGATTGGTCAGCACCACAGGAGACGCCGAGGTACTGGTCAGCGTCACCGGATTCACCGCGCCAGTTGGCGTGATCTGCGTCAGTTGCACGGCGCCTGTCGTCGGGTTGGTCGTGAAGATGTAGACATTCGCTTGCGCATCCGCGGCAATCGCCGTGCTGCCGTTGGTTTGCAAGGCCTGTCGAGTGGCGGGATTGATGATCGTGCTGACCTGCCCGGAGGACGTGATCTTCCTGACGATCGATGCAGCCGAATTGGGCAAGCCGTCGGTCAGATACAGGTTGCCGGACGGATCGATCGCCAGTTCCTGCGGCGCCTCGAATCGTGCGGCTGAGCCGGCGCCATCGGACGAACCTTGCTGATAGGCCGTCCCGGCGAGAATCGAAACGCTGCCGTTCGAAATCTTGCTGACCGTATCGGCACTCGCATCCGCGACATAGAGATTGCCGGATTTGTCGGCAACGAGACCCAAGGGTTCGTCGAACTGGGCGCTATTGAGCGAGCCGCCTGCCGAACCTGCCGTGTTGATCTGTCCGGCATAGACGCTGACCGCCGGCGGGCTGCCCGGAGGAGGAGGTGGCGAATTATCATCGCTGGAACCGCCGCAGCCGCTCATCAGGCCGGCGGCAAGCAAGGTGACGGATAAAGAGGCCAGAGTGACGTTGATTTTCATGGTAACCCCAACTGTTAATTTCTGAACGGGTAATGAAGAAATTGATTGAAGCCGATTTTGTTTCTCTGATTCTTCAAATTCGCATAACGCCTTGAAGGGGCGCAATGCTTCCAGTCAAATAAGCGACTCACAAGCAGCGACGGTTAAACGGGGGTTATCTTGAAAATCCGTCGCGTCTGTGTCAGAAAAAATCTTTCGCCGGATTACACATGCGGGATTGGAATTGAATCGTAGGCGGCCGGTTTTATTCAGCCAAATGATTCTTCATTGAATCAAGTGCGTGAATCCGAAGATTGAAATTCTCGTTATTCTTGTTTCTTTCTGAATAACAATGTTGCGCAGCGCCCTCGCGATTGCATGTCGATTTGCGACCGCCCCGTTCGTCGTACCGGCATCACCCTGGAGAACACGATGCGCACACTCACGGTTTCGGTATTCAGCAGTCTGGACGGCGTGATGCAGGCGCCCGGCGGTCCGAACGAGGACATCAGCGGCGGCTTCCGCCTGGGCGGCTGGATCGTTCCTTATGCCGATCCCGCCATCGGCGAGAACTTGCAGTCCTTGCTCGCGAAGCCCTTCGAACTGCTGCTCGGCCGACGCACCTATGACATCTTCGCGTCGCATTGGCCGCACGTGGCGCCTGACGCTCCCAGCCACGGGCTGGCGGAGAAATTCAACAGCGTGGTGAAGCATGTGGCTACGCATCGGAAGAGCGGGCTCGACTGGCACAACAGCCGCGCACTCGATGGCGACCTGCCCGATGCCGTCCGTGCTCTCAAGACGCAGGAAGGCGCGGACCTTCTGACCTTCGGAAGCGGCGCCATGGTGCGCCAGCTGCTCGCGGCCGGCCTGGTGGATGAACTCAGTCTGCTGACCTTCCCGGTCATGCTTGGACGCGGTCGGCGCCTGTTCGGCGACGACGTAGAGACGCGGGCCTTCAAGTTGACGCACATGACGCGCACACCAGGCGGCGTGGTGATCGCGCGCTATGCGCGCGCGGGCGAGGTCCGGACAGGCTCGTTCGATGAATCTGCCCGGACTTAAGCCCACACTGCCTCAATTCACCCGCAGCCCCTGGCTGGGGTACTGTCCAGCGGGGGCAGCCTTGAGCATGGCGAATGTCGTGCAGTCGTTGCGACCCGCGTAGGCCTGGCCTGTGTAGTACTCGAAGAAACGCTGCGCCAGGAACTGAAAGGGATAGTTGACGGGTGCCGTGAACGCGGCAGCCGCGCTTGAATGCACCTGTTGACTCGGAAACAGGCTGACCTGGCTTTGCAGAACCTGCACACTCGCTCGTGCCTTGCAGAAAGACTGGATCATCTTGAAGCTGGCCGACGCCGGGATCAGCGTATCGCCGATGTCGTAGTACACGAGCGTCGGCACATCGGGCGCGTAAGCCGTGCCGGACACGCTGTTGGCCGCCAACATGGCGTTCAGGGATCCCAGGCCGCTCGCGCTCAAGGTGGGCAGGAAGGCCGGATAGAGTCCGGCGGTATAGCAGGAATAAGGCGCGGAGGAGGTTTCCATGCATGTGAACACGTTCGCAGCAGCGCCGCTCACGGCGCGCTTGAAGGCTGCATAATTCACCGGATCGTGCCGTCCCATGGCGACGATCACGGCATACGCGAGGCGTGCCGCTGCGGTCCCATCAAGTGCGGTGATGATCGTCGAGAGATCAGAACTTGAACTTGCTCCGAGCGCGGCGCCGACCACCTTGAGCCTGGGCGCATAGTTTCCGCGCAGCACCGCCGCCCACGTCGAGGCGCCGCCGCCGCCCGAATACCCGAGCAGGCCAACAGGGCTCGTCGCTGCGAGCCCGCCTACGTTTGCCGGCGTGATTCCGGTGCAGGCGCCGTAACCTTGAGCACAGTTCAGGATGGCTTGCGCTCCGTCCAGCACTGCCGGTCCCATCTGCTGACCCACATTGAACTCGGAGTTCGGCCCCTGATGATCAGGAAAGGCTACCGCGATACCGTTATTGAGCATCGGCGCGGCCATCGCGGCGTAATCGCTGGCCAGGCTCGTGGCGTTCAGAAGCACATACGACGGCTGGGTCGTCGTGACGAGATCATCCTGCGGATACTGAACGGAAACGAGCGGCGCGCCCTTGTTCGATGTCAGGCTGCTGAGTGCACTGGCCGCAGCCGGCGGGGGCAGAATCAGGGTAGTGACGACGGTGACAGGCTTGCCACCGTCGGTGGTTTTGTAGAGCAACTGGTAACCGATTGAACCGCTGGGAAACCCGGCGGGCAGGTTGATCGACTTGGCAGCCAGCGGGGTGCCGTTCGCCTGACTCATCCACTTCGGTTGCCACGTGGTGAAGTCAAAAGCGGCGTAGGCGGCCGGCATCGCATAGTACGGATCCGTACTTGATTGCGCCATGACGGCCCCACCGTGAACCATGCTCTGACCGAGCAACAACCCGGCCATCCATTTGAAGAGTTTCGATCGTGCTTTCATATGCTGCGTAGCTTCCATGCTGTCCTCGTGAACAAGTTCCGCGCGTCATGAACACATACGTGTCACGACCCGCGTGGCGAGCATAGAAGCGGAAGCAATAAGCAAGCAATGAGATCAAAACGTAATGAACAATCCGGCGGACTGTTCATGAATTAGCGCGATCCATACACAGCAAAGACAGCGTCGCGTTCAGCCGTCGACGAGTTGCCTGACCTTCTCGGCGAGCGTTTCCAGCGCGAACGGTTTGGTGAGGACCTGCATGCCGGGATCGAGCCGGCCATTGCCGATCACCGAATTCTCGGCATAGCCAGTGATGAACAGCACCTTCAGATCAGGCCGCGACGCGCGCGCCGCATCCGCCATCTGCCGGCCGTTCATGCCGCCCGGCAGACCCACGTCGCTGATGAGCAGGTCGATGCGCACATTCGATTGCAGCACCTTGAGACCCGCCATGCTATCGGCCGCTTCGATCACGGTATAGCCATGCTCTTCCAGCACGTCCGTGATGAGCATGCGAACGCTCGGTTCGTCATCGACGATCAACACTGTCTCACCGCTCTCCGCGCCCGAGATGGGCGTGGCGTCGTGATCGGGCAGGTCGCTCGCGACATCGCCGTAGAAGCGCGGCAGATAGATGCATACCGTCGTGCCCTGCCCCGGCTCCGAATAGATGCGCACCTGTCCGCCCGACTGCTTCGCAAAGCCATAGATCATCGACAAGCCGAGTCCAGTGCCCATGCCGATAGGCTTGGTCGTGAAGAACGGATCGAAGGCCTTCGCGACGATGTCGGGCGTCATGCCCGTGCCGGTATCGGTCACGCAGAGCGACAGGAACTGTCCTTCGGGCATGTCGTGGGTGTGCGCGGCCGTGTGGTCGATCCACTTGTTGGCCGTCTCCATCGTAATGGCGCCGCCGTCCGGCATCGCATCGCGCGCGTTGATGCAGAGATTGAGCAGCGCGTTTTCGAGTTGCCCGGCATCGACGAGCGCGGGCCACAGCCCGGCGGCGCCGACCGCCTCCACGCGGATGCCCGGCCCGACCGTGCGCTGGATCATGTCGGTCATGCCGTTGACGAGTGCGTTGACATCGGTGGGACGCGGGTCGAGCGTCTGGCGCCGCGAGAACGCCAGCAGGCGATGCGTCAGCGCGGCCGCGCGCCGCACCGCGCCCTGAGCGGCCACGACGTATTTGTCGACGTCGGCGACTCGTCCCTGGCTCAGGCGAATGCTCAGCAATTGCAGCGAGCCCGATACGCCCGCCAGCAGATTGTTGAAGTCGTGCGCGAGGCCGCCCGTGAGTTGACCCACGGCTTCCATCTTCTGCGCCTGACGCAGTTGTTCCTCGGCGCGCATGAGTTCGGCGGTGCGCGCGGCGACGCGCTGTTCGAGTGTCTCGTTCAGCGCGCGCAGCGACGCTGCCGCGCGATCCCGTTCTGCTTCCACGGTACGGCGTTGCTCGGCGTCCAGCAGCACGCCCGGGAATCGCAGCGGCGTGCCGTCCGCGCTGTGATCCACGCGGCCGTTCGCCTCGATCCAGTAATAGCGCCCGTCCGCACGCCGCACGCGGAATTGATATGCATAGTGACCGCCGCGCTGGAGCGCTTCAGTCAATGCCTGGGTGAGACCGTCGCGGTCGTCGGGATGCACGTTCGCGATCACCTGCGCGAGGCTCAGGCCGTCATGTCCTTGCGCGGGATCGAGACCGAATGAATGGACGAAGGCTTCATCGACGGTAAAGCGGTCGCTCGGCAAGTCCCACAACCAGGTGCCGATGATCGCGCCCGCCGCGAGCGCCAGCTGCACCCGCTCGATGTTCTGCCGCGCGAGCGCCTCGCTGGCGCGCAATGCGGCGTCGGCCTTCTTGCGCGCCGAGATGTCGCGGAACAGCACCGACACTTGCCGCAGGCTGGGCGGTTCGACGCGGGTCGCCGACACTTCGATATGCCGTCCCGCACTGATGAAATAGCGCTCGAAACGCGCGGGAACACCGGTACGCAACACGCCGCCATACAGTTCGATCCACTGGTCCGCATCGGCGGGATCGACTTCGCGCAAGGTCTTCCCGACGATGTCCGCAATGCCAGTATGCCGCTGATAACCCGGGTTCGCTTCGATATGCGTGTAGTCGCTCAACGGGCCATGCGGACCATCGAAGAACTCGATCGTGCAGAAGCCGTCATCGATGGCATGAAACAGCGCGCCATAACGCACGCGATACGCCTCAGCATCCTTCGTGGCGCGCTTCAGTTCCAGCGCCGTCATGGCCTGACGCGCCAGCATGCACAGCGCCTGCCGCTGCGTTGCATCGAGACTGCGCGGCGCATGATCCATCACGCAGAGCGTGCCGAGCGGGAGACCTTCGGCGGTGGTCAGCAACGCGCCCGCATAGAAGCGCACGTGCGGCGCACCGGTGACGAGCGGATGACCGGCGAAGCGCGAATCATCGAGAGCGTCGGGGATCTGGAGAAACTCGCCTTCCCGCAGCGCTTGAGTGCAGAACGGGCTTTCGAACGAAGACACGTGCTCGCCAAGTCCGGTCTCCGCCTTGATGAACTGGCGATCCGCTGCAATGAAGTTGATCAGCGCAATGGGCGCATGACAGATCGAGGCAGCGAGGCTGACGATCTCATCGAAGGCAGATTCACGCGGCGTGTCGAGCACGTCATGGCGCACGAGCGCGGCCATGCGTCGGACATCAAGGTCGAGAGGGTCGGTCATCAAATGAGTTCTTGTTCCAGGCTTGATCCGGCGTCGCGCGCGGCGGCGAACGGCCGTCTAGTTTAAGGCAGTCATGGTCGTTCGCGTGCTGGAAAAACAGGGATATTCCGCATATGGCGCGGACAAAGAGTGGACGCGATGCGCCTTTATTGCGCGGCGTTCAGTTCACGCCGGCGATCGCATCGATGTCCGGCCGCGCCGCGTTCCTGAACACCTCGATCCGGTTGCGGCCGCGCTTCTTCGCGCCATACAGCGCGATGTCGGCGCGCGAGAGCGTTTGCGCGGCTTCGATATCCCTGCCCAGCATCGAATCGATGCCGATGCTCACCGTCATCGCGATCCGCTCGTCGCCATGCAGGAGCGGCGTCGCATGGAAGCGGGCCTGCAAGCGCACGGCCAGCGCATGGGCCGTATCGATATCCGCGCCGGGCAGGAGCACCGCGAACTCCTCACCGCCGATGCGCGCGACGATGGCGCCCGGTTCCACGACCGCGCGCAGCAGTGCCGCGAAATGCGCGAGCGCGCGGTCGCCGAGCGAGTGCCCCCAGCGATCGTTCAGCACCTTGAAGTGGTCGAGGTCGAGCAACAAGGTCGATGCGCATGACAGCACGCGCTGCCGCAATGCGTCGAGCACGGCCTCGCTCTGGCTCACGAATTCACGCCGGTTCGACAACTGCGTCAGATGGTCCGTGGTCGCCAGCGATTGCAGCTCCGCCTCGATGCGCTTGCGCTCGGTCGCATCCGTGATGAAGCCGTGCCATACGGTGCCGCCGTCCGCGCCGCGCTGCGGCCGCGCTTCGCCTTCGCGCCAGCGCAATCCCTGGCGCGGAAGATTGACGCGATATTCGAGCCGCCACGGCGTCAGGCTGGCGGCGGAGGCCCGCTGCGACGCCCGATAGGCAGCGAGATCGCGTGGATCGATCAAGGCGTCGATCGCATGGGCGTCCCGCTGGATGTCCTCGGGCGCCAGCTCGTAGATTTCGCGGATGCCGTCGCTTGCGTAGGAGAAGCGGCACTGGCCATCGGCGGACTGGTGCATCTGGAAGACGAGTCCCGGCACCTGATGCGTGAGATTCGTCACCAGGTCGATGGAGTGCTGCAGGCGCTGCGCCAGTTCGCGCAACGCGGTGATGTCGGTCGTCGTGCCGACCATGCGCAGCGCGCGGCCCGTGGCGTCGCGGCTGACCACCTTGCCCCGGCTGCAGATCCACTTGTAGCTGCCGTCCTTGCAGCGGATCCGGTGTTCGACGGCATAGCTCGGCGTGTTGCCGTCGAAGTGCGCCTGCATCGCGGCCTTCACGTACTCGCGGTCATCGGCATGCAGACGCTCGACCGCATCCTCGATCCGGTTGCTCAACTCATGCGGTTCATAGCCGATCAATGCATGCCAGTCGGGCGAATAGTGGATCGCGCCGGTCACGACGTTGCGGTCCCACACGCCCGTCCCGCTGCCCGAGAGCGCAAGCGAAGTCAGCTCGCCGTCCTCCTTCATCCTGCCGATCCGGCGGTTCTGCCTCTCGCCTTCTTCCGCCGCGGCGATCGCGTGTTCGGCGAGTTGGGCGAGATCGCGAAGGAAGGTTGTGTGGGTGGTATCGAAGGTGCGCGGCGCCGGATCGATCAAGGCCAGCACGCCGACGGAGCCGCCCGAGGCATCGGTCAGCTCGCAAGAGGCGACGATGGAAGCGTCGGGAAGACGAGAGACGGGCGCGCCATCGAATACGAGGCGCGTTTCACCGTGAGGATCGTGAACCGCAATGGCTGCGGTAGCCACCTGGAAATGCATCCGGGCCAGACGGCACAAGGTCTGCAACGCGGCATCGCGCTGTTCCGTCAGCAGGATGCCGGAGGGATCGTCCGATACGGAGGTCGTCATACGCGCGCTCGTGCCATCGCCGGTTGGTCATTAGTGTGACGCATCACGCTACAACGGCACAAGAACGGTCAAATTGAGCGCCGTCAGCATGTTTATTGCGGGCGGGCACATGGCTTGCTAGCGGCTTTCTGTCCGCCGCTTCCCTTGGAGGCTCACTGACTGCTCAAACGGAGACGCCGACACCCGACTTTTTCGCTTCAACCCTCGCCCATCCTTGCTGAGCGGTGAGTGGCGAGCGCTTCCGGCTCGCGCATTTGCGCCACGCCTTCGCGCCCATCCTTTCCATTCCGGCTGTAACCAGCTCCCATTCGGCGCCCGCGTCTGTCGGCAGCGGCGCACGACGCAGCGTGGATCCATCGCGCTCGCCCTTCGAACAAGGAGACCTTTTCCATGTCCCGACGAACTGTCCAGATCCTGGGCAGCCTGCTGGCGGTAATCATCGTGGCCGTGCTGCTGACGCGCGCCATCGACGCCAGTACATGGCACAAATATTCCGGCGATCTCGTCTACTACACGGGCCGTCATCTGATGCTCGTGGGCATTTCGATGGCGCTCGCCATCGTCATCGGCATTCCGGCCGGCGTGGCGCTCAGCCGCCCCGGCCTCGTGCGACAGGCCGAAGGCTTCATGCAGATCTTCAACATCGGCAACACGGTGCCTTCGCTCGCGGTGCTCGCCATTGCGCTCGGTATCTTCGGCATCGGCGATACGCCTGCCGTCATCGCGCTGTTCCTGGCCTCGCTGCTGCCGATCACGCGCAACACCTATGAAGGCATGAAGAACGTGCCTGCCTCGCTGCTCGAAGCGGCGCGGGGCATCGGCATGACGGGCATGCAGTCGCTGCTGCGCGTGGAGTTGCCCAACGCCATGCCGATCATCGTGGGCGGCGTGCGCACCGCGCTGGCAATCAACGTGGGCACGGCGCCGCTCGCCTATCTGATCGGCGCGGACAGTCTCGGCACGCTGATCTTCCCCGGTATTTATCTGAACGACAACCAGATGCTGCTGCTCGGCGCCGCAGGCACCGCGATCCTCGCGCTGCTGCTCGACGCCATCGTGTCCGCAGCAAGCCGGCGCTGGACCAGCGGCAGCGAGGTGACGCAATGACGCTATTCCGTTTCCTCCGACATGCATTCACCGCCGCTGCCCTCAGCGCGTGCGCGAGTGTCCCGGCGCTGGCCGCGAATCTTGTCGTCGGCGGCAAGAACTTCACCGAGCAGTACGTGCTGGTCGAGATCACGACGCAGTATCTGCGTGCGCGCGGCTATACGATCGACGCGCGCACCGGCCTCGGCAGCGTGCTCCTGCGCAGCGCACAGGAAAACGGCCAGGTCGATCTGACGTGGGAATACACCGGCACGGCGGCACTGGTCTATCACAAGCTGAAGGACAAGATGTCGCCCGACGAGATGTACCAGCGCGTCAAGGACCTCGACGCCAAGGAAGGGCTCGTGTGGCTGAACAAGTCGCCGCTCAACAACACCTACGCGCTCGGCCTTCCTGCCGAAGCGGCGCGCAAGTCGGGCATCCGCACGATCTCGCAGTTGTCGGAGAAGCTCAAGAGCGATCCCAAGGGTACGCGCCACGTGTTCGGCATGGATGCGGAGTTCGCGAACCGTCCCGATGGCCTGAAGCCGCTGGAAGCCGCCTACGACCTGCACTTCAGCCGCGCCGAGACCAAGCAGATGGATTCGGGGCTGGTCTATACGGCGCTGCATAACAACCAGTTGACCATCGGTCTCGTCTATACCACCGATGGCCGCGTGAAGGGCTTCGGCATCGTGCCGCTCGAAGACGATCTGCATTTCTTCCCGCCCTACAACGCCACGCCCGTGGTGCGCGCGACGGTGCTCCAGCAGAACCCGAAGCTGGCCGAACAGCTGAACGCGCTGTCCGCCGTGCTGGACAACGACGCGATGCTGGAGATGAACAAGCAGGTCGATATCGACGGCAAGTCGGTGCAGGCAGTCGCGAGCGAGTTTCTGCGCGCGCACAAGCTGCCTTGATGAAGGAGGAACCTGAACGATGAGTCTGACCGACTATCTGAGCGCCAACTGGCCCGAGTTGCTGCAACTGACCTTGCAGCATTGCTATCTGGTGGGACTGGCCGTGGGCTGCGCGATCCTCGCGGGCGTGCCGCTCGGCATTGTGATGAATCGCTATCCGTGGCTCGCCGGCCCGCTGCTGGGCCTCGCGACCATCATCCTGACGCTGCCGTCCATCGCGCTGTTCGGCCTGATGATCCCGGTGTTCTCGCGTTTTGGCGCAGGCATCGGCGCAGTGCCGGCGATCACCGCCGTGTTCCTGTACTCGCTGCTGCCGATCATGCGCAACACCTATCTCGCGCTGCGCAACGTGGAAACGGGCATCAAGGAAGCGGGGATCGGCATCGGCATGACGGCGTGGCAACGGCTGCGCCTCGTGGAACTGCCGCTGGCCGTGCCGGTGATTCTCGGCGGCGTGCGTACCGCCGTGGTGATGAACATCGGCGTGATGACGATTGCCGCCGTGATCGGCGCAGGCGGACTGGGCTCGCTGATCGTGCGCGCGATCGGCCAGAGCAGCATGATGAAACTGCTGGTGGGCGCCGTGCTCGTGAGCCTGCTCGCGATCGTCGCCGACTTGCTGCTGCAGGCATTGCAGCGTGTACTGACACCGAAGGGAGTGCAAAAGACATGATCGAACTCGACCGCCTGACAAAGACTTTCACGCAGAAGGACGGCCAGAAAGTGAACGCTGTCGACTCGGTGAGCCTCAAGGTTGAAGAGGGCGAAATCTGCGTGTTCCTCGGCCCGTCCGGTTGCGGCAAGACCACGACGCTCAAGATGATCAACCGTCTGATCGAGCCGACTTCGGGACGCGTGCTGATCAACGGCGAGGATACGTCCGGCCTCAATGAAGTGGACCTGCGCCGGCACATTGGCTACGTGATCCAGCAGATCGGCCTGTTTCCGAACATGACGATCGAAGAGAACATCGTGATCGTGCCGCGCCTGCTCGGCTGGGACAAGAAGCGCTGCGCCGAGCGTGCGATCGAACTGATGTCGATGGTCGCGCTCGATCCGAAGCTGTACCTGAAGCGCTATCCGCGCGAGTTGTCGGGCGGGCAGCAGCAGCGCATCGGCGTGATCCGCGCGCTGGCCGCCGATCCGCCCGTGCTGCTGATGGACGAGCCGTTCGGCGCGGTGGATCCGATCAACCGCGAGACCATCCAGAACGAGTTCTTCGCGATGCAGCGCCAGTTGAAGAAGACGGTCATCATGGTGAGCCACGATATCGACGAAGCGATCAAGCTGGGTGACCGCGTGGCCGTATTCCGGCGCGGCAAGCTCGTGCAGTACGACCATCCGGATACCTTGCTGGCGCATCCGCGCGATGATTTCGTCGGCCAGTTCGTCGGCGCCGACAGCACGCTGAAGCGTCTGTTGCTCGTGAAGGCCGGCGATGCGGCGACGCAGCCCGATACCGTGCGCGCCGAGACGCCGCTGGCCGATGCGTTCGCGCTGATGGACGAAAGCGACAGCCGCTATCTGACCGTGCTGGATGGCGAGCGGCATGCGCTGGGCGTAGTGTCGCGACGGGCGGCGCGCGGAGCGCAAGGCGTGTGCGGCGACAAGCTCACGCAGTTCCAGGCGACGGTGTCGCCGGATGAGAACCTGCGGATCGTGCTGTCGAAGATGTATCAGTTCCGGTCGTCGTGGATGCCGGTGCTGGATGCCGACGGGCACTATGTCGGCGAGATCACGCAGGATTCGATCGCGGATTATCTGAGCTCGGGGAGGTCGCGGCATCAGACTGGGCAAGGGCCGGTGGCGCGGGTGGGGGAGACGGTGGGGGTGTAATTCAGGTGGACCATTCCAGCCCGCCACACCGCTCCCGCTGGACAAAAATCGGTTTCTCAGTGAGTGAGAAATTTAAATATAGGGTTTACGCTTATCCAGACAGTAAAAAGGAAAGGG
>NZ_JARUXR010000003.1:682302-987881 GCF_031451215.1 Caballeronia sp. LZ034LL
CGGGTGGGGGTGTTATTCCGGTGGACCATTCCAGCCCGCCACCCCGCTGCATGAATTACTGACGGGCGCTCGCCATCGGCGAGCGCCCTTTCCTTTTTACTGTCTGGATAAGCGTAAACCCTATATTTAAATTTCTCACTCACTGAGAAACCGATTTTTGTCCAGCGGGAGCGGCGTGGCATTCTCTGTCCATCGACATCGCTTCAAGCAACGCACAACATCGTGAACAAGGAATCCAGCGTCATCGGGGCCGAGCGCCTGCTGCTCGTGCTGAGCGCACTCGCCAGCCACGGCAAGGCCATGTCCGTGAAGGACATGCTCGGCGCCACCGGTCTCGCGCAAAGTACGCTCTACCGGCAAGTCGCGCTGCTCAAGCGCTGGGGCTTCGTGTCCGAAGACGCCGGCTACTACGCGCCCGGTCCCATCAGTCTCCAGCTCGCGCTCGGCTTCGACGTCAACTCGATGCTCGTCGAAGCCAGCCGCGACAGCATGCTGCAACTCTCCCGCGCGACGCAGGAAAGCGTCGGCCTCATCGTCGCCGTGAACGACCAGGTGATCTGCCTCGAAATGATCGAGAGCACGCACTCGCTGCGCTGCTCCTTCGAGAAAGGCCGCGCCGTGCCGCTGCGTGCGGGGGCATCGGCGAAATCGCTGCTCGCCTTCATGGCCGACAAGACCCGCGCCGAAAGCCTCGACCGCCAGTTCGCCGACAACCCCGCCGCGCGCGCCGCCCTCGAAGCCGAACTCGACGCCATCCGCGCCCGCGGCTACGCAGTCAGCGACAGCGAAATCGATATCGGCGTATGGGGCGTCAGCGCGCCCGTGTTCCGCCGTCCGACGCGCGGCAGCGGCGGCGGCGCGGCCGCCTCGATCACGCTGATGGCGCCCTCCTCGCGCGCCGCCGGCCGCGAACAGCAACTCGCCGACTGGACCGTGCGCACCGCCAACGCCATTTCCACCCAATTGCAGTCCACCTGACCCGCATCAAAGACCGCACCAAAAACCACGACCGAACCACACCCGGAGCCCACACGATGAAACTCAAGAACCTCTTTACCGCCGCGAGCCTCGGCTTTGCGATCATGGCCGCCGTGCTGCCCGGCAACGCCGCCGCTGAAGACTCGAAGGTGCTGAACGTCGCCACCGACGCCACCTTCCCGCCGATGGAATTCGTCGACAAGGGCCAGCGCACCGGCTTCGACATCGACATCATGAACGCGCTGGCGAAGGCAATGGGCAAGACGGTCCAGTGGACCGACATCGACTTCAAGGGGCTGATTCCAGGTCTCGTCGCGCGCCGTTTCGATGCCGCCATCTCCGGCATCTACATCACGCCGGAACGCTCGCAAGTGGTCGACTTCACGCAGTCGTACTTCGCAGGCGGCCTCTCGGCGCTGGTGAAGGCCGATTCGCCGATCAAGACCCTCGCCGATCTCAACGGCAAGAAGGTGACGGTTCAGGTGGGCACGAAGTCCGTGAACTTCCTGCGTGACAACTATCCGCAAGTGCAGCGCGTGGAAGTGGAAAAGAACCAGGAAATGTTCGATCTCGTCGGCATCGGCCGCGCGGATGCCGCCGTTACGGGCAAGCCCGCCGCGTTCCAGTTCGTGCGCACCCGCCCCGGTTTCCGCGTGCTCGACAAGGAGCTGACCACGGAAGCGTATGGCATCGCCGTGCGCAAGGACGAGCCGCAACTGCGCGACCAGATGAACGCCGCGCTCGCCAAAATCAAGGCCGACGGCACCTACGACGCCATCGTCAAGAAGTGGTTCAGCACGACCGCCACGACCGCCAGCGCCAAGTAAGCCGACGGACCTGACCCATGCAACTCGACTTCACTCCCGCCTTCGCCGGCTGGGCCGACATCGCGCACGGCGCGCTGGTCACGGTGGAAGTGACCGCCGCCGCGCTCGTGCTGTCGTGCCTGCTCGGGCTTCTGATCGGCATCGGCCGGCTGGCGCCGCAGCGCCGGCTCGTCTACGGCTTCTGCACCGGCTATCTGATCTTCTTCCGCGGCACGCCGCTGCTCGTGCAGTTGTTCCTGCTGTTCTTCGGCCTGCCGCAGTTCGATATCCTGCTGCCCGCGTTCGTGTGCGGCATGCTCGGGCTCGGGCTGTATTCGGCGGCGTATGTGTCGGAAATCGTGCGCGGCGCGATTCAATCGGTGGATCGCGGCCAGACGGAAGCGGCGCGCTCCATCGGCATGTCGTCCGGACAGGCGATGCGCGCGATCATCCTGCCGCAGGCCATCGTGCGCATGATTCCGCCGCTCGGCAACGAGTTCATCGCGTTGATCAAGAACTCCGCGCTGGTGTCGCTGCTGACCATCCACGACCTGATGCACGAAGGACAGAAGATCATCAGCGTCTCCTACCGGTCGCTTGAGGTGTATATCGTGATCGCGCTCGTCTATCTCGTGCTCACCCAGACGACCAATTACATTCTTCACCGCGTCGAGCGTCGGCTGCGCGCAGGAGGCATGGTGCAATGAACAGCGCTCAACCCATCGTCAGCATCCGCGAACTCACCAAGTCCTTCGGCACGCATCGCGTCCTGAACGGCATTGACTTCGATATCCAGCCGAGCCAGGTCGTCGTCGTGATCGGGCCGAGCGGTTCCGGCAAGAGCACCTTCCTGCGCTGCTGCAACGGTCTCGAACAGCCGGAACGCGGCACCATCGACATCTGCGGGCATCGGCTCGTCGATCACGGCACGATGCTCAAGGAGCGCCCGCTCAACGCGTTGCGCACCGAAGTCGGCATGGTGTTCCAGTCGTTCAATCTGTTCCCGCATCTTTCGGTGCTGCACAACATCACGGTCGGCCCGCGCATGCTGCGCGGCGTGTCGAAAGCCGATGCCGATACCGCCGCGCTCGCGCTGCTCAAGAAGGTCGGCCTCGAACACAAGGCGCATGCGATGCCCGCGAGTCTCTCGGGCGGACAGAAGCAGCGCGTCGCGATTGCCCGCGCACTCGCCATGCAGCCGCGCGTCATGCTGTTCGACGAACCCACGTCGGCGCTCGATCCGGAACTCGTCGGCGAAGTGCTGCAAGTGATGAAGCTGCTCGCCGCCGAAGGCATGACGATGCTCGTCGTCACGCACGAAATGGGCTTCGCGAAGGAAGTGGCGGATGTGGTCGTCGTGATGGACGGCGGCGAGATCGTCGAGGCGGGTCCGCCCGCGCAGATCTTCTCGACGCCCACGCAGCCGCGCACGCGTTCGTTCCTGCAAGCCGTGCTGACGCGCGCATGAACCTCGCCCTGATACGCGGCGACGCGCTCGTCGCCTCACCCTGGAAGAACGGCGGCGGCATCACGCGCGAAGTCGCAGCGCAAGCCCAGGCGTGGCGCGCGAGCGTCGCGGATATCGACCGGCCCGGGCCCTTCTCGCGCTTCGACGGCATCGACCGCATGCTCGTGCTGCTCGACGGCGCGGGTCTCGTGCTCGGCGAACACGTCGTCGGGCAGGCGTTGGCGCTGGCCCGGTTCGCGGGCGAGACGCTCATCGACGCGCAGCTCACCGACGGCCCCGTCCGCGTGTTCAACCTGATGACGCAACGCGATGCCGCGCGTGCATCGGTGGATATCTGGCAGACGCCGGGCACGCGCGTCGTGAGCGGCGACACCGTGCTGCTGCACTGCGCGCGCGGCACGCTCGACGTGCGCGTCGGCGGGACGCATATCAGTCTGACGAAGATGGACACGCTGCGCTTGGACGAAGCGTGCGACGTCGAAGTCGGCATGCAAGGCGACGGCGCGCTGCTGTGCGCGTCGCTCGAAACCGAAGTCCGATCATGAACTCATCGAACGCATTGAACCCGACGCTTTTCGCGGCGCACGCGCTGCTGCCGGACGGCTGGCGCAGCAACGTGCTGCTGGAGTGGAACGACGCGGGCACGCTCGTCGCCGTGACGCCTGACGTGCGCGAGATACCTGCGAACGCTGCGCGCGCCGCGGGACCGGTCGTGCCCGGCATGCCGAACCTGCATTCGCACGCGTTCCAGCGCGCGATGGCGGGCCTCACCGAATATCGCGCGAACCCCGCCGACAGCTTCTGGAGCTGGCGCGACCTGATGTACCGCTTCGCGCTGCGCATCACGCCCGAGACGCTCGGCGCGATCGCGCGCTGGCTCTATGTCGAGATGCTCAAGGCGGGCTACACGTCCGTCTGCGAGTTCCACTACGTGCATCACGCCGAAGACGGTGCGCAGTATGCGCATCCCGCCGAACTGGCGATGCGCGTCGTGGATGCGGCGCGCGAGACCGGCATCGGCATGACGATGCTGCCCGTGCTCTATCAGCAAGGCGGCTTCGACGCACAGCCGCCGCGCCCCGACCAGCGCCGCTTCATCAACTCCACCGAAGGCTATCTCGACTTGCTGCGCAGCCTGCGCACGGCGCGTCCCGAAGACGGCGCGCTGCGTTACGGCGTCGCGCCGCACTCACTGCGGGCGGTGTCGGAGGCTTCGTTGCGCGCGTTGCTCGACGGTCTCGACGCCATGTCACCCGGCGCGCCCGTGCATATCCATATCGCGGAACAGACGGCCGAAGTAGACGCATCGCTCGCGGCGCTCGGCGCGCGCCCGGTGCAATGGCTGCTCGATCACTTCGACGTGAACGCACGCTGGTGCCTCGTGCATGCCACGCACGTCGATGCCGGCGAAACGCTCGCGCTCGCCCGCAGCGGTGCAATCACCGGGCTGTGTCTCACGACCGAGGCGAATCTCGGCGACGGCTTCTTCCCCGTCGCGGAATACCTCGACGCGCAGGGTGCGTTCGGCGTCGGCTCGGACAGCCATATCGGCGTGGACTGGCGCGCGGAACTGCGTCTGCTCGAATATGGCCAGCGGCTCCAGCGGCGGCAGCGCAACGTGCTCGCGTCGCCGGACACGGCGCAGGTCGCGGACCGGCTGTTCCACGGCGCGCTCGAAGGCGGCGCCCGCGCGACGGGCCGCGCCACCGGCAAGCTCGAAGCCGGCGCGCGCGCCGACTGGCTCGTGCTCGACGCCGATCATCCGAATCTCGCCGAACAAACGCCCGCGACGTGGCTTTCTTCCGTGGTCTTCTGCGAACATGGCGAAACGCCGGTGCGCGATGTTTTCGTCGGTGGAGAATGCGTGGTGCGCGAGCGTCGTCATCGGGACGAAGCGCGGCACTACGCGGACTATCGCCGGGCGCTCTCGCAACTGCTTGCCGACGCCTGACCGTCGGCCAACCCAGGACGCAAGCTCATGAACGATCTCTTTTCCCTCGAACGCGGCGATGCGCCGCTGCTGATCTCCATCCCGCACCTCGGCACGCAGATTCCGGACTCGTTGCGCAGCCAGTACACCGACGTCGCGCTGACGGTCGCGGATACCGACTGGCATCTCGACCGCCTCTACAGCTTCGCCCGGATGCTCGGCGCGACGATTCTCGGCGCGCGCCTGTCGCGCTATGTGATCGACCTGAACCGGCCGCCGAGCGATGAAAGCCTGTATCCCGGACAGACGACGACCGGCCTGTGCCCCGACCTGACCTTTCGCGGCGAGCCGGTGTATCGCGAAGGCTGCGTGCCCGATGCCGCCGAGAAGCAGCGGCGCGTCGCGGCGTACTGGCAGCCGTATCACGACACGCTGCGCGCCGAGTTGAAGCGTCTGCGCGAGCGGCATGCGAACGTGCTGCTGTGGGAAGCGCATTCCATCGCGAGCGTGTTGCCGCGTCTCTTCGACGACAAGCTGCCCGACCTCAATATCGGCACGCAGGACGGACGCACGGCGGCGGCTTCGGTGCAGCAGGAAGTGGAACGCGCGGCTGCGGCAGGTCCGTTCACGTGGATCGCCAACGGCCGCTTCAAGGGCGGCTATATCACGCGGCACTTCGGCGCGCCCCAGGACGGCGTCCACGCAGTCCAGCTGGAGATGTGCCAGTCGACCTACATGAACGAGGCCGCGCCGTTCGAGTATCGGCCCGAGGTGGCGCAGCAGGTCGAGCCGGTGGTCGAGAACATGGTGAGCGGCGCGCTGCGGGCGGTGGTCGCGCTGAGCACGGCGGCCGGCTGATCAGGCGTCATTGAGGAGCAAGTCTCGCAGCGCGTCGAGCGCCGCCGAATAGTGGCCCTTGCGCCAGACCAGCAGCGTGTCCACCTGCCCCAGCTTGCCGAGCGGATGGACATCGACGTCATCGTCGAGACGCGCCAGTTCCAGCACCGAGCGCGGCGCCACCGCGACGCCCGCGCCCGCCGCCACGCACGCGATGATCGCGTGGTACGAGGCCAGTTCCAGCACCCGCGCGGGACGGATGCCCTGCTGCTCGTACCAGCGCATCGCATAGGAGCGATAGGCGCAGCCGCGTTCGAACGCCACCAGCGTGAGGCCGGCCGGCTCCTGCGCCAATGATGTCGGATCCTGTCCGCGCGGCGTGACCAGCGTGAGTTCTTCACGAAACACCGGCACGGTGTCGAACTGCCCGGCGCCGAGCGCGTCCGGTTCGATCGGCCGCGCCATCACCGCCGCATCCACGTCGAAGGTGCGCACGCTCTCGATCAGCGCGCGCGTCACGCCCGTCGCCAGTTCCAGCGTCACCTGCGGCCAGCGCCGGTGATACGCCGCCAGCACGCGCGGCAGACGGCTCGCCGCCGTGCTTTCCATCGTGCCCAGGCGCAGGCGTCCTTGCGGCCGGTTCTCGCTGACTGCATGACGCGCTTCCTCGGCCAGCGCGAGCAGGCGTTCGGCGTAGGGCAGCAGGGTCTCGCCGGCGGGCGTCAGCACGAGGCGCCGGCCATCGCGGACGAACAACTCCGTGCCGAGGGTTTCCTCAAGCTGGCGAATGCGCGTCGTCACGTTCGATTGCACCCGGTTCAGCTTGAGCGCCGCGCGCGTCACGCCGTTTTCGCGGACGACCGCCCGAAAGATGGTGAGCGCAGCCAGGTCCATGATCTTTCCTGAAGATTGATTCCATCTCGATTATTCATTTTTCAAGATGGATCGGTCAAGGTAGGATCAGCGGACCATCGCTCTGACTTTCATGCTCATGGCATCGCCGCTGCCCGTCTCGTCCGCCTCCGCCCATCCCGCGCGCCATGCCGCGCTTGCCTGCGCCGTGGTGCTGGCCGTCGCGCTGGGTGTCGGGCGCTTCGCGTTCACGCCGCTGCTGCCGCTGATGCTGCACAACGGCGCGCTCGATATCCGGCACGGCGGCTGGCTCGCGTCGGCCAACTACGCGGGCTATCTGATTGGCGCGCTGTCCTGCGCGGCGATTCGCATCGACCACGCCCGCATGGTGCGGTTCGCGCTCGCCGCGACCATCTTGCTGACCCTCGCAATGGGCGTCGTTCACCTGTTCTGGCTCTGGACGGCGATCCGCTTCGCGGCGGGCGTCGCCAGCGCGTGGGCGTTCGTGTTCGCGTCGCAATGGGGCCTGCGGCGGCTCGCGGAACTCGACGCGCACGGCTACGGCGGCGTCATCTATGCCGGGCCGGGCGTCGGCATCGTCGCGACCGGCCTGCTCGGCGCGGCCGCCGCCGCGTTCGCCGTGCCCGCGCCATGGGTGTGGGACGGCTTCGCAGTGTGCTCGGCGCTGGCCGGCCTGGCCGTCTGGAAGACCTTCACGCGGCAGGTATCGGCCGCGCATGGCCGCGCGACGCATCACGGCGGCAGCGAAACCGGCGTAGCGCGCGCCGATTCGATCGGACTGATCGGGCTCTACGGACTCGCCGGGTTCGGCTACATCATCTCGGCCACCTTTCTGCCCGTCATCGCCCGGCAAGCCTTGCCCGGTTCAGCGTGGCCCGACTTGTTCTGGCCGGCCTTCGGACTTGCGCTGATCGCCGGCGCACTGCTGGCCGCGCGTCTGCCGCTGTCGTGGGATAACCGTCTGCTGTCGGCCGGGTTCTATCTGATTCAGGCAGTGGGGATCGCGTCGGGGATCGTCTTTCCCACGGCGCTCGGGTTCGGCATCGGCAGTCTGCTGCTGGGCTTTCCATTTACCGCAATCACGCTGTTCGCCATGCGCGAGGCGCGCCGCCTGCGCGGCGATGCAGCCGCCGGATTGATGGGCTATGCGACGGCGTCGTATGGATTGGGGCAGATCGTCGGGCCGCTGGTCGCGGCGCCTATCGCGGAACACACGGGTTCGTTCTCGGCCGCGCTGTGGATCGCAGCGGCGGCGCTGTTAGCGGGTGCTATCGGATTGGTCTGGCTGGGGACGCGTGCTTCAGCCCGGCGCTAGAAGAGATCAGCAGGCCACGCTGTCGCGCGGCGCTTGAGAACGCGTCGCCGGTTGCGCGAGTTCCACCCGGTTGCCGCCGAGCGACTTCGCCCGGTACAACGCGCGGTCGGCGATGGTCAGCAGATCGGTCAGCGCGGCGCCGGCCGTGCCGCATTGCGCCAGACCGATGCTCACGGTCGCGCGGATCTCCACGCCCGCCGCGCCGGGCGTGCCCGCTTGCGCGAAACGCCGGACCACGGCTTCCGCCGTCGCGCGGGCGCGATTGCAGTCGCGTCCCGGCAGCAGCGCGGCAAATTCCTCGCCGCCGATGCGCGCAAAAATCGCCTCCGGTCCCAGCGCGTCCTGCGCGATCGACGCGAAGGTCTTGAGCACGGCGTCGCCCGTTTCGTGACCGTGGCGGTCGTTGATGTTCTTGAAGTTGTCGAGATCGAGTGCAATCAGGCAGACCGGCTGCCGTGCATCCGCGCGCCGGATGAGGCGCGCGCCTTCCTCGAAGAACCAGCGGCGGTTGCCGAGCCCCGTCAGGTAATCCGTCCGCGATTCCCTCAGCAGTTCGCCATGCGCTTCGTCGCGCACGAAGCGCAGCAGGATCATCGGCAGAATGACGGAATAGAGCACGCCTTCGTACATCGTCGCCTTGGCGATCGCCGACAGCATGCCCGGCCCGAGCGACGCCGCCAGCCACGGCAGGATCAGCGCGCGCGCGGCATAGAAGAGCCCATGAAAACCCGCGACGAACGCCGCGATATCGCGCGACTGCAGGCGCCGGGCGCGATCGCCGCGCAGCAGCTCGCGGGCGGTCATGCCGCTGGCGAAGGCAATCGGGATGGCGCTGACGTAGTTCCACATCGGCACTTCCCAGCGCACGCCGGCGATGACCCACGCGAGCGCCACGGCGGTCAGCACGCCGATGGACAACCCGCCATGACGCCGGCCGTTCATGATGGCGACGCCGCGCAGCAGCAGTAGATAGCCCGACACCATGATGAGGTTGCTCAGCGCCGATCCGATCGCGCCGGGCAGCGCGTGGCGCACGGCGACGGCCGCGCAGCCGGCGGCAAGCGTCGCGTAGCCGGCGGCCAGCGTGCCCAGCTCCTGCCTGCGTCCGGCATGACCGCGGCGTTCCCACAGCGTCATCCCGCAACTGGCGAGGAGCGTGCCGATGGCAAGCAGATAGATGGTAATTAGATCGACATGCATGCTGTCGCGTGCCTGATGTGCCCGAAAGACTTTTCCGTGCGACTGTTAACGGCAGGCAAACGTCAAACTTGAAGTGAATCGGCGGCATGTGCTTTTTTCGGGCGCACGCTCCGCACTGTCGGACCGGCGGCAACGCACCGCGCGCGGCCGTTCTGTCGCCGCCAACACCTCGCCGCATCACACGAATGCAGACGGGCGCCGCAGTCTACCGCCTTTCCCTTACGCATCAACGGCTTGCACGATCCTCACGCCCGCGAACCGTTCGCTGGCACGGCTCTCGCAATGGATGTCGCGAGCGCAACGACACGCGCTCCCACCCAACCGGAACCCAGGAGATTCACCATGAAGATCGACAACCTCGCTGTCAGCAAAGACCTCGCCCGTGAAGAAATGGAAGCCATCGTCGGCGGCAGCGTTTTCCAGAACAACGGCGTCAACGCCAACCTCGAAGCCGGCGGCGTCTCCTTCGCGAGCCCGCAAACCAACGTCGCGCCCGTGACGCAAGTGGATGCATCGACGCACACGGACGTCGACCTGAAGAACATCACGAAGTCGGTCTCTTCGGTGGGCAGCCTGATTCAAGGCATGAAGATCTGAAGCACGCAATCCGGCGAGCGAAGGATTCGGGGATCCTTCCCTCGCCGGACGCAACACCGCTCAGCGCGGCGCCGATATCACTTCCAGCGCGACCAGATTCGATACGTAGCGGCCGGCGAAACTCGACGGGACATCGAAGAGAGCGCAGATTCGAGCTTCATCAACGGCGCGGAGATCTTCGCCGACGGCGGACAGGCGCAGGTATAACGTCAGATCGCCATGCCGCCCGAGACCTCGATGCGTTGCGCATTGATCCAGCGATTGTCCTCCGACAGCAGCGACGCGATCATCGGTCCGATGTCGTCGGGCAGGCCCGGGCGGCCGAGCGCCGTCATCTCGGTGACGCGCCGGTTGACCTCGGGGTTGTCGCGCACAATGCCGCCGCTGAAGTCGGTCTGAATCGCGCCCGGCGCCACCACGTTGACCGCGATGCGCCGTGGCGCCAGTTCCTTCGCCATGTACTTGGTCAGCACTTCCACCGCGCCTTTCAGCGAGCCATAGGCCGCGCTCTCCGGAATGATGATGCGCGTGAGGCCCGACGAGATATTGACGATCCGGCCGCCGTCGTTGATCAGCGGAAGCAGCTTCTGCGTGAGAAAGAACACGCCCTTGAAGTGGACGTCATAAAGCGCGTCGAGCTCGGCTTCCGTCGTCTTTTCGATGCTGTTGTGATGCGACGTGCCCGCGTTGTTGACGAGATAGTCGAAGCGTTCGGCGTGCCAGCCGGCGAGCGTGCGGCGCACGTCATCGGTGAAGGCGTCGAAGGCCGCGACCTTGCCGGTATCGAGTTGCAGCGCGGCCGCCTTGCTGCCCGTCTCGGCGACGAGCGCCAGCACCTTGTCCGCTTCCGCGCGATTGCTGTGATAAGTGAAGATGCAATCGACGCCGCGTTGCGCGAGATTGAGCACCGTGTTCCGACCGAGCCCGCGGCTTGCGCCGGTCACGATCGCGATCTTGCTGGCAGACATGAATGACCTCTCTGTGAAGTGAATCCACAGGATAGTCATTCGCATCCGTTCGCATAATCCGTGCAACGTTGCACGGGCTGTGCTGGCATGCGAACAATGACGCATGCCAGCATGAGATCAAGGCGTAGGCGGCGTGCCTTCGCCCGGCTGGTTCGCGAGACCCGCGCGGGTCACATCGAAGGCCAGCTTCTTCGTGCTCTCGTCATAGCGGCAGCGCACCTTCGCGCCTTCGCCGACCTCGCCGCCGAGCATCTCCCTCGCGAGCTGGTTCTCGATCGACTGTCGGATCTGCCTGCGCAATTCGCGCGCGCCGAACTCAGGCCGATAACCGACTTCCGCGAGATGATCCACGACGGATTCGTCGAATTCAAGCGCTATGTCCTGACTGTGCGCGAGACGCTGCACCTGATCGAGCATCAGCCGCACGATCTGCCGCACTTCATCGCGTCCAAGGGACTTGAACAGGATGATGTCGTCGATCCGGTTCAGGAACTCCGGCCTGAAGTGTTGCTGCAACACCTTCATCACGCCGCTTTGCAGCGACGCATCCGCATCCGACGCCGTGCTTGTGAAGCCCAGCACGCCGCGTTTCTGTCCGGCGATCACATCGGAACCGAGATTGCTCGTCGCGATGATCAGCGTGTTGCTGAAGTCGACCACACGGCCCTTGCCGTCGGTGAGGCGTCCGTCGTCGAACACTTGCAGCAGCACGTTGTAGACATCCGGATGCGCCTTCTCGATCTCGTCGAGCAGGATCACGCTGTAAGGCCGCCGACGCACGCGCTCGGTCAGCTGGCCGCCTTCGTCATAACCCACATAGCCCGGCGGCGAACCGATCAGCCGCGACACCGCATGGCGCTCCATGTACTCGCTCATGTCGACGCGCAGCATCGCGTCTTCGTCGCCGAACACGACTTCCGCGAGCGCCTTCGCCAGCTCGGTCTTGCCGACGCCCGTCGGCCCGAGGAACAGGAACACGGCAATCGGCCGATTACGCCCTTGCAAACCGGTGCGCGCGCGGCGCACGGCGTCGGACACGGCCTCGACCGCTTCGTCCTGGCCGATCACGCGCTTGTGCAACCGCTCTTCCATCTGCAACAGGCGCGCGCGTTCTTCCTCGGTCAGTTGCGCGACCGGAATGCCCGTGAGCGTCGCGACGATCTCCGCGATCTGCGCGACCGTCACCGTCGACGTGTTCGTGCCGACACGCTTCTTCCAGGTGTCGGTGGCGTCGTCGAGTTCCTTTTGCTTCTGTTCGAGTTCGCTGTCGAGCGCATGCGCGCGGTCGAACTGCTTGCGCGAGGCCGCGTAGTCCTGTTCCCGCCGCAACTGCGCGTGCTCCGCTTCCAGTTCGAGGATTTCGGCGGGGCGCGAAGTGGCCGAGAGATTCACGCGCGCGGCGGCCTGATCGACGAGATCGATCGCCTTGTCGGGCAGGAAGCGCCCGGTGATGTAACGGTCCGACAATTCCGCCGCGCCGACGATCGCATCGTCCTGGATGGTCACCTTGTGATGCGCTTCGAGACGGTCGCGCAGGCCGCGCAGGATGTTGATGGTCTGCGCGACGGTCGGCTCCGCCACCAGCACCGGCTGGAAGCGCCGTTCGAGCGCCGCGTCCTTCTCGATGTGCTTCTGGTACTCGGCGAGCGTGGTCGCGCCGATCAGGTTCAGCTCGCCGCGTGCCATGGCCGGCTTGAAGACATTGGCGATGTCGAGACCGCCTTCGCCGCCGCCCTGCCCCGCGCCGACGATCGTATGCACCTCGTCGACGAACAGCAGCAGCGTGTCGCGATTTGCGCCGATTTCATCGACGACCTGCTTCACGCGCTCTTCGAACTCGCCGCGAAACTTCGCGCCCGCGACCATCGAGTTCACGTTCAGCTCGACGAGCCGTTTCTCGCGCAGCGACTCGGGCACGTCGCCGTTCACCATGCGCTGCGCCAGGCCCTCGACGACCGCCGTCTTGCCGACGCCCGGCTCGCCGATCAACACCGGATTGTTCTTGCGGCGGCGCGCGAGCACTTCGACCATCGTCTCGATCTCGCGTGCGCGCCCGATCACCGGATCGAGATGTCCTTCGCGCGCAAGGGCGGTGAGGTCGCGGCTGAACTTGTCGAGATTCGGCGTGCGCGAAGGCGGCGTGTCGCCGCCGCGCGGCGGTGCGCCCGCGCCGACCGTCTGCGCGGTCTGCTGCCTGAGCGCCTGCGGATCGACGCCAAGCTTGCCGAGCAGTTGCCCGGCGAAGCTGTCGGGCACGTCGGCAAGACCGATCAGCAGATGTTCCGGCGCGACATAGCTGTGGCGCAGTTGCCGCGACGCGAGGAAGGCGCGGTCGAGCGCGCTCTTCAGACGCGGCGACACGCCGATCATGCCGTCCGCCGGCGGCGGCGACGTGCCGTAGCAGCCGGGCGCGTTGGCATCGATATAGGCACGGATCTGCGCGGGTTCGAGCCCGAGGCTCTTCATCAGCGACTCGATCACCGCGTTGTTCGCGAGCTCGTAGAGCAGGTGTTCCGTATCGACCTGCGAACATCCGGATTGCACGGCGCGCTCGGCCGCGCGCATCAGCATCTCTTTCGCGCCGTCGCTGAAATAGCGGTCGATGTTCGCGCCTTCGGCTTCGTTGCGCCGGGCGCTGGGGGCCGTGGCGGTATCGGCAGATGCGGGCGTCTCAGGCTGTTCAGGCGCGCCGCCGAGAAACAGCGACTCCAGCGGCGAGAGCGCGCGCTGATGCCGTGTCAGCTGGGCATAGTGAAAGTCGCATACGTCGATGACATGCCGCTGACCGTTGCGCAAGACGGCCAGCCGCACCGTGGCGGGACGCGCGGCGCAAACGTCGCACAGATGAGCCATGTTCGGATTCCTTTCATGAGGGCGTGCGCCCGGCCAGGCATCGATGCAACCGCTATTCCTGATCCCTGGCCTTGCAAGTGCCGTGAACAAGATCGGGCAGTCATGGTACTGCGCAAGCCGCCCTGCATGCGGGAACGATGTTTGCAGTAGGCCGTGCCGATTGCGCGCCTACGCGGACCTTGCTTGCTCGCCCGCCGCCAGCGTCTTGATGCGCCCGGCCACTTCGGCGTCAAGCGGTGTATAGACGATCATGCCGAGGTCAGGCCGGCCATCGACCGCGAAGGCCGAATACTCCAGCTCCACCGCGCCGAGCAACGGATGCTGCAGACGCTTGACGGCATGCACATCCGAGTGCCCGAGCACATCGTTGTCGCGCCACAGCGCTTCGAACTCGGGGCTGGCGCTGCACAGTTCATCGACGAGATCAGCGGCTTCCGACACGATCCCCGCACGCGCCACGTCCGCCCGAAACGCCCCGACGACAAAGCGCGCGACGTTCTCCCAGTCATGCTGCTTCGCGCGCACGGCGGGATGGCGGAACAGAAACTTCAGGATATTGCGCTGGCCTGGCGGCAATGCGCCGTAGTCGGTCAGCACGACGGCCGCCGCGCGGTTCCACGCCACCACATCCCACGTGGCTGTCTTGATGATCGCCGGACTGGCTTCGAGCGAATCGAGCAGGCGCTGCAAGCGCGGATTCACGCCTGCCACGGATTGATAACGGACTTCCGGCGGCCTGCCGAGACCGAGCATGAACAGGTGCTCGCGTTCGGTATCGGTCAGCAGCAACGCGCCGGCGATACGGTCCAGCACGTCCGGCGAAGGCGCGCCGCCGCGTCCCTGTTCGAGCCACGTGTACCACGTCGGGCTGATGCTGGCGCGTTGCGCCACCTCTTCGCGGCGCAGTCCGGGCGTGCGGCGGCGGCCCGTGAAGCCGAAGCTGGCCGGATCGAGACGGGTGCGGCGGCTACGCAGGAAATCGCCGAGTGAGCGCGGTGTGTTCAAGGTGTTAGTCGTTTTACTATGATGCCGTCACTACTTTAACGGGATAAGAAAACGCAGGATAGTGCATGGGTTCGATCAAGGAGAACCACACCATGCGAATCTTTCTGACAGGCGCGACCGGCTTCATCGGCTCGGCGCTCGTTCCCGAACTCATCGCGGCGGGTCATCAGGTCATCGGCATGACGCGTTCCGATGCCGGCGCGCACGCCCTGACCGCTGCCGGCGCCGAAGTCCACCACGGCACGCTCGAAGACCCCGCCAGCCTCCGCGACGGCGCAGCCCGCGCCGACGCCGTCATCCACACCGCCTTCGACCACGACTTCTCGCGCTTCGTCGAGAACTGCGAGAAGGACACGCGCGCGATCGCCGCGCTCGGCGAAGCGCTCGCGGGCTCGGACCGTCCGCTCGTCATCACGTCGGGCACGGGGATCGGCATCGGCGAACAGGGTGGCCTGGCGCGCGAGGACATCTTCAACCTGAAGCATCCGAATCCGCGCATCGCGTCGGAGATCGCGGGACAGGCGTTGCTCGAACAGGGCATCAACGTGTCAGTCGTGCGCCTGCCGCAGGTCCACGATCCGTTTCGTCAGGGGCTCATCACGCCGCTCATCGGCATTGCGCGCGAGAAAGGCGTCTGCGCGTATGTGGGCGACGGCGCCAATCGCTGGCCGGCGGGGCATCGTTCGGATGTCGCGCGGCTGTATCGGCTCGCCGTCGAGAAGGCCGAACGCGGCGCGCGTTATCACGCGGTCGGCGAGGAAGGCGTCAGCGCGCGCGACATCATGGAGTCGCTCGGGCGCGGCATGCAGTTGCCGGTCGTGTCGATCACCGCAGACGAAGCAAAGGATCACTTCGGCTGGATGGCGATGTTCATCGCCCTCGACATGCCCGCCTCCAGCGCACAGACACAAGCTCGACTCGACTGGCAACCCACAGGGCCGACGCTGCTGTCCGATCTCGATCAGGCGCGGTACCTGGAACAGTCCGCCTGAGCGTCGGGCGAGGAAAGCGGCTTGCGTTTATGATCGATCGGCACCCACCCTTTCGAGCGTGAATCCATGAGCGGCTTTCCTTATCGCAGCGCGCTGATCGTCGGCGCCGGAGCGGGCATCAGCGCTTCGCTCACGCGGCGCCTGCGCGCCGAGAACATTCCTGTCGTGATCGCGGCGCGCAACGTCGACAAGCTGGCCTCGCTGGTGGCTGAAACCGGCGCCGTCGCACTGCCCGCCGATGCCGCCGATGCCAGCCAGATCGACGCGCTCTTCAGCGAGACTGAAGCGCGCATCGGTGCGCCGGAGATCGTCGTGTACAACGCCAGCGGCCGCGTCCGCGGGCCGCTGGCCGAACTGGATGCGGCGGCGGTGGAACGGGCTGTCGCGGTCTCCGCGCTGGGCGCCTTCCATGTCGTGCAGCAGGCCGCGCGGCGCATGACGCCGGCCGGTCACGGCGCGATCCTGCTGACCGGCGCGACCGCCGGCGTGAAGGGCTTTGCGCTGTCCGCGCCGTTCGCGATGGGTAAGTTCGCGCTGCGAGGTCTCGCGCAAAGCGCCGCACGCGAACTGATGCCGAAGGGCATTCACGTCGCGCATTTCGTCATCGACGGCGGAGTGCGCGGCTCGCATCCCGAAGCCGCCGACGCGCCCGACAGCATGCTCGACCCCGATGCGATCGCGCAGTCCTATATCGATGTGCTGCGCCAGCATCGCAGCGCGTGGACGTGGGAGATGGAACTGCGGCCATGGGTGGAAAAGTTCTGAGTCGGCGCTGCACCGACAGGCGTCCCAGCTTCGTCGGGCGCACGCCGACATATCAACCGCGCCCGAAAGCTCTTCAAAACCGCCCTTTCCTTTGCTGACAAGGACTTCAACGCTCTCCGCACGCCGCTGGCACAGCTCTCGCATATGTATCTGCGAGCGCAACGAAACATGCTCAACCAACCCAACCAGCCACTCAGGAGAACCATCATGTTGAAGATCGACAACCTCGCCGTCAGCAAAGAACTCGACCGTGCCGAAATGGGCGCCATCGTCGGCGGCAGCGTGTTCCAGAACAACGCCATTAACGCCAACGGCCAGTTCGGCGGCGTGTCGTTCGCCAGCCCGCAAACCAATGTCGCGCCCGTCACGCAAGTGGATGCCTCCACGCACACGGACGTCGACCTGACCAACGTGACGAAGTCGCTCACCGCCGTCGGCAGCCTGGTTCAAGGCATGAAGCTCTGAGCATTCCGCAACACGAGCACAGGCACGAGATGGGACGGACTGCTCCGTCTCCTCTCCTGGAACCTTGGCCCCGCCTCACCTCGATCACGCCGAGGTTCCCGGAGAGGACTGCTGGCTTGCCGGCGGCCTCTCGTGCTGCTGCGCGTAGTGCGTCGGCGGCACGCCGACATGACGCGTGAACGCCACGCTGAACGCACTCGCCGAACCGTACCCCACGCGCTCCGCCACCTTCGCGACACTGCCTTCCTTCTGGCGCAGCAGCTTCCTCGCCAGCGCCATGCGCCACGACAGCAGATACTCCATCGGCGCCACGCCCACCGCACGGCTGAAACGCTCGAAGAACGCCGAGCGCGACAGCGCCGCCGCCCGCGCCAGCTCCACGACGGTCCAGGCCCGCTCGGGACGTTCGTGCATCTGCCGGATGGCCTGCGCCAGACGCGCATCGGCGAGACCGCGCACCAGGCCCGGCGATGCCGCCGTGCCCGTGGAACGCAAGGCCTCGATCAACAGCACTTCCAGCAGGCGCGCGAGCACCATGTCGCGCGCGGGCCGCTGCGCGCGCGATTCCTCCCGGACGAGCTTGACGAGCGTGGCCAGCCGGCGCTCGCCGCGCACATGCACGAGCTCCGGCAGCAAGGAAACGAGCAGCTCGGCATCCGGCGAACCGAACACGCAATGACCCACGAGAATCTGGATATCGCGTGGAGCGGTTTCCGCGCCGATCCGGAAGCCGCCGTCCGCCAGCGCGACCGGAACGGCATCGGCTTCGTCGGCTTCGGGCGGTTCGAGACTCGACATCGTGAATTCGTCCAGTTCCGGGACCAGCACGAAATCGTCGGTCTGCAACGTGACGGGCTCGCGGCCGTTGGCCACGAGACGGCACGCGCCTTCGAGCACCACGCAGTAGAACGGCATGTGCGCGTCCGAGCGCCGCACGCGCCACCGGCCACTGCCGCTCACCACCTTCGAGAACGCCGCAACCGGCTGCAACAAGGTGACGACGTCCGCGAACGGATCGATCATGGCCGGACTTCCTCGAATGAAAACTGGACGTTCGATTGTAGCAAGTCCGGCCCGGGCGACTTATCGTGAGAGCTCATTCACTCACCCGCGGATTTGCCATGCCCACCGTATTGATCACCGGATGCTCGTCCGGTTTTGGCCTCGAGATCGCCCGTTATTTCCTGGAGCAGGACTGGAATGTCATCGCGACGATGCGCACGCCGCGCGCAGACATCCTGCCGAAGTCCGACCGCCTGCGCGTGATCGCGCTCGACGTGACGGATCCGCACAGCATCAGCGCGGCCATCGCGAGCGCGGGGCCGATCGACGTGCTCGTCAACAACGCGGGCATCGGCTTTCTCAACGCGGTCGAAGCCACGCCGATGGCCACGGCGCGCGAGATCTTCGAGACCAACACGCTCGGCACCATCGCGATGACGCAAGCCGTGCTGCCGCAGTTTCGCGAGCGCCGCTCAGGCGTGATCGTCAATGTGACCTCCACCGTGACGCTGCGGCCGCTGCATCTGCTGTCCGTCTATACGGCCAGCAAGGCGGCGGTCAACGCGTTCTCGGAATCGCTCGCGCTGGAGCTGGAACCGTTCGACGTGCGCGTGCGGATCGTGCTGCCCGGACGGTCGCCCGAAACCAAGTTCGGCGACAACGCCCGGACGCGCATGCAAAGCGGCTTCCCCGAGCCTTACGCGAAGCTCGCGCAAACGGTGTTCGAGCGCTTCGAGAACGACCCGACCGTCACCTATTCGCGCGATGTCGCCGAGGGCGTGTGGCGCGCGGCCACGGACCCGTCAAGCCCGATGCGCATTCCCGCCGGCGCGGATGCCATCGAGTGGGCGAAGGCGGGCTGAGGCCTGAACAGGCTCACTCGGCTGTCGCGACCGCCGTTTCCACGCTCTTCGGCCGGCGCATCACGGCAAGCCGCTTCGTGCAGGCCTGAACAAGCATCGCCAGCGCCGCCGACTCCGCGAAAGCAAGCGCTGTCGGCTGGCGCGTCAGCGAGAACGCCAGCAGCAGGCAGAACGCGGCGAACGAGAAACGGCCGAGCACCATTCCGCGCAGCAGCGAGATCACGAAGTCCGGTCCATGCGCGCGATGCGACGACACCGACAACACGATCCCCAGCAACGGAAACACCGCGAGCAGCCCGCTCCACGAGGCGCTGGCCCAGCCGGACAAGGCGGTCACCGCCAGCGTCAGCAAGGCGCCGGCGGCCATCCGTCCGATCAGGTCGCCCCGTCCGAGCGGGACGCCTGCCGCGACCGCCGCACTGCGCGGCAGGAACGACTGCCCGAAGCAAACCGCGCCCAGCGCCACCGCCGCGGCCCATGCCGGCGACGCGGGCAGCATCGACAAACCCCACGCCGAAACGAACCATGCACCCAGCCCGGCGCTCAGCGCGACCGGCCAGGCGCGCGAACGGCAAGTCCACGCATAAGCGAAGTTGAAGGCTTCCGACGCGAAGATCGCGGAAAGAGAAAGGATCGCGGCGTGCGCGCCGAACGCGGGTCCATGCGCGAGCACGAGCAGCCAGAGAATCGGGCCGGCCACGACCGGCAAGCCGGCGAGCCATCCCGCAACGGACGGCCCCCACCATCTTCCCGACATCGACACGATCAACAGGAACAGCGGAACCAGCGTGAGCTTGAGCGCGAGCATCGCAAGGCCGTGCGGAGGTAAAGCCGGATCATACCTTCGCGCCTGAGCGGTGCGTGCCGCTTATCGCGGCATCGCCTGGTCGAGCACCGACGCCAGGATCATCGCGCCCGCATTGGACGGCACCGGCCGCGAGTTGGGCGCATAGACCTGATCGCCCGGCAGGATGGCGCCGCCGCTCATCGCACACACGCCGGCCGTGCGGGCCCGCATGGCACGCCACACCTGATCGCCGTAGCTGCAGCGCGTGGCGTCGCGCCATTCGATCGTGGCGGTGGTCGTCGACTGCCGCTCGATCAGCTTCACGGCCACGCGCCGTTCGCCCGTTTGCGTACCGTTGCGCCGGAACGGCGGCGCCTCGATACGCAGGCCGTTCAGTTGAAAGATCGTGCGTGCCCATGGATCGAGGGCGATGGCTGTTGCGGTCATGATCGACTCCTGTTGACGGTTCGTTCACGCGGCGTCGAGCGCGGAGGTCTGCCAGGACTTCGGCGTCGCGCCGGTGAGGCGCTTGAAGACCGTCGTGAAATGCGCCTGCGAACGGAATCCGCAGCCCAGCGCGACGTCGAGCACGCTGTGCCGCGACGTGCGCAGGAGCGCCTGCGCGCGCTCGATGCGCTTCTGCAACAGGAACTCGTGCGGCCGCATGCCCGTCGCGCGCCGGAACTGCGCGGCGAAATGCATGCGCGTGAGTCCCGTGCTCGACGCGATATCGGCGAGACTGAGGTTCTCGCCCAGATGCGCATCGACGAATTCGGCCACGCGATTGATGCGCCATTGCGGCAACGCCGACGGCACGCGTCCGCGCGCAACCGGCGCCGCGAAATGGCGCGCCACGAGTCGCGACACGATGGCAAGACTCACGCTCTCGACGAACATCCGCCCGGGCGGCGCGTCCCCGGTCTTGCAGACGCCGAGTGCCTGACTCAGGCGCTCGAGCGCCGGATCGCGGATCAGCCGTGGATCGCCGAGCACGATGTCGCCCGGATGCGCGCGCTGGAACAGGTCTTCGTAGCACTCCGCCAGCACCGCGTGCGGCACGAACAGATGCAGCACGTCCAGCGCCGATTCGAACACCGCGCCCACCCGGACGCCCGGCGCCGTGACCTGCACGATGCCCGCCGGCACACGGCCATGCAGCAGCGTGCGGCCGGCGTGATGGAAGGCGAGCTGCGCGCACCTGAGATTCAGGCCGATGCAATGCAGGTCGCCGCTGCCGTCGTGATTCACTTCGAGAGGCGCCTCGCCGTGATGCAGCCAGCGCGACATGGCCATATGGACCACCGGCCGTTCAGGCATGCGCCAGCGCGCTTCGATATCGATGGGAGAAACGCGCGGCATCGTGGCGGGCGAAAGCAGAGTCAGGGTCATGGCGGTTCGGTCCTTACCAGGAGTCTTGCGATCCGCCGGAGCACCGGCAGCGCGATGACTCAAAGTTAGAGAACCAGAAAGCGCGCGGCTAGCCGTACGTTGGGTTGACCATCCCGTCCAATGGTTGAGTCAACCTATATCAAGGTTTGATCCGCGTGCCTCGTTTCATGCGCCTGGCATGCAATCGGGCGATTCGGAACAGGCGCAGGCCGCGCGCGGCCGATTACACCTTCGTATGAACGTCCCGAACCTCGGTGCGACTCCGCTCATCCGCGCGACCCATCCATCCCTTCCTTGAGGAGCGCCAAGCCCCACAGCGCTCATGCAAACGTATCCGCGACTGAACCATGGTCAGTGCGCGCACGCGCTTTCGTAGAGGTGTTCGCGGGCGGAACGCGCTCCTACAGTGTGGTCACGGTCGCGATACGAAGCCACAAGACGCGGCGGATCACAGACCGGTACACGGCTTCAATCATTCGGAACCCGGATCAATCACTCAAGGAGATGGTCATGAACAAGTTTCTCGTCTGCATCGCGCTCGCGGCTCCTGCATTTGCGTTCGCACAATCGAATGGCCCCGTGACGCGTGCCGAAGTGCGCGCGGACCTGGTGGCAGTCGAACAAGCCGGTTATCAGCCGGCAGTCGCCAGCGACGCGAATTACCCGGCGGACATTCAGGCCGCCGAGGCCAAAGTCGCGGCACAGTCCTACGGCGGCGTGCAGACCGGCCACAGCGCGTCCGGCGCTTCCACGCACATGGCGATGAAGAATGCGTGCGTCGGCCCCACCGACTACTGCCAGCCCTACTTCGGCAGCTGAAACGCGCTGAATCTCGTTCGATCAAGGAGACTTCGATGAACCGCATCTTGCAAGCCGCTTCAATGCTGGCGCTGTCCGCCGGTATATTCGCATCGGCCTCGAACGACGCGATGGCGCACGCCCCGGTCCGCAACATCGTGCTCGTGCATGGCGCATGGGTCGATGGCTCGGGATGGAAGCCGGTGTACGACATCCTCACGCGCGACGGCTATCGCGTCACGCTGGTGCAGGAACCGCTGACCTCGCTGCAAGCCGATGTCGCCGCGACCCGTCGCGTGCTGGACCTTCAGGACGGACCGGCCATCCTGGTGGGTCACAGCTACGGCGGGTCGGTGATCACCGAAGCGGGCGTCGATCCGCACGTGGCCGCGCTGGTCTATGTCGCGGCCCATGCGCCGGACGTGGGCGAGGACGAAGGCGCACTCGGCAAGCAACGGCCGAGCGCTCTCGCGAAGCAGTCCAACGCAGTGGAAAAGACCGCCGACGGCTATACGTACCTGAACCCCGCCGTCTTCCCGCAAGACTTCGCCGCCGACCTGCCGCTTGCCCAAGCACGCTTCGAGTCGCACTCACAGATGCTCACGGCCGCGCAGGTCTTCACGACCCCGCTGACCGACGCCGCGTGGAAGACGAAGCCGAGCTGGGGCATCGTCGCGGGCAACGACAGGATCATCAATCCGGATCTCGAACGCTGGTACTACGCGCGCGCTCACAGTCATCTGACGGTGATTCCGGGCGCCAGTCATTCCGTGTACGAATCGAAACCGAAACAGGTCGCCGCGGTCATCGAAGACGCCGCGCAACACGCGCTCCGCTGAAAGACACGAAAAGGGCGTTTCATCTGCGCATTCGTCGCGCTTGCCGCCTGCACCGTCGATGCCTTATATAGAGAGTGGCCGCGCCTGCCGTACGCGCGGCCGCCCCGTACAGGACATGAAAGATCAGACGGAGGAACGCGATGGTTCGTCTCGTGATGATTCTGCTCGGCGTCGACTATCTGCGCTCTCGCTGGCGTTCGCTGCTGACGCTCGGCTTCCTGAGCATCCTGCTGGGCGGCGTCATCTTCACCGACGCGCTCGACGGCTCGCTCTACTTCCCGATCATCCCGTTCGCGCTGCTGATGCTGCTCGAAGGACTTGCCACGCTGGCTGTTGCGTGGACCGGCATGGGCGGACAGCGCACGCTGCGCTACGTCAAGGGCGCGACCTTCTGTCTCTCGGCGCTGCTCGTGCTGATCGGCGGCGAACACGGCAACTTCGCGCTCTCGCTCATCTTCGGCACGCTGTTCCTCGTCGATGGCGCGCTGCAAATCGTCTCGGCGCGCGTCGTGCGATATCGCCGCTGGCGGCTGGCGGCCGGCATCGGCGCCGTGGAGATCGCCATCGCGATCTTCTTCTATCAGCCCTACCCGGATCACTATGCGGGCACGGTGGCCTATTGCGTCGCGTTCGGGCTGTTCTTCGCGGGCTGGAACATGATCCTGCTCGCGTCGCGGGTGCGCGGCATGGCGGCGAATCCGGCCGCCGAAGGCGCCGTGCAGCGCGCGACGCAGGACACCACCCGCCCGCCCTCGTTCGCCAACGCCGTCTACGACGGCCCGCCCGCGCCCGACGAAGCGGCCTTGACCGTGCATGTGTGGACACCCGTCGGCACGGCGAAGACGCAGGCGAAAAGGCAATTGATCGTGGACCGCTACATTGCGGCCATCGACCGGAACGGCACCATCTCCACCGGCCACGCTGCGCTGGAAACGCCCGAGGGCGTGTATATCAGCCTGTATCCGGCGGTGGAGATCGACCGCTCGCCGAACGAATTCTCGCGCACGCTGCGGGCCACGCGCGAGAACGATGTCCCCGGACTGTTCCAGCCCGACTACGCGACCGAATCGACGGCCTGGTGTCCTTCGACCCAGCAGGTCCGCATCCGCAATTACGATCCGCAACGGCTGGCGCGTTTCTGGGACGAGTATCGGCGCGACGCGACCTACAACCTCGCCTACCGCAACTGTTCGAGCACGGTGGCGCGGGCGCTGGAGGCGGCGATAGAAGGGGCATCGGCCCGCGTGTGGGGTACGGGCGGCGGATGGCGGCCGCTGGTGCGGATCATGACGACGCCCGAGCTATGGGTGGCCGCGCAGGTGCGCAAGCGCGCCGCCACGATGGCCTGGACGCCCGGTCTCACGCTCGACTACGCGCGGGCGCTCAGCATGCTGGCGGATCCGCGTCCGTCGGGCTGGGTGAAGATGGCGCGCATCGCGCTGGCGACGATGTACCGCTCGCGGCAGCGCTGGCGCGCCGAGGAACATGCGGCGGCGCGCCACGGGTCGTGACGCGCCGTGATGCTCATTGCTCGACGGGTTTCTCTTCGGACTTGCGCGAACGTCTCGCGCGTGACGGCGCGCGTGACGACGATTTGCGCGAAGACTTCTTGGCGGGCGCGGCTTCCTCGACGGGTGCTTCAGCCGTTGGCGCGCCAGCCTCAGGCGCCTGGGTAGCGACCGGTGCTTGCGGTGCTTGCGGTGCCTGCGGCACGTCAGCCGCCGCCTGCCGGGCGCTCTTGCGCGCGCGACGCGGCGCGGCCGCCTTCTTTTTCTTCGCCTTGCCGGCGCTTTCGGCCGTTTCAGCCGTTCCGGCCGTTTCAGCTTCGCTGACCGGAAGCGCTTCGTCCGCTTCCGCCGACACGTGCGGCGCCACCGCCGGTTCCACCTGCGTCACTGCCGGAACCTCTGCCGGACGGACATCGGCGGAAACCGCCACTGCCGAGCGGAACACGAACGCGCCGGACTTGTCGTCGCGTCCGACTTCCAGCAGCCCGCGCGATTGCGCTTCATCCAGCAGATTGCCGAAGGCCTTGAAGCCATACTGGGTTTCGCTGAAGCCCGGCTTGCGGCGCTTGATCGCGCTCTTCAGCACCGATGCCCAGATCTTGCCGCTCTCGCCACGTTCGGAGGCGAGCGCCTCGAAGGTCTCGACCGTAATGGCGATCGCCTGCGACTTGCGCGCTTCCGTCTCCTGCTTCGGCTCCGATGCGCGCTTCGGCTCGCGGGTCTCGCGCGACTCGCGCCGGGCGGCCGCGCGTTGCTGCTCGCGGACGAGGTCGTCGTAAAAAATGAACTCGTCGCAGTTCGCGACCAGCAGGTCGGACGTCGAATTCTTCACGCCGACGCCAATCACCTTCTTCGCGTTCTCGCGCAGCTTCGAGACGAGCGGCGAGAAGTCGGAGTCGCCGCTGACGATGACGAAAGTATCGACGTGCGACTTCGTATAGCAGAGATCGAGCGCATCGACGACCAGGCGGATATCCGCCGAATTCTTGCCCGACTGCCGCACGTGCGGAATCTCGATCAGCTCGAAACTGGCTTCATGCATCGACGCCTTGAAGCTCTTGTAGCGATCCCAGTCGCAATACGCCTTCTTGACGACGATGCTTCCCTTCAGCAACAAGCGTTCGAGCACGGGACGGATGTCGAACTTGTCGTAATTCGCATCGCGTACGCCCAGCGCGACGTTCTCGAAATCGCAGAACACCGCCATGCTGACGCTTTCCTGAGGTCCAGCCATATGGTTCTCCGGCCTGTGCGGCACATTTTGCAATGCGCACATGATAGCTTGCCGGCGCGGTTCCAGAGGCGGGCGCGTCAGATCCAGAGGTCGTTGGGCACGGTGCGGTCGCTCTGTGCATCGCCGGTGTTCACCACGCCGCGCGGTTCGATCAGCATGATCTTCACCTCGCTCGCGGCAAACGGCTTGTGCTCCACGCCCTTCGGCACGACGCCGATCTCGCCCGCACGCAGCGTCATCGCACCGTCACGAAAGTCGATGCGCAGCTCGCCTTCGAGCACGATGAAGGTCTCGTCGGTATCCGCGTGACGATGCCAGACGAACTCGCCTTCGAGCCGCGCGACCTTGAACTGGTAGTCGTTCATTTCGGCGATGACGCGTTGTTGCCAGAAGCCGTCGATGCGGCGCGCCTTGTCGAGCGGATCGATGGCGATGCCTTGTCCGCGTGAGGAGGGAATGTCCTGCATGGTGCGACTCCGTGTTGTCATAGATGGAACGGAGCCTACTGTGCGCGCATGCGGCGCCGGGGTCTTGAACGATCGTGCAGCCGTGAGATGCCCGTCAACGCTGCGCTGCGATCGCCCGCCAGCGCGCGGGCGGCATGCCATAGGCGCGCGTGAACTGGCGCGTCATGTGGCTCTGGTCCGCGAAACCCGCCTGCGCGGCGACGTCGGCGAGCGGCGCCCCGGCGAGCATCAGGCGGCGCGCGAGATCGAGCCGGCGCAGTGTCAGATAGCGATACGGACTCGTGCCGTAGAACTTCCGAAAGTCGCGCGACAACGCGAAGCGGTCGCGCCCGGTCACGCGTTCGAGTTCATCGAGTGTCATGATGCGGTCGCAATGCGCGTGCAGGAAGTCATGAGCGCGCACGGCGCTTGCGTAGTCACCGGTGTCGTCGGCGAGTCGCGCGCCGGAAGCCTGCGCGAGCGCCAGCGCGAGTTCGGTCAGCGCGTCGTGCCGTTCGAGTGGTTCGAGCGGCGGCAGCGGGCCTTCCGTACGCCGCAGCAGCGCTTCAGTAGCGCGGGACACGCGCGGATCGGTGGTCAGTCCGCCCTCGATGAACGGCAGCGCGCGGCCGCCGAGCACGGCCTGGATCAACGCCGGATCGACATACAGCATGCGATAGCGAAAACCTTCGCCGGTGCCAGCCTGGCCGTCATGCGCTTCATCGGGATGCAGGACCATGGTCTGTCCCGCGATGCTGTTGCGCAGGCCGCGCCGGTAGTTGAAGCTCTGCACGCCCGCGAGCGTGCGGCCGATCGCGTAGGTATCGTGCCGGTGCATGCCGTACGCCTTGCCGCCGAACCAGGCTTCGATGCGCTCGATGCCCTCGCCCGGCACGGCCCGCCGCACCCAGTCGAGCGTGTTGTCCTGCCTGCGTCCGTCCATGTTCACTCTCAATCCAACGCTTGCGCTGATTCGCTGTCCAACTTCCGTGTCGAATACTAGCCGATGCGCACCGAATCCGTGCTTCGGCGCTTCCGCCTCAAGCATCGCTCCAGCACGCCGACAAGCAGACTGGACGCGGCATCAAGCAAAGGAACACGCAATGAAACGCTTGACACTCCTTCTGGCCTGCATCGTGGCGAACTCCGCCCTGTCCGCACCGCTCGCCTATACGACCTCATGGCTCGGCAACACCTGGGGCTATGGCGACGGCAAATGGATGCAGCAGGACATCCAGGCGCTGCACGTCGCCGCCGACGGCACCGTCTACACGAACTCGCCGTGGGACGAAAGCGGCGCCGAGATCGCCGCGTATCGCAATGGCGACCGCCTTGCCGTCGCCGGCGGGACGCACGGATGGGGCGCAGCGGGCGGCGACGCCGTGACGTCCAACGGCGCGTATCTTTACGCGGCGATGTCGATCGGCAATCAGAACGGCGGCCTCACCGGCGCGGACTATCCGCCGAATGGCTATACCTGGTTCGGCATCACGCGCCGGTCGACCGGCAACATCGCGCAGGGCGCGCCGTTCGCGGGCGGCGTGGGCAACAGCGCGAATGCGTCGAAGAACAGCTTTCTGATCGTCGATACGGTACCCACCGGCACCGATGCCGGCATTCGCGGACTGGCCGCGAACGACACCGAGCTGTTCGTCGCCGATCAGTATGCGAACCGCATCATCGTGTTCGATGCCGTGACGATGCGCCGCAAGCGTACGTTCGACGTGCCGTCACCGGGACGCATGGCGCTCGACAACGACGGCTCGCTCTGGGTCATCACCGGCGCGCTGACCGGGCAGCCGGCCATCGCGCACTATGCGGCGTCCGGCGCCCTGCTCGGCGGCGCGCCCGTGCTGCCGCCCGGCGCGGTGCCGGCGGACATCGCCGTCGCGCCATCAGGCGATCTGTATATCGCCGACATCGGCCCCGGCCAGCAGATTCTTCCGTACCGCAGGACCGCATCGGCGTTTCAGGCGCTGACGCCGGTCGGCACGCTGAACGGCGTGAGTCATGCGACGCCCGGAACCATCGAGGCGGGCCGCTTCAACTTCATTACGGGCCTCGGCTTCGACGCGGCAGGCAACCTGTACGCGGGCCAAAACGGCGAAGGCCCGCGCGGGCTGAATTCGGCGTCGGTGGGTTCGGGTGCGGTCCTACAAGCCTTCAGGGGAACCTCGCGCGCGTTGTTGTGGGAACTGGACGGCCTGGTCTTCGTCGACGGCGCTGACTTCGATCCCGGCGCGCCCGACACGATCTACACCGGCTCGAAGATCTTCAAGATGGACTGGACCCAGCCGCCCGGCAAGCAGTGGAACTACACGGCCTATACGGTGGACCGCTTCGCGTATCCCGACGATCCCGAACTGCATATCGGCCGTAATGTGCGCGGCGAGCCGATGGTCCGGCGTCTCAACGGCAACCGCCCGTATCTCTACACGCTCGATCCTTATTCGCACGAGTTGTACGTGCATCGCTTCGACGCGGCGCACGGCAAAATCGCGATTCCATCGGGCATGTTCGCCGAGAGCTTCATCTCCGGTGGCTATCCGGCGAACCAGCCGGCCTATGGCGAATGGCTGTGGCGCGACCTGAACGGCGATGGCCGGATGGACGATGGCGAATACACCGGCAATGCGTCGACGGGCAGCACGGTGGGCAACAGCTTCATCTGGGTCGATGCAGCGGGCGCGGTCTGGTTCGGCACGCCGACGAGCGGCATCCGGCAAATGCCGGTGCAGAGCTTCGATGCGTTCGGCAATCCGGTCTATTCGTACGTCACGGCGAAGACCTACGCGATGCCCGCGCCGTTCACGCGCATCGGACGCGTGCTGTATGTCGCGGCCACCGACACGATGTATGTCTCGGGCTTCACGCAGAACATCCCTTACGATGCTTCGCGCTGGAAGGAAGCCGGCCCGGTGCTCGCGCGCTACGACAACTGGAGCGGCGGCGCGCCGGTCATGACCTGGTCGATCGCGCTGCCATGGAATACCGCGAGCACGCCGCCCGTGACGACGGTCGGTCTTGCGACGGCGGGTGACTATGTGTTCGTCGCGGAGCTTTATACACAGAAGGTCGATGTGTACGACGCGCGCACCGGAGCGGCGGTCGGCGTGATGACGCCGGGCGCGAATGTCGGCGGCACGAGCGGCTATGTGGATGTGGAACTGGGCATCAGCGCGACGCGCCGGGCCAATGGCGAATATGTTGTGCTGGTGGAAGACGACGCGCGCGCGAAGATTCTTGTGTACCGGTGGACGCCTTGAGGATCAACGCTATGCCGCACCATAACGCGCAGCGAGCGTAGCGAGGTCGCGGCGGACCCAGTCGGCATCGGCGGCGAATTGCTCGTCGGACATGCCGGGCTGCTGGAAGAGCGTCAACAGCACTTCTGCGCCCGCGCCATTCGGAATCACGCGCAAGGGCATGGTGATCTCGTGACCGTCGGGCAGCGTCACGCGATGATCCATCACGCCGAACGCATTGTGCGCGGTGAAGCGGATCAGCACGTCGCCTTCGGGACCGCGTGCGCGCCAGTGATCGCCTTCGGCTTCCAGCGTCGATTGCGCGAGCCCCGAAGCCCAGGTCGGAAAGACTTCGGGACGCCAGATCGCCTCGTAGAGTTCGCGCCAGTCGCGCGCGATGGACACACTGAGCGTCGTGGCGTGCATCGTCGCGCTCATGGCCGTGTCAGCCTTCGATCTTCGACATGACCGCCGTCGCCGGATCGTAGCGATAACCCTTCTGCGCAAGCTGTTGCGACATCTTGTCTCCAATCAGCTTCTGCTGCGCCTCGCGGAACACGAGTTCGTGATCGGGCTTCAGGCGCTCCAGTTCCACCGCAAGGCGTCGCATGAGCGCGACTTCGCCGGTGCTGCGGGCATCGATGAAGAGGATTTTCTCGTTGGCCACGTCGAGACGCTGACGCAAGTCCTTGGCGTACGTGACCCACTGCTCCGCGTTGCCGCGCAGTTCGTCGTAGGACTTCGAATGCGCCTTGGCCTGCGCGGCGACCTGACGTTGCAGCGACGCCAGTTCCGACTCCTCGCCCTGCTCTTTTTCGACGAGACGCCGCGCGAGTTCGGTGGCGTTCTTCTCGGCGGTTTCGGCGCGCTCGCGCAGGGCCGTGACCTCGTTCGACACGCGCGCGAGTTCGGCGCTTTCCGTCGCCCGCTCCTCGGTGATGCGGTTGAATTGCGTGCGCGCTTCTTCGAGTTCGCCTTGCAGGCGGTTCACCTGCTCGCGCTGCGCAGAGGCTTCCTCGCCACGCGCGGACGCCGCTTCGCGTTCCGCCGTCAACGCGGCGCGCGCTTCGTTCAGCTCGGCTTCGAGGGCGGTGATGCGCTGGAGCGTATCGCTGGCGCGTGCTTCGGCGGCTTGCAGCTGGGCGCTGGCTTCGTCGGAACGGACTTGCGACGACTGGCTGAGCGTCGCGTGGTCCTGACGGGCCGCGTCGCGTTCCTGCGCGATGCGCGTCAGTTCTTCGTCCTTGCCGGAGATGAGCGCTTGCAGCTCCGCATGATTCTGGCCGATGCGCGCGATTTCCTCGTCCTTGCCCGACACCAGCGCTTGCAGGTTCGCATGCTCCTGACCGATACGTGCGATCTCGTCATCCTTGCCCGACATCAGCGCCTGCAGGTTCGCATGCTCCTGACCGATGCGTGCGATCTCGTCATCCTTGCCAGACACCAGTGCCTGCAGGTTCGCACGCTCCTGACCGATGCGCGCGATCTCGTCATCCTTGCCCGCGAGCATCCCGCTGAGTGTCTCGTTCGTGCGGCGCTGTTCTTCGAGCGATTCCTTCACCGCCTGCAATTGCGACTGCTCCATCGCTGCGCGCGCCTCGATCGCCTGCAAGCGCGCGCTCGTCTGCGAGAACTCGTCCTTCAGCCGCACCGCCGCTTCCTCCGCGGCACGCAGGCGGCTGCTGGCTTCTTCGGCTTCCCGTCGATAGTTCGCGGCTTCGTCGCCGGATTTCTGAATTTCGGCCAGCGCCTCGTCGCGGTCCGAGAGCGCTGTCGCGAGCCGCTGACTCACCACGCTCAGATGCTGCCCGGACAGGCGTTCGGTTTCGTCGCGCGAGACCGTCCACAACCGCCGCGCCACGTTGACGAGCGTTTCGGCGAGGTCGTCGGGCAGGCCGCTCGGGGCCTGCTGCGGCGGCACCTCGGGCTGACGCGCCTCGCGCCAGCGTTGCAGGCCGGCCGCGATCGCGACGATCGACGCGCCGGGCAGCTCTGCCCGGACGGTCAGCGGGGAAACCTTGCGGCCTTCTTCGGTGAGCCGAGTGGCGATGGACGCGATCTGCTCGTCGGTAATGGTGTCTACGTCGTTGGGCATATGCGCCTCGGAAATCAGTGGCGTCGCACGCAAACCGTCTGCGATGCGTTGTTACATTTGGCGAATTCGCCGCCGGAGGACATGGATGATACCGATTTTCCGTGAAGCGCTTGCGGTGCGGACCCGGTTCGGCGGTGCGCGACGCGGCTTTTTGCCGGTCCCGGCATGCATCAAGCCCGGACGGCATAGGCCGTCCGGGCTTGATGAAAAACCGTCTGGGTAGCGCTGAAACGCTTACGGCCTGGCGTACACCGAACCGAGGCCGATGACCGTCGTATCGCCCGAAGCGGCATTGGAGCGCGCGCCCGACACCACGCCGGCATCCGCCACCGCGCCGTATGCCGAACTGCCTTTCGCGGCGTTCAGCCGTGCTTCGGCCGCCTGGATGTTCTGCGGATATTGCGTCTGGTCGCTTGCCGGATCGTAGCCGGCCTGTTGCAGTTCGACGAGTTGCGCCCGGACTTCGGCGCGCGTCAGCGGCTGGTTCGACTGTGCGAACGACAGAGCGGGAAGCGCGACAGCGGCGGCGACGATCAGCGACGAGATGAGTTTCATGACTTACCTCCAATGGATGTGTTGGGAAGAGCCTGTTGTGATCCGCTGTGTGTTGCAGATCGTTCGGGCCTGGAGGTATTTGAACTGCGGGACGTATCTGCCGTGTTTCGCTGAAGGCCGATAATGAATCGACGTGTATCGTCGCGTCGGGCGGATACAGTGAGATACAAAAGGACGGCGGCAATTCAGCCGTTCACTGCGTCGCCACCCACCAAGTCGTGCCGGCGGCGTCGCGAAAGCCGCCGCGGAAATCATCGTCGTCACGCTTGCGGCCGGGCGCCTGCACGCTCTCCGCGCCCTGCCGCAGCGCGCGCTCGTAGACCGCCTGCGCATCGCGCACGTACACGTGCACATGCGTTCCCGCCGACCCCTGCCCGGCCGCCCCGCCGCCGATCATCACGATGCTGTCGTCGATGCGCACTTCCGCGTGCATCAGCGAGCCATCGGGCCGGTCGAAGCGGCGCACGAGCGACGCTTCGAACACCTGTTCGAGGAAGTCGATGACTTTCTCCGCCTGCTCGCACACCAGATACGGGCTTACCGACGGATACGACGCGGGTTTCCATTCGCTCATGACCGCTCCTTTGCGTGCCGACAAAGGCCCAGACTAACGCAAAAACCGCCGTCACAAACCGAGAAAAGCCAGCGCGTTATGGCAGCGCCAGTCCTCACGCACTTCGTCGGCCATCTCCAGCGCATCGAACTCTTCCAGCGCGCGCTCGACCGGCATCATCGGAAAAGCGGAGCCGAAGATCATGCGCTTCTTCAGCACGGTCCGGCCGTATTGCAGCAAGGCCTCATACCCGGAATGCGCAGTGGCCAGCAGCTTCGGACGCACCGCCACCGTGCCGATCCACACGCCCGGATGCCGCCACGCCACCGCCAGCAGTTCCTGCACCCATGGCCAGCCCGGCGGCGACGCGCACACGCGCAGGCCGGGATACGCCATCATCACCCGGTCGAGCGCGGCCGGATGACCGTACATCATCGACGTATGGGTGGAAAAGTTCGCGCCGCAATGGATGTTCACCGGCACGTCCAGTTCCACGCACTTCGCATACAGCGGAAACAGCAACGGGTCGTCGATCGCCAGCCGGTGTTCGAAGCCTTGCACGTTCAGACCGCGCAAGCCGAGCTCCCGCACGGCGGTCTCGAACTCGGCGACGGCTGTCGCGCCCGCATGCGGATCGACACCCGCGAAGCCGATATAGCGCTCGCCATGCTGGCGGCAGAACGCAGCCACATCCTCGTTCGATATCTTCACGCCGAACGTGCTGGTCAGGTCGCGCGCCTTGAGCACGACGTGCCGTGCCTGGAGCCGCTCGTAGATCGCGAGGTAGTCGGCGAGCGGATCATGACACACGGTGCTGGCCGCCTGCGCCTCGGTGCCCTGATACACGCGCCGGTAATTCGACAGATGGTCCGCAGGCCCGTTGAACTGCAACACGGGCGGACGACTCGAAAAGTCCACGAACATGAGAGACTCCTGCACAAATCAGGTCACCGCCAGCGCGCTTCCTGGCGGTCGTAGGTGTTCACGAAGGGATCGGCCGTCTCGGCAATCAGCCGCTTCTTGGCGATCTTCCTCGAAGGCGTGCGCGGAAAATCGCCTTCCATGTATTGGAGATAACGCGGCACCTTGAACGCCGCGAGATGCCGCGCGCAATGCTCGAACACGGCGGCAGGCGTCACCTCCGCGCGCGTGAAACCCTCGCGCAGCTTCAGATAGGCCTTCACTTCCTCGCGGCGCAGCGGATCGGGCACGGGCACGACCGCGGCTTCGTCGATGGCGTCCATGCTGCGCAGCACGGTCTCCACTTCCGTCGCCGAGACGTTCTCGCCCGCGCGCTTGATCATCTCCTTGATGCGGCCGACGATGTAATAGAAGCCGTCGGCATCGCGCCGGAACAGGTCGCCGGTGCGGAACCAGTCGCCGTCGAAACTTTCGGCGTTGGCCTCGGGCCGCTTGTAATAGCCCCACAAAATGCCGCGTCCGCGTATCCACAATTCGCCGACTTCATCCACATGCGCGGGGCTGCCGTCTTCCCGGCGAATCTGCAGCTCGCGGAACGGCGCGGGCAGGCCGCAGGTGCGCTCCAGCGCCTTCTCGCCGGCCCACGCCGGCACCAGCGCGCCTGTCCCCACCTCGGTCATGCCGAAGCCTTCACGCGCGATCACGCCGAAGCGCGCCTGCACTTCCTCGCGCGCCGGCCGGGTCCAGCCGTAGATGCTGATGTACTTCAGGCACACGGCGGCATCGCCCGGGCCGCGCGGATGCTGGCTCAACGCCGGCTCCGGAAAGATGCAGTAGTGAATGCGATAGTCGATCAGCCAGGACATGAAGCGCGTCAGGCTCATCCGCTCCGCAATGTAGGCGGTGCCGCCGAGCTTCAGCGTCATCAGGAACTGCCACAGCGGGTCCATGTAGAAGAACGGCGCCCAGATCAGCACGTTCTCGATGCCCGCGTCCGCGCCCCGGCGATGCCGCGCCGCGCCGTGGCAATGGATCATCCAGTAGTCGTGGCTCAGCATGCAGCCCTTCGGGAAACCCGTGGTGCCGGAGGTGTACTGGAGGTTCAGCAGATCGTCGCGGGAAACATGCGTCGGCGCCGCGAAGTCCGCGCGCCCCGAAGCCAGCAGCGTCTGCCATTGCAGCAGGTCGGCGCGCGCGCCGTACGCTCCGCTGACGATCACGCGTTCCCATGCCAGCAGTCCGGGCAGTGCGTCGAAGCCTTCCAGGCGTGGGACGTATTCTTCATCGATCACGAGATACTGGACATCGGCGTCATCGAGCACGAAGCGCATTTCATCGCGCGTATAGGCGGTATTGACCGGCACCATCACCGCGCCGATGCGCCCGAGCGCGATCCACGTCACCGGAAACTCGGGCGCGTTCTTCAACATCAGCGCCACGTGACAGCCCTTGCGCACGCCGCGCCTGACGAGCGCATCGGCAAGCTGCGACGCCGCGCGATCGAGTTCGGCGTAGGTCATGCTGACCCCGCGCTCGAACCACACGGCCGCGGTCTTGCCGCCGTAGAGCGCGGCCTGCTCGCGCACGAACTGTCCGAGCGACTCGGGCAACGCGAGCTGCTCCTGCCGTTTTCGACGGACGAGTTCGTCCTCCACGGTCGGCGACTGTGTTGTCATCGTGTTCTCCTGAAACCCATCCTCGTAGCGCGGCGCACTGCACGCCGCGGGTCTGGCCCTGGCTGACGCTAGTCCTGCGCGATCACCTGACAATCCTCCGGCGCCCAGTCGAGCATCACCGGCGCGCCCCGCGCATGGGCCGTGCCGTGCCTGCCGCCCTGCTGCTGCACGACGATCTGCATGTCGCCCGGCAGGCGCACGTGATGGCGCACCACACTGCCGAGCGTGATCGAATCTTCGAGCGTGCCGGCGTGGCGCGGCGCCTGTTGCGCCTCTTCGCCAGACGCTGCCGGCAGCATCCGCACGCTCTCCGGACGCACCAGCAGCTTGACGGCCGCGCCGCGCGACAGGCCGTTCACCCCGCGCGCCGCGCGCAGCATGCCGAGCGCGGTCGACACCACGATGTGCTCGCCGCCGCTCTCCTGCACCGTGCCCGCAATCAGGTTCGCCGTGCCGATGAAGCTCGCCGCGAACGCCGTCCGTGGCGCGCGATACAGCTCGTCGGGCGTCGCGATCTGTTCGACGCGTCCTTCGTTCATCAGCACGATGCGGTCGGACATCGAGAGCGCCTCGTCCTGATCGTGCGTGACGTTCAGCATCGTGATGCCGAGCCGCGCATGCAGCCGGCGAATCTCGAACTGCATCTGTTCGCGCAGCTTCTTGTCGAGTGCGCCGAGCGGTTCGTCGAGCAGGATCAGCGCCGGGTTGTAGACGATGCAGCGCGCCAGCGACACGCGCTGCTGCTGCCCGCCCGACAGTTCCTTCGGCTTGCGCGCGGCCAGGTCCGGCAGGCGCACCATGTCGAGCACCTCGTGCACGCGGCGGCGGATCTCGTCCTTCGGCACTTTGCGCACGCGCAGCGGGAACGCGATGTTGTCGAACACGGTCATGTGCGGCATCAGCGCATAGTTCTGGAACACCATGCCGAGGCCGCGCGCGCTCGGCGGCGCGTTCGTGATGTCGACGCCGCGCACGAAGATCTGTCCCGACGATGGCTTCACCATGCCCGCGATCAGATTAAGCAGTGTGGTCTTGCCCGAGCCGCTCGGCCCGAGCAGCGTGACGAATTCGCCCTGCTTCACGCTGAAGTCCAGCGGCGCGAGCGCCTGCACGTCGCCGTAGCGCCGCGAGACCTGCTTCAGTTCGATCATGTTCATCGTCGGAATCCGCTATTCGTTGCTTCGTTGCTTCGTCGCTCAATGCCGCTCGCAGCGCATCACGACCTGCGCCGCGTTGTGCCCCGGCACGCCCGTCACGCCGCCGCCGGGATGCACCGACGCGCCGCACTGATAAAGCCCTTTGACAGGCGTGCGATAGTCCGCCGCGCCGCGCACCGGGCGGCGGAAGAAAATCTGGTCGGCGCTGAGTTCGCCGTGATGCACGTGGCCGCCCGGCAGCGCGAAGATGCGTTCCAGATCGACGGGCGACAGGACCTGCGCCGCGTCGATGCATTCGCGAATGTCAGGCGCGTACTGCGCCAGCGTATCCAGCACGATCTCGACCAGCCGCTCGCGCTGCGTGTCCCACGAACCTTCGCGCAACGCATAGGGCGCGTGCTGGCCGAAGATGCTCATCAGATGCTTGCCCTCGGGCGCGACACCAGGATCCACCGCACTCGGGCTCATCACCACGAGCGGCGGATGCGGCGCGATCTCGCCATACTTGGCGGCGTCCCACGCGCGTTCCAGATACTCGACCGAAGGCCCGATACGCACCTGCGCCGGATAATCGAAGCCAGCCGCGCGTGCGTCGAAGTCCGTGAAGACGGGCAGGCGGTTCAGCGCGAGATTGACCTTGAACGCCGTGGAACGGTCGCGGATCTGCGCGACGCGTGCGCGAAACTCAGACGGCACGTGCTCCGCGCCGACCAGTTGCTGGAACAGCACCTTGGTCGCCACGTTCGAGATCACGCAGCCCGCCTCGATCAGTTCGCCCGATGCAAGCCGCACGCCGGTCGCGCGCTCGCCCTTCACTTCCACCGAGGCCACCGGCGCATCGCAGCGCACTTCCATGCCGTGCGCCTTGCCCGACGCGGCAATCGCCTCCGAGATCGATCCCATGCCGCCGCGCACGAAACCGGCAGGTCCGGCGGGCGTCGTGTGATCGCGGATGAAGCCGCGCAGCAGCACATACGCCGATCCCGGCGAACAGATGCTCGTGGCCGCGCCGCCGCAAGAGGCGTAGAAGCCCATCGCCGTGATCATCTCGTCGGATTCGAACCAGCGCGCGAGGTAGTCGCGCGCGGAAAGCGTCAGCACGTCGTAGAGATCGTAGAAGCGCTCGCCCATGTCCCGGAAGCGCCACGCAAAGCCAAGCAGACGGCTTCGTGCGGCGAGCGCGCCATCGGCGGGATCGGGCGGAATTTCCCACAGCATGTCCGCGACCAGCTTGCCGAGCTTCGTCATGTGCGCGCGATACTTGCTGTAGGCGTCGGCGTCCTTCGCGCTGAAACGCGCGATGTCCTCGAACAAACGTGGACCTTCCGCGCGCACGATCAGGCTGCGGCCGTCACCGTACAGATGCGTCATCGGCGGCGGCACGATGATCTCGTAGCCATGCTTCGCCAGTTCCAGTTCCTCGATGATGCGCGGTTGCAGCAGCGCCATCGTGTACGACGCCACCGACACGCGATACCCCGGCCACACGGCCTCGCTGACCGCCGCGCCGCCCACCAGTTCGCGACGCTCCAGCAGGCACACCTTGAAGCCCTTGCGCGCGAGATACGCGCCGCACACCAGGCCGTTGTGGCCCGCACCGATGATCACCGCGTCGTACTGGTTCGCCATGATGGTTGTCAGAGAGATTATTCGGCGGGCGCGTCGCGCCGTTGCAGGGCCATGATGCCGAGGCACACGGCGAGCGAGACGAGCGTCAGCAGCGTCGATACCGCCGCCAGCACCGGCGACACTTCCCAGCGGATCGCGCTGTACATCTTGACCGGCAAGGTGGTCGTCTGCGGGCCGGAGATGAAGTACGCGACCACGACTTCATCGAACGACAGCAGGAACGCGAACAGCACGCTCACGGCCACCGACGCGCGAATCTGCGGCAACACCACCTGGAAGAAGATGCGCACGCGGCTCGCGCCCATCAGCATGGCCACCGCTTCGAGCGCCGGGTCCGCATGCTTGAGTCCCGACCCCACCGCGATCACGACGAACGGCACCACCAGCACCGCATGCGCCAGCGCGATGCCCCACACCGTGTTGACCAGCGCCAGCATGGAAAACTGCTTGTAGATGCCGAGGCCCAGGACCACGACGGGAATCAGCATCGGCGTGATCGCGAAGGTTTCCAGCACGCGGCGCCCCGGAAAGCGACCGCGCGCCAGTGCATACGCGCCCGGCAGGCCCACTGCGACGGAAATCGCCGAAGCCAGTAGCGCCACCATCACGCTCGTGAGCGCCGAGCCCCACCACGCGGGATCGGTCAGGAAGCGGTGGAACAGTTCCAGCGAGAAGGTCTTCGGCGGAAAGCTCAGTTCGCTGCCGCCGCCGAACGACACCGGCACGACCACGAGACTCGGCAGCAGCAGGAACAGATAGCCGCACCAGCCGCCGAGCGCGCCGAGCACGCGCCACATCCCGCGAAAATCACGGCGGCGCGGTTCCGGCACCGCAAAGTCCTTGCTGACACGGGCGGCGGTGGACGTCATGCGAAGGCCTCCTGGCCGCGCTGCACGCGTCCGAGCAGCGCGATCAGCACGCCGGACAGCACGAGCAGCATCATCGCGATGGACGCGGCGAGCGTCCAGTCGAGCGTCTGGCGCGTGTAGAAGTCGATCAGGTTGGCGAGCATCATGTCGCGCGGTCCGCCGAGCAATGCGGGCGTGATGTACATGCCCATCGAGAGCGTCAGGCACATCAGCACGCCGGCGATCACGCCGGGCATCGAGAGCGGCAGCGTGATGCGCGCGAAGATCAGCCACTGGCCCGCGCCCATCATCTCCGCCGCGAACTTCAGGTTGCGGTTCTGCGCGGTGAGGCTGGTCAGGATGGGCAGCACCATGAAGGGCAGCAGATAGTTGCTCATGCCGATCACCACGCCCGTACGGTTGAACATCGGGTCCGGATGCCAGGCGTCGCCGCTGATCCATCCGGCCAGCTTCGCGATGATCCCCGCGCTCCCCAGCACCACCGTGAACGCATAGCTCTTGACGAGGATGCTGGTCCAGAACGGCAGCATCACCATCACGAGATACGGCGTGCGCTTCGACGCGGGCAGCCGCGCCAGATGCAACGCGACGATATAGCCCAGCACGAGACTCGCCACCGTCGCGGTCACGCTGATGACGAGCGTGTTGCCTAGCACGCGATGAATCAGCGGATTGCTCAGCACCTGCGCATAGCCGCGCAGGGTGAAGCCGTTCTCCCAGATGCTCGACCAGCCCACCAGGCCGAGCGGCCAGAGAAAGAACACCGCGAGCAGCCCGTAGAGCGGCAGCAGCATCACGACCACGGACTTCAGGTTCAGCGAGTAGTTCATCGCGCGCGCCGGGGACTCAGGTCAGCATCCAGGTGGTGAAGCGGTTCTGCAGCGCATCGTAGTGATCGCCCCACCATTGGTCGTTGATGACGATGCTGTTCGGATCGTGCATGTCCGGCATGCGCGCCTTCGCGGCGGCCGAGACGAGCGGCATCGCGGCGGCCGTGTTCGGCGCGAATTCCACCATCTCGCAGAACGCCGCCTGCCGGTCCGGACGCAGGCAGAACGCCACGTACTGCATCGCGGCCTGCGTGTTCTTGCCATACTTGGGCACCGCGAGGTATTCGAGGCTGTTGAGGGTCTGCTTCATCGACATCTGGATGGACGTGCCCGCGCGCTGGGCCGGCAGCACGCGGCTCAGATACGTGTAGGTGAAGTCCAGTTCATTGCTGGCGATGAGCGTCACGGTTTCCGGCGTGGTCTCGATCCACTTGCGCACCGCCGGCTTGATGCGGTCCATCGCCTTGAAGGCGCGTTCGACGTCGAGCGGATAGAGCTTGTCGGGCGCGACGCCGTCGGCGAGCAGGGCCATCTCCAGATTCTCGCTGACGCGCGGACGCAGCCCGCGCCGCCCCGGATAAGTCTTCACGTCCCAGAACTCGGCGTAGGTCGTCGGCGGCTTGCCGCTGCGCTTCGGATCGAAGCCGATGCCCCCCGCATACGAATACGTGCCGACGAAATCCGCCCCGGTCTTCGTGATGAGGCCATCGGTCTTGACGATCGCCGGATCGAGCTTTTCCCACATGCCCTGGCGCGAGCCGGTGACGATCTGCGGCCCGATGCTGTCGAACACGTCCCACGAGACGTTCTTCGACTCCACCTGCACCTTCATGCGCGCGAGGTCCGCGCTGTTGACGAGCGTCACCGCGATGCCCGTCTCCTTCGTGAACGGCTCGGCGAACGCGCCGCGTATCGCGGCTTCGTAGGCGCCGCCCCAGCAGGTCACGGCGATGCTCTTCGACTGCGCGCGCACGATGGCCGGCGCGCCGAGCAGCGCGGCCCCGGCGAGCGCGCCCGCCTGTTGCAGGAATACGCGGCGCGCGGGCGCCGGGGCGTCGGCATCGGCTTCGGGTTGCTGCGGGACTTGCGCTTTCATGTCGGTCTCCCTGAGTGGTCGGGTCGGGGCGATGCTTTATCCGGCGATCCAGATGGCCTTCCAGTCCATGTATTTGTCGAAGGCGTGCATCGACTTGTCGCGGCCGAAGCCGGATTGCTTGAAGCCGCCGAACGGCGACGACATCGTGCCGCGGTCGAAGCAGTTGACCCACACGACGCCCGCCTTCAGTTGACGCGACACCTGCTGCGCGCGCGTGATGTTCGAGGTCCAGACGGCGGCGGCGAGGCCGTAGATGGTGTCGTTGGCGATGCGCACGGCTTCTTCCGGCGACTCGACGGTGATCGCCGCCAGCACCGGCCCGAAGATCTCTTCGCGCGCGATCCGCATGGTGTTGCTGACCTGGTCGAAGACCGTCGGCTCGATGAAGAAGCCGCCCGATTCCGTCCGCGCCGCGCGCCCGCCCGCGATGACCTGCGCGCCATCGGCCCGGCCGGCGTCGATATACGACAGCACCGACTCGTGCTGCACCTGGCTCACGATCGCGCCCATCTTCGTGGCGGGATCGAGCGGATCGCCGGGCACGAGATCGCGCGCGATGGCCGCGACCTTCTCCAGCAGTTCATCGCGCACGGCGGCGTGGACGATCAGGCGCGAGCCCGCATTGCACACCTGTCCGCTGTTGGCGAAGATGCCCGCCGCGACGGCGCGTGCGGCGGCGTCGAGGTCGGGGCAGTCGTCGAGCACGATATGCGGGCTCTTGCCGCCGCATTCGAGCCCGACGCGCTTGATGTTCGACTGCCCGGAATACTGCATGAACAGCTTGCCGACCGCCGTGGAGCCGGTGAAGCCGACGGCATCGACGTCCATGTGCAGGCCGAGCGCACGCCCCGCCGTCTCGCCGTAGCCCGGCAGCACGTTGAGCACGCCGGGCGGCAGGCCGGCTTCGGCCGCGAGCGCGGCGATGCGGATGGCGCTCAGCGGCGACTGCTCGGCGGGCTTCAGGATCACCGAATTACCCGCAGCCAGCGCCGGGCCGAGCTTCCAGCTCGCCATGGACAGCGGATAGTTCCACGGCACCACCGCCGCGACCACGCCGAGCGGCTCGCGCACGATCATCGTGGTCATGTCGGGAGCGGCGGGCGCGGTTTCGCCATAGAGCTTGTCGATGGCCTCGCCGTACCACTGGATACAGGTCGCCGAACTGACGATGTCGCCGTTATAGGCGTTTGCGATGGGCTTGCCGACATCGAGCGATTCGAGCAGCGCCAGTTCTTCGCGATGCTCCATCATTAATTGCGCGAAGCGCAGCAACACGGCCTTGCGCTCGGCGGGCGCGCGGCGCGACCAGACGCCCGCTTCGAACGCGCGCCGCGCGCTGGCGACCGCCACGTCCACGTCCTCGCTGCCGCACTCGGCAATCTCCGCGATGACCCGGCCCGTGGCGGGATTCACGGTGGCGAAGGTCTTGCCGGAGAGCGCGGACACGTATTGCCCGTCGATGAACGCCCGCCCCTCGGGCCGGAGTGACTCGGCGCGTGCGCGCCACACCGTTGCGTCGGGAATGCTCACAGCAAGGCTCCTTGAATGTCAGTTCGATTGGCTCATGCGTTCATGCGACTGAAATCAGTGTACGGTTTCAAAAGTATGAAAACCAATACATTCTGCTAAGCTTGTTCCTGCCGAAAAGTTATACCTTTTCCCGGTGCCCGCCATGCTCAAAGTGCGTCATCTCGAGATCTTCCGTGCGGTCGTGAAGGCCGGCAGCGTGTCGGCGGCAGCGCGGCTGCTGTATGTGTCGCAGCCCGCCGTGACCAAGACGCTGCGCATGCTGGAGGAAGAGATCGGCCTCACGCTCTTTCTGCGCGTGAAAGGCCGGCTGGTCTGCACGCCCGAGGCCGAGGCCATCCTGCCGGAGATCGAACGGTTGTTCGGCAGCGTGCAGTCCATTGCCGAAACGGCGCGCGAGATCCAGCAAGGCCAGCGCGGCTCCATTCGCGTGTCCACCGTGTCCATGCTGGCCACGACCATCGTGGCGCGGGCGGTCGGCGAGTTTCGCGAGACGCATCCGTCTGTCGAATTCGATATCCGCGCGCTGCCCACGCGGCATGTCGTCGAATACGTGAACAACAATCAGGCGGACTTCGGCATTCTCGATGTGGCCGCGCCGTCAGGCACGCTCGAAGTGGAAGAGTTTTGCAGCGCGGAGCTGCGTTGCGTGATGCGCGCCGGGCATCCGCTGGCGGAGCGCAAGACCGTGACGCCGCGTTTGCTGGATACAGAAATGCTCGCCACCTTCGGCGAGGACACGCTGACCGGCTGGCGGCTGCGCGAGGCGTTTCGCGCGCAAGGCAGGAGTTTTTCGAGCGCGTTCGTCTCGAACAGCACGCCGGTGCTGTGCGCGCTGGTGCGGGAGGCCAATGCCGTCGCGCTGGTCGATCCGTTCGCGCTGATGGGCCGCTCGTTCCCCGATCTCGTCTCGCGGCGCTTTTCGCCGGCGGTGCCCGTCGAGCCGCGGTTCCTGTTCGCGCCCGGCAGGCCGAGATCGGTGATCGTCAATCAGTTCGTCGCGCAGCTGAAGGAGACCGCCGCGCGCATGGCGGCGGGCTGAGGCGCGCCTGGCCGACGTTCAGGCGTCGGCCGGAACGTCGTCTTCCAGCGGCTTAGACACCGCCTTCGGCGGCTCGGCCACGGCTTGCGGCGCGGCCTCGAAGCGATGCACGTCATGGGTGACGAAACCCAGGTCGTGACTCGGAATCTCGAACCATTCCGGATGGCCGAACGACCGCCGGATATCTTCCAGGCCGCTCGCCCAGTGCTCGTCCATCGTGTCGTTGCTGAACTCGTAGTCCTTGTAATGGCCTTCGAAGAACTTGTTCTTGTAGATCAGATGCACGACGTTCACCGCGCCGCCGTCCGCCACCTTCTGCGCCTCGCGCAGCAGCGGATGCGAACGCCGCACCTTTTCCGGCACGTGTTCGAGCAGTTCCTTGATGAGCCGCGCGTGCTTCTGGTTGTGCGAGACGAAATCGGTAATGGCGCGCGTGCGGCTCGAATACTGAATGTCCTTGGTGCGCTCGCTCACGTCGAGGAAATCGCCCGGCAAGGTGCCGCGCGCGCTCCACAGATCCACCTGGAACACGAGCGTGTCCTTGTGCTGGCTCTCGCGGATGATCTCCGTCAACGGCGTGTTCGAGACCAGCCCGCCGTCCCAATAGAACTCGCCGTCGATCTCCACCGCCGGAAAGCCCGGCGGCAACGCGCCCGAGGCCATGAAGTGCTCGGGCTCGAGACGCATTTTGGTGTTGTCGAAGTACACGAGATTGCCCGTGCGCACATTCACCGCGCCCACTGACACGCGCATGTTGCCGTCGTTGATGCGGTCGAAGTCGGCGAATTGCAGCAGCGTCGCGCGCAACGCCGAGGTGTCGTAGTAGCTGACATTGCTCGGGAGCTTCGCCTGCGCGTCCGGAACGAGCGCCGGCACCTGCACGCGCGGCGAGAAGAAGCCGCGCTGGCCCTCGGTCAAGGCGCGCGCCGCCGCCCACATGCTCGAAAACGTCCGGCCCATGTTCGCGAAGCCAAACGCGGCGGGCACGAACGCGCCCACGTGCCCGATCAGATCCGCCGGCTGGCAGATCGTGTTCCAGAAGCCGCGCAGCGCCGCCACGCGGTGTTCAGGCGCATTGCCCGCGACGATCGCCGTGTTCAGCGCACCGATGGAAATGCCCGAGGTCCAGCTCGGCTCGACGCCCACCTCGGCCAGTCCCTCGGATACGCCCGCCTGGTAGGAACCCAGCGCGCCGCCGCCTTGCAGCACGAGACAGACCTCGTCGTAGTCCGGCAGCGCGACGTGGTTCGCCTGCGTGAGTGAGTTGCGTTGACTGCGGCGCATGGATTCTCCTTGTCGTTGTGCTTGTCTTTATTGCATGAACCAGCCGTGACTCACGACCACCGACTGCCCCGTCAGCGCGTTCGATTCGAAGCCCGCGAGGAACGCGACCGTGTTCGCGACATCGGCGACCGTGGTGAACTCGCCATCGACGGTTTCCTTCAGCATGACGTTCTTCACGACTTCTTCCTCGGAGATGCCGAGCGCCTTCGCCTGTTCGGGAATCTGCTTCTCGACGAGCGGCGTACGGACGAATCCGGGGCACACGACGTTGGCGCGCACGCCGCGCGGGCCGCCTTCCTTCGCAACGACGCGCGCCAGACCCAGCAGGCCGTGCTTCGCCGTGACATAGGCGGACTTCAGCTTCGATGCTTCATGCGAGTGCACCGAACCCATGTAGATGATCGAACCGCCCTTGCCCGACGCGTACATGTGCTTGATGGCGGCCTTGGTCGTGAGGAACGCGCCGTCGAGGTGGATGGCGAGCATCTTCTTCCAGTCCGAGTACGCGTACTCCTCGATGGGCGCGACGATCTGGATGCCCGCGTTCGACACCAGCACGTCGATGCCGCCCAGCTTGGCCACCGTGTCTTCGATGCCCGCGTTCACCGCTTCTTCGCTGGTGACGTCCATGGAGACGGCGATCGCCTTGCCGCCCTCCGCGACGATGCTGTCCGCCACCTTCTGCGCGTTCGCGAGGTTCAGGTCGGCGATGACGACGGCCGCGCCGTCGGCAGCGAGCTTGCGTGCCGTCTGTTCGCCGATGCCGCTTGCGGCGCCCGTGACGAGCGCGACTTTTCCTTGCAGTGCCATGTGCCTGCTCCTTGTTCGATGAGAGTTATTGATTGACCGCGAGCTTCAGTTCGCCGGGGGCGAGATAGTCGTAGGCGACTTCGCCGATGTCCAGCGTCAGGTTCGCGATCACGTGCCGCGCGCCGACCACCTTGCGCACCGGCAGATCCGCGACCGGCGCGAGCGCGTGCGCATTGAGTTCGAGCGCGGCCGGGCCTTCCCATGCGCCGATCACGCTGACGTCGCGCAGGAAGAAACGCACCAGTTCGCACACGCGCGCCGTGCCGTCGACGTGCGGCAGCACTTTCAGCAGATAGTTGGGCGTGTCGGCGAGCTTTTTGCGTTCGGTTTCGAGATCGAGCGGACGATACTTGTAGCCCATCGTGCCGGTGGCAATGCGCTGCGTGCCGTAGTCGAGCGTGCCGAGCAGCGTGTCCTTGCCATCCACCGAAAGACGCGGCGACGCCAGCTTCTTCGGAAAGCCCCAGATCTCGCGGCCGCCCGCGATCGGGCCTTCATCGTCGAGATACATTGCATGGGTGTAGTTGGCCTTGGCGCCGTCCGGATCGATCACCGAGATCACCTGGCCGCTCTCGGTGTAGTCGCCGAAACCGGATGAATCCGGCATGCGAATGAATTCGTAATGCACGAGGGCGCTGTCGACTTCGAGCGGCTCCGGCACCACGGCGCGCAAGGCATCGAGGTCCGTCTCGTACGAGATGATGAAGTACTCGCGATTGAGGAAGCGGAACGGCGGACGCGGATACGCCGGGTTATGCACCGGCATGGCGAAAGCGTTTCGGCGGATGTCGTCTTCTTTCACTGGATCGTCCCTGAGTTGAGAGCAGGCACGATAGTAGATGGAGAAGATGACAGTTGTCGCGGACCACAGGCAGCTTGATGACCCTCAGGCCCGCAGTGCGAACCGACAATAGTTTTGTCGCTTCAAGAGCTTATGGATACCTACTGGATGATTGCATTTTTTTGTGCAATATACTGTTGCCTGAGCGCGCGGCCTTCTCCAGGCGCCGCGCCGTCGCATGAGAGCCGGATTCGATGGTTGCGGTATTGGTTGCGGTATTGGTTGCGGTATAGGTTGCGGTAGTGCTTGTGGTCTTGTATGTTTCCGAACGCAACGCGGCGGGCCATGCGTTGCCTTGCAGGTTCAGGCCATCTCCTAAAAAGCGAGTCTCCGATGAAAACGTCTTTGAAGAAGTCCCTCGTGCTCCTGGTGCTGGCGGCTTTTGCGGCGCCTACTCTGACTTACGCTGCTGCGGACTACCCGGACAACAAGCCGCGTCCCGCGTATCACAAGAAGGGACAAAAGCATAAGCACCACAAGAAGTCGTCGACGCCGCCCGCCGCGCCGGCACAGTAACGCGTCATTTTTGTCATGGAAGCACGCACGTCCGCATCAGGACGTGCGTGCTTTTTCGTTTCTGCCGGTTTCAATCGTTCGACCTGAGTTCGACATGAGCCGGGCGCGCATCGCGTCGAGCCGCGCGGCGTCGATACGGCCGCGCGTCGCCATCACTTCGAGCGCCTGCAACGACAGCGATGCGCCGTGGATCGAAGCCGCTTTGGCGTCGGCATCGAGTTCGAGGGCCGTGCAGCGTCTCGCGGCATGCGTGCGCCAGATTCTCCGCGATGCGAACAAGGCCAGCACCACGCCGATGCCCGGCGCACTCACGCGCCACAGCTCTTCCTCGGGCGAGGCCGCGAACAACACGCACGGCACCGACATCAATGCCGCCATGAGCAGCATGGCCCGCGCGAGGTCGAAGAGCATGGTCCTGCGCTGCGTCGCATGGCCGACTTCATGCGCGACTACCACGTTCAGCAGCGGCTCGGGCAAGGCGAGCGTGGCGGCGTCGATCTCGATGCGGTTGAACAGCGCCTCGTAGCACGGCCCGCCCCCGCGCGTCACGAAGCACACGCGCGGCGGTGCGACGTGCAGCACGGCGGCGTCGGCGGCGACCAGCGCGCGGACGTGGGCATGGGCTTCGAGCGGGTTCATCGGCGGGTGCTTCAGCTCGGGTTGTCGGTCCAGGCGCTGCGTTCGTGCCACGTGTCGATCTCGGCCGTGAGGCGGGCAAGCTTGGCGCGCACCAGTTCGAGACCCGGACCGCCGAGCACCAGATGTCCCGGCGGCTCGGCCGCGGTCACCGCCTCGATGATTACCTGCGCGGCGCGCGCCGGATCGCCCGGCTGCTTGCCACTGCGTTCCGCGATCGCCGCGCGCCGCGTGCCCGCGCCGTCGGCGTAGTCGTCGATGGGATGACGCGTCTGCTTCAGCGAGCGCCCCGCCCAGTCCGTACGGAACGGGCCGGGCTCGACCGCCGTCACCTTGATGCCGAGCGTCTCGGTCTCACGGGCCAGCGCCTCGCCGAGACCTTCGAGCGCGAACTTGGTCGCCGCGTAATAGCCGCTGCCCGGATTGCCGACCAGCCCGCCCACCGACGTGATATTGACGATGTGTCCCGAGCGCCGCTCGCGCATGCGCGGCAGCACGGCGCGGATCATCGCCGCCGCGCCGAAGAAGTTCGCTTCGAACATGGCGCGCACTTCGTCGTCCTCGCCTTCTTCCACCGCCGCGAGATAGCCGAAGCCGGCGTTGTTGACGAGCACGTCGATCCTGCCGAACGCTTCGTGCGCCTGCGCGACGGCGGACTGGATTTCATCGGCGCGCGTGACATCCAGGCGCACCGCGATGGCGCGGTCCGCGGCACGCGCGACGAGATCCGCGACGCTGTCGGGATTGCGCGCCGCGACCACCGCGCGCCAGCCTTTCTCGATGACCGCGGCGGCCAGTTCACGGCCGAAGCCGGTCGAGCAGCCGGTGATGAACCAGACAGGGGTATCGCTTGATGATGCGGACATTGCGCTTCTCCATGGGATGCGCGCGGCGCGGCGGCCGGGTTGCGGTCAGGGTGCGGTCATGCGCACGCGCGGCTTGAACGTTGAACGCCTTCAACGTCATCTTGAAGCAAATGACGCAAGCGTGCTGCGGGCCGAAGTTCAGCCTGCATCGCCCGAACTGATCGCGGTCTGCATGCTCTTCAGCAGCTTCGTCAGGTAGCGCAGCAGGCCCACCGTATCGCCGAACTCCATGAAGCCGGGCTTGACGCCATCGCTGAAAAGCAGCGTGCCGTCGAGCGTGGCATCGACGATCAGGCCGGCATAAGCGGCGTGCGGCATGTAAGTGTCGGCGATGGCGAAGGTGTTGCCGTTCACGGCCGCGTCGCGCACCCGCATCAGGAACTGCACCTCGGGCGCGCGCGACGCCGACAGCCGATGCACATCGAAATACTCGGCGACCGCGAGCAGCGCATTCGTACACGGCACGATCAGCGCGAATGCAATGCGCTGGTCCGGGGTATCGAATGACGGCCATGCAAGGTCTTCGTCGGGCGGCGGCGCTTTCATCGGCGTGCCGGCCTCGCTATGCGTATGCGCCTCAGGATGCGAACGGCGGCGTGCCGTCAACGGGGCCGCCTTGCTGAAGTCGGGCGGCGGCGCACCGCGCTCGATCCAGTCCGACAACAACGCGGCATAAGCATGCAGCATGGTCAATTGCCCTTCGATGAACGCGACACCGATCCGGCATGCGTCCGGGTGGCTGTGCTCTGACATTTCATCTCCTCCTGATAGCTGCTGATAAGAAGCACGCGTCTTCTGTTGCAACAAGCGCGCCTGTATAAGGACGCAAGAAAAATCGACAGTTAGTTGCCTGATAACTTCGGAATAAACGTAGCTTTGTGACAGCCATGTGGAATAAAGACTACAAACTGCATGGGAGATATTTACCGGACACTGACGATCCGCTATATTCCGTTCGCTACAGCGTCAGTCATCGGCGGCAAGGCGCCGGGGCAACGCCATCCGTCCGCTTCCATCGGAAGCGGAACATCAGCCCCTTCGTTTGACGATCATTTTTTTCTCAAAGCACTCGACCTTCGCAGGCATGTCTTGCGAAGCCGGGAAGATCGCGTTCGCGCGCTGAAAACGTTGCGCCGTGTACTGCCCACACCGTGTCGAGCGGACAACCTCAAGGAAAACAACAATGAAGAAGCACATCGTAGCGGCGGCCGCGCTCGGCCTGTTCACGCTGTTCAGCACGGCGGCGCACGCACAAAGCAGCGTCACGCTGTACGGGATCATCGATGCCGGCATCACCTACGCCAACAAGGTCGCCACCACGCGCGGCCATGACAGCGTCGTCAAGTACGGCGACGGCGTGGCGCAAGGCAGCCGCTGGGGCCTGCGCGGCGCGGAAGATCTGGGCGGCGGCCTGAAGGCGATCTTCGTGCTCGAAAGCGGCTTCAACAGCGGCGACGGCACGCTCGGCCAGGGCGGCGCGGAATTCGGCCGTCAGGCCTATGTCGGCATCTCGAAGAACGAAATCGGTTCGGTGACGTTCGGCCGTCAGTACTCGTTCTCCACCGACTACCTCGGCGGCAGCTACACGATGGGCAGCCAGACGCCCGCCGGCAACTACGCGTATCACATCAACGACCTCGACCAGCTGACGTCGAGCCGCATCAACAACGCGGTCAAGTTCAGCAGCGCCGATTTCCACGGCATCACGTTCGGCGCCATGTACGGCTTCTCCAACTCGACCAACTTCGCAGGCTCGCCCACGACGGGCACCGGCGCGACCGCGGTGCAGGGTTCGTCGAGCGCCTACAGCTTCGGTTTGAACTACAAGCAGGGTCCGCTCGGCGTCGGCGCGGCGTACACCAACATCCGCTTCCCGAACGGTGCGACGCCGGCGTTCAGCGTGAGCATCGCGAACATCAACACGACGGGCCTGCGCGATCTGGAAACCTTCGGCGTCGGCGCGCGCTACACCATCGCGGCCGCGCTGATCTGGGCGAACTGGACGCACACGAAGTTCGAGCCGATCACGGCCGGTTCCTCGACGCTGAACAACTATGAAATCGGCGGCAAGTACACCTTCACGCCGGCTCTGAGCGCGGGCGTCGGCTACACGTTCTCGGACCTCGACGGCAACTTCGACGGCCGCTGGCACCAGGTCAACGGCGTCGTGGACTACGCGCTGTCGAAGCGCACCGACGTCTATGTGATCGGCGCCTTCCAGAAGGCATCGGGCAGCAACCGGGGCGTGCCGGTGCAGGCGGAAATCGGCTCGTCGTCGTCGTTCGTCGGCAATGCGGGCGGGAATACGCAGCTCGTGACGCGCGTGGGTCTGCGTCACCGCTTCTGATCGAACTCCGGTTCGTCAAGGCGCGATGCTTGCAAGGGCATCGCGCTTTTTTATTGGTCGGACGCCGCGCGTGCGTAACGCGCGAGGAACATGTCGGCGGCGGCTTCGGCGACCTTCTTCTGCTCGTGCTTCGTCAGCGTGGGCTGGCCCATCGCCACTTGCGGCCAGAAGGCGAAGCCCTTCACGATGCCATGCAGCTGCTGCCCGGCGAATACGGGATCGGTGACGCTCAGGCGGCCATCGGCGGCGGCTTTCCTGATCCACACGGTCAGGTCCTCTTCCCGTTCGCCGATACGCGCGACGATATCGCGCGCCCGCTCCGGCGAGTGAATGCCCGCTGATATCGCCATGCGCGCCACCGACAGGAACGACTCGTCGTTCATCAGGCGCAGCTTGCGCGCGAGCAAGGCCAGCAACTGCGCGCGCAAGGGTTCGCTGCTGCTGTAGGCGGGGGCATCGCCGGCATCGCTTTCGTCCCAGAGACGCAGCAGGATGGCCGCGAACAAGGCTTCCTTGCTCGGGAAATGGTTGTACACCGTGCGCTTCGAAACGTCCGCGCGCGCGGCGATGCGGTCCATGCTGGTGGCGTCGTAGCCGGCCGCAATGAACTCCTCGACCGCCGCGTTCATGATGGCGGCGCGCTTGCGATCCGTCAGGCGCTGGGGAATGTCGTCGTTCGAACTCATCCGTTGATTTTACACCGCACGGTTTACTTTTTTGGCGAGATTAAACTACACTGTGCAGTGTACATTTTGCGTCGGATGCCATTCTCATGAGTTCTTTTGCTGATCGCATCAATCGTGCCCTCGGACTGGCCGCCGCACGGCGTGGCCGCGAGATGTCGAGCGCGTCGCCGCAGCATGACGGCACGCGCTTCCACAACGTGAAGCCGCGTCCGTCTGAAGGATTCGGCAAGACCTTGCGCATCATGTGGAACATGCTGTTCAACAAGCCGCGCAATACGGTGCCGGCGCAGGCGCCTGTCGTCGATACGCTGACGCGCGAGCAGCTGGACGCCGCGCCGGATCGCAGCCTGTATCGGCTGGGGCACTCCACCTTGCTGTTCAAACTGCGCGGCGCGTTCTGGCTGACGGATCCGGTATTCGGCGAGCGCGCGTCGCCGTTCAAGCGCGTCGGTCCGAAGCGGTTTCATGCACCGCCCATCGCGCTGGAAGATTTGCCGCCCCTGCGCGGCGTGATTCTCTCGCACGATCACTACGATCACCTCGATCGCGACACCGTGCTTGCGCTTGCCGCAAACACCGACGTGTTCCTGACGCCGCTCGGCGTCGGCGATCGTCTGATCGAATGGGGCATCGACGCCGCGAAGGTCCGTCAGCTCGACTGGTGGCAGAGCGCGGAGATCGACGGCCTGACCTTGACCGCCACGCCCGCGCAGCATTTCTCGGGGCGCAGTCTGTTCGATGGCAACAGCACGCTGTGGGCTTCATGGGTCATCGCCGATGACGCGCTGCGCGTGTTCTTCAGCGGCGACACCGGCTACTTCGACGGCTTTCGCGCCATCGGCGAGAAGCTGGGTCCGTTCGATGTCACGTTCGTCGAAACCGGCGCCTACGATGCGCAATGGCCCTACGTGCACATGCAGCCGGAACATACGGTGCAGGCGCATATCGACTTGCGCGGACGCTGGCTCGTGCCGATCCACAACGGCACCTTCGACCTCGCGATGCATCCGTGGCAGGAGCCTTTCGAACGCGTGACCGGGCTGGCATTGGCGCGTGGCGTCGCGGTGTCCACGCCGCGCATGGGCGAGCGGCTCGATCTGGAAGCGCCGCATCGCGGCGAGCGCTGGTGGCGCGAGACGGCGGCCGAAGAACCCAACGCACCCGCATGGCGGATGTGCGCGTCGCGCGCGCAGGACGCCAAGTAAGTCAGTGCTTGCGGCGCGCAGCCGCGTCCACGCCGAGCAACGCGAGCACCGGCCGCAGCGCGCCTTCGAGCAACTTGCGCTGCGGATTGACCCGCGCGAGCACGCGCAGCCCCATCAGCGAGGCGAGCAAGGTCTTCGCGATGTCGCCGGCGTCGAGATCGCGCGGAATCGACCCGTCTTTCTGACCCGCGAGCACACAACGCAGGAAGAAGCCTTCCATATCCTTCAGCACGCCATTCAACGCGCGATGGAACGAATCGTCGTGCGGCGCGAGTTCCAGCGCCGAGTTGACGACCATGCAACCCCGGCGATGCGGATCGTTCACTGAGAGCCTGATGATCTCGTCGAAGAACATCGCGATGGCATCGCGCGGCGGCACCTTGTCTTCCAGACGCTGCACCCGCGCGCGAAAGCCGCGTTCCACATAACGTTCGAGCACGCGTTCATAGAGCGCGCGCTTGTCGCCGAACGCGTTGTAGAGACTCGCCGATGTCAGGCCCATGGCCGTGGCGAGATCGCGCACCGAACTCGCTTCGTAGCCGCGCGACCAGAATTGCGTCATGGCCGCATCGAGGGCGGCATCTTCATCGAACTCACGCGGACGCGGCATACGCTGGCTTCCTTTCAGGCCGTCTTCGGATAGTTCGACGGAAACAGCGCGCGCTTCGTCTCGTCGTCATTGACGCTCTTGAACGCGTGCGTCTTGTTGACGGCGCGCGCACGGGCGACGGCGGGACGCGCGTCGATTTGCGCGAACCAGCGCTTCAGTTCGGGATAGGGACCGAGCGGATCCTCGCTGTTCTTGAGCACCCGCGACGCACGATCCAGCCAGCCCCACGCCGACATGTCGGCAATCGTATAAGCATTCCCGACGATGAATTCACGCCCCTTCAAGTGATCTTCGAGCACCTGATAATGCCGGTCCACTTCGCGGCGATAGCGGTTCACCGCGTAATCGAGGCCTTCGGGCGCGGCGTACTGGAAGTGCACCGCTTGCCCCGAGAACGGGCCGAGGCCGCTGGCGATGAACATCAGCCATGAAAGCAGTTGCGGCCGGTCTTCCGGCGCGCCGATGAACTGACCGCTCTTCTCCGCGAGATAGAGCAGGATGGCGGTGGAATCGAACACGACCGCACGCGTGCCGCCAGGGCCTTCCGTATCCACGATGGCCGGCACCTTGCCGTTCGGATTGATGGCGCGGAACGCGGGAAGATGCTGCTCGCCCTTGCTCGTATCGACCGGTTTCAGCGTGTAGGGAAGCCCCGACTCTTCGAGAAAGAGCGCGATTTTCGCGGGATTGGGCGTCGGGTGGAAGTAAAACTCGATCATGCCGGTCGTCTCCTGGAGTGCGCTTGATGGATGCAGCCGGAGCATTTTAGATCGACCGATATAAAACCTGCAATCCTCTGCCGCGGTGCTGCGCGAATTCCTGCGAGCAGGTATGGTTGCGACTTCGGCCTCAACCCTGCTTTTTCAAGCGCAATGCAGCCCACCGATTCCAACTTCTTCACGCTTCTCAGCGAAAGCTACGCGCGCCTGCTGAACACGCCGCTGGTTCCCGACACCAGCCTGACGCCCGCCGAGGCCGCGCGCTGGCTCTACGAAGATGCGCCTTTCGGCATCCTTGCACACGACACGCAGGCAGACCCGGTCTTCGTGTACGGCAATCTGCAAGCGCAGAGGCTGTTCGGCTATACGTGGAACGAGCTGACCGCACTGCCCTCGCGTCTTTCCGCCGAAGCCCCCGAGCGCAGCGAGCGCCAAGCGTTCCTCGAACAGGTGACGCGCGATGGTTATGTCGATGGCTATCGCGGCGTGCGCGTCAAGAAGTCGGGCGAGCGGTTTTATATCGAGCGCGCGACGGTCTGGCAGTTGTTCGACCGCGATGGCGAATATCGCGGACAAGCGGCGATGATTCCGCAAGTCAGCGATATCGCCTGAAGCTCGCTCAGACCGCGCTCAGCTTGCGAATCACCTCGACGAGCGGCGTCGTTCCCTTGACGATATCCTCGCGACGCCCTTCGAAGTCGATCCAGCCTTCGTTGAAGCCGTCGAGCATCTGCATGCGCGGCAGCGGATGGCGCATGCCCTGACTCGTGAACAGCGCTTCCCACGTGTCGCGCGGGACGATCTCCACACGCACCGGCCTGCCAAGCACCTCTGAGAACGCGGCGGCGATATCGACGGGACGCACGCGCGCCGGACCTTCCAGTTCCACCACGCGCACGCCTTGCCATTCCTCCTGCATGAGCCGCGCGGCGAGTTGCCCGATATCGTCGGTGGCGACCATCGGGATAGCACGATCAGCCGGTTGCAGGAACGAGTGCACGACGCCTTCGTCGCGCGCCGAGGCCACGTCCCACGCGCAGTTCTCCATGAACCACGCCGGGCGCAGGAACGTGACCGGAACCGGCTGCTGACGCAGCGCCTCTTCCAGCAACGAGCGCTGGGTCAGCAGATTGGTCTGCGTGGCCTGCGCGCCGACGGTCGAGAGACACACGATCCGTCCCGGCCGCGCACGCGCCACAGCAGCGACGATCGTATCGATCACTTCACGCGCTTCCGGAAAACCCGGCTGCGGATCAAACTCCGAAGGCGGCAGCAGGAACACCACTTCGGCGCCCTCGAAGGCGCGGGCGAGCGCATCGGCGTCGGTCATCGTGGCAAGCGCGATCTCGCAACCGCGCGCCGCCCAGGCCGCACCCTTCTGCGCGTCGCGCACCACTGCGCGCACCGCCTTGCCTTGCTGCAACAGTGCGTGTCCGAGCGCGCCGCCGACTTGTCCGGTAATGCCTGTGATGACGCACATGGTTCGACTCCCTGGTTCGTTTGACATCGATGAGTTGAATGTTAAGGAACGGGATCCCATGAATAAATGGCGTGTCGGTTATGGGATTGATGACGCGACGGCATGAACCGGCACGCCGGCGCGCCGAACATGCCGGACGCGCTTATCATCGAACTTCATTCGCCCCGGAGGTCCCATGCCGCCGCTACGCGCAATCCATCTGCTGCAAACGAAGGAAGGCTCACGGCTGCACGGCACGGAACGCGAGTCATGGCGGCGCTGGGGCCCTTATCTGAGCGAGCGTCAATGGGGCACGGTGCGCGAGGACTACAGCGAATACGGCACCGCTTGGGACTTTTTCCCGCACGACCATGCGCGCAGCCGCATGTACCGTTGGGGCGAAGACGGCATCGCGGGCTTCGGCAACGATCCGCTTGACTGGTGCATCTCGCTCGCGCTGTGGAACGGACGCGATCCGATCTTCAAGGAACGGCTCTTCGGTCTGACGAACGAACAGGGCAATCACGGCGAAGACGTGAAGGAGCTGTACTTCTACGTGGACGGCACGCCCACGCATTCGTACATGAAGATGCTCTACAAGTATCCGCATGACGCCTTTCCCTATCAGGATCTGATCGATGAAAACCGCCGGCGCGGCGCCGATCAACCCGAATACGAAGTGCTCGACACCGGCGTGTTCGACGCCGACCGTTACTTCGACGTCTGGGTCGAGTATGCGAAGCACACCGCCGACGACATCGTCATGCGCGTGACCATCGAGAACCGCGCGAACGAGGCCGCCACGCTGCACGTATTGCCCCAGTTCTGGGCGCGCAATCGCTGGGCGTGGTCGGCGAAACATGGAAAGCCGTCGCTGACCTTGCACGGCCAAACCGGCAACGATGAACACGTCATCGCGCATCATCCGGCGCATGGCACCCTGCACGTGAGCGCCACGGCCGACGTGCCGCTCGAATGGCTCTTCTGCGAGAACGAGACGAACGTTCGGCGTATCTTCGGCATCGAGGGCGAAGGACCATTCAAGGACGGCATCAACGACTATCTCGTCGATGGCGATACCACCGCCATCCGCCGCGATCACGGCACACGCGCGGCCGCGCATGCGTGTCTCGAACTCGGCCCGCATCAGCAGGCGGTGATGACGATGCGCTGGCGTCCCGCCGCTCAGAACGTGCCGCTCGATACGGATGCACTGGTCGCACGCCGTCAGGCGGAAGCCGACGAGTTCTACGCCACGCTGCAGCACGACATCGAAGACCCCGATGCGCGTCTCGTGCAGCGTCAGGCGCTGGCCGGCATGTTGTGGACGAAGCAGTATTACCAGTTCGACGTCACGCGCTGGCACGACGGCGATCCCGGCCAGCCCGAGCCGCCGAAGCAGCGCCGGCACGGCCGCAATGCGGACTGGCGGCACATGTGCAATGGCGATGTCGTGTCGATGCCGGACAAATGGGAATACCCGTGGTACGCGTCGTGGGACCTCGCGTTTCATGCGGTTGCCTTCGCGATGATCGATCCGGACTTCGCGAAGAAGCAGTTGCTGCTGCTCGTGAAGGAACGCTACATGCATCCGAACGGGCAATTGCCGGCCTATGAATGGGCGTTCGGCGATGCGAATCCGCCGGTGCATGCATGGGCCACGTGGCGCGTGTACGAACTCGACCGCGAGATGACCGGCATCGGCGATCACGCCTTTCTCGAAGTGATGTTCCACAAGCTGCTGCTCAACTTCGCGTGGTGGGTGAACCGCAAGGACGCCGACGACCGCAATATCTTCCAGGGCGGCTTTCTCGGGCTGGACAACATCGGCATCTTCGACCGCTCGCAGCCGCTGCCGACCGGCGGACGCATCGATCAGGCGGACGGCACCGCATGGATGGCGTCGTATGCGCTCGACCTCATGCAGATCGGCCTCGAACTCGCGTTGAAGAACGACGCGTACGTGGAGATCGCCGTCAAGTTCTTCGAGCATTTCCTGTATATCGCGGAGGCCGTCAGTTGCGGCGACGGCTGCATCACCGGCCTGTGGGACGGAGAAGACGAGTTCTTCTACGATGTGCTGCATCTGCCCGACGGCACGCGCGTGCCGATGCGCATCCGCTCCATCGTCGGCTTGATACCGTTGTTCGCGGTGCACGTGCTGGAGGAAAGCGTGTATGGCGAGCTGCCCGGCCTGCGCGAACGGCTTGCGTGGTTCCTCGATCACCGGCCGAATCTCGCCAGGCTGGTCTCGCGCTGGATGGAGCCCGGCAAGGCCAACACGACGCTGCTGTCGCTGCTGCGCGGACATCGGATGAAGGCGCTGTTGCGGCGCACGCTCGACCCCGAAGAATTCCTTTCCGATTACGGCGTGCGCGCGCTCAGCCGCGTGCATTGCGACAAGCCCTATCTGTTCGATCGCGACAACGTGCACCTGTGCGTGCGCTATCTTCCGGCGGAATCGGATTCGCGCGTGTTCGGCGGCAATTCGAACTGGCGCGGTCCGATCTGGATGCCGGTCAATTACCTGCTGATCGAGTCGCTATACGAGTTCCACCGCTATTACGGCGATGCGTTCCGCATCGAGGATCCGGCGCAGCCCGGGCGCACGTGTTCGCTGAGCGAGATCGCCGATAACCTGTCGCGGCGCGTGACCACGCTGTTCCTGAAGAACGCCGAAGGCAAGCGGCCCGTCATGAGCGCCTATCCGCAACTTCAGGCGGACCCGCGCTCACAGGATCTCGTGCTGTTCCACGAGTACTTCCATGGCGATACGGGCCGGGGCGTCGGCGCATCGCATCAGACCGGCTGGAGCGGGCTGGTGGCGCTGCTGTTGCAGCCGCGTCTGATGAAGCTGGCGCATGCGCGGCCGGAGGCGCCGGTCATGTCGGTGCGTCTGCATGAGGATCCAACGGCCGCGATGGCGCGCTAGTCCTTCATCGTTCCAGATTGCCGAAGCACACGTACTTGGCCTCGAGATATTCCTCGATGCCCGATGACGCGCCCTCGCGCCCCATCCCCGATTCCTTGATGCCGCCGAACGGCGCGACCTCGTTGAACACCAGACTGTCGTTCACGCCGACGACGCCGCATTCCAGCGCCTCCATCACGCGGAAGGCCCGGCTGATGTCGGCCGTGTAGAAGTAGGCCGCGAGGCCGGTGCGCGTGTCGTTGGCGAGCGTGATGACGTCGTCCTCGTCGCGGAACGGCAGCACGCTCGCCACCGGTCCGAGCACTTCGTCGCCGCACACGCGCATGTCGGGTTTGACGTCCGTGAGCACGGTCGGCCTGAAGAAACCCGAATCGGGGCGCACGCGCACGCCGCCCGCCGCGACCGTCGCGCCCATGCTCACGGCTTCACCGATCAGTGCCTCGATGCGCGCAACCGCTTCCTCGCTGATGAGCGGACCGATCTGCACGCCTTCATCGAGACCGTCGCCCACCTTCAGCAGCGCGACCTTCGACACGAGCCGCGCCACGAAAGTCTCGTACACGTCCTCATGCACGAAGAAACGGTTCGCGCACATCGCCGCCTGGCCGGTATGACGGAAACGCGCGTCGAGGGCGCCCTTCACAGCGAGATCGATATCGGCGTCGCTGAACACGATGAACGGGCAATTGGCGCCAAGCTCCAGAGACATCTTCTTGACCGTCGATGCACACTGCGACATCAACTGCTTGCCCGCCTCGATCGGTCCGGTGAACGACACCTTGCGCACGTCGGGATGCGCGAGCAGCGTGCTGCGGATCGGGCCGGCTGCGCCGGTCAGCACGGAAAGCACGCCGCGCGGCAAGCCGGCGTTCTCGCCGAGCGCGCACAGTGCGAGCGCCGAGAACGGCGTGCGGGGATCGGGATGAAGAATGACGGTGCAGCCCGCCGCGAGCGCCGCGCCGACGCGCCGCGCGACCATCGAAGCCGGAAAGGTCCACGACGTGAAGGCGCCGCACACGCCTACCGGCTGATGCAGCACGCGGATGCGTTGATTGCGCCGCGGTGCGGGTATGTTGTCGCCGTAGATGCGGCGCGCCTCTTCAGCGAACCAGTCGAGATAATTGGCGGCCTGCGTAATCTCGGCGCGCGCCTCGTGCAGCGGCTTGCCCTGCTCGCTGCACAGGATGATGGCGAGGTCGTCGCGATGATGTTCGACCAGACGCCCCCACTCGCGCAGCACCGATGCACGCTCGCGGCTGCTCCAGTTGCGCCAGTCCTGCAAGGCCGCCTGCGCGCATTCGACGGCATGCGCCACCTGTTCCTCGGTCACCTGCGGCACCGAACCGATGACGGCGCGCGTCGACGGATTGATGACCGGCACGCGCGGCAGTGTGGTCTCGTCCACCCATGCACCAGCGATGTAGGCGGATTGCTCGAACAGACTTGGACACTGTAGTTCCATGGTGTGCTCCAATGCGTTGACCGCTTCGTGCAAAAGTCGTCACGAGCTTAACGCATTTTCGCGCGGCCGCCGCCCGTATCCGGCTCATGACCGGTATACGGGGGCAGACGTCCAGTCACGCCGCCACAGCTTCTCCGCATCGCTCATACACCAGCGCAGCGGCCGCCAGATCTTCCAGCGCGGTGCCCACCGCCTTGAACAGCGTGCGCTGCGTGTCGCCGGTGCGGCCCGGCGCTTCGCCGCGGCACAGGCGTTCGAGCGTCGGCCAGTGTTCAGGACCGGTGACGACGCCACGTTCCAGCGGCCCAAGCAGATCGCCGGACTTCTGGAAGGCCTCAGCCGTATCGACGAACACCCGCGCGCCGGCGAAGCACGCGTCATCGGCTTCACGCATGGCCGGCGTGAAGCTGCCGATCAGATCCAGATGCGAACCCGGCGCAAGCCATTCGCCTTGCACGACCGGCTGCGTCGCGAGCGTCGCGGAGGTCACGACATCGGCGCATGCGACGCTCGCGGGCAAGTCCTGCACCACGCGCGCGCCGAAGCCCAGTTCGGAAAGCCGCGCCACCAGACGCTCCGATGCCGCCGGATTCGCATCCCACACATCCACTTCGCTGATCGGCAGCACGCAGCGGTAAGCCTCCGGCACCAGACTGCCGACACGTCCCGCGCCGAGCAGCGTCATCCGCGTCGCATTCTTGCGCGCCAGGAAGCTCGCGCCCAGCGCCGAAGCGGCAGCCGTGCGGCGCGACGTGATCTCGTTGCCGTCCATCTGCGCGAGCGGTGCGCCAGTGCGCGCGTCGTACAGCACATAGGTCGAATGCAGTCCCGGCAATCCAAGCGCCGCATTGCCGGGATACACGTTCACGGTCTTGATGCCGAGATAACGCCCTTCCTGCCACGCGGGCATGATGAGCACGGTGCCCGCATCGCTCTCCGTTTCGATCTTATGGTTATGCCGCAGCGGCACCGTGCAGCCTTCGACGAACATCGCCCGCAAGGCCGCGATCAGCGCGGGGAACTCCAGTGCGCCGCCTGTCGTGGCGGCATCGAACATTTTCATGACTTCACTCGCTTGAACATTCAATACTCAAAGACTCAGGGCATGACCGGCGCGTGATAGGTCAGCGTCGGCGCGAGCACCCACAGCATGAACACCACCAGCGGCGTATGGATCACCAACTGCGTGAACGTGAAGCCCACCACGTCCTTCGCGCGCAGTCCGAGCACGCCGAGCAGCGGCAGCATCCAGAACGGATTGATCAGGTTCGGCAGCGCCTCGGCCGCGTTATAGACCGTGACCGACCAGCCCAGATGCACGTGCAGCGCCTTGGCCGCCTCGATGACATACGGCGCCTCGATGATCCACTTGCCGCCGCCCGACGGCACGAAGAAGCCCAGCACCGCCGAATACACGCCCATCACGGCGGGGAACGAAGCCTGCGACGAAATCGCGACGAAGAAATGCGCCAGATGCTCCGAAAGCGGCAAGCCGCCCGGCGCGGCCGCCTTGGTCAGGATGAACGCGATGCCGCCATACAGCGGGAACTGGATCAGCACGCCGGCCGTCGAGGGCACCGACTTCGCCACCGCGTTCAGGAAGCGGCGCGGACGCCAGTTGAGCAGCATGCCCAGCAGGATGAACACGAAGTTGTAGGTGTTGAGGTTCGAGATCGCCAGGAGCGGGTTCTTGGTCGTGAACTCATGCCCGATCCAGACGAGCCCGAGCGCCACCAGCAACACCGTCACGACAGGGCTGTATTCGAGCCACTCGCCCGGACGCGTGGGCTTCTCCATCTTCAGATCGATGTCGTCGAGCGAGACGCCCAGATCCGCCGCCGTGCGCGCGCGCTCGCCAACCGGCGCCGAGAAGCCCGCGATCAGCAACGAGGCGATCATCAGCACCGCGACCATCAGCATCGATTGCGGCAGGAAGATGGTTTCCGAGAACGGGATCACGCCGGTGATCGCGAGGAGCGTCTTCGGCAGGCTGTCCGGGTTGGCCTGCAACTGCGCCGCCGCCGAACTCAGGCCGAGCGCCCAGGTCGCGCCCATGCCCAGATACGCCGCCGCGCCCGCCGCGCGGTAGTCCATGCGCATGTCGGTGCGGCGTGCGAGCGCGCGCACCAGCAGGCCGCTGAACACGAGGCTGATGGCCCAGTTGAACAGCGAGGTCGCGATGCTGATGAACGCGACGAACATCACCGCGCCGCGCGCCGTCTTCGGCAGACGCGCGAGCGCCGCGATCATCTTCGAGGCCGGCGGCGACACCGCGACCACATAGCCGGAAATCGCGACGATGGCCATTTGCATCGTGAACGGAATCAGGCTCCAGAAGCCGTCGCCGAACGCAATGCCCACGCGTTGCGCCGGCGCGCCGACGGCCAGCGCGCCGATCGCGACGACGATCACCGCCACCGCGGCGAAGATATAGGCATCCGGGAACCAGGCTTCAGCCCAGCGCGTGACGTTGGCCGCCATGCGTTCCATCAGGTTGCCCGACCCGCCTTCGGGCCGTAGCGCTTTTGTCCGTGTGACCTGTTCCATTTTTTCCCTCTCCCCTGTTCGCGCGTTGGCGTGTTTAAGCAAAATCAGTTGATGACGCCGTCATGCATCGACGACGAGGTCCGACAGCGGAATCGCCTGGCACGCGAAGCACATGTCGGGTTCGTCGGGCGCGTGGCCCGACAGGTGATCGGTCGCACCGCGCGCAATCCGCACCGCGCAGCTTTCGCACTGGCCGACGCGGCAGCCGCTCGGCATCGCGACGCCCAGTCCCTCGGCGAAGGACAGCAGGCTGCCGTCCACCGGCGTCCATTGCGCGACCTTGTGCGAGCGCGTGAATTCGACGGTGAAGCGCTGCGCCGCGTCGACGCGCGGCGCGGACGGCGAGCGGAACGCCTCCTTGAAGATGTCGAACGCGGGCACGCCGCGCGCGATCAGGCCGTCGGTCAGCGCGCTCATCATCGGTTCCGGACCGCAGAAGTAGAAGCGCGCACGACGGCGGATCAGGTCGTCGCTCACGGCTGACGCGTCGAGATAACCCGCGCGGTCGTAGTCGCGGCCCGCCATGTCCACGCCCTCGCGCGGATGCGCATAGCAGTCGAACACGTGCAGGCCGGGCCACGCCGCGCGCAACGCAGCGATGCGCTTGCGGAACGCATGCGCCGCGCCGTGCCGGTTCGCATAGAAGAGCCAGACTTCGGGCCGCTGGCTCACCGGTTCGATCGCCGCCAGCGATTCGAGATACGAAATGAACGGCGTAATGCCGATGCCGCCCGCGAACATCACCACCGGCTGACGCGAGCGCAGCGGCAGCACGAAAGTGCCGCCGGGCGCGCGCAGATCGACGCGATGCCCGATCTCCAGCGCCTCGTGAATGTGCCCGGACATCGCGCCTTGCGGCTGTTGCCGCACCGAGATGGTGTAGGTGCGCCGCGCCGCTTCGCTGGCCGCGCCGACGAGCGAATAGGCGCGCGTCGTGCCGCGTGCGCCGAGCGTCGGCACGTGTACCGTCACGTGCTGGCCCGGCTGGTAGTCCGGCAGCGTGCCTTCGTCCTTGGCCGTGAACGTGACGGTGCGCACGCCTTCGGCTTCGTCGTGCAGATTCGTCACGACGAATTCGCGCCAGCCTTGCCATGCGCGCCGCGTGCGGTCGAATGACGGATCGGGTTCGATGTCGCAGGCGAGCGCGCGCATCGGCATGGAGCCGCTCAGCGGATCGTGCCGCGCCGACGACACCAGATTGCTGAAGTTGCTGTTGATCTCGCCGAGCGCCGGAAAGCCCGGCATGCCGAGTTCGTCGCAGGCCTGCCACCAGCCGTATTCGGCGATCAGCACGTCGTCCGCGAGCGCTTCCTCGACGCGCGCGACGAAGCGCGCCTTGCCCTGCGCCGTGCGCAGGATGACCCAGTCGTTCGACTCGACGCCCTTCTTCAGCGCCAGCGCGCGGCTCATCTCGACCACCGGATACGGCGCGCGCTTGCGCAGGCGCGTGACGCCGCGATGCTGGCTGTGACAGTAGTAGCCGTTCTTGGTCGAAGTCAGCACGTACGGATACGCGGCATCGCACGCCGGAGCGGCCTGCGGCTCATGCACCGGCACGGGCGGATAGCCATGGCGCAGCAGTTTTTCCGAATACAGTTCGACCTTCAGCGTTTCCGTACGGAAGCCGCGCACGCCGTCGGGGGTGGCCTTCGCGTACTGCTGCTCGCGCTGTTCGAGCGGCGGGCGGATGCCTTCGGGATGCGCCCGCAGCGTGTCCACGTCGAGCCCGAGCGGCGCGAGCATGTGATTCCAGCCTGCCTCGATGCTGCCGCCGAAGAACGCGTCCTGCATGCCGAGCCGCTTCGCAAGCTCGAACACGATGTCGTAATCGGCGCAGCTTTCGCCACGCGGCGCCACCATGCGCTGACGCAATTGCACGAGTTCCACCGCGCGCTCGTCGATCTCGAAGCCGATGCGCAAGCCCTCGCGCTCCCACGGCGTGTTCACCGGCAGGAAGATGTCGGCATAGCGCGACGACGGCGTTTCATACAGATCGCAATGCACATGGAAATCCAGCGCGCTCAGCGCTGCGTGCGCCCGCGCGGTGTCGGGCTGCGACACCAGCGGATTGGTGCCGAACGCGAACAGCGCGCGCACCTTGTACGGCTCGCCTTCGATCATCGCGCGATACATGTCGCGCGCCGTGACCCAGCCTTGCGCGGGCGGTCCGAGCGGCCGCTCGGCCAGACCGAGCGCCTTCTCGCGCTGTTGCGGCGACAGCAACGCATACGTGCTCACCGCATTGGCCGGCTGCTTGACGAATTCGCGGTTCGCGCCGCGCTTGTCGAAGGCGCCGGTGAGCGCGTAGAGCGTGGCGATGGCGCGTTCGGTCTGCGTCGCGTTGGCCTGCTGGCCGACGCCCGACCACGCGTGATAGGCAATCCGCCGGCCCGGCGCGAGCAGTGCCGCGGCGCGCTTCAGGTCGGCTGCCGAAACGCCAGTGAGCGTCTCGACATGTTCCGGCGTGTACGCATCGAGCGTGCGCACATAGCAGGCGAAGGCCGGTTCGCATTCGACCGATGCCGCCACATACCGTCCCGCCAAGGCGAAATCGTCGGGCGACGTGGCGGCTTCTTCGCCCAGCGCCTCCGCACGGCCGCGCGTGCCGCTCCAGATCACGTAGCGGTTCTGCTGAGCGTGCGGATCGAGGTCGCGCTCGCGCAGGAACAACCCGTTATCGCGCCGCACGAGCAGCGGCGCGTTGGTCCACGCGCGCACGAAACCCTCGTCGATGCCCTGCGTCGCGACCATCTCGCGCGCGATGCCCAGCGCCAGCGCCGCATCGGTGCCGGGACGCACGCGCAGCCAGACATCGGCTTCGCGGGCGAGCGCGGTCGGACGCGGATCGGCGACGATCAGCCGCGCACCGTTGCGGCGCGCCGCCGCGATCGCGTCCGCCTGCGCGAGCCAGGTGTTCGCCGGGTTCGTGCCCCACAACATGATGACTTCGGAGTTGCGATAGTCCGCCGTCGGCATCCCGCAGCCGAACGTGAAGATGTGCGCCACGTCCTTGTGCCAGTTGCAGATTTCCGTCGCATAGCAGATGTTCGGGCTGCCGTACGACCAGATGAAACGCTCCACCCAGTCGATGCTGTCGCTCATCGGCGTGCCGCTCGGCGTCGTCACGCCAAAAGCCACGGTTTCCGCGCCGTGCTCGCGGCGCAGCACGTCGAGTTTCGTGGCGATCTCGTCGAGCGCCTCGTCCCAGCCGATACGCACCCAGCCTGGATCGGCGGCGCCCTTCGGCGCGGTGCGGCGCATCGGATGCAGGACGCGGTGCGGGCTGTGGACGAGTTCAGGCGCGGACTTGCCCTTCAGGCACATGGCGTGGCCGGTCGGGTGCTCGCGGTCGGGGCGCACTTCCGCGAGCATGCCGCCGCGCACGACGTTGACCGTGCCGCAGCGCGAGCGGCACAGCGTGCAATAGCCCTTTTTTTCCTGAACTTCCATCTCGTCTCCGGATTTCATAGTCGCGATGCTATGAAATCAAAATGCAATGAAGAATTCATATTTCCGATTCAGCGATATAGAATTTTTAGATATCGCCTGCTCGCCGAAACCTGGATCGCCCCTATGCCCCGTCAAATCACCCTGCGTCAGATCGAATATTTCGTGTCCGTCGCCGACACCGGGCAGATCTCGCGTTCCGCCAATCTGTGCAGCGTGTCGCAGTCGTCCATGACGATCGCGTTGCAGAACCTGGAGGACACGGTGGGCGTGGCGCTGCTCGCGCGTCACGCCAAGGGCGTACGGCTGACCGAGGCGGGTGTGCGCTTCCTGCGCCATGTCCAGCAGGCCAGGCAATCGGTGGACCACGCGGTGCTCGCCGCGCAGGAGGAACCCGGGCAGATTTCGGGGATGGTGCGGATCGGCGTGACCGAGACCATTTCCGCCTACCTGTTGCCCTCGATGATGGCCACGCTCACGCGCCGCTTCCGCAATCTTCAGGTGGAGGTGATCGAGCGCGAGCGGGAAGTCGTCGAGCAGCAGTTGCTCGCCGGCGATCTCGACATGGCGCTGCTGCTCGTCTCCAACACCGCGCTGCACGACGATCTCAAGGGCGAGACCATCGTGCGCTCGCCGCGGCGCCTGTGGACGCCGCCGGATCATCCGCTGCTCGATGCACAGCGCGTCACGCTCGAAGACGTCGCGCGCGAGAACTATCTGCTGCTCGACATGGACGAGCACATTCAGACGGTTGCACGCTACTGGGGCAAGTTCGGCGTGGAGCCGCGCGTGCGCATGCAGAGCAAGTCGATCGAAGCGGTGCGCAGCCTCGTGGCGTTCGGCGAGGGCGTGACCATCCTGTCGGATCTGGTCTACCGGCCGTGGTCGCTGGAAGGCAACCGCATCAGCAAGCGCGACCTGAGCGTGCCCGTGCCGACCATGGACGTGGGCGCGGTCTGGCGTCGCAACGATCCGCCCGGACGGCAGGTGCGCACGCTGCTCGATGTCTTCAGGGCATGGAAGCGGGCTGACTGACGCGTCTTCGCATCTGCAAATTCATGCTAACGCTATGGCGTTTTCAGCCGTCTTCGACTATTAGTAATTGGGTCACGCACGCCGCGTCCGTTGCATGAACGGCGCGGGCTTCGAGGCATGACGCATCATGCGCCGCTCTCTTACAGGCATTCGACCGACAAGACCGGAGGCAGCCACGACCCATCACTTCCATCAGGCTCGCGCGCGCTGACGTTGCAAGCTGGCCTGTCCAGCGCGTTCTCATCGCAAGGCGGCACGGTCACGCATACGCGCATGACCGGGAAAACGCTCGCCTGCGCGCCGCTCAACTGTCGGCCGTCCCAGAGGGGGAGGCGCCTATGGCGTTCGTGTCGGAACGGATACTGGACTGCTGCCGGTTCGCCCCACGGTCACGCACCGGGCACGCCGCGCGGTGTGCATCGCTTGCCGCGTTCGTCCTGCTGGCGCTGGCCGCCTGCAAGAAGCCGCCCCCCGAGGCACAGAAACCTCCGGTCGATGTGACCGTCGTCACGGTCGCCGCCCAGTCCACGCCCGTCGAGTTCGAGTTCACCGCGCAGACGCAGAGTTCGCGCGAGGTCGAGATCCGCGCGCGCGTGGATGGCTTTCTCGAGAAGCGCCTGTACACCGAAGGCGCGCTCGTCGCAGAAAACCAGATCATGTTCGTGATGGACAAGCGGCCGTTCGAGGCCGCGCTGCAAACCGCCAAGGGCGCGCTCGCGCAGCAGCAGGCGCGGCTCTACGTGACGCAGCAGAACCTGGCGCGCGTGAAGCCGCTTGCTGCAATGAACGCATTGAGCAAGAAGGATCTCGACGACGCCATCGGCAACGAAAAGCAGGCCGAGGCCGCCGTCATCTCCGCGAAAGGCGAAGTGCAGACCGCCGAGCTCAACCTGAGCTATACGACCATCCGCTCGCCGCTCAAGGGCCTCTCCAGCTTCGCGCGCGTGCAGGAAGGCAGCTACGTGACGCCGACGCAATCCGGCCTGCTCACCTACGTCTATCAGCTGGACCCGATGTGGGTGAACTTCAGCATCTCGGAGAACGAGTTGCTGACCTATCGCGAGCAGATCCAGAAGGGCCTGCTGCGCTTTCCGCCCGAGAACAAGTTCGACGTGACGATCATCCAGGCGGACGGCTCCGTGTATCCGCAGACGGGCCGCATCGACTTCACGAATCCGGCCTTCAGCACCGATACCGGCACCTTCCTGGTTCGCGCGGTGTTCGCCAATCCGAAGGGCATCCTGCGGCCCGGCCAGTTCGTCAAGGCGCGCGTGGCGGGCGCGGTGCGTCCCAATGCCATCCTGCTGCCGCAGCGCGCCGTGCTGCAGGGCGCGAAGAGTCATTTCGTCTGGGTGCTCGACGAGCAGTCGAAGCCGCGTCAGCGCGTGGTGGAAGTGGGCGAATGGCATGGCGACGACTGGTTCATCACGAGCGGCCTGCGCGCGGGAGAGCGCGTGATCGTCGATGGCGCGATCCGCGTGTCCGCCGATTCGCAACTGCACGTGACCAGCACCGCACCCGCTGCGGGCGCGTCCGCAGCCAGCGAGGCCGGCCAGTGATCTGATTGAAAGCTCGTCGCGCGGAAGAGGCCAATGAACATTTCACATTACTGCATCGACCGCCCGATCTTCGCCTCGGTCATCTCGATCGTCATCACACTGGGCGGCGCGCTGTCCATGCTGGCGTTGCCGACCGCGCAGTATCCCGACATCACGCCGCCGCAGATCACCATCTCCGCGACCTATCCGGGCGCGAGCGCCGACGTGGTCGCGAACAACGTGGCCGCGCCGATCGAGCAGCAGGTCAACGGCGCGGACAACATGATCTACATGAGCTCGTCGAGCTCATCCACGGGCAACCTGACGATCAACGCATACTTCCAGATCGGCACGAATCCGGAACTCGCGCAGGTGGACGTGCAGAACCGCGTGAACCTCGCGCTGCCGCAACTGCCGCAGTCGGTGACCTCGCAGGGCGTGCAGGTGCAGAAGAAGTCGCAGGCGTTCATGATGGTGATCGCGATCTATTCGCCCGACGAACGCTACGACGCCACCTATATCGCGAACTACGCCAACGTCTATGTGCTCGACGCGCTCAAGCGCATTCCGGGCGCGAACCAGTCGAGCATCTTCGGCACGCCCGACTACGCGATGCGCATCTGGCTCAAGCCCGACCGCATGGCGCAGCTCGGCATCACGGCCGCCGACGTGCAGCGCGCCGTGTCGAACCAGAACCAGCAGTTCGCGGTAGGCCGGCTGGGACAGTCGCCGACCGGCGCGCCCGTCGAACAGTCGTTCGCCGTGACGACCTCCGGACGCCTCACCGAGCCTTCCGAGTTCGAGAACATCATCATCCGCGCGCAGTCGGGCGGCGCGGCCATCGTGCGGCTGCGCGACGTGGGCCGCGCCGAACTCGGGCAGAAGGACTACTCCATCCGCAGCCGCTTCCAGGGCAAGCCCGCGACGGTGCTCGCCGTGTACCAGCAGCCGGGCGCCAATGCGCTCGACGTGTCGAAGCTGGTGCGCGCGCAGCTTGCCGAGATGAAGAAGACCTTTCCGGAAGGCATCGACTACCAGATCGCGATGGACACCACGGAGTTCACGCGCGCGTCCATCACCGACGTGGTGCATACCTTCTTCGAGGCGGTCGTGCTGGTGGTGATCGTCGTGTTCGTGTTCCTGCAAAGCCTGCGCGCGACGCTCATTCCGGTGCTGGCGGTGCCGGTGTCGATTGTCGGCACCTTCATGGGCATGGCGGCGCTGGGCTTCTCGATCAACATGCTCACCTTGTTCGGCATGGTGCTCGCCATCGGCATCGTGGTGGACGATGCGATCGTCGTGATCGAGAACGTCGAGCGCAACATGACCGTGTTCAAGCTCGATCCGAAGACCGCCGCCAAGAAAGCCATGGACGAAGTGGCGGGACCGGTGGTCGCCATCGTGCTCGTGCTGTGCGCGGTGTTCGTGCCGGTGGCCTTCCTCGCCGGCATCACCGGGCAGATGTACAAGCAGTTCGCCATCACCATCGCGATTTCGGTGGTGATCTCGGGGCTCGTGGCGCTCACCTTGTCGCCGGCGCTCGCCGCATTGCTGCTCAAGCCCGGCCATCACGAGAAGAAAGGCTTCTTCCGCTGGTTCGACCGCCAGTTCGAACGCATGACGCACGGCTATACGCGTGCCGTGCAACTCGTGATCCGGCGCTTCGTGATCGGGCTGTGCATCTTCGCGGGCGTGATCGCGCTTGCCGTCGTGATGATGCGCGACATTCCCACCGCCTTCCTGCCGCCCGAGGACCAGGGTTATCTGCTGGGCGCGGTCATCATGCCGGACGCGGCCTCGCTCGACCGCACCGGCGCGGTGTCCGAGCGCGTCACCGAATACTTCATGAAGCAGCCGGCAGTGGGCAGCATTACGACCGTCGATGGCTTCAGCATTCTCGACAGCCAGAACAAGAATAATTCGTCGACCTTCTTCGTCGGCCTCAAGAGCTTCGACGACCGCTATACGTCGGCCAATATCCGCACCGAGAATGCGCGCGCCGTGCTGATCGACGCTTACAAGCATCTGTCGCAGATTCGCGAGGGGATCGTCGTGCCGCTGAATCCGCCGTCGATCCCCGGTCTCGGCACCACCGGCGGCACCGAGATGTGGATCCAGAGCAAGGGCGATGCGCCGATCGCGCAGTTCGCGGCGCTGGTGCAGGATTTCGTCGAGCGGGCGAAGCAGCGGCCGGAACTGACAGGCGTGACGTCGACGTTCAACGCGTCGTCGCAGCAGTTGCTGGCGGACGTGGACCGCGACAAGGCCGAGACGCTCGGCGTACCGGTTGAGGATGTCTACAGCGCGATGCAGACCATGTTCGGCTCGCTCTATGTGTCGCAGTTCAACCGCTCGAGCCGGCTGTGGCAGGTGATCCTGCAGGCGGAGCCGTCGTATCGCATCAAGCCCGACGATCTCACGCAGATCTTCGTGAAGAGCAAGAACGGCAACATGGTGCCGCTGAAGGCCGTGGTCAACACGCGCTATGTCACCGGCCCCGATCTCATCACGCGCTTCAACAACTTCCCGGCGGTGAAGATCACGGCGAACGCCGCGCCGGGTTACGCATCGGGACAGGTGATCCAGGCGCTCGAAGCAGTCGCGGCGACGCTGCCCACGGATTACGGCATCGCGTGGAGCGGCGAGGCCTATGAGGCGAAGCAGTCGGGCAGCAGTTCGGCGCTGGTGTTCGTGTTCGGTCTCGTGATGGTGTTCCTGATCCTCGCGGCACAATACGAGAAATGGAGCCTGCCGATCGGCGTGCTGATGGCGGTGCCGTTCGCGATCTTCGGCGCGCTGCTCGCCATCCTGCTGCGCGGCCTCAACAACGACGTGTACTTCCAGATCGGCCTGACGATGCTGGTTGCGCTCGCGGCGAAGAACGCCATTCTCATTTTCGAGTTTGCCGTGCTGAACCGCGAGTCGGGCAAGTCCGTGCTCGACGCCACCATGGTCGCCGCCGAAGAACGCCTGCGCCCGATCGTGATGACTTCGCTCGCGTTCATTCTCGGCTGCGTGCCGCTGGCCATCGCGACAGGCGCGTCGGCGAACAGCCGGCATTCCATCGGCACGGGCGTGATTGGCGGAATGCTCGGCGCCACGGTGATCGCCGTGTTCTTCATTCCGATGTTCTTCTTCGTGCTCGAAACGCTGTCGGAACGCTCGGACAAGAAAAAGAAGAAGCCAGCCGATGCGCCGCCCAGAGAACAGGGAGACTGACATGCGCCGGTTTCCCCTCGCCCTCCCGGTTCTCGTCATGACGCTGATGCTCGGCGGCTGTCTGCTCGGGCCGGACTATTCACGCCAGCCGGTGGAAACGCCCGCCAACTGGCGCTTCTCCTCGGGCGAAGCCGCAGACACCGCCAACACCGAATGGTGGAAGCAGTTCCAGGATCCCGTGCTCGACGAGCTGATCGACACCGCGCTGGCGAACAACAAGGACGTGAAGATCGCGGCGGCGCGCATCGACCAGTTCATGGGCCAGTTCGTGACCACGCGCGCGGCGCTGTTCCCGCAGGTCTCGGCGGGCGCGACGGCGGCGCGCCAGCGCGCTTCGCAGGCGGGTCCGCAGCCTCTGGCCGGCTTCGGGCCGGTCTACAACAGCTACGAGGTGTCGGTGTCCGCCGCCTGGGAACTCGACGTGTTCGGGCGCAACCGGCGGCTGACCGAGTCGGCGCGCGCGAACCTGCTGTCGAGCGTCGAAGGGCGGCGGGCAACGATCCTCTCGCTGGTGGCATCGGTGGCGTCGTCGTATCTGAATCTGCGCAGCCTCGACAAGCAACTGGAGATCGCCAAAGCGACGACCGACAGTCGCGCCGAATCCGTGCATGTCTTCACGTTGCGCTTCGAGGGCGGCGAAGTCTCGCAGATGGAACTCGCGCAAAGCCAGTCCGAATACGAAGCCTCGCTCGCGACGATTCCGCAGATCGAAACCTCCATTGCACAGCAGGAGGACGCGTTGTCCGTCCTGCTCGGCGACAATCCCGGCCCGATCCTGCGCGGCCGCACGCTCGGCGAGATGCAGACGCCGGTGATTCCAGCGGGCCTGCCATCGGATCTCCTCGAACGACGCCCCGATCTGCTGCAAGCGGAACAGGATCTGATCGCGGCCAATGCGCTGATCGGCGCGGCGCGCGCGCTCTACTTTCCGCAGATCTCGCTGACCGGCCTGCTCGGCACGGCGAGCGGGCAGTTCTCTTCGCTGTTCACGGGGCCGTCGCGGGTCTGGTCGTTCGCGGGACAGGTCACGCAGCCCATCTTCACGGCGGGCAACATCTCGGGACAGGTGCAGTCGGCCGAAGCGCAGCAACGCGGCGCGCTGCTGACCTACCAGAAAGCGATCCAGGTCGCGTTCCAGGAAGTCGACGACGCGCTCATCGCCTCGACCAAGCTGCACGAGCAGCTAGAAACGCAGGGCCGTCAGGTCACGGCGCTGTCCACCTATTCGCGTCTGGCGCGGGCGCGTTATGAAGGCGGCTACACGAGCTATATCGAAGTGCTCGATGCCGAACGCAGCCTCTTCAACGCCCAGCTCTCGCTGACGCAGACGCAGGCGGCCGCGCTGGTGTCGTTCGTCACGTTGTACAAGGTGATGGGCGGCGGCTGGGTCGTCGCCGCCGACAAGCTCACGACGCAGCAAGACGCAGCGTCGTCCGCGTCATCCACTCCGCAGACGGTGCAATGAACACGCCCGCTTCCGGCCGCGCGCTGATCGCCTGCCACGAATGCGATCTGCTCCAGCATGAACACGCCGTGCCGCCGGGCGGCGTGTTGCGCTGCTGCCGCTGCCGCGCCGTGCTGTACCGCAGGCGCGCGCCGGGCTTCGAGCGCGCCCTCGCCTTCGCGCTCGCGGCCTGCGTGCTGTGGCTCATCTCGAACGCGTGTCCGATCGTCGGTTTGTCGGTGAACGGCGATCTGGTGGAGACGACGCTGATCGGCGCCGTGCGCGTGCTGTATCGCGACGGCATGTGGCCGCTCGCCGCGCTCATCTTCTTCACGACGATCCTGATGCCCGCGTTGCAGGCCATCGGCATGGTGTGGCTGCTGCTGCCGCTGTTTCTCGGGCGCGTGCCTTGGCGCGCGGACACGGTGTTCCGCCTGCTGCGCGTCGCGCGCGAGTGGGGCATGACCGAAGTGCTGATGCTGGGGCTGCTGGTGGCGCTGGTGAAGCTCGCTCATATCGCGTCGGTGGTGACGGGGCCCGCGCTGTGGTCGCTGGCGGCGCTGATGGCCTTGCTCGTGGCGGCGTCCTCCGCCTGGGACGAACGCGCGATGTGGATGCGCATCGACGGCGCACCGCCCGGCCTGCCCGCCGGCACGCCGCTGCATGGACCTATCGCGGCGGCGAGCGGCATCTGCGTCTGTCACGACTGCGGGCTCTGTACCCCTGGCACGCACAGGCACCAACGGCTGGTCTGCCCGCGCTGCGGCGCGCATCTGCATCTGCGCAAGCCCGGGAGCCTGTCGCGCACCTGGGCGTTCCTGAGCGCGGCGGCCCTGCTCTACATTCCCGCGAACCTGCTGCCGGTGATGAACACCAGTTCGCTGTTCGGCGCGGAGAAAGACACGATCATGAGCGGCGTTGCGTATCTGTGGCAATCGGGCTCGTGGCCGCTTGCCATTGTCGTGTTCATCGCGAGCGTCGCGGTGCCAATGCTCAAGATCCTCGCCATCGGCTATCTCGCCGCCAGCGTCAATCTGCGTTCGACACAGCGCAGCCCGCTGCGCGCGCGCATCTACCGGATCGTCGAGTTCGTCGGCCGCTGGTCGATGCTGGATATCTATGTGATCGCCGTGCTGGTCGCGCTCGTGCAGTTCAGCGCGCTCGCCACCATTGCCGCGGGGCCCGCCGCGATTGCGTTCGGCGCCGTGGTCGTACTGACGATGTTCGCCGCCATGTCGTTCGATCCGCGCCTGATCTGGGACCCGCCGCCCGACGCGCGCCCGGAGACATTGCGATGAACACGCCGAACGACATGCCCGACGCCGAAGTCGTGCCGAGGAAACGCTGGCGCATTCCATGGGTGTGGGTGGTGCCGGCGGTCGCGCTGCTGATCGGCGTGTGGCTGGCGGCGCAGGCCGTGCTCGAAAAAGGTCCGACCGTCACCATCACCTTCAAGAGCGGCGAAGGACTCGAAGCAGGCAAGACCAAGATCAAGTTCAAGGACGTGGACATCGGCCAGGTGAAGTCCGTCACGCTCTCGAAGGACTACACGCACGTGGTCGCGACGGCCGATCTCACGCGCGATGCCGCCAACATGCTCGTCGAGGACACGCGCTTCTGGGTCGTCCGGCCGCGCGTGGCAGGCGGCTCGGTGTCGGGCATCGGCACCTTGCTGTCGGGCGCGTATATCGGCATGGATATTGGCAGGACCAGGCGCGACCGGCGCGATTATGTCGGACTGGAAACGCCGCCCGTGTTCGCCAGCGATGTGCCGGGCCGCCAGTTCGTCCTGAAGGCCAGCGATCTCGGTTCCGTGGATGTCGGCACGCCGGTGTTCTTCCGGCGTCTGCAAGTGGGACAGGTGACGTCGTTCGAACTCGACCGCGACGGCAGCGGCGTCACGCTGCATGTGTTCGTCAACGCGCCCTACGACCGCTATGTGAACGCCGATTCGCGCTTCTGGCAGGCGGGCGGCATCGACGTCACGCTCGGCACCGACGGACTCAAGGTCAACACGCAGTCGCTGGTCTCGATCCTGGTGGGCGGCCTCGCCTTCGAAACGCCGGCGGTCTCGCTCAGCTGGGCCGAAGCGCCCGCCGATACCGTCTTCAATCTCTTCGGCACGCGCGCCGATGCGCTGCGCGTGCAGGAACGCATCGTCGAGACCTATGTGTTCAACTTCCAGGGCTCGGTGCGCGGACTGGCCGTGGGCGCGCCCGTGGAGTTTCGCGGCATTCAGATCGGCGAGGTGTCGGCCATCTATACGCGCTTCGACCCGGCGACGAAGCAGATCAGCATACCGGTCGAAGTGAAGCTGTATCCGGAACGCTTCACGTCGCGCTTCGCGAATGCGCCCCCGAAAAGCGGTCGCATGGTCAGCGACCCGAAGGCGCTCGCGGACTTTCTCGTCGAACGCGGGCTGCGCGGGCAATTGCGCACGGGCAGTCTGCTGACGGGGCAGTTGTATGTGGCGATGGACTTCTTCCCCGCCGCGAAGCAGGCGAGCGTCGACTGGAGCCGCACGCCGCCCGAACTGCCGACCACGCCGAGCGGTCTCGATTCATTGCAGGACTCGATCAACCGCATCATGACGCGCATCGACAAGCTGCCGATCGAGCAGCTGACCGCGAGCGCACAGAAGACCCTCAACGCGACGAGCCTGCTGATGCAGGGCCTCAATACCGATGTCCTTCCGCAAGCCGCGGCGACGCTCAATGCCGCCCGCAGCGCGCTCGATGCCGCGCACGCGACGCTCAGCCCCGATTCGGGCTTGCAGCAGGACACGGCGGAAGCGGTTCGCGAATTGACACGCACGGCGGCTTCGTTCCGCAATCTCGCCGATTATCTTCAGCAGCATCCTGAAGCGCTGCTGCGCGGCAAGCCGGAGGAGAAACCATGACGCCGCGTGTGATCGTGCTGCTTGCCATTGCGGCGCTCTGCGCGGGCTGTGCTTCGCCGCGTGCGAGCTTCTATCGATTGAGTCCGGATGCCGCTTCGGACACGGCAGGCGCAAGCGCGATTCAGCAGGCGGTGATCGTCGGGCCGGTGACGGTGCCCGAACTCGTCGACCGCCCGCAGATCGTCACGCGCAGCACCAACAACGAAATCGCGATCAACGAATATGCGCGCTGGGGCGAACCGCTGAGAAGCGGCATCGCGGATGCCATTGCCGGCAATCTCGGCCTGATGCTCGGCTCGGACCGTGTCGCGGTGGCGTCGCGCGCGCCGGCCGATGCGCGGGCGTGGCGCGTGCGCATCGATATCCAGCAGTTCGAATCCGTGCCTGCCGAAGCGGTCGTGATCGATGCGCGCTGGTCCGTGCGCCGGGACAACGACGGCGGCGCCGTCATCCATGCGAGTGGGCGGACCTTCGTGCGCGAACCGGTGAACGGCGGCGACACCGACGCGCTGATCGCCGCGCATGACCGTGCGCTCGCCCGCGTGAGCCGCGACATCGCGACGGCCATCCGCAACGGTCACTGAATGGTGTAGCCGCGTCCCTGCATGCACGCCGACCACGCGCGATAGTACGTCGACATCGCGCCCTGGCTTTGCGATTGGGCGTTCGCCTGCTCCGCGCGCTTCGCCTGCCGCGCACGCGCGCCGCCCGCCATCGTGCCCGCGACTGCGCCGGCGGCGGCGCCCTTGCCCGCATCGCCCGCGATGGCGCCGATGGCCGCGCCGCCCGCCGCCCCGCGCGCCGCACCACCCAGACGCTGGCCGCCATGCCCGGCTTGCGCGCTCTGCGAGCTTTGCGCGCCGGTCGTGGCGGGATTGGCGGGATCCACGCCCGTGTTGCTCTTCGCCCAGCTATAGCAGGCGCCGTCGTCGCTCTGTTGCTGCTGCGCGCTCTGCCCCTTGGCGGGATAGGCAATCGGCTTGCTCTGCGCGATGACATCGAGCGCGATCATGGCCAGCACGATCGCGCAGCACGTCCGTACGTTCCTTGCTCTCATGGCGACTCCTTGCGTGAGTGGCGGAGGCTCGATGGTCTGTCACGGTCGTGCGCGCCTGTGTGTGCTTGAACTGATGTTGAACTGATGTTGAACTGATAGTGCCGTGCGTCGCCCGTGTCAATGGGCGACGCAGGAGGTCAGCGCGCCATGCTGCGCAGCATGTCCACCGCCGCACGAGCGGCCACTTCGCAGCCCAGCACGAGATCCGCTTCGGACGTGTCTTCGATGAAATCGTGACTGACGCCGCCGATGCTCGGCACGAACAGCATGCACGCAGGAAGATGCGGCGCGATCACCTGCGCATCGTGCGATGCGCCGCTCGGCATGGCTTCCCAGCGCCCGGGCGCGAGCGCTTCGGCGGCATCGGCGAGTTGCGCTTGAAGTGCTGCGTCCATCGTGACGGGATCTTCGGGCGGTTCGGTATCGAGGAACTCGACTTTTACTTTTTCCTTCGCGTTGAAGTCGCTTATTAGCGCAGCGAGTGCAGCTTCCATCGCGTGCAGACGAGCCAGGCTCGCGTCGCGGAATTGCAAAGACAGCTCAGCGCTGCCGGGCACGATGCTGAACGATCCTGGATCGAGATCGATGCGGCCGACGGTCCACACGGTATCGGCATCGGCGAGCTGACGGAATGCTTCGTCCATGCGCCCGATGAACGCCACCAGCGCGGCGCCCGCGTCGCGACGGATCGACATCGGCGTGGTGCCCGCATGGTTGCGCTGGCCGGTGAAGCGCAACCTGAGCTCACGAATGCCGACGATGGTCGTCACCACGCCAATCGACTTGCCATGCGCCTCCAGCCGTCCGCCCTGCTCGATATGCGGCTCCAGATAAGCCTTGTGACGCGTCTTGTCGAGTTGCACGCGCGGCCGGTCTGCTAGTCCCGCCTGAGCGATGGCATCGCGCAGCAGCAGGCCGTCGCGATTGCGCGCGTGGTCGAGTGCATCGTCCACGGATGCGCCCACGAAACTGCGGCTGCCCAGAAAGCCCGAGAAGCTGCCTTCCTCATCCATCCACGACGCGACATCCAGCGCGAGATGACGCGTGCTTTCACACTCGGCCAGCGCCCGCGCGATCTCCAGGCCATAGATCACGCCGAGCGCGCCGTCGAGCCAGCCGCCGGTGGGCTGCGTGTCCGTATGCGAACCGATCAGCAGCGCCGGGCTCGGATGGCGCGACTGGCCGAAGATGTTGCCGACGCCGTCGATGGTCGCGGACAGCCCCGCTTCTTCCATGCGCTGCGCGAGCCAGCGCCGTGCGTCCATGTCGATTGGCGAGAGCGCCAGACGCACGACGCCCGTTCCCGTCGCGCCGAAGCTGCGCAGCCGTTCGAGATCTTCGATCAGCCGCTTGCCGTTGATCTTCGGCATCAGCTTTGCCATGCGGCGCCGTCCGGATAGTGATGACGCGCGAGCGACTCCGCTTTCATCTCGATGCTGTAGCCCGGACGCTGCGGCGGCATGTAGCGGCCGTTGCGGATCACGACGGGATCGAGGAAGTGCTCGTGCAGATGATCGACATATTCGAGCACGCGGTTTTCCAGCGACCCCGACACGCAGATGTAGTCGAACAGCGAGATGTGCTGCACGTATTCGCACAGGCCCACGCCGCCCGCATGCGGGCAAACGGGCACGCCGAACTTCGCCGCCATCAGCAGCACGACGAGCACTTCGTTCAGTCCGCCGAGACGGCAACTGTCCACCTGACAGAAGTCGATGGCCTGCGCCTGCAGCAATTGCTTGAACATCACGCGGTTCTGGCAGTGCTCGCCTGTCGCCACGCCGATGGAACCCAGCCGGCGACGTATCGACGCGTGGCCGAGGACATCGTCGGGACTGGTCGGCTCTTCGATCCACCATGGGTCGAACTCCGCGAGACGACGCATGTTCGCCACGGCTTCATCGACTTCCCAAACCTGGTTCGCATCCATCATCAGCTTCGAACCGGGACCGATCTCTTCACGGAGGATGCGCGCACGCCGCACGTCTTCTTCGAGATTGCCGCCGACCTTCTGCTTGAAGTGCGTCCAGCCCTGCGCGACGCCTTCGCGCGCGAGGCGGCGAATCTTGTCGTCGTCATAGCCGAGCCAGCCCGCCGATGTGGTGTACGCGGGATAGCCCTGTTCGAGCATTTCCTTCTCGCGCTGGCCGCGCGTCTTTTCATGGCGGCGCAGCAGTGCAATGGCCTCGTAAGGCGTGATGGCGTCCGTCACGTAGCGGAAGTCGAGGCAGCGCACCAGTTGTTCCGGCGTCATGTCCACCAGCAGTTTCCACACCGGCTTGCCTTCCGCCTTTGCCCACAGGTCCCATGCGGCATTCACGACGGCTGCCGTGGCCAGATGGATCGCGCCCTTGTCCGGACCGATCCAGCGCAACTGACTGTCCGAGGTGAACGCGCGCCAGAACGCACCCATGTCCGACGTGATCTCCTCCAGCGTCTTGCCGACGATCAACGGCGCAAGCGCCTGCACCGCCGCCACGCAGATCTCGTTGCCGCGTCCGATGGTGAACGTGAGACCGTGACCCGTAAGGCCTTGCGGTGCATCGGTGGCGAGCGTGACATAGGTGGCGGAGTAGTCCGGCGCGGCGTTCATGGCGTCGGAGCCATCGAGCGAACGCGACGTGGGGAAGCGGATGTCCTGCACGGACAGGCCGGTGATCGTAGTCATCTGAATGCGCTCCTGAGCGAAGACCTGAACGAAAACGAAGCGGGAGAAGCGGATTGAATCTGCGGGATAACACCATGCGCCATGCACTGAAACACATGCTTTCCCAAACTGAGAGATACGCCATGACATCGAGCATGCCTTAGCGGGTTTATACGCATTCGGCACGCGTTGACAAGGCTGCTCCGGCTTCCTAGCATGCTAGCATCTTCATCGCAAAGCAAGCATGCCGTGAGTACTTCATCCGATACCGCGAGCGTCATCAGCAATCCCTACGATGCGTTGCACAAGATCAAGAGCGGCGACCGTGGCAGCCTCACCGACGCCGTCGAGGCCGCATTGCGCGAAGCCATCGTGACGCTTGCGCTGGAGCCCGGGCTCATGATCGACAAGCTCGCGGTCTGCGACCGAATGGGCGTGTCGCGCTTTCCGGTATCCGCCGCGCTGGCGCGCCTCGAACATGCGGGGCTCGTCGAAGTCCTGCCGCAGCGCGGCACGCGTGTGAAACCTATCGCGCTGGAAGATATCCGTCAGCATCTGTTCATTCGCAGCGCGCTCGAAGTCGAGACCGTGCGCGGCGTCGCGAAGCTGCGCGACAGTACCGTGCTCGATGCCCTCGCGCTCAATCTCGATCAGCAGCGCAGCACGATCGGCGACGGCCAGCGTCTCGCGTTTCATGAACTGGATCTGGCCTTTCACGAGATCCTGCTCGACGCCATCAAGCTGCCGCGCGTGAAGGAGATCGTCGCGGTGTCGCGCAGTGCGCTGGATCGCGCGCGGCAGTTGCTGGCGAGTCCCGAGCGTGTCGCGCATACGTTCGCCGAACACGAACGCATCTTCGAAGCCATTCGCAGCGGCAAGGCCGAAGCCGCCGGACGGGCCATGCACGACCATCTGGATCAGGTGGTCGCTGAACTGCGGCGCTCGGCGGCGGAACGGCCGGACCTGTTCGCGCCGTGAGCCTGCGTGAGCGCCATGATCGACAATGCCTACCGGAACAGGACCCGAAGCCACTCCCATGACACCCCCGCTCATATCGGTCAGCAAGCTCTGCAAGCGCTTCCCCGGCGTGCGCGCGCTGCATGAGATCCAGTTCGATCTCAAGCCAGGCGAAGTCCATGCGTTGATGGGCGAGAACGGCGCGGGCAAGTCGACGCTCATGAAGATTCTCGCCGGCGTCTACACCCGCGATTCGGGCGACATGCTGTTCGACGGCCAGCCGGTGGAGTTCACGAGTCCACGCGAGGCGCAGGCGCTGGGCATCGGCATCATTCATCAGGAACTGCAACTGATGAATCATTTGAGCGTCGCGCAGAACATCTTCATCGGGCGTGAGCCGCGCAAGTGTCTCGGCTTGCTGCTCGATGAAGACAAGCTCAATGCCGCCGCCCGCGACATCCTCGCGCGCATGCATGTAAAGCTCGATCCGCGCACCATCGTGGGCACGCTGACCGTTGCGAGTCAGCAGATGGTGGAGATTGCCAAGGCGCTGTCGTTCGATTCGCGCGTGCTCATCATGGACGAGCCGACCTCCGCGCTCAACGATGCCGAAATCGCCGAACTGTTCCGCATCATTCGCGAGCTGAAGGCGCATGGCGTGGGCATCGTCTATATCTCGCACAAGATGGACGAGTTGAAGCAGATCTCCGACCGCGTCACCGTGATGCGCGACGGCGAGTATGTGGCCACGGTTCATACGGCGGAGACGAGTGTGGATACGATCATCGGCATGATGGTCGGGCGCACGCTCACGGATTTGACCTCGTTCCTCGGCGGCTCGGATCAGGGCGAGGTTGCGCTGGAAGTGAAGCATCTGAACGCGGGGCCGCTGGTGCGCGACGTGAGCTTCACGCTGCGTCGCGGCGAGATACTCGGCTTCGCGGGCCTGATGGGCGCGGGCCGCACCGAAGTCGCGCGCGCGGTGTTCGGCGCGGATCCGGTGCAATCCGGCGAGATTGTCGTGAAGGGCGTGCTGGCGAGCATCAAGAAGCCGAGCGATGCAGTGCGGCGCGGCATCGGCTATCTCTCGGAAGACCGCAAGCGCTTTGGCCTCGCGACGGGCATGGACGTGGAATCGAACATCGTCATGTCCAATCTCGGCAAGTTTCTCAGCGGCCGCGTGTTCCTGCGGCGCTCGAAGATCCGCAAGACCGCCGCGCATTTCATTCGCCTGCTCGCGATCCGCACGCCCTCGCCCACGCAACCGGTGCGGCTGCTTTCGGGCGGCAATCAGCAGAAGATCGTCATCGCGAAGTGGCTGGAACGCGATTGCGACGTGCTGTTCTTCGACGAGCCGACACGCGGTATCGACGTTGGCGCGAAGAGCGAAATCTACAAGCTGCTGCGGTCGCTGGCGCAACAGGGCAAGGCGATCGTGATGATCTCGTCGGAACTGCCGGAAATATTGCGCATGAGCGACCGCATCGTCGTGATGTGCGAGGGGCGCATTACCGGCGAGCTGTCTTCGGGCGACGCGACGCAAGAGCGGATCATGGAGCTCGCGACGCGGCGTGAATCTTTGCAAGCGGCTTGAGCCGCAAAGGTCGATTACATGACACAACCCACGGAAACCGCCGCGCTCGCCAGCGAGGGACGCGCAAGCGGCCTGCGCGCACGGGTCTTCACGCCGACGGCGCTGCAAAAGCTGCTGGCGTTCGCCAGCCTGATTCTGCTGCTGGTGTTCTTCAGCTTCGCATCGCCCGCCTTCATGCAGATGGACAACATCCTCGGCATTCTCCAGGCGACGGCGGTGAATGGTGTGCTGGCCATTGCGGCCACGTTTGTCATCATCACGGGCGGCATCGATCTGTCCGTCGGCACGCTGATGACTTTCACCGCCGTGATCTGCGGCGTGTTCCTCACTTACTGGCACATGCCGATGACCATCGGCGTGATTGCCGCCATCATCACGGGCGCGATTTGCGGCACCGTGTCCGGCGCGCTGACCGCGAAGATGAAGATTCCGCCGTTCATCGCAACGCTCGGCATGATGATGCTGCTGAAGGGGCTTTCGCTGGTGGTGTCGTCGGACAAGCCGATCTACTTCACCGACACCGAGAACTTCTACATGATCTCGCAGGATTCGTTGATCGGTTACTTCCTGCCGAGCGTGCCGATTCCCAATGCGGTATTGATCCTGTTCTTTCTTGCCATCGTCAGTTCGATCACGTTGAATCGCACTGCGCTCGGACGCTATACGTTTGCGCTCGGCAGTAATGAGGAAGCCGTGCGGCTGTCCGGGGTGAATGTGGATCGCTGGAAGATCGCTATCTATGGGCTGGGCGGCGCGATTTGCGGCATCGCCGGGCTGCTGATTGCGTCGCGGCTGAATTCCGCGCAGCCGGCGTTGGGGCAAGGTTATGAGCTCGATGCCATTGCTGCGGTTGTGATTGGAGGGACATCGCTTTCCGGGGGATCGGGGACGATTCTCGGCACCATCATCGGTGCGTTCATCATGAGCGTGCTCACCAATGGATTGCGCATCATGTCCGTCGCGCAGGAATGGCAGATCGTCGTGACGGGACTCATCATCATTCTCGCGGTGTATGCGGATATCTTGCGGCGCAGGAAAAGCAGCTGAACTTTATGTGCCTGTCAGACCAACAAAGGGAAGCATCGAAACCAAGGAGGAGACGCATCATGCTGAAAAGAACCATCATCGGAGTGCTGGCGGGCGTGTTTGCTATGGCCGGATCGGTTGGAGTCGCGCAGGCAGACGAGCCGTATATTCCGCTTATTTCCAAAGGCTTCCAGCATCAGTTCTGGCAAGCCGTGAAGGCCGGGGCGGAGCAGTCGGCCAAGGAACAGAAGGTCAGGATCACGTTTGAAGGACCGGAAACCGAGGCGATGGTCGACAAGCAGATCGATATGCTTTCGGCTGCGCTGGCGAAGAAGCCGCAGGCTATCGGGATCGCGGCGCTGGATAGCAAGGCGGCTATTCCCTTGCTGAAGCGGGCGCAGAACAACAAGATTCCTATCATCGCGTTCGACTCGGGCGTGGATAGTGATATTCCCTTGACTACCTGCTCCACCGATAACCTGGCGGCCGCGGCGCTTGCAGCGGACAAGATGGCTGAGGCTATCGGGAATTCAGGGGAAGTCGGGGTCATCGTGCATGATCAGACCAGCCGTACGGGGATTGATCGGCGGGATGGGTTTCTCAATCAGATGAAGGCCAAGCATCCTGGGATCAAGATCGTTTCCGTTCAATATGGTGGAGGCGATCACTTGAAATCCGCCGAAATCGCTAAGGCGATGCTTCAGGCTAATCCGAACATCAAAGGCTTGTTCGGGGCGAATGAAGGGTCGGCTGAGGGTGCTGCTATTGGCGTGAAGGAGTCGGGCAAGAAGCTCGTGCTGATTGGGTATGACTCGGGCAAGGAACAGAAAGATGACATCATGTCCGGGTTGATGTACGGGGCGATTACGCAGAATCCGATCGGGATCGGGAAGTGTGTCGTGGATTCGGCTGTGAAGGCGATGAAGGGGGAGAAGCTGCCGAAGAAGATCGATACCGGGTTCTACTGGTACGACAAGGCGAATATGAGCGATCCGAAGATCAAGGCGGTTTTGTATGATTGAGGCTTGGCGGTAGCAATCGAGCACGCGAAGCAAGCCCCTTATCAGAGGGGCTTCTTCTTAGGTCGGAGACTGCGTTTGATACGTTCCGATCTGCCCCGCGGCGTGTCCCGCCCAAAGCCGACGTTCTCCGCCCCGACAATGAGCGTGTTTCCTGTCAGCTCACCAGCGCCACGATCACAGTTCCCCATAGCGCCAACAGCACATTCCCCACCGCATAGGCCACGCCATAGCCCAAGGTCGGCACCGCGCTTTTCGCTGCCTCCTGCACCGCTGCCAAAGCCGGCGTGGCAGTCGAAGCGCCTGCGCACACCCCGAGCATGACACCCGGATGCATCTTCATGATCTTGTGCCCGACGAATACGCCCACCAGCATGGGAATACTCGAGGTCAATACGCCTGCAAGCAAAAGCGAAAGTCCGCTCGATTGCAGTCCTTTGACGAAGTCGGGCCCGGCGTTCAAGCCTACGATGGCGACGAAGCCCGTCAATCCAATCGACTCGAACACCCACAACGTCGGCCCGGGAATACGCCCGAAGAGGCGCGGCTGCACCGAACGCAGCCAGCCACACACCAATCCGCCCAGTAGCACGCCCACGCTGAGCGACAGGCCGATCTCCACACCGCCGACAACCAGCGCCGGAACGCCTATCAGCGCACCGGCCACGATACCAAGCGACACCAGAACCATGTCCGTCGCATTGGTCGCGCGGTCGGCCACGCCGAGTTTGGCGACGATCGCTTCCACGCGGGACATGCTGCCCACGAGCGTGAGCACGTCACCACGGTTGAGCACGGTCTCCGGCGAGATCAGCACCGGCGTGCCCGCGCGCGTGAGGCGCGACACGAATACGCCGCGTGCGGCCTGCTCTCGCGCCAACTCGCCAAGTCGGCGGCCGTCGATCGTCCTCGATGTGACCACCACATCGAGCGATTCGGCCTCCACGTCCAGTAACTCCCGGTCGTCGATCTCACGTATGCCCGAGGCCTGCCCTGGCATGTGCTCGACCAACAAGGTGCGCCGTCCGGCGGCACTGATGATGTCGCCTGCGCGCAGCACAGTGTCGGGGGCGGCGTTCATGACCTGGCCGTCGCGTCGCATCCGGTCTATGAAGAGACGCTGATCGCCCATGTTGGCTTCCGTGTCCGATATCGACGCACCCGCCAGCGGCGATCCTTCCTCGATGACATAGGCGCGCAGCTCGAACTCCCGTCTTACGGGAATACCTTGCGCGCTGGCGCCTTGCATCTTGTCTTCGAGCTCGCGGCAAGCTGCAGGCAAGTCCACCCCGATGAGCCTGGGAGCCAGTTGACTCAGGATCCACGCCGTACCGATCACACCTATCAGATAGGTAACAGCAAAGGCGACTGGAATCTGATTGGTCAGCATCTGCCGATCGGCGTCGGACAAGTTCAGCCGTGTAATGGCGTCGGTGGCAGTACCGATGGTGGCCGACTCGGTGAGCGACCCGGCTACCACGCCCGCCGCGGTGCCGGCCTGATAACCCAGGAGCTTGCTCACGATGAACGCCACCGCAAGACCCGTCGTGGCCACGATCGCAGCCAGGAACCCTTGCTGCAGGCCGTCGCGACGCAGGCCGCGAAAGAACTAGGGGCCGGTGCGAAATCCGATGGAAAACAGAAAGAGCAAAAAGAAACATTGCTTCACTTCGCCGGAGATCCTGAACTCCAATTGGCCCACGAGCACCCCCGCCAGTAACGTGCCGGTGACCGCGCCTAACGTGAAGCTGCCGATCTTCAGTTTGCCGAGCGCATAACCGAAGCCCAGGACCAGGAAGAAAGTGACTTCGGGATGGATTCGAAGCACGTGCTGAAACCAATTGAACGCGACGCTCATCGATAGCTCCCTGACATGGCTTCGAGCCGGTTTGCAAGGCACGCAACCTGACAGTCCCGCAATTTCCAGGGACGGCTCTTATGCGCAGCGGCCTGGTGCACACGCGAGGGGCGTCCATGCGTTTCACGTAGCGCCTTCACGGCGCGATCGACTGCAAGAGCCGTGTGAGATCGCGCGGCTCCACGCGGATGATGCCGCCCTTCGGGCTATCGATGTCCGCGATGAGCGCAAGAGAAAGCGCGACGGTCGCGGGAAGAATGGTGATGAGCAATCCCTTTCGCAGACTGCCTTTCGCGCCATAACCCTGAACGACACATCCGAGCAGTGCGATGATGATCATCAGATACCACGCTCCCAGCGGGATATGATTGATTCGCGCGGCCTCCGAGTAATCCTGTGAATTCAGAACATCGTTCATGCCTGCGACGACGAGCGCCCCGATGGGCGTCGGCTGCGCTTTCGCGACCTGGATCGTGAGCGCCCAAAGTTCCGTCTCGGTAATCGCCATGTCGCGGTTGATCTTCGCCAGTTCCACCGGATCCCGCGTACGGTAGCTGGTGAGTCTCAGCCTCGTATAGTGAACCAAGGCGGCTTTGATCTTTCCACCGACTGCCGCATCGGCGAGGTCCGCACGCGAATACTCGGTGCCGATGGCATTCGCTTCACTTTCTTCCAGCGTCTTGCGAAGGTCGTAGCGGTTCACCGCCATCGACAGGCTGAAGCCGACCAGGAGCGCAAGCAACGTCAACGTGGAGGTCTGAATGATGTTGAAGTCCTCCCGGTCCTCGGCAGGCAGCACGGCCATGCGGCGCAACACGTAGGCGCCGAAGGCCACCGCGCTGATGAGCATCAGGAAAAGCGCAACGAACAGGAGAGCGGGATGATCGACGAATGCGGTCATTTCATGCCCCTCTCGCGCAGGGTGCGGTCGCGGATTCGAGTGAGGAGAAGGAATCGAGGTTCACCATGATTCACCTTGCCGCGGACCGCCCAGCTTTTGCCTCATGTCAATGCCGTAACGTCGGCGCAGGCCATCGCCCATTCCCGTGACGAGGCGCGCGGCGACATGAGCATTCGGGCCGTCGTGCCGTGCAAGCAATGCGGCCAGCGCAAAGCATGCGCCCGCGAGAGCATCAAGTATCTTCATCGAGTCTGATGCATCGACCTCGGTTCACGCTCCGTTGCATGCCAGATCACCTCCGGCAGTCTTTCATCGCCGCTAATGAGTTGAGAAAATCTAGTATTGGTCACCGTGTGAAGCGAACGCGACCTTGATGACCGATATAGCTAACCCGCTCGATTGGCAAGCAGTTTCTATCCGAAAGCAGATAGGCACCTGACGTTCGGGCTGTTCGATATAACCGCATCAGTGTCACCCCGGCATGCTCGCCGGCCGAGCCTGCAGATGCCGCCAGATAATGATGCCGGCAGTTTGTGCGAAGGCGGCGGCGAGTTCCATATCGATCTGGTCGGGTTCACGCGGGTCCTCGAAGTACATCGCAAGCGACTCCGGCGAAATGAGCAATCCGATCACGCATTGAGCATAGGACTCTGACATGCCCACGACATGCCGCAGGACATTGCCGTCCGCGATATAGAACGCGCACTGGCGACCGTAGAAACCGTGTCATCACCGCGCCGGATTGCAGCACACAGCTTTGCATCGCCATCTGCGTGGTGTTCTCCTGCAGATGGCGATTCGCATTGTTGAGATCCGCATTACTTCCATTCAACTGCATCACGTCGTTGACAGATTCAGGCGAGCCCGGTCGTACATACTCGGGATCAGCGCAGGCCAGAAGCTGACGGGCGATTGCGCTCACAGGCAGCACGTGATCATGGATGCTGCGTTATCCGCTATACGTCGTCACACTGCTCGCCGTCGCCGCACTCAATCTCGCGGGCTTCAGCCATTCCTGGTCAGGCGGATTCGCGAACTTCGTCTTCAACGTGCTGATGATTCACGGATGGGGCTTCTATGACTCCATCAATTCGCCGGCATGGTCGATCAGCACCGAGTTCGCCGCCTACCTCCTCTTCCCCGCGTTCACGCTCCTGGTCTTGCGACAGCGCTGGCTGCGCATCGCCTCCGTGACGCTCTTCATCGCGGGCATCGCATTGATGTCATGCGCATCGCTGCATCAGGGCGCTCAAAACGGACCGCTCGATATCGCGAACGAAGCGACCATCTTCCCGCTGCTTCGTTGCTTGTGTGAATTCGGTATCGGCATGGCGGTGTATGTCGCGGCGAGAGATCCACGCATTGCGAAGGCGTGCTCCGGCAAGTGGGTATCGGTGTTCATCGTCATCGCGTTGTTTGCCTGCCTGCTGACGCCGGGAAGCGATCTGGTCGTGGTTCTCGCGACGCCTTTCGTCATCGTCATTGCGGCGACTTCAAGAAAGGCACCCGTCAGCAAATTCCTGGGCTCTGCTCCCGTCTTCTTTCTCGGCGAGATCTCGTATGCGATGTATCTGCTCCACTCGCAATTCTTGCGGATCTACCGGCTCGGACCGCTGATTCTCGAACGACATCACATGCCGCATATGCTCGCGCTATTGCTCACCGTCGCCGCGTTGTTCGGCAGCCTGATTACCGCGAGCTATCTGGCCTTTCGTTATCTGGAAGTTCCGGCGCGCAATGCAATCCGCAGGCTCGAAAGCCGATTGCAACCGCGCGTTGCGAACGCGGTCGCCGTCCAGTCCTGAAGAAAGAAGCACCCGAGGAGAATCACGTCACCGGCGCCGGATTGAACAACACCAAAGCGTTATGGAGCTTGAGCGCCTCGGCCTTGGTCTGCTTCTTCCCGCTGGCGACATCGAGCATCAGCCGGAACAGTTCCCAGCCCACATCGGCGATGGTGGCCTCACCCGTTGCGATGGTGCCCGCATTCACGTCCATCAGATCATGCCAGCGACGCGCCAGGTCCGAGCGCGTCGCGACCTTCAGCACCGGCACTTCCGCAAGGCTATAAGGCGTTCCGCGCCCTGTCGTGAAGACATGCAGGTTTATGCCCGATGCCAGCTGCAACGTCCCGCAAATAAAATCACTGGCAGGCGTAGCAGCATAGATGAGCCCCTTCTGCTTCACCTTCTCTCCCGGCGACAACACACCGGAGATCGTCGAACTGCCCGACTTCACGATGGACCCCATCGCCTTCTCGACGATGTTCGACAACCCGCCCTTCTTGTTCCCCGGCGTCGTATTCGCGCTCCGGTCCGCCCCGCCGCGCTTCAGATAATCGTCGTACCACTGCATCTCGCGGATGATCGCCTGCGCCACTTCGCCGTTCGCCGCACGCGCCGTCAACTGCGCCACGCCATCGCGCACTTCGGTGACTTCCGAGAACATCACGGTCGCGCCCGCGCGCACCAGCAGATCGGTCGCAAAGCCCACCGCCGGATTCGCCGTCAGCCCGGAAAACGCATCGCTGCCGCCGCATTGCACGCCGACGACGAGATCCGCCGCCGGACACGTCTCGCGACGCCGGTTGTCCAGCCGCTTCAAATGCGTCTCCGCCATGCGCATGATCGAATCGATCATCGACTGGAAGCCCACATGCTCCTCGTCCTGCAACACGACCGTGCCGCCGTTGCCGTCGAGCGTGTTGTCGCCGATATCGGCCACGTCTTCCGTCTGCGCCGCAGCCGCCGCGATAGGGATCGTACCCGCCGGCATCAGCCGCTCCGGCTGCAGCTTCTCGCAGCCCAGGCTCACCATCATCACTTCGCCGCCGAAGTTCGGATTCAGCGCGATGTTGCGCACCGTGCGGATCGGCACCATGGCGTCCGGCGCATCGATGGCCACGCCGCACCCATAGGTGTGACCGAGGCTCACGACATCGTCGACGTTCGGGTACTTCGGCAGCAGTTCCGCCTTGATGCGCGTCACGGCGTGCTGCACGACGTCCGCCACGCACTGCACGGTGGTGGTGATGGCGAGGATGTTGCGCGTCCCGACCGACCCGTCCGCGTTGCGATACCCCTCGAATGTGAAGCCTTCGAGCGGCGACTCGTCAGGCGCCTTGATGGTGGCGATGGGCAAGTCGTGCAGTTCGGGCGGCGTCGGCATGCGCGTGACGTGCTCGTTCACCCAGCTTCCCTTCGGCAGGAACCGCGTCGCATAGCCGATCACGACGTTGTAGCGGATCACGGCATCGCCTTCCGCCAGATCTTTCAGCGACAGCTTGTGGCCCTGCGGCACGCGCTCGCGCAGCACGAGGCCATCGGCAAACGTGGCGCCTTCGCCCAGACCGCCGTCGTTGACGACGATCGCGACGTTGTCGTCCGGATGCACACGTATATAGAGAGGGGACTGATTCATTCTGACGATCCTTCGGCACGCAACGGGCCGCTTAGAGTTATGTCATCCTACAACATGACGACCCATTACGGATAAGTATTTACCCTATCCATTGATTCCATTGCGATAAACCCGTTGTCGACGGTCATCCTATGTTGTACGATGACTTATAAGCTCGGCAACCGCCGGTCGCCGCTCAACGGACATTCTCATGACGACTCCGCAAGAACTGAAGCACATCGTTTCCGAAGGCCTGCTCTCCTTCCCCGTCACCGACTTCGACAATCAAGGCAACTTCCGCGCCGACACCTACGCGCAGCGCCTCGAATGGCTGGCTCCGTATGGTGCGTCCGCGCTGTTCGTCGCGGGCGGCACGGGCGAGTTCTTCTCGCTGACGCAACCCGAATACTCGCAGATCGTGAAGACGGCCACCGAAGTGTGCCGCGGCAAGGTGCCCATCCTGGCGGGCGCGGGCGGTCCGACGCGCACGGCCATCGCGTTCGCGCAGGAAGCCGAGAAGCAAGGCGCGCAGGGCATCCTGCTGATGCCGCACTACCTGACGGAAGCCTCGCAGGACGGCATCCGCGCGCACGCCGAGGAAGTGTGCCGCGCCGTGCCGAACATGGGCGTCATCATCTACAACCGCGCCAACTCGAAGCTCAACGCGGACATGCTGGAGCAACTGGCGGAACGCTGCCCGAATCTGATCGGCTTCAAGGACGGCGTCGGCGAAATCGAGAACATGGTCACCATCCGCCGCCGCCTGGGCGAGCGCTTCTCGTACCTCGGCGGCCTGCCGACGGCCGAAGTCTACGCAGCGGCATACAAGGCGCTGGGCGTGCCGGTGTACTCGTCGGCGGTGTTCAACTTCATTCCGAAGACGGCGATGGAGTTCTACCGCGCCATCGCAGCCGACGACCACGCGACCACCGGCCGCCTGATCGACGAATTCTTCCTGCCGTACCTGAAGATCCGCAATCGCAAGGCCGGTTATGCCGTGTCGATCGTCAAGGCCGGCGCGAAGCTGGTCGGCCACGACGCGGGCCCGGTGCGCGCGCCGCTGACGGACCTCACGGGCGAGGAAATGGAGCAGCTCGACGCGCTCATCAAGAAGCTCGGCGCGCAGTAACTCCACGTTGCAGCGGAAGTACAAGCAGACAGGCGAAGCGCGGCATGGCCGGACGCTTCGCCGACGAGGGCCGCGCGAGCGGCCCTCCGTGTATCGGCACGCCTGAATCCGCGCAGTGCCCAATCGAAGCAAGGGGACGTTCATGTCGATGAGCCGCGCCGCGAATCCCGCGGACCTCATGAAGCGCAGCAAGACGCGCTATCTCATTCTGTTGCTGATCTTCGTGATCACGACCTTCAACTACGCCGACCGCGCGACCCTCTCGGTCACCGGCTCGGCGATGCGTGCCGAATTCGGCTTCGACGCCATCCGCATGGGCTACATCTTCTCGGCCTTCAGCTGGGCGTACGTGCTGTCGCAGCTGCCGGCCGGCTGGCTGCTCGACCGCTTCGGCGCGCGGCGCGTGTATGCGGCGAGCATCTTCCTGTGGTCGCTGTTCACACTGCTGCAGAGCTCCATCGGCTTGCTGGGCAGCGCGGCGACCGCCGTCACGGCGCTGTTCGCGCTGCGTTTCATGATGGGCGCGGCTGAAGCGCCCGCGTTCCCGGCCAACGCAAAAGTGGTCGCCAGCTGGTTCCCGACGAAGGAGCGCGGCACGGCATCGGCGATTTTCAACTCGGCGCAGTATTTCGCGGCCGTCGTGTTCACGCCGTTGATGGCCTGGCTCACGCACGCATTCGGCTGGCATCACGTCTATATCGTGATGGGCATCGCGGGCTTGCTGCTCGCGCTGACGTGGCTCTCGGTGATGAAGAATCCCGCCGACCATCCGCGCGTCAACCGGCAGGAACTCGACTACATCGAGGAAGGCGGCGGGCTGGTGCACGGTCATCGGCGCGGCTCGGCGGGCGGCGCCGCGAAGTCCGGGCAGATCGGCTGGCCGGTCGTCAAACAACTGCTGACCAACCGGATGCTGCTGGGCGTCTATCTCGCGCAGTACTGCATCAACGTGCTGACGTACTTCTTCCTGACGTGGTTCCCGATCTACCTCGTCCAGGCGCGGCACATGACGATCCTGAAGGCGGGTTTCGTCGCGTCGCTGCCGGCCATCTGCGGCTTCGCGGGCGGCGTGCTCGGCGGCGTCATCTCCGATGCGCTGCTGCGCCGCGGCACATCGCTGACGGTGGCGCGCAAGCTGCCGATCGTCGGCGGCATGCTGCTGTCGTCGTGCATCATCGGCTGCAACTACGTGGACACGGACTGGCTCGTGGTCGCGCTGATGTCGCTGGCGTTCTTCGGCAAGGGCATCGGCGCGCTGGGCTGGGCCGTGGTGGCGGATACGTCGCCGAAGGAAGCGATCGGGCTGTCGGGATCGATCTTCAACATGTTCGGCAACGTCGCCGGGATCGTGACGCCGATCGTGATCGGCTATCTCGTCGCAAAGACCGGCTCGTTCAACGGCGCGCTGGCGTTCGTCGGCATCAACGCGCTGGTGACCGTGTTCAGCTATCTCGTGATCGTGAAGGACATCAGGCGCGTGGAACTGAAGGTTTAAGTCTCTTCAGGCAAAAAGCCCGTTCTGTTTGCGACAGAACGGGCTTTTGTTTTTTCAGGCCGCGCGAATCACGTCGATACGCAATGCCTCGCCGCCTTCGACGATCGCCAGCAGACGGTCCACATTCGGATGCGCGCCGGGACGGCTGCGCGCGTCGGCGGTGTGTTCGGCGAACACGGCGAGTGCGTGCTCGGCGGCGCGGGCGTCGAGCGTCCCGAACGCTTGCTGCACGTAGTGATACACCGCGAGCGAGCCCTGCTTGCCCGGCTTGTTCTCGATGCTCGCCACCACATTGCCCGCGCCGTCCACGAGATCGATGCGCTCGATGCCGTCGATGGCGGGCAGTTGGGCGAGGTTGTCCTTGAAGACGTTGCTCGGTTGAATCACGGAATGCACTCCACGTTAGAAGTCAAAAGCTGGGGCGCAGTATCTTAGCCGATCGTCGGGCGAGCCCGCGGCATCCTGACCAGCGCGGCAATCGCGAAGCCTGCAGCGAGCGCGACGTAAGTCATCGCCAGCGAACGTTTCGGGAGATGCACTTCGAAGCCCGGCGTCACGCGCTTCGGCACGACGTGATAGTCGACGACATAAGCGACAAGCGCGCTGGCCCCGGCAGCGGCAACAATGCCCACAGGGCCGGCGCGCCGCGGACAGAGCGCCTCGAACAGCACGCCCCAGAACACTGCACTGCCCATGTGAATGCCTGCGCCGAGCGCGGTGTACTTGATGCTGAACGTCTGTTGCCGTTGTGCGTCGCGCCACAAGCAATGCGTGACGGCATTGAGCGCCGCGCTCGCGCCGTGACCCGCGCGCACCGCGCCGGTCGAAGCCGCACTCGCCGACGCAAGTCCGGCGGCCGAGCCCGAGCACAGGGCGCGGACAAGCAGTTGATCGGCGGAAACTCTCATGATTCGCTCCTCGGGTGACGAGAGGACTTGAGCATCGCGTGTTCCAAGTCATTCGTGACACCCTGGTCCGCACTTTGCTCAATACCGGAACCCCTCAATAACCGGAGATCACCATGTCCCGAGATACCCAGATGAGTTCGAGCACGACTGCATCGGCCAAGCCGGCGCGCAGTGTCGACGCCACGAAGCTGCTCACCGAGGATCACCGCGCCGTGCAGAAGTTGTTCGATGCATTCGAGAAGGCAGGCGACAACGATCTGGACGCAAAGGGCACGCTGGTCCGCCGCGCGTGCGAGGAGCTGACGGTGCACGCAATGATCGAGGAAGAACTGCTCTATCCGGCAGCACAAAAAGCACTGCCGGAAGACGAAAGGCCGGACGTCGAAGAAGCTTATGTGGAGCACTTCCTGGTCAAGGTGCTGATCGAAAAGTTCGCCACGCTGAAGCCCGGCGATAAAGGTTTCGACGCGACCTTCAAGGTGCTGAGCGAGATGGTGAATCACCACATCGAGGAAGAGGAGTCGGAGCTCTTCCCGAACCTGCGCAAGTCGGGAGCCGATCTTGAAGAACTCGGCGGCAAGATAATGAAGCGCAAGGAAGAACTGGAGGCAAAGATCCCGAAGGACGCCGGCGACAACACCTTGCGTCTGCATTGATCCCGCGCTGCGCGCCGGTCCTCTTGCGAGAGGACCGGCGTTACCGTTATTTCGCCGCCGAAGAAACAGCGGCGCCTTCCGACGCCACCGCAGGCGTTACCACCGTTCCCTGCGCGTCTTCCTCCTCCAGCGAGGTCTTGGCCTGCTCCCAGAATTCCTCGGCACGGCCATCGGGGCTGCCTTCACGCTCCCAGATCTCATAAGCACGGCGACGAATCCGGTCCTGCTCTTTCTGATCTTCCATGACAGTCTCCCAGTAACACGATGACGGATCCGCCTGGCGCTTGCCGGGGCGTTCCAGATGCTCACTCGCATTAGCAACCGCCGTGCCCTCGCAGGCGTAATTGCGCAGGCGAATCCGGCATGACGCTTGCGCCATGACAAGCCCCTATCGTCTGTTTAAAAAGGAGGCGTCATGAGCATTTTCTCTTCAATCATGGGCAAGATTTTCGGGCACCACGACAACGCAACCGCGACGCCCAATCAACCGGCGCAACCCGGTTCGGCGACGCCACCCTCCAGCGTTGCGGGAGGCGCTGCTGCTGCACCCACCACGTCGACTGCCGCGTCCACGCCCGTGCAGTCCGCACCGCCGCAGCAACCGGTCGACGTGGAAGCCGTGCTCACGCAAATGCAGTCGAGCCACAGCGAGCAACTCAACTGGCGTACATCAATCGTCGATCTGATGAAACTGCTCGGCCTCGATAGCAGCCTCGCCGCGCGCAAGGAACTGGCGACTGAACTGCACTACAGCGGCAACACGGAAGACTCTGCCGCCATGAACATGTGGCTGCACAAGCAAGTGATGCAGAAGCTGGCCGAAAACGGCGGCAAGGTGCCCGACGACCTGAAGTAATTTGCGGGGTACAGGCGGCACACGTGGCCGCCTGGCTTGGCATCCGACGAATGGAACGCACATTGCTGTTGCATGCTTGAACCGCTCCACGCCTCGGATTCCACCATGACACTCCCCGACAAGCCTTCCAGTTACCCTTTCGCATCCGGCGGATGGGGCTCGCTCAGGGCCGTGACCCAGATCGTCACGAAAGAGAAAGTCGCCCTGAAGGGCGGCCCCATTCTGCTCAAACAGAACAAACCCGAGGGCTTCGCCTGCGTCAGTTGTTCGTGGGCCAAGCCCGCCCATCCTCACACCTTCGAATTCTGCGAGAGCGGCGCAAAGGCCACTGCCTGGGACACGACCTCGAAACGGATCACGCCAGAATTTTTTGACCTCCACACCGTAACCGAAATGCTCGACTGGCACGACCACGATCTCGAGGATGCCGGCCGGCTCACCGCGCCGATGAAGTACGACCACGCCACCGACAAGTACATCGAGATCAGTTGGGAACAGGCGTTCGAGGAAATCGGCCGGGAGATGCGCGCGCTGGATCCCCGAAGCGTCGTGTTCTACACGTCCGGTCGTGCGTCGCTCGAAACGGCTTATATGTTCCAGTTGTTCGCGCGCATGTACGGCTGCAATAACCTGCCCGACAGTTCGAACATGTGTCACGAAAGCACCAGCGTGGGATTGACGGAAGCAATTGGCGTGGGCGTCGGCACCATCGTGCTGGACGACTTCGAGAAGACCGACCTGATGTTCTTCTTCGGCCAGAACGTTGGCACCAACAGTCCGCGCATGCTGCATCAGCTCCAGGACGCCCGCAAACGCGGCGTGCCGATCATCACGTTCAATCCGCTGCGCGAGCCGGGGCTCGTGTCCTTCGCGAATCCGCAATCGCCAGTGCAGATGCTGACGCCTGCCGAGACGCGCATCAGCACCCAATACCATCAACTGAAAAATGGCGGCGACACGGCTGCAATTTTGGGTATCTGCAAGGCCGTCATCGAAGCCGACGATCGCGCCCAGGCCGAAGGCCGGCCGCGCAAGATCGATGTCGAGTTCATCGAGCAGCACACGACCGGCTTCGACGATTTCGCCGCCCATGCACGCAGCACCGATTGGCGCGACATCGAACGCGTCAGCGGCCTGCCACGCACCGCCCTGCTCGAAGCCGCCGACGAATACATGCACGCCAACGCCGTCATGGTTCACTACGGCATGGGGCTGACCCAGCACCGGCTCGGCGTGCAGAACGTGCGCATGGTGTGCAACCTGCTGCTTCTGCGCGGCAATATCGGCAAGCCGGGCGCCGGGCCTTCGCCGATTCGCGGGCATTCGAACGTGCAGGGACAACGCACGGTCGGCGTGACGGAGAAGCCGGAACTCGCGCCACTGGATCAGCTGGCGAAGCAGTTTTCCTTCGAGCCGCCGCGCGACAAAGGCATGAACACGGTCGAGGCATTCGAAGCCATGCTCGAAGGCAAGGTCAGCGCGGTGCTGAATCTGGGCGGCAATCTCGTGCGCTCCGTGCCCGACCGCAGTCGCATCGAACCCGCGTGGAGCAAGCTGCAACTGACAGTGAACGTGGCGACCAAGCTTAACCGCAGTCACCTCGTCAACGGTAGGAACGCGTACCTGTTGCCGTGTTTGAGCCGCATCGAAATCGATCGTCAGGCCAGCGGCGAACAAGCCGTTTCGATGGAAGACAGCACCGGCTGCATGCACGGCTCGCGGGGTGTGACCGAACCCGGCAGCGACGACACGCGCTCGGAGCCGTTCATCGTGGCGGGCATCGCGAAGGCGGCGCTCGGCGCGCGTTCGACGGTGGACTGGGATGCGTGGCGCGACGATTACGCTATCGTGCGGAACGAGATCGCCACGACCTATCCCGACATCTTCCATGACTTCAACGCGCGCATGTGGCAGCCGGGTGGCTTTCATCGACCGTTGCCGGCGCGCGAGCGCGTCTGGAAGACCAAGTCCGGCAAGGCGGGTTTTCTTGTGCCTGAGTCGTTGGGCGAGGATCCGGACATGCCGGAGACCACGCCGGACGCGCTGCGCCTGATGACCCTGCGCAGCGACAGCCAGTTCAACACGACCATCTACAGCCTCGACGACCGCTTCAGGGGCGTGAAGGATACGCGCATGGTGATCCTGATGAATCAGGCCGACATGGCGAAGCGCCAGTTGCAGGAAGGTCAGGAAATCACCTTGCAGACGCTCTCGGACGATGGCTTCGACCGGCGGCTCGGCGGGCTCCATGTGAAGGCGTATGACATTCCGGAGGGGTGCATCGGCGGATATTTTCCAGAGTGCAATGTGCTGCTGCCGCTGTGGCACTACGCCAAGGAAAGCAAGGTGCCGGGTGCGAAGTCCATCCCGGTGCGCGTCATTTGAAGGCCTGACCATGATGAATGAAACCCCCACTCCCCCCGACGACGACAGCGACGACCTCGACGACGTGCTCGGTGAAACCGGCGACATCGTGAACCGCAGCAACGGCAAGACCGGCACCGCGACGGAAGCCGAACCGGATCCGAAGCCCAAACCCGCGTGAAAACGAAGGTTAGGAGGCGGATCGGCCGCTTCGACGCACTGCGCATGTGCGTGCAGTCGCTCATCGCGAGCGGGCTGGCCTATGGCTGCATGCAATTCGTCGCGTCATCGAACCTGACGTGGGGCGTCTTTGCGAGCCTCTTCACACTGCAAGTGAATTTCGACCGCAGCCTGAAACATGGCGTCGGCCAGATGGTCGGCGCGGCCGTGGGTACGGCGGTCGGCCTCGCGGCGTTGCACTTCTTTCCAGGTGCCGATGCAACCTTGCCGCGCCTCGCGCTCGCCACGCTCGTCACCTGCCTCGGCGCCACGCTCTTCCCCACCACCAACTACAGCATCGTCGTGGCGGCGGCGCTGGCGCTGGAACCGTCGATGAGCATCGACGGCGCCTTCTCGCGCGCGGAAGCCATTGTGCTGGGGTCGGCCATCGGCATTGCGGTGTCGGTGAGCGTGTGGCCGCAACTGGCCCGCTCGCGCGCGTTCGACATCATGGCCGAACTGCTCGACGACTGCCGCACGCTGCTCGCCACGCTGCCGATCCTGCATCCCGCCGAAGACCGGCAGACCGTGGACGCGCTGCATGAACGCTTCCTGCGCCATCTTGTCGACGCTCGCGCGGTCTGCTCGGAGACTCGTGTGCGCGCCCGTTTCGCGACCGGCCCCACGCTCAACGCCGCGCTCAATGCCTTCGAGACGCTGTGGCATGGACTGGTGCTGCTCGATCGCGCGGGACAGGTGCAGGAGGGACTGTCGGCGTCCGAGCGGGAGTCGTCGGCCGGGCACATCCGCACCGTCAGCGATTGCGCCGGCGCTTATCTGGAAGCTCTTGCCGGATGGCTGCGCGACACCCAAACGCAACCGCCGACCGAGCGTTTTCTCACGCCGCTCCACGACGCCACCGCGGCCATCAAGGCGAGCTTTTCGCACATCATTGCGTCATGCCCGCCGGATTCGCCGCGCGTCCAGCGACTCTCCACACTGACGTTCGCGCTGGAGCAGATCGAGTCGAATCTGGCGAACATCGGCCGGGTGCTCGAAACGCGCTTTCATTCCTAGCGTGCGACGGCATGCAACATGCTCGCGTCGGTATCGACACCGAACGGAGGAATCATGTTACGCGCCGCCATCTTCGATATAGACGGAACCCTGGTCGATTCCGTGGACCTGCACGCCCTGGCGTGGCATGAAGCATTCAAGCACTTCGGACACGATGTCGGTGTCAACGAGGCGCGCAGCCAGATCGGCAAGGGCGGCGACAAGCTGTTGCCGGTGTTTCTTTCCGAGGACCAGATCCGCGATCATGGCGAGGCGCTCGAAGCGTGGCGCGGCAAGCATTTCAAGGCGCGTTACCTGTCGCTCGTACGACCGTTCTCGGCGGTGCCCGCGCTGTTGCAGCGGCTGAGCGATCAGGGCACGAAGCTGGCCGTGGGATCGTCGGCGAAGAAGGACGAGCTTCAGGTATATCTCGACATCGCCGGCGTGGCGGACCGGTTCGACGTCGCTGTGTCGTCCGAAGACGTGGAACGCTCGAAGCCCGATCCCGATGTGTTCCAGACCGCGCTGCAAAAACTCGGCGTGCAGGCCGACGAAGCCATTGCCATCGGCGACTCGCCCTACGATGCCCAGGCTGCCGGGCGAACGGGCGTGCGCACGATCGGGGTGCTGGCGGGCGGCTTTTCGGAGGCATCGCTGAGAGAGGCCGGCTGCATCGACGTCTATACGGGTCCTGCAGGCTTGCTGGCCCGATTCGACGCCTCGCCGCTCAAAGCCATGGACTAGTCCATTGTCCGATTCTTGGCCCTTCTGACTGAGTCATCGAGCCGGTATCGTGTAAATCATGCAACGTGGAGAGCACGCATGAACACGACACTCGATTTCCGGCATCTCGATTCACCCGACGAATGGGCCCGCGCCTTTCCGGTCATGAAGGAATTGCGCCCGCATTTGACGGACGCCGCTGCGTTCGTCACGCGCATGCAGGCTCAACGCGAAGAGCGCTATCGCCTGCTGGCCGCCTGCGATGCAAATGGCGTTATCCTCGGTCTCGCCGGCTATCGCTTGCAGACGAACACGCTGTACGGACGCTTCCTCTATGTCGACGATCTCGTCGTCACCGCACGGCTGCAACGCAGCGGCGTCGGTGCGCAGTTGATCGATCAGGTACGCGACATTGCGCGCCGCTCGGAGTGCGCGCATCTCGTACTCGATACCGGTCTGCACATGGCGCTCGCACAGCGCTTCTATTTCCGCAACGGTTTGCTCGCGCGAGGCATGCATTTCGTCGAGCCATTGCACTCCACCCACGAGGAGGCCGCGCAATGAAAGTACTGTTCATCAACGCAAGCCCGCACAGCGCAGCGAGCCACGGCTACCGGCTGGCGCTCGACATGATCGGCAAGCTGGGCAGGCGTGCGCGCGTGCACATTGTCGAGCGCGACCTCGCGGCGCAGCCGCTGCCGCCGGTCACCGTCGATTACGCGCGCGCCATCACGTCGCGCGAGCCGGACACGCGTCACTTCGACATCTCAGAAGAATTGATCCGCGAAATCGAGATCACCGACGTGCTCATCATCAACACGCCGATGCACAACTTCACGGTGCCCGCCGCGCTCAAGCTGTGGATCGATTATGTGCTGCGCATTCATCGCACCTTCGCGTCGACGCCGCAAGGCAAGGTCGGGCTGATGCGCGACCGGCCTGCATTCGTCATCGTCGGATCGGGCGGCCATCACCGCGGCGAGCATGCGTTGCAACAGGATTTCCTGACGCCTTACCTGCGTTATGCGCTGGGTTGCATCGGCGTGACGAGCGTGCATTTCCTGCTGCTGCAAGGTCTCGTGCGCGGCGGCGAAGCCGTGACGGAAGCGCTCGAAGCGGCACGCGAGGAATTCGAGCAACACGTCCTCTTCACGTCCGACCACGTCATCACCCAATAGCTCAATAGGCTCAACCGTCATAAGCGCGCCGCAGCAGGCGCGCGAGGCGTGCCGCTTCGGCTTCGTCGGCGACGTTCGCGAAACCCAGCACCACGCCGCGCAACGTGCGCTTCGTGCGCGCGCCGATATGCCACGACGACAGCGCGCTCACCCCCAGCCCCGCTTCCTGCGCGCGAGCGACGATGGCGCCATCATCGACGGGACCGGTGCGGCCGCTGTTGAACAGCATCGCGAGATGCATGCCGCCCGCGGGCCGCTCGATGTGCACCCTGTCGCCGAACGCCTTCTCCAGCGCCCGTGCGCAGACCTCGCGGCGCTCCGCGTAGAGCGCGCGCATGCGCTTCAGATGCCGCGCGAAATGCCCTTGCGCGATGAAGTCCGCGACCGCCGCCTGCAACAGGTAAGGCGGTCCTGCGTTCATGCTCGTCGTGAGCTGCGCGAAGCACGCCATGGCCCGCTCGGGCGCCACCACGTAGGACAGCCGCAAGCCGGGGAACAACACCTTGCTGAAGGTGCCGCAATAGATCACGCGGTCGTCGACGTCCAGGCTCTTCAGCGCGGGCAACGGCCGCCCGGCATAGCGGAACTCGCTGTCGTAGTCGTCCTCGATGATCCAACTGCCCGCCCGTCCCGCCCATTCGAGCAACTTCATGCGGCGCGCCAGCGAGAGGGTGGCGCCGAGCGGACTCTGGTGCGAAGGCGTCACGATGGCAAAGCGCGCGTGCGGAGCGAGCGCCTGTCCGGCATCGACATCGAGCCCGTCGCGATCCACCGGCACGGGCGCGAGCTTCAACCCCGCCTGATCGAGGAAATCGCGCGCCAGGAAATAGCCGGGTTCCTCGAACCACGCGCTGTCGTCCGGTTTGGCGAGACTGCGCAGGATGAGTTCGAGCGACGCGCGATAGCCGCTGGTCACGAACACCTGTTCCGGCGCGCACTCCACGCCGCGCGACAGGCCCAGATACGTCGCGATGCGCTCACGCAGCGGCCCGAAGCCCGCCGGGTCGGGATAGGTCAGCGAAGCGAGATCCACGCTGCGCGCCCGGTGCGCGATGATGCGGCTCCAGACCTTGCGAGGAAATGCATCGAGCGCGGGCAGTCCGGGACGCAGCGGCCGGGCTTCGTGACCGGGCCCGGCTGCCGGCGCCGGCTTCGCGCGCGGCACGCCAGTGCGCTCGCGCCCCCGACGCGCGGCCGGCTTCAGCACCGATGCCGGCAACGACGACGACACGAAAGTGCCCGCCGCGCCGCGCATCTGCAGATAGCCTTCGTCGACGAGAATGTCGTAGGCCATTTCCACCGTGCCGCGCGCCGTGTTCAGCTGCGTGGCGAGACCGCGCAGCGCGGGCACGCGATCGCCCGGCTTCAGGTGTCCCGCTGCAATCGCGGCCTTGAAGCGCTCGCAGATCTGCAAGTAGACCGGCAGCGCATGGCGCCGGTCAATGTCGATCTTCAGCGCCTGTTCCGGTTTCCGCATGGCAAAATCCTTGGACTAGTCCAAATGATGATTCTTGTCCCTTCTGGCTAAGACATGATTGTCACACAATGACTTCACTTTCACGAACCAAACGAGGTGTGTCATGAAGATCGTCGTCATCGGAGGGACCGGGCTGATCGGTGCGAAGGCCGTGGCCTTGCTGCGCGAGAAGGGTCATGAAGCCGTCGCTGCATCGCCGAGCACGGGCGTCAACGCCATCACCGGCGCGGGCCTCGCCGACGCGCTGCGCGGCGCGCAAGTCGTGATCGACGTGACCAATCCGCCCACGCACGACCGCGAAGCCGTCATGGCCTTCTTCCGCGACGCCACGCGCAACCTGCTTCAGGCCGAGCGCGATGCGGGCGTGCAGCATCATGTCGTGCTGTCGATCGTCGGCGTGGACCGGATGGAAGGCAATGCGTACTACGCGGCGAAGTGCGTGCAGGAACAGCTGATCGCGGAATCAGGCGTACCGTATTCGATCGTGCGCGCCACGCAGTTCTTCGAGTTCCTCGGCACCATCGCCGACCTGAGCACCGTCGACGGCACGGCGCGGCTCTCGCCGCATCAGTTCCAGCCCATCGCCGCCGACGACGTCACGGCCCTCATCGCGGAGATCGCGCTGGGCGCGCCGCTGAACGGCATCGTGGATATCGCCGGCCCCGAGCAGGGTGCGATGCATGCGTTCATCGGCACTTACCTGCGAGCCGTGCGCGATGCCCGCCGGGTCATCGCCGACGACAAGGCCACCTACTTCGGCGGCGTGATGAAGGAACGTTCGCTGGTGCCGACGGGCACGGCGCGGTATGGCCGCACGAGTCTCGGCGCCTGGCTCGACCGCGCCCGCCTGAAGCCGCTCGCCACGGCCTGACGCGTCTAGAAGATGTGCATCATGCCGACATACGCGCCGGTCTGCGATTCGCCCGCGAGCGGACTGGTGGGACTGGACGCGTCGCGCGGCGTCGCGAAGACGGAGAACGTGCCGTTTGCGCTGTTGCGCACGTAGGCCACCGTGCCGTACAGGAAGGTGCGCTTGGTGAAGTTGTAGGTCGTGCCGAGCGCGTAGAGGGTGGCGTGGCTCGCGGGATCGTGCGCCGCGTCGCCGCTGCCCGCGCCGACGTGAATGTAGAAGCCCGCCGCCGTGACGGCCCATGCGGGCGTTGCCTGATAGGTGGCGCCGAGCCAGTAGTGATCGGCGCCGTCGGCCACGCCTGCCGGCGAGTCGGGCGCGGCGTAGTGCGTGTAGGCCGCCTGCACCTTCCACTTGTCCACTTTCAGATTCGCGCCGACGAAGTACTCGCGTGAGGCCTGGAAGATGTTGTCGAGCTTGCCGTCCTGGCTGCGGAGTTCGTCGTAGATGCCGCGCAGGTCGAGCAGCGTCGAGTGATAGCTCAGCATGATGCCGTCGGAGCGGCCGAACTCGCCCGGCGCGCCGCGATTGAACGCGCCCGGCTGATTGCCAAACGCATATTGCCCCTGCACGTCGATGCCATGGAACACCGGGCTGTGGTACTCGACGTTATTGCTGGACTGCTGCCAGTTGCGGCCTCGCACCAGCGAAGCCGACGACACCGCTTCCTGGACAAACGGATCGAATTCCCAGACGCCGTCGCTGTCGATGAAGAGATTGCGGCCCGCCTGGATTTGCCCCCAGGTCGTCGAGTTCAGGCCCGCGTACGCGCGGCGTGACCACAGGCGCCCGCCGCCGGTCGTGCCATTCATGATTTGTATGGCCGTTTCGAGATCGAAGACCGCGCTCAGGCCGCCGCCCAGATCCTCGTTGCCTTTCAAGCCCCACATGCTGGTGCCCCAGTCGCCGCCTTCCGCGCTCCAGCGCGAGGCGTTGCCGTTGGCGCCGTTCGCAATGTGGTTCAGGTATTCGATGCCGCCGTCGATGCGGCCGTACATCGTGACGGTGGACTGGGCAAAGGTAGTGGAGGCGAACAGGAGGAGCGGGGTGGTGATCCAGACGTACGGTTTCATGAGCGAAGCGTCTCCGTTCTGATTCTGTCCTCGGGCGGGGCACGGCAACGGTTCACGGGAACATAGCACTATCCAGGGGAGAGGGGTGGATTTGGTGCAACCCGGCATTGGGTCGATCACTGTCCTCGGACATCAACCTAACGCGTCCCGCAGTCCGTACTGAACGTGCGTATCACGCGCCCGGCCTGCGTCAGCGTGATGCTGACCTTGCAGACATCGCCCTTGACGGACGATACCTTCAGCGTCGATACCGCGTGGCTCTCTCCTGCTCGCAACTGCAGCCTGCCCATTTGAGCCACATTCGACGTTCCCGATGCACCCGAGCGAAAGACGCGCAGGTCATAACCAAGATCGGCGTCGCTTGCGCTGACAACATACGGGACCACGCGAATCGCGCCATTGGCAGAAGCGACATCGAAGGAAACGAGGACATCGGATAGCGCGAGCATGATTGACTCCTTGTCGGCGGAACGCCCCGCGACGAAAAAGCACCCCGCGCGCCGAAGCCAGAAGCGCACTCCGATCACGCGGGGCAAAAACACACACATCGACCGGACAGCCGGGGGCATGGCCGTCCGGGTCAGGCCACGAGAGGCACGCCTGGGTACAGGTGCCAGATGTCGAACGCGGCGTCGCTTCTGACGGAAGGCGCAGGTCTGTCGATTCGTGATCGACGGCTCACGCATCAGGACCCGGGCGTACATCAGGGACTGCGCGCCAGGCTGGCGAAGGCGCTGGTTCCCGGCATGCCCTGCGCAATCGTGCTGCCGGGAACGTGGGGACATGCATGGCATGTCGTGATCACGCCGGAAGCGAACATCTCGTTCTCGTCGCCGCCGCGCGCCGTGTTGCGGATCGAGCGACGTCACATCTTCCGTCGGCCGGAAGTCGACACGCTGCAAAGCGTCTTGCGGCTTTCGCAAGCGGAGGCGCGCGTACTGTCCGAGCTGATCTGCGGCCACAGCGTGATCGAATGCGCCGCGATTCTCGGTCTCTCGGTGGCCACCGTACGCAAGCACCTCGCCGCGACGCTCAAGAAAACCTGCTGCTCGCGTCAGTCGGAACTGATGCGGCTCGCGAGCATCGTGATGTGAGTGAACGGCCGGGTTCCGCTCGCTCCATCAAAGCTTCGATCCTCCATCCACACGCAAGGTATCGCCCGTGATCCAGCGCGCCTCGTCGGACGCGAGGAACGCGACCGCCGCGCCGATGTCGCCAGGGTCGGCCATGCGCTTCAGCGCCTGGATGCCGAGCGCGAAATCCCGTCCCGCGTCCGTCTTTGCGAAACTGGACATATCGGTCGGCACGATGCCGGGAGCCACCGCATTGACGCGGATGCCGCGCTCGCCCAGCGTCGCGGCGAAGTGCTTGACCAGCGTGTCGATCGCGCCTTTGGTCGCGGCATAGGCGGCCAGCGTACCGAGCGCCGCGTGCGCCGCCAGCGATGACAGCAACACGATGCTGCTGCCCTCGCACAGCACCGGCAGCAACTGCTGGACGATGAAGAACGGCGCACGTACGTTGACCGCGAACAGATCGTCGAACTGCTGCACCGTGGTCTCTTCGATCGTCGCCGAGCCGGCAATGCCGGCATTGGCCACGAGGATGTCGAGACGGCCCCCGACGATCGCACGCGTGCGCTGTGCCAGCAGATGCGGGCCGTCGGCGGCGCGCAGATCCGCGGCGATCTTCTCCGAGGTGCCGCCTGCCCGGCGGATCTCGTCGACCACCGCGTCGGCTTCCTGCTCGCCGCGGCCATAGTGCACCAGCACCTGCGCGCCCGCTCGCGCCAGCGCCAGCGCACTGGCGCGGCCGATGCCGCGTGATGCGCCCGTCACCAGCGCGGTCTTGCCATTTAGCGTATCCATGTCTGCTCCCTGAATGATCAGCCTGCGGTCTTGCCGCCATCGACCGTGACGATCTGCCCGGTCACGAATGCAGCGCCTTCGGACGCCAGATAAAGCACCGCCGCCGCGATGTCCTCCGGTGCGCCGATGCGTGCAAGCGGCACACGGCTCGCGAGCGCTGCCTTGCGCTCGGCGGTGCCGGTAAAGCGGTCGAGCATGCCGGTGTCGGTCGGTCCGGGCGCGACGGCATTGACGCGCACACCGGTGCTGGCCACTTCCAGCGCCGCCGATTTCGTGATCCCTTCCACCGCGTGCTTGCTGCCCGCGTAGATCGCCGCGTAGGCCGCGCCTTCGTGGCCATAGGTCGACGAAATGTTGATCACGCTGCCCGACCGTTGCCCGGCCATGATTCGCAATTCGTGCTTGAGGCTCAACAGCACGCCCAGCACGTTGGTGTCGAAGGTCGCCGCATAGCTCTCCGGCGAGACATCGGTGATCGGGCCCGGCGTGCCTTCCGTGCCGGCGTTGTTGACGGCGACATCCAGCCGGCCGAAGCGGGCGATGGTCTGATCGACGAGATGGCGGACATCGTCGTCGTGGCGCACGTCGGCCTGGACGAAGAAGGCCTCGGCGCCGAGTTCGCGCAGTTCGGCTTCGAGCGCGGCGCCTTCGGCCGGACGACGGCCGGACACGGCAAGCCGCGCGCCGGAGCGAGCGAAGGCGATGGCGGTGGCGCGACCGATGCCGGTCAACGCACCGGTGATGAGAACGACGGGCTGGCTCATGGTGAAACTCCTGTAAGGTATCGCTGCGATGCATGACTCACGGGTCAGGTACGCGGCTGGACTGGGTTGCGACAGGAGTCAATGTAGGCGTCCGTTGCACCGATGAGAAAGACTTTCGAGGCGGGTGGGCATGCCCCGCAGGCATGGAGGGAGAGCGATGGAACTACGGCATTTGCGCTACTTCATTGCGGTCGCCGAAACCGGCAGCCTGACCGAGGCAGCCGCCAGCCGCCTGCACACTTCACAGCCGTCGCTGAGCCGGCAGATTCGCGATCTCGAGGATCGGGTCGGCGCGGCGCTGTTGCAGCGGAGTGCGCGCGGCGTCGAATTGACCGACGCGGGTCGCGCCTTCCTCGACCATGCGCGGCTCGCGATGGCCCAGGTGGACGCCGCCGTCGAAGCCGCGCGCCGCGCCGCGCAGCCCGCCAAGGCACGCCTGGCGCTGGGCTTCCTGACCGGTCAGGAGATGACCTGGCTGACCGAGGCGATGCATCTGTTGCGCGACGAGTTGCCGAACCTCCAGGTCACGGTCACGAGCGACTACTCCACGGAACTGGCCAGCGCACTGGCGCACGGCAAGCTCGACGTCGCGTTCATGCGCGCCGAACCTGGCTATGGTCTCGAGTACCGGGTCATCGGCGAGGAACCGCTCGTCGTGCTGATGCCGAGCGATCATCCGTTGGCCGCGCGCAAAGCCGTGCGACCCGAGGACCTTCGGCAGCAGCCGTTCATCGCAATGGCGGACAAGGCGAAGGTGCTGGGTCAGGTCATCGACGGGTATCTGGCGAACGCGGGCGTGGAAGTGGATGTCACGCAACGGGTCGACAACCCGGCCATGGTGATGTCGCTGATCGCTTCGACGCGGGCCGTCACGTTGATCCCCGCGTATGTGCAGAACCTGATGCCGTGGTCCGTGGTCAGCCGGCCATTGCAAGGCGAAGCGCCGACCATCGATCTGGTGGTCGGCTACAGTCCGGGCAACGCGGCGCCCATCGTCAGGCTGTTCTTGTCGCGACTGGCGGAGTTGAAAGCGAACAGCACGCGGCGCCCGGAGTGAAGTGGACGTGTCGACCGACTGATTCTCGCCGGGAGGCAAAGCCGCGATCAGCGGTGCTTTTAAGCGGCAGCGTAAAGAACCGCCCGCCCCTGCCGATAAACGTGAAACAAAGGGGGCCGGACGACCGTTCGACCTGATCCGCAGCGCTTTCAGGGAGAGAACGAATTGGTCTTCAGCTACAGGGACATGATGGTCACGCCGGCAGCGGTCCGGCACGGCGACATGTTTGCCGCGACGGCGCGCATCCAGGACCTCGACGGCACCGAACGTTCCGTGCGCCTGCCGGGCGCTTTCCCGAATGTGGAAGACGCGATCCGTTTCGCGATTGCCGCCGGCTTTGAATACATCGACTGCGCGCCCCGCTGCAGAGCCGCTTCACGCTGATCGAGCCGTAAAACCGGTCGCACCGCCGATCGGTTAAAATCCCCCGCTTCCCCTCCTTCAGTCCCATCCAGACACCTATGTAGCGTATCGCGAGCCTCCTTCGTCACATCCATCTGACCGACAGGGGTTCGCGGACCTATGACGTGCGTCGCCGGCCATCGCTCATGCGAGCGCCGCGCCGCGCATGCATCGCCTTGCCGCGCCCGCGGTCGTCGTACTCATTCTCCATCCAGGTTCACCCATGAAGACCCAGACATTGCGCGAGGAATGGCTCTCGAACGTGCGCGCCGACGTGCTCGCCGGCATCGTCGTCGCGCTGGCGCTGATTCCCGAAGCGCTGGCTTTTTCCATCATCGCGGGCGTCGACCCCAAAGTCGGGCTGTACGCCGCGTTCAGCATCGCGGTGGTCTCGTCGATCGCGGGCGGCCGGCCCGGCATGATCTCGGCGGCCACCGGCGCCGTCGCGCTGCTGCTGTCGTCGCTCGTGAAGGCGCATGGCGTCGAATACGTGCTGGCCGCGGGCATCCTTGCCGGCATCCTGCAGATCGGCGCCGGATTCGCCCGGCTGGGCGCGCTGATGCGCTTCGTGTCGCGCTCCGTCATCACCGGCTTCGTCAACGCGCTGGCCATCCTGATCTTTCTCGCGCAGTTGCCGCAACTGAACGCGCAGCCCTGGTATGTGTACGCGATGGTCGCGGGCGGGCTCGCCATCATCTATCTGCTGCCGCGCCTGACCAGGGCAGTGCCGTCGCCGCTCATCTGCATCATCGTGATGACGGCCATCGCGATGGCCCTGCATCTGCAACTGCGCACGGTCGGCGACATGGGCTCGTTCCCCGACCGCCTGCCGGTGTTCGCGTTCCCGCAGGTGCCCTTCTCGTTCGATACGCTGCGCATCGTCTTCCCGTACTCGGTGGCCATTGCCATTGTCGGGCTGCTGGAATCGCTGATGACAGCCGCCATCGTCGACGACTACACCGACACCCCCAGCGACAAGAATCGCGAATGCCGCGGCCAGGGCTGCGCGAACATCGTCGCGGGCTTTCTCGGCGGCATGCCGGGCTGCGCGATGATCGGCCAGACGGTCATCAACATGAAGTCGGGCGGGCGCCAGCGCCTGTCCACCTTCGTCGCAGGCGCGTTCCTGCTGGTGCTGGTGGTGTTCCTCGGTCCGTGGGTCAAGCAGATTCCGATGGCCGCGCTCGTCGCGGTCATGATCATGGTGTCGATCAGCACGTTCAGCTGGAAGTCGATCGGCAATCTGCGCACGCATCCGAAGAGTTCATCGGCGGTGATGCTGGCCACGGTGATCGTGGTCGTGGCAACGGGCAATCTGGCGATTGGCGTCGGGGTCGGCGTGCTGCTCTCCGCGTTGTTCTTCACGTCGAAGGTGCGCCGCGTGCTGGCGGTGGAATCCACGCTCGACGAAGCCGCGAGCGAGCGTCGCTACGTGGTGCGCGGACAGGTGTTCTTCGCGTCGTCGGAAGCGCTGGTGGCCGAGTTCGATTTCAAGGAACGGGTGCGCGCGGTGCGGCTCGATCTGTCGCACGCGCACTTCTGGGACATCACGGCCATCGATGCGCTGGACCGTATCGTGAACAAGTTCCGCCGCAACGGGATTATGGTGGACGTGACGGGTTTGAATCGCGCGAGCGCGACGATGATCGAGAAGTACGCCACGCACGACAAGACGTCCGCGACGCACTTCGAACCCACGCATTGACACGCAGGCAACGCAGCGAAGCAGGGCGCTTCGCTGCTTTCCTGAGCTCGCTCAGCCGAGCTTGATCGAGGTCGGATCGGCGGTCAGGTAGCCCACCGCCGCGCCGAAGCGATCCTTGTAGTTCGCGCGGATCAGCGGATCGAGCGTGGCCTGCACCTTCGCATGCAGCGGCAGTTCCCAGTCGCCGGCGTGCTGGAAGTTGCTCATGATGTAAGTCCAGCCGTTGATCTCGTCGACGGCATGCAGGCCCGTCGATTCCGCGCCCGCCGGCGCCGAGAGAATCCGCGTCAGCGACTTCGTATCGACGTTGTACGCCCACAGGAAGTTGTTGACGTGCCGGCCGCTGTCTTCGCCGATGAAGAGCGTGCGCAGCTTCTCCGAGAACTTGAGGTTGTCCGGATTCGCCACCTTCTCCGGATTGCCGATATTGCCGAGCTCGTCCGCCGTGATGTCCTCGCCGACCAGCGCCGCAGGCGCGCCGATATCCACCGGCACCCATTCGCTGTCGATGGCCGCGCCGCTCAGGTCGCGCTGGCCGCCCTTCAGGTTGAACGCATACACGGCGCCGGAATTGATCGCCTTGTCCACGGCGAAGTCACCGGCGTGCGCATCGCCCTTGACCATCGACTTGACGATCTGCGACATCGCCGAATAGACGATCTTGTCCTTCGCGTTGACCGTCGTGCCTTCGAGCTTCGTGAAGGTCATGCTCGCGCCGCGCAGCGCCGCATAACGGTGCGTTTCCAGGAACGCGGCGGCCTTCTCCATGCCCGGCTTCACGCGGATCCAGTTGAACGCGCCGTTGAAGTTGATGCGCGTGTAGCTCGCGTCCAGCGTCGTGCCGACGGTCGCGTCGCTGACCACGTCCATGATGTCGGCGAGCGTCAGCGTGTTGGCCAGATTCTCGATTTCATCGCTGGTTGCGTGACCAAGGTTGAGCCACGTGAGCGTCGCCGCGCCCGCGCCCGCCGTCGAGGTCTGCGTGCACTTCGCCACGTAGAGCGTGCCCGCCGAGAGATCCGCCTTCTTGTCCGCGACGAACATGAACACGCCGCCATTGGTGGCGTCGTCGCCCATCATCACGGTGCGCTCGTCCGGCAGCACCTGGATCAGCTCGTGCGAGATCCGGCCGAGGCAGTAGTGCTTCTTGATCGTGCCGGTGCCGTCCGGATGCACGGTGACTTCCGGCAGATGGCCGTAGTGATACGGGCGCCCCTTCGTTTCGTCGCCGTAAAGGTTCTTGCTGTAGGCGAGGAACTGCGCGTCCTTCGAGCCCAGCGCTGCGTCCGGCTCGTACTCTTCGCTCGACAAATGCGTGTTCCACGGCGACAGGCTCGCGCCGCAGGTGATCCACAGGCCGTTCGCCTTCGAGGTATCCACGTTGGCGTAGCTGACCAGCGAGAGCTTGCCGGTGGCCGGATCCTGGTCCAGCGTCAGCACCGCGATCGGCGACGGCAGGCGGCCGTACATGCTGGCCGCGTTCTGGTCGCGCGTGGTGTATTCGAACTGCACGACTGCGAACACGGCATTGCCCTTCACGCCCTTGACAGTCGGGTTGTCGAGCTTCAGCAGCGAGGTGCCATCCGGGCAGTCCGAGAAGAACTGGCGCTCCTTGCCGGCCACCGAGCGATCGATGATCGGCTGGTTGTTGATGTCGAAATAGCCGCCCGCGACGATCGTGCCGCCGGCCGTGTTCGGCACCGTATCGCCGGTGACGAAGAACGGCTGGTAGGCCAGCTTGTAGGCGCGCGCGCTGCCGTCGCTGAACTTCACGGTCATCGACGAAGCCACGGTCGTGGTGGCCATCGCGTTCGGCGTGGCCAGCGTGGGCGCCGCCATGCCGGTGAAGGCCGCCGTGGCGAAGGCGGCGGTGGGCTTGGGCGTGGCCGGACTGCTGTCGCTGCCGCCGCAGGCCGTGGTCAGCAGCGCGGCGGTCGCAGCGCCGCCCAGCGGCAGCATCGGTGCGCCGGCGAGGATCTTGAGGGCTTTGCGGCGGGAAAGGTCAGTGGGCAGCGCCATGAGTGGTTTCGAGTCCTGGTGTGTGGGGTTGTTGTCATTGCATCGCGGGCCGGATGCGGCCCTGGCGTCTGATCGACGCGCTACTTTAGGAAAAGATTGTGAAATCAATTTGACAGTCTTTAGTAATTTTATTGCCTTGTATCCGAAAGAAAGACGCGGTACGCGTCACGGCAGGCGCTCACCATTCGCGAACGGCGTTCATGGCCGCGCTGGACTTCGGCTATGCCAGGCTGATCACGGCGCAGGACTTCGTCGGGTCGCGCCGGAAAGCAGCGGCCTGATCCCTGCCGCAGACCGGCGGCGAGTCTTGCGCAGTTCTCATCTGCCCGTCATCTTCAGGCACCGCGCGCCTTCCATACTGCCTCTCAGGCTCGGCCAGCCGGCCGGCTGCACTCAAGGAGGCTCACATGAAGAAGTCGCTTCTCGTCGCCGTGCTGATTACTTCGTCGCTGGCGCTGGCGCTTGCATCGGGCGCCGCGTCCGCGCAAGGCAAGTCGCGCGATCAGGTCAGGCAGGAACTCGTGCAGGCTCAGCATGACGGCGACGTGCCGTCGGGCAAGACCCAGTACCCGCCCTCGGAGCAACTGGTCGCGCGCAACAAGGAAGTGCATGCATCGGCGGTGCATGCGGGCGAGAAGTCCCCTTCCGTCGATCAGCACGACAAGCGTTGATCCGTCTCAGTCACTCGTACCTGCCGCGTCGGATTGCAAGGCGGGATGCGGACGGCGCGGGAACGCCATCCAGAAGGTCGTGGCCACGTGCGGCACGCTGCGCACGCCGCACGCTCCGCCGTGCCGTTCCATGATCGACTTGACGATCGCGAGGCCCAGGCCCGTTCCCGCCGCCGAGTTGGAGCGCGCCGGATCGACGCGATAGAAGCGGTCGAAGATCCGGTCCAGATGCGGCTGCGCGATGCCCGCGCCGGTGTCCGACACGCTGACCTTCGTCATGTCGGCGCCCTCCAGCACGCAGGTTTCGCAGTCGATCCTGACCACCGAACCCTGCGGCGCATGCGACAGCGCGTTCGAGAGCAGATTGCTCAGGGCCCGCTGATAGAGCAGCAAGTCCGCATCGACAGCCGCCGCGCCGCATACCTCGATGCTCACGCACGCTTCCTCCGCCATCGACTCGTAATAGCCCGCCACGCGTTCGGCTTCGGCTGCGGCATCGAGCGCGCGCACCGCCAGCAGCGCGCCGGCCTGTTCCGAGCGCGCCAGGAACAGCATGTCCTCCACCATCGTCGTGAGCCGGCGATATTCCTCGAGGCTCGACTCGATCACCTCGCGATACTCGTTCGCCGTGCGTTGCTGCGACAGCACCACCTGCGCCGCCGCCTGCAGATTGGTCAGCGGCGTGCGCATGTCATGCGCGAGATCGGACGAGAACTGGCTCAGCAACGTGAACGATTCGTTCAGCCGCCGCAGCATGGCGTTGAACGCGCGTTCCAGTTCCGCCAGTTCGCCCGCCGCGCCGAGCGCCGGCAAAGGCTGCGCGAGCCGGTTCACGGAAATGGCCTCGGCATGCTCGACCATGCGCCGCAACGGGCTGATGCCGAGCATCGTGATGCCGTAGGCGAGCGCGGCAGCCAGCAGCACGCCGAGCGCCTGGATCAGCACGATGGTCCGCGCCTGCGCGCCCAGCAACGCAATATCGCTCGTGCGGTCGTAGCGCACCACCACCTCGACGGAACGCGGGCTCGACCCCAGCGGCACCATCGCCGTCAGATAGCGGTAGCGCACGGTCGGGTTGTCGGGCTTTGCATCGTCGGCGCCGCGGCGGAAGCCTGGCGTCGAGATCAGCAGGCGGCCGTCGACAGCGAGGATCGCGAGATCCACGTTGGCGCGCCCGTGGAGCGTTTCGGTCACGGCCGCGATACCGGCTTCGGGCGTGCCGTCCGGCACCGCCTCCGCGAGATGCGCGCGCACTTCCTGCAGCGTGCCCGTCATCTCCGCGGACGAGGTCGCTTCGAGACGGCCCTTCAGCGTTTCATAGACCAGCACGCCGGTCGAGGCGAGCACCAGCGAAGTCGACAGCACGATCAGCACCGTCAGGCGCGCACGCAGCGTGCGCGGCAGGAAGCACGTCACTGGAAGCTCCGCGCTTCCAGCACGTAGCCCATGCCGCGCACCGTGTGGATCAGCTTCGGGTGATAGTTGTCATCGACCTTGGAACGCAGCCGGCGGATCGCCGAGTCCACCACGTTCGTGTCGCTGTTGAAGTTCATGTCCCAGACTTGCGACGCGATGGTCGCGCGCGGCAGGATCTCGCCCGTGCGCCGCATCAGCAGCCACAGCAGCGCGAACTCCTTCGCCGTGAGCAGGATCGTGTCGCTCTTGCGCACGGCCTTGCGCCGCACCAGATCGAGTTCGAGATCGTCGACGCGCAACGTGGTGACCTCGCGCGGCTGGCCCCGGCGCAGGATCGACTTGACCCGCGCCAGCAGTTCGACGAAATCGAATGGCTTGACCAGGTAATCGTCCGCGCCGAGTTCGAGACCCTTGACGCGGTCGTTCACGTCGTCGCGCGCGGTGAGGAACAGCACCGGCAGCGACTTGATGCGCCGCAGGTTGCCGAGCAGCGTCCAGCCGTCCTGACCCGGCAGCATCACGTCGAGCACCAGCAGGTCGTAGTCTTCCACCTCGGCCTGATGCTGGCCGGCAATGCCGTCGCCGACCCAGTCGACCACATAGCCCGCCTCCGTCAAGCCTTTCTGCAAATACGCGCCGCTCTTGGGCTCGTCTTCCACGATCAAAATCCGCATCAGTCAACACTCCGTGCAGGCCCGGCGCGGTGCGTGAGCACGCGGGGCAGGACACGCGCGAGCGCCGCGCGCAGCGATACCTGATGACTCAGGCGATACAGCACCGGCAACACCAGCAGCGTGAGCACCGTCGAAGAAAGAATTCCGCCGATCACCACCGTCGCGAGCGGCCGCTGCACCTCGGCGCCGGTGCCGGTGGCGAAGGCCATCGGGATGAAGCCGAGCGACGCGATCAGCGCCGTCATCAGCACCGGCCGCAGCCGGGTGAGCGCGCCTTCGCGAATGGCGTCGTCGAGCGTCGCGCCCGAGTCGATCAGATTGCGGATGAACGAGATCATCACGAGACCGTTCAGCACCGCCACGCCGCACAGCGCGATGAAGCCGACCGCTGCCGTGATCGACAGCGGCATGCCGCGCAGCCACAGCGACACCACGCCGCCGCACAGCGCGAACGGAATGCCGGTGAACACCAGCAAGCCGTCCTTCATGTCGCCGAACATCACGAACAGCAGCACAAGCACCAGCAACAGCGCCAGCGGCACGACCAGCTTCAGGCGTCCGACCGCGCTCTGCAATTGCTCGAACTGTCCGCCCCATGCGAGCCAGTAGCCGGCAGGCAGACGCACGTTGTCGTCGATGCGCGCCTGCGCCTCCGTGACGAACGAACCGACATCGCGGCCGCGCACGTTGGCCGTGACCACCACGCGGCGCCTGCCGTTCTCGCGGCTGATCTGGTTCGGCCCCACACCGACCTCGACCTTGGCGAGCTCGGCGAGCGGGACGTACAGCGTGCGCGCAAGCGGCGCGCCCCCGACACCGGACGCTCCACTGTCCGCCGCCGCACGCGCCGTCACCGGCAACGCGACCGGCAGACGCTTGATCGCTTCGATGTCCGAGCGGAGGTCATCGGGCAGACGCACGACGATGTCGAAACGCCGGTCGCCCTGGAACAGCGTGCCGGCCTTCTGTCCGCCGACCGCCGCGAGCACGGTGTCCTGCACGTCGGCGACGCTGAGCCCATAGCGGGCGAGCTTGTCGCGCTCCAGCTGCACGCCGAGCACCGGCAGCCCCGAGGTCTGCTCGACCTTCACTTCGATCGCGCCCGGCACCTTCTGCAACGCGCCCGCCACCTTGTCGGCGTTCTCGCGCAGCACGGTCATCTCCTCGCCGAAGACCTTCACGGCGACATCGCTGCGCACGCCCGAAATGAGTTCGTTGAAACGCAGCTGGATGGGTTGCGAGAACTCGTAGACATTGCCCGGAAAATCGGCGAGCACGGCCTCGACGTCCTCGATGATCCGCTCATGCGGCTTCTTCGGATCCGGCCACGCGGACGGCGGCTTGAGCATCACATAGGCATCGGAGAGATTGGGGGGCATCGGATCGGCGGCGATCTCGGCCGTGCCGGTGCGCGCGAACACGCGCTCGACTTCGGGCACGCGCGCCTTCACCGCGTGCTCGATCGCCTTCTGCATGTCCACCGACTGCGACAGGCTCGTCCCCGGAATGCGCAGCGCCGCCACCGCCAGGTCGCCTTCGTTCAGGTTCGGAATGAATTCGCTGCCGAGCCGCGTGGCCAGCACGAGCGTCAGCGCGACGATCCCCGCCGCGCCCAGCAGCACGCCGCGCGGCCGCGCCATGAAACGGTTCAGCGTGGGCTCGTAGACGTGCCGCACGGCCCTCAGCAGCCGGCTTTCCTTTTCCTCGACGCGCCGGTTCACGAACAGCGCGACCGCCGCCGGAATGAACGTGACGGTCAGGACCATCGCGGCCGCCAGCGCCATGACGACGGTGATCGCCATCGGATGGAACATCTTCCCTTCGACACCGGTGAGCGCGAAGATCGGCAGATACACCACCATGATGATGAGCTGCCCGAAGATCAGCGCGCGGCGCGCTTCCTGCGAGGCCTCGAACACTTCGGCGAAGCGCTCCTCGCGCGTGAGCGCCCGGTTCGCGGCGCCCTGCGCATGCGCGAGCCGCCGCACGCAGTTCTCGACGATCACCACCGCGCCGTCGATGATGATGCCGAAGTCGAGCGCGCCGAGACTCATCAGGTTGGCGCTGACGTGCGCGTTCACCATGCCGGCGAAGGTCATCAGCATCGACAGCGGAATCACCAGCGCGACGATCAGCGCCGCGCGCAGGTTGCCGAGAAACAGGAACAGCACCGCGATCACCAGCACCGCTCCTTCCAGCAGGTTCTTCCGGACCGTTCCCACCGCCTTCTCGACCAGCCCGGTGCGGTCATAGACCGGCACTGCGCGCACGCCCGGCGGCAGCATGCGGTTCACCTCGGCGAGCTTCGCAGCCGCGGCCTTCGCGACCGAGCGACTGTTCTCGCCCATCAGCATGAAGACCGTGCCGAGCACCGTTTCCTCGCCGTTCGAAGTCGCCGCGCCGGTGCGCAGTTCGCGCCCGATGTCCACACGCGCCACGTCGCGCACGCGCACCGGCACGCCGCCCGAATTGGCGAGCACGATGTTCGCGAGATCGTCGGTGGAACCCGCCTGACCCGGCACGCGCACCAGATACTGCTCGCCCCGCTTCTCGATGTAGCCCGCGCCGACGTTCTCGTTATTGCGCTCGACGGCGCGCACGATATCGGCGAGTGTCAGGCCGTAGGACATGAGGCGGCCCGGATTCGGCGCGATGCGGAATTCCTTCACATAGCCGCCGATCGAATTCACCTCCGTCACGCCCGGCACGTTACGCATCTGCGGACGCACCACCCAGTCCTGGATCTCGCGCAGGTCCGCGAGCGTGTAGCGGTTGCCGTCGGGCTTGCGCGCCGCCGCGCTCGCCTCGACCGTCCACAGGAAGATCTCGCCGAGACCCGTCGAGGTCGGACCCATGGCGGGCACGACGTTCCCCGGCAGCTTGTCGCGCGCCTCCTGAATGCGCTCGTTGACGAGCTGGCGCGCGAAGTAGATGTCGGTGCCGTCCTTGAAGATCACCGTGACCTGGGAGAGGCCGTAACGCGAGATGGAACGGGTCTGCTGCAGGTTCGGCAGGCCGGCCATCGCGGTTTCGACCGGGAACGTGATGCGCTGCTCGGCTTCGAGCGGCGAGTAACCCGGCGCGGATGTATTGACCTGCACCTGGACGTTGGTGATGTCCGGCACGGCGTCGATGGGCAGTTGCCGGTAACTGAACACGCCCCAGCCGGCCGCCGCGAGTGTCGCCAGCATCACCAGGAAGCGGTGCGCAATGGCAAATCGAATCAGCTTCTCGAACATGCGGCGTCACTCCTCGGCGCTGGCCTTGCCCAGCTCGGCTTTCAGCACGAAGCTGTTCGCGGCGGCGTAGCGCTGGCCGGGCGCAAGCCCGCTCACGACCTCGACCGTATGCTCGTCCTGGCGGCCCACCGTCACGGGCTGCGCGACGAATCCCTGGTCCGACTGCACGAACACCGACGCGGCGCCCTCGACGTCTTGCAACGCGTCCTTCGACACGGCCACCGTGACGCCCGCGCGGCGCGCTTCCACCGCGACGTTCACGAACATGCCCGGTCGCCAGACGCCATCCGGATTCGGCAGCACCACGCGCGCGACCGCCGAGCGCGTTTCTTCGCCGAGCAGTTCGCCGACATAGGACACGCGTCCCGTCGAACTCGAATCGAACGCGGCGGCCTTGACCGTCGCCGTGCGTCCGATCCGCACTTCGTCGAGCTGTTGCGGATTGACGGCCATCTCAGCCCATACGGTGGAAAGGTCGGCGAGCGTGAACACGTTGGTGTCGGCGGCGATGGCCTCGCCCGGCGTCACATGCCGCTCGACGATGGTGCCCTCGAACGGCGCGCGCAATTCATAGCGGTTGAGCGCTTCGCCGCCGAGCGGCGCGCCGATCGCCTCGAGCTTCTGACGCGCGCCGCGTGCGGCAATCTCCGCCTCGCGCAACTGCACTTGCGCCTGCAAATAGTCCTGTTCCGCCGAGATGCGTTCGAGCCACAAGGTTTTTTCGCGCTCGTAGGCGACCCGCGCGGCGGTCAGCCTGCGTTCCGCCGTCAGCATTTCGCTGCGCCGGTCGGCCAGATCGGTGCTCGCGATCACCGCGAGCAACTGCCCCTTCGTCACCCGCTGGCCCACCGACACCGGCACCCGTTCGACCACGCCGCCGACCCGCGGCCCCACGTGCGCGGTGCGATCCTGGTTGAAACGGATTTCGCCCGGCAGTTGCAAGGTCGTCACGACTTCGCCCGGACCCGCGCTCGCCAGTCCGATGCGTGCGGCGTTCACCTGCTGCGGGCTCAGCTTGACGAGGCCGTCCTTGCGCGCAAAGACGAACGACGCCGACTTGCCTTTCCATGAAGCCTTCAATGTCGCGTCGAAGACATGCGGCCTGCCGACCGATTGCGACGACACCAGATCGGCGCCTGAAGGCAGGAAGCGCAGCGACTGCGGCGGCGCGAACGGCCGCGCGAGCGAGCCCGTGATGCTGACGCCCTGCGTGACGGGCTTGCCGTTCGAGAAGGCGGCGACGATCAGGCGCGGATCGCCCGCCTGTTCCGACAGTCCGACTTCGATGACCAGACCCATCAGCCGATACTGGTCGAAGCCGGGCCGGGACGCATTGCCGGAGACCGATGCCGTCGCCGGCTGGAGGGCGGAGTGTCCGGGGGAAAACAGCAGCGAATCGAGCACGAAGCCCGCGCCGATCCCGCCGGCCGCCAACGCGACATAGAGAAGTTTGCGCAACATGAACTGACCTTCAGGGAAGAACTGCAACCGGCGACGCGCCGGACGATGCGGAGGATGCGGAAGATGTCGACCAGTCCGGGGACGACGGCAGCGGCGTGCCTTCCAGCCGTCCAAGTTCTGCGTACGCCAGATGCGCGGTCGTCAACGCCTGCACATAGCGCGACTGCTCCTGGTACAGCGTGCGCTGCGCGTCGAGCACGTCGAGGAACGCGAACTTGCCAAGGTCGAAGCCGCGCGACATCGCCACGAGCGTGTCGCGCGCGGCGGGCAGCACTTCGGATTTGAGCCGTTGCGCTTCGGCGGCGGCGTTCTGGAAATTCGTATAAGCCGACGAGAGTTGCAGCCGCAAGGTCGCCTTCTCGTTGTCGAACTCGGCTTCGGCCTGCTCCGCGTTATGCGCCGCTTCGAGCAGCGCGCCCTTGTTGGTATCGAAGAGCGGCAGCGGAATCGACACGCCGATCACCGCCTGATTGAACGGCACGCCGCCCGTGACCATGTGCTTCATGCCCGCGCTCACCGTGATGTCCGGCAGGCGCCGCGCGCGTTCCACCTGGATCGCCGCATCGGAGCGCAGCATCTGCGCCCTCGCGGTGCGCACCAGCGGCGCGCTGTCGGTTCGCGCGACCATCTCGGTGAGCGGCTCGGGCGTCGGCAGGGTTTCGATATCGCCCGCGACGGCACGCTCGCGCACCGCGGACTCGCCGGTGATCGTCGCGAGCTGGTCGGCCTGCACGGCGGCTTGCGCGCGTGCCCGCTGCAATTCGATCTGCGCACCCGCTTCGGCCACGCGCGCCTTGCCTGCTTCGACCGGCGAGATCTTGCCGGCACGCACCCGCTTGTCCGCGGAATCCAGCGTGCGGCGCGCGATGTCCGCGGATTCGGTCGCCACCTGCAATTGACGTTGCGCCGCGAGCAGGCCGTAGAACGCATCGATGACCTGGGCCCGAAGCGCCGCATTGCGTGCGTCGAGACGGGCGAGCGCGGCCTCGCGGCCATACGACGCGACGTCGAGCCGCGCGCCGCGCTTGCCACCGAGTTCGATGCGCTGGCTCACGAGGCCGGTGCTGGTGCGCTCGGACGGTCCGAAGCCTTCCTGGAGAAACGACACATCGGGATTGGGCCGCATGCCTGCCTGGAGGAATGCGCCTTCGGTGGCATCGGCGCCCGCGCGCGCGGCACGCAGCGATGGATTTGCGACGGCCGCCGACGCCAGCAGCGCATCGAGCGTCAGCGGCGCATCGGCCGGCAGCGGCTCGGCGCCGGCACGCGACAGGGCCATCGAGAGAATGAGGAAGGAAGCAGTGCGCTTGAGCATGGGGAAGCGTGACCGGTGGAAGTCCTGCATTTCGACGTTTCACATAATGTTAGGGTAACTACCCAATCTGTGGATGATCGTCAGATGATGTTTTCGTCATTTGCGTTGCGCAGTCTGGTTGTGTCCTTGCCGCGATGCCTGTCAATTGCCCGTCTTCGCCGGTGCAATCGCGGCATCCTGGGGATGTTCGATCGCATGCCGCTGCTTGTTGCGCGCAATGCTTGCCGCGGTAGGCGGATATTCACTGTCGCGATGCGGCAGAAAGCCGTCGCGCCACGCCTGCTCCAGCGGGTCGATGGCCTGCGCCGTGGTCCTGCCCGCGTCGGGTCCGTCGCCATGCGCAAGAACCGGCGCGGACGCCGCGCCCAGCAACAGCGCCAGCCCGATGATCGTGTGTTTCATGGTTGAACCTCCTGGTTTCCGGCTCTTATTGAAGGCGCGTGCGCAACAGCCGCAGCCCGTTAGCGATGACGATCAGGCTCGCGCCCGTATCGGCGAAGACGGCCAGCCACATCGACCCATGTCCTCCCAGCGTCAGCCCGATGCACGCCACCTTGATCCCCACCGCAATCGCGATGTTCTGCAGCAGCGTGGCGTGCATCGCCTTCGACAAGCGGATGAACGCCGGAAGCTTGCACAGGTCGTCGTCCATGAGCGCGACGTCGGCGGTGTCGAAGGCGGCGTCGGTGTCCATCGCGTTCATCGCGAACGTGATGTCCGCGCGCGCGAACGCCGGCGCGTCCTTGATGCCGTCGCCGACCATGCCGACCGGCGCAGCGCGCCCGAGCGTATCGATGACACGCAGCTTGTCTTCCGGCAGGAGATCGCCCTGGGCGCGATCGATGCCGGCCTGCTTCGCGACCGCGCGCGCGAGGTGCGGGTTGTCGCCCGTCAGCACCGCCGTGCGCACGCCGATGGCGCGCAGCCGGGCCACGGCGTCGCGGCTCATTGGCCTGAGCGTGTCCGCCACGGCGAAGAGCGCCAGCACGCCGGCATCGCTGGCGAAGATCACGACGGTGCGCGCGGCGCATTCCTGCGCTTCGACGCGCCGCCGCAGGTCGTCTGCGTCGTGGCCGATCTCCGCCATCAGACGCAGGTTGCCGAGCCAGTAACGTCGTCCGCCGATGAAGCCGAACACGCCGCGCCCCCGCACCGAGCCAAAGCGGCTCACCGCGAAGCGCGGAATGTGTTCGTTCCTTGCAGCCTGCGCGATGGCGCGCGAGGCGGGATGCGGCGAGCGTCCCGCCAGGCTGGCCGCGAACGCGCGCACGATGCTTTGCTCGAAGCGCGCGTCGAGCAGTTCGAAGGCGGTCTGCACCGGCATGCCGAACGTGAGCGTGCCCGACTTGTCGAGCGCGAGCCAGCGCAGGCGCCGGCCGCGCTCGAGGAACACGCCGCCCTTCACCACGATGCCGTGGCGCGCGGCGCGGGCGAGTCCGCTGACGATCGTCACGGGTGTCGAAATCACGAGTGCGCAGGGACACGCGATCACCAGCAGCACGAGCGCCCGATGAACCGAGGCGAACCATCCGCCGTCCAGCGCCAGCGGCGGCAGCAACGCCAGCCCGAGCGCGCCGAGCAGCACGGCCGGCAGCCACGTACGCACGACTCGTTCGAGCAGACGCTGCGTCGGCGCCTGCACCATCTGCGCTTCCTCGATCGCATGAACGATGCGGGCGAGCGTCGAGTCGTTGATGCCGCCGGTCACGAGCATGTCGAGCGTGCCGGTCTCGTTGAGCGTGCCCGCGAACACCGCGTCGCCCTTGCCCTTGGCGACCGGCCGGCTCGCGCCCGTGATCGGCGACTGGTTCACCGTGGAGCGGCCCCTGACGACTTCGCCGTCGAACGGAATGCACTCGCCCGCCTTGACGCGCACGATCTCGCCCGCGGCGATGCCATCCACCGCGCGCTCGCTCCAAGCGCCATCGGCTTGCAGGACGGCCGCCTTCGCCGGCAGCGACTTCAGCAGCGCGGCGGTCGCATTGCGCGCGCGCCGCAGCGAATTCTTCTCGACCCATTCGGCGATCGCGAAGCACACCGAGATCATGGCCGCTTCCGGCCATTCGCCGATCAGCAGCGCGGCCGTGACGGCGATGCCCACCAGCGCGTCGATCGTGAGGTGGCCGCGACACAGCGCGAGGAGACCCGCGCGATACATCGCCAGGCCGGAGGCCGCCACGGCGCTGAGCGCAAGCACGACGATGGTGCTCGTCTGCGCGTCGAACCAGCTTGCGGCCTGCGACGCCATCGCGACAGCGCACGCGCAGCCGAGCAGGCAGATGGACACGCGATCCGCCGCGCCGGGTTCCGGCACGAGCCGCGGATCGAAGCCGAGCGAGCGCAGACCGGCAAGAATCGGCCCGAGTGCTTCGACTTCGTGTTCGATGATCAGCATGCGGCGCAGCAGGTCGAACTTCATCGACGTGACGTCGCGCATGCCGCCCAGCTTCTTGCGGATCAGCGCTTCCTCGGCGACGCACTCCATCTGTTCGATGTGGATCTGCGTGCGTGCGGCGCCGCGGCTCCGGATGCCGGACACGCCTGCTTCAGCCGGCCGGGCGCCCTGCATCGCGCTGCGTGAACCGAGGCGCGTGTTGCCGATATCTTCTGGCCGTAACATACTGACGTCCTTACTCGATCAAGCGCCAAGTAGAAACCTTGGAGCCGCTCAAGAGTCAAGAAGGATCAGCACATGAAGATAGGCGAATTGGCGCGCATCGCGAAATGCACACCGGACACGATTCGTTTTTATGAGAGGGAAGGTTTGCTTCAGCACGCGGAACGCACTGAAGCGAATTACCGCACGTACAACGCAAGCCACGTCGAACGCCTGCGCCTCATCCGCAACTGCCGCGAACTGGACATGACGCACGATGAAGTGCGTGCGCTGCTGCGCGCCATCGATGAAACGGCAGATAGTTGCCAGCCAATCAATTCACTTGTCGATGAGCACATTCATCATGTGGCTGAACGCATCGATGAACTGATCGGTTTGCAAACGCGGCTGCTCGCATTGCGCGAGAAGTGCCAGGGCGAACAACTGGTGGATGACTGCGGCATCATGCACGAGCTGACATCGAAAGAGGCCGCCAGCCGGAAGACGAAGAAGTCGCATCTCGGCTAGCGGTTTGCATTGGCGGGATCAGGCCTTCATGCGGTCAGCGGCGACGATCGCATCCGCGAAATCGCGCGGCGCTTCCTGCGGCAGGTTATGCCCGATGCCGCCCGTCACGTTCCGGTGCTGGTACGGGCCCGTGAATCTCTTCGCGTAGACCGAAGGGTCCGGATGCGGCGCGCCGTTGGCATCGCCTTCCATGGTGATCGTCGGCACGTTGATGGTGGGCGCGGCGGCCAGGCGCTGTTCGAGTGCGTCGTACTGCGGCTCGCCCTGCACGAGCCCGAGACGCCAGCGATAGTTGTGAATCACCACCGCCACATGATCCGGATTCGCGAATGACTGCGCTGAACGCTCATAGGTGGCGTCATCGAAGCGCCATTGCGGCGATGCCAGTTGCCAGATGAGCTTGTTGAAGTCGTGGCGATTCGCTTCGTAGCCGGCCTGGCCGCGCTCCGTCGCGAAATAGAACTGATACCACCACGCGAACTCGGCCTTCGGCGGCAGCGGCGCGCGATTGCCCTGCTGGCTGCCGATCAGATAGCCGCTCACCGACACCATCGCCTTCACGCGCTCGGGCCATTCCGCCGCGATGATGTTCGCGGTGCGCGCGCCCCAGTCGAACGCGCCGAACACGGCCTGCCTGATCTTGAGCGCATCCATCAGCGCGATGATGTCCACCGCGACCACTGCCTGTTGTCCGTTGCGCGGGGTATCGGCGGACAGGAAACGGGTCGTGCCGTAGCCGCGCAGATACGGCACGATCACGCGATAGCCCTGCGCCACGAGCAACGGCGTGACTTCGACGAAGCTGTGGATGTCGTACGGCCAGCCATGCAGCAGGATGACGACGGGGCCATTGGCGGGGCCTGCTTCCGCATAGCCGATATTTAGCGTGCCCGCGTTGATCTGCCGAAGCGTGCCGAAGCCGGCCGGTGTCACGGGGCGGGTCTGGGCCTGCGCCAGGTTGCCGAAGCCCGCTTGCAGCAGGCCGATACCGGCAGTCGCCAGCGTGGCGCCAAGCAGGCGGCGGCGCGACGTGTCGATGATGTCCGTCATGATGCGGTTCTCCTGTTTCACTGTTTTAAAACGTAGCCGTCACGCGGCCGACGCACGCAGCTCGGCGAGCGTCGGGCCCATCGGCCGCACGCGCATGTGGGCGGCGAGATGGCGCCAGGGCAGATCGGCGGGATCGGCGGCCATCGGGCCCGGTGCTTTCGCGACCAGTATGCGCGATGCAATCGGCTCGAAGTCCGCACGAAAATGCACTGAGCTCTTGTTGACCAGAATCTTCATGCGCTCGGGTTCGATACCCGCGACGCGAAACAGATTGCGGTCGAAGACCTGCATCTTGATGCTGCTGACGGCAATGCGCACGCCTTCGATACGCAGACACGCCGTGGGACCGAGTTCGCCGCTCATGCCGTTGAGCATCGGGCCGTCGAAACGGAAGCGGCCATCGGAAAGATGTTCGACTTCGAACTCGCCTTCGAGCGGCGAATCGCCCGGCACGTTCGAACCGCCGCCCAGCGCCAGCCGGATGTGCGCGCCGACACCCGCCCGATGCGCCGCACGGGCCGCATGCTCGTCCCAGATGACGCCGACGGCCGCCTCGCGCGCGCCGTTACGCAGCAGCGCGCGGACCATGCCCATGGTGTTCGAATCGCCGCCCACGCCCGGATTGTCCTGCGTGTCCGCGATGATCACCGGACCTTGCGCCGTGTCGCTTGCTTCGCTTGCTGCGCTTGTTTCGATTGCCTCGCGCGCCGCTTCGTCGGGCGACAGGAAGGGCACGTCCCAGCGCGCTTCATCGTCGACGAGTTGCGTGTACAGCGCGTCCACCACGCGGTCCGCCGTTTCCTGTTCGACCGCATAGCCCCAGATCACCGGCCCGCATTCCTCGAAGTCCGATGCCGGAAATCCCGGCGCGAACGACAGCGACACAGCCTCGCGCTCCAGCATCGCCAGTGCGCCGTACATGCCGCGCGCGGGTTCGACGAGCGTACACATGCCGTTCACCGGAATCAGGAACGGCACCCGGCGCACGGCGCGCGCCAGCGGTTTGCCATGCGCGATGCGCTGTGCGAGCAGATGACCCGCGCGCAGACCGGTTTCCGCCATGTCGACGTGCGGATAGGTGCGATACGCGACCAGCGCATCGGCGAGTTCGACCATGCGTGCCGTGACGTTCGCATGCAGATCGAGGGAGACGACGAGCGGCATGTCGTCACCGACGATCCGCCGCACGCGCGCCAGCAACTCGCCTTCGCCGTCGTCGAGATGCTCGGCGACCATGGCGCCGTGCAGGTCGAGGTAGATCGCATCGAAGCCGCCTGCGCGCACGTGCTCGACGATCACGCCCGCAATGCGCTCGTACGCGTCTTCCGTCACATGCGCCGATGCGCTCGCCCCGGCCCAGATCACCGGCAGCAACGCGTGCCCTTGCGCTTCGGCCCACTGGATGAAGCCGCCGATCGGCACGTTCACGTCGCGCAGCTTCAGCACGTCGGCGCCGTGGGCCATCGGCGGAAAGCCTTCGCCCTGGATGAAGCTCTGGTAGCTGGCCCGGGTCGGCGCAAAGGTGTTGGTTTCGTGCTGGAATCCGGCGATCAGGATCTCCATGATGGTCATCCTTTGTCTTCGATGAGAGGTGTCAGGCCGCGCGCGTCTTCGCGACGGCCACGGTGCAGCGGTTCGCCAGAATCAGCACGCAGGCGAGCGCGGCCATGCCGGCCATTGCATACAGGCCGCCGTTCGTGCTGCCGGTGGCGGACTTGAGCCAGCCGAACACCGCTGGTCCCCAGAACCCGCCCGACAAACCAATGGTGTTGATCAGCGCGATGCCGCCTGCCGCTGCGGAGCCGGAGAGGACTTCGGAAGGAATGGCCCAGAACACCGTGTACGCCATCCACATGCAGGCGGTGGCAAGCGTGAGCAGGACGAGCGTCGCGGCGAGGCTGCCGGAGGCATACGGCGTCATCACGAGCAATGCGGCTGCGGCAACCGCCGGCAGCGCGCTGTGATAGCGCCGCTCGCCGAGCGCGTCCGACCGGCGGCCCGCGCCGTACATGGCCACGGCGGCGGCCACGTAGGGAATCGCGACATACCAGCCGAGCTTCAAGGTGTCGTGCGCGCCCTGCTCCTTCAGCAGCGTGGGCAGCCAGAAGCTGATGGCGTAGATCGGAAAGATGATGCAGAAGTAGGCGAGCGCCAGCACGAGGATGCGCGGGTTCCGGGCGATCTCGCGAAACGATGCGATCCGGTGGGACCCGCCGCCATGCGCCCCGACCTCGGCCTCGACGAGACGCTGCTCGTCGCGCGAGAGCCAGCGTGCTTCGGCGGGACCGTTGGCGAGCGTGAACCACACCAGCGCGCCGAGTGCGATGCACGGCAGCCCTTCGACGAGAAACATCCACTGCCAGCCGGTCAGCCCGCCGACGCCCGCGAGCGAGGTCATCAGCCACGCCGACAACGGCCCGCCGACCACCCCGCCCAGCGGCCCCGCGACGAACACGAGCGCGATGGCGCGCGCCATGCGCTTCGGTCCGTACCAGCACGAGAGGTAATAGATCATGCCGGGCGCGAAGCCCGCTTCGAAGACGCCGAGCAGGAAGCGCATCGCGTAGAACGCGGGCACGTTGCGCACGAACAGCATGCAGGCCGACGTGATGCCCCACAACACGAGAATGCGGCTGAAGGTGAGACGTGCGCCGATCTTCGGCAGCATCAGGTTGCTGGGAATCTCGAAGAGCACGTAGCCAATGAAGAAGATGCCCGCGCCGACGCCGTATGCCGCATCGGAGAAGCCGAGATCGCTTTGCATCTGGAGCTTCGCGAAACCGACGTTCACGCGGTCCAGATACGCGAACAGATAGCACGCGATGAGCAGCGGCAACAGCCGCCGGTTGATCCTGCTGTAGAGCGCCTGGACGGCAGCGCCGCCCTGCTGGAGTTGAATCGTCGACATGCGCGTCTCCTGGTGGTCTTCCCTCTCCGGGTGAAACCATGGTGAGCGCGTTCGACTGTGCCAGCAAGAGCAACCAAGTTCACGTATCGTTGCTCTGTGAGCAACACTCCATTTTTCGTCCCGGAGCCTTCGAGATGCGTGAGATCAATCAGCAACGCCTGCGTTACTTTCATGAAGTGCTGTCGCACGGCACGATGCGCGGGGCGGCGGACCATCTGAACACGTCGCCGTCGGTGATCGCGCGGCAGATCAAGCTGCTCGAAGACGAACTCGATACCACGCTGTTCGAACGCGAGGCGCGCGGTGTGCGGCCCACCGAAGCGGCGTTTCATCTGCTGGAGTTCTGGCGGGGGTATCGGTCGCAGCAGGAGCGGCTCGAAGACCAGCTGCACGCGCTCAAGGGCTTGCAGCAAGGGCAGATCCGGCTGGCGGTGAGCGAAGGCTATGTCGATACGCTCGTCGATGACGTGCTCGCGCCGTTCTGCGCGCGCTATCCGCGCCTCGAGATCGACGTGCAGATGCTCGCCGTCGACGACCTGCTCGACGAAGTCGCGCAAAGCCGCGCGCATATCGGGCTCGCCTACAATCCGCCGCCGCACGAGCGGATCGAGATTCGCGCGAGCTGCGCGCAGCCGGTCGTGCTGCTGATGCGGCGCGATCATCCGCTGGCGCGGCGCGGAGGCGCGGCGCAGATTCACGATCTGCTCGATTACCCGCTCGCGCTGATGCCGCCGAGCTTCGGCATCGGGCATGTGGTGAAGATGCTCGAAACGACGGACGGTCTGTCCATTCGACCCGCCGTCACGACCAATTCGCTCAGCGCGCTGAAGCGGCTCGTCGCGGCGGAGCAGTTCATGACGCTGATCGGCGAGTTTGCCGCGTATCGAGAGCTGGCGAGCGGCGAGCTGACCATCGTGCCGGTCGCGCATCCATTGTTCGAGAGCGCGCAGGCGCGCGTGCTGGCGAAGACCGGCCGGCCGCTCGCGGCAGGACCGCAGGCGTTGCTCGAATCGATCCTCGAACGGATGCCGATGTTCGGCGAGCTTGCCAGCAGTAAGCCGCGTCGCAAGACGAAGCGGTGACGCGTGCTTCACGCGCCCCGTGCGCCTTCCGGCACGCCATCCAGCCGCGCCGCCCGCGACGCCGCAATGATCGCCGCCTGCACGACGAAGCACACGGCCGCCGCTGCAAGACACGGGCCGATGCCGAGACGCGCGCTGATCGCCGCGCCCAGCAGCGCGCCGAGCGGACGGGCGCCGTAGGTCGCCGTGCTGTTGAGCGCGGAGACGCGGCTCAGCATCGAGGCGGGCGTGATGGCCTGGCGCAGTGTCGTGGAGCCGACGGTCCACAGGATCGGGCCCGCGCCCAGCAGGAAGAAACTCGCGGCCGCCAGCCAGAACGACGGCGCGGCGAGCGTCGCGACCAGCATCAGCGAAGCGGCCAGTCCGCACAGCGGCCCGACCATCAGCATGCGTCCGAAGGTGATGCGGCGCGCCACCGCCGGCGCCGCCAGCGCGCCGCACACCATGCCGATGCCATAAGCCGCGAGCGTCATGCCGATCGCCGATGCATCGAGGCGCAGATGCTGCGCCGCGTACGGCACATACACCGCCTGCACGATGAAGAAGCCGAGATTGAAGAACACGGCGGTGGCGAGCATCGGACGCAGCAGCGCATCGCGCGCGACGAAGCTCGCGCCTTCGCGCAGTTCGGCGAAGAAATGCCTTTTGGCGGCGTGCTGGCGCGGCGGTTCGAGCAAGCGTGCGAGCAACAGCGCCGCGCAGGCCGAAAGGCCGGCCGCGCAGCCGTAGGCCCAGCCCGCGCCGGTCCATCCGACGAGCAGTCCGCCGAGCGCCGGCCCCGCCGAATAGGCGACGCTGCGCGCGAGTTCGATGCGTCCGTTCGCGGCGGCCAGCACGGTGCGTTCGACGAGCGCGGGCACGAGGGCGGGCGCGGCGACGTTGTAGGCGACGGTGCCGGTCGCGCCGAGAAAGCCGAGCAACGCGAGCAAGGGCAGCGTCAGCGCGTGCGCCTGCACGAGCAGCAGGACGGACAGCATGGCGAGCGCGCGGGCGCATTCGGCGCAGGTCATGAGCGTGCGGCGCGAGCGGCGGTCGGCGATGACGCCGAGCGGGATCGACAGCAGCAGGAACGGCAGCGTCTGGGCGCTTTGCAGCAGGCCGGTGTCGGTTGCCGAAGCGCCGAGCGCGAACACGGCGACGAGCGGCGTCGCCGCGAGGCCGATCTGCTCGGCGGACTGCGCAAGGAGGTTGGACCAGGCAAGGCGCTGGAAGGCGGCGGGGAACGGCATGGACGGGCTCCGGAGGGAAAGGATGGCCCATGGTCGCGGGTGAGGCGCGCGGGGGCACTCCGGGGCTTGCGGTGTGATTCGGGGGGTTAGGAGGCGGTTTCCGGGGTTCCTGCTTACCGGCGAAAGAGAAATGAAGTTAAAATGGCGTATTCCGTCAAATCGGACGGAAACCACGAATTTTGCGTTCCTCCCGGAGATCCAATTTGCTACTCGAATACGGCGTCAAGAATTTCTTCTCGTTCAAGGAAGGAGCCGTAGTGGATCTCCGGTTTGACGGGAACACGCCGGAAGACATCAGCGGCTCCCTGCCGGCTGCAACGATTGCGGGTTTCAGCGGTGCGAACGCCGCAGGCAAGACGCATCTTCTCAAGGCTTTGAACTTCCTGAGATGGTTCGCTGCGGAATCCTTCGACTGGAAGCCTGACGCGGCCATGCCGATAGAGTCGTATGGCGGAAGCGCCGAAGCCAGCGAATTCTTCCTGGAGTTCAGCATCGGTTCCGTCACGTATGTCTACGAGATCGAGGTCACTGAAAGAGAAGTCGTGCGCGAGACCTTGTATCGCACACGCACGAAGCGCACCTTGGTATTCGAGCGGGTGGGGAACCAGATTGCGAGGACCACAAAAGAGTTCAGTTCGCTCAACTCGCTCAAGCTGAGAAGCAATGTTTCAACGATCTCGATGGCCAACCAGTATCAACTCGAGATTTTGAAGGACGTTCATCAGTTCTTCGTCAACGTCTACACCAATGTGAGTTATGGAGGATTGCACGCGCCCGTCTTCGACATGAACGAGATGTCCCGCCTGCTTTCCGAGAGTCCAAACGCGCATCGCTTTGTTGAAGAGTTCATCAAGTCGTGCGATACAGGCGTGTCGAGAATTGATCTTTTGAAGCGGGAGGGGGAGAAAGGAGAAGCTGTCTACTTCCCTGCCTTCATCCACGAGATAGAGGGAAGGGAATACCACGTCAGTTCGTTTGAAGAGTCCAGCGGGACGAAGCAACTCTTTCTCACATTGGCTCACTACTTCTCGACCCTTACGACGGGCGGCATTCTGGTCGTGGACGAGATCGATCAGCATCTTCATCCCCATATCCTGCCGAAACTGGTGAGCTTGTTCACTGACCCTGCTCTGAACAAGAAGAACGCGCAGTTGCTGTTCACATCGCACGACACGCGGATCATGGACACGCTGGGGCGATATAGAACCTTCATCGTCAACAAGCGAGAGAACGAGAGTTTCGTGTTCAGGCTCGACGAAGTGCCTGGCGACCTGCTGCGGAATGATCGTCCTATCTCACCGATCTACGAAGACGGCAAGGTTGGAGGAGTGCCGCGAGTATGAAAGCTCGGAAGTTCGAGAACGCCAGGAAGATTGCGCATCTGGCCGCCATACCCGAGACAGGACTTGAATCCCAGGCCGACTCGCTCACGATTCGCTGCAAATTCAATTTTTCGTATTTGTGCTGCCAGGAGAAGGCGGGACGCGCGCTATCGGATCTGAACCGCGACCAACTGGCTGATCTGTTCGACAAGCTCGTTCAGTTCAGCCACCAGCCGTTGGCCTACTGGCAGAGGCAGAAGCACGGCATAAGCTCCACCTTGGCGATTTACAGAACCTTCCCTTCGCGGAGTGATTTCACTCATCCCAAACATGTTCCGCACGATGTTCACTGGGGAAGATTTCGCCTTTCCGGAGAAGTGCGGCTCGCGGGTTTCGTCGTGCCTCAGACGCTTGCAGGAAAAGTCCACGCGAGTACGCAGGCGGCTTTCGATGCGAACACGTTCTACGTGGTGTTTCTCGATTACACGCACGGGTTTTACAAGTCCTAGCGGTCCGCCTCGCGTACGCTTCAATGCGCCACCGCCGTCTCCACCGACCCCGCCTGCTCCATCAGCACCGCCAGCGGAATCGGCCGGCTGAGCAGATAGCCTTGCACCTTGTCGCAGTGAACGGCGCGCAAGGTATCGAGCTGTTCCTGCATCTCGACGCCCTCCGCCACCACCGTCACGCCGAGCTTGTGCGCAAGGTCGATCACGCCTTCCACGACGGTGCGCACCATCGCATCGGTGGCGATGTTGTCGACGAAAGACTTGTCGAGCTTCAGCACGTCCGGCCGGAAGCGCGCCAGATAACTCAAACTCGAATAGCCCGTGCCGAAATCGTCGATGGCAATGCGCACGCCCATTTCGCGCACCTTCGACAGCACCTCCTGCGCGTCGTCCACATTGTCGATCAGCGCGGACTCGGTGATCTCCAGCATGATGCGGCTCGAGTCGATGCCCGCGCGTCTGATGGCCTGCCGCAGCACATGCACGAGACGCGGATCGCGGAACTGTTTCGGCGACACGTTCAGCGCCACGGAACACACGGTCGGCAGCGCGCCTGCGAGCCGCGCCGCCGACTGCACGGCTTCGCGGATCACCCAGTGCCCCGCTTCGACGATCAACGCGCTTTCCTCCAGCACCGGCACGAACGCGCCGGGCGAGAGCATGCCGAGCGACGGATGATTCCAGCGCAACAGAGCCTCGACGCCCACGAGCGCGCCCGACTTGACGCGATATTGCGGCTGGTAATGCAGCACGAACTGGTTGTCGCGAATCGCGCCGTGCAGTTCGGATTCCAGATGCGCGCGCGCCAGGTCGTCCTTCTCGCGCTCGCCGAACACGCGGAAGGTGTTGCGGCCGGCGCGCTTGGCGGCGTACATCGCCATGTCGGCGCTGATGAACAGCGCTTCAGGCGTGCGCCCGTGTTCCGGATACAGCGCGACGCCGATCGAGCAGGTCATCGTCACGCTCTTGCAGTCGACCTTGATCGGCCGGTGACACGCCGCCGCCAGCTTGCGGCATGCGCGCTCGATACTTTCCTGATCGAACGGACCGGGCAGGATCACCGTGAACTCGTCGCCGCCCGGACGCGCCGCCACCGCGCCGCCCGGCAGCGCCTCCTGGATACGCCGCGCGATGGTGCGCAACACGGCGTCGCCGGCAATATGGCCGGCCGTATCGTTGATCGACTTGAAGCGGTCGATATCCACGAACAGATAGGCGAACGCCGTGCCCGCTTCGCAGCGGCCCACCAGCGTTTCCATCATCGCATTGCGGTTCGCGAGGCCCGTGAGGCTGTCCGTGTTGGCGAGCCGGTGCAGTTCCTGAAGACGCTCGCGTTCGTCGGTGGCGTCCACGCACACGCTCACCACACGCGACACCGCGCCGTCCTCGGTTACCGGATAGATATCCGCGCGCACCCAGCGGGTCCGCTCATGCGGCAGGCACAACCGGAAATAACTTTGCTTTGCGGAGCCGGTCTGCACCGCGCTGCGCATTTCATCGCGCAGCGCAGCGATATCATCGGGATGCACGCGCTGCGACCACGAGGTCTGGTCGGCTTCGAGCGCGGACATCGGCATTTCCCACATGCGCTCGAACGCCGAACTCACGTGCAGCAGTTCGCGGAAGTCGTGCGTGGCGGTCCAGAACACGGCATCGACGTGATCTTCCATGTCCTTCTGCACGCGCGCGTTACCGCGCAGTTCATCGATGAGATTCCTTTCGGCCGTGATGTCGCGCGACTTGCACAGCACCGCCGTCACGCGGCCATGCTCGCCATAGACGGGCGCGAAGGTCGAAGTCCACCATTTCAGCGTGCCGGTCATGGTGCGGCACGCGCCGGAGAACGAGGTCGATTCGCCGGCCTTGGCGCGTTCGAAGGCCTCTCGTGCGTCAGGACCTTCCCAGAGCGCAAGCCAGTCGATGTCGATCAGCGCATCCGCGCATTCCGCCTCGATAAGATTGCGGCCCACGTCCGAAATGCACATGATGCGGCCGTCGAGGCTCAACAGTTTGAGGCAATCCTCGGCGATGGCGAGCAGCGCGTGCGCCACCTGACGCGCGACAAAGATATTCCGGTGCGCGGCCTGCATGCGATGCACGACCAGCGTGAGCGCCAGCACGAGCGCGGCCAGCGCGATATTCCATGGCATCGGCACGAAAAACGTGCCGCAGGCGGCAATCAGCACGCCGAGCGGTGCCAGGCCGAGGCCATCGAAACGGCGCGCGTATTCGAGGTACGGCAACTTGCTGGCAACGTTCTCGCCAATGGTTCCGAGAAAGTCGGTCGGTTCTCTCTGCACCGCGTTGACCCTGTTCTGCTATTAGTATGATCGTTGTTTATCGGCGCAGTACCGAGGGTCTTTAGTGCGGCAGAGCTAAACGAAGCCAGCCGCCGCGGTAAGTGTTACGGCATGCTCAGCCATTCAAGGCCGCCGCGATCTCGCGCGCCAGCGTCTCCGCCCGATACGGCTTGTTCAGCAGCGTCACGTTCGGCCTGAGCACGCTGTCGCGCGAAATCATGTCGCGGGTATATCCCGATGCGTAGATCACCGGCACCGGACGCGTCTGTGAAAACGCCCATTCGGCCAGGTCCGCGCAACTCACCTTGCCCGGCATCACGACGTCGGTGAGGATCAGGTCCACATGCACGCCGCTTTCGAGCACGCTCATCGCGGCGTCGCCGTTGGCCGCGCGCAGCACGGTATAGCGCATCGCCTCCAGGATTGCGACCGTCGAGGACAACACCGACGCATCGTCGTCCACGACGAGCACCGTCGCGCCGCCGGTCTGCGTCATCAGCGCATCGGCGCGCGGGGTCGCGGTTTCGTCGTCGTGGCTGCGCGGAAAGAAGATATCCACGGTGGTGCCCACATCCACCGTGCTCGACACCGCGATATGTCCACCGGACTGCTTGACGAAACCGAACACCATCGACAGTCCCAGTCCCGTGCCATGTCCTTCCGGCTTGGTCGTGAAGAAGGGTTCGAAGGCGCGTTCGAGCACCTCGGGCGGCATGCCCGTCCCGGTGTCCGAAGCGGACAGCCTGACGTACTCGCCCGGCCGCAATTCCTTGCCTTCGCAGGCGGCCGCATCGAGCACTTCGTTCGAACTCGCGAGCAGGAACTTGCCGTCGCCGCGCATGGCGTCGCGGGCGTTGATCGCCAGGTTCAGCAGCGCGTTCTCCAGCTGGTTGCGGTCGACGCAGAAATTCCACGGCTCCTCGACGATCATCGTACCGATCGTCACGGACGCGCCCACCGCGTGCTGCAGCAATTCGCGCAGCTCGTCGAAGAGCCGGCGCGGATTGATGACCACCGGCGATTGCGGCTGCCGCCGCGCGAAGGACAGCAGTTGCGAGGCGAGCTTCGCGCCGCGCTGCACCGCGTCCATCGCGGCCTGCAGGCGCTCGGGCACGCGCTTGTCGGTGGGCGGCAGATATTGCAGCAGTTGCAAATTCCCGCTGATTGCCTGCAGCGTGTTGTTGAAGTCATGCGCGACGCCGCCCGTCATCGCGCCGAGCGCCTCCATCTTCAGGCTCTGGCGTAATTGCGCCTCGACCGCCGTGCGCGCCGCCACCGCCTCCGCGATCTTGTCCTCGAGGTCGTGCGTCAGCTCCCTGAGCTTTTCCTCGGCCACCTTGCGGTCGTGAATGTCGATGATGACGCCGGGGAAACGCATCGGCCGGCCGCTTTCGTCGTATTCGCAGCGGCCCGAGGCCATGATCCACGTCCAGCCGGATTCGGCCGTGCGAATCCGGTATTCGGCCCGATACGACGTGTTCTCGCGCACCGTCCGCGCGATCAGCGAGGTGATGCGCTCGTAGTCGTCGGGATGGATGATGTCAAACGCCCGTTCGATCGGCAGGCCGGCCGTCACCTGTTCCAGCGAGAATAGGAAGGTGCGCGCGAAGCGCTCGTCGCCCTTGACGCGGTTGTGCTGGATTTCCCAGACGAAGGTGCCGAGCACGGCGCCCGAGTTGAGCGCGAGCTGCAGGCGTTCGTCGGCCGCGCGGAACGCCGCTTCGGCCTCGGCGCGCGTGCGCTCCAGCGTCACCCGCACGGTGGTTTCGACGACCACCGCCAGCACGCCGAGCGGCATGCCCTCGTCGGAGGCGATCGGGCTGTAGTGCAGGTCCAGCCAGACGTGGGCCTCGCGGCCCGCGCGCGGCAGCACGAAATCGATGTCCAGGTAGGACAGCGTTTCGCCGCGCAGCCCGCTTTCGACCACATTGCGATTGAACGCCGCCGCCTCGGGCCAGGCGCGTTCGATCGGCATGCCGAGGATCTCCGGATGACGTCCGCCGGAAAACTGCGCATAGGCGTCGTTGTAGAGCAACGTGCCTTCCTCGCCCCACAGCACGGCCATCGGCAGTGCATTGCGCAGCATGATCTGCACGGCGGAACGCAGCACTTGCGGCCATGTGTCGATGGGGCCGAGCGGCGTGGTGCTCCAGTCGAAGTCGCGTATGGCGCGCGCGGATTCCCCAATCCATGAATCGAGCTGGCGGGGATCGGCGGTGTTCGAGGTCAAACGATGGTTCCTTGTGGGTCGGGACATCAGGCGCGCAGTACGGCGCCCGACAGCATAAGGGTTCGGCCGCTGTTTCCATAGCGCCGGAGACCCTGTTTCCGCCATTTTGCTCTACCCAGCAAGGAACCGGCCCACCCGCCCCTTTAGTCGCGCTTCGGCCTGCGTACTGCACGAACCTTGCCGGTCCGGCCGCCGCCGCAGAAAAAGCGCTCCCCGCCGTCCGATTCGAGCCCCGATACCGCCGCGCCCGCGGGCATGTCGAGCCGCTCCAGCACCTCGCCGGATTGCGGATCGATGCAGCGCAGCTCGCTCTCGTCGCCTTCCCAGGTCGCGTGCCAGAGCTCCCCGCCGACCCACGTGACGCCCGTGACAAAACGATTCGATTCGATGGTCCGCAGCACCTTGCCATCTTGCGGATCGACCTGATGGATCTTGCGCGCCTTGTATTCGCCGACCCACAGCGTGCCTTCGGCCCACGCGAGGCCCGAGTCGCCGTCGTTGCCCGGCGCGGGAATCGTCGACAGCACGCGGCCGGTCTTCGGGTCGATCTTCTGGATGCGGTCCTCGGCAATCTGGAACAGGTGCTTGCCGTCGAACGCGGTGCCCGCGTGCGCCGCGATGTCGAACGAGCGGCGCGGCTCGCCGCTCGCCGGATCGAAGGCGTTGAGCGTCTCGCCGGCGGCGAACCAGACGTTCTCGCCGTCCCAGGTGACGCCGTGCACGCCTTCGACGCCGGCAAACGGCCCGTATTCGCGGATGATTTCCGCCTTCGCGCGTTTCATGTCGATGTCCTCCCGATTGATTGATTGAATGAATGAGCGACGACGGCTTCATCCTAGTCATTCGCCAGCGCCGCAGGGAGTAACAAGACCGTCGTGAATCCGGGCATCGGCGGCATGGTCCAGCGGCGCGCCCGGCCGCGCCCGAAGGATTGCACCTTGCCCGCGGCATCGAGCGTGTCGAGCGCGCGCTGCACGGTGCGCTGGCTCGCGCCCAGCGCAAGCGCCAGCGCGGAGCTCGACCACGCCTCGCCGTCCGCCAGATGCGCGAGCAGCGGCGCGTGTTCGTCCTCGACCGGCAACGCCAGCACGGCGACTTCCCGCGCGTGCAGCGGCTGCAGCGCGAAACCGCGCGGCGTGGCGTCGATGCGCGCATGCGGCCGCAACAGCGCGCGCAGCCGGCCCATCTCGACGCGCAAGCGCGCGCGATGCGTTTCGTCGGCCTCGCGGAGGCGGAACGCGCGGGCGATCAGCGCATCGCGGGGGACATCGCCGGGCCAGGCATCGGCGAGCATGCGCACGAGCGTGAACAGCACGGGACGCGTCGCCAGCGATACCGCGCTGCCCCTCTCGCGCACGCACAGACGGCAGGCATCGACGACGAAGGTCTGCGATGCGAATAGCGCTTCCACTTCGTCGAGCAGCAGGAGCCGCTCGCCGTCGTGCGCGATGAGGCGCGCCGCCGGCGTCCGCAACAGCCGCCACGCGCTCTCGACTTCCGCTGCGAGCGCTGGAATACCCGCCTGCTTCGCGGCTTCCCGCGCGCGCCCGAGCGCGTCGCGTGCGTCCGACGTGCATAGACGGCGCAGCGCAAGTCCCGCCGCAAATAGTTCGTGCGCCGCGCGCAGCGCCGCAGGCAGCGCCGCGGGATCCAGGCCGGCGAGCATCTGGCCGGCGTCATCGAGTTGGCCGAGCAGCAACGCGCGCCGCACGTCGAGATAACGCGCGTGGGCGGCGTTCACGGTGTCGCCATGGGCTTCGAGGATGGCGCGGGCCTGATGCAGCGTCTTCTCCGGCCAGCCGAGGTCGCGCGACGCCAGCGCGATTTCCGCTTCCGCGACGATGCAGCGCGAGCGCGCCAGCGCCTCTTTCGCGCCGAACGCGCGTGCCGCGCGCCTGACCAGCACGCGCGCGCGGGTGAAGTCGCCGAGCTGGGCCATCGCGATGCCGCGCAACGCGAGCGCGCCGGCATCCTCGCGCAACGCGATGCGGTTCAGCGCGCCCAACGGATCCCCCGCCGCGAGCGCGCGGGCGGCGGCGGTGATCAACGAATCCATGCGGATGCCGGCACGCGGGTCACTCCCGGAGGGTAGAGGTCAGCGACCAATCTACCACCGTGCCGGACCCGGCTATTTCCCCAGCAAGCCGAACACGGCCACGCCGCTCTTCGTGCCGACGTACACCTTGCCGTTCGCGATCATCGGCGTGATGAACTTGTTGCCGGGGCCGAACTGGTCCCGGCTGCCCGCGTCGTTGCTGCTGTAGAGCGCGTTGCCGAGATTGGTCGCGTCGTACGCGCGCAGGACGCCCGTGCCGCCGTTCTCCGCTGCCCACAGGATGGCGTTCCCCGTGCCGTTCGCCGAAATGGCCGGCGTCGCGCCCGGATAGCCGAAGGTGTAGTAGGTCTGGCTCGTCGGCGTCCGCGACAGCGCAGCGTTCGAGACCGAAAACGCCTTGATGCTGTCGCCGACCGCGCCGAAATAGACCGTGTTGTTGAAGTACGCGGGCGCGCCGAACATCGGACCGGTGATCTGACCAACCAGCTCCTGATAGATGTGATCCGCGTTCGAATCAAACTTGCCCATCGAGAAACGGTTCACGACATAAATGGTCGAGTTCTTGCCCGCCCCCACCGCGAGATGACGCACGTTGCCGTTCACATCGACAAAATCCGGCAAGACCATCGCGCCGCCCGAACCGAGGTCTTCATCCTCGTTCGTCAGCTGCATCGTGTTCGACGGCTGGAAATAATCCTGCACGCGCAGCGGCGAGAGGTTGAGCCTCAGGAAGCCGTTGCCATGGTTGCCGTTGATCGGCATCTCGTGCTCGTTCTGCGTGGGATCGAAGGTGCCGTTTCCATCGAGCAGGTAGATGGCCTCTCCGTCCGATGCCGGTCCCGCGCCGCTCATCCAGATCGCGCCCATCTGGCCGTTCGGCGTGACGTTCAGCACGCTCGCCTGTTGCAGCGTGTTGGCGTCGTAACCCATGACCCAGCCGGTGTACGGCAGGAAGTCGCAATGCGAAGTCCACGCGGTATAGATGACGCCGTTCAGCATCAGCAGGGACGCGCGCTCCACGTACTGGCCCGGATCGAACGTGAGCGTGCCGTTTACGCTGCCCGAGCCTTTGCCGGGATAGGTCGCGCGGATCTCCGTCGGGCCGTTGAACAACTCGGCGCCTGTCGCGAGGTCGAGTGCGTGGATGCGCTGGTGGTAAGCGCCCGCGCCATCCTTCGACATCCCGACGACATAGATCGCGCCATTCGGCCCGCGCGTGCGGTCGATGACCGGCGTCGCCGTCACGCCGATGCGCGGCGTGATCTGGTTGCAGTTATGGTCGTCGCTCGGGTTCTCGCCGCTGCCCAGTGTCGAGACGCGCCAGAGCACCGTGCCGCTGTCGGCGTCGAAGGCATAGACGCTCGCGTTCTCGCTCGCGACATACACCACGTTGTGCGTGCCGCCCGCGATCTTCACGCCGGCGAGAAAGAGCGGCTGGGCATCGACGGCGCCATCGGCGGAGAAAATGGCGAGCTTGCCGAAGGTATTGGAACGAACGTTCGCGGGCGTGAGGACTGTCTCGGCGAGTTGCTGGCCGGTGCGTGCAATGTCGTTGTGCCAGGTGAGGACATCCATGGGACTGGCAGCGGCATTCGTGCTCGCTTTTGAAACGCTGGCCGGCGTCTTCGCTGCCGAAGCCGGATCGCCCCCGGAGTCACCCCCGCTGCACGCGCCGATGATTACCGTGATCAGCACGGCGCCGAGTGCGGCGGTACAAGCGGATAGACGCGCATTCATTTGCAATCTCCTTCAGCGGAAGGCATGGACGGACCAAACGGCGTCGAGCGACGATGGCGTCTTGGCAAAGCAATCGTAATGCCCCGTGTTTTTGTGTCCTGATCGATCCCCGCGATACGCGATGGTGTACGAAAGCCGGCATTTATGCTTCGCCGAACGTTCGGTTCGAAAGAGGCAAGCACGCGTGATGTGCTCCGATTCCGCAACACACTGTTCAGTCGCCAAATTGGAATGTGCCCAAGTGCACATAATTAGCCATTCATTTCGCTTACCGAACGGTTATTTCCTTTGCGGATTGCTAACCTTCGATCCAGAGTCTTTTCAGCACGTCTCGCGCTCATCAGGCTGCGTCTTCCGAAAGTCCCTCCGCCCCGAGTTCTCTCGACGGGGATCGTGAAGCCGTCGACCCGCACGGCTTCGGAAAGTCAGCCAAGGTGCGAGATCAAGTGGATTCCGGCGTACATGCGTGTGCTCCCTCGCGGACCCGACGCTCCCTGCTGTGGAGCATGGCCGCACTCGTCTCGGGCATCACACCTTCATTCACTCATGCGCAACACGGCGGCCCGGGGCTCGTCACGCCGCCCGTTCGTCTCGACGATGTCTGGCTCGTCGATCAGACCGGTGCGAAGCGCCGTCTGAACGACTGGCTACGCGGCGGCGTCACGGCGCTGCAAACGGTCTACACCGGCTGCGGCACGGTCTGTCCGCTGCAAGGCGCGCTCTTCAGCGCGGTCCAGGAACGGCTGCCAGGCATCCGGGCGCCTCGCCGCGTGCAATTGCTATCGCTTGGAATCGATCCGCTTTCCGATTCACCCGCTGCGTTACGCGCCTGGCTCGCCCGCTTTCAGGCCGGTCCCGCGTGGCATGCGGCGACACCGGCGCTGGCGGATGTGGACCAGATGCGCGTGACGCTGTCGGGCAGCAAGACGCCTCTCGGCGACCTCGCGGACCATTCGACGCAGGTCTATTGCTTCGATGCCGGCGCGACGCTGCGCTGGCGAAGCGCGGACCTTCCTCGCGTCGCTGACGTCTGCGACGTGCTCAACGCGCTTGCACGTGCATAACGGACTCATTCACGGAGAGCAGAACCATGCGAGGCATCCGTTCGACAAAGAGCGTGTCCGACTGGCTCGGGCGCTGCATGCGCGTGCTGCTGGCTGTCACGCTGCCGCTGGTCCTTGCATGCATGCCGGCCACGGTCGGCGCGCAGACCTATGGCCCGCTCACGGTGAATGGCACCAACCTGTGCGCCGATGTGAGCGGTGCATCCGTCACGCAAGGCGCGCCGGTGCTCTCGTGGACCTGCTGGGGCGGCAATAACCAGCAATGGCTGCCTTCAGCGACAGGCACCCGCTATAACCTCATCAACCGGAACAGCAACCTGTGCATGGACGTCTCGGGGCGCAGTCTGAACCCCGGCGGCGTCATCATCCAGTGGCCGTGCAGCGGCGGTCCCAACCAGGCCTTCTCGATGGTGCCGCAAGGCGGAGGCTATGCGATCGTCGTGCAGCAAAGCGGCCTGTGCGTGAGTACGTCCAGCACCACCACGCAGGGCCCGCAGCTGACCCAGCAGATATGCGACGGCAGCGCCGGGCAGACCTGGAAAGTCGGCGGCCTGCCGACGCAAAAGCCGCCGCTGGTCTCGAAGTGGACGGCGCCCATCACGCTGCCCATCGTGCCGGTGCAGGCGGCCAATCTGCCCGACGGCACCGTGCTGGTCTGGTCCGCCGACAGCGCGCTCAACTTCACCACCGGCGAAGTCACGCCGGGCAAGACCTACACGGCGATCTTCAATCCCTCGACCGGCAAGAGCCGGCAGGTGATCGTGACCAACACCGGACACGACATGTTCTGTCCGGGCATCGCCAATCTGCCGGATGGACGGATCTTCGTGACAGGCGGATCGGACACGCGCAATACGAGCATCTATTCGCCTTCGACCAATTCATGGTCATCGAGCAATCTGATGAACATCCCGCGCGGCTATCAGGGCAGCGTGACACTGAGCAACGGCAATGTGTTCCTGGTGGGCGGCTCGTGGAACGGCGGCCTCGGCGGCAAGACGGGCGAAACGTGGACCCCGGGCTCGGGCTGGCAGGTCAACGGCGCGATCACCGACGACATCATCCTCACCAACGACGCCGCCGGCATCTTCCGCTCGGACAATCACGCGTGGCTGTTCGCGGTCGGCAATGGACGCGTGTTTCATGCGGGACCGAGCCGCGCAATGCACTGGTTCGATACCGCGGGCAACGGCAACGTCACCGCGGCCGGCAATCGCGGCAACGACAACGACGCGATGAACGGCAACGCGGTCATGTACGACATCGGCAAGATTCTCGCGGTCGGCGGCGCGCCGAGCTATGACCAGTCGCAGGCGACGTCCAATGCCGCGCTCATCGACATCAGCAGCGGCACGGCGGTGACGCGCACCATCGCGCCGATGAGCTACCAGCGCGCCTTCAACAACAGCGTGGTGCTGCCGAACGGACAGGTCGTGGTGGTGGGCGGGCAGACCTTTGCAGCGCCGTTCTCCGATGACAACGCCATCCTCACGCCGGAGATCTGGGACCCGGCTACCAATGCCTTTTCGCCGCTCAATCCGCAGGCCGTGCCGCGCGTGTATCACAGCATTGCGCTGCTTCTGACCGATGGACGCGTGCTGAGCGGCGGCGGCGGACTGTGCGGCACCTGCGCGACGAATCACACCGACGTGGAGATCCTGACGCCGCCGTATCTGCTCAACGCCGATGGGTCCGCCGCGTCGCGTCCGAGCCTCACGTCCGTGCCCACCGACGCGCAACTCGGCACGACCATCGTCGTCAACGCCAGTAGAGGCGTGAGCGCTTTTGCGCTGATGCGTTCGTCGTCGGTGACGCATTCGCTGAACAACGAGCAACGGCGCGTGCCGCTGTCGTACAGCGTGGGAACCGCGGGCGAATATCACCTGAACGTTCCCGCCGATCCCGGCATCGTCGTGCCGGGCTATTACATGCTGTTTGCGCTGAACGCGAAGGGCGTGCCGAGCGTCGCGCGCGTGCTGCGCGTGCATTGAATGAGGCGGCTTTGTGGTGGCATGGCGGGCGCGCTTGCGCTCGCTTGCCTGGCCCTCGCCGCTCATGCGCAGCAGACGTGCAGACCGGGCGACCTCGGCTGTGCGATCTTCATCGGCGAACATCCGCTGCACGCTCATCTGCGCGACGACAATCGCGCGCTGCCTTCATCGACGACCCGCTGCGTCAATTGTCACGCCGCAACGCCGGACGCAGCGGCCTCGGCGGCCTTCGCGCCGCCGCTGACGCATGACGCTTTGCTCGGCGAGACGCGTCGCCGGGGCGGACCGCCGAGCCACTATGACGCCGCCGCGTTCTGCCGTGCGCTCGAAAACGGCGTCGACCCGGCTGGCGTGATCCTGCGCAAGGCGATGCCGCGTTATCAGCCAAGCGATGCCGAATGCGCCGCGCTGTGGAGATTCGTCACGAGCCGATGAGACTTCATGTGTTCGGCTTTGGCTCCACATGGATCGACGCACGAGGAAATCAACGTGTGCCGATCCTTGAACGAGTCAACGCCTGGCTACCTCAGCTAATCCTATAAGTCCGTCGAGCCATTTTTTTCTCATTATTTTTCGTCGTCTTTCTTCTACCTTGCTGACATTCGCGAAACATTTCGCATTATGAAGCGCCTGCTGAACAAGAGTAAAACAAGCGCGACTTCATCCGGATAACAAAAGACGACAAGGGACGACATGGCCAGCACACCGACCGTTTCCATCTGCCTGCCAAGCTGCGACCGGCCGGAACTGCTCGTCGAATGTCTCGATTCCGGTCTTGCGCAGAGCTACCCGCACATCGAGATCCTGATCGGCGACGATTCGCGCGACGACGCCACGCAGCAGCTGATCGACACGCGCTACGCAGACGACGCCCGTATCCGCTATGTCCGCAACGACCCGCCGCTTGGCCAGGCGCGCAATGTCGCGAGCCTGTTCGAACGCGCGACCGGCACGCTCATCATGCTGATTCACGACGACGATTACCTCGCGCTCACCGCCGTCGAACGGCTGGCGTCGTTGTGGGATCTCTACCCGCATCTGGAAGTCGCATTCGGCGACCAGCATGAAGTCGATGCCGCGGGCGTCATCGACCCGCAGCGCAGCGCCACGCTCAATGCCGCGTTTCATCGCACGCGCAGCGCGCGCGGCATGCAGCCGCTTGCCGGACGAACCGGCCTCGTGCAGATGTTTCCCAACAATGGCTGGATGGCGCTCGCGCCGCTGGTCCGGCGCGTCGGGTATCGCGAAGAAGCGGCGGCCTGTTGCGACTTCGTGTTCGGCGTCGAGTTGTGTCTCGCGGCGTCGCATGTCTATTACCTGCCCGAATACGTGTCGTATTACCGCAAGACGGACGTCTCCATCTCGAACAGCACGCGCCTGTCGCCGCGTGCCGCCGCCCTCGTCGCGTATTCGTTCGTGCTCGGCCTGCCGCTCGACGCTTCGCTCGAACCGGCTCGCGCCATGGCGTTGCGCAGGCTCGCGCCGATCGTCGTCTCGCTGCGTGCGCGGCAGGATGCGCCGCGTGCCGCGCTGCGCACCGCGCTTGCTCATCCGGATGCCTACGCGTATGGGCTCAGCCCGCGCCTCTACTACCATCTCGTGCTGATCGCGCGGGCGCTGCTTGCACGGAGCATGCGCCAGCGTTCGGGCGCGCCGCGCTTTCCCTGAGAACGTCCGGCATCCCGAATGAACGCGATAAACATTTTGTAAGGAATCCCGCCGGCGCGGACGTGCTTCCGGGCTAACCCTTATAAAAACAAGAAGTCCTTGTTAACAAGGACCTTTTTCGCCCGCCACCCTTCCCCGCGCCATCGTTGCCTAAAGGGCATCGTTTCGCTGTCGATATATAAGCGGCTGATGAACAACATCGGCCGCGCGACGGGCGAAGCCTCTTCGTCCGTCATCGCGCCCCGCGCCCAACGATGCAGCCCACCTAGAGATACCTATGTTTTCGACCATCAAAGGCCGTCTGGCCTTGGCCATGACCATACTGAGCGCGCTTCTGATCGCGATCGGCGCGGTCGGACTGATCGGCATGAGCCGCTCCAACACGGTCACTCACGACCTGTTCTCCAATCAGATGCCCAGCGCGGTGTCAGTGGGCAACGCAGAAATGTTCATGGCGCGCGAGCGGCTGAGCTTCGACCGCGCCGCTCTCAATGTCGGCACGCCCGCCGCCGAGGATGCGATCGGCCGGGGCGCGCTGATGCGCAAGATCTCCGACGACGCATGGGCCAAGTATTCCGGCCTGCCGCAAGGTCAGGGAGAAAAAGAACTCGCGGACAAGTTCAACACGGAGCGCCTCTCGCTGCAAAAGCTGATCGACCAGGGCTATGCCGACATCCGCGCGAAGGATCAGGCGAAGATCATCGACGATGCCAGCGCCATGCAGGCATCCTTCAACCAGTTCGCGAAAGCGGGCGTCGATTTGCGCAAGCTTCAGTTCGAACAGGCCAATCGGGCGTACGACGCCGGCCAGTCGACCTTCGACCTGTTCCGCACCATAAACATCATTGCCATTCTCGTGGGCGTGGCCGCCGCGTTCTATACGTGGATCTCGCTGCGCAGCCGCATTTCCCGTCCGCTTGACGCCGCGCTCGCACAGTTCGACGCCATCGCATCGGGCGACCTGCGCCGCAGCGTGAGCATCACGTCGAACGACGAAATGGGCCAGTTGCTGCGCGGCCTCGCGGCCATGCAGTCGAGCCTCATCGACACCGTGCGCACGGTACGCGGCGGCAGCGAGTCGATTGCATCGGCGACCAAGCAGATCGCGGCGGGCAACATCGATCTGTCTTCGCGCACCGAGCAGCAAGCCTCGGCGCTTCAGGAAACGGCATCGAGCATGGACGAACTGACCGGCACCGTGAAGCAGAACGCCGACAACGCACGTCAGGCCAGCGTGCTCGCGGCCAACGCTTCGGATATCGCGGGCAAGGGTAGTCAGGTCGTTTCGCAGGTCGTGACCACGATGGGCGAGATCAACCAGAGCTCGTCGAAGATCGCGGACATCATCACGATCATCGAAGGCATCGCGTTCCAGACCAACATCCTTGCATTAAACGCGGCAGTGGAAGCAGCGCGCGCCGGTGAAGAAGGACGCGGCTTCGCCGTGGTGGCGGGCGAAGTGCGATCGCTTGCGCAACGCTCGTCGGCGGCGGCGAAGGAAATCAAGGAACTGATCGACAACTCGGTGGAACGCGTGCAGTCGGGCACGGCGCTCGTCGATGAAGCCGGCCGCACGATGACCGAAATCAGCACGGCTGTGCAGCGCGTGACGGACATCATGGGCGAGATCGCGGCGGCCTCCGAGGAACAGAGCAGCGGTATCGATCAGGTCGCGCGCGCCGTCACGCAGATGGACGAAGTGACGCAGCAGAACGCGGCGCTCGTCGAGGAAGCGGCAGCGGCGGCGCAGTCGCTCGAAGATCAGGCCGGCGCGCTGCGCACGGCAGTGGAAACCTTCCGCCTGCAAGACGAAGGCATGCGCGCAACCGCCTGAGCCTTTAACTGCAAGCGGTAACCCGCGGCTCGCGTTCCGAAGGGAACGCGGGCCGCGTTTGCTTTCAGACCTTGAGTACGCGCTTGCGCTTCGCTTCGCACTTGATGACGGGCACGGAGACGTGCTCGCGCAAGTACTCCACCGTGCGCGCGCACCGTGCGGGCAGCGGCCATTCGGCGCGATGAATGAGCCACAGCGTATCGATGACCGGCGCGCCGCACTCCATGACGCCGATCTCCTCCTCCCGGCCGAAGGCAATGCGCGCATAACGCGGAATCACCGTGAAGCCGAGCCCGCGCGCGACGAATTCGAGGATCAGGCTGATCTGATTGCTGAAGCCCTGCCGCCGCAAACTGCCGACACCGGGATTGCCCGGAAAGCGCCGGCTCAACAAACGGCTGGCGGTGGCGTGCGCTTCGGGATAGTCGATGAAGCCGAGCCGTTCCAGATCGCTCCATTCGTGCACGTCTTCATGCGCGGGCACGACGAGTTCCAGCGGTTCCTCAATGAACCGGCTCGCGGCAAGACGCGGATCGTCCGGCTTCAACGCGACGATACCGAGGTCGTAGCGGCTTTCCAGCACGGCGTCGAGCACTTCGGAATCCGGCGCGAAGCGATGCCGCATCTTCCATTCGGGACGTTGTTGTTGCAGATCGAGCAGCAACGGAAACAGCACGAGCCCGATGCTGCCGGGCGTAATCAGTCCGACCTCACCCGCTTCGTCTTCCTGGTCGGACAGACGCGAGGCGAGGCGCCGGTCCGCCAGTTCCATCTCGCCGCAATAGTCGAGCAGCGCGCGGCCCGCCGGGGTCAGCTCGATGCCGCGCGGACGGCGCACCACCAAAAGACCGAGCTGATCTTCGAGATGACGCAGATGCTGGCTGACGGCGGCCTGCGTGAGATTCAACTGTTCAGCCGCGCGTGTGAAGTTGCCGTGTTCGACGAGAGCGAGAAAGGTGCGAAGCCATTGCGGATTGAGCATTACGAAATCTTATTGAAGCGATAATCGACAGATAGTTTTAATTATAACGAGGTAAGGGTAATCTCTGATGCCTCAACTCACTCGATCGCTTTCAGGAAACTCCCGGATGTCTGCACTTTTCACTCCCTTCACGCTGAAGGACGTTACGTTGCGCAACCGCATCGCCATCCCGCCGATGTGCCAGTACAGCGCCATCGACGGCTTCGTCAACGACTGGCACCTCGCGCATTACACGAGCCTGGCCCGCGGCGGCGCGGGCCTCGTGATCGTCGAGGCGACCGCCGTGTCGCCGGAAGGACGCATCACGCCGGGCTGCACCGGCCTGTGGGACGACGCGCAGATCGAAGGCATGAAGCAGATTGCGTCGGCCATCAAGGCGGCGGGCGCGGTGCCCGGCATCCAGATCGCGCACGCGGGACGCAAGGCGAGCGCGAACCGTCCGTGGGAAGGCGACGACCACATCAAAGCCGGCGATTCACGTGGCTGGGACACGATCGCGCCGTCGGCGGTGGCGTTCGGCGGCGGTCTGCCGAAGGTGCCGGCCGCGATGACGCTGGACGACATCGCGCGCGTGAAGTCGGACTTCGCGGCGACGGCGCGCCGCGCCCGCGAGGCCGGCTTCGAATGGCTCGAACTGCACTTTGCGCACGGTTATCTCGCGCAGAGCTTCTTCTCCGTCGATGCCAACCAGCGCGACGATCAATACGGCGGCGATCTTGCCGGCCGCAGCCGCTTCATCGTCGAGACCTTCGATGCCGTGCGCGAGGTCTGGCCGGAAAACCTGCCGTTGACGGCCCGCTTCGGCGTGATCGAATACGACGGCCGCGACGAAACCACGCTCGCGGAATCGATCGAACTGACGAAGACGCTGCGCGGCAAGGGACTCGACCTGATGAGCGTGAGCGTGGGCTTCTCCACGCCGGATGTGAGCATTCCGTGGGGCCCGGCATTCCTCGGGCCGGTGGCGCAACGCGTGCGCCAGGAAGCCGAGGTTCCGGTGGCGTCCGCATGGGGTTTCGATTCGCCGCCGAACGCTGAACACGCTGTGGCATCGGGGCAGCTCGATCTCGTGATGATCGGCCGCGCGCATCTTTCGAATCCGCACTGGCCGTATCACGCGGCGAAGCAGTTGAAAGTCGAGAAGCCGTCGTGGGCGCTGCCTGCGCCGTACGCGCACTGGCTCGAGCGCTACGCCGTCGCCGAGTGACCAACGCTTCGGCTAGCGCGCCTTGCGGATCGCGGCGTGGGCCGCCTGCGCCGCGAGGTCCGCGTACAGCTCGGCCCACTTGCCGAGCAGAGAACCGTCGTTGGTAAGAAACAGCGGCGCGGTGAGCCAGGCGTTCACCGTGCCGTCGTGCGAGCTGTCTTCGAACACGCGCACATCGCGATCTTCGCTGACGCCCGCCCGCGCCAGTTCGGCGAACGACAACGCCTCTTCCACGTGCGATTCATGCAACGGCACGTCACGCAGCATCGACAACGCGGTGCGCGCCCGGCGCGTCGCGCTCTCGCGGTTCTCGGCAAGGATGAAGATCACCAGCGCGGCAGGCGTCGCCATGCGCAGCCGATACAGCTGCGCACGACAGCGTTCGCTCAGTTGCGTGCTCATCGGACCGGCTCCATGCCGTGACGCACCTTGACGGCATCCGCTTCGGGAGAAATGGCGTAGGCGAGAAACTCGCGCGCGAGTGCGGGCGCGCTCGCCGTGGCGGCGATTGCGCCCGTGAAGACCGTGAGCGTCTGGATGGAGGCCGGCAGCATGCCGAGCACATCGATGCCCGCGATCCCGATCATCTCGCTCATCTGCTGGAATCCCAGTTCCACGTCGCCACGCGCGATCAGCGCGCCGACCGCGACGCCCGGCTGCGCCTGCACGCAACGCGCCGCGATACGCTCGGCAATGCCCCAACGCTCGAATAACTGCGTCAGATAGACGCCGCTCGGACCGGTCGAATAACCGATACTGCGCGCTGCCAGCACCGCTTCGCGCACGTCGGCTTCATCGTGCATGCGCGGATGCGGCGCCCCGGCCTTCACGGCGACCGCCACGCCCGAGCGCGCGATCGGAACACGGCTCTGTGGATCGACGTGACCCGCCGCAGCGAGCTGGTCGATCACGTTCGACGCCAGCACGACGATATCCATCGCCTCGCCTTCCTCGACGCGCTTGCGCGCCGCCACGCCGCCCACGGACTCGATGGCGACGCGCCGGCCCGAGTGCGCCATGAAGGACGCGGCAAGCTCGTCGAGCAGACGGCGCGTGGCCATCGACGAGAGGCCGTTCAGTGCAACATCGGTCATTGCTCGAATCAGTCGATATAGCGCAGGCCCGCCCGTTCGAGCGGCTCGCGCATGCTATACATGTCGAGCCCGAGTATGCCACTCGCGAGTTTCTCGCGCTTTCCGGCTTCGAGCGCCTCGCGCGCGGACGCCTTGTCGAGCACCTGTCGCGCGGACGCGGCCGGCACCACGACGACGCCGTCGTCATCCGCGACGATCACGTCGCCCGGCGTCACCAGCGCCCCCGCGCAGACCACTGGCACGTTGACCGAGCCGAGCGTCGCCTTCACGGTGCCCTTCGCCGAAATGGCCTTGCTCCAGACCGGAAAGTTCATCTCGGTCAGCACGCGCACGTCGCGCACCCCGCCGTCGATGATGAGTCCCGTCGCGCCGCGCGCCTTGAAGCTGGTCGCGAGCAGGTCGCCGAAGAAGCCGTCCGTGCAGTCCGCCGTACAGGCCGCGACCACGATGTCGCCGGGCCGGATCTGTTCGGCCGCGACGTGCAGCATCCAGTTGTCGCCCGGTTGCAGCAGCACGGTCACCGCTGTGCCGCTGGCCTGCGCGCCGACGAAAACCGGCCGCATATACGGCTTCATCAGCCCGACGCGCCCCATGGCTTCATGCACGGTGGCCGAGCCGAGCGCGCAGAGCTTCGCGGCGGCTTCCGCATCCGCGCGTTCGATGTTGCGATACACCACTCCCAGTTCAAACATGATCAACGTCCCTTTGCCTTGAGCGCCGCATCCAGGCGCGGATACACGCGGCGCGCGTTGCCTTCGTAAATCTTGTAGCGCGCTTCGGGCTCGATTTGCGCGGCCTCGACATAGCGCTTCGTATCGTCGAAATAATGCCCGGTTTCCGGATCGATGCCACGCACCGCGCCGATCATCTCGCTCGCGAACAGGATGTTGTCGACGGGAATCACGCGCGTCAGCAAGTCGATGCCCGGCTGGTGATACACGCAGGTGTCGAAGAACACGTTATTGAGCAAATGATCCTTCAGCAAGGGCTTCTTCAGCTCCTGCGCGAGACCGCGGAAACGGCCCCAGTGATACGGCACCGCGCCGCCGCCATGCGGGATCACGAACTTGAGCGTCGGGAATTCGCGGAACAGGTCGGACGTCAGGCATTGCATGAACGCCGTGGTGTCCGCGTTCAGGTAGTGCGCGCCGGTCGTGTGGAAGCACGCGTTGCAGCTCGTGCTGACGTGGATCATCGCGGGGATGTCGTATTCCACCATCTTCTCGTACAACGGATACCAGCTGCGGTCCGAGAGCGGCGGGCTGGTCCAGTGTCCGCCCGACGGATCCGGGTTCAGGTTCACCGCCACATTGCCGTATTGCTCGACGCACTTCATTAGTTCGGGAATGCACGTCGCGACATCCACGCCCGGGCTTTGCGGCAGCATCGCGGCCGGCACGAAAGAGTCGGGGAACAACTGGCTCACGCGATGGCACAGCTCGTTGCAGATCGCGGCCCACGTGCTCGACACCTCGAAGTCGCCGATGTGATGCGCCATGAAGCTCGCGCGCGGGCTGAACACGGTGAGGTCGAGGCCGCGCTCGCGCATCAGGCGCAGCTGATTGCTTTCGATCGACTCGCGCAGTTCATCGTCGCTGATGCGCAGTTCCGAGACGGCGGGTTTCTCCGCCGGGCTCTTGATGCCGGCAATCTGCCGGTTGCGCCAAGCTTCGAGCGCCTTGGGCGCGGTGGTGTAGTGGCCGTGTATGTCGATGATCATCCGTTATTGCTCCAGGGACTAGTGTGCTGCGGTGGTCTGCGCATGCGCTTCGTCGACGTGCGTGCGTTGCGCGACCAGAATCGAAATGGCGGCGAGCGTCGCGGGCACGGCGAGCATCGCGAGGATCGCGCCGAACTCCCAGCCAAGGCCCAGCAGTGCGCCGCCGAAGGCGGAACCGAAGATGCTGCCGAAGCGGCCCATGCCGAGCATCCAGCTCACGCCGGTAGCGCGCGCGACGGTCGGATAGCGGCTCGGCGCGAAGGCGTTGAGGCCGGTCTGCGCGCCGCTCATGCAGAAGCCGGCCGCGAACACCAGCACCGCGAGCGACGACGACAGCGCGCCGATCCATGCCAGGCCCAGCACGCAGATTGCTCCGCCGAGATAGGCGGCGCTGATGACCGGCGCGGGCCGCGCCCGGTCCATGATCCAGCCGACCAGGATCGCGCCGATCGTGCCGCCGATCTGGAACATCGCGGTGACATTGGCGGCCGCCGAGACGGTGAGGCCTGCGTCCTTCATCAGCGTCGGCAGCCAGCCGGTCAGCAGATAGATCACCAGCAGGCCCATGAAATACGTGACCCACAGCGCGGCGGTCAGCAAACCATAGCCGTGCGAGAACAGCACGCCGATCGGCTTCTTGGTGGGCAACGGCGGCTCTTGCGACACGAAGGTTTCGCTACCGTCGAAGCGCGCGCCGCACACGCGGCCCAGCACCTTGCCGATGCGTTGCGCCGTCGCGCCGCGCACGGCGAGCAGACGCGCCGACTCGGGCAGCAGCCACATTTGCAGCGGGATCAGCACGAGCGGCAACGCGCCGCCGAAGATCAGCACCGAGCGCCAGCCATGCACCGGAATCAGCGCACCCGCGACGAAGCCGATCAGCGCCGAGCCGAGATTGAAGCCCGTGAACATGATCGTGATGAGCAGCGCGCGCTTGCGTTGCGGCGCGTACTCGGAGAGCAGCGTGGTGGTGTTCGGCATGGCGGCGCCGAGGCCGATGCCGGTCAGCAGGCGCAGCAACGCCATGCTGGCGGGCGAGTTCGTGAACGCGGTCGCGATGGTGAACACGCCGAACAGGAACACCGAGGTGATGAGCACCCACTTGCGGCCGATGCGGTCCGAAGCCGGTCCCGCCGCCAGCGCGCCGATCACGAGGCCCAGCGGCGCCGCGCTCATGACGAGCCCGAACGCGGGTCGCGAGATGTGCCAGTCCGCGATGATCGAGGGCGCGACGAAGCCCATGATGGCCACGTCCATGCCGTCCGCCGCGACGATGAGAAAGCACAGCGCCACCAGCAGCCACTGGTACGCGGAGATCGGGCGCTCGTCGATGAAGCGCTTGATGTCGATGGTTTTACCGTTGTTCATGTCTGTCTCCTCCACGTGTCGTTCAGTTCTTGCTCTTGTCCCAGTCGAGCTTGTCGGCGCTCTTGCCCGCGACCGAATACAGCGCACCGGGCGCATTGCGGGTCTTCTGGAATTCTTCGAGGGTTTCGCCGCGCATGGCGGCATAGATATGCAGGTTCGAGATGCCCGTCACCGCGCCGAGCTTTTCCAGCATGAAGAAGATGACGCCGTAGTGCAGCAGGCCGCGCCAGTCGCGGCGGCGGATCAGGTCGCGCTCCTGTTCGGAAAGGCCGGCCGCCGCGAAGCTCGCTTCTTCATCGGCCTTGAAGGCTTCGCGATGCGCGGGCTCCACCATGCGATGCAGGTAATCGTTGATGCGATACGCGCGCACGGCGGTTTCGATGGAGAACGGATAGGTGCCGTCGAGCTTCTCGACATCGGTGAGCTCGACCGCCATCTTCTGCCGATGACGCTCGATGATCGCGGGCTTCGTCTCGCTGCCCTCGCCTTCGTAGATCGCCGTGGCGATGCCGGCCATCGACGGCAGGTAGTAGCTGCGATGCTTGCACACCACATTCGCCGACAAGGCGCCGCGCATCGTGAGCCACATGATGACTTCGGCGCCTTCGTAGCCGCCGAGCGTTGCGTACTCGGCGAGCGTCATGTCCGCCAGTTGCTCGGGATCGCGCTCGAACAGATCGAGGAAGCGCGCGTCCCATTCGGTGTTGTTAAAGCCCGCGCGTTCGCCGTGAACCTGATGCGAAAGGCCGCCGGTCGCGAGAATCGCCACCTTGAGGTCTTCCGGATAGCTCTCGATGGCGCGGCGCAGCGCCTGCCCGAGCTTGTAGAAGCGCCGCGCGCTCGGCACCGGCAATTGCAGCACGCCCATTTGCAGCGGCACGAGCTTGACCGGCCACGCGGGCTTGTGCGGGCACAGCATCGAGAGGGGCGAGAAGCAGCCGTGATCGAGCGGCTTGTTCTGGAAGAACGACATGTCGAACTCGTCGCTCATCAGCGACGTGCCGATGTGCGCGGCCAGTTCCGGATGGCCCTTGATCGGCGGCAGGTCGCGCGCGCCGCCGCCTTCGTCCGCGACGCTCCATTCGGGACCGACGCCCAGCGTGAACGCCGAGTAGTGATCGAAGAAGAACGACGTGACGTGGTCGTTGTAGATCGAGATGATGACGTCGGGCTTTTTCTCGGCGAGCCAGTCGGCGAGCGGCGCGAAGTTTTCGAAGATCGGCGCCCAGACGGGATCGTCGCGCTTGTTCTTGTCGAACGCGAAACCGATTGTCGGCGTGTGCGAGGCGGCAATGCCTCCGATGATCCGTGCCATGTGCGCTACTCCTTCGAAATGCGTCGCCGGGCGGGCGTGCTTCAGGGAAAACTGAAGTCGAAGGGTAGCGGAGATCGCGTCTTTGGCGGGACTACGCGTTAACCAGAAGATAGCTTTTATGGAAGGGGGTTCGTGCGCCCGGAACGGTGCTGCGACAGGGCTTTTCGGCAGTTCTTCACGAGCCGCTTCCCGCGTATCGCGATAAACAAAACAGATGGCGGGTGAAGCAGGACGCAAGCGGCGGCGTGGAATCCCTCGTCTGGACGAAAATTCGCACGACCCACGCCCCGCGCCTTTCAAACGTCACATTGTTGACGCAACACTGACGCACCATGCTCACTGCACACATCGCTCGAACCGGCGCCATCCCTTGTTCCGAGTCCCGGCGTCACTGACCTGTGGAGACGACCATGCGTGGCACACCGGCCCAGCCCCCGTCGCAAGGCGCGCAGCGGACCTTTCCGCCACGGCGCGATTTCTCGTCGCTCTCCGTACTCGATCTCCTGGAAGCCAGGGAAGCCCAGCACGTGCAGTTGTCGAATCTCGACAACGTCGTGGCTACGGCGATCGGCCGGTATCTCATTCATGAAGACGACTGGTACGCCAGCCATTCGCCGGAAGAACCCCGTCCCGCCGATGTCGCGAAAGCATCGACGCCGCGCACGCTGGATAACGGCGTCGTACGCGCGTGGTCCTAGCCGTGCGTGCTCGTCTTCGTGCGCGAGTGGGTCGAGCCCGAGCACCTGGGCGGCAATCTCGTTCCGCGCGCGCTGTATCTGAGCGACGGACGCGTCGTCCCGACGTGCGTCGTCCTCGCTCCCGCCGATGAAGAGGCCGGACCGCCCTCCCCCGGCCCGTCCCAGGTGAGCCCGATGGTCGGCGGCGGCTATGCCTGCCTGCGAACCGATCAAGGCATCGAACGCATGGGCACGTTCGGATGCATCGTGAACAAGGACGGATCGTTCTATGCCTTGACGAGCCGGCACGTCGCCGGCGAGCCGGGACAACCCGTGAGCGCTTATGTCGGCGATTCCACGCGCGAAGTCGGCAACGCCGTCAACCTCGGCCTCAGCAAACTTGCCTTTTCCGAAGCCTTTCCAGAGTTCTCGGTCCTGAAGGGCATGCTCAATTTCGATGTCGGCCTGGTTCGCATCAGCGATGTCTCGAACTGGACCTCGCAGGTCTTCGGCATCGGTGAAGTGGGCGAGAGCTATCAGGCGACGGCGGCGTCATTGACGCTCGACCTGATCGGCACGCCGTTGCGAGCGTTCGGCGGCACGTCCGGCGTGATGGAGGGCGAGATCAAGGCGCTGTTCTTCCAGCCGCGCGGCACGGGAGGCATCGAGTATTCGACCGATGTGCTGATCGGCGCCCGCAAGCAGACCGGAACGCGGACACGCCCTCAGGAACCGCCGTTCACCCGGCCCGGAGACTCGGGCACGTTGTGGTTCTACGATCCGCCGGGAACCCCGCGCGAGACTCATCCCGATCGGCTCGTGCATGAGCAGGCGCCGGAACGCGGCGCCCTTGCACGAAGGCTGCAGCCGGTCGCGGTCCAATGGGGCGGGCAACGCTTCCGGCTCCCCGACGGCAAGGCCAGCGCCTTCGCGCTGGGCGGTTTCCTGTCCACCGTCTTGCGCACGCTGGACCTGGAGCTCGAGCACGACTGGAGCACCGGTCACGACGAATACTGGGGCAAGCTCGGTCACTTCGCCATTGGCTGGAAGGCTTGCGAGCTGCTCAAAGGCAAGCTCTCGACACTCATGCTGGCGAACCAGGCGCGGATCGGCTTCGATGACGCGACCTTGGGACAAGGCAAGGCATTCAAGATGGGCAGCAATGCCTACGTGCCGCTCGCCGATGTCCCCGACTACGTCTGGGTGCATGCTCGTCCAAACGAGCCGATACAGCATTTCGCGGACATCGACATCGTCGATATCGACGGTGGCAAGAGCATGCTGGACCGCTGTCATCAGGACAAGCGCAATTGTTCCGCGACGCAGTGGAAGGCGTATTTCGACGGCTTCGCCAAAGCAGGCACAGGTCCCGAAGAAGGCGCACTGCCCTTTCGCGTGTGGCAGATCTGGGAGGCGATGGTGGCCTATCTCGAAGACGGCGACGTGCTGCGCTTCGTCGCGGCGACCGGGATACTGGCGCACTACGTGGGCGATGCGTCCCAGCCGCTTCACTGCTCGTGGCTGCACCACGGCACACCGCCGCTCGTCGAGCATGATGGCCGGCAATATCCCGTCCCGAAAAGCTCTGACGCATTCACGACCTTCTCCGGCAGCGCTGCCGCGAAGATTCACAGCATCTACGAGGAAGGCATGCTCGAAGTGGATCCGGTCGCGATGCTGGAAGGGGTCAACAAGGCCATCGCCGGCAGCGAGGCCGATGCAGGCGCGGCGGCCACGGGTCATGACGCCGCAAGCGCAACACTGGATCTGATGTACGCGGTGCACCAGCGCCTGAGCCCGCAACGCATCATCGATGCCGATGACCCGACGCTGAACGTGCCGCAGCGGCAGAAGCGCCTGTGGGCAAACGATACGATCCGGAAAGCCACGATCGCGTCGCTCGCCGACAGCGTCAAACTGCTCGCTTCACTGTGGGCATCGGCGTGGGCGGCGGGTTCCGGCGATGCATTGGCGAAGAACAAGCTAGTTGCGTTCTCCGAAGCCGAACTCGCCGACATCTACCGGCACGACAAGACCTTGATTCCGAGTCTGTCGCTCGCTGAGATGGCGTCCAGCGGCAAGTTCGAACCACCGGCGGCGACTGAAGCGCATGGCAACGGCGCGCTGCCCGCGAAGACGCCGGCAAAAAAGCGGCGCACCGCGGCGGCCAGAGCCTGAAACGCGCCTCGCGCTGTCCGCTCGATCAACGGGCGATGGCGCCCGCCTGCGACACGCCGTTCCAGTCCGCGCCATACCCGCCGACGGCAGCCTGATGCGCGGCCTTGTGGAATTCCGCGGCCTGCATCTCGCCTTCGGGGAAATAGGCCCAGGCAGTCGGGCTATAACCGGCCTTCTCGGCCTGGACCAGGTCGGCGCGCACTTGCGCGCGGGTAAGAGGCTGTGAACTTGCCTGCGCGAACGCGATGGCCGGAGCGGCAACGGCCAGCGCAATGACGACCCTGACGAGCGATTTCATGGCAAACCCCTGTGTTGCGGCGCGCTGCGCCCACGTTGTACTCGACTTGTGGGAAAAGCTTAGCAGCGCGCCAGGACAGGGTAAATGCCGGAGCGGGCAATCGTGATTGCCCGATGGTCAACCGCACCGGGAAGTCAGCGCGGCGTCATTGAATCGAACGTTGATGGACAGCTTCGTGACAGCATCGCGAGGCTTCAGAAGGTATGCCGGATACCCGCGATGATCGAGATCTGGCCGCCGCCGGCCGGCGGACTGGCCGTGGGCGACAAGGTGGTCGCCGCGAGTGCGAGGGTGCCCGAGTTGTTGATGTGCTCGCCGGTCAGATAGAGCAGGGTCCGCTTGGACAACAGGTACTCGCCGCGCAGCACTTCGACGAGCGCCTTGTTGGGCGACTGATCGTATCTGAGCTGGGCCACCATGCCGTCGATATGAAAGAACGGATTCACCGGCACGGTGCCCGACACCCAGAACAGATTGCTGCGGGGCGTCGCGATGCCGTCGTCGAGGCGCCGAATCCAGCCGACGCCCAGCTTGATGCCGTGGAACTTGACGTAGCCGCCCAGCGTGATGCGGGCATCGGCCTTGTCGGGCGAGGTGAGGCCGCCCCACGTCGCCGCGGTGCCGCCGTAGTTGCGCTCGTAGGAGGTGGCCACGCCCCACGTGTGCGCGTCGTACTTGAGCAGCGCCGACCATTCCCGGCACTGGTTCGACGGCGTGGTCTGCCCGGGACAATTCGTGGCGACTGAACTGTTGCCCGCCACGGCGTCGCGGCCGAAGCTGTAGTTCACGCCGCCTTCGAAGTCGCCGAGGAAGTAGCGATAGCTCACCGAGTTGTCGGCCCGCGCGTTGGCGATGCCGTTATCCAGCGTCGTGATGCCTTGCGCCCCCGTGCCGAACGGGTTGATGAACGACACGCCATAGAAGCGCATCGTGTACTGGCGGCCGAAGGTGAGCCGCCCGTATTTCCCGTCGATGCCCACATACGATTGACGTCCGAACAGACGGCCGCCCTGCCGCGAGGCGCCGTTGGTCGGCTGGAAACCGCCTTGCAGGTCGAAGATGGCGCGGATACCGCCACCGAGATCCTCGACTCCGCGAATGCCGAAGTAGGAGGTAGCGGTGCCGTCGCCGGTGCGCCAGCTGTTGGTGGTGGCGTTCTTGCCCTTCGCCACGTTGTTGACGAACTCCACGCCCTGATCGATCAGGCCGTAGATGGTGACGGAGCTTCCGCCCAATGGCAGCGGTGCGCTCGAAGTCGGGACTTCGGCATTCGCCCACACGGGAACGATGCTCATCAATGCTGCGCAGGTCCACGCTGCGGTCCGGTGATTCATGATCGACGCTGTCTCCTTGACGGGATCCGTACTTGACCTCGCCGGCGCGACAGCAATCGCCTTCAGGTGTGGATCACGTTCTTTTCATGTGTGTTTGTAACGCACTGAAATTCTGCCAGCGGGAGACGGCGTCGAGATTGAATAAAACTGCGTGTCGATTGAAGGAATGGTTAAGGCGTGGGCCCGTCCGGAAAGCGCCGCTTCATGAGGCGTTCAAGCGGTTTCCACGGTCTGCGTGAATTGCAGGACGATGAACTCGGCAGGCCGCGTCGCCGCCAGACCGATCTTGACGATCATCTTGCCTTGAGCGATGTCGTCTGCCGACATGGTGATGTCCTTGCCGATCTGCACGAAGTACGCTTCGTCGTCGGATGCTCCGGCTAAAGCGCCCTGCTTCCATAGCTGATGCAGATAGCTGGTAATCGCGGATCGCACTTTCTCCCACGTCAACGGCGTGTTTGGTTCGAAGACCATGTCCTTCATGGCGTTGTCGACATCGCGTTCGACGCTGTTGAACAGACGGCGTACTGAGATGTAGCGCCAGTTGTCGCTGTCTTCGAGCGTACGGGCGCCCCAGACTACCGGATTGTCATCATTGAACGAGCGGATCATGTTGATCGCGCGGCCGCTGGTGTACTGTGCTTGAAGGTCGTCCGTCACGTGTTGCACCGTGGTGTAGCCACGGGGCAAGGGCATGTTGGCCGGCGCCTTCCAGACACCTCGCTCACGGTCGTTCCTGCAATAGAGGCCAGCCACAACGACGCTCGGTGGAACGTCACGCTTGCTCCAGCTTGACTTGAGAGTGGGATAGTAAACGGCGGCTTGAGAGGTCGATTCCCATCCATCTGCCGCACCGGGGCCTGTGATCTCATAGGGGCCATCGAGGATCACAAAGATCGTTTCAGGCAATCCTTTGACCATCTTCTGCATATCGTGGATCGTTTCATTGTTCGAGACCAGCAATGAGACAATCGAACTCAGCATCGAGGCGCAACTGCACGCCGCCTTGAAGGCGACCGCATAGCATGGCCCTCCTCCCGCTTCGAAGTAAGCGCGAAGACCCGGTACCTTCCGGTCGTTCAGATCAATCTTGCCCGAGTAGTAGTTGACGACGTCAAGCCAATTGTTGAACTTCACAGGCTCGGTCGAGAACTGATCGCTCATGCAGATCAGCGGCACCGCCGTCGGAAGTCCGCCGATAGAGATAACCGGTGAAGCATCTTCCTGAACGTATATGCCTGGATAAGTCGTTTCGATGGTCATCTGGTCTGACTCCGCGTGGGAAATGCCTTTTATTATGCGGAGTGTTTTCACAGACCCTTAACCAACGTCACAAAGTCACGATCCCGGCGCAGATATTTGATTTTTAGCTTGGATTTATCGATCTATCGCTGCCATTTCGCAAGATCTAAACCGAAATGGCGATACGCCGCGCACAGGCCGCTCGGCGTCGCGTGCGCCCTCACCCCCATACTTCCTCCGGCAGCGGCAAGCCTTCGAGATCCGCCGCGCTCAACGGCCCATCCGGCGTCACGCCCTGCGTCTCCAGCATCAGCATGATCTGCCGCGTGTGCTGCGTGGCGTGCCACGCCGTGCGTTCCAGCACTTCGTGGAAGGGCCGCGTGCCGTAGTAGGTCTGCACCGTATAGTTCACTTCGGGGTCCGCTTCAGCGGCCCACCATGCATCGAAGCGGCGATGCACGTCGTCGCCCCAACGGCGGATGTCATCCGCCGTCCACGTCTCGGGCGGTATCTCATCGAAGCTCTCGAAGCGCAGCAGCATGCCCTGCGACGCTTCCATGCCCATCTCGGCAATGCGATACACGTGGTAGCACAACTGCGCCGGCGTGCGCCGCCGGTCGCGAAACGGTTCATGCAGATGCTCCGGCGCAAACTGGACCACGTAACGCGACACCGCGCTCATCACCGTGTCGAGCCGTTGCACGAGCATGCGCGGCGGCAAGGGTTCAGCGAGCGTCGTGCGCAGGTCGAGAAACTTCACTACGTCCTTGAGCGATTGCGCGAACGTGTAACGCGCGCCGATGGACACCACCGGCACGCTGCGCACGCCCAGCGCGATCAACTCGGCCTGCGCCTCGGGATCGTTATGCACGTCGCGCGATTCGAACTCGACGCCCTGCTGGGTCAGGAACTCCTTCGTGCGCAGGCACGACGAGCAGCCCGGCTGCCAGAAGACCTTGATGCGCGCACTCGTCGCGATATCGTTCATGAGTCTCCTCCGTTGCGTTGCATTGCATCGCGCGAGATCAAGCCACCCAACCACGCACCCGCGCTAGTCGTAAATGCGCATCGCCATGTCGTGATGCGCGGCGATGCGCGCCTCGAACGCGCGCGTCGCCTCCGTGATGTTCACGCCGCGAAACCCGCCGCGCACCGCCTTGCTCGCCACGTCCTTGTAGGTCGGCAACAGGCCCGGAGCGAGCGGCTGCGCATCCGGGATCGCCAGCCATAGACGATACAGCAGACGGCGTCGCCCCGGTTCCGGCCAGTCTTCGTAGCTGGTGCGCGAATGCAGTTGCGTATGGTTGTTGAGGAACTGCATGTCGCCGGGTTCGAGATGCATCGAGAAGCGCACGTCCTCGCGGGCAAGGATTGCGTCGAAGAGATCGAGCGCCTCGGTCTGTGCCTGCGTCAGGCGCGGCAAGTCGGGAAAGCCATCCTGCGCGCCCTTGATATGGTTGCGCACATGACGGCACGCGAAGTGCCCTTCCGTCACCGAAAACACCGGCGACTCGTACCACAGCCCTTCCTCCGGCGCCTGCTCGCCCTGCCGGCTGAAGATGAACGGCTCGTACAGCACCGCGACGAGATCGGGACGTTCCGCGAGCATCACGTTATGCGCATGCACCGAACTCGCGATCAAACTCTCGCCGCCGCGCTTCGCCGCGTTCACGCACATGAGCCCGACGATGTCCGCATTGTCCGCATGGAAGTCGAGCTTCGAGTTCGTGTTGTAGCCGCGGCCCGTGGTGCTGCGGTAAGTGCCGCCGGCATCGGTGACGTCGGACATGAACTGGCTCTGCTTGCCCTGCGGACGCGGCACGCCCATGTGCAGGCCGAGCCCCCAGAACAGCAGGCGCAGATGCGCCGGCTCATGACGCGCCACCGGAAAGCCGCGCAGCACCATCACGCCGAGTCCTTGCTGAGTCTCGTCATGCACGACATCGAGCGCGGCGCGGCCGGCGGCGCCGAGCAGAAAGTCTTCCACGCCGAGATCGAACAGATCCTTGCCCGATGCCACCGCCGTGCGCATCGCCGTTTCGAAATCGGCGATGGCGTCTTCCGACAAACGATGAAACCACGCCTCGGTCTGCGCGAGGTCCGGTCCTTTCCAGCCCGCGCGGCTTGCAACCTGCTGAATCATGAAGCTCGTCTCCTTTATCGGTCTACGTTAGCTCAATTCTCGATCTGTGCTGCACGGTATGCATCCTGTTCGGCGTCCAGCTTCGCGAGCCGGTCCGCATCCATGCCGAGCATGCGCGCCGGATTCTCGCGCACCATCTTGCGCACCGCGGTCTCGGACATGCCCAGCGCGAGGAACGTGCCGATCAGCATGCGCATGGTTTCCGGACCCGGCGGCGACCATTCGAAGAAGTAGTCCGTCGTCAGGATGACCTTGTCCTCGCCGATATCGCCCACCACATCGGCGAAGTCCTTCGGCTTCATGCGCATCAGCGGCGGCAGGCAGCCGAGCGCGCAGAACTCGCACACCGCGCCGAGCGCGCACATGTCGCGGATTTCCTGGCGGTTCGCGCCCACCGAATTGCTGTCCGGATGCGAAAAGATCACTTCGTTGATGCCGTAGTCCTTCGCTTCCAGCGCGAGCGCGATCGACTCGGTCGGCGAAACGTGTCCCGTGCAGATGGTCATGCCGTACTGGCGCGCGCAGTCGAGACACTCGCGGGTTTCCTGCAGCAGCTTGCCGTTGGAACCCGTCAGGCGGATGCCCTTGCCCGGCCGCAGCGTGCCTTCCGCGCGGTCGAGAAAATGCCGCAGGTGCCGGCTCATGCCGCCGCGCTCGATGTCATGCTCGGCGCTCCAGGTCGGCATGAACAAGACCTTCGCACCCTGCTTCGCCGCGCTTTCGATCGCCAGCGGATTGAGCCCGCCCACCGCGTAATTCAGCGTGATGCTCGGGAAGATCTCGATGCCCGGCACGAGGTTGCTCAGGTGATACGCGCGGCCCACGGTCGGGAACATGTGCGACTTCAGCACGATGCCGAGCATGCCGGCATTGCGTGCGATCGACATCTCGTCGATGTCTTCCAGACGCGTCTTCGCCTCGAAGCTGATCTCCGGGAAGCCGTGATGATGCAGGTCGATGGCGCCCTTCAGGATGCGGTCGGTGGCGGTGGCGCCGCCCGGCGGATACGGATAGTAGTTCGATGTCATGCGTGGGGTCTCCAATACCGTGCGTTACGCGAGACGCTTCTTCACGTCCGCGAGAATGTGGGCCTCGAACTCGCGCATCGTCTCGATGCCGAGCGCGCTGTTGGTCTGCGCGAGACTCGCCATGCGCTCGACCCACGCGCGCGAGTCGCCGCTTTGCTTGAGATCGGCGAGAAAGTCCTCGACGATGCGCACGGTCAGCCGCACCGTGCTGCTCGGGAACAGCGCGATCGCAAAGCCGAGCTCCTGTAGTTCCGCCGCGGAGAGCAGCGGCGTCAGTCCCGATTCCGACATGTTCGCGACCAGCGGCCCGCCCGCCAGTTCGCGTCCGATGATCTCGAGTTCCTCCAGCGACTGCGGCCCGTCGACGAACACGACATCCGCGCCCGCGTCGCGGAACATGCGGCAGCGTTCGAGCGCTTCGTCCAGCCCGTGCGGGCCGCGTGCATCGGTGCGCGCGATGATCACGGTGTCGGGATCGTTGCGCGCTTCGAGGGCGGCGCGCAGCTTGCGCAACGCCACCTCGCGCGACTCGACGATCTTCGCGTCCATGTGGCCGCAGCGCTTCGGCCAGGCCTGATCCTCGATCTGGATCGCGGCCACGCCCAGCCGCTCCATGCCCTGCACGGTGCGGATCATGTTGGTGACGTCGCCGTAGCCGGTGTCGCAATCGACGATCAGCGGCACGTTGGCGACGCGCGTCGTGGCCAGCACGGCGTTCTCGATCTCGCCATACGCGACCAGCCCGATGTCCGGCACGCCGTAGCGCGACGCCGCCGTGGCATAGCCGCTGAGATAGGCGGCCTCGAAGCCGGCGCGCGCGATCATGCGGATTTCCAGCGGCGAGCCGCCGCCCGGCACGACGACGATGTCCTTCCGTTGCAGGCGTTCGCGCAACACGCTGGCATGCGATGCAGATTTCATGACTTGTTTTCAGGTTGGGGATAGCGCCGCGACGCGATCCGTTGCAGGAAATTGACGAGCTGATCGAGGGCCACCGCGAGCACCAGCACGAGCAGCACGCCGAAATAGACGTTGGGGGTGTTGAAGAGCGTACGGTTCTGCGTGATGACGAAGCCGATGCCCGAAGTCGCGGCCATCATCTCCGCAACCACCACGCCGATGGCCGTCATCGCGCTGCCGAGACGCATGCCCGACAGCACCGAGGGCACCGCGGCGGGCAGCATCACGTGCCGCACCAGCTGCATGCGGCGCGCACCCATGCTGCGCGCCGCCACGAGCAGTTGCCGGTCCACCGTGCGCACGCCGGCGGCGGTGGCGAGCAGCATCGGAAAGAAGCCGTAGACCGCGCCGAACACGATCTTCGATTCCATGCCGATGCCGATCCACGCCGTCAGCAGCGGATAGAGGATCACGAGCGGCACCGCATACAACGACGACGCCAGCGGCAACAGCGTGTCGCGCAGCGCGGCCACGCTGCCGAGCAAGAGCCCGCACGCGCCGCCCACCACGAAGACGATGGCCAGCGCGGCCGCCATCTCGGCCACCGTGGACGCGAGGTTCAGCGCGAACATCGGACCGTTGTCGAAACCGGCCACGAGCGTGGACGACAGCGGCGCGAGCATCACTTCGGGCACCCAGCCGAGACGCGGCGCCAGTTCCCAGAAGGCGAGCAGCAATACGATGCAGACGAGCCGCAGCGTCCCTGCACTCAACGCGGGACGGCGCGGCGCGCGTTCGGCTGCTGCCTCTGCGGCGGCGGGCGCGTGCTTCGTGCGGACCAGGGGCTGCGAGATCATGCGTGCTCCACCGTGCGGATGAGTTCCCAGATCTCGTCGCGCAGTTCGCCGAAACGCGCGGTCGCCATCGTCTTGAAGGTGCGCGGACGCGGCAGGTCGATCTGGATGCGCTTGATCACACGCCCCGGACGCGCCGCCATGACCACGACTTCATCGCACAGATAGACCGCTTCCGTGAGGCTGTGCGTGACGAACACCACGGTCTTGCGATGCTGCTCCCAGATGGACAGCAGTTCGTCGCCGAGCGAGAGGCGCGTCTGTTCATCGAGGGCGGCGAACGGTTCGTCCATCAGCAGCACGCGCGGGTTCTGGCAGAAGCCGCGCGCAATCGCCACGCGCTGCTTCATGCCGCCGGACAGTTCGTGCGGACGGCGGTCGAGGAAGTCCTTCAGGCCGACGCGCGCCAGCATCTCGCGCGCGAGCGGCCGGCGCGTCGCGACATCGATGCCGCGCAGTTCCAGCGGAAACTCCACGTTCTCCAGCGCGGTCTTCCAGGGCAGCAGGCTCGACTCCTGGAACACGACGCCGATTTCCTCCGGCTCCGGCTGCGTGATGCGCCGCTCGCCCACGCGGATGCAGCCCGCGCTCGGCGCGAGCAGGCCGGCCATCATCATCAGCAGCGAGGACTTGCCGCAGCCGCTGGGACCGACGAGGCCGATGAACTTGCCGTTGTCGATGCTGAACGATACGTCGTCGAGCGCGTGGACCGGCCCGCTCTTCGATTGATAGGTTTGCGACACGCCGTCGATGTGCAGCGCGGCGGTCTCGTTGCGAGAGAGTGCGTTCGGTGTGCTCATTCGAATTGTGTGTTGTCGTGGGGTTGTGCAAACATCGTCAGCTGCGCCAGGCGCCGACCCGATGCTCGTACCAGCGCAGTGCTTCGTTCACCATGATCGACACGAGGCTCGCGAGCACGATGCCCGCCAGCAGACTGACGATGTCGAAGTTCATGCCCCAGTTGGCGATCAGATAGCCCAGTCCGGCGCGCGACACGTACATCTCCGCGAACAGCACGCCGGTGATGTTGAAGATCATGCCGAGGCGCAGGCCTTCGAGAATCACCGGGAGCATCGCGGGCAGATACACATGGCGATAAATCTGCGCGCGCGTCGCGCCGAACGAACGGGCCGTGCGCACGTAGTCCACCGGCACGCTCTGCGCCGCCGCGATGGCCGCGACCACCAGCACGAAGATCGCCTGGAACATGCCGAAGGCCACTTTCTGCGAGAAGCCCATGCCGAGCGCGAGAATGAAGACCGGCAGGAACACCGACTTCGGCACGCTCGACATGAAGTAGAACAGCGGCCGGAAGGCCGCGCCCCAGTACGCGTTCTCGCCGAGGAACAGGCCCAGCGCGATGCCCACCGGCGTGACCAGCACCACCGCCAGCATCACCTCGCCGAGCGTCACGCCGAGGTGATGCAGCGATTGCGCGTCGCCGAGCAGATGGATCATGCGGGCGAAGACTTCGGCGGGTCCGGGAAGCAGCATCGGATCGACGAAGCGGCCCGCCACCGTCAGGTGCCACACGAGCACGAAGCCCGCGATGATCGCCGCCTGCGTGAGACGTCGTGCCCAGGGGCTCATGGCGCCACCGCTCATGGGGCCACCGTCTTCACCGGCACGAAGCGCGTGGTGAACAGGTCCTTCGCGGGCGGCGTGTCGTTCATGCCGGCGAGCTTCGCGAGCTTGAGCGATTCCTCGACCCATTCGGCCTTGATCGAGCCGTCAGGCGAGAGGCCCTTGATGGTGTTGTCGTATTCGAGCTTGGCGATTTCCGGCGGCAGGCCGGTCTGCTTCTGGATGAACGCAATCGTCCACTCGGGGTGCGCCTGCATGTAGACCACCGCGCTGTACAGCGCGATCAGCGTCTTCTTCACGCCGTCGGGGTTCTTCGCGAGGATGTCGTCGGAGGCCATCCACACGTCGGGCACGTTGGCCGGCATGGCCTTGCCGAAATCGACCAGACTGCGGCCCGTGCCCGCCTGCAACACCTTGTAGCTGAGCGGCGGATACGCGACGATCGCATCCACGTTGCCCGACAGCAGGTTCGGCACCATGCCCGGACCGCCCACCGGAATGCGGTTCACCGGCGCGCCCGCTTCGTTGGCCGCCCACAGTCCGAAGAAGTCGGTCGTGGAGCCGGTAGCCGAAATGCCCACCTTCTTGCCCGCGAGATCCTTGACGGTCTTGAGCGGCGAATCCTTCTTGACGATCACGTCCCAGCCGCGCGGCGTCAGCGAATCCGCCCCGACGATGGTCGCCTTCACGCCGCGCTTCTTCGCCAGCGCGAGGCCCGGCGGAAAGAAATTGACGATATCGACTTCGTTGGCGGCCAGCGCTTCCATGCAGGCCGCGCCGCCGGGAAAGCCGGTGAACTGTGTCTGCACGCCGACCTTGTCAAACAGCTTGAGCTCCTGGGCGGCCATCACGGGCAGCACCGGCCCGTAGTTGCTCGTCCCGCCGATACGCACCACGTCCGCCGCATACGCGCCCGCCGCGCACATCCACCCCGATACCGCCAGCGCCACCGCGCCCAAGCGCATCAAACCCTTCATGTTGTCTCCGCATTTGTAGTGTTGTGGATCAAAGTGTCGAACACTTTTGTTTGAATTAAATGTTAAAACGTATGGCGCGTCAACGAAAACTGTTGGACAATCCGCTCATGGACTTCCCTCATATCCCCCTTCCCGCAGCCGCCGAAGCCGACATCGAAAGTGCCGGCCGCTCGGGCGAAACCGTCGAGCGCATCGCGGCCGAACTGAAAAGCCGCATCCTCGAAGGCCGGCTCGTGCCGGGCCAGCGGCTGATTTCACGCGACATCGTCGAGCAGCTCGGCATCAGCCGCGGCTCGCTGCGTGAGGCGTTCCGCCGGCTGGAAGCGGACGGTCTGATCGATGTCGTGCCGAATCGCGGCGCGGTGGTGCGCAGTCTGTCCGCAGCGGAAGTGGCGCACGTCTATCAGATTCGCGAGGCGCTGGAAGGCTATGCGGCCCGCGTGGCGGCGCAGAACATCGATGTCGGCGACAACCGCGCGCGCTTCGTCGCGGTGCTGGAGCAGGGCCGCGTGCACAACGACCGGCCGGACTTCCAGCGCTTCATCGTCGACAACCGGGCGTTCCATCAGGAAATCGTGCACATGTGCGGCAATCCGCAACTGGGCGAACTGATCGACAAATATCAGCTGCCGGTTTTCATGATCCAGTTGCGCCAGCAGATCGGCAGCGCGCAGATGATGAAGAACGCGCTCGCGGAACATGAGGACATTGCCGAGGGCATCCTCGCGGGTAATGCGGACATGGCCTATCAGGCCATGAAGCGCCATCTCTGGCATTCCGCCGACCTGATCCTGCAACTGCCCGCGCTCGCGGGCCTGGGTGCGCCGCTGAGCTGAAATCGCAGTCTGAAGGAGGAGACAAAAATGACATCCCATATGACGACTCATCAGGATGGCGAAGAATGAGCGCGCAAACGATGTTCGACAAGGTCTGGAACGCGCACGTCGTCGATGAATTGAGCGACGGCACCACGGTCTTGCATATCGATCGCCATCTGCTGCATGAACTGACCGCCGTCGAAGCGATCCGCGTGCTGGAGCGGCGCGGGCTCGGCGTGCGCGACGCGAAGCTGACCTTCGCGACGCCGGATCACGTGATATCGAGCGTGCCGGGACGCCGCGCCGGCGACCAGCCTTGGGCCACCGAAATGGTCGAGGCGTTCCGCGAGCAGACGCAGCGGCTGAAGATCGAGCGCTTCGATCTCGACGACGCGCGTCAGGGCATCGTTCACGTCATTGCGCCGGAACAAGGGCTGACCTTGCCCGGCACCACGCTCGTCTGTGGCGACAGCCATACGTGCACGCATGGCGCATTTGGTGCGATGGGCTGGGGCATCGGCTTGTCGGAGCAGGTGCAGGTGCTGGCGAGCCAGACCTTGCGCCAGCGCAAGCCCGCACGCATGCGCGTCACGCTGCGCGGCCGGCCCGCCCGGCGCGCGACGGCCAAGGACGTCATCCTGCATGTGATCGGCAAGCTGGGCGTGGCGGGCGCGGTGGGTCACGCGCTCGAATTCGCCGGCGACGCGGTGCGCGGCTTCGACATGGAAGCGCGCATGACGCTCTGCAATCTCGCGATTGAAATGGGCGCGCGTCTCGGCATGATCGCGCCCGACGACGTCACCTTCGACTATCTGCGCGGCCGTCCCTTCGCGCCGCAAGGCGATGCGTTCGACACCGCCGTCGCCGCCTGGCGTCAACTGGCGACCGACGCCGACGCGACCTTCGACAAGGACGTGGACGTGGATATCGAAGGCATCGATGCGCAGATCACCTGGGGCACGACGCCCGAGCAGGTGGTGTGCATCGACGGCTATGTGCCCGATCCCGCCGCCGAACCGAACCCGCAACGGCGCGCGCAATCGGAAGCGGCGCTCGGCTATATGCGGCTCAAGCCCTTGCAGCGCATGGAAGGCACGCGTATCGACCGGGTGTTCATCGGCTCGTGTGCGAACAGCCGCATCTCCGATCTGCGCGCCGCCGCGCAAGTGGTGCGCGGTGCGCGCGTGGCGCAGCACGTGAACGCGTGGGTCGTGCCGGGCTCGCTGCCGGTGCGCGAACAGGCCGAACGCGAAGGACTCGACCAGATTTTCCGCGACGCGGGCTTCGAATGGCGCGAGCCGGGCTGCTCTATGTGCGTCGGCGCCAACGGCGATCTCGGCGCGAGCGGCGAACGCTGCGTGTCCACGTCGAACCGCAACTTCGTCGGACGGCAGGGACCGGGCGTGATGACGCATCTTGCCAACCCGGCCACCGCCGCCGCATCGGCGCTTGCAGGCGAAATCCAGGGAGCCGCATGAAAGCCTTCGACGTATGTACGGGACATGCCGCGGTGATCGACCGCGATGATGTCGATACGGACCTGATCGTGCGGATCGAGCGCATCTCGCAACTGAAGCGCGGCGAGTTTCAGCCATGGGCCTTCGAGACGCAGCGCGGTCGGCCGGACGGCAGGGAGAACCCGGATTTCGTGCTGAACCAGCCGCCGTTTCGCGAGGCGCGTATCGTGGTGACCGGCAAGAATTTCGGCTGCGGTAGCTCACGCGAGATGGCCGTCTGGGCGCTCGACGAGTTCGGCATACGCTGCGTGATCGCGTCGAGCTACGGCGACATCTTCTACAACAACTGCTTCCAGAACGGCGTGCTGCCCGTGCGGCTCGCGCCCGAAGAGATTGCCGCGATCATGCCGGTCGCGGCGCGCGGCGAGTTGCTGACGGTGGATCTGCAAGCGTGTCAGGTGCGTGTTCCGGGGCTCGAACCGTTTTCGTTCAGCTTGCCCGAGTCGCAGCGCACTGCGTTGCTGAACGGTCAGGACGATGTCGATCAGGCCGTGGCGCGGGAAGCGCGCGTCGCCGAGTTTCAACGCGCCGACCGCGCGCGGCGTCCATGGGTTTATGCTTCGGCGTGACGCTCACACACACGCACGCACCGACACCATGACACCGGACGAACTCTCGGCAATCTATCGCGCGTATATCGACTGTCTGAATGCGCAGGACTGGGACCATCTCGGCAACTTCGTCGATGAAACCGCACGGCACAACGGCCGTGCGTTCGGCCTGGCGGGTTATCGGCGGATGCTGGAGCAGGACTTCCGCGATATTCCCGACCTGCGCTTCAACATCGAGTTGCTGGTGGCGGAACCGCCGCGCATCGCCAGCCGCCTGCGCTTCGACTGTTCGCCGCGAGCGGACTTCATGGGCCTGAAGATCGACGGCCGCCGCGTGACGTTCTGCGAGAACGTCTTCTACACGTTCCGCGACGGCAGGATTACCGAGGTCTGGTCGGTGATCGACAAGGCTGCGATCGAAACGCAGCTTTAGGCTCTAGGCTCTAGACGCCATCCGTGAAGAACCGGCCGACGATCTCGTCGCGCAGCCTGCCGACGCCCTGATCGCCCGGCTTGCGCGGCCTCGGCAGCGTGACATCGATCACGTCGCCGATACGTCCCGGCCGCGCCTCCATCACGACGATGCGGTCCGACAGCAGCACGGCCTCTTCGACATCGTGCGTCACCAGAACCATCGTGATGCGTTCATGCGCCCAGATGCGCTGCAACTCGGCTTGCAGACGCGAACGTGTGAGCGCGTCGAGCGCGCCGAAGGGTTCGTCGAGCAACAGCAAGCGCGGCCGGTTGACGAGCCCGCGCGCAATCGCCACGCGCTGCGCCATGCCGCCCGACAACTGATGCGGATAATGCCGCTCGTATCCTTCGAGACCGACGAGCGCGACATGCTCCGCAACCGCACGCGCTTTCTCCACCCGTGTAAGCGGCGCATTGCGCAGCGCCACCGCCACGTTTTGCGCGACATCCAGCCAGGGAAACAGCCGATGATCCTGGAACACGATGCCGCGTGACAGATCCGTCGTGACGACGCGCTCTCCGTCGAACTCGATCTCGCCGTCATGCGCGGGATCGAGCCCGGCGATGAGGCGCAGCAGCGTCGACTTCCCGCAGCCGCTGGCCCCGACGATGCTCACGAACTCGCCGCTCGCAATCGACAGCTCGATGCGATCCAGCACCGGCGGCGCGGTGTCGTCGTTGAAACGCTTGCTCACGTGCCGCAGCGTCAGGCCGCTGTCCTGTTCGATCAGGCTTGCCATCTTCATTCTCCTCAAACCGCGCGCGCTGCGCCGAACCAGCGGCGCTGCACGCCGCGCGCAAGGGCGTTCAGCGCCCATCCCGTGATCCCCACCACGATCACGCCGAACACGACGAGATCCATGCGGAACTGTTCGCTGCCGTCCACGAGCAGATTGCCGATGCCGCTGCCCGCCACGAGCAGATACTCCGCGCCGAGCGTCGCGAGCCACGAATAGATGAGCGCGAGATAGACGCCCGTGAAGATCGACGGCAAGGCGGCGGGCAGCACGACGAACGCCAGCGTCTGCAAGCGGTTATAGCGATAGGCGCGCGCCACGTCGAGATACGTCGGCGATACGGCGCGAATGCCGTCGCTGGTGTGCACGACGACCGGCACCAGCGCGGCCAGCGAGAGGAACACGACCTTCGCGACATCGCCGAGTCCGAACCAGACGGAGATCAACGGAATCCATGCGAACAGCGAGACCTGCTTGAACGTATTGAAGCTCGGCGCGATGGCGCGATTCGCCAGCTTCGACACACCCAGCAGCGCGCCGAGCACGAGTCCGAGCGTCGCGCCGATGACAAAGCCCGTCAGTTCGCGCGCCAGCGAGGCCGAGAGCGCACGCGCCAGCGCGCCGCTGCGGGTTTGCTCGACGGCCGTCTGCCACACGCGCGCCGGCGAGACGAGGATGCCGTGATCGGCCTGTGCGTGACGCGCGAGCCACCACCACAGCGCGAGTGCCGCGACCGGCAGCACAACGCCGCGCCACGAGCCCTTGACCGCGATCTGTTCCTGTTCCAGCGTGGACATGTTCTTCTCCTCAGTGGGCGCGGCCGCGCTGGAGCCTGCGCTCGAACACGGTGAGCAGCCGGTCCGCCGCATAGCCGATCGCACCGACGATCAGCACCGAAGCGAGCACGAGATCGAGCTGAAACAGTTGCCGTCCGTAGACGATCAGATAGCCGAGCCCTTCCGACGACGCGACGAGTTCCACGACCACCAGCGTCAGCCATGCCTTCGTGAACGCGAGCCGCACGCCGGTGCCGATCACCGGAATCGCGGCGGGCAGCGTGACGCGCGCAATCACTTGCCAGCGCGTATAGCGATAGGCCGCGGCCACCTCCCGCAAGCCGCGCGGCGTGTTGCGAAAGCCTTGCAGCGTGGAGAGCGTGACCGGCACGAGCGCCGCGTGGCCGATCAACAGATACTTCAACGGCTCGCCGATGCCGACGACGATCATCAGGAACGGCAGCCAGCCGAGCACCGGCACCTGCACGATGGCGTTGAAGCTCGGCAGCACCCACGCTTCGAGCGTGCGGGACAGGCCGAGCGCGCCGCCCAGCAGCACGCCGAGCACGACGCCGCCGCCGAAGCCGACTGCCGCGCGCGTCATGCTCGCCGACAGATGCATCCACAACTCGCCGCTCTTCACCAGTGCGGCCAGCGTGTCGAAGACGAGCGCGGGCGGCGGCAGCACTTGTGCCGAGATCCATCCATAGTGCGATCCGAACACCCACAGCAGCGCGCAGCTTGCGGGCAGGAGCCAGGGCAACGCAGTCCAGCTGGCGGCGCGCAGCGCGTCGATCGAAAGCGTCCGGTGCGCGCGCAGAGCGGGCAGCGCGACACGGGTCAGGGTACGGGCCATATTGACGGGTCTCCTCGAAGCATCAAGCGATGGGTTTGCCCGCCGCATCGAAACGCGGCCAGTACCCTTCGAGCTTCAGCGACTTCAACGCCTGGTCGAGATACTTCGGCTCGAACCAGCCATTCACGCTCACGGGCTGACGGATCAGGTTGAGCCGCAGCGCATCGTCGGCGACGGATTGATAGCGCGCCACCAGGAACGGATCGATCAGCGGCGACATGCGGTCCTTCAACGGCTGCTTCGCGTACTCCGCCTGCCATGATTCGGTCGGCACGCCGCTCTTCGCCCACAGCGTGAAGAGCGCATCGCGATTGGTTTCGTCGGATGACCATTGCGCCGCCTGCACGACCGCCGTCACCACTTTCTGCACGATCTCGGGGTGCTTCTGCTCGTAGTCGTCGAGTACCAGCAAGTGCGCCTGCCGCGTGAGCTGCACGCCGTCATCGCGCGATGCGTAGACGATCTTCGCCAAGCCCTGGCGTTGCAGCTTGAACAGCGAGTAGTCGAGGAACACCGCATCGACGCCCTTCGACGCCAGCGCCGCCTGTGCGGCAGCCGTGTCGAGATTGATGACGCGCAGATCGCGTTCGCTCAGGCCGTTTTCCTTGAGGACGTTGTCCGCCACGAGTTGCAGATTGGTCCCGCGAAACAGGCCGACGCGCTTGCCCTTCAGGTCCTTCACGCTCTTGATGCCGGAGTCCGGCGGCACGGCCAGATACACGCCCGTGCGCACGTTCGACGCCAGCAGCAGATGCGTCTTCAAGCCGTTCGCGCGGCCCAGCACCGAAGGCAGATCGCCTTGATACGCGAAGTCGATCTGCTGGTTCGCGAGCGCCTCGTTGACGGCCGGCCCCGCGCCCTTGAAGAACAGCCATTGCACCTTGGCCTGCCCGGACAACGCATCTTCCACGCGATGCTGCAACTGCGCGGTCGCGGCCGGTGAGCCGCCGAACGTAGGCGGATCGCCGCTCCCCTGTTGCGCCACGCCGATGCGGACCACGGCGGGATCGGCGGCTTGCGCAGGACCGTTGAACACGGCGAACAGCATCGCCGTGAAGGCGAGAAACTCGAATCGTGAGGTCATCTTGCTCGGGCTGAAGAAGGGTTGACGCGGCGATGGCGCGAAGGCGAAGCGCGTCAGGCGGCGCGCGTTTCCTGCTTGACGATGCGGCTGCGGCGTCCGTCGATGCCCACGGGCACGTCGCCATGAACCGTCGCGCGGCGCACGACGCGATGCGCGTCGCCATAGTCCGCCACCGCGTAATGCTGGGTCGCGCGGTTGTCCCAGATCGCGACGTCGCCTTGCGTCCAGCGCCAGCGCACGGTGTTCTCCAGACGCGTGACGTGATCGTGGAAGAGTTCGGCCAGCCGGTCCGAATCGCGCTGCGACAGCCCGATGAAGCGCTGCACGAAGTGCCCCAGCACGAGCGTGCGTTCGCCCGTCTCCGGATGCACGCGCACGACCGGATGCTCGGTCTCATAGAGCGTCGAGGTGAACTGCTTGCGATACGCGCGCTCGGAATCGGTGTCGGGCATGTTGCGCGTGGCGGCGTAGTCGTAGGTATTGGAATGCAGCGCCCATAGCTCGTCGGCGAGCGCGCGCAGCGGTGGCGGCAAGTTGTCGTAGGCGGCCGCCGTGTTGGCCCAGACCGTGTCGCCGCCAGCGGGCGGAATCACCACGCCGCGCAGGATGGAGATCTTCGGATAGGCATCGACGAAAGTGACGTCGGTATGCCAGGAGTTCGCGCGCGTGCCGTGTTTCGAATCGAGCTCGAGCAAGCGGCTGCTGCCCGCGAGCGAAGGCACCGTCGGATGCGCCACCGTCTCGCCGAAGCGCGCGGCGAAGGCTTCCTGCGCGGCGTCGTCGAGATGCGACTGGCCGCGAAAGAACAGCACCTTGTGCTTGAGCAGCGCCTGGTTGATGGCGCCGATGGCGGCATCATCGAGGTCGGCGGACAGCGTCACGCCGCGCACTTCAGCACCGATGCGTCCGCCTATGGGACGCACCTGGAACGGTTCATTCGACGTGACGGGTTCGCGCGCGGCATCGGCGGCGAGTGTGGGGCTCGTGGACATCGGGACACTCCGTTGGGTTGCGTTTGTCGGATGCGGCCGCGTTCAGCGCGACGGAATCATTGAAGCATCGACAGCACATTCGACCAACGAAGCGTTTCGACTAAGCTTTACAGCGATCAGCGCGATTCATATTGACGCAGACCCGCGATGCTTTCCTGCAACTCCTCTTCCAGCCGCGCCATCAGTTCGGCCGCCGGCAGTTCGCGCACCAGCGCGGCCGCCTGTCCCGCCCATTGCGCGCCATAGCCGAACTCGCCCTGCGCCTTCGCGGCCGCATGCAGCGCCTTGCCGGCGTCGTAGGTGACCGGATAGTCGGGAATCGAAGGCGCCTGTGCGCTGCGGCCGAGTTCGGTAAAGCGGTTGACGAGGCTGCGCGCCTCGCGGCCCGAGATCGCGGTGGTGAAGGTCGTGCGGCGCGCCGTATCGCTCAGCAGGGCGCGACGGTAGCCCGCATCGATCGACGTCTCCGTGCACGGCACGAAGGCCGTGCCAAGCTGCGCCGCCTGCGCGCCCAGCGCCAGCGCGGCCGCGATACCCGCGCCATCCATGATGCTGCCCGCAGCGATCACCGGAAGGTCGAACGCGCGTACGAGGAGACGCGTCAGCGCGAGCACGCCGAGCTTGTCGTCATCTCCGGCGGGATCGAAGAGGCCGCGATGCCCGCCTGCCTCGATGCCCTGCGCCACGATGGCGTCCACGCCCGCCTTCGCCACCTGTTCGGCTTCGCGCAAGTTGGTTGCGGATGCAATCAGTTTGATGCCTGCGCCACGCAAGGCGTCGATCGCAGCCTGCGACGGCAGCCCGAAGTGGAAACTCACCACCGCCGGCTTCTCTTCGACGAAGACCTGGAGCATCGCTTCATCGACGACAAAGCTCGTGTAGCGATCGATCAGAGTGGCAGGCGGCGTCGCGCCGTATTGCGCGAACACCGGCGCGAGCCAGTCGGTCCATGCCTTCTCCACTGCCGCGTTGGCGGTGGACGGCGCGTGGCAGAAGACGTTGACATTGAAGGGCCTGGCGGTCAGTGCACGGGTCTCGCGAATGACCTTGCGCGCGCCTTCCGCGTTCATCGCGCCGACGCCGAGCGAGCCCAGCCCGCCGGCTTCCGATACGGCCGCGGCCAGCGCGGGCGTGCTGACGCCGGCCATCGGCGCCTGGATGATCGGCGTCCGGATGCCGAGTAGCGATGTCAATGGATTCGTGCTCATGGATGATCGTCCCTTGAAGGTTGCATTCAGCGCGTGCCGAGCTTCTCGACGACGAAGTCGACGAACGCCCGCACGCGCGACGACAGATGCCTGCCGTGCGGATAAAGCAGGATGAATGGCCGGCTGCTTCCGCCGGCCTCAGTCAGCACTTCGACGAGCGTGCCCGCGCGCAGTTCCTCGTCCACCGCGAAGCGGTAGGTCTGGAACAATCCCGCGCCGTGCAGCGCCAGCGGAATGCCCGCGAGCGCGTCGCCGGACGTGCCGTAGACGGCTTCCACCACCATCTCCACGGCGTCGCCGTTCTGCATGAAGCGCCACGGCACGGGCCGGCCGGTGCTCGGCATCTCGAACTGGATGCAGTCGTGATGGCTCAGGTCCTCGATGGTACGCGGCACACCCGCCCGCTTCAGATAAGCGGGCGAAGCCACGATCACGAGTTCCGCGTCCTCCAGCTTGCGCGCGATCAGGTTGGAGTCGCGCGGCGCGCGGCCGCGTATCGCGAGGTCGAAGCCTTCTTCGGCGAAGTCGATATTGCGGTTGCTCAGATGCGCTTCCACCGTGACATCGGGATAGAGCGCGCGGAATTCCGCAAGGATAGGCAGCATGCGAAAGTGGCCGTAAGGCGTCGGCATGCTGATGCGCAACACGCCCTTGGGCGTGGTCTGCTGGCCGGTGGCTTCGCGCTCGGCTTCGGCCAGACGATTCAGCGCGTCGCGGCATTGCTCGAAGTAACGGCGGCCGGCATCGGTCAGCCGGATCTGGCGCGTCGTGCGCACGAACAGCCGCACGTCGAGGCGCTTTTCCAGCCGCGCGACGGCGCGGCTCACGGCAGCAGGCGTGACGCTCGCAGCCGTCGCGGCCAGCGTGAAGCTGCCGAGTTCAGCCGCGAGGCAGAACAGCTCGATGCTGCCAAGAAGAAGGTCGTCGAATTGCCGCTGCATGTCGGTGGACACACCGTCCCGGTTCACTGTGCTGCATCTTCGCCATGCGCGGCCCGCGAGTCAATCGACGCGCATGCATTTGACTTGTGACTGCGTGGAACAGGTGCGCTGGTTCAAGCCGCTTCAAGCCGGTTCAAAACAAACGCCCGCTTGTCCGGTCAGGAAAAAGCGGGCGTTGCTTGCAAGCGTGCCATCGGAATGGCAGGCGATGTCTTACTTCGCGGTCGGCATCGCGAACTCGGCGCCCTTCTCGGTGCTTTCGGGCCAGCGCTGCATGATCGACTTCTGCTTCGTGTAGAAACGCACGCCTTCCTCGCCGTACGCGTGCATGTCGCCGAACAGGCTGCGCTTCCAGCCGCCGAAACCATGCCATGCCATCGGCACGGGAATCGGCACATTGATGCCGACCATGCCCACTTCAATGCGGCGTCCGAACTCGCGTGCAATGTGGCCATCGCGTGTGTAGCAGGCCACGCCATTGCCGAACTCGTGCTCGTTCACCAGATCCACGGCTTCGCTGAAGTCCTTCACGCGCACGCAGGCGAGCACCGGTCCGAAGATCTCTTCCTTGTAGATGCGCATTTCCGGCGTCACGTGGTCGAACAGCGTGCCGCCCGTGAAGAAGCCGTCCTCATGACCCGGCACCTTGAAGCCCCGGCCATCGACGACCAGCTTCGCGCCTTCGTCCACGCCCATCGCGATATAGCCTTCGATGCGCTCCAGCGCCTGACGCGTGACGATCGGGCCCATTTCGGCATCGTCTTCCATGCCGTTCTTGATCTTGAGCTGCTGCGCGCGCTCGGCGAGACGCGGCACGATCTTGTCGGCGACATCGCCCACCAGCACCGCCACCGAGATGGCCATGCAGCGCTCGCCCGCCGAGCCGTAGCCCGCGCCGATCAACGCATCGACGGCCTGGTCGAGATCCGCATCCGGCATCACGACCATGTGGTTCTTCGCGCCGCCGAGCGCCTGCACGCGCTTGCCGTGCTTCGCGCCGGTTTCGTAGATGTAGTTGGCGATCGGCGTCGAGCCGACGAAGCTGATCGCCTTCACTTGCGGATGCGTGAGCAGCGCATCGACGACGACCTTGTCGCCCTGCACGACGTTGAAGATGCCGTCCGGCAAGCCGGCTTGCTTGAGCAGCTCGGCCATGAACAACGACGCCGACGGATCGCGCTCGCTCGGCTTCAGGATGAACGCATTGCCTGCCGCGATGGCGACCGGGAACATCCAGCACGGCACCATGCACGGGAAGTTGAACGGCGTAATGCCCGCGACGATGCCGAGCGGCTGGCGCGTGGTCCAGTTGTCGATGCCGGTGGACACCTGTTCGGTGTAGTCGCCCTTCAGCAGTTGCGGAATGCCGCAGGCGAATTCGATCACGTCGATACCGCGCGACACCTCGCCCTGCGCATCCGAGAACACCTTGCCGTGCTCGGCGGTGATGATGGCCGCGAGTTCGTCGCGATGCTTGTTCATCAGCTCCAGGAACTTGAGCATGACGCGCGCGCGGCGGATGGGCGGCATGTCGCGCCAGGCCGGAAACGCCTGCTTCGCGCTGGCCACGGCGGCGTCCACGTCGGCGGCTTCGCCGAGCACGAGCTTGCGCGGACGTTCGCCCGTCGCGGGGTTGAAGACCGGCTGCGTGCGCGTGGCCGAGCCGTTAGTCCGTTGACCGTGGATGTAATGGACCACGTCGGCGGTGTCGTTGAACGCTTGCATCTCGTCTCCTTCACTGAATGTTTGGGCAATGGTCACAGTGTAGGAAGCATCGGGCTCCGCGCAAAGACGCTATGATTGAACTCATTGTTTATTCTGGCAAACAATGAGCAGATGGAAGAGCAAAAGATCGAGGCTCTCTGGACCCATTTGCACTGGCTCACGGTGCTCGCGGAACAGGGCAGCTACACGGCGGCGGCCGCGCGCCTGAATGTCTCGAAGGCGGCCATGAGCCAGCGCATCGCGGAACTGGAGCGCGCGGCGGGCGTGCCGCTCGTCACCCGCACCACGCGCAGCGTGCGCTTCACCGAGGCGGGCCGCCGGCTCGTCGACGACACCCGCGAGCAGTATCAGCACATCGCGTTGAGCTTTCTGAGCGTAAGGGAAATGGCGGGCGTCGCGCGCGGGCTGATCCGGCTGACCGCGCCCATGGCTTTCTCGCGCCAGCAACTCGTGCCGAAGATGTCGGGGTTCCTGCATGCGCATCCGGAAGTGCGCGTGCAGCTGGAGGCCGCCGACCGGCTCAGTTCTATCGCCACCGAGGGTTTCGATCTCGCGGTGCGTCATAGCGCGCAGGTGCCGGACACGCATGTGGCCTGGAAACTGTGCGACACGTATTCGGTGATCGTTGCCACGCGCGCTTATCTCAAGCGGCGCGGCACGCCGCAGACGCCGAGCGATCTCGCCACGCACGACTGTCTTGTCTATCCGCGCGCGCAGTCGGCGAGTATCTGGTCGTTCCAGCGCAAGGGCGGCCGCAAGAGTTCGGCGGGGCCGCATACGCTGGCCGTCAGCGGGCCGTTCGAAGCCAATAACAGCGAGGTGTTGCGCGACGCCGCGCTCGATGACCTGGGCATCGCGTTGCTGCCGGACTTCACTGCGCAAGCGGCGGTGCAGACGGGCAAGCTGGTGGTGCTGCTGCCGGAATGGCGTCCGGTCGGCGCGTTCGCGGATCAGCTTTTCGTGGTGCGGCCTTATTCACCGCATGTGCCGCGGGCCGTCGCGCTGTTCATCGGGTATTTGCGCGAGACCTTTTCGGGCGGGTTTCCGCTTTGATTTTCGAACGCCTGAATGCAAACGCGCCCGCATGGTTGCGGGCGCGTTGCTTGATGAGGCTGCTTGCTTAGTGATGCGCGAACGTCGACGTCACGTCGTTTTGGATCGCGGTGACACGTGCGCCCGATTGCGAGCCGCCGTCCGCCACACCGCCGTATGCGCCTTGCGCCGCGCCGTTTTGCGCTGCGACACGCGCTTCGGCTGCCTGGATGTCGGCGGGATACGTCGTGTCGTTGACGACGCCCGGGTTGTAGCCAGCCTTTTCCAGTTGAACGATTTGCGCGCGGACTTCAGCGCGCGTCACGGGTTGGTTCGATTGCGCGAAAGATGCGACCGGAGCGGCAAAAGCAAGAGCGACCGCTGCAATACCGATGAGCTTGTTCATGATTCATTCCTCCGTACCTTCAGTTTTTGGGGTGTCGCTAACGCTGTCTTGCTGCCTGACTTGCTGCTTCGTTTGCGACCGTTGAGGCAAGTGTAGGGATCGCCTCATCTAGGGTAAATACCTAATCTGCGAAATCACTTTTGGCGAAAAACCGACTAATCCGGGCACATGCGAAGCCGGACGATAGCGGTCCGTATCGGCTATAAAGAAGAACGAGCGTGGGTTTTGGCGCGAACGATCGTTTAGACAGGAGAATCGCCTTGAAGCGCATCCTGGTAATCGGCGCGGGTTTCGCGGGTCTGTGGAGCGCGCTGTCCGCCGCGCGCAAGCTCGACGAGATGGGCCCCGCCGCCGGCGAGACCGAAGTGGCCATCGTCAATCCGGCGCCCTTTCACAGCGTGCGGGTGCGCAACTACGAACAGCCGCTCGATCCCACGCTGGTCCAGCTCGACACCGTGCTCGGCCCGGCGGGCGTGCGCCTGATCCAGGCGAAAGCCACGGACATCGACAGCGCGAACCGGCGCGTGACCGTCGCGCATGACGGCGCGTCCGAGACACTCGACTACGACCGGCTGATCCTGGCCGCGGGCAGCGTGCTGGTGCGCCCGCCCATTCCCGGTCTCGACCACCATTCCTTCGATGTCGATACCTACGCCGGCGCGTGCCGTCTGCAGGCGCATCTGCTGACGCTGCCCGCGCTGCCCGATACGCCCGGCCGCTACACGGCGGTGGTGATCGGCGCGGGTCTGACGGGCATCGAACTCGCAGCGGAACTGCCTGCGCGGCTGCGCGAGATCGTCACGGAAGGCGAACGCGGCCGCGTGCGCGTGGTGCTCGCGGATCGTTCGGCACGCATCGCACAGGCGATGGGCGGCGCGCAGCCGGTCATCGAAAACGCGTTGAATGCGCTGGAAGTGGAGACGCGGCCGGGCGTGTCGCTGGAATCGCTCGATGAACGAAGCGTCACGCTCACGAAAGACGGCACGCGCGAGACCATCGAGGCCGCGACGGTCATCTGGTGCGGCGGCATGCATGCGAACGCGCTGGCGGCGCAGCTGCCGGTGACGCTGGATCCGCTCGGCCGCGTGCCCGTCGATACCTTCCTGCGCGCGGAAGGCGTGCCCGGCGTGTTCGCGGCGGGCGATTGCGCGCGCGTGCTGATCGACGGCACGCGGCCTTCGGTCATGTCGTGCCAGCATGGCAGGCCAATGGGACGCTATGCCGGCCACAACGCGGTGTGCGATCTGTTCGGTATCGAGATGTTGCCGCTGTCGATCGACTGGTACACGACCATCTGCGATCTCGGGCCGTGGGGCGCGGTGTATACGGAGGGATGGGACAGGCAGCTCGTCTCGCAGGGCGAGACGGCCAAGCAGACGAAGCGCACCATCAATGGCGAGCGCATCTATCCGCCGAGGAACGGCACGCGCGAAGCGCTGTTTCAGGCGGCGGCGCCCGTGGTGCAGACGCCGCCGCCGACGCATCGCAGCTGACTCGCTACGATGCGGTGAATCTATGAAGCGTCAGACCTTCTGCACGGACGCGTCGTAGATCTCGTTGATCGACTGTTCGAGCGTCTTGTCGAACTCGCTGTCGCTCATCGACTTCTTCAGCTCGTTGATGAGCGCACGCGAGAAGCTCGCGATCATGCCGTGGTTCTGCGCGAGCTTCTTGCACGCGTCAGTGCGCGTATAGCCGCCCGACAGCGCCACCACACGCACGACACGCGGATGCTCGATCAGCGGACGATAGAAATCCGCCTCGTCCGGGATGGTCAGCTTGATCATCACCTGGCTGGATTCAGGCAGTGCGTCGAGACCCTTGAGCAGTTCGTCGCGCAGGATTTTTTCCGCGCCCTTCTTGTCCGGGCTCTTGATCGAGACTTCGGGTTCGAGGATCGGCACGAGACCATGCTTGATGATCTGTGCGCCAACTTCGAACTGCTGTTTCGACACAGCGGCAATGCCCTTTGCGTCGGCCTGATGGATCACCGAGCGCATCTTCGTGCCGAACACACCGAGCTTGGCCGCGCGCGCGAGCAACTCGTCGAGACCGGGGATCGGCTTCATCACCTGCACGCCGTCCGCTTCCGCTTCCAGACCCTTGTCGACCTTCAGGAACGGCACGATACCGCGGTCTTCCCACAGGAACGTGGGCACCGGCTTGCCGCCGGCTTCGCCATCCATCGTGCGCTCGAACAGAATGGCGCCGATCACTTTCTGGCCCGTGAACGAAGGCGCCGTCATGATGCGCACCCGCATTTCATGCATCAGCTTGAACATTTCGGCGTCGCCGTTATAGGCGTCTTCCGGAATGCCATATTGCTTGAGCGCGCCTGGCGTCGAACCGCCGCTCTGATCCAGAGCGGCGATGAAACCATTCTTCTCAGCCATTTGCGCGAGCATCTTTTCGTTAGCCACGAACATTTCCTCCTCGAAGTTCAAACACCGGGTTCGGCGCATTCGAATTCACGCCTTTACCCGGGCTTATGGTTCAGCTTCCTCAAGTGTAATGGTTTTGACGGATGTAAAAGGCGCGCAAAGCCGCCTTTTCCGCGCAAAGCGGCTGCGAATGAGCCGCTATCGTGCGTTAGCGCACTTGCTGAGTTGAATTTGGCGCCTGAGGCCGCTCAGGACGCGGCCGACTCGAGATCGCTGGCCCCGACGGGCTTGACGCCCGTGCGCCAGAACCGCATCGCCCGGCGCAGGACCGAAGGCGTGCGTGCAAAATCAGCGGCTTGCGGGAGTTCCGCATGATCGTTCGACGTGACGCTGAGCGTCTCGCTCGCTGGCGCCGGTGCAGTCACTTCAGGCTCAGGAAGCGGCGCGAGTCGCTCTCTGGCATCGCCGCAACGCGCATTCAGCTGGCGGCGTATTTCGGGGTCATCGATCAAGGCCTGTGCGCTCGGCATGCCGCGCTCGAATTGCAGTGCATAGGCGATGTCGGCGAAATTTTCATAGCGGCCGGTGTCGGCCAGTTCGAACGCCAGTTCCGCGGTGCGGCGGCGTTTCCATGTTTCGAGATCGTCTTGGCCCGTGCTCACGAATGTCCTCTTCTGAGCGATGAGGTGCCGACGATGTTAGCCCGCCGCCAAACGTTTTACCGTTGTCGCGTCACAACAAGCAGACGAAAGACGTTCAACAAATCGCACAAAAAACGCTTGCCTTGCGCATGGGATTCGCTTAGCCCGCGCATACCGTGCGCTGTGTGACGGTATTTCCGCTGTCGGCATGTTGTATTGCTTACAATTGCCGCGGCCGGAACGGCATCTTTCGGGCACCCATCAGTTCGCTGCGGTCTTGCGAGCCTCATCTACAGCAACCAGAAAGCGAATGGAACACGAGTCGAGAGAATTGATCCTGCGGGATCTGAGCGCGGTGGCCCGCATCAATGCAGTGCCTTCGATGCTCGAGATGATCTGCAATGAATCCGGCATGGGGTTCGCCGCCGTGGCGCGAGTCAGCGAGCTGACCTGGACCGCTTGTGCGGTGAAGGACAACATCAGCTTCGGCTTGCAGCCCGGCGGCCAGTTGGACCTTCACACCACGCTGTGTCATGAGTCGCGTGAGGCTCGCGTCCCGATCATCGTCGATGACTTCGACACCGACACCCGCTATTGCGGACATCACACGCCGACCCTCTACAAGCTGCGCAGCTATATCTCCGTGCCCATCGTGCTGCCGGACGGCGAGTACTTCGGCAATCTCTGCGCAATCGACAGCCGGCCCATGCACGTGTCCGATCCGCGCGTGGTCCGGATGTTCGAAGTCTTCGCCAATCTCATCGCGTTGCAACTGGACAGCGACAAGCGCCAGTGGTCCACCGAGAACCTGCTTTCCAGCGAGCGTGAAAGTTCGAAGCTCCGCGAGCAATTCATCGCGGTGCTGGGCCATGACCTGCGCAGTCCGCTGGCCGCGATCAGCGCGAGCGCCGAGTATCTGCAACTGAAAGCGGCGTCGCCCGACATGACGCTGGTGGCAAAGCGCCTGAGGTCGAGCGCTTCCCGCATGTCGAAGCTCATCGACGACATCATGGATTTCGCCCGCGGCCGGCTGGGCAACGGCATTCCCGCGCGTATCGAACGGGTGGAGAATCTCGGCCCGTACCTGCAGACGGTCGTCAACGAGATCACGCAGGCCAACGAAGACCGGAAGATCTTCGCGACACTGGCAATCGAACGTCCCGTCGATTGCGATCCGACGCGTCTGCAGCAGCTCCTCGCGAATCTGCTCGCCAATGCCGTGACCCACGGCAGCCCCGACGCGCCCGTGCGCGTGTCGGCCATCACGGATGCGACCCATCTGGTCATCGAGGTAGCGAATCAAGGCGATTCCATCGCGGAGGAGTCGCTCGCGAAGGTGTTCGAGCCGTACTGGCGCGCCGCGAACAAGACGCCCGGCGAAGGCCTGGGTCTCGGGCTGTATATCTGTCAGCAGGTCGTCAACGCGCACAAGGGAACGATCAGGGCGTGTTCGTCGCAGGCGGACGGCACATGTTTCACCGCACGCATCCCGCTGGTTGCATCATGACGGGATCAGGTCCGAACCATGCGCTCATGCACGATGGATTGTTTTTCCAGCCCGACAGTACGATGAGGACGCCACGCAGCATGAACGGCCAGGCAGCAAACCCACAATGCGTCATCTGGACGCGCCGGATAAAAGATGCGCTCGATGCGCCGCGCGTGCTCGTTGTCGACGACTTCACGGATACCGCGGACGCGATCAGCATGGTGCTGGCCATCGGCGGATTCGATTCGAATGCCGTCTACAGCGGACGCCGTGCGATCGACACCATCGGTCAATGGCACCCGCAGATCGTGCTCCTGGACATCTGGATGCCGGATATGTCAGGACTGGAAGTCGCCGCGGAGCTGCGGGCCGACGCGAGCACGTCGGATACCGTATTGATCGCGCATTCGGCGGCGTCATCGGCGTCCGATCTCGAACGCGCGAAGCACGCAGGCTTCGACGCATTCTGCGCAAAACCTACGGACTCCGCGATCCTTGCGCCGCTGTTGCGGCATTTCGTTCCGGACGTGCAGTCGGAATAGCCCGGCGCCTCAACGCGCCGTGCACAGATGCGCGTTGACGTGGACCGGCGGTTCGTCGTCGTGGAACGGCGGCTGCCTGCCGAAGCGCTCCACGACGCCCGGCCTGAAGATCAGGCAATACGTCGAGCCGCCGTACTGGAAATAACCCAGTTCGTCGCCCTTGGCTACTGTCTGTCCCGGCAACGCCTCGATCACGCAGGACGACACCTCGGCCATGCCGACGAACACGCACGCCACCTCGCCGATGGCCGGGTCGTCGCAATCGATCACGATGACCGCGCGCGCCGCTACGGCCGTGATGTAGCCTTGCGAATCGTTGAGGCTGCTGGGCTCCTCGCCTTCGGCTTCGGCGTCGGAGTAGTAGGAGCCATCCACGAGATACGCCTTGGCGATCGTGCCGCTCACGGGCGCATGCCAGCGATGATAGAAAAACGCGCTGAGAAACGCCTGGTACACCGTTCCACCGACAAAGCGGTGAGCCAGCTCGGCCTCTTTCTCCGTGAGTATCTCGAGCAGCGAATACGGTTGTTGCTTGATCCAGAACGAATCTTGAAAGCGGACGTTGTCGTGGATGCCGTAGGGCGACGCTTCACATGCGCTGACGATGACCTTGTGGTTGTCCGGCTCCGCCACGGGCCGTGCTTCCGGCTTGAATTCGCGCGTGAAGAAATGATTCCATGAGGCATAGCCCCAGTACGGTTTGTCCGGATCGCAGAGGAACTGGGACAGCCCGATCTTCTGGTCCGCCTCGGGACTGAACCAGCCTTCGGGCGGCGAGGCATTCAGATGCGTACGCGAGTACGGTCCGCTCAGAAAGCCGGACCATACGTTGAGCACGCGCTTGAGGTGCGCGTTGAACGCCGGATCACGAAACAGCGCATAGCCCGCCGGCATGACCATGGGCCAGTCGAGCAACGCGTTGACCGGACAATGGATCAGGCTCGACTCGCTGAAAGGCGGCGCATAGGTCAGCATGGCGTCGAGCAACGTCATGAACGCGTCGATGTCCGCATAGCCCAACTTGAAACCCGCCTCGCGCGCCTGCTGAATAGCCCGGCTGAAGTCCATGCGCACGACCGGATCGCCATGAACGAAAGCCTTGAATTCCTCGACGGCGCTGTTCATCGTTGCGGATCGGGCGCGCGTGAACGCGCGTTGCGCGAAGGCTTCGCGGAACGCCGCAATCCGGTGTTCCTCTCGTGGTAGCCATTCGCCGAGTCTTCGTCGGTTGCCGTTCGCCATGATTTGACCGGTTGGGATTTACAGATCGACGCGTTCGCGCGGTTCGCGCATCGGGCAGCCGTTGCGCTCGCCGCGAAAGTCCGACGACACCTCGTACGACATCCGCCGCGCACGCATCACGCCGCCCAGCGGCCGATGCGCCGCCACGCCATGCCACGGACTGAAGGCCATGCCGTCGTCGATGCCGCGCTCGCGCTCCGGGTTCCAGGTGCTCTGCGGCGCCACGCGAATGCGCGCCACCGTCACATAGGGACTCTCGTCTTCCGGCCATTGCACCGACGCATCCTCGATGGGCATCTTCCCGATGTCGGTCGCCAGTTGCACGCGCACTTCCCATTCGGCGCCGTTCGCCACGAAGAAATCGCTGACGGCTTCGCGCAGGCCATCGGGGCGGTCCTTCAGATCGACGGGGGCGTCGGTCAGCGCCGTCAGTTCCGGCGATACGGGCGCGACGCTCACCTTGCCAAAGTACCGGCCATGGAGAAGCGGCACGGCTGTATAGAAGGTCTCGCCCAGAATGTGCGTTTCGGGATGACCGCCCAGGCTCTTGATCATGCCGCTCTCGCCGCCCAGCTTTTCGATCAGCGCTTCCGTGCCGCGCAGCATCGCCGACAGCGCCTTCTTGCCGCCCGGCATCTTGTCGGTGGTCTTTGCGAGCAGCTTGAGATTCGAGAGGAATTTCTTCGGCGTCGCAGCTGTGAAGGCCGGCGCGTTGATCATCACCAGATCCTGCGTGCGATCGCCTTCGCTGCCCGGCAAGCGCTCGCCCTCGACACCAATGATCTTCACGGCAAGTCCGCGCGGCGTCGAGACGTTGTCGTCGAGCACGTCGCCCGGATTCGTCGACAGACGCAGCACCACGGGAAAGCTTGCAGGCTGCGCGAAGATGCCTTGCGCGAGTTCAGGCGGCAGGCCGGCGTTCACCTGCATTTCGCCGGTCAGCAGGCCGTGGCTTTTCGCATGCACGCTGCGGATCGCATGCCCCGAGTCGGAATAGGTCTTCTCGGTGATGCTGCGCATCGTTTCCGCGAGTTCCCTCGTGGTCTCGGCTTCGTCGTCGGGGATGTGTTCGAACGCGGGATCGAACGGCAGCGCGGGGTTGGGCATGGCAGCTCCGGTCTGTGGGTGTTGTGAACAACACCCAGCAACCCCTGTGCCGTCGCGCGTAGACAGGTCAGGATGCGCCGCTCACCACGCTCCGGCAAACGCCAGCACCGCGCGATTGAACGCGCCAGGGCTGGCAACATTCATCCCATGCGATGCCCGCGCGATCGTCTGGCGCTCGGCGAACGCAATCCACTCCGTCAGCTTCTCGACGTTGTTGCGGAACATGCGCGGGCTCTTCTCGCCGTCGATCAGCAGCGTGCGGCACTTGATGTCGCGCGCCAGGTCCCGCGTGTAGGCGGGCAGCGGATCGCGGAACTGCTTCGGCAGCGTCAGCGCGTTGTCGAGCGCCATGCGGCGGAAGCTCTCCGTGCTCTTCTTCCAGAAGCCCGGCATGCTCACCGAATCGACGAACAACTCCAGGCCGCGGTCGAATTCGCCTTGTTCGATCAACTCGGCCACGCGCGCGCGCAGCGCATTCGTGGCGGGCGGCAGCGCGGCCGGTGCGGCAGGTGCGGCAGGTGCGGCAGGTGCGGCCGTTGCCGAATGCGACTTCGTTTCCAGTTCCAGCGGACCGCCCGGATCGGCCAGCGTGAGCGTCTTCACGAGGCGCGGATACTCGCGCGCCAGATGAAACGCAATCGCGCCGCCGCGCGAATGCCCGACGAGATGGACGGGCGCCAGCTCCAGCGTCTCGATGAACGCAGCCATTTCCGCCACATGCGCTTCCCAGCCGAACTCGCCCTGCACGAAGGCATCGACGGCCGGCCAGTAATGCGACAGGCTCGGCACGATCACGCGGAACTGCTTCGCGAGCGGCAGGACTTGCGCCTCCCAGTACCGGTAATCGCACAGCGATCCGTGGATGAGCACCATCGGCTCGCCTTCCCCGCACTCGATATACGGCACGGAAATCCCGGACGCGGTCGTGGCGAACGACGGTTCAGGCAGGCCTTGCACGGCGGTGAGGACGGAAAGATCGGTACGGGCGTTCATGGATAGGCTCCTTGACTGCATCATGCGCCCCGCTCAGGTAAAAGAAAAACGCATAATCTTGATAGAATCGTTCAGATTTTCTGATACCAAGCCTGCCCGACCATGAAAGCACTCGACCTCGATGTCCTTGCGATGATCGTCGCCGTGGCCGATACCGGCAACATCAGCCGGGCGGCGGAACTCGTGCATCGTTCGCAATCGGCGGTGAGCATGCAGATCAAGACGCTGGAAACCGCGCTCGGCAAGCCGCTGTTCGTGCGCAAGCCGCGCAGCGTCGTACCCACGCAGGACGGCGAGGTGCTGCTCACCTACGCGCGCCGCATGATCGCGCTGCGCGACGAAGCATGGGCGGCCGTCGTGCGGCCGGACGTGACGGGCCGCGTGGTGATCGGCGTGCCGGACGATTACGCGTCGTCGCTGTTTCCGCCCATTCTGAAGAAATTTTCCGCCACCTATCCGAAGGTCGAGATCCAGGTGGTCGGCCTGCCGAGCGTCGCGCTCGCGCCGATGGTGAAGGACGGTTCGGTGGATCTCGTCTGCGCGACGCGGGTCAAGGGGCTGTCGGGCGACTTCGTGCGTCACGAGCCGATGGTCTGGGCCGCCGCGCCCGGCGCGACAGATATCTGGAAGGAGCGGCCGCTGCCCATCGCGGTGTTCCTGCCGGGCAGCGTCGCGCGGGAGAACGCGATCCGCAGCCTGGAGCACGCGCGCATCGGCTATCGCACGTCGTATGAAAGTCCGAGCCTGCTCGGTCTGCTGACGATGGCCGAAGCCGGCCTCGCCGTCACGCCGCTCGCGAAATGCGCGGTGCCCGCCCATTTCACGCTGCTCGGGCCGCCGCAAGGTTTGCCGGATATCGGCACGCTGGAAGTGGTGCTGGCGAGAAGCGCGGCGTCGAGACGACCGCCGTGCGACTTTCTCGCCGAACGCATCATGGCCGACTTGCGGCGCTGATCCGCGCTTCTATCGCTTGCATGCGCTTCGTGCTCCAGCTGCGCAGCGCGCCGTCCGATACCACCATCGGCAGCGACGCCGCGATGATGCGATAGACATCGTTGCGGCGCACCTTCGAGATGCGCGCGGGATCGAGCCACACGTCGTTCTCCGCGAGCAGCACCAGCGTATCGAGGCCGATCATGATCGGCCACAGGCAGGCCAGCCGCAAACGCACGGCGCCCGGCGCAATGGCCAGCGTGTAATTGACGGCGTCCTGATACAACGCCAGCGAAGTGCGCAACAGCTCGAACAGCACGGGCCGGGCGCGCAAGGACGCCTGCGGGTCCAGCAGATCATGCGGCGCGAGGCCATGACGCGCGAGCATCGTTTCAGGCAGATAGCAGCGTCCGATGCGCAGATCGCGCGCGCAATCGCGCAGCACGTTGGTCATCTGCAAGGCCTTGCCGAAGCGCACGCCGAGCGCCAGCATGGTGTCGAGCGGCGCCTGAAGCTTGCCTGGCTGATGCGCCGCCGTCATGCGCGTCCAGAATTCACCCACGCACCCCGCGACCAGATACGTATAGCGGTCCAGTTCGTCGAATTCCTTCAGCGCGGCGATCTGTCCGGACGTCTCGTCGGGAAAGGTGCGCAGGTCGAACTCCATGCCGGTGCTGAGCGTCGTCACGATGTCGCGCACCGCCGCGCCGTCCCGCGCATCCAGTTGCGGCAGGATCGCGAGCGCCGCGCCAAGCGCTTCCAGCAACGCGCGCTCGTCCGGCTGCGCCTGCTGCTGCGCCACTTCGCCGGCAATCCGCGCGAGCGCGCCGTCATCGGCGGCGCCGTTCACCTGCGCGCGCAACGACAGCAAGAGTTCGAGGCGGCGTTGCGGCGAGATCAACGAGGTATCGGCGATGGTGTCGGCCGCGCGCGCCAGCAGATACGCGAGCCCGATGGGATCGCGCATGCCGGCGGGCAGGATGCGCAGCGTCAGGTAGAACGAGCGCGACACACTCTTGAGTAGCGGACCGAGCAGGACGGTCCGTGATGAAGTGTTCATGACTTAGACACGGAAGAGACTGGCGAGCGGCGCGATGCAAGCGCGCTGCGGCATTGTAGCGGTCGTCGGCAGAATCGGACTCTCCGCATGGGGCGCGTCTTGGGCCGAATTGAGAAAACGCGAGCCAGTCAGGCAACGCTTGCGTGCGAATGACATGTGCCGGCCGATGATCATCCCACTGACGACGGCCATCCTTCTCTGCGATCAAAGTGCGACTCGAAGGCGAAGGAATATGCCGATCACAAAAGGATGTTTCGGTCCGGGTTTCCCACCTGCCTGATAACGCGGGATAAGCCCGTTAAAATGTTTTTGTTGAATATACGGAGATCTTTGTTTCGTTTCTTTGCCCAAAAAAAGTTGTCACTAATTCTCGCCAGCCTGGCACGAATTTTTGGCCCATAGATCGGCAAAGAGCCCGCGGGTATTGACGCGTCTACAACCCAGAGTAATTCGCCTTCGTTCCATTCCGATGGATGGATCGGGCGCCCTACCCTGAAAGCCTTATCAGCTACTTCGGGTGTTAGCAAGGCCCACATGAAGTATCCGACAGGCTCCCCATTCATAAAGAATATTTCAATCTGCTCGTGCGCAATCGCCTGCTCTGCCCAAACAGCTAGTCCGAAAATTTTATGCGTTCGATGAGAAGCGTTTAAAGCCATCACATGAGCTACACAGCCTAATCTCTCGTAGCGGCGTCTTATTTCTTCATTTGAGAAAGTCATATCAAGACAGGGGCGTGCAAGCCTCCAACCACGGCTCCCCCAACACTTCCACCGCCTGCGATCAACAGGAGTTCTTCGTCGGACAAATCAGCCAGGAAGTCTGATATATCCAGAACGCTTTCACGATTACGGACTGCGTGGCGAGTATCTTTTATAAGAATTTTCATCGATTATTCCTTCACGCAGATAACTCTTTGCGTTGCAAAAAGAAGCAAAACGGCCGCCACTGCATTCACAATGGACCTTTGCACTTGATTCACGATCAGATACACACCCAATTTTTGCAGCACAAAATCAACTGCAATATAGAAAATCGCGACCAGCAAAATTGAGAACAGAGTTCGTAAAATCTTTTTCTGCATGAGTAACGAACATTGAAAGCTCAGGATCTCGTCCATAGGAATATCCGAGAGCGCACCACCATGACAGCAATGCTAGCACCCCCAAATCTCGTTCATTAGCTCTTTGTTATAATTGCCCGCGTTTTCAGAATTATCAACAAAGGTGGGTAAGAAACGAATCAGTCCGATCAGCAATGGCGGCTAAATCGTTTCACATCCCCTAAAGAATCGCGCCAAGGAAAGCACCAATCCAAGATACGCTCGTCGGAGCGGAGTGAAAGAGGCCCATAGTCGGGCCTTGCACACTAACGAGGAAACACGCGTGAGTAATTCGCGTGGAGGGGAGAGCGGCTATGACCGCTTCAGCGAACGCGATGAGCCGAACTCAAAGATGGCGGAACCACTTCGAAGTCATCGTGCCAGTCAAGCACGCGTGCCGGCGACCTCGTTTCAATTCCGAGGAACACCGCCCGCATGCTTGTGCGTTACAGGAACGTTGAGTCGCGCCTCAGGGAGGTCTCCTGCGTCAAGTCAATACCGGCTCCGCCTGCCCTCCCTCCTCGCCCATCAACTCCGGCATCAACGCCCACACCTCCGCGCGCAGATACTGCTCGAAGTCCTTGCGCACTTCGGGATGCTGCAACGCGAACTGGATCGTCGCCTTGAGATAGCCGAGCTTGCTACCGCAGTCGAAACGCGTGCCGAAATAGCGATACGCAAGCACCTGTTCCTCACCGAGCAGCGCGCCGATGGCGTCGGTCAGCTGAATCTCGCCGCCGGCGTTGGGCCGTGTCTCGCGCAGATGCCGGAAGATGCTCGGCATCAGCACATAGCGTCCGACCACGCCGAGATTCGACGGCGCGAGCGCCGGCTGCGGCTTCTCGACGATGCCCGACATCTTGATGACATCCTCTTCCCACTCGCGCCCTTCGATCACGCCATACGAAGCGCTGTCCTCGCGCGCGATGCGTTCCACGCCGATCACCGAGCTGTGATAGTGATCGAAGACATCGACCAGCTGCTTCATCACCGGCTGCGGCGCGTGCAGCAAATCATCGGCGAGCATCACAGCGAACGGCTGCTCGCCGACGAGCCGTTCCGCGCACAACACCGCATGACCGAGACCCAGCGCGGACGGCTGGCGCACGTAGAAGCAATCGACGTTTGCGGGCTTGATGCTGCGCACGACGTCGAGCAGGGCTGCCTTGTTGCGCGCCTCGAGTTCGGCTTCGAGTTCATAGGACTTGTCGAAGTGATCTTCGATGGCGCGCTTGCCGCGGCCGGTGACGAAAATCATCTCCGTGATCCCTGCGGCAACGGCCTCTTCCACCGCGTACTGAATCAGCGGCTTGTCGACCACTGGCAGCATTTCCTTGGGACTGGCCTTGGTCGCCGGCAAGAAACGCGTGCCGAGTCCCGCGACAGGAAATACGGCCTTGGTCACCTTGAGCATGAGTCTTTCCTCCAGATCGAAACCCGTGATTGAGATGTCCCCGGACCGGGCGGTCCGTTGCTGCGCCCGGGCGTCGCTTATTCCGCGTCGTCCATCTGAGGCGCCGGGACGCGATTCGAGCCGCGCTTGCGCAACGGGCTCAGGGGGTCGTTGCGCAGTGCGTCTCGATAGGCCGAGGCGGCCACCAGCACGAGCAGCACCGCCACGCCGGCAATCGCATGCATATCCATGATCCGCATCCATTCGACGTTAGACAGGCATCGACCGTAACAGAAAAAAATCGATAAAAAATGAGCGCCCGTGCCGCGAATTATTTCGTTATTCGTGCCATTTCTGCTGCCCTAAGATCGACGCATTCCTTCTCGCGCGACCTTCCACTCCATGAGCGATTCCTCCCTCTTCGCGCCTGCCGCCGCGCGTCACGAAGGCCTCCTGTCCGACAGCCAGGATGTCGCCATCGACGCATGGCGCGGTGCCGCGGCGCTGCTCGTTGCGTACTTTCATTGCCGGCAGGTGACGTGGATCGGCATGCAGCAATTCCATCGCAGCCTGCATGGCTTCGACGCGAATGCGCTCATCAGCTACCTGACCTTTCCGATTGCCTGGGGTTCGGCGGGCGTGCCGGTGTTCTTCGTCATCAGCGGCTATTGCATCCATCGCGCGATGGCCCGCAAGCTGATTGCCGACCCGCTCGCTTCGTTCGATAGCCGCAACTTCCTGCTGCGTCGCTTCGTGCGCATCTATCCCGTGCTGATCGCCGCGCTGCTGCTGACGCTCGCGCTCGATGCGCTGAGCAGCACGTTCCTGCCCGTCAGTCACAAGATCAATCCCTTCGACCTGCATGCGTTTTTCGTCAATCTGTTTTCGTTGCAGGGCATCGCGGGCAAAACCTTCGGCTCGAACGGCGCGCTCTGGACGCTTTCAGTAGAGGTGCAGTTCTATCTCGTGTATCCGCTGTTGATCGCGCTGCGGCGGCGCATCGGCATGAATGGCGTGATGGCGGGCGTCGGGGTCATCAACGTGATGTCGGCGCTGGTCTTCGAGCCGCGCGATATTGTCGTGTTCACGTCCTACTGGTTCGCGTGGATGCTCGGCGCGTGGATCGCGGAAGCGAAAGCGCGCGGAGTCGAAGCGCGGCCGCGCATGGGACTGCTGGCCGGCGCGCTCGCGCTGGCCGGATGCGGCGCGTTCAGCCTCGCACAATATGCGGCGTTCCAGTTGTGGGCGTTCGCCTTCGCCGTCTACCTGCACGCCGCGCTCGACACGCCGATGCGCGCATCGCCCGTCGTCCGCTTCCTGTCCTGGCTGGGCACGTTCAGCTTCTCGCTGTATGTCGTGCATCTGCCCATTTTCGTGCTGCTGGGATCGGTGCTGTTCAGGTCCGTGCTGCAGACCGACATCTGGGCTTCGTTCGGCTTTACCGCCGTTGCGGTATGCGTGGCGCTGGTCTTCCATGCCGCCGTGGAGAAGCCTGCGATGGCGTGGTCAGCCGCGCTGCGGCGCACGCGCCGCAGCCGCTGACTCAACCGCGTTTGCGCGAACGCTCCGCTACATCGACGAGAATCTTCTCCACGCTCTCGACATAGCGCTCGGTGCCGAAGCGGCGCGTCGCATTCTCGTAACCCTGCTCGACAAGACGGTCACGCAACGGCTGGTTCTTTCTCAGACGGTCGAGAATGCGCGCCAGCTCGGCGGCGTCGCCGGGCGAACAGAGAATGCCGTTCTCGCCGTCCTCGACGATATCCATCACGCCGCCCGCCCGCGTCGCCACGACGGGCCGTTTCGACAGCATCCCTTCGATGATCACGCGCCCGAACGGCTCGGCCATGATCGAGGTATGCGTGACCACGTCCACCGCTTTCATGCAGGCTGCGATATCGTCCTGGAAGCCCAGGAAATGCACGCGGTCCTGCAAGCCATGCTCGTCCACATAGGCGCGCAATTCGGCTTCATAGGCGTCTTCGCCGAACAAGGCCGCGCCGACCAGCAACGCATGCATGTCCGGCGACTCCAGCAGCGCCTCCAGCAGAACGTGCTGACCCTTCCAACGCGCGAGCCGGCTGAAGCAGCCGACCAGGAAGGCATCGCGCGGCAAGCCGAAACGCGCACGCAGTTCGTGTTGCGCGACGGCTTCGATATCCGTGAACGGTTCGGCCGAGATGCCGTTGAACACGACATCGAGCCGTTCCTCGCGCAGCCGCGTCAGCGCCGTGACGGCGGCGGCCGAAGCGGTCGAATTGGCGATCACGTGTTCCAGCATCAGCTTGGTGCACCACTTGATGACCGCTAGTTGCGTGCGGCCAAAATGTTCCTCGCTGACGATGTCGCGCAGATGCCAGACCACCGGCCTTCGCGAGATCAGCCCTGCAATCGCGCCGATGACCATCGCGCGCTGCGTGTTCACGTAGATCACGTCGGCGTTGCGCGAGCGTTCCAGCGTGCCGCGCAACAGCTTCAGCATGCCGCCCAGCATGTTCATCCCGGGGCGCGCCTTGCCGTCCTTGCGCATGCCGTCGAGCGACTTGCCGTCGAGCACGTCCACTTTCACGCCGACCGCTTCCAGCGCAATCCGGAACGGGCCGTCGTCGAACAGGACGGTCTGCACGTCGCCGCGCATGTTCTTCACGACTTCGAGCATCGATAATTCGGCGCCGCCCAGCGCCCCGCTCTGATCGACGGCCAGCACTTTCAAGCCCGCTTGTTGCGTCTCGTCGATGGCCGGCGGCTCGGGCGCTTCCTCCACCGGCAGCGGCGGCAGCACGAATTGCGGCGCGATCCGCGAGATATGCGCATGCAGCGCCTCGCGGAAGCGTCCGTTCGAGAAACGCTCGGCGTTCGCGCGGCAATCGGCGGGATTGAAGGTGAGCGCGCCGCTGTCGAAGGCATCGACGGCGTCGATGATCGCCTGCGGCGTCTGGCTGTTGAAGAACAGGCCGGTGGGCCGCTCGTGCGAGGCATCAAGCACGGTTTCCAGCGCGCCGCCCTTGCCGTACGCGATCACCGGCGTGCCGCACGCCTGCGCTTCCACCACCGAGATCCCGAAGTCCTCTTCGGCTGCGAACACGAAGGCTTTTGCGCGGCGCATCCGGTCATGCAGCACGGCGAACGGCTGATAGCCCATGATCTCCACATTGGCGGTCGCCTTGGTGCGGATCTTCGCCATGTCGGGGCCTTCGCCGATCACGACCAGCTTGCGCCCGGGCATGCGCGCGAACGCTTCCACGATGAGATCGATTTTCTTGTACGGCACCATGCGCGAGGCGGTCAGATAAAAATCTTCTTTCTGCTCGCACACTTCGAACGAGGCCACATCCACCGGCGGAAAAATGACCTTGGACGTGCGCCGATACACCTTGTGAATCCGCCGCGCAATGAAATCCGAATTGGCGATGAAGTGATTCACCGAATTCGACGTGCGGATATCCCAGTTGCGCATGTAATGCAGGATCAGCCGCGCGAACAGCGACTTCGCGCCCGCGGTCAGATTGGATTGCTTGAGGTATTGGTGCTGCAGGTCCCACGCATAGCGGATCGGAGAATGCACGTAGCTCACATGCACCTGATCGGGTCCGGTCAGCACGCCTTTCGCCACGGCGTGGCTGCTGGAAATGACGAGGTCGTATCCGGAGAGGTCGAGCTGTTCGATCGCGAGCGGCATCAGCGGGAGATACGCGCGGTAGCGCGTCCGGGCGAACGGCAGCTTCTGGATGAACGACGTCGCTGCCTGCTTGCCGCGCAGGAAAGAGCGGTCTTCGAGAAAGTCCACGACGCTGAAGATATCTGCGTCCGGAAAGCACGCGATGATCTGTTCCAGCACGCGCTCCGCTCCGGCATACGTGACGAGCCAGTCATGCACGATCGCCACGCGGGGCAGGCCCGGCTGGCGTGTCACGGCGCGCGGTTGCGGCGCGAGGCCGTCATCGCGCAGAAAGTGACGTGTCTTTGCGCGTCCGACAAACGGGTCTTCGAATTCGGTGCTCATGCGTCACGCCTCGCTTTCAGAGGTGAAGGGGTCCTGCCGATGAACTTGCCCGCCAGGGTCAGCGCCAGCGCACGCAGCGATGGACGTGTCGCCACGGACCATGCTGCGTTGACGAAGGCGAAGAGCGCCGCTGCCGTGACGGCCTGGAAGGGATGCGCCATTGCATCGATTGCGCTGCCGACGGCAAGCGCGGCGAGCAGAAACGCGAGATGCGCGAGCATGTCGAGCGCGATGGGCCGCGCGCGAATCCGCGACATCCAGAGCAGGACCGCATAGTCCGCGAGCGCGCGCACCGCGACCACGCTTGCGGCGCCCACCGGCCCGTATCGTTCGATGCCGAACCAGAGCAAGCCGACGAAGAACGGCAATTGCGCCAGTCCCGCGCGCGCGGCCTTGGCGGGATCGACCTGTGACTGAATCAGGATGCGCGTCACGCCCGCCTGTCCGACGAGCCACACGGCGATCACGAGAATGCGGCCCACCGGCGCGCTTTCGACGGCAAGGTCCGCGCCGATCCACAGATGCAGGAAGGGTTCGAGCACCAGCATCGCGAACAGCGCGAGCGGTGTGAACACGCCGTTCAGGAACGTGAGCGACGTCGCGGCCATGCCGTTCGCATCGCTTCGATCGATGGCCGAGAGTCGCGGGAACAGCGTGCGCACCATGGCGTTGGGCAGCATGTTCAGGCGCGTGACGAGGTTTTGCGGCACCGTGTAATACGTGACGAAGCGCGCGCCGAGATGCGCGCCGAGCAGAACGCGGTCGAGCGAATCGGTGAGCATCGTGGTGATTGACGACACGAGCATCCAGCCGCCGAAGCGGAACAGGCCGCCCGCGACCTGGCGCGTCGGCCATTCGATGCGGCGGATATCGAGCAGCCTGAAACTCGCGCGGGCGAGCAGCAGCGCCGCAAGCAGACGCGCGACGACGGCGGCCGCGATCACCGTTTGCAGGTTCGGCGCGATCCACCACGCCGCGCCCAGCGGCAAGAGCTGAAACAGGAAGGTGCCGAAAGTCTGGTTCGCGTTATAGACGCCGAAGCGTTCCATCGCGTTGATGGCGCCCGCGAAGACCCAGGAGACGTTCGCAAGCGGTATGGCGAGCGCGAGCCACGGCAACGCGCGATACACCTCCTGCTGCAAGGCCGGCGCGGAGTGCGCGACATAGGCCGTGTAGGCGAAGGCGCCGGTGTAGATCGCGAGGCCGCCGAGTACGCCGGTCGCGAAGTTGAGCCATACCGCGCTCCAGAACACGCGCGTGCGCTGCGCGACATCGCCGGCCGCCTGCGCCTTCGCGATCTGATGTTGCGCGGCCATGCTCATGCCGAGATCGAGAATGCTGAAATAGCCGATCAGCGTCCACACGAGACTGATCACGCCATAGCGTTCGACGCCCACGAGCCGGATATACGCGGGGACCGTCGCGAGCGACACGAAGGTCGGCAGGATCAACCCGATGAAGTTGATTCCCACATTCCGCACCATGCTTCTTTCCATTCTTCGTTCCTCACGCGTTCAGCTTGACGGGGTCCAGCGGTACATCGTCACCTTGCCGCGCGCATCCTCTTCGACGAACACGAGGTATTCGCCGTTGCCGCGCCGGTGTGCGCTGATGCCGTTGGGCACGTCCACCCAGCCGGACGCCCGGCCCACTTCCGGCCCGGGCCGGATGACGCCCGCTTCCTTGCCGGAGTCCTTGTCGTACACATGCACCTCGCCTACCGGCTCCACCGCGAACACGTATTGCCCTTCCACCGTTACGCCGATCACGGTTGCCAGCGGCTTCGCCTGCGTGTCCCACGGCAGGTCGATCGCATAGCGCAGGCGCGGTCCGTTCGACCAGTTGTCGTAGCGCACCAGACGACGGCCCACTTCCTTCCAGTAACGGCGGTCGAAGGGTGCGTCGGCTGTGTAGCCGGTGAGGTACATCGTGTCGGTCGCGGCGTCGTACACCGCGCGGCGCAATTCCGTGAAGGGCGCCGGCACCGGATAGCTCTGCATGCGCGCGTAGTCGTAGATGGGATTGCCGTGCGCATCGAGGCCGCCGAAGCGGATGCGGTGAATGCCCTTCACGTCGTTGGTGCGCCAGATGTCGCCCTTCGTATCGACCCACCAGCCCCATCCGCCGGTGATGCGCGCGGTGCCCGGATTGCGCTGGAATTCGCCAGCTTCGAAGCGGCCATCGCCGTCGAGATCGCGCCAGATCCATTCGCCGCCTTCCGGCCGGTTCGGCACGTTCTGCACCGGACGCGGCCGCCCGGCGATGAAGCCCGAAGGAATCGCCAGTTCGCCGTCGCGTTTCGCGTCGAAGCGATAGATCTTCAGGTGATCCGCGTACATGTCCGTCAGGTACAGGAAGGTGCGGCCTTCGAGCCGGCGCGCGATCGGCAGGCCGGGCCATTGATCGACGTGAAACACCGGATCGTCGGGATATTTGAAGCGGCCCGACAGGAAACCCGCGTAACGCCACTCCTGTCCCGGCGGCTTCGACAGATCCAGCTCGAAGCGCTTGTTGCCCGTGTACACGCTGTCGGGCCGGGCGGGATCGATCCACGCACCATCGACGAACAGCAAGCCCTGCATCTGCCAGCGCAATGCACCGGCCGGGGAATAGCTTTCGAGCGTCGCGCCGAGACCCGCGCCGATGCTGCCGTCACGCGGACCGATGCCGTTGCCCGACACATACACGTTGCCCGATGCATCCACGCCCACGCCCGTCAGGCCGTTGAAGCGCTGCGGTCCCGGCTTGCCGGGCACGCCTGAAAAAATGCCGCCGCGTTCGCCGAGCGCGCCGGTTTCGCGATACGTGCCGCCCTGCTTCGAAAAAAACATTACTTGCTGACGCGGGCCGTTATCCGCGACGAGCAGACGGCCCTGACGGTCGAGCGCGATATCGACGGCGATCGTCTCGTCGGCGAGGTGCGGTGCATCGTCGAGCAACGCGCCGGACGCACTGAAGTGCGCGATGCGCGGATGCGCGCCAAGACTCTCGACGATGCCCCACAGCGAGCCGTCCTGCGCCAGCGCCATGCGTCCCGGCTGCGGCGCGTTCCATTGCGACCTGGGTTGCATGGAGCGCGCGTCGTAGCGCTCGATACGATCCCGCGCCGTATTGGCCACATACAAGAGCGCATCGTTCGCCGCGAGGCCGCCGATGTCGCCCCGCGCGGCATCGTCCGTGGTGTCGTCGATCTTCAGGAAGCTGCGCGCGAGCGTCGCGGCCGGGTCCTTGCTGCTCACGAGCGCTTTGTCCGAATCGGGCGCGCCATCGAAGGGCATGGCGCGTTTCGGGTCGTCGATGTCACGCCGCGACACGCCAATCCAGTGCCGCCCCGCAGGCGGCCACACGCCCGACCTGACGAGCCGTCCCTTTTCATTGCCGACGCCCACCGCGACGAACACCCTGTGCGCATTCACGGCCACCGCGTTGCCGCCGGATGCGCCCCAGCCATGCGTGCCGCCCGCGTACGAGAGCATCTTGCCGTCGCGATACACGCTCGCTTCGGCGCCGCTTTCGTCCCACGGCGAATTGGTGAATACGCGGCCGTCGGGCGCAACGGCAATCGCGGTGATGTTGATCTGCGTCCAGGTGCCGTCGCCGAAACCGGAGGTATTGCCGATCCACGACGTCCTGGCGTCGAGCACGCGCGGCGCCGCGCCCGCCGCATGCGATCCCGCCCATGCCGACGCGATGCAGAGGACCGTGCAGATCAGTTTCGACGAAACAATGCGCGGCAATCTACCCTCCCTGAGCACGGCCCGGACGACCCGTTTCGACGACTGGAGGTTAGAGGCCAAATAAAGCTAAAAAAACGAAAATATTGTCCGCACGATGAGACCTTCTTTTATCCCTCCCGCCTAATGCCACGTTCAAAAAAAGAACTCGCGCAATTAAAAAAACGCGCCCGCCGAAAATGAAAATCCCGCGGATATTTTTTCGATTTCTTTTCCCTAGAATCGGCTCATGACATCTTCAGGAGCGGAACTCATGGCCTCGCAGCTCAAAGCGATCATCACCGGCGTGTCAGGACAGGACGGCGCGTATCTCGCCAAGCTCCTGCTCGACAAGGGATACGAAGTGGTCGGCACGTATCGCCGCACGAGTTCGGTGAATTTCTGGCGCATCGCTGAACTCGGTATCGACCGTCATCCGAAACTGAGCCTCGTCGAACACGATCTGACCGATCTCGGCTCCAACCTGCGGCTGCTCGAAACGGCCGAGGCCAGCGAGCTGTATAACCTCGCCGCGCAGAGCTTCGTCGGCGTGTCCTTCGATCAGCCGTCGACGACAGCGGGCGTCACCGGTCTCGGCGCGCTCAATCTGCTGGAAGCGATCCGCGTGATCGATCCGAAGATCCGTTATTACCAGGCCTCCACGTCGGAGATGTTCGGCAAGGTGCAGGCCATTCCCCAATGCGAGGAGACGCCGTTTTATCCGCGCAGCCCGTATGGCGTCGCCAAGCTGTTCGCGCACTGGACCACCATCAACTACCGCGAGTCGTATGGCATCTTCGGTTGCAGCGGCATTCTGTTCAATCATGAGTCGCCGTTGCGCGGCCGCGAGTTCGTGACCCGCAAGATCACCGATACCGTCGCGAAGATCCGCCTCGGCAAGGAAGAACTGCTCGAACTCGGCAATCTCGATGCGAAGCGCGACTGGGGCTTCGCGGCCGAATATGTCGAGGGCATGTGGCGGATGTTGCAGGCCAGCGACCCCGATACCTATGTGCTCGCGACCAACCGTACCGAGACCGTGCGCGACTTCGTGCGCATGGCGTTCGGCGCGGCGGGCTATCAGCTGGAGTGGGCGGGCAAGGGCGAACGCGAACGCGGCATCGATGTCGCCACGGGCCGCACGCTGGTGCGGGTGAATCCGAAGTTCTATCGCCCGGCTGAAGTGGACCTGCTGATCGGCAGCGCGGACAAGGCGCGCGAGAAGCTCGGCTGGCAGCCGAAGACTACGCTGGAGGAACTGTGCAGGATGATGACCGAGGCGGATCTGAAGCGCAACGAAACCCAGCCCGGCTTCTGACGCGCCATGGCAAGACGCGCACTCATCACCGGCCTCAACGGCTTCACCGGCCGGCACATGGCCGCCGTCCTGACGCAGTCGGGCTACGACGTCTGGGGCACGGTCACGTCCTCTCCGGAAGACGACGTGCCGAACGCTGTCGGCATCCCCGTCGATCTGCTCGACATGGAGGCGCTCAAGTCCTTCGTCGCCGATGCCCGTCCGGATGTTGTCGTGCATCTGGCCGCCGCCGCCCATGTCACGGCCAATGCGCCGGGCAAGACGTATATGGTGAACATCGTCGGCACGCGCAACCTGCTTGCCGCGCTCAGCACGCTCGACAAGAAACCACGCGCCGTGTTGCTCGCGAGCACCGCGAACGTGTACGGCAATGCGGCCGTCGAGACCATCGACGAAGAGGTGTCGATCCAGCCCGCCAATGACTACGCCGTCAGCAAGCTGGCGATGGAGCACGCGGCCCGGCTCTGGCTCGACCGTTTGCCGCTGGTCTTCGTCAGGCCGTTCAACTACACGGGCGTCGGGCAAAGCGAGGACTATGTGCTGCCAAAGATCGTCGGGCATCATGCACGGCGGGAGGCGCGCATCTCGCTCGGCAATCTCCACGTGAGCCGCGATTTCTCGGATGTGCGGGATGTCGTCGCGACTTACGCGAAGCTGCTCGACGCCGCGCCCGCCGGCCAGACCTTCAACGTCTGCTCGGGCCGCAGCCATTCGCTCGGCGAGATGTTGCAGATGCTCGCGCGCATCGCGGGCTATGAGATCGACGTGTTCGTCGATCCGCGCTTCATGCGGCGCAATGAGATTGCGCGGCTGGTCGGCTCGAATCGCAGGCTGCGGCAGGTGATCGGCCAGGTGCCGCATACGCCCATTCATGACACGCTCGAATGGATGTACGACTCGATGAGCGCACAAGTCGCGGCTTAATCGGTGCTTCAGACTTCAGGCCGGCCTTTCGCGAGGCCGGCCTGAAGCACATCAGTGCATCGGTCCTTCCTCAATTGCTTCCTCATAAACCGCTGCCACACGCTTCGCGATCACCGAGCGGTCGAAGTGCTCCCACGCATAGCGCCGGCACGCGGCTTCGTCCGGCAGGTCGAGCGTGCCGTCAAAGGCGGCGATCAGGCCGTCCGCAATCGCATCGACGCCCGTGGACGCCAGCACCAGATCCTCCGACAGCCCGCGTACCGCTTCCGGCAAACCGCCCACCGGCGTCACCAGCACCGGCGTTCCCGAAGCCAGCGACTCCACCGTAATCAGCCCGAAGCCTTCGAGCGCCACCGTCGGCACGATACTGAGGTCCGCCGCGCGATACAGCGAAGCCAGCTGCTCGTCGGGAACGAAGCCGAGCAGGCGGACGTTGTCGTCGAGACCGGCGGCATCGATGCGGGCCTGCAACTCTTCCGCAAGGCGCCCCTTGCCCGCGATCAGCAGCAGCACGTCGGGCACCTTCTGCTTGACGCGCGTGATGGCGTCGATCAGCGATTCGAGCCCCATGCGCCGCACCAGCCGCCGCACGGCGAGCACAATCGGCCGCCCCGCCGGCAACTGCAACTTCCTGCGCGCTTCCGAGCGGCTCAGCTTCTGGTCGAACTGCGCGACGTCGACACAACCGGGCACCACGCGGATGCGTTCTTCCGGCACGCCGTAGCGCGCGCTCAGGATCTGCCCGAACGCTTCCGAGAGCACGATCAGCCGCGACGAACGCGCATACACGCGCCGCTCCAGCATCAGCTTCGCGCGCTGACCGAGGGTATCCGCGCCTTCGACATGACTCTCGTCGGCCCACGGCCCCTGGAAGTGCGAGACCTGCGCGATGCCGCGCGTCACGTCGAGGCCGGGAAACGTGTACAGCGCAAAGTGCGACGAGACGACGTCGGGCCGCTCCATATCGAGGCTGGCGCGCAGGGCGCTGCGTGCGTTCATCAAACGACGCGGCAGCGACTGCGCGGCGGGACCGAAACCACGGATGGCGCCGCCCGAATCGACCGCCACGCGCGGCGAGCCGGCCACGACGCCGCGCACCTCGACGCCCGCCGCCGGCAGCGCGCCGACCAGCGTGTAGTACATGCGGTCGAGGCCGCCCGCGCGCTCCGGAAACCAGTGCATGCCGATTTGCAGGGACTTGATGGATGGGGTGCTCATGGCTGTTTCCTGTTCGGGTTGATGTCAGACGCGCGATTGCGCGGAAGCCGCGTTCAGCGACGTCACGGTGTCGTTGCGTTCATGCCGCGCAAAGCTGCGATAGAGATCGAGATAACGCCGCGCCATGCGCGCCCAGTTGAAGTCCGCCGCCAGGACACGCGCCGCCGCGCCCATGCGCACGCAGCGTTCGCGCGACGCCGCCAGTTCGCCGATGGCGCCCGCCAGCGCGACGGCGTCGTCGGGATCGGCGAGCACGATGCCGCAGTCCTCGCCGATGATCTCCGCCCCGCCCGCCGTGCGCGCCGTGATGACCGGCAGGCCGGCGGCGAGCGCTTCCAGCAGCGAAAGGCTCATCGCTTCATAGCGCGACGGGAACACGAAGGCATCGACGGAATGCATCAGCGTCGGCATGTTCCTGACGAGCCCGAGAAAATGCACGCGGTCCCCAATGCCGAGCGCGCGCGCCTGCTCCGGATAAGGACTGCCCGCCAGATACCCCGCGACGACCAACTGCACATGCGGCGGCAGCGACACCAGCGCGTGCAGCACGGTTTGCAGGTTCTTGCGCGGCGTGCGCAGGTCGCCGACGAACAGCAGCAGGAACGCGTCGTCCTTCAGGTTGAACGCCGCGCGTTCGGCAGAGGCCGCCGCGAAGGCTTGCGTGTCCACGCCGTTGTAGACCACCTGCACGCGCTGGCTCTCGATGCCGCCCGCGCGGATCTCGTCCGCCACCTTCTCCGACACCGCCGCGATCACCCGCGAACGCCGGTACGCCCAGCCTTCGAGCCAGGCATTCAGGCGGCTGTAGATCACCTGATACGCCGACCACGCGCCGCCGCGCAGGCGGAACGGGTAATACGGGCTGCGGGTCCAGCCGCCGTGCACGAAATGCGCGGTGTTGACCTCCGCGCGCGCCCAGGTGATGAAGCCGTTCACGTGCAGCACGTCGTAGGCATCGCGATGCGCGCGCAGCCACAGTGCGCTCTTGATCGCGAAGACCTGTTGCTTGACGAGGCGCGTCGGCCAGAAACGCCCGGCGATCACCGGCACCCAGCGCAGCCGCGCGTGATCGAGCAATTCGGGCGCGACGTGCGATGCCACGAGAATCACCTCGTGCCCCTCGGCCAGCGCCGCGCGCGCGATTTCGTAGTTGACGCGGCCCTGGCCGTCGTTATGCCGCACCACGTGGGTGACGATCGCGATTCTCATTGGCTAGCCTTTGATGTTGAAAGAAGAGAGATTCGCGGCGGCGCACGAGCTTCGCATGATGGCGCGCGGCGATGATCGCAAACAGGCTCGTGAACAACAGCGATCCGCCGGTGCTGACGAAAGTGTTGGCGAACAGCAGGATGCCGATCATCGAAAAGGCCAGGCTCAGCGCGGCTTGCGCGAACTTGTCGTCGCGCAGCGAGAACGACGCACGCCACGCCCGCACCAGCAACAGCGTCACGCCCGCCATGTAGAGCAGGCCGCCCGGCCAGCCCAGCACGAAGGGCACGTTCATCACGCCGCTGTCGAAGCTGCCGTACTTGCCGAGATCGCCGTTGGCGCTCGCCAGCTTCGTCGACGTGCCGGTGGCGCCGAAGCCCTCGCCCGTGACATCGGTGAAGGCGGTCACCATGAAGTTCGTGTAGAACTCGTTGCGCGCGGCGTAGCTGCTGTCGTTGCTCAGGTTGGTCATGGTCTGGAGGCGTGTGCCGAGCTTGTCCGCCACCGGCCCGATGGTCAGCAGCGGCACCGACAGCCCGACCAGCACCACCGCGCCGAGCACGATGCGCAGCCGCACGCGGTTGCTCGCCTTGAGCAGTTGAAGCAGCATCGCGATGATCCAGCCGCCCCATGCCGAGCGCACCATCGACAGGGCAAAGGAGACAAAGCCGAGCGCGCCCGCCAGCCAGCGCGCGCATTGCGTGCCGGCCATCACGAAGGTCAGCCCCGCCATCACGACGAGCGCGAACGGGCCGGACGAGTTCATCGTGCTGAAGACGCGCACGCCGAGCGGCACCGGTTCGCCTTGCGAGGCCATCTGCGAGCCGATCATCCACATGGCGTCCCAGGCCGGCATGATGAAGAACTGCACGATGCCGTAGGCGCCCATCAGCAGCAGGCCGTAGACGAAGGTATCCAGCAGCACCTTGCGGTACTTCGGATACTCGTGTGCGTTCACCATGATGTGAAAGCCGATGAGCACCGGATACAGCCAGTTCGCGAGGTCGTAGGTGGCCGCCATCGGGCCGCTGGACGCCACGCCGATCAGGTAGGCATACGCGATGCCGAGCAGCATCAGCAGCATCGGCAGGCCGCGCCGCTGGGCCAGCACCTTGTACTGGCGCAACAGCGTGAGACCGCAGATCATCGTGACGACGAGCGGTGCGATCTGGATCAGGCTCGTCGGCGTGAACGAGCCGCGGCTCCAGTCCGCAAGACGCCGCACTTCCGGGCTCAGGAACCAGACCCACCACATGAAGCCGATGTACCGCGCCGGGCTGCGGAAGTAGAGGTAGAGCGCCGCGAACGTCGCCAGCAGCGGAAACGCCAGAGTCAGCACCGTACCCTGGCGCGCCAGCACCAGCAGCGCAGTCAGCCCCCAGACGACCGCCTGCGCGGTCCATTCGGGCGGACCCTTGCGCGCCCGGCGCACGGTCTTGACCCGGCCGGCGAGGTCCCGCGACATGGGAGGCAGCGGCGCGGCGTTCATCTCGTCAGCTCGCGCGGCGCGAATACCGCCTGTCCGTTCGGCGCGGCATCGCTCGTGCCCTGCGCGTGTTCCAGCGCCGCGCGCGTCAGCCGCACATGCTGGAGCGCGAACTCGCGGGTCGTGTAGTCGCGGGCGATGAAATGGCGCATGGCGGCCTGCGCCCGCGCCAGCGCGAGCGCGGGATTGCCGCGCAGTTCGTCGAGCGCGCGGCGCAGCGCCGCCGCATCGTGCGCGGGCACGTAGGACACGTGTCCGGTGCCGAAGTAATCGCGCAGACCGCCCACATCCGTGACGATCACCGGCTTGCCGAGCGCGACGGCTTCGAGCAGCACCGTCAGCCCCGAAGCATGCGTGTTCGCGCGCAAGGGCACGACGATCACATCGGCCCAGTCGTACAGTTCGCGCGCCGCATTCAGCCCGATGGCCGGCGCAATGCACACGTTGTCCGCATGCAGCGAGGCCGGCACGCGACGGCGCGTCGCGATGCGCACGTCATAACGCGCATCGTCGCGCAGCGCCGTGGCGAGCGTGCGCCAGTCGCGGTCGCGGTCATTGCCGATCGCTCCGACCCGCAACGGAGTGTGCGGCGTCCATGCGCGCGGCTCGGCGAGCGCGAAGTCCTGCAGGTTCAGGCCGTAGAAGACCTGCGCCGCCTCGCGGCCGAAGTACTCGCGCACCAGCGCGGCATTCACGCTGGAATGCGTGGTGAGGATATCGGCGCGCGCAATCAGCTTGCGAACCACCCAGCGGCGCACCGCGCCATAGCCGGGCCATTTGTCGAGCAGCCAGATCGATTGCGCGAGCAACAGCGGCCTGCCCTGCGCGCGGCCCTTGAGCAGCAGCAACAGCGCGGCGGACAGATATTCCTGTTCGGTGTGCGTCCATACGGCGTCGCAGGCGAGTATGGCCTCGCGGTTGCGCCACGTATGAATCAAATCGAAGCCGAGCGCGGCCTTCAACGCGCGGCGCAGGAAGCGCATCGGCTTGCGTTCGTCGGCGTCGCGCGAGTAGGTCAGCGTGAATTCCGCCGACTCCGCATGGTGATAGCCATACAGGCAGCCGATGTTGTCGCCCTGCCGATACCGCGCCGGATCAGCGCCATGGAAGAGATGCACATGCACGTTCGTCATAGTGTCCTCGCAGCGGGAAGCGCAGGCGTGTCCGACGTACGCGCGCGGCGGGCCTCGCAGCGCGCCTCGCGGGCGCCGCTGCGCACCGCTCGCCAGCGCCGCCATGCATGGGCCACGCCGCCGCGCGTCGCGAGCAGCGCCTGCGCCATGCCCGGATAAACCTTCGTGCCGACCAGCGCATACCACCACCACGCCAGTTCGCGATGACCCGGATCGAGCTGCTCGCTCAGGATCAGATGGAAGTTGTAGGCGGCATCGCTCAGTGCGCCGAGGGTCTGGGCGTCGCGCCGGTCGTCGTCGAAACGTTCAGCGGGAAAGTGATCCACCGCAACCAGCGGGTCATAGCGCACGGTCCAGCCCGCGCGCCGTACGCTCATGCTGAACGCCATGTCGTTGTGAACCTGGGCGCCCGCGCCGCGCAAGCGCGTATCGAAACGCAGCGCGCCCACCGCCGCGCGCCGGTAGCTCATGTTCGCGCCCTTCAGCATGCGCACGTCCCGCTCCGGTCCCACGCCGAGGTGATGGTTGCCGACGATCCGGCCCGTGCGGCGCACCACGCCTACTTCATGCCGCGCGCCGTCCAGCACGCGGCCCTTCTCATGAACCCAGTCGCGCCCGCCGAGCGCACCGAGGCGCTGGTCCTCTTCGAACGCGCCGGCGATACGCGCGATCCAGTCGGGATGCGGCGCGGCGTCGTCATCGGTGATCGCGACGATCTCGCCTTGCGCCGACTCCAGCCCGCGATTGAGCGCCGCCACCTGACCGCCCGCGCCGGTCTCGATCACGCGCAACGTGAAGCCTTGCGCGCCCTTCAGTTCGATCGCCAGACGCCGCGCCGTCGCCTCGTCTTCAGGACGCGCGATCACCAGCACTTCCTCCGGCAGGCGCGTCTGCGCCCGCAGCGCCGCGAGGCAGCGCTTCAGGTCCGCCGGCCTGCGATAGGTCGGCACCACCACCGAGACGCTCAAGCTCATGGTCATGGTCTGTTCTCCTTCACTGGCCCGCATACTCTTCCACCGCTGCGTAATGGGCGCGCCCGTAGCCGCGCGCACGTTGTGGCGTGCCGTTCAGGATCGCGCCCTGCACGACGATGCCCGCCGTACGCAGCCGCCGCGTCGCCTCGCTGATCTCGCCTTCGTTGTGCGCACCCGAACGCAGCACGAGGAAGTTCGTGCCCGCCAGCTTGCCGACGATCAGCGCGTCCGTGACCGCGAGCACCGGCGGCGTGTCGATCAGCACGGCATCGTATTTGCGGGCGAGCGCCTCGAGGGTGGGCTGGAGTCGCGGCGACATCAGCAGCTCCGACGGATTGCCCGGACGCTTGCCCGCCGCGATGAAATCGAGCGATGGAATCCGGGTCGTGCGGATCGCCTTCTCCAGGCCGATCGTTCCCGCCAGCAGTTCCGCGAGCCCCGGTTCGCGCCCGGCGCTCAACGCGCGTTCGAGCTTGCCCCGCCTCATGTCGGCGTCGATCAGCAGCACGCGCTTGCCGGTGGCCGCGAGCAGCACCGCGAGGTTGGTCGCGAGAAAGCTCTTGCCGACACCCGACGCCGGCCCGGTCAGCATCACCACGCGATTGCGCGCTTCCATCAGCGAGAACTGGATCGACGTGCGCAGGCTGCGCATGATCTCGACGCAGACGTCGTTGGGACGCAGCATCGCGAGAATCGGCGCTTCGGGGTCGTCGTGGCGGCGGCGCTTCAAGTCGATATCGAAGCGGGTTTGCTCGGTGCTGTGCGGTACGAGCGCGAAGATCGGCAGCGAGGAGACGCGTTCGAGGCGTTCAGGATCGTCGATGCCCTTGAAGATCGCGCGGCGCGCGAACACGAAGCCCGTGCCGAGTATCAGCCCGAGAATCACCGCCGCCGACATGATGAGGACCTTCTTCGGCTTGACCGGATCGCCGGGACGCAGCGCGGCATCGACGATATGCACGTTGCCGCCCGTACCGGCCCGCTGCACCGAAAGCTCCTGCACGCGGTTCAGCAGCAGCACGTAGATGTCTTCCGCCACCTTCGCGTCACGCTGCAACGCCACCGCCTTCACTTCCGATTGCGGCAGATCGCGAAAGCGCGACGCATAGCGCTCACGCTGCGCTTCGAGTTGCGCGAGTTGCTCGCGCGCCGTCGTCAGCGCCGGATGCAGATTGCCGTAGCGCTGTTCGAGCGTCGTGATCTGCAGGCGCAGCGCGGAAATCTGCGCTTCATAGCCGATGCTGCCTTCGAGATAGACCTTGGCTTCGTCGCTTGCGTTGATGACGCCCGCCTGGCGCTGATACTCGGTCAGCGCGGCTTCCGCATTGTGCAGGTCCGCCTTGAGCCGCGGCTCCTCGGTGCGCAGGAAGTCGAGCATCTTGCCCGCGTCGGCCTGCTTGGTCTCGATATGCTGGCGCAGATAAGACTGCGCGAGCGCATTCGCGATCTCGGCGGCCTTGTCCGGATTCTGGTTTTCGAGCGAGATCTGGATCACGCCGGTCTGCTTGCCCTGCTCGGTCACCGTGATGCCCGACTGGAAGCTTGCAATCGCCGAAAGATCATTGGCGCGCATCACCTTGAAACGCGTGCCGGGGCGAGCCACGAGCTGCTTCACGAGCAGCGTGACGCCCTGGCCGCTCGCCTCCGCGCCGGCCTGTCCCTGCAGCAGCGCGTGTCCCTGCGGGTCGGCCAGCGCATAGCGCCCGTCGCCGAGCGCGGTGAGCATCAGTTCCTTGCCTTCCCACTGCGGCTCGACCTCGATCGAATCCAGCTGGATGATCTCGCCGCCCCACGCATACGACGCCATGCCGAACCACGGCTTCGCCGGCACGCCGGGCGTCGCGAAACGTGCCGCGAGACTGCCGAGCAGCGGCAGCGTCACCGGCGCAACCGAGAAGTTGAGCTTGCATTGCGCCACCACCGGCGCCACCACGCCGCGGCTCTTGATGATCTCGATTTCGGCGTCGGTGGGCAGCGCGCTGGACCCGGAGTTGATCGCCTGGCCGGTTTGCGTCTGCGTGAGCGCCTGCGACGTGTTGTCGTTGGTTTCGACGCGCACGTGGGCATCGGCGGAATACACCGGCCTGGCGAGATAGCAGTACACGGACGCGCACAGCACCACGAAGGCGAAGACGCCGATCAGCCAGCCGATGTCGTCGATCACGGCCTGGATCAGATTGCCGAGCACGACGTCTTCCTCGTCGGGCTTCTGCATGAAGGGATGCACTTGCATGTTCACGATACGACTCCCTTGTTCGATGCCCTAGCGCGTCAGCTGCTTCAGATAGAAGAGCGTCTGCAAGGTCGGCAACACCTGGTTGATCAGGCGGTTGAACTGCACCGCGCCCGCCGTGCCCACATAGACCACGTCCTGCGGACGCAGCTGGAATTGCGTCGAGAGCAGCAGCGAGTCCGGCTGCGACATGTCGAGGCGGAAGATGTCGGGTCGCGCCGGATTGCTGCGCGCGCCGCGCACGACGTAGATCTGGCGCACGTTGGCGTCGGTGTCGAGCACGCCGCCTGCAAGCGTGAGCGCATCGGCGATCGACGCGCGGCCGCGCACCATGTTCACCGGCATCGGCGTCTTGACTTCGCCCATCACGAAGATGCGGCTGTCGTAGCGGTCCGGAATGTTGATGATGTCGCCCGACTGCAGCATCACGTTCTGCGAGATGTCGCCGCGGTCCAGCACGCTGTTGGCGTCGAGCACATACAGCTTGCCGCCGCGCGTCAGGCGCACGCGCTGGAGATCCGCCTCGGACGTGGTGCCGCCCGAGCGCGTGATGGCGTCCACGAGCGTCAGCGGCACGTCGCTCACGGCGAGCGGACCGGGCTGCTTCACTTCGCCGGTCATCGCGATCTTCTGGCTGCGGTACGCCAGCACGCGCACGTCGAGTTGCGGGTTCTTGATGTACGGCGCCAGCGCGGCCGCCAGCTGGTCGCGGATCTCGCCGGTCGTCTTGCCCGCCACGCGCACGCTGCCGACGAACGGGAAGAAGATCGTGCCGTTCGGCGAGACGGTCTGGCCGTACGGGTCCGCCTGTCCCGGCAGCGCCTGCGTGTAGGGCTGCCGGAGCGCGCCCGCGACCGTCTGCGTGGTGTTGCCGCCGGTGGAGAGCGTGCTGCCTTGCGGCGTCGTCAGTTCCGGGTGATCCCACAGCGTCACGCCGAGAATGTCCTGCGGTTCGATGCGATACACGTACTGCGCTTCATCGGCGAAACGCGCGGGCGGCAGCGGCTGCGGGGCATCCGGCGCCGCCTGCTCCTGCGCGATGACGTCCGCCGTAATGAGATGCACCGGATAGGTCGCGGTGGGCGTCGGATCCTTGTCTTCGAGCCGCGAGGTATTGAGGAAATTGCCTGGCGCCGTGCTGCACGCCGACAACAGCGCCGACATGAAAGACGTCAGCAAAAGAACACGGGGTATCAGCATATTTTGTCGAGCCATCCAAGCACCAGCCGTTCGATCAATCCAAAGCTCTCGCGATAGACCGCGTCATGCGCGCCGTACGGGTCGGCGACTTCCGCGTCTTCCCATTTGCCGAGCAGATGCACCTTGCCGCGCGTGGTCGGCGCGAGCTGCGTGACCGCGCGCATCTGGCTGCGCTCCGGGACGAGGATCAGGTCCGCGCCGCGCGCCATGCCGCGGTCGAAACGCCGCGCGCGATGCTGCGACGAATCGAGCCCCTGCTCCGCCAGCAGCCGCTGCATGGCCGGGTCGATGTCCTCGCCTTCGTGGGCGTAGAGCCCGGCCGAACGAAACTCCATCGGCCGGACGCCGCGCCTCGCCAAATGCGCGCGGAACAGTACCTCCGCAGTCGGGCTGCGGCAGATGTTCGCGTGACAGACGATCAGGACGCTCCCGAACATCGGCGCGTTACGCCACGCTTTCTGTCACGGCAATGTGGCTCACGCGCGCGCCACGGCCGATCGCGTGATACTCGATGCCCATCTCGCTCAGCGTCTCCGGTTCATAGAGATTGCGGCCGTCGAAGATGACCGGATGCCGCAGGCGACGCTTGATCGCGTCGAAATCCGGGCTCTTGAACACCTTCCATTCGGTGACGATCACGAGCGCATCCGCGCCGTCGAGCGCGTCCTTGTGATTCGCCGCATAGGAGAGCCGCGCGCGCGCTTCGGGCTGGCCTTGAAGGTCGAGTGCGAAGACGCGGCGGGCTTCGTCGGCGGCGACCGGGTCGTACGCGACGACCTTCGCACCGCGCGCCAGCAACGCCGCCGCGAGCACGCGGCTGGGGGCGTCGCGCATGTCGTCGGTATTCGGCTTGAACGCGAGACCCCACAGCGCGAAGGTGCGGCCCGTGAGGTCATCGCCGAAGCGCCGCACGATCTTGTGTGTGAGCGTGTCCTTCTGCGCCTCGTTGACGTCCGACACCGCTCTCAGGATGCTCATGTCATGCCCGAACAGCGACGCCGTCTGGATCAGCGAGCGCACGTCCTTCGGAAAGCACGAGCCGCCGTAGCCGCAGCCCGCATAGAGAAAGTCATAGCCGATGCGCGGGTCCGAGCCGATGCCACGCCGCACCGCTTCGATATCCGCGCCCACGCGGTCCGCGAAATTCGCCAGCTCGTTCATGAAGGAAATGCGCGTCGCGAGCATGGCGTTGGCGGCGTACTTGGTGAACTCGGCGGATTGCACGTCCATGTACAGCGTGCGTTCGTGGTTGCGGTTGAACGGCGCATACAGGCGCTTCATGCGTTCGCGCGCGCGTTCGCCGGGCACGTCCTCATCGCAACCGATCACGATCCGGTCCGGCCGCGTGAAGTCCTCGATCGCCGCGCCCTCCTTCAGGAACTCCGGATTCGATACCACCGAGAACATGTGCCCCACGCCACGCGCGTCGAGCTCGTACTGGATCGCGGCCTTGACGCGCCGCGCGGTGCCCACGGGCACGGTCGACTTGTCGACGATGGTCTTGAAGCCGTTCATGTAGCGGCCGATGTCGCGCGCCGCCGCGAGCACGTATTGCAGGTCGGCGGAACCGTCTTCATCCGAAGGCGTGCCGACCGCGATGAACAGCATCTCGCCGTGCTCCACGGCCTGCTGCACGTTCGAGGTGAACGCGAGACGGCCTGCCTCGCGATTGCGGTCGATCACTTCTTGCAGGCCCGGTTCGTGAATCGGCATGCCGCCGCCGTTGAGAATGGCGATCTTGCGCTGGTCGAGGTCGAGACACAGCACGTCGTTGCCGATGTCCGCGAGACACGCGCCCGTCACGAGCCCCACGTAGCCGCTGCCGATGATCGTCAGTTTCATGATCCAACTCCAGGTGTTGATGATTTGGCCGGTTGCATGGACCGGACTCAGTAGGCGTTCGCGCCCGCGAAGCCCTTCCACAGCGTCATCGCGACAATCTTCATGTCGAGACCGAAGGTCCAGTGCTGCATGTAGTAGAGATCGAGTTTCACGCGGCCCGACATCTTCTCGATGCGATCCGTCTCGCCGCGAAAGCCGTTGACCTGCGCCCAGCCCGTGATGCCCGGCTTGATGCGGTAACGGTGCATGTAACCCTTGACGAGGTCCTTGTAGATGTCGTCGTGCTCCAGCGCGTGCGGGCGCGGACCCACCACCGACATCTCGCCCTTCAGGACATTGATGAATTGCGGCAGCTCGTCGAGACTCGTGCGGCGCAGGAACGCGCCGATCTTCGTCACGCGCCGGTCGCCGCGTTGCGCCTGCGTGATCTGTCCGGCGGCTTCGTGATGCACCCGCATCGAGCGAAACTTGTAGATCCTGAATTCACGGCCGTCGATGCCCTTGCGCCGCTGCCTGAAGAACACCGGTCCTGGCGAAGACAGCTTCACGCCGATGGCGATCGCCGCCAGCAACGGCGCCAGCGCGACCAGCACGCAGGCGGCGAAAACGCGGTCGAACACGCGCTTGGGCAGGACCTTGACGTCGGTGATGGGCGAGGCGGCGAGGTTGATCGCGGGCACGCCGAGCAGATCGACCACCGCATGACCGAAGAACGACAGGCTGCGCACGTCAGGGATGAAGCGCACGTTGACGAAGTCGTCGCGGAACTCGGTCACGATGCGGTGAATCGTCGGCTCCTGCGAGATCGGCAACGCGAGCCACAGTTCGCGGACGGCGCGCTCGCGTACATGCTCCGCGAGCAGCTCGAAATCGCGTTCGATGCGCACGCCCAGCAGCGCATCGCCGTCCATCGGGGGATGCGAGGCAGCCGTTCCGGCGCCCGGATCGAACACGCAGACGGGACTGAAGCCCGCGTCCGGGCGGCCGCGCATCTGCTCGATCAGGAACGTCGCATAGGGCGCCGAGCCGATGATCGCAACCGTCTTCTGGTTGAAGCCTTCGCGGCGCAGCAGCTTGAGCGTGGTATGCACCAGCGCCTTCGAGACGATCAGCAGGCCCACCGTGCAGGCGGCCCAGTAAGCGAGCCAGCCGCGCGACAGCGAGTCCGCGCGATGAATGCTGAACGTGAGCAGCACGCCCGCGCTTTCCACCAGCAGCCATGCGAAGGTCGCGCGCAACAGCAGGTCATAGACCGGCTTGCCGCGCCACGACTGATAGATCCCGAGCGGCGGGAACGTCATGATGGTCAGCACGCAGGAAAAGCCGAGCAGGGTGCGTTCGACGTCGTCGAGCCAGACGAACTCGCCCGCTGCGAGCGCGGCGGCAAGCAGCGCGCCCAGCACCGCCATGGCCAGATCAGCGACTCTCGATATCACACTCAGCATTGCATTCCCCTCGGAACGAAAGCACACGTTTATCTGTTGTGGGCGTCATGCCAGTCCGCATGACGCAGTGCATGGGTGGTATGGAACTGGAATAAATATGGCGCTGCAACACCGAAAATATGCGGCTTCAATCGGGCGGATTTATTTGCGGATTTTTTATCGATGAGCGCCTTTGTTGATGCGGCTGCGGGCGATATCGGCATGGGAAGGAAATAAATCGCGCATGCCATCGCGATGCTGGTGCGGATCACGAAGCACGCGGATTTTTGATTCGTTTTTTCCTTTTATCGCGCGGTTTTCTCCATGCTAAATATGACGGGTCCGCTTTTGCGATCACGCGCCAGGAGGCAAACCATGAATGCACCAGACACCGCGCTTGCAAGCGCATCCACGATCGACGCCGGCGCCGGCGTACGCCTCAGCATTCAGCCCGTGATTCTCGCGGGCGGTTCCGGCACCCGGCTATGGCCGATGTCGCGCGAACACTTTCCGAAGCAGCTCATCGGGCTGATCGGCGAGCAGTCGCTATTGCAGGCCACCGTCAGCCGGCTCGATGGACTCTCCGCCGCCGGACTGCGCGTGGCCGATGCCGTTGTCGTCTGCAACGAGGAACATCGCTTCACTACTGCCGAGCAGTTGCTTGGTCAGGGCCGCCGCGCGCGGCTCGTGCTCGAACCCGTGCCGCGCAATACCGCGCCCGCGCTCACCGCCGCCGCCATGCACGCGCTGCGCGAAGGCGAAGACACCGTGCTCGTGGTCATGCCGGCAGATCATGTGGTCGCCGATCAGGACGCGTTTCATCGCGCGATCGGCGAAGGCGCGCGCTGTGCGGAAGCCGGCGCGATCGTCACGCTGAGCGTCGTGCCGACCCATGCCGAAACGGGCTATGGCTACATCAGGATGGGCGCCGCGCTGCCCGGCCACGGTGCGTGCAGTCTCGACCGCTTCGTGGAAAAGCCGCATCTCGAACTCGCGCAACACTATCTGGCTTCGGGCGAGTATGGCTGGAACGCGGGCATTTTCATCGTGCGCGCGTCGACCTGGATCTCGGCCATCGAACACTATCAGCCGGCCATGTATGCGGCCTGCGTCGCGGCGTTCGAAGGCGGCGACGACGATGGCGAATGCCTGCGTCTCGAACGCACGGCGTTCGCGTCATCGCCGTCGGATTCCATCGACTATGCCGTCATGGAGCAGATTGCCAGCGAACGTGGCGACGACCGTTTCGTGGGCGCGGTCGTGCCGCTGGATGCAGGCTGGTCGGATGTGGGCTCGTGGGACGCGATCTGGAACATCCTGCCGAAGGACGATGCGTCGAACGTGGCGCGCGGCCGCGTGATGTTCGAAGGCGCGACGTCGACCTACGCTCATTCGGAAGGGCGGCTGATCGCGTGCGTGGGTACGCGCGATCTTGTGGTGGTGGAGACGGCGGATGCCATCCTCGTCGCCGACAAGTCCTGCGCGCAGGACGTCAAGGCCATCGTGGGACGCATCAAGTCGGAACGGGGCCGCGAAGCCGCCGATCATCGCAAGGTGCACCGGCCCTGGGGACATTACGATTCGGTGGATCAGGGCGACCGGTTCCAGGTCAAGCGCATTGTCGTGAAGCCGGGCGCGCGCCTGTCATTGCAGATGCATCATCATCGCGCGGAGCACTGGATTGTCGTGCGCGGCACCGCGCTCGTCACGCGGGGCGGCGAGACCTTCATCCTCGCGGAGAACGAGTCCACTTATATTCCGATCGGCGTGCAGCACCGCCTGGAGAACCCGGGCAAGATGCCGCTCGAGATCATCGAAGTGCAGTCCGGAACGTATCTCGGCGAAGACGATATCGTGCGTTTCGAGGATACGTACGGGCGTCAGTGAAGTGACTTGCTGAAGACGCTTTAGGGACGCCGAGGGCGCGCCGGGCAAAGCGGGTCAATGCCCGCTTTCGGCCGCCACGCGTTCTTCGCCGAGATGCGCTTCGCGCGCCGCCCGCGCCACATCCGCGCGCGTGGCTTGCGCGGCGATCCAGCGCCGCGCCCATTCCAGCGCATAGCTCCTGGCCTCTTCCATCGACTTGAAGCGCGGCCCGATGAGCCCCGAACGCTCGACCCGGCGACCGTCCTTCACGATCTCCGCCCAGCCGCGATACATCCCGCCCGAGACGTCGCGTGCAATAGGATAGATGCTGTAGCCGCGCGGGTCGCCGACCGGCGCGCAAGCCGGCTCGAACGGCGCCGGCGTTTCATACGGCCGCGCGGGGCGCGGCGCACGCACGCGCGGGACGATGACCGGCGAGGCGCTCGCCTGGGCGACATCGCGCGCTTCAGGCAGACGGCGCGGCACCGCCGCAGCGCGCCCGAGCGGCAGGACATCGCGCGACTGCCACGATTCGGGGTTTTGCCAGAACACGCCTCGCAGGCGGTCGCAGTCGTAAGCCGGCGCGACCGGACGCGGCGCGGTTTCCACCACGGGCTGACGCGGCACGTAGGCGAACGAGCGGCCGGCATTGGCCAGCACCTTGACGATTTCGATCAGCGTGCCGTTCATCTGCCAGTCGACAAAGCGGCGCCGGCACGTGGGCACGGTCGGATAGTGGCTGGGCAGCTTCGACCAGGTTTCGCCTGTGGTGAGGATCCACAACACGGCATTGACGATGGTTCGCGGATGCGCCCGGGGCCGGCCGCGACGGTGCTCGCGCACCTCGCTTTCGCCGATCAAAGCCGAGACCAACGCCCATTCGTCATTGCTGAGTTCATTGAAAAACATTGCTTTGCTCCATGCAGTCGGACTTCGCTGCGGATATCGGACGTCGCGCTGATGAAATCAGAGGAAGGCGGCACAAGTCCGGCTCCCTGCACACTCTGCCCAAGGATCTCGAGGGTCTCGCAAACGTTTGCTCGAACAACAAAAACGGTGCACCGAGGTGAATGATCAATCTCTCATGGTGCAAGAGTTGACTCAATTCGGCGCACGATGCCTGGTCTCGCTCGTGTATGAAGATATAGTGCAGGAAGCATACCATTACTAAGGTTTGCCCGAATATGACAAACACCTAGGTTTCAGGCGGCGTTAATGTTTTTTTGTCCCAAGCAATATTCTTTAGCGAATAAGCGATCCCGGACGGGACTCGGGCGGCCGGTTTTCTTGTGCCGGACGACGACTCTTGAGCCGCAGAACGGGCTCTTCGATGAAACGCCAGGACAATCCGGCAAGCATCAGCGTTAGCAGGAACGAAGCGCCGAAGCTTGCCGCATGCGCCCATCCCGGTATGCCGGACGGACCGAACATCGCAGCCACCCGGGCGTTGCGGGTGAAGTCCGGCATGAAGCCGTGATAAAGATAGAAGCCATAGCTGATCTTTCCCAAAGCCGCCAGCGGCTTCCATTCGAGACATCCCAGCAGCATGGCGCTCCGGCTGCACGCGACGGCGCACACCAGGGCCGCGATGCATGCGCCATAGGTCACATAGAGCGCGGTGAAGCGCAGCGGATCCGCCATGCGCTCCCACGCCGGCTCGACGCCGCACATCAGCGCGATGCTGCCGGCCAGCCCCAGCGCCACCGGCAACGAGCCCAGGCAGCGCCTCACCGTGTCGTTCCGCCGCACCCATGCCCCGCCGATTCCGCCAAGCGCGAACAGCCAGAAGTTCGCGAGCGGATGCGTGTAGATCACGATGCCCGGCGTCTGCGTCGCCTTCATCCATAACAGCGTGGCGACGCCCGCGGCGAAGATCGCGCCGCAGATCCGCGTGTGCCATTGCGCGCCGATGGCCAGCAGCAGCGGCGCGAAGAACAGATAGAACTGCTCTTCGACCGACAGGCTCCACAGATGCGAATAGCGTCCGGGCCAGTAGTGCAGAACATCGGCGATCCAGAAATTGGACAGGTAAGCGAAATGAAACGGCATGCCGCCCGCCAGTTCGGGACCGGCAAGACCTGCCGTCATCAGGAGCGTCAGCGTGACGAGCAGCAGGTAATAGACGGGGAAGATCCGCAGCGTGCGCCGGAAGAGGAAGCGCCTGAGCTCGGCGCTGAACGAACTCGCGCCGGCATCGATGCGCTGCCGTTGCGTCGTCAGGATATCCGCGATCAAAAAGCCACTGAGCGCGAAAAAAATCCACACACCGAGGTGTCCAAGGCCGCTGTCTGCCGCCATGGCCTTGTGATGGATGAAGACCAGCAGGACGGCAAGCGCGCGCAGGCCGTCGAAGCCGCGAATTCTTTCGTTCATGAGTGCGCCCGGTCGATGATGTCAGACGCGGCCGTCAAGGCCGCTTCGCGAGCGCCCTATGCTAATTCGTGCAAAACGAGAAAAAAATCCTTGGCGAATTTCTTTAGCGCGCAAGGCAAGCGGCTTAGCGCTTGCCTTGCGATATTTTTTAACGCCGCAAATGATTTTCTTTTAAAAATTTCTGACCGAGACTCCATTTTCTCAAGCCGGCACGCGCATGACGCCCGCCATACACTCATTGAAAGGTTTTTTGATGAAAAATCATGTTCAGGAGTTGACCGGATTGCGCTGTGTCGCCGTCATGATGGTGGTCATGGGTCATGCACAGCACATGATTCCGGGCGGCTATCGCGGCGCGCTCGCGCCTTTGCGCCTGTTCTCGGACGGGCGTCTCGGCGTCATGATTTTTTTCGTGCTCAGCGGCTATCTGATCACCGGCATCCTGAAGGCCGAATGGCAGTCCAGCGGCACCTTGCGCCTGGTGCCGTTCTATATGAAACGCGCGCTGCGCATCTGGCCGGCGTTCTATACCTACCTTGCCGTCATTGCGCTGCTGTCGTTCGCCGGACTGGTGGATGTCGATCCCAGCCAGTTCGCGGTCGCCGCCCTGCATGTCTGGAATTTCTCCGGCGTCGCCGGCATGAGTTCGATCAACGCGCTCCACCCCGACGGCGCCTGGTATCTCGGCCACTTCTGGACCCTCGCGCTCGAAGAGCAGTTCTACTGGTTCTGGCCGCCCTTGCTCTTTTTCATTCTCGGTCGCGGCAGCCAGCGTGCGCTGGTCGCCCTGCTCGTGCTCGTGCCGCTCGTCAGGATCGGCACGTACTTCGCGTGGCCGGCCCTGCGCGGGCAGTTGAGCATGATGCTGCATACCGGTATCGATCCGATCCTGATCGGCTGCTTCGTCGCCCTGAACCGCGATGCGCTGAAGGCGCGCGTCGCCGCGCTGCCGTGGGGCGCGCTGCTTCCGTCCGCCGCGGTCCTGCTGCTGCTCTTCGGCATGCCCTTGCTGCACGAGCGGCTCGGCGGACTCTGGAGCGCAACCTACGGCGCAACGGTGGAAGCGGCGCTGGTCGGCTTCGTGATCGTCGTGCTGATATCGCGCGAGGCGTTCTGGTTCTCGCGCCTGCTGCGCAGCGCACCGTTTGTCTACATCGGCACGATTTCGTTCAGCCTGTATCTGTGGCAGCAGTTGTTCAGCGACATCCACTCGCCGGTGGCGTACCGCTTTCCGCTGGGCATCGTCGGCGCGCTGGTTGCGGCGAGCCTCAGTCATGTGCTGATCGAAACGCCCTTCCTTCGTCTCAAGGATCGCCTGACGATACGCAAGCCCGTCGAGGTCTACCCATCCGCGCACGCCGAGGGATCGAAATAAGTGCTGCGCTCCGACGCCGGCAGGACACTTCGTGCCCAGCCGCTGCCGGGGCCGCTCATGGTCACGATTGCGTTCACTCGCACGGCCCGTAATCCAGCTTCGGATACCAGTCCTTGCCGCGTCCTTCGGGCGTCATGTCGAGCACGTTCCACAGCGGCATCAGATCCGGCGCGCCGCGCGGATCCTCGCCCGGATCCACCGTATCGAAATCCATCTCGCCGCTCCAGAATTGCCGAATCACGCCCTCGCGCCGGGTGAACACGTGAAGCGCGGGTTCATCGCCGCCTTCCTTCGACAGCGCGAAATAATCCCGGCTGAATTCGCCGTTCAGATCCGAGAAGAGACGCAGGTCGCGCCAGCCGCGCTCCTGCGCGAACGCGGCGAGCCGCGCATACGGCGAACGCGCGATCACCGCGAGCGCGATCCGCTGGCCCATGTCGCGCGCCTCGCCCTCCCATGCGGACAGCAGCGACGTGCACATCGGACAGGGCCGTTCGCGTTGCGGCCCGAACATCCAGCTGTAGGTGACGAGCGTGTCCTTGTCGCCGAACAGCGCGGCGAAATCCACGGTGCCCTGCGCCCCTTCGAAGCGATAGTCGCCCTTCACTACGCCGCCCGGCGGCAACGCGCGGCGCAGCTGCGCGACGCGCTCGATCTGCCGTCTCAGCTCGATCTCCTCAGCCAGCAGCGCGGTGCGCGCCCGCCGATACTCGGCGCTTTCGTTCGGAATCCGCATGGTGGCGCGCTGCGCGAGTTCAGCGGCGGGAACGAGTGTGCTTGCCGTGCTCATGTCGCTCATGTTGATCTCCTTGTCAGTGAATCAGTCGCGATCCGGCGCGCCGAGCGGAAACAATCCGCGATACGGCCGCGCTTCCTCTACCGCGCGCGCAAACGAAGGCCGCGCCAGCAGCCGCTTGCGATACGCAATGACGTGCGCAAAAGCAGCATCGATGCGATGCACCCAGTCCGCATAGAACAGGAACGGCGCGGCGCCGCAATCGGCGAGACTGAACGCGTCGCCCGCCGCCCATTCGCGCGATGCCATCAGGCGGTCGAGATACGCATACGACGTGTCGAGCATCGCGCGGGCATCGGCGACGCCGCGCGCATCGTGCTCGTCCGCGGCCCGCATGGCGTCGAAGACGATCTTCTGCTGCGGCGTCGCCACGTAGTTGTCGAAGAAACGGTCCATCCAGCGCACCTCCAGCGCGGCGCGCGGATCGGCGGGAAGCAGCCGCACCGGACCGGGATGAAAGCATCCCAGATATTCGATGATCACCGTCGCTTCCATGACCGGCCGGCCGTCGTCGACGAGCAGCGGGAAGCGCTTCATCGGCCAGAATTCGACGAGCTCGCGCATGGACTGCGGGCGCTCCGGCGTCAACGCGCAGTAGTCGAAGGCCGTGCCGTTCTCGTACAGCGCGGTCAGCACCTTCTGGCAATAAGACGAAAAAGGATGGGCATACAGTTGCAAGGGCATCGGCTGATCTCCGGGCAGTTGGGCATGCTTACTCCTACGACGAGCATGCCGCGCCGCAATCGACATCGATTTGGAATATTTTGTGATGCAGCGCAGCGCTGAACCTTACGTTTCGCCGCGTCGGCCATGCTGCTCAACGCACACAGCCATTCATGCATGACAGCGATCCGGGTTGACCGACGTCATGAGCCGCGACTAAAATCGCCCAACTTCAAAAAGCCCAAGGTGATCCTTTGGATACCTGCAGTAGTCGATCTTCGAACTGTTTCGCCGCCTGAACGCAGGACGCCGCTCCCCGCTTTTCTTCAAGCTCAGCCGCCGTCTTGCCATCAGGCAGACGGTGCGCGTCGTGGTTTTTTTCCTCGTGCACCCATTCGTCAGCGCCGCCGGGCGTGATATCGCGACTCGCGCATGAAGCGCGTCGCCGTATCGCTCCGCGTGCGCTTGCGTGCGCCGCTCCCGCATCCGTTGCGGGACTGAGCGCGCGTGCGTAGTCATCCTTCACGGATTGCCGTGCGCCATTGCGGGCCGGCATCCGCGAGGCCGCTCGTCGCGAGCGTTTGCCCTGGCGATCCCTCGGACCGCCGCTACGCGCCAGCCATGGCGCACGGAGAAAACCATGAACCTGCTGCTGCTTTCGGACCTGCCGCGCGTCGAGGAATCCCGTCCGCATTACGACGCCATGCTCAACCTCGAACCCCGGGAAACGCGCTACCGGAAGCTGGCGCGGTTCTTCCGGCGCTTCACGTCGCGTCTGTTCCGGCGCGCCTAGTCACGCCGCCGACACGCTCGCGTGCGATGCTTGCCGGTTTGTTCCCGGAAAGCATCCCGCCTTCTGACCGATGCATCTCGATTTCACCCTGCGCCTGCTGGCCGCGTTCGCCTGTGGCGTCGCCATCGGACTCGAACGGCAGTTGCGCCAGCGCACCGCCGGCCTGCGCACGATCACGCTCGTCGCCAGCGGCGCCTGCCTGTTCGTCACGCTCGGCGTGCTGACGGGCAACGGCGTCGCGGGCGTCACGCAGATCGCCGCGTATGTGGTGTCGGGCGTCGGCTTTCTCGGCGGCGGCGTCATCATGCGCGAGAAAGGCTCGGTGCAGGGCATCAATACGGCGGCGACGCTGTGGTGTTCGGCGGCCGTCGGCGTGTTGTGCGGGTCGGGGCACTACGGGCCGGCCATCGAAGGCACGGGCATCGTGCTCATCACCAACACCGTGCTGCGCGAAGTCAGCCGCATGATCAACGCGACGCCGGTCTCCAGCGCCGACCTCGTGCGCGAATACGTGCTGACCGTCATCGGACGGCAGGAAGACGAGATTCACATCCGCACCCAGCTTTCAAACGCCATGGACGCGCAGCCGCTCTCCTTCCTGAGCCTGACGAGCGAAGACATCGAGGACGCGCCGCCGCGCGTGCGGGTGACGGCGACCGTGCGCATGCATCCGAAGGATCAGGCGAGGCTCGAACGCATGGCGAGCCGCATGAGCATGGAGCGCGGCGTGTCGAGCATCAGCTGGTCGGGCAAGAGCGTGGAGACGGCTCCCGAATGATTACGGCGAGCGGCGCTGTCCCATGCGTTCGCGCATCGCGTGACAGTGTTCGACCAACTGCGCCTGCGCCACGACGAATCGCTTGAGCGGCGTATCGATGTCATAAAACAGGATGTTCGCGACAAAGCCGTACACGGCGGCGTCGATGCTGGCGGGCGCGGCGCCGAACATGAAGGGTCCGTCCGCCAGCAGGTTCGTCACCGCCTGCAAGTCGCCGATGCCGCGCGCATACGCATCATCCGGCTCGTAGCGGCCGATGCCCTGATAACGGTAGCGCTCGAAGTTGTATTGCCGCGCATGCTCCAGCACGTCCGGATCGGCGTCCGGCAGCGCCGCCAGCAGCGCGGCGCGGAACAGCGGCCAGTAACGGTCGTCGCGCCAGCGCGAGTAGGACATCACCCAGTAGAGATCGTCGAGCGTGCGGCGGACCAGCAAGTCGAGATCGTGTTGCGGAGGCGTCAGCGGGTCGTCGAGCGTCAGCGTGTAGCGCTGCTTCAGGTGCGCGATGATGCTGTCGCTGTCGCCGATGGTCGCGTCGTCGTCGACGAGATACGGCAACTGGCCGCGCGGCGCGGCGCTCGTATCGATCACATGACGATGCTCGAAGGGCAGACCTGAAAGCTTCAGGAACGCGAACACCTTCAGTCCGAACGGGTTGTTGTCTTCCAGGCCGAACAGCCCGGGATACGAATAAAGCGTGATCATCGGCGTCTCCGCACGCGGTTCGGACAAGTGGACGGGCGGCCAGGCGACGCCCTGCACAGACGCGCCAAGTCCGCTACGATGCCTGACTGGCCTTGCCGCTTCCCGTCCCATGGACGCACGGCTTGCGGCATGCTCCGCTCCCCGCGCGCACTACGCACAACACGCTCGAAAAATACTATGCCCACGCCGCCTCATGCCATCGGTTTTACACTCGATCCGCTCGACCGCGTGTCGGAGAAGCGTGACGACGACGCCTTCGTCGCCACGCTGCGCGACGATCCCGCCACGCGCTTCCTGCTGTTCGTGAACAACGTGCCGCTGTTCAAGCGCGCGAACGGTCACGATCCCTTGTTCGATGCCCGCGAAGCCGCACAGCTGGGCACGCCGCTGCAAAGCGTGTTTCTCGGCCGTGAAGCGGACCGCCGCTCGCTGTTCGCGCTGTCGTTCGAAGAAGGCGCGGCGGGTCTGGCGGGCGAAGGTGTCGAGGCGGTCGAACTGCGTCCGGTCGCCATGCAGGGCCTCGTCCCGCCGCCGATGATTAGCGCCCTCGGCGAAGCGCGTTCGATGCTCGACTGGCATCGCCGTCACGGTTTCTGCGCCAACTGCGGCCAGCCGACCGATTCCGCCGGCGCCGGCTGGCGGCGCATCTGCGGCCATTGCCATGCGCAGCACTTTCCGCGCGTCGATCCTGTCGTCATCATGCTCGTGACGGACGGCGAACGCTGCCTGCTTGGCCGTCAGCCGCAGTTCCTGCCCGGCATGTATTCGGCGCTGGCCGGGTTCATCGAACCGGGCGAGACCTTCGAGCACGCGGTCTATCGCGAAGTGCTGGAAGAAGCAGGCATCCGCTCCACGGACGTGCGCTATTACGCGTCGCAGCCCTGGCCGTTTCCGTCGTCGCTGATGATCGGCTGCTTCGCGCGCGCGACTGAAACCGAAATCGTCGTCGATCAGAAGGAACTCGAAGACGCGCGCTGGTTCACGCGCGCCGAAGTGGCCGGAATGCTCGACGGCACCCATCCGCAAGGACTTTCGGCGCCCAAGCCGTTTGCCATCGCGCATCACTTGCTGAAGGCTTTCGCTGCCGGCGAACTGGACTGAGCGGCGGGCAGGTTCGCGGCGCGCGCCGGGCGTTCGGTGCAGAATGCGCGAGGCTGCGGCGCGCCTCTCAGAGGCGTGCGCGACGACATTAATCAGACACCGGGTGAACGACATGAACGTGAAAGACGGCGTCCAGATCTGGCTGATCAGGCATGGCGAAACAGAATGGAGCAAGTCGGGCCAGCACACCGGCACGACCGATATCGCGCTGACCGACGAAGGCCGCAAACAGGCGGCCGCGCTGGCGCCGGTCCTGGCGTCCCAGCCTTTCGATCTCGTGCTGACCAGTCCGATGAGCCGCGCCATCGAAACCTGCAAGCTCGCCGGCCTTGGCGAGCACGCGCAGGTCGAGCCGGAGCTGCACGAGTGGAACTACGGCGTCTACGAAGGCCGCAAGACGCCGGATATCCGCCAGGAGATTCCGGACTGGTCGGTGTGGACCTCGCCCATTCCGCAAGGCGAGAATCTCGCCGATATCGGCCGGCGCGCGCAGGCGCTCATCGACAAGCTGCTCGGCACCGGCGCGCGCCACATCGCGCTGTTCTCGCATGCGCATTTCTCGCGCGTCTTCGGCGCGCAATGGGCGACCGGTTCGCCGTCACTGGGTGCGCATCTGACGATGGAAACCGCCGCGATGAGCGTACTCGGCTTCGAGCGCGACGTGCGCGCCATCGTCAAGTGGAATCTGCTGCCCTAGCCGCGCTGTTTAAGCCATTCGCGGTACGCGGCGAGCGTCTGCTCGTCGGGCGGATAGGTGCCGCGTAGCACCGCGCCGTCCGCCACGCGCGCCGCGAGAAATTCTTCCAGACGTTCCTGCTCGGCCGCATCCCGCGCGACCTCTTCGGCCATGTGGCGCGGCACGATCACGACGCCGTCCACATCGCCGACGACGATATCGCCCGGATACACCGCCACGCCGCCGCAGGCCACCGGCACGTTCATGTCCACGGCGTGATGTTTCGCGAGATTGAGCGGCGCGCTCGCGCCCGCGCAGAACAGCGGCAGGCCGATATCGCCGATCGTGCCGCTGTCGCGCACGCAGCCGTCCGACACCATGCCGGCGACGCCGCGCACCTTTAGACGCATCGTGAGAATCGATCCCGTCGACGCAACGCCGCGCTCGCCGCGGCAATCCTGCACCAGCACGCTGCCGGGCGGCGCGGTTTCGACCGCCTTGCGCTGAGGATGATCCGGGTCCTGGAACACGCCGACATGATCCAGATCCTCGCGTGCTGGAATATTGCGCAGCGTGAACGCCGGGCCGACCATGTTCGGCGCGCCGGTCGAGGGCTTCACCAGCGGCGCGACGCCTTGCAGGAAGACATTGCGCAGGCCGCGCTTGAAGAGCTGGGTCGTGAGCGTCGCGGTGCTGACATGGCGCAGCAGGTCGAGCGTTTCGTCTGAAATGGCGATGGTCTGGGTCATGGCGGGATCAGTGAATTTCGGGTTCGTCGGGGGTAGCGGGCTGGGATTCGAGGAAGTCGAAGTCGCAGCCCTTGTCGGCCTGGGTCACATGCAGTTGATGCATGACGCCGAAACCACGTTCGAAAGGCCGCTTCGGCGGCTGCCATGCGGCCCGGCGCGCGGCCAGTTCGTCGTCGCTGACCGCGAGATGCAGGCGCCGCGCCGGCACGTCCAGTTCGATCATGTCGCCGTCGCGCACCAGCGCCAGCGGCCCGCCGACAAACGATTCCGGCGCCACGTGCAGCACGCAGGCGCCATAGCTCGTGCCGCTCATGCGCGCATCGGAGATGCGGACCATGTCGCGCACGCCTTGCTTCAATAATTTTTGCGGGATCGGCAGCTGGCCCCACTCCGGCATGCCCGGCGCGCCCACCGGCCCGGCGTGCTGCAACACGATCACGGAATCGGCGCCGATGTCGAGCGTGGCGTCGTCGATGCGCGCGGCCATGTCGGCGTAATCCCTGAACACCACCGCCGGGCCGCGATGCCTGAGCAGGCGCGCTTCCATCGCCGCCGGCTTGATGACCGCGCCATCCGGCGCGAGGTTGCCCGTCAGCACCGCAAGGCCGTCGCGCGGCACGAGCGGGTTGTCGCGGCGGCGGATCACGTCGTCGTTGAAGATCTCCGCATCCGCGATGTTCTCGCCCAGCGTGCGGCCATTCACCGTGCGCTGCGTGCCGTCGATCAGCGGCCCCAACTCCGCCAGCAAGGCCCGCAAACCGCCCGCGTAGAAGAAGTCTTCCATCAGGTATGCGCCCGCCGGCCGGATGTTGCCGAGCACCGGCGTCACGCGCGCCAGTTCGTCGAAACGGGCGGTCGTCAGCGGCACGCCTGCGCGCCGCGCCATCGCCACCAGATGCACGATCGCATTGGTCGAGCCGGACAGCGCCAGCACCGTCGTCACGGCGTTGTCGAATGACTTCGGGGTGAGCAGGTCGGACGGCTTCAGGTCGCTCCACACCATCTCGACAATGCGCTGCCCCGTCAGCGACGCGTGCTGCGCATGGCGCGAATCCACCGCCGGTATCGACGCGTAGCCCGGCAAGGTCAGGCCGAGCGCTTCGGCGGCGCTGGTCATCGTCGATGCGGTGCCCATCGTCATGCAATGTCCCGGCGAGCGCGCAATGCCGCTTTCGACGCCCTTCCACTCGTCCTCGCTGATCTTGCCCGCACGCAGTTCGGCCCAGTACTTCCACGTGTCCGAGCCGCTGCCGAGCGTGCGGCCCTGCCAGTCGCCGCGCAGCATCGGGCCGGCGGGCAGGAAGATGGCCGGCAGGTTCATGCTGATCGCGCCCATCAGCAGGCCGGGCGTGGTCTTGTCGCAGCCGCCCATCAGCACGCAGCCGTCGAACGGATAGGAGCGCAGGACTTCCTCGGCTTCCATCGCGAGGAAGTTGCGGTACAGCATGGTGGTGGGCTTCTGGAACGGTTCGGCGAGCGTCATCACCGGCATTTCGACCGGAAAGCCGCCCGCCTGCCATATGCCGCGCTTTACTTCCTCCACGCGCTGCCGGAAGTGCGTATGGCACGAGTTGATCTCGCTCCACGTATTGAGCACGCCGATGACCGGCTTGCCCAGATAGTCCGACGGGTGATACCCCATCTGCGCGGTGCGCGAGCGATGGCCGAACGACCGCAGATCGTTCACGCCATACCAGCGATGGCTGCGCAGCTCTTCCGGCTTCTTGCGATGCGTGGTCAAGCGCTGTCTCCTTGTTTTGCGGCGAACCTGCGTCTAGGGCAGTTTGAGCGGCACGGAGGCGAGCAGTTCGGAGAGTCCGAGCCAGAGAATCTGCACGCCGATGCAGAAGATCACGAAGGCGAACAGCCGCACGGCCACCTGCGTGCCGACCGTGCCAAGCAGCCGTTCCAGATGCCCGGCGAAGCGCACGCACACGTAGATGCTCGCGCACAGGATCAGCAAGCCGATGCCGACGCCCGCCAGATGCACCGGCTGCAGGCCGTGGCGCGGCGAGCCGGTGCCCAGCGCAATCGCGACGGCGATCGCGCCCGGTCCCACGGTAATCGGCAAGGTCAGCGGATAGAACGCCTTGGCGCGCAGGGACGCGCCGCTGCGCGGCTTGGGTGCGGTGTCGGCGGGATCGTCGGGGTCGGCGTCGGGGGCCTGGAGCAGCGTCCAGCCCGCCATCGCGACGACCAGCCCGCCCGCCACGCGCAGCACCGGTATCGAGATGCCGAAGAACGACAGCACATAAGCGCCGATCGACAGCGAAGCCAGCAGGATCGCAAAGCTGTTGATGGAAATGCGCCGGGCCAGTTCGGCGCGGTCGGCGTCGCCGATGTGCGGCAGCATGCTCAGCACCACGAGCGCGGTCGCCGGCGGGTTGATGATCGGAAACAACCCGGCGACGATCACGAGAACCGTCCTGGCGAATTCGTTGAGCATGGGCGTCGTGGTCCGCGTGTGTGTTCGTCAAGAATCACGCTCGTGCAAGCCGGGACATTGTGCACGTTCAACGACGCGCTGCGCCAGACAAACGTCCGCCGCCCGAACACTCAGTCGAGATTGAAGGCGGTGATTTTCACGTCGGACTGCTTGCACGCCTTGTCGCGGCAGACGCCGCTGAACCAGATCTCGCCATTGCCGATCATCGCGCCCTGGTCGCGCACGAAGAGCGCCGCGTATTTCTGCTGCGCGACGATGTCGACGAGTTTCGGCGTGAAGATGGACGCGTACTGCGCGATGAAGTCGCGCTGGGTGCGCAGCGTGGTTTCCGTGCCCGCGCGATGCACCGCGACCGGATACGACACCAGCGCCGCGACGGCTTTTTTGTCGTTGGCTGCGACCGCGCTCTGCAAGCGGTCGAAGAACGTCCGATACGGCTCGTGCGCGCCGAACAGCGCGTCCATGCGGGCATCGACATCCGTTTCGGTCTGTGCGCCTTGTGCGAAGGTTGCGGCGGGAAGCGCCAGCGTCGCGACGAGTCCCATTCCGGCGAGAAGCCTGGTCCAGTTCATCGTGTCTCCGTGGTCAAGCGAATGGCGCCATGAGGACCAGCGCGCATTCGGTGAAAAACGAGCCGAGCCCCACGCCGATCAGCACGCGCGCGATGATCGTCCAGATGCGGTTGTTCACGTTGCCGGCGCAGCGCCACGCGAGCACGCACCACAGGAGATACAGCGCGGAACAGACCGCGAACAGGCCCAGCATGGCGGGCCAGAACCAGACTGTGAGCAGCAGGAAGGATTCGGGAGAGAGACCGCTGGCCCAGAGGTCGAGATAGACGAACCACCACGCAAGGTGAATGGGCACGCCCAGCAACCACCAGATTTTCCAGAAGCGCTCTTCTCCGCGCCAGGCTCGACGAAGCATGCGTCGCGTCAAAGTGTAGGAGGCACGCATTTTACCAATGGATGCGTGCCGCGCCCGAAGCGCGACCCGAATGGTCCGACCAATCAGCTAACCAGCCAATCAGGCCGACAGGCTGCGGCGGCGGGCTTCCATGCGCGTGATGAGCCGCTGCAATACGCTTTCCGCCGCGCCCGAGAGCCGCGTGAAGCGAAAGCCGACGACATAGCGCACGTCGCCGCGCGGCGTGGTCACGCTGCGCGGGGAGACGAGTTCGATATCGATCGACAGGATGGTGCCCGGTCCCAGATGCAGCACGACGTCATGGAATACGGTGCCGATCTCGGTCTCCGCGAGACGCGGCGCGTCCATGCGCAGGGCGATGCCGCCGAGCGACAGGTCGTGTACTTCGTAGCGGAACGCCGCGCCGTCGGCGAAGGCGCCTTTGGCGTAGTAGGGATCGAGAATCGGCGTCGGCACGCGGAAGTATTCGCGCCGCTGGAAGTGATAGAGCTTCTCGGGGAACGAGACCTCGAAGGCCTGACGCCCTTCGTACTCGACGGCGCGCGCCGCCTGCGTCGTGAACTCCACCCGCACGCCTTCGGGCGCGGCCTTAAAGTACAGTTGCTTCGCTTCGAGCAGCGCGCGGTTGTCAAATTCGACGCCGCCCCAGTCGAACACGATGCGCGCCTCACGCGCGTCCACTTCGAGCAGCTGGGTGACGATCTGCCCGTGTCCGCTGGTGACGGTGAGCATGTCGCGGCGCAACACGAGATTGCGCAGGACGACGGATATTTCGGCGGGGATGTGTCGCGCGAAGCGTTCGTGATCTTCGGCGAATTTCTCGATGTCGGATGTATGCGGCAATGACTCGGCGAGCATGATGATCCAATCTAGTTATCGGTGTTGAGACAGCGGACTGCATGCTACTGCGAAACCCTCATACGGCATATGGTGCACTAAAAAAAACGCGGCCAGAAGGCCGGTAACAAGTAGATTTCACCGCCAATTCAGCGTTTTGCGGCGTCGCGAAGCGGGTTTCTTGCACTTTGCTTTCGCGCAGGAAAAAGGCCGGGCTTCGTGCCCGGCCTTGACGTCACATCAGCTTGTCGACTTCGCTGGTCAGCGCTCGGCGCCGCAGCGGCGCGAGTGCCGCGCCGAGCCGTTCACCGTGCGCTTCGGTGATGACGCGCCCCAGGATTTCGCCGAAACGCGGCTCATCGACACCCGATACGATGTACTGCCAGCGATACGCATCGAGCAGACCCGCATGCACGCGCGCTTCTTCATCGGACGACAGCGGGCGATCCAGTTGCGCGATGAAGTATTCGGCGTCGGCGGCGGCCTGCGCCTGCAACATGCCGTCGATCGCGCCCACCAGATCGATCAGGTCGCCAATGGCGGCGTCGCGTTCCGCCGCGCCGATGCGCGCGTCCTCGCGCATCCATTCCAGCTCGTCGATGATCGCGTGCTGCGATTCCTCCTTCCAGTGAAACAGGAAGATGTCCTTGAACAGCGGCGACAGGCTGCTGTCGCTCTCCATGCTCTGCCGGTAATGCACCTGCGTGACGATCTCGATGCAGCACGTCAGCGCCAGGATCGACCAGGTGGACTTGCCGAGCACGAAGCGCGCGACATCGTCGGCATCCGGGACGAAGCGATAGCCGGGTGGCAGCGCCTCGGCCGCGAGCGCCTCCACGCGGCGGAACAGTTCCTGATGCTTCAGTTCTTCGTCGGTGAAGCGGACGATCGCTTCCAGCGCCGTCTGGTCCGACAGCGCATGCTCGCGGCCGACTTCCATCATCTTCGCGCCGATGAAGCGCTCGATCATGCCGAACATGTTCGCGTAGGTACGGCCCTGCACCTGCGACATCAGCCGGCGTTCGGACGCGCTCAGGAACGGCAGCCGGTACACCTCGCTGAGGCCGTGCGGCATGAAGGTATGGGCGGGATCGAAATGACGGCCGCGCAGCACGTCCTGATCGATATCCCAGCGGATGCGGCGGGACACTTCGATGCACTTCGCATAGCGCTGTTGCGTGGCGGGGTGCATGGCTTGCGGGGACATTTCTTTCATGACGGCATTCATGTGTGCGGACTCCGGATGATTCAGCGTCGATCAGGGCAGGCGCGCGGCCTGGCGGGGATGAACAGATCGGCTGGGGAATCGTCAATCGTCGCGTCTCCGTTCTGTGGAGCATTCTCGGCAGATGGACGCGGTCGCACATGAGGCGCAAGTCCCGGACGACGACCGGGAAAGACTGCACAGGAGGCGGAAACCCGGGACCGGTGTCCCGGAACGGTCAGGCGGAAGGTGCGTCGAAGCCCGCGCGGCGCGCCAGCACGATGGCCTGCGCACGATTCTCGACCTCGAGCTTCGCGAAGATGCTGGTGATGTGATTGCGCACCGTCTTCTCGCTCAGCGTCAGACGCGCAGCGATCTGCGCGTTGTCGCGTCCGCCCGCCAGCAGTTCGACGATATCCCGCTCGCGCGGCGTCAGCGTCGCGAACGCGGGATCCGCCGGCGGCGCCGATGGCAGGAACGCCCGCACTTCCTCGCGCCAGCGTCGCCAGGCGGCATCGGTCTCCAGCACGAGATGGTTTTCGCTCTCCAGCGGCACGAAGCGCGCGCCGGGAATCTGGCCGGCGAGCAGGCGGCTTTCGTCGAAGGGCACGCGCGCGTCGCCGCTCGCATGCAGCACGAGCGTCGGACACTGCACTTGCGACAGCAGGTCCACCACGTCGATCTCGTTGAACACGCGCATGATGCGCGCCGCATTGCGCGGCGTGGTCGTGAGCCGTTCGAGTTCGTTGAACCAGTGATGCTGTTCCGGCGTGCCGCCCGGGATGAACTGCGTCGTGAAAAACTGGCGGAACGCGGGATTCTGCTTGCCCCAGCCCAGTTCCGCGAGCTTCACGAGCATTTCGGCTTCCTCTTGCTGCGCCGGGTCGCGAGTGCGCTTGAGCCGTCCGCGCGCATAGCCGCCGTGCAGCACCAGATGCGTGACGCGCTCCGGATGCGCCACCGCATAGGCAATCGCGATGGACGCACCCTGCGAGATGCCCAGCAGCGGAAAGCGTTCGAGGCCGCTCGCGTCGACCACCGTTTCCAGGTCGCGCAGCCACGCAGTGAAGGAGATTTCGCCGACTTCACGGTCCGACAGGCCGCAGCCGCGCTGGTCGTAGCGGATCAGCGTATGACGGCCGCACAGCTCGACCATCAGATGGCTCCAGACCGGACTCGCAAAATCCAGTTCCAGATGACTGAGCCAGTTCGCGGCCTTGACGATCGGCGGACCCGAACCGCACACCGCGTAGGCGATGTGCACGCCGTCGCTCGCGGTGCAAAGGCGGATGTGCTGGCGGGGCGTGGGCGGGCGCGTCACCATCGTTCGAAAGTGTAAGTAGGGACACCATACAAGCACGAACGCCGCGCCGGACGCGCGACTGTTCATGCTTGCGCGTAATGGAATGGAAAGTCAAGAACGTAAGGCAGCGGACGGCGTGCAACAGGATTCAAGACCTGGCCGTGCGGGACGGGTCATGATCCGGCTTTATCGATGAAAGAGGACTGTTCGTGACGGAAGCCAATCATTCGGATCAGCCGGTGCGCCCGCAGCGTTGCGTGATCGTGGTCGACCAGAACCTGCCCGCGGGCAAGGCGGCCAATGCAGCAGCCGTGCTGGCGCTGACGGTCGGGCAGCGCCATCCGGCGCTGGTCGGCGAAGCGCTCGTCGATGCCTCGGGTTGCGCGTATCCCGGTCTCATTCCTGTCGGCATTGCGGTGCTCGGGGCGGATCAGGACACGTTGTCGGCGATCCGCGACAAGGCGATCGCCGCCGCGTGCGACGTCGTCACCTTCCCGGTGCAGGGACAGCAAACCACCGACTACGGCGCGTTTCGCGATGCCGTCGCCGGTGTCGTGACCGAGGAGCTTCGCTATGTCGGGCTCGCGTTGATCGGCGATCGCAAGCCGGTCAGCAAGGCGGTCGCGAATCTCGGTTTGCTCAAATAGCGTCAGGTGCGCGTGGCCGTCTTGTATGCGCCCGGCGTCACGCCGAGCATGCGGCGGAAAGTGCGCGTGAGATGCGCCTGATCCGCAAACCCGGTGGCGGCGGCGATATCCGAGAGCGCGCCGCCGTGACGGATCATCTGCATCGCGCGGCGCACGCGGGCCTGGCGCTGGTATTCGTGAGGCGTCATGCCGGTTTCGCGGCTGAAGGCGCGAAACAGCCGGAACGGCGGCAGTCCCGACGCCGCCGCGATCTCCTCCAGATGCAGTTGCTCGCCGATACGCTCGTCCAGGAAACGGCGCGCCGCCGCCACCGCGTGCGGCTCGCGCGGCGTGGCGGCAATGCCAGCGCCTTCTTTCAGATGCCGCCCGACGAGCCGCGCCGCGAACGCCAGATAGCGTTCGTCGCGTTGCAGCGACGGCCCGTGCACCTCGGATGAGCGATGCACGTCGAAGAGCGCCGCGCACAGCGCCGGATCGCGGATGATCGGCCCGACGACGCCGCCCGGACGTCCCGCCGCACGCGCGTCGCCGGTGAGCGCGCGGAGATGCGCGACATCCACGTACAGCGTGCGCTGCGTCCAGCCGGCGTCGTCGACTGGCCAGCCGGCGTGCGGTTCGTCGGCGTCGATGGCGTACAGGTCGCCGCGCCGCGCGACGAACTCCGTGCCGCGCATGCGGATGCGGATCGCACCGCCCGTCAACAGCGCGAAGCAGGCGGTGTCGTGCGCGTGGACATCGTAGGAAAAGTCCGCGAAGCGCCCGCGCAACAGCTCCGCGCCGAGTTCGGGCGCGCGCCAGATTTGCGTGTCGGCTTTGGGCGTTGGCTTCATGAGGGGTTCAGCGCTTCGTGCGCAACGGCAGTGTCGCGATGAACTGATCGATCGCAGCGAACAGCGCGGGCTTGCGCACGCCGTCCTGCGCCTGAATCGACAGACCGGCAAACAGCGTCATGCACAGCGCGGCGAGCGCGGGGACATCAGTGCGGGCGTCGAGTTCGCCGGATTCGACCGCCTGCGCGAGCCGCGCCGCGACCGTGCTCGCAACCTTGCGCCGGAGCTTCTGCAACTCGGCGCGCAACTGCGCGTGTTCCGCGCCCACCGACATCGCGCCGAGAAAAATCATGCAGCCACGTGGATGCGATGTGCCGGTGAACAGTTCGGTGCTGGTGCGGAACATGGCGCGCAGGCCGTCGCGTACGGACACATGCGCTTGCAGATTCCGCAGCGCCGCGCCACCCTCAGCGGCGACATAGAGTTCGACGGCCTCGCGGTACAGATCTTCCTTGCTGCCGAACGCCGCGTAGAGACTGGGAGAGTTGATGCCCATGGCGTCGACGAGATCGGCCATGGAACAGGTGTCATAGCCTTTCGACCAGAACACTTCCATCGCGCTTCTGAGCGCCGTTTCACGGTCGAAGCTGCGCGGACGGCCGCGCGTCTTGAGTTGCGTTTGATGAGCCAGTGACGACATGTCTCGCTCCGCTGAATCAACCGGACTGCCCTGCGCGTCATTCCTGCGCACAGCGCAATTCTGAATTATGTGTCGATCATAACAAAATAACTGGACGTCGTCGCGTCCGGATGGTCCAATATCTGTGTCGATCGTTACATAATCAGCCGGTTTAAATTTTCAGGAGTGTGTCGTCATGAAAAAGTCCTTGTCCACGCTTGCCGTCGCGTTGCTGGTCGCGAGCCCGTTTGTTGCCGCGTCCGCCTTTGCCGAGGACACCGGCACGCCCGCGCCCTATTCCGTCTTCGTCGATCAACCGACCGGCTATACCTTCGTCAAGCTGCCCGCCGGATGGAAGTTCGTCGGCGCGGTGTCGCAGGAAGAAGCGCAGCATGTGCCTTCGAACGTGTTGACGTCGGTGCTGCCGGCCGAATCCGCCCGGTCGATCAATACCGCTTCCTCGAAGTAAGTCTACGCACCCTTCATGCGGCCGCAATCGAGACGCTCTCCGGCACAGACGCCCGCTCGGCACTGATCGCATCGACGACATGTTGAGCATCGCGCGCGACGCCCGAGAAGCGTCCCGATCCCCACGTATGCAGCCACGGCAAGCCAACGAAGTAAAGCCCCGGCACTGCCGTCACTCCGCGCGTGTGTGACGGATGACCGCGGCCGTTGAATACCGGCGCGTCCAGCCAGCCGAAATCCGGCGTAAAGCCGATGCACCAGACAATCGACGTGATGCCGCTTGCCTGAAGGTCGAGTTCCGCGCGCTCTTCATGCGGCTGCCAGAGCGGCACGTACGGCGCGGCAGGCGGCGCCTCGATGCCATGCTTCGCGATGAAGCCATCGATGCTCGCGTTGATGCGGTTATAGATATCGTCGGCTTCGTCGAGGTTCTTGCGCAGGTTGGTCGCGAAGCGCAGCGTGCCGTCACGGAAATCCTCCAGCCGCCCGAACAGTTCCATGCCTTCGAGCGCGAAGCGGCGCAAGTCGATATCCCGTCCGCCATCGCGGCCAGTGACGTAATGATTGGTGTTGTCGCGCACGCCTTCGCGCAGCGGATGATCGGTCACGGGCATGTCGTAATAGCGCATGTCCGCGAGCCAGTCCACCACGTCGCGGCCACGATGAAAACGCGCACAGCGCGGCGCTTCGCCCACGGCAAGATGCACCTTGCGGCCCGACAGATGCAGATCCTCGGCGATCTGCGCTCCGGACTGCCCCGAGCCGACGACCAGCACCGCGCCGGGCGGCAAGGCATCCGCATGCCGATATTCCGATGACTGCACCTGCGCGATGCCCGGCGGCAGGCGCTCGGCCATGCGCGGCACGATCGGCGTGTGATAGCCGCCGGACGCCACCACGAGTTGATCGGCGGTAAAGTCACCGCCCGTGCTTCTCACGTGATAGCGGCCGCCTGCATCGCGTGTCACGCGCGTGACCGCCGTGCCTTCGAGCACCGGCGCATTGACCTTCGCGATGAAGCCGTCGAGATAGGCGATGATCTCGTCCTTCTTCATGAAGCCGTGCGGGTCCGCGCCCTCATACGGATGTCCCGGCAGCGCGCACTGCCAGTTGGGCGTCACGAGACAGAACGTGTCCCAGCGCTGCGTGCGCCAGGTATGGGTGACGCTGTGCTTTTCCAGCACGAGATGATCGATGTTCGCCTTTTGCAGGAAGTGGCTGACCGAAAGCCCGGCCTGCCCGCCGCCGACGACGATCACACTGACATGCTTCGGCGCGCCGCCGGTTGAATCGATGCTGGACATGGTGCATCCCCTGAACGAATGAGTTAATCGAGCGCGAGCACGGTGACCTGAGCTTCCTGCGCATCGCGGAAACGGCGCGCATCGTCTTCGATGCGTGCGAGCTGATCGAGCGCGGCGGAGCATGCGAAACCGTATTTCTCGCGCACCCGTTCCGAGCCGATGTTCAAGGCTTCACGGGAACGCGCGACAAAGTCATCGACGGCATAGCGCTCGCCCGCTGTGAAGAACTCGCTGACGACGGTCGAAGGCGAATAGCAGTTCGCTTCGACGCCATCGGGCCAGCGGATCAGGAAGTGCATGACGGGCATGAGGTGGCTCCGTTTGAAGGTTGATCGGCGTCAAGCCACGCACGATAAAGGTCGAGATGACGCGCGGCGCTCGCTTGCCACGTGAAGCGCCGCAACAGCGCGGGCACGGCTTGCACGAAGTCGATGCCGCTATTGCCCTCGAGCGCGGCGGCAATCGATGACGCGTCATGTGGATCGGCGAAGATGCAGGTGCGGCCGTCGAGATACTCGGTGAAGGGCGCGATGCGCGAGACCACGACCGGCCGTCCGCTCGCCAGCGCTTCGAGCACCACCAGACCGAAGCCTTCGCGAAGCGAGATCATCGACACGACATCAGCGAGACGGAACAGCGCGGGCATTTCAGCGTCCGGCAGCGCGCCCGTCACGATCACCGGCGTGCCGCGCGCGCCGACTTCCAGTTTCAGCGCCGCCGCTCGCGCAAGGAAGCGGCGCGTGTAGTCGTCGTGGTCGAGCAGACTCGCGCCGCCCGCCAGCACCAGTTGCGCGCCGGGCCAACGGGCGTGCAGCAAGGCGAAGGCTTCGAGCAGCATCGACGTGTTCTTGCGTTCTTCGATGCCGCCCACCGCCAGCACGACCGGCCCTGCGCTCATGCCGAACCTTTCCCGCAACGCATGCATGTCCGAGTCGGCACAAACGCCGTAGCGCATTGCGTCGATGCCATTCGACACCGTGTGCGCCGTGATCCCGTAGGTCGAACGCATGATGCGCGTCCATGCGTCGCTGACGCAGAACACGGCATCGGCGTCCTGCCAGGCGCGGCGTTGCCAGTGGTCGAGTTGCGGGTCGTCGAAGTGGTCGAGATGATGCACCGTGCGCACGAAGCCGCGAATCGTGCGCTCATCCTTCAGTTCCGCCAGCGCATTCCCGCTGATGCTGTCCTGCGCATGCAGCACGTCGAAGCCGTCCGGACCGACGTCTGCAAGCGCACGCTTCAACGCCCGAATGCGTTGCGCGACCATGCCGGTCAGTCCCTTCGCCTCGCCTTCGATACGCGCCAATACGATCCGGCATGGCGACGCGCGAAACATCGACTCGCCCGGCCGTGCGGGTGCAAAAACGGTGACATCGTGCCCGGCGTCGTGCAACGCGCGCGCCAGTTCGAGCGTATGCACGACGCCGCCGCGCGGATTCACCGAATGCGTCAGCAGTCCAATTCGCAGTGCGTTCAGCGCGCGCATATGAACGGCTCCTCGCGGAGGTTCCACAGCAAGGCCGCTTCGTCGCCGCGCGTCACGACCACTTCGCGCGATGCGTCCACCTCGCCGATCACCGCGCTCGCAATATCGCGCGATGCAAACCGCGCGAGCACCTCGCCCACATGCTCCTTGTGTACCGAAAGCACGAAGCCGAAGCTCGGAAACGCCGTGAGCCAGCGCTCGAAATCGACTTCCGGAGGACGGGGCACCGCATCGAGATCGATACGCGCGCCGGCATTCGAGCATTCGAGCAGCATCAGCGCCGTGCCGAGCACGCCCGCCATGCTGATGTCCTTCGCCGCAGCGCACAGTCCGTCCTCGGCCAACGCGGGCAACAGTTCGAAATCGCCGCGCGCGCGGCCTTCCGGCGCGCCCACCGATGCATTCCAGAACGGATACGGTTCCTCGAAACGCCCGCGCAGATCAACCGCCAGGACGAGCGCATCGCCGGGACGGGCGTCGAAGCTGGTCAAGAGCCTGCGCGCACGCCCGACGATCGCCACCGCAAGCTGCGCGCCTTCGCTGCGCACGTTGCTGTGTCCGCCGACGATAGGCACGCCATATATCCGCGATGCCGCCGTCATGCCCGCGAGCACATCGCCTGCGGCCTGTGCGCTGCCGCTCCACAGCGCATCGACGACGGCGAGCGGGCGGCCGCCCATCGCGTAGATGTCGCTGACGTTCACCATGACGCCGCTGTAGCCGGCGAACCAGGGCATCGTCTGGACGAAGTCGCTCACCAGACCTTCGATCGCGAACAGCAGGAAGCCGTCGCCGTCGGGAATGGCGGCGCAATCGTCGCCGATGGCCACGTCGCGTGCACCGGCCGGCAAGTGCGCAAGCACGCGCGAGATATCGCTCTTGTGCTGAAAGCCCCGGCTTGCCCTGAGTCGCTCGACCCAACCCGCCAAAGGCTTCACGGCAGCCTCCGCGCGAGCGCGACGAAACCGCTCTGCGGCGTGACGCACGGCGGATAGGCATCGAGTTGCGCGCGCATCAGATGATGAGCGCGGCCGAACAGCGTTTCCTCCTGCTGCGTGTCCCAGCGCAGTCTTCGGAACAGCGGCACGTTCTGCTCCTGCACATGCGCGAGGAAGGTCTCGCAGCCGAGCGCATGCGCGCTCGACACGGCCAGCCGGATGAGCGTCGAGCCGATTTTGCCGTGCGAGCGGAATGCCGCATGCACCGCGAGCCGCGAACCGAGCCACACGCCCGGCTCGCGCTCATGGATGCGCACCGTGCCGACGACCTGATCCGGCATGCCCGCGACACAGCTCACTGCAACCAGCAACTGCGCACGCGTGTCGATCTCGTCGCGATCGTCGCCGACGAACACGCCCTGCTCGATGCAGAACACCGCGCGCCGCAGCTTGTACGCTTCCTCCGCTTCCCAGGGCAGCGTCGCCCATTTGACGCGAAATTCGACCGGCGTGTAGTCGAGATCGAGTGCATCGCCTTCAATGGCTTCGACGAACATGGTCAGGCCTCGTACGATGACAGCGACGAACACGCGCCGCATTTACCGCAGCCCGCCTTGATGTCGGCGGAGCGCATGCCGGCTTCGCCGAGCATCGCGCCGATGGGCGCCAGCACCGCACGCATGAACTCGGGCGCGGGCGCGGGATGATCTTCGAGCGGCGTGCCGCTGATCGGCACGAAGGGCACGACGAACGGATACACGCCGAGCGCGATCAGCTCGCGCGCCATCCCGACGATGTCCTCCGCGCTGTCGCCCAGTCCCGCGAGAATGTACGTGCTCACCTGGCCGCGGCCGAACACCGCGACCGCCGCTTCGAACGCTTCCATGTAGCGCGTCAGCGGCACCGTCGCCTTGCCCGGCATGATGCGCTCGCGCACGGCCGGCGTAACGGCTTCCAGATGCATGCCGAGCGTATCGATGCCGCTCGCCTTCATGCGCTCGAACCAGCGGTCGTCGTCGGGCGGCTCGCATTGCGCCTGGATCGGCAGATTCACGGCGGCCTTGATCGCGAACGCGCTCTCGCACAACACCCGCGCGCCGCGATCGGGCGTCGGCGGCGTGCCGGTCGTCAGCACCATGTGCCTGACGCCGTCCAGCAACACCGCCGCACGCGCCACTTCGGCGAGCTGCTCCGGCGTCTTGTGCGCAATCGTGCGGCCCGCCGCCAGCGACTGGCCGATCGCGCAGAACTTGCACGACTTGCGACGGCTCTCATAACGGATGCAGGTTTGCAGCACGGTGGTGGCGAGCACATCGGCGCTGTGCAGCGTCGCGATATGCGAGTACGGCACGCCGTCGAGCGTCTGCATCGCGTAGAAACGCGGCGCCTTTGGAAAGCTGATGCTGGCGATCGGGATGGCGTTGCGCGTCAGCGCGCTGATGCCGTGCGCGTCCGGCTGACCCGCGACGAACGGCGAATCCCACGCGCTGCTCGTATGCACGGGCACCATGATGGTCACGCCGTCCACCGTCACGGCCTTGTGGTCCGACGGCCCCGCGCCGCCCCGCCGGCTCGACACGCCCGCGCGTGGATCGACCAGCCGCAGGCCGGCCGACTGCAGTTCAGTCATCAATTGCCGGCTCGATGCCGGCAGTTTCTCGCGGGCGTTCATCGTCGTGGGTGTCCTTGAAAGAGGTGACGGGCGATGCCGGGCGGTCGTTGATCGCGAGGCTCAGCAACTCGGGCCGCGCATAGTGACCGACGGAATCCATCATGCGTTTGCGCTTCGTGATGAGCGCCATGTCGAGGTCGGCGATCACCATGCCTTCGCCCTCGCGCAGCGGCTCGGCGAGATGCTGGCCTTCCGGCGACACGATCGCGGTATTGCAGCCGCCGCGCAGCGCGCGTTGCAGGTTGGGATCGGGCGTGATGGCTTCGATCTGCGCATCGGTGAGCCAGCCGGTCGCGTTGACGACGAAGCAGCCCGACTCCAGCGCGTGATGGCGGATCGTCACTTCGATCTGCTCCGCGAAGATCGGTCCCACCAGCGAGCCGGGGAACTGGCTGCAATGGATCTCTTCGTGCTGCGTCATCAGCGCGTAGCGCGCGAGCGGGTTGTAGTGCTCCCAGCACGCCAGCGCGCCGACGCGTCCCACGCCGGTGTTCACCACTTTCAGACCCGCCGCATCGCCCTGGCCCCAGATCATGCGTTCGTGGAAGGTCGGCGTGATCTTGCGGCGCTTGAGGCGCAGCGTGCCGTCGGTATCGAAGATGAGCTGCGTGTTGTACAGGCTGCCGTGATCGCGTTCATTCACGCCCAGCACGACGACCATGTTGCACAGCCGCGCGTGCTCGGACACGGCCTGCGTGACCGGGCCGGGGATCACCACGGCCTGCTCGTAGAGCTTCATGTGATCCGCGCCCGATGCCACCGGCGCGCGCACGAACGAGAAGTACGGGTAGTACGGCACGAAGGTCTCGGGGAAGACGATCAGCTGCACGCCCTGCGCCGCAGCTTCGTCGATGGCCGTGCAGACGCGGTCGAGCGTGCCGTTCGGGCGCTCGAAGTCCGGTGTGATCTGCACGGCCGCCGCGCGCACGATGCGCGGTGTCGAAAGGGCATCGGGCATGATCGTCACACGGTCCAGGTGTGGATGATCAGCGCGTTTTCCTTGCGATGGAGCAGCTGGATATCCAGCACGTCGAGCGGATTGATCGGCCGGATGCCTTCGATGAGCGACGCCTCGCCGTGTCCATACAGCGCCTGCAACGCGAAGCGGCAGGCGTAGACCTTGCCGCCTTCGGCCATGAACTTCTGCAGTTGCTTGTTGAAGTTGAGGTGACCGGGGAAGGCTTCGTCGCCGAGCGTCGGAAAGCCGCGTTGCAGGCCGAGCGTGACGCCGGGGCCGTACAGCAGCACGGAGGTATCGAAGCCCTTGCGTTGCAAACGCGTGGCCTGCAACAGGTTCACGAAGCCGATCGACCCTTCGAACGCGACCGTATGAAACGTGACGAGCGCTTTCTCACCGGGCTCGGCCTTCACGTCCTCGAAGACTTTCTCTTCGTAGTCGACCAGATAATCGCCGTTCTTGTGAAGCGGTTGATTGACTGCGGGCATGACATTCTCCGATGAGTGTGAGGTTCGAGGCCGGTGCGCTCGTCCATGCAGCGCGTCGACGGGTCCTCAAACGCAACGGGTATGCCAATGATTGGCCCGCGAAATGCAATCACTTTGCAATCAAGCAAAACGAACTTGCTCGACGGAACCGAAAAATTTTTGCCGGAGCCTTGCTGGAAGGGCTTTCGCGACGCAAGCGGGAGACGGTGCGTGGTTGCGCTTCGCACGATTTCAGCGCAGACGGGCGTGAGCATGGTGCGTCGTACACCGAAGACGTGCATCGATGCGATCAATGCAATCAAGTCCAGTCTGCCGATGCGATCTTTTTCCCTTCGATTGTTTTGACATGCCAGGATCGAGCGAACCTGTGGCGAGGATCACCGCGGACATGAATCAGCCGGCACATCACTGGATCAGGAAACTCGAAGAAAGCAGGAAGCCTGCTTACCTGACGATCCCTGATCTGATCGAGGAAGATCTCGCGAGCGGCCGTCTGCGGCCACGCGACCGGCTGCCCGGCCTGCGCGATCTCGCCGGCCTGCTGAGTCTCAACTACACGACCGTCGCGCGCGCCTATGCGGAAGCACGCAAGCGCGGCCTGCTCGACGCCCGCGCGGGCAGCGGCACCTTCGTGCGCGGCAGGACGCAGACGTTGCCGCTGGCGGGTGGCGGGAGCGTCGAGATGTCGATGAACATGCCGCCGGAGCCGCCCGCGATGGCGGCACGGCTGCGGGCTTCGGCGGCGCGCCTGATGGAACGCGCCGATCCGTTCCAGCTGCTGCGCTATCAGGATTTCGGCGGCTTGCCGGTGGATCGTGCGGCGGGACGCGACTGGCTGCGTCCGCGCGTGCCCTCCTGCGAAGCCGAAACCGTGCTCGTGTGCCCGGGCATCCACGGGGCGCTGGTGGCGCTGGTGTCGCAACTGGCGCGGCCGGGCGAGATGATCTGTCTGGACTCGCTGGCCTATCCGGGCATCAAGGCGATTGCCTCGCAACTCGGCGTGCGCCTTCAGGCGCTGCCGCGCGACGACGAAGGGCCGCTGCCGCATGCGTTCGAGGCGCTGTGCAGGACAGAGCAACCGGGCGGCTTCTACTGCAATCCGACCTTGCAGAATCCGAGCACGCTGACGTTGACGCGTCGTCGGCGTGAAGCCCTCGCCGACGTGGCGCTGCGCTACAACGTGCCGATCATCGAGGACGAGCCCTACGGCATGTTGCCGCCCGATGCGCCGCCGACACTGGCCGAACTCGCGCCCGAGCTGACCTATCACGTGACCGGCTTGTCGAAGACGCTGGGCGCGGGATTGCGCGTGGCTTACCTGAGCGCGCCGACGCCGCGCCAGACGCAGCGGATTGCCGGAGCCTTGCGCGCGACCTCGGTAATGCCGAGTCCGTTCACCGTGCTGCTCGCGACGCAATGGGTCAATGACGGCACCGCCGCCGACGTGCTGGATGCAATCCGCGAAGAAGCGGCCGCACGGCAGGCGATTGCCTCAGCGGAACTGCACGAATTCGCCTTCGATGCCAACCCGCACGGCTTTCATCTCTGGCTGCCGGTGCCATCGGTATGCGACTGGAGCGCGCCGGAACTGGCTTTGCAGTTGCGCAATCAGGGAATCGGCGCGGTGGCGGGCGCGGCGTTTTCGACGGATGGCAATCCGCCGAATGCGTTGCGTCTTTGTCTGGGCGGGCCGCAGGATCGGGAGGATTGCAGGGAAGCGCTGCGGCGTGTGGCGGATATGCTGGGTGATCCGCATCACTTGCATGTGCCGATGTTGTGATGCGGGGCGGGGTTACTCACGAGACGGCGGAGAAGCGACGCTAGGGTGTCCGTGTCCGTAAGCATCCAGCAACTGCTGCACGAGCGTATTCGACACATAATGCGGACCGTCGAACAGATAGACGCGATAACCCCGATACGCATCGATCTGCGGTTTCAACTCCGCCACCGTCGCCGCCCGAAAGCCCCCTCCCACCTGCGGCCGGAACGCCTCCGCGATGATCCTGACGCGCCCCCGCCCCAGCTTCGCCGCCAGCTGATCCGCATACTCCCGCGCCACGTGCGGCTCGCGCGCATACACGCCGCAGCCGTCCTGCAGCAACACGCCGACATCGCGCGGCAGCCATTCGTCGAGCCATGCGGCCAGCGCCGTTCCGCCCACGTTCGCGCGATCGTAGACGCTGATCCACAACGGCCGCGGCAGCGCATCCAGCATCGCACGCAGCGCACCCGCGTTCTGCCAGGTCGGATCGATCTCGACAGGAAAGTAGTAACCCGTGACATGCACCGGCGGACGCGCGTCCACGAGTTGCATCGATTCGTTGAACAGCTGCGCCGTGTTCGCGCGCGCCGCGGCTTCGTCGAAGCGGCCTGCCAGCCCGATGATGACGTCGCGCCCCCACGGCTCCTGCCCGATGCGCTCCCAGTCCGGCATCCGCGCCGCCGCCCGCAGGCCCGTGCCCGGCAGGAACGAGAGACCGTCCACCGCCGTCCACTGCACGATGAGTTCGTGCGCGCCCAGCTTGTCCCAGTCGCCGTGCGGGTCCGCATGGGCGTTGTCGGGTTGCCAGACCATGCCGTGCACCAGCCGTGCCGGCGCGGTATCGGCGCAAGCAACGGAAAAAGCGCAGCACGCGACCGCCAGCACAGCGCAGCGCGCGGCCGTCAGCGGATGAAAATGCAGAAACGGGAACATGGCGCGGAAAGCGAGAGACAGTGGCGTCAGTACGAGAATACCGCACCGAAGAACACGCCTTTCGCGCGGTCGTCGCCTGCGACCCTGAAGCGGTATTGCACCGATACATCGACGAACGAACGCGGCGCGTCATATCTGCCGCCGCGGAACGCATAACGCGCCGACACGCCCGCGCCGACGCCCACCGGCACGCTGTGATCGATCGCCGAGTCGTAGTCCATGCCGACCACCGCATGCGGAAACACGGTCAGGCGCGGACTGAGCGCATCCACGCGATAGCTGCGGCCAAGACGCGCATTGGCCGTCGCGTAGCTCGAATGATTCGCGATGTAATGCCCCGCTTCGCCGTACACGGTGCCGGTCCACCAGCTCGGCACGTCGAGCCGGCGTGCGTCGCCGAAACCGTTCGAGTAGGCGGCGCGCGCCAGCCAGTCCGAGCGCACGTCCGAGCCGAGCGGCACGATCTTCTCGATGGCGAAAATCGCATTCGCCGACGCAAACGGCTTCACCCGCGCGCCGAACGCCGCCTGCAAGGTCGAGGCTCCCGACGGCCCGCCGCCCTTCACGCCAAAGTTCTCGTAGCTGCGCGCATAGACTTCGAACATGCGGTCGCCGAGGCTGCCGAACGGACGCCAGTACGCTTCCACGCCCGCCTGCCAGTTGTTCGACACGCCCGGCACCGGCGAGAACGCCACGCCCTGTTGCGCGCCGCTGCCGCGATAGTTCACCGCCGCGCTGAAGCCCCAGTCGCGCGTGGCTTCGGCGTGCGCCGCGCGGGCATCGTTCAGCGCCTGCGCGGAGAGCGCCTCGTCGGCGGGACCGTCCGCGCTGCGGTCGATGGCATGCTCCAGATAGCGCGCGCCCTCGCCTGCACGATGCATCCCGAGCGCTGCGTAACCCGCATCGGCTTGCGCGGACGCAGGCAACTTGCCGTCGCGGTCCGCACGCGCGAAGTAATGCAGCGCGAGCGCATTGTCCCCGGCGCGCTGCGCGACGAACGCCGCCTGCACGTCGGTCAGCGCGTCGAGCAGCTGCGCGTCGATGACACCGCGCGCCGCCTCCGCCGCCTCGCGCGTACGGCCCTCCGCCACGAGGTCGTCGATCAGCGCGATACGCGGCTGCGGATCGTCCGGCACGGCGGCAATCGCCGTGCGCCAGTGGTCCGCCGCCGCGCCGCGCTCGCCGCGCTGCTCCGCCAGACGCGCCGCGCGGGTCGCGGCCAGCGCCGGATCGTGTGCGTAGACATCGCACGATGCGCCGAATTCATCGGCGTGGCATTCGAACGTCGGACGCGCCAGCGGATCGACTTGCGCGGCCTGCGTCACGCCACGTCGCGCCAGCGCCTGCGCACGATGGCGGCGCAAGGCGATGGCGGCATCGGTGTCGTCTGCGGTCTTCGAGCGTGGTGGAGGCAGCGCATCGAGCGCGCCTTGCGCATCGCCCTGGGCCAGTCGCACGTCTGCGACAATCGTCCGCGCAACGCGGGCATCGCGCTCCTGCCGTTCATCATCCGATGCAACCGACACCGGCGTTGACAGCACCCGCGCGAAGTCCGCATCCGCGCCGCGCGCCGCACGCGCATAGCCGCGCAGCGCCCACGCGAGCGCATCGTCGGGATTCCGGGCGACGGCATCGCCGGTTATCCCTTCCACGCCCGCCAGATCATCGCGCGCGAACATCGTCTCGATCAGCTGCATGCGGTAATCCGCGCGCCACGGCGCATAGTCCAGCGCCTGCTGCGCGCGCCGCTGCGCTTCATCGAGATCGCCCTTCTCGCGCGCCGCATACGCCGCCCGCGACTCGGCCGGCGCAAGCCGGTCGCCGATGAAGCGACGCCGCGTACGCAAACCGTCGCTGTCGCCGAAGCGCGCCGTGGCATCGACGGCGGCGGTCCACGCGGCGGCATCGTCGCCATTGGCGGCGAGGGAGTCGATCAGCAGGACGCGCAAGCGCTCCACCTGTGGCGCAAGCCGCACCGCCTCGCGGCTCGCGCTTGCCGCGACCGCGTAGTCCTTCCGTCCATACGCCCGATATGCAGCCTGCGCCGCCTTGAGCGCCGGCGCCGGCAGATCGCCCGGCACGCCGCTCATGCCGCCCGATGCAATAAGAATCCCGATCTGTCGCCGCCGCGCCGTCAACGCAGGCGTCGGCCCCAACTGTGCGACGGCGTCATCCAGCACGTGTCGCGCTTCCTTCAGACGCCCACGCGCCGCCAGCGCATTCGCCAGCAGCAGACGCAGTTCGGGCACGTCGGGCCGCTGGCGGATCGCCTCGCGCGCGCCGGCGACGGCATCGGCGTATCGGTGTTCGTCGTAGGCCGCGAAGGCCTCGCGCGCCACGCGATACGACGCGCCGCTCAGCGGCAGCGGCAGGTTCGCATCGGCTCGGGAGGCACCCGGCGCGCACAGCGTCGCGGCGGCCCATGCGGCGATGCTCAATCGGCGAGTCAAGCGCGCCGTCACGGCTTGGCGGTCCGCGTGCGATGGCGGCGGCGCTGTTCGCCGATCGCGGCGGTCAGCGCTTCGTGCGTGATCACGCCTTCCGCCACCAGATAGTCGCCGATCCGCCCATGCCGCTCCGGCCGATACTGTTGCAACGCCGTTTCGAACGCGCCGCGCGTGACGAGCCCCATCTCGATCATGAGATCGCCGAGCAGCGGCACGCCGTCCGCCACGGGTTCATCGCCGGGTTCGGGCAAACGCTCGTCATCGAGCGCGTCCGGATGAACCAGCCGCCCGACCGCGCGCAACATCCGCAGACCCGCCGTGATCTCGCTTTCGCGCACCACCTGCAAGCTCACCGCGCGTCCCGCCGCCGCACTCAGTTCGGCGAGCGCGGCATCGTCGAGCAGGCCCGCGCAGACGAACAGCGCGTGCCCGTTCGTATCGAACCCTTGCGGCAGCGCCCGCAGCCGCACGAGTGTGTCCGACGTCGCCACCTGGGTGATATCCATGCGCAGCGGGTCGAAGCGGCCGCGCGGCAAGTCCGCCTGGAACGCGATCGCTTCCGCGAGCGTCTCTTCGTCGAGCCAGCCGCGCGTGATGAGCACACGTCCGATCGGCGCCTCGCGCGCATGCTCGGTGCGGCGCGCCTCTTCGAGCCGCTCGGGATCGATCGCCTGCCACGACACGAGCAGTTCGCCCAGTTCCTGACGCGTATCGCGCAGCCCTTCGTTGCTCGGGAAGTCGTGCATCGTCTTGTCCCACGCGAGCCTGCGCCCCGTCAACGCATGCACGATGAACAGCCGCCACGCGCGCGACACCGCCATGAAGTTGATGACATTGCCGATCACCATGCGCGGCACCGCGAGCACGCCGTGCTCCCAGCCATACAGGCGCGTCGTGAAGATGATGCGTTGCGTGACGCGCAGCATGAGCGCAATCGAATTCGCGATCAGCAACGCCTGGAGCCATCCCGAGTCGATGAACGGCGACGGAAAGAAGCGCGTCGCAATGCGAAAGTACGACGCCGCGGCGAACAGCATGAACTGCCCCGCGAGCAGATACGCGAGCATGCCGACGAACGCCGTCACGACGCCCTTGCGATCGCGCAACAGCAGATAGCGATTCGCCAGCGAGCCGCTCCAGCCCGTCAGCGCCCAGCCTTGCAGGCCGATGCCGAGCGTCCAGCGCGCGCGCTGCCGGTAGGCGGTGCGGAAGGTATCGGGGAAAAACTCGCGCACGCACAGCGGCATGGTCATGCGGATCTCGCGCTCGGGCCCGAGCCCGAACCAGCCCTTGCGGCGCGTCGTGAATTCGACCGGAAACAGCGGAAAGATGGACTGCATGCCGAGCTTGAGAATGCGCGCGCCGATGTCGTAGTCCTCGGTCAGGCTTTCGGTATTGAACGGCTGCTGTTCCGTCTGCTCGACCAGCGCGCGCATGGCGCGCCTCGAGAAGCACGTCCCGACGCCCGCCGAGGGCACCGCGCCCGCCAGGCTTTCGCGCACGACGAGATCCTTCGCGTGCCATTCGGCGAACTCGTCCATGTAGGTGCCCGCGACGAGTTCGAACCAGTGTCGTTCCAGCGACGCCACCGGCAGCTGGATCATGTCCTTGCGCGGCAGGAGATAGTTGAAGAACTTTAGCTCGACGGGATGCAGCACGTCTTCGCTGTCATGCATGACGATGCCCGCGAACTCGATGCCCGCCTCGAACTCGTAATGCATGATGGCCTGCACGAGCCAGTTGAGGCAGTCGGCCTTGCAGGTCGGGCCGTCGTGCGGCACTTCCACGCGGTGCAGATGCTTGTAGCGATGCCGCATGCGCTCCACTTCGGCGATCGTCGCGGCATCGTTCTGATAAGTGCCCACGAACACGGTGTACGCGCGGTAATCCAGCACGCGCACCAGATCCTCGATCATCGCGGCGATCACGTCTTGCTCGTGCCACGCGGGCACCATGATCGCGATGGGCTGTTCGTCGCGCGCATAGAGCTGCTCGACGGTGAGCGGCGCGTAACGGCGCTCGACCGTCACGCGCCTGTAGAGCTTGCGCGTCCAGAACCAGACGTCGATGAAGAGATCATCCACGCTCGACAGCAGGATGATGGCCGCAACCGTCGCGGCCATGTACTCCAGTCCCTGGTAGTAATCGGCGAGCAGGATGCCGCCGTACCACCTGAGCGTCTCCAGCATCACGCGCGGTCCTCGTCCTGCGCACGGCGCTGTTCGTCCTGGTGTCTGCGCCGCGCCCGTCCCGCCAGCACGATCAGCGCGAGCAGCAGCACCACCAGCACGGCCGGAATGCCCCAGCGCGCCCAGTGATGCGTGACCCAGTCGGTGCTGCTCGCGGGTTCGTCGGAGAGTTCGTCGGGATTGACGGTGTTGAACTGCTTGAGCACGCCGCTGCCGTCCACCACCGCGATATTCCCGCGCGACAGCTGGAGCTTGTCGGTGAGCACGGGCGCCGCGCCCGCCGAGCGATAGACGATGCCGCTCTGCCCGCCCGCGCTCGCCACGCTCACCACCCCGACGCGCGACAGACCCGACATGTCGAGCAGCGTGTCGCCCGAGGGCGAACTCAGCGACAGACGCTGGGCCGAATACAACGCCGGGTTCTTCTCGCCGTCGAAACTCACGTCCGCGGCGAGGAACGGGCCGTCCGGCTGCGTGGATGCCTGCGCCTGCGCCTGCGCGGACGCCACCGCGAACTTCGCGGTAGCCGGAGCAATGCCCGCTGCGCCCGTCAGCACGGCCAGACGCGGCACGCTGGCGAGCGCGTCGTCGAGATAGGCGCGCGGCACATACACCGTCGCCGACGACGCATAGCGCGCCGCCATGCCCGCAAAGCTGTCCTCGGGCGTGGCCTTTGCGAGCCGCAGATGGCTCGTCGGCAGGACCGCGACCGGATACGCCTGACGCGCCTGTCTACCGGCATCCGGATGACGTCGGAACGACTCGCGCTACTCGTTGGTGCGCGCGAGCGCTTAGCGCTGGATCGACGCCACCAGCCGCTGGCGCGCGCCATCGACATTGATAAGGCGCGCGCCGATCATCACGTCGTTGAAGTAGACGGTGGCGGTTGCGCCGCCGTTGGAGAGCGTCGGCGACGCCGCCAGATCCAGCACCACCTGCGCCGGCAGGCGTCCGTTGCCCGAGGCCGCGGCGAGGTCGAAGCGCGCGACCCACGAAGCGTCGGTCTGCACGTCGATGCTGCGCGGATCGCCGCCGAGATCCGACAACGGAATGTCGTCGCCGCGCGCCTGCTGCTCCACGTCGATGCGATGCACGATCACCCGGTCCGATACGTCGATGGGCCGCCAGCCATGCGCCAGCGCGCCGATGCCGCGCGTGTCGCCCACCACGATCAGCGCCCGTCCGCCCACGTGCGCGATGCGCACCTCGCCCGGCGCGAGCGGCGCCGTCAGTTGCGAGGCCGTGCGCTTGCGCCAGGTATCGAAGGCGGCGAGCGCATCGGCGGATGTGCCGGTCACTTGCAGCCGCAACGCATCGAGCGCCGCGCCGAGCGTGCGGCGCAGGGGTTCATCGGCGACCACCACGTCGGGGCCGAACGCCGCCCGCGGACCCAGCGCCACCAGCGCGCCCAGTTCCGCCTGATTCGCGAGCACATGCTTGCCGCCGCCGGCCAGCGCGGCGAATGCGGGGATCGCGCGCAGCGGCGCGGGAACGTCGAGCTCGCCCAGATCCACCGTATCGCCCGGCGCCGGCAGCGCCTGCATCACGGGCCGCTTGCCGTCGCGCTGCAAGAGCGCGTCGGTGCGCCACGCGGTGTCGTAGGCGCTGCTTGACAGCTTGCGGCCGGACACGGCCAGCACCGGCGCATACGGCAACGCGCTCCATGCGGTGCGCAGGTCCTGCACGTCGGCGGGATCGAAGCGGAAGGTGAGGCGCGTGCCCGGATCCACGCGCAAGACATTGCCGATGGCCGTCTGATCCGTGCAGTCGTTCTGATTGATCACCGACGCAAAGCCCAGTCCGAGCCGCACGAAGCCCGCGTTGCGCGGTGCGCCGTCTACGCCCAGATTGAGCGAGACGCCACCCGCGTCCTGCGTGAAGGCGCGCGCCAGCACCGGCGAGCCGTCGAGCGAGAGCAGCATGGTCACGCGGCCGCCGTCGCCGCGGACATAGCCGCCGTCGAACTGCAGGGCGGCGTCCTTGAGCGGCACGCCGGCGGGCACGGGCAGGAAGAATTCGCGGCGCGTATCGGGCGCATTGAGCGCGACGCTTTCAAGCAGGCCGAGTTGCCGGAGCGTGACGGTGCGCGTTTCCTGCACATCGGCGGCGAGGTGAGAGAAAGCGTCCGCGAGGCTCGGGTCCGCCGGCGTCGCGGCGGACGCCATGCGCGGCACGATGCTCGCAAACAATGCGCACGCGGCGATGAAGGTCCTGAGGATGCGTAAGGCGCCTCGTTGCTGCCGCTTGAAGTTGTCGTAGATCAAGTTACTTGACTCGTATTTGACGCGATGCGGCGCAGTGGCGATGTCAATGCGTCACCGGCGCCCGGTCGATACCGGTTGCCGTCGAACGTGCATTGACATCGCGAACGCCGCGATAGCGTGAGACCCGAATTCTGGCGAATGACTCAGTGCTGGGTGTTGCTCGACAGAAGCGTCGCGGAACGCCGCGAAGCGCTTCGATCAATACGTGAGGGTGCGGCGCTCCCGTTGTTCCGGGAAGGCCAGCCGCAGTCGCGCGCACGGACAATCCGCCACGGCTTTGCGTGTCAACGAGATGGACGCCCGCATTGATTTCGGGCGATGACGGCTGGCCACGCATGCCACGGAACGAATTGCCGACTGCTCGTTCCGCGCCCTCGTGCGCGACCTTGCCTCGACAGCATCGGGCGCTAACCCGAAGCCGGAAAATTGCGTTGTTGGCTTCGTTTTCATTGTCCAGACGACGACACAATCTTTTGACAAAACGGATTGTATTCAGACGTTTAAAGACAGCCAGACAACAAAAATGTAAAAAAGTCTAACGAGAGCTTCAGAGCGTGGACTGGCTATTTTTTGTCTATCTTCAGACAGAGCTTTTTACTGATTTTGGCCGGGAAGGTTAGTTAGTCCCACGATATGAAGATGCAAATTGCATGCGTATTCAACATTCATCCGACCGTCACACAGGCGCATCGATTTCGATGTCGAGCAGCGCCGCGCTCACCGACTTGCCGTGCGCATCGAGTGCGAGGGAACGCGTGACGCCGCCGCCGAGCGCCTGGCTCAGCACAAAGTTGAACGCATGGAGATTCGGCAGTTCATGGCGCACGACTGCGCCCTTCACGACATCCGCGAGATGCGCCTTGACGCGTTCCGGCGTCACTTGCTCGCGCAGGTGCGCGTAGTGTTTCGGGTCGTAGCAGATCACCGAGACATTGAGCGTGTTGCCCTTGTCGCCGGTTCGGCCATGGGCCAGTTCACGCAGTTTCATCGCTTGTCTCCACGAATTCGAAAGCCGGCTTCACGCGCTCGCACGGCAACAGCACCGACTGCACGGCGATGACTTCGCGCGTCGCCTTCGTCACGCCGCCGCCGCCTGCGGGACCATTGGTATAGAGCGTCTCGACTTCGTTGCCGATGCGCGCCGCTTCGCGCGCATTCGCCGCGCGTCCCGCCACGCGCACGCGGACTTCGACCGGTTCCGCGTGACCGGAGGCCAACGTCTCGCCATACAGCGCGTTCACGCCGATCAGGTCGAAGCGCAGTTCGGATGTCTCAACGCCCGTGAGCGCGAGCCGTTCCCGCACGATATCGAGCGCCAGCCGCGCGCGTGCCAGCGCGCCCGGGCCGCCATAGGAAATCTGCCCTTCGCCGATGAAGCCGTCCTCATACGCCACCGACACCTTGAGCGTCCCGGTGCGTTGATGACCGCGCCCGCCCGTCACGCGCACACGGTCCGGCGCTTCCTGCGCGACGCAGACCTGGGTGAAATCGGCGACGACGTCCGGCTGGAGATAACGCGCCGGATCGTGGATTTCGTAGAGCAACTGTTCTTTGCAGGTCGCTTCCGTGACGCAGCCGCCCGCGTGCGGCACCTTGGTCACGACCACCGATCCGTCCGCGCTCACTTCGCCAATCGGAAAGCCCAGCCGGGCCAGTCCGTTCACGTCCTTGCAACCGGGATCGGCGAAATAGCCGCCTGTCACCTGGCCCGCGCATTCGAGCAGATGACCCACGACCGTCGCCTGTCCGAGCGCGTTCCAGTCGTCCATGCGCCAGCCGAATGCGTGGATCAGCGGCGCGGCAAACAGCGACGGGTCCGCCACCCGCCCGGTCAGCACGATGTCCGCGCCCGCAGCCAGGGCATCGACGATGGGCGCCGCGCCGAGATACGCATTCGCCGAGACGATGCGCCCGGCATAAGCGCCGACCTCGTCGCCCGATTCCTCGAAGCGCAGCGGCGTGCTCAGCACGACATCCAGCACATCGTCGCCGGTCACTGCCGCGATCTTCAGCGACAGGCCCAGTTGGCGCGCGATCTCCGCCGTCCGGCGTGCCGCCGCGCGCGGGTTGGCCGCACCCATGTTCGAGATGATGCGCACGCCGTTCTTCGCCGCGACGGGCAGCACGGCGCGCATGCGCGCTTCGAGCAAGGGGTCGTAGCCGGACGCCGGATCGTGGCGGCGCGACTGTTGCGCCAGCGCGATGGTGCGCTCGGCGAGACATTCGAACACGAGATAGTCGAGCGCGCCGTGTTCCGCGAGTTCGACGGCCGGCTCGATGCGGTCGCCCGAATAGCCCGCCCCTGCGCCAATTCTGATGATGTCCTTCATGACTTCGTCCAGTCCGGATTAAAGCGGAAACACGCCCAGCAGCACGCACGCGAGCGTCATGACGAGCGACGCGCCGAACAGCAGCGGGAAGGTGAATTTCTGATGGTCCGCGAGATCGATGCCGCACAGGCCGACAACGAGGAAAGTCGCGGGCGTGAGCGGGCTCACGGGAAAGCCGGTCGTCATCTGTCCGAGCAGCGCCGCCTGGCCGACGTGCACCGGCGCGACGCCGAGTTGCGACGCCACTTCGGCGATCACCGGCAGCACGCCGAAATAGAACGAGTCGGGATCGAACAACATGGAGAGCGGCATCGACAGCACGCCGAGCACAACGGGAATGTGCCCCGCCATCGCGGGCGGCACGAAGCCTACCGCCGCCTGCGCCATCGCCTTGAGCATGCCGCTGCCCTGCATGATGCCGGTGAACACGCCCGCCGCGAGCAGGATGCCCGCCATCATCAGCGCGGCGCGGGCGTGCGCGTCGATGCGCTTGCGCTGCATCTCGACGTTCGGGTAGTTCACCATCAGCGCGATGCACAGGCCCACCATGAACATGATCGCGGGCGGGATCTTCTCGCCCATCACGACCATCGTGCCGAGCACGATGACCGTCAGCACGATGTTGAACCAGAAGTTCTTCGGGCGGCGCAGCGCCTGCTCCTCGGGCGTCAGTTCGCGCTTCGGCAGCGGCACGGCGCCGCTCGCGCCCGAGTAGCCGAGGCGCTTTTCTTCGCGCCGCCCGAGCCACCACGCCATGCCGAACACAAACACCAGACCCACGGCCTGCACCGGAATCAGCGGATTGAACAGCGCCGAGATGGGCAGATGCAGCGAGGCGGACGCGCGGATCATCGGCCCGGTCCAGGGCAGGAAGTTGATGCCCGCCGCCATCGAGACCGCCGCCGCCAGCACGCGCTTGTCCATCTTGAGGCGTTCGTAGAGCGGCAGCATCGCCGGGATGGTGACGAGGAAGCAGACCGCGCCGGAGCCGTCCAGATGGATCAGGAGCGCGAGCAGCGTCGTGCCCATGACGATGCGCGTCGGCTTCGTGCCGACCGCGCGCAGGATGCGGTCGATGATCGGATCGAGCGTGCCCGCGTCGGTGATGGTGCCGAAATAGAGGATCGCGAACACGAACATGCCGACGACCGGCGCGAGGCTCTTCAGGCCGTCGATGACGAACTTGCTGGTCTGCAGGCCGAAGCCGCCGAGCAGCGACGCCGCAATCGGCACGATGATCAGCGCGACGAGCGGCGACATGCGTTTTGAGAGGATCGCCCCGAGCAGGACGACGATGGTGGCCAGGCCGAGCAACGGCAGCATGAACGTGTCTCCGAATCTTGTTTTTTGATGCCGTTCAGCGTAAGTTCGATGCAGCGATAACACAATTGAAATGATTTGATCGCAGCCATCACATCCCATAATGGATCTGAATCTTCGCGACATCCGGGCGCTGGTCGCGGTGGCGGACACCGGCAGTTTCACGCGCGCGGCGCAGCGGCTCAATCTGTCGCAACCGGCGCTCACGGTGCAGATTCGCCGGCTGGAAGAGGCGGTCGGCGCGCGGCTGTTCGACCGCAATAGCCGCAACGTCGCGCTGACGCCCACCGGGCGCGAACTGCTGCCGCTGCTGCGCAAGTCGCTGAACGACATGGAGAACGTGCTGCGCGACGCTCGCGCGCTGGGCGAAGGCGGCAGCGGCACGATCCGCCTGGCGTGCCTGCCCACCTTCGCGGCGAGCATGCTGCCGGAACTGATCATCGGCATGAAGCGCGAAGTGCCGCGCGTGGCCTTCCAGATCCGCGATGTGGTGGCGAGCGCCGTCAACGCGCTCGTGCGCAGCGAGGAAGCGGATATCGGGCTGACGGGCGGCGAGGTCGCGGACCCGTTGCTGGAGGTGCTTTACGCGGGCGTCGACCGGCTGGTCGCGGTGTGTCCGCGCGGGCATGCGCTGGCGAAGAAGCGGCGCATCGGTCCGGCCGATCTCGCCCGCGAGCCGCTCGTGCTGACCGCGCCGGGCACCAGCGTGCGCACGGTCGTCGATGCCGCGCTCGGCGCCACGGGCGACACCCTGGAGATTGCCTGCGAGCCGACTTACATGATGACCGCCGTCGCGATGGTGCGTGGCGGCCTCGGCGTGACGATCCTGCCCGAGACGGCGCGCGAGGTGCGCGCGGAGCCGGGGCTCGTCGTGAAAGCCATCGATCACCCGGCCTTCGTGCGGCCGGTCGCGCTCATCAGGAAGAAAGGCCGGACCTTGCCGGCGGTGACGGAGCGCTTCGTCGAGAGACTGCGCGCGGCCATCGCGCAGTGACTGCGGATCCGGCAGGCGCGGCAATCACCGCCGCGCCTGCCGATGCAACGTGGCTTAGCTCGGCATCGTCGACATGTCGATCACGAAGCGATACTTCACGTCGCTCTTCAGCATGCGCTCGTAGGCGTGATTGATTTCGTCCATGCGGATCATCTCGATGTCCGAGGTGATGCCGTGCTTGCCGCAGAAGTCGAGCATCTCCTGCGTCTCCGCGATGCCGCCGATCAGCGACCCGGCCAGCGCGCGCCGCTTGAAGATCATGTTGAACACCGCCGGCGACGGATGCGGATGCTCCGGCACGCCCACCAGCGTCATGGTGCCGTTGCGCTTGAGCAGCACCATGAACGGATCCAGGTCGTGCGACGCGGCCACCGTGTTCAGGATGAAGTCGAAGCTGTTGGCATGCGCCGCCATCTGCTCCGGGTCTTTCGAGATGACGACTTCATGCGCGCCCAGGCGCTTCGCGTCCTCGATCTTGCCCGGCGACGTCGTGAACAGCACCACGTGCGCGCCCATCGCGGCGGCGATCTTGACGCCCATGTGGCCGAGCCCGCCCAGTCCGACGATGCCGACCTTCTGCCCTTTCTGCACGTTCCAATGACGCAGCGGCGAGTAAGTCGTGATGCCTGCGCACAGCAGCGGTGCAACAGCCGCGAGTTCGAGATTCTCCGGGACGCTCAGCACGTAGGCTTCATCGACGACCATGCTCGTCGAATAGCCGCCGAAGGTCACGCCGCCGGACTGGCGGTCGGGCGAGTTGTAGGTCTGGATGAAGCTGTCCGGACCGTCGCAAAATTGTTCGAGGCCTTCCTTGCAGGCGTCGCAGACGCGGCAGGAATCGACCATGCAGCCGACGCCCGCGAGTTGCCCCACCTTGAACTTCGAGACGTCCGCGCCGACCTCGACCACCCGGCCGACGATCTCGTGGCCCGGCACGATCGGATAGTTCGACGCGCCCCATTCGTTCCTGGCCATGTGCAGGTCCGAGTGGCAGACGCCGCAGAACAGGATGTCGATACGAACGTCGTTCGCTCCGACCTCGCGCCGCTTGATTTCGAGCGGACCGAGCGGTTTGTCGGCTGCTGCGGCGGCGTAGGAATACGCTTTGTACATGGTCTGCTTCCCTCCGGTGTTTGAAACTTTTGCGAACGAACGAGCATCTTTCCACGATGGAAAAACGTGTCCGTTGCAGTGTGACAGGGTGATGTTATGTGCGACAGCGAACGTTCGCCGTGACGCTGCGTGCTGCTGGCGAACGCCGTGCGGATCGCGCCGATGTTTCGGCGGCCATCCGCAACGCCAGTACTGTATGCCTATAGGGGAATTTCTGCCGGGACGGTTGGACATTCGCGACGCCGCTGGAGAATCCGGCAATCGCGCCCCCGGGTTCGATCCCTGCTAAGGCGGGACTGGCCGTTTCGAACGTTGCGGTCCAAAGTGGTCTGCAACGAGAAAGAAAGCGCGCCGGGTACGACAAAGCAACGCACCGAGAGAGAGACCAAAAAATCATGAAAGCGAAAGCCATCACGTCGAGCATCGACATGCCGGGGGGCGCGGTGAGCGCCGAATTTCACATCGATACCGGGCGGCTCAGGATTTTCGAGCGCGGCCTGTTGCGTGTCGAGCTGTTCCAGCCGCAATCGTGGTTCGCGGTGGCATCGGTGGCGGGCAACAGCCGCTGGGGCACGCGGCCGTGCGAAGCGGACTTGAAGCTGGTGGTCGAGAGCTTCATCCTGCAGCGCTTCGGCATGACGGCTTACCGGCGTGAGACGCCGTGCGTGCGCGAGGTGCCGGTTTCAGCGTGAGCGTGAACGGCGTGTGCGCTGATAGAAGCTGTCCGGCTTGGTCTTCACCCACTCGACAAACCCGCGCACCGCTTCGTGCGCGAGCAGTGCCTCGACGGTCGAATAGCGCTGCGCCAGTTCCTTCTCCGTGAAGAGCGCATGCAGCTGCCGATGGCAAATTCGGTGCAGGACGGCGGTCTGCCTGCCGCCCTGCGACTTCGGCACGAGATGATGCAAGTCGCGTTCGGCGGGCGGCACCTGTCGCCCGCACAGCGCGCAGACTTCTTCCTGGGGCGGGCGATACCACGGTTCAGGCAAGCGTCTGGCCATGACGTGACTCGCTGCGATCGGTTTTCATGGATCGAGTCTACGCTTCGATGCCTGTTCCTGCGTCGGGCCGTTTTAATTTGCTCGCGCCCGTGGCACCATGAAGACGCTGTGCATTGTTCACTGTTCACCGTCCACGCAGTGCCTGAGCCGGGAGAAGCCATGGAAGTGACCATCAGCGAATTGACGGGCATGCTCGCAGAACTCGAACGCGAAGATCCGGTCGACTACGGCGATCTTCCCTTTGCAGAACCCGAACTGCGCAGCCTCGTGATGACCGCGCTCGTGGACAAGCATCGGAAGCTCCAGTCCAGCGGACTCAATCCCGGCGACGTCAATCTCACCTACATGCTCACCACCGCGCTGCTCGTGCTGGAGAACCTCGTCCTGCATACGCGGTTGCTGCTGCTTCAGGGACAACGCATCGACGTGAACGCGCTGTTGCGCAAGTATTCGGGCGGCTGACCGCTCAGCAACCGGCGGGCGTGGCCGGGGTCGCGCCCGTCAGCAGCACCTCGATCAGATCGCGCACGCTGCGAATCGCCGCGCCGAACGGCAGCCGTTCCTTGCCGCGAAAGAACAGCCCGTTGCCCACGTCGCCGCGCAGCGCCGCAGCCAGACGCGTATCGATGCAGAAGTGCCCGAACTTCTCGATGCCGTCGCGCAGACCGCACGCGCTCAGGCAGTCGAGCGCCGTCGGACAGGCTTGCGGCCGCGCGCCGATCTTCGCCCGGATGCGCTCTTCATTGCGCAGATAGCGCATGAGCCAGGGCGTCTTCACGGCTCGCGCGGGCAGCCCGGTCACGCTGACGAATTCGACGATATCCTCCGGCCGCGCTTCCGCCAGCACGCGCTTGAAGGCCGGATGCGCGTCGCCTTCCTCGGTGACGGCGAACGGCGTACCCACCTGCACGCCGTTCGCGCCCGCGCCGAGCCATTGACGCACGGCTTCATGTCCATCGATACCGCCCGCGACGATCACCGGCACCTCCGCGCGCGCCAGCCCGAGCGCAGCAAACGACGCATCCAGTTCCGCCAGCACGCGCTCGAAGCCGAAGCGTTCGTCGTGCATGTCGTCGAGGCTCGTTACGCCGAGATGTCCGCCCGCGTGCGCCGGATGCTCGATCACGACGGCATCGGGCAAGCGGCCCTTCTTCATCCACTTCCGGAGCACGAGCGTGACGCCACGGCTATCGGAAAGAATGGGGATCAGCGCGATGTCATGCCCTTGCGTGAGATCGGGCAAGTCGAGCGGCAGACCCGCGCCCATCACGATGGCGTCCGCGCCGTGCTCGCAGGCGGTGCGCACATAATCGGCATGCGCGCTGACGGCTTTCATCACGTTCACCGCGAGCATGCCGCGCCCTTCCGACACGACGCGCGCCGCTTCGATCTCGCGCCCCAGCGCGATCAGGTTGGCGCGTTCCAGCGTGGCGCGCGACGGGTCTGCGCGGCACATCGCGAGCAGGTCTTCATGGTGATGACGCAAGTCGATGCTCGCGATCGTGCCCATGGCGCCCTCGCGCGCCACGCTGCCCGCGAGCCGATGCGCCGAGATGCCGACGCCCATGCCGCCCTGCACGATCGGCAGCAGGCTGCGGCCGCGTATCAGGAGCGGGGCGAACGAATGAACATGAGGAGTCGAGGCGGAGTCGGGATGCAGGTTCATGACAAGACGATGGCGGCAAGATGCTGCGGATCGTAGCCGCGCGGTCTTCGTCACGACAAGCCGGCGCCGGACACATCTCTTGACGTTCATCAGAGGCACGGCGCCTCGCACGAATATTTTTATTACACCTGCGCGCATCGAAGCGCGTTGTAGACTCGCCGCTGTTTCGCAAAACGTTTTGGAGATCCGCGACACCCTGTCGCATCCCATTGATCTGAAACAAAATTTCAACCATTCGCGTCATCACGGGAGACCGTCGGTGGCATGATCCTGACGCGGCGCAATGCCGTTCAACGGCGTTCCTCCAACGCCTCGATCATCGAAACAAGCGAATGCAATGAATGACACTACTCAACGTTCCGCTGTACCCGCGCTGACGGCGTTGATGCTCGCCGCCGGCCTCTCGGGATGCAAGCTGGAAGTCCTCGATTCCAAAGGCGCAATCGGCGTGGCCGAGTCCTCGCTGATCGCCACCGCGACCTACGCGATGCTGCTCGTCGTGATCCCGGTGATCCTGCTCACGCTGTTCGTCGCGTGGCGCTATCGCGCGTCGAACACGAAGGCCACCTACGCACCGAAGTGGGCGCACTCCACGGCCATCGAAGTGGTCGTGTGGGCCATTCCCGCGCTCATCATCCTGTATCTCGGCATCCTCACGTGGAAGACCACGCACGCGCTCGACCCGTACAAGCCGTTGAACTCGCAGGTCAAACCGATCAACGTCGAAGTGGTCGCGCTCGACTGGAAATGGCTCTTCATTTATCCGGACCTGGGCGTGGCCTCGGTGAACCAGCTGGCGTTTCCGGTGGGCACGCCGGTGAACTTCCGCATCACGTCGGATTCGGTGATGAACTCGTTCTTCATCCCGCAACTGGGCAGCCAGATCTACGCGATGGCCGGCATGCAGACGCGCCTGCATCTGCAAGCCGATCACGCCGGCGACTACGCGGGCATCTCCGCCAACTATAGCGGCGCGGGCTTCTCCGACATGAAGTTCCGCGCACTCGCTTTGTCTCCCGCCGACTTCGATGCGTGGCTGAACAAGGTCAAAACCGCGCCCGAGACGCTCAGCATGGACGTCTATGCGGGCGTCGCGCGCCCGAGCGAGAAGGTGGCGGTGCGTTACTTCTCCACCGTCGATCCGCGGCTCTTCAACAACATCGTCGCCAAGTACAACGACGGCCGTTTCGACGTGAACGGCAACTACTGCGTAACCAAGGGGTAAGCCATGTTCGGCAAATTAACGCTCGAGGCGGTCCCGTACCACGAGCCCATCATCATGGGGGCGACCGTCTTCATGGCGATCGCGGCGCTCGGCACGGCCGGCCTCATCACCCGCCTCGGCAAGTGGGGCTGGCTGTGGCGCGAGTATCTGACTTCGGTCGATCACAAGCGCATCGGCGTCATGTATCTGGTCGTCGCCGGGCTGATGCTCGTGCGCGGCTTCGCGGACGCTGTCATGATGCGCATCCAGCAGGCCATCGCGCTCGATTCGCCGGGCTATCTGCCGCCGCATCACTACGACCAGATCTTCACCGCGCACGGCACCATCATGATCTTCTTCATGGCCATGGCGCTGCTGGTCGCGTTCTTCAACCTGATCGTGCCCTTGCAGATCGGCGCGCGTGACGTGGCCTTTCCGTTCATCAACTCGCTGTCGTTCTGGATGACGGCCGTGGCGGCGATCCTGATCAACCTGTCGCTGTTCGTCGGCGAGTTCTCGGCCACCGGCTGGCTCGCGTATCCGCCGTTGTCGGAGACGCAGTTCAGTCCGGGCGTCGGCGTGGATTACTACATCTGGGCGTTGCAGCTGTCGGGCGTCGGCACGCTGCTGACCGGCGTGAACTTCTTCGTGACCATCGTGAAGATGCGCGCGCCCGGCCTGACGTGGATGAAGCTGCCCGTCTTCACGTGGACCGCGTTCTGCGCGAACGTGCTCATCATGGCGACGTTCCCGATCCTGACCGTCGCGCTCGCGCTGCTCGGCCTCGACCGCTATGCAGGCATGCACTTCTTCACCAACGACGGCGGCGGCAACCCGATGGTCTACCTGAACCTGATCTGGGCCTGGGGGCATCCCGAGGTCTACATCCTGGTTCTGCCGGCGTTCGGCATCTATTCGGAAGTGGTCGCCACATTTTCGAAGAAGCCCTTGTTCGGCTATCGCATGATGGTGTATGCCACCTGCTGCATCATGGTGCTGTCGTTCCTCGTGTGGCTGCATCACTTCTTCACGATGGGCTCGGGCGCGAACGTCAATGCCTTCTTTGGCATCATGACGATGATCATCTCCATCCCCACCGGCGTGAAGATCTTCAACTGGATCTTCACGATGTACCGCGGCCGCGTGCAGATGACCTCACAGATCATGTGGACCATCGGCTTCATCGTGACCTTCACGCTGGGCGGCATGACGGGCGTGATGCTCGCGATTCCCGGCGCCGACTTCGTGCTGCACAACAGCCTGTTCCTGATCGCGCACTTCCATAACGCGATCATCGGCGGCGTGGTGTTCGGCTACTTCGCGGGCGTGTCGTACTGGTGGCCGAAGGTCTTCGGCTTCAAGCTCGACGAGAAGCTCGGCAAGAAGGCTTTCTGGTGCTGGTTCGTGGGCTTCTTCGTGGCTTTCGTGCCCATCTACATTCTCGGTTTCATGGGCGCGACGCGCCGCCTGAATCACTACGACAACCCCGCCTGGCAGCCTTACTTCACGGTGGCGGCGATCGGCGTGGGCATCATCGCGCTCGGCGTGGTGTTCCAGATTGCGCAGATCGTCGTCAGTGTCTTGCGCCGCAATCAGCCCGCCTACCGCGACGTCACCGGCGACCCGTGGGATGGCCGCACGCTCGAATGGACCATGAGCTCGCCGCCGCCCGCGTACAACTTCGCGCGCGTTCCGGCCGTGCGCGCGCTGGACGACTTCGCCGATGCGAAGGAAACCCGGCGCGTCGATACCCGTCCGTATGGCGACATTCACATGCCGTCGAACACGAGCGCGGGCCTGTTCATTGGCTTGTTCTCGCTGATGTTCGGCTTCGCGGCGGTCTGGCAGATCGTCTGGCTGGCGGCGGCAGGCCTCGTGGGCGTGGTGGCGATGGTGATCGGCTACAGCTTCCGCGACAACGCCGGCTTCATCATTCCGGCGGCCACGATCAGGTCGATCGAAGAACCGAACGCGCCGCGACCGCCCGTCAAGGCCGGCGCGGAACGGGAACTGGAAATGGAGGTGCTGTAAATGTCGCAATCGACACTGTCCGCGCGCGGCGCGCACGACCACGGGCACGAACATCAGTCGCACTCGGTGTTCGGTTTCTGGGCCTACCTGATGACCGATTGCGTGCTGTTCGCGTCGCTCTTCGCCACCTTCGCGATGTTCGCGATGCAGACCGTTGGCGGGCCCACCGGCAAGGACCTGTTCAACCTGAGCGACGTGGCGCTCGAAACCAGCCTGCTCCTGACGAGCAGCCTGACCTTCGGCTTCGCGATGATCGCCGCGCTGCGCCAGCGCACCGGCGCGGTGCTCGGCTGGCTGTTCGTCACGTTCGCGCTCGGCGCGGGTTTCCTGTGGCTGGAACTGAACGAGTTCGCGCACCTCGTCGCGGAAGGCGCGGGACCGCAGCGCAGCGCGTTCTGGTCGGCGTTCTTTACGCTCGTCGGCACGCATGGCCTGCACGTGACGGTCGGCTTGCTCTGGCTGGTCGTGCTCGTGGTTCAGATGCTGGGCAAGCGCAAGCTAAGCGAACGCGACCTGCGCCGGCTCGCCTGCCTGAGTCTTTTCTGGCACTTCCTGGACATCGTCTGGATCTGCGTGTTTTCCTTCGTCTATCTCGGGAGCATCGTCTGATGGCTCATTCGCACGGCAATTCAAGCGAGTTTCCGCACGTCACCGCGCGCGGCTATCTGATTGGCTTCGCGCTGGCGGTGGCGCTGACCGTCGCGTCGTTCTGGGCCGCGACGTCAGGCGCGTTCAGCGGGGAGAAGGCGATCGTCATGCTGGCGGTGCTGGCCGCCGTTCAGGTGATCGTCCATGTGGTGTTCTTCCTGCACGTCAATGCGTCGAAGGGGCAACGCTGGCATGCGATGTCCTTTGCCTACACCATTCTGATGTCGCTGATCCTGATTGTCGGCACGGTGTGGGTGCTGCATAACGTGCATGCGTTGATGATGGCGCGTTGATCCACCGAACGACGGCAATTTCCGAGACGCCGTCTCGGAAATTGCCGTTCACAAACTGCTCCGCAACTCCGCGATAAACGCCCCGATCACCTCCTCGTTGCGCGACACGATGATGAACTGGCCCACGTGCCTCGCCACGAGCAAGCCGGCCTCGATCATCGCGGCAACATGCGCAGAGATGGTCGACTGCGACAGACCGCTGCGCGCCTGAATCGCCTTGATCGGCAGGCCGCTGCCGAACGCGCCTTCCGGCTCCTTCAGCCACGTCAGAATCTCGCGCCGCACCGGACTGGCGAGCGCCTTGTGGATCAGATCCGCATTCATCATGTCCGTGCTCCCCGTCAGAACATGTCGCTGGGCGCGCCAGCCGCCATGCTCCCGGAACGCGCATCCGGATCCGAACGCGACGGAATGAACGGGCCCGTAATCATCGTTTCATAGGTCTGTCCTGGACCGACCATCGGAAACACATCGGCGTTCTCGTCGATCATCACTTCGAGAAACGCGGGACCGTCGAAGGCCACGAAGGCTTTGAGCCTTTCTTCCAGTTCATCCTCCCGCTCTACCCGGCACGCAAACTCGAAGCCATCCGCCTGCGCTGCCAGCACGAAGTCCTTGCGATGCAGCGCCTTGTCGCTGACGGACATACGGCCGTCGTAGAACAGACGTCGCCATTGACGGATCATGCCGTCGCCGCGATTGTTCAGCAGCAGGACGGCGCCCCGCTAGGCACGATCGAACTTGCTATCGGCAAGGCAATGAGCGCTGTATTGTTCGCGCGATCGACAGCGGAACTGGCGACGTTTGCTCAACCGGGCGGACCGTTCTACGGTATCCAGCAAACGCACGCGGGAAAGGTCGTGATCTTCGGCGGCGGCGTTCCGGTCTTCGATGGCGCCGCTATCGTCGGTGCGGTGGGCGCCAGTGCGGGGATGATCGAACAGGATATCGAAGTCGCGGATGCCGGGTTGACGGCGTTCGGGCATTCGCTTGCTTGATGCGCTTGTCACGCGATGACGGCCGGATGGACGATTGCGGTGCCGTGTTTGTCAGCGCGGATATACGAACTAAGTGAACGTGGGCTTCCACGGGCTTTCCCAAGCAGCGCTGACGGACGTTCACGACGGGCGCCCTGCGCGGCGCCCCCCTATATTCTGATTCGCCAAATCAGAATCGCTGCGCAACGTAGTCGGTGATGGAGTTGCCCATCAATTCGGCCGTCGAGTTACCGCCCCGGACGAAAAACCTCACTTGATTGCCGTCTTTCACGAACGCAGGCTTGGGCCCACGCTCGCAACGAATCGACAACACGCTCTCGCCGTCCTGTTGTTCAAAATGTGGATGAACATACGGCAGAAAAATGTCGCCAATTCGATCCTTGATCAGATTCACCAGATGCAGGCCCATCTTGTCCTCGTTAGGGAAGCTGTCGGATGCAATGCCCAGCACTTCACCGTTATCTGCCACTCCGATCAACAACGTGCCTCCGTTGGCGTTGAGAAAGCCCGCGATAGTCTTCAGTACCGCCACTTGCATCTTGTCATCAGGTTGCCCTGTGTGAAGATTCGTGCGTAATGTTGACTTGAATTCGACTGCTCCCGTTTCTCCTCCAGCAACGAGTTCAGCAACAGAAGGAGGCGGAGCAACCTCGGATTTCGTATCGCCGCAAAGCAGCTGCCATGCTTCGCGGACTATCTGCGCCATTCTGAGCCGGCGCGCCACGAGGAAATCGTTATAGGGTAGTTGCCACCAGAGCGGGGGTAGGGCGTGGAGTTTGTAAACACGGGTACGCAATTCGCCCGACATCGCTGCGTCCAGCTCCGGGACATAGACGGACGGCGCTTGCTTGCCGATCTTGATGTTGTCGGGCCATTCCAAGGCGGCGAAGTTGGCGATCTGGTTGATGCGTTTGAGGTCTTTTATTCCTTGATCTTCCAGATAGCCACGCGGGAAAAGATGATGTTGTTCCAAGGCGGCCTTCGACCCCTTGACCGCCGGATCGATCATTGCCGAGATCTTCATCGGGCTGAACAGCACTGGCGCATCGAGTTTGATCAGCGCCGCTTGGTACGCGAAGAGCGAAGGGCTACGCGACGCGGACGTTGCTAGCTGGCTGGGAAGTGTGATGTCCCAGTAATCGTTTGTGAGCGTCGTATGGCAAATCTCCCTCAGGCGTGCGAGAAAGCCATCTCCGTCGGAAAGTCCCCGGACGATCGCCAAGTCTGCCTCGAATCGCGTTTCCGGTGAATTCGTGTACCGTCCGGTCATCGCTGCCATGAAAAAGAATTCGGCGATTGCCTGGCGGACTGCGGTACGTCCGATCCCATAATCATGGACGCCAATCAGGTAGAGCACATAGCAATAGATGATGGCTGCTTCGGAACTGATCATCTTCTGCCCGCGGTACCCGGCGAGCTTGAGAGCATCGAGAAAGTGATGCCAATTCGAAAGATTGAGAACTGCCTTCTGCGCCTCGCGCATCAAGGAAAATTGACCGTCACGCTTCTGCGTATCGTCTTCACCCGTCACTGCATCTTTGCCGCGCAGTGCGCTGTAGACGTTCTCGAGCCGTGCGCGCTTGAGCGCCAGGCCGACAGTTGCGCGAAGCATCTGGTCGGGGGAAGGTTTGATGAAGTGATTGAAGGGCGATGACTGTCCATCGCTAGGCTGGGTTGCATTCAGCGCAAATCTTTCCAGTTCGGCACGGCCTTCGTCCCAGAACACCGACATCAGCGTCATGATGAAGTCTGCTTGATTCAGCGGCTTGCCGGTTCCATTGATTCGAACGAACACCTCCGCGATTGTCTCTTCATTCACGGAGGATGCCAGAGTCAATGCAACGAACTGATAATTCGGTAGATTCCGCAGATGGTCGATCGCGTCCTCGATTTTCGCTTCTTCATCATCAGTAAGGTCGCGAATCTCAGAGAGCTGCTTGATAAAGGCTTTGCGGAAAACGCCCGGCTTGAAATCCGCTGTCCAAAGGACCGAGATGTCCGGGATATAGTTTCGGTCCTTTCTGATTGCTGCATCGGCTACATCGAATCGGCCTGAAAGCGGATTGAAGGCGATGTGAATTCTTTCCTTCTTGAAGTTCGCTCGCAGCACTTCCGCGCCCTTGATCACCGCGTAAAGTGACGTCAGTCGCTGTTGTCCATCTACGATGGCTTGATCAGGAACAGACTGCTTCTGGTCAGTTCCGATATTCTTGAGATTGTCTGTTACACCCGTTTTCCAGAACAGAAGAAATCCTGCTGGATAACCTCGATACAGAGAATCCAGAAGATCTCGAACATTTACGTTCGGCCAGACGAAGGGACGCTGCAGTTCGGGTAGGCCTATTTTTCCGGTGTCGATGTCTTCTATTAACGACACAATTGGAATGTTGCTGGTGGTGAAGATTGGCATGGTTGAACGACCGTCGCGAGTTATGTTCTTTGTACTCGAAGTGTGTCTCCGCACTCCACGACCGGCGTTGCTTGCTGGCTTTCGGCAGCAATTCCACGGAACGGCTCCTTCCGATCGCAGACATCGACGCGTGACATTCTGGCCGAGTAATCTTCGCAGATCAATGGCTGAATGGGAATCTTCGTCGCGAACACACAGGCAACGCATCTCGCGCGGGCCAGGAACAAATTCAAGATGTCCGAGCGAGGTAGTCTTGCTGAGGAGACGCATCGAATAAGAGTCTAAGATCGCAAAGGCAATAAGGCTTGCATCCCATATCGCGTCGTTGCAAAGTCTCGTGTCAACTGCCGCCTTTCAGGCACAGTTACCGCTTTCGTCCCCCGTTTTTCAAGTGCACGGGAAGAATCTTTAGTGGAAGGGCAAGAGCCGCCACCGCCAACCGCAAGCTTCTTCCCGAGCCGCAAACCACTCAACGCATCGACACCGGCTCCCTCGCCCCACGCGCCGACACCCCACCTGCCCTCGCGCTTCTCGCGCGTGCATCCTGCTTCAACCCCCAGATCCACGTCACCGCGAGACACGGCAGCAGCGAAGCAATCGAATAGCCGACGCCTGCAAGCGGATTGCCCGTGAACTTGACGAGCGAGAGACTGATAAGCGGAAGAAACCCACCGAACACCACATTACCGAGTTGCTGCGCGAGGCCGAATCCAGTCGTGCGGCTTTGCGGCGGAAAGCACTCGGCGATGAACGCCGGCAGCGGCGCCATGATCATCGCGGTGAGGATGGCGAGCACTGCGATCAGCAGCGACACCGGCACCCACTGCGCCGACACCACGCTCGACCGGATACCCGCGAACGCCGGATAAGCCGCCGCGATCCACAGCACGATGCCGATCAGCATCACGCGCGCGCGTCCGATCGCATCGGACAGCTTGCCGAAGACGGGATACAGCGGCGCCGCGATCAGTATGCCGAAGCCGAGACACAGGTTGGCCTGCATCGGCTCGACCTTGAGGACGTTCTGCAGGAAATACAGCATGTAGACGATCGATGTGTAGAGCGAAACCGACGTGCCGCCCTGCGCGCCGAACATCGCGACGAGAATGGCCTTCCACGACGTGCGGCTCGACAGCGTCTCCTGCAATGGCCGCTTCGAAAGACGCCCCGCTTCCTTCATCTCGGCGAAGACCGGCGTCTCCGTCATGCCGAGCCGGATCCAGGTCGCGACGGCTACGATCGGCGCGGAAATCACGAACGGCACGCGCCATCCCCATGAAACGAAGCTTGCCGCATCGAGCGACAGCCGCAACGCGCCCACGATGACCAGCGCGAGCAGCAGGCCGATGCTCGCCGTGCTTTGCAGCACGCTGGTCGCCGCGCCCTTGCTGCCTTCCGGCGCATGCTCCATGACATAGACGACGGCCGACCCGTACTCGCCGCCGAGCGCGACGCCCTGCACGATGCGCAGCGTGAGCAACGCGATCGGCGCGGCCACGCCCGCCACGGCGTAAGTCGGCAGGCAACCGATGCCGACCGTCGCAATTCCCATGATGGCCAGCGTGATGACGAAGGTCTTCTTCCGGCCGATGCGGTCCGACATGGGACTGAAGATCACCGTGCCGAGCGGCCGCGCGACATAGGCGATGCCGAACGTCGCGACACCAGCGAGCGCGGCGACGGTGCTGTCGGTGGCAGGCAGAAACAGTTGCGTCAGGGTCGCCGTGAGCGCGACATAGACGAAGAAGTCGTAGTACTCGAGCATCGTGCCGAGACTCGATGTCGCGATGATCCGCAACATGCCGGGACCACGATGTTGCGCGTGAGGTCGGGAAGTCATGCCTGTCTCCATCGTTGATTGTGTGGGTCCGCTTCAGATGCGGGACGCCTTCTGCCGTGCCTGTTGCTCCAGAAAGCCGGAGACCGCCTGCTTGTGCTCGCTGCCGCACAGGAGGATGGCCTGCATGTTCGCCGCCAGTTCGAGCGACGCGGAGAGCGTGCCGTGCGCCGACTCCTGCACGAGCTTCTTGGCCATGCGCAACGCACGCGGAGGATTCGCGGCGATGCGCAGGGCAAGCGCACGCGTTTCGTCGTCGAGCGCGGCATCGGGATGAACGTGAGCGACGATGCCCAGGCGCTGCGCCGTGTCGGCGTCGATGAACTCGCTGGTGAGCGTCAGTTCGAGCGCCTTCGCGGGCCCGACGATGCGCGACAGGAACCACGCACCGCCGATCCCCGACACGAGACCGAGCCGCAGGAAGCTTTCCGCGAACACGGCCCGCTCGCCCGCCAGCCGGATGTCGCACATCAGCGCGAGGTCGCAGCCCGCTCCCACCGCCGCGCCATTCACGGCGCACAGGGACGGTACTTCCATCGAGCTGAGCGCCCGCGTGATCCGGTGCAAACCATGGCGCAAGCGCTCGCGCACCGCTTCGATGCCGCCGTCCATCAAGTCCTTGCCGCTCTGCATGTCCTTCACGTTGCCGCCCGTGCAGAAATGCTTCGACGATGAACGCAGCACGACACACTGCACGTCGTCCCTGCCGTTGACGCTTTCGAGCACGTCCGAAAGCGCCTCAGTCATGGCAAGCGTGAGCGCGTTGCCGTTCGACGGCTCATCGAGCGTGATGGTCATCACGCCCGCTTCCACTGCATGGCGTACCAGCGGCCTGGCGCTTGTATCGGGTTCTTTGTCGTTCACGGTTCGTCCCCTCCTCTTTGTTTCATCGATTGACGAAGGCTGCAGTGCGCCGTTCGAGAAACGCAGCCATGCCTTCTTTCTGATCCGCCAGCGAAAAGCCCGCATGAAACAGGCGTCGCTCGAACAACAGCCCTTCCGCCAGCGACGACTCGAAAGAACGGTCGACCGCCTCCTTGACGGCCACGATCACCGGCAGCGAATGCCGCGCGATCTGCTGTCCGATCCGCAACGCTTCCTCGATTAGCGCGTCCGGCTCGACCACCTTGGAGATCAGCCCGCACGCCAGCGCGTCGGAGGCCGAAAGCGCTTCGCCCGTGAGGCACGCGAGCATCGCAGTCGACTTGCCGGCAGCGCGTGGCAGACGCTGCGTGCCGCCCGCGCCCGGCACGATCCCGAGCTTGATTTCCGGCTGGCCGAAGAGCGCGTCGCTGGCTGCGATGGCGATGTCGCACATCATCGCCAGCTCGCAGCCGCCGCCGAGCGCATAGCCCCTGACCGCCGCGATGAGCGGCTTGCGCAGCCTGCGCAGGCAGTCCCAGTTGCGGCCGATGAGGTCTTCGGAGAACGCCGTCGCGTAGTCGAGCGGCGCCATCGCGACGATATCCGCGCCCGCAGCAAACGCCTTGGCCGATGCGGTCAGCACGGTCGCATACACGGCGGGGTCCGCCTCGATGCGCTGCATTTCGCCGACGAGCGCGTCGATCAGCGCATCGGTCAGCGGGTTCAACGGGTTGTCGGAAGCAAGCCGCACGAGCGCGACGCGGCCATGCATTTCCCTTTGTACGATGGGTACGATGGGTTGTTCCATGCGGGATCTCCTGGAGCGTTCAGGCGTGCGCTGCCGCGGCGCGGATCACGCCGGCATTGAGCAAGGTGGCGATGGCGTCTTCATCGAAGCCGTACAGGCCGAGCATGTCGAGCGTGTGCTGGCCGGTGACGGGCGCGGGCGTTTCAGCGCCTGCCGGAGGATCCGACGGCCCGAGCGCAAAACCGTGTGTCCTGATGGAACCCGCTACCGGATGCTCGACGGTGCGTGCAATGCCGCTCTGCCGATACTCCACCGTCTCCATCACCTCGCGATACGTCGTGACGGGCGCGCAGAGAATGTCCCGCGCCGAAAGCAGCTCGATCCACTCGGCCGTGGTCCGCTTCGCGAAGCGCGCCGCGAGAATCTCATGGAGTTCGGCGCGATGCCGCACGCGCGCGTCGTTGCTGGCGAAGCGCGTATCGGCTTCGAGTTCCGGCGCGTCGAGCAGCTCGCACAGCGCGCTCCAGCGTGCCGCGTGATAGGCGACGACCATCATCCAGCCGTCGCGCGTAGGGAAGGCCTCGTTCGGACAGGCATAGGGCGCCGCGCTGCCGACCTTCTCCGGCTCCGAACCCGAAGCGAAGAACGCGGCAAAGCCAATCTGCTGCAGCATCAGCGTCGCGTTATAGAGGCTCACGTCGAGGTGCTGGCCCTTGCGCTGCGTGCGCGCCGCATGCAGCGCGCCCAGCACGGCGATGGCGGCGAGATAGCCGCCCATCATGTCGGCGACGGGCACCGGCACCTTCAGCGGATCGCCCCGCGTGGTGCCGAGCGTGCTCATGAGCCCGCTCACCGCCTGGATCACGCCGTCGACACCCGGCCGGCGCGTGCTCTCGCCGCGCTGCCCGAACGCCGAGATCGAGCAGTAGACCAGCTGCGGATTGAGCGTGCGAAGCGTCTCGTAGCCGAGCCCCATCGACGCCATCACGCCCGGACGGAAGTTCTCGACCACCACGTCCGCCTGACGCGCCATCTCGGCGACGGTGCGGCGCCCGGCGTCGGTCTTGAGATCGATCGCCACGCTGTACTTGCCGCGATTGACGCTCATGAAGGCCGGGCTCACGCCGTTCACCCACGGCGGGCCGATCTGCCTGCCTATTTCGCCACCCGGCGGCTCGATCTTCACCACGTGCGCGCCGAGATCGGCGAGCGTCATCGAACATACGGGGCCGGCCAGCACGTGCGAAAAATCGAGCACGCGAACGCCCTTCAAGCTGTCTCGGATCATGTCGTTGTCCTGTCTCCGGGTTCGACGCTGCATCGAACCATGGCCGCAGATTAGAGTTGCGCGACCGGCGGAACAATCGACTTTTTGGAAACGAGGCTTTGACTTTTTGTTAAAGGGTGGTCAAAGGGTGGCGTCCGTCTCCACCAGCGACACCAGCCAGTCGCGAAAGGTCGTGAGCGCCTCGGAGGCGTGCCGCGCCGGCCAGGCGAAGTAGTAGGTATAAGCGCCGCGGTCCAGCTCGAAACGGAACGGCGCGACCAGTTGCCCGCTGTCGAGTTCGGCGCGCACGAGCGCCTTCTGCGCGACAGCGACGCCATGTCCTTCGATGGCCGCCTGATACGCCAGCAACGAAGTCTCGTAACGCATCTCGCGGCGGCGCGGATCGCGTGCGAAGCCGGCCGCTTCCATCCAGATGGCCCAGTCGTCGGCGCGCGCGAGCGAATGCAGAAGCGTCTCGCCGGTCAGCTTGCTGCGCGCGCGGATCTTGCGCGACGGCGCCGCGACCGGCACGAGTTCGTTGGGAATCAGCCGCTGCACGGAGAGGCCGGGCCAGCGACCATCGCCGAGCTGGATGCCGCCGTCGATGTCCTCGCGCCTGAAATCCAGCGGCGCCGACGACGTGGTGAGCTGCACGTCGATGTCCGGAAACTGCCGATGGAAACTCGCGAGCCGCGGAATCAGCCAGCGCACGGCGAACGTGGCCGGTGAACGGATCTTGAGGACGCGGGAGCGTCGGCCTGCGGTGCGAATGCTGTCGGTGGCCTGGCGCAGACCGGCGAACAGCGGCATCAGTTCGGCCAGATAACGCGCGCCCGCCGACGTCAGTTCGAGCCGTCCTCTGACGCGCTCGAACAGCTGCAGCCCGAGAAAGCCTTCGAGCGCCTTGACCTGGCGGCTTACCGCGGCCGGCGTGACCGCCAGCTCGCTTGCTGCCTTGGAAACGCTCAGCGTGCGGCCCGTCGCTTCGAATGCCCGGATCGCGTTGAGCGAAGGAAGAGTGACGGCACGGTTCATGAGGGGTTTGGGCGGGGTCTGACGTGACGGTTCGGAAATTTTTTTCAGCGGGTGTGACGGAGCGAAGAAGCGATCGCGTCCAGACGTTACCATGGCCGCCGCGCAACGCCTGATCTCGCCTGGTGCTCATAAGCCCGCGTCCTCGGGTCTCGATCTTGCTGCCGTCCAGCTTCTGAAAAATGCTTGGATGCGCTGATGTCGGCGTCCGCCGCACGAGATCGTTCTGGACTTCGTCATGACGCAGAAGAACCAGATTGCGACGTCGATCATCCTGCCGTTCCGAGCACGGATGCGCAACCTGACCGGACAAACGGACGGGTTACGAGTTTCAATGACGCCGACTTCGACGAAGCGGACTTCCTCGTCGAGGCAGACGGCAACGACACCACTACCAGGGATGATTACGTCGGCGGAACACATGTTTTATACGATTCTGTCGCTGACCGCGTCGCACGACGCAGACAGCGGCGAAGCGCGTCCGCCCGTCACGGCGATGCCAGCAGCAACGCGCGATCCGGGCCATGCACTGTCCGCAGAGCATCGGCCACAAGCTGGCAGTAATCGATGCCGAACCCGCCCGCCTCGACGGCGAGGTCTGACGCGCGTTACACCTTTATCGTGCGGCCATCAAAGAAAGGCGCGGAACGCGAAGGCTTTCTTCAGGACGAGGCCATCGCCGAATGGCAATGGCGATGAAAGCCGGGTTTGATCGCATTTCACCGAGCCAGTCGATATTCCGAAGCTGGAGGCGTTTGTGGATGGGGTGGGGGATGTCGGCTAGGTTTTGACGATCGTCCGAAGGCCTGGACTGTACCAATCAGCGTTTCTGGAAAACAAGAGGACCCGTGACACATCCTGCGCGCATTGTCATTGTCGGCGGCGGCATCGCGGGAATTCTGCTGGCGACCAAGCTCGGCAGGGAAATCCGCAACGGCCTGGCGGCGACGGTCACGCTTGTCGACATGAGCGCGACCCACATCTGGAAGCCCATGCTGCATACCATTGCCGCAGGCACCCGCGATGTGAACCATCAGCAAGTCAGTTTCATCGCTCACGCCGCCGCGCATGGCTATGCCTATCTGCCCGGCGCAATGTGCGGCCTGGACCGCGAGCGAAAGCAGGTCCAGGTCGCGGAAATACGTGCGGCCAACGGGGAAAAGGTGCTGGACGCGCGGACCATCGACTACGACGTCCTGGTACTCGCTCTTGGCAGCCGCGCCAATGACTTCGGCACTCAAGGCGTGGCGCAGCATGCGCATTTCATCGACAGTCAGGCGCAGGCCGAGGCATTCAACGAAATCCTCCGGGCTCGCCTCTTCAGGAGCATTGCGCGTGATCAACGGTTCCGTGTCGCGATTGTCGGCGGCGGCGCAACCGGCGTCGAACTGGCGGCGGAACTCAGCTCGCTGCTGGATATTGCGTCCGGCTATGGCGATCCCACGGTGCGTCAGCGGCTGGAACTGACCTTGATCGAGAGCAGCCCGCGCATTCTGGCAAGCTTTCCGCCCAACATCTCGGCTTCCAGCGAAACCTTGCTCACGCGAATGGGCTTCAGTGTGCTCACGCAAACGCGCGTGACCGGTGCGACGGCAGACGGCTACTTCCATGGGTCCGGCAACCTCGTCCCTGCCGACTTGATGGTCTGGGCCGCGGGCGTCAAAGCGCCTGAATTCCTGGCCGGTCTGGCGGGGCTGGAAACCACGCATTCCAACCAGCTCGTCACGCGCGCCACGTTGCAAGCCACTCGTGATGACCAGATCTTCGCGCTCGGCGATTGTTCCAGCCTTACCTTGCAGAATGCCGAGCGGGCGCTGCCGCCCACCGCACAGGTCGCCACGCAACAGGCAGAGCATCTCGCGAAGACGCTACCCGCGTGGTTGACGGGAGCGCCGCTCCGGGACTTCGCGTATCACGACTTCGGCTCGCTGGTATCGCTCGCGAACTACGATGCCTTCGGCACGCTCGGCAAGTTCGGCTTCTTCAAGGGTGGCTTCATCAAAGGGCGGCTTGCTCAACTCAGCCACGCGATGCTGTATCGACGTCATCAACAGGCGATACACGGCGTCGGCAAGGCTACCCTTCTCCTGGCAGCCGATGGATTGAACCGGCTGACGCAACCGCAGATCCGTCTCGCCTGAGACGGTCGAACAACCCAATCCCGATACGGTTCATTCGGCGAAAGGCAGACCGGTTTGCCCTTCGGCGCGCATCTCGAAGGTGTTGAGCGTCATCGCGACGAGCGCGTAATACCCGAGCAGGCCGACCAGATTCACCACCACCGCATGGCCAAAGCGCGCAACCGCTGCGTCATAAGTCGCATCGCTCACGCGCTTCGTTTCGTAGAGCTCGGTTGCGAAGTCGACGATCAGCTTGTCGTCGGCATCGGCAAAAACCGGCGGCTGGCTCGTGCGCAGCGCTTCGGCGAGATCGGCGGGCACGCCTGCATCGAGCGCGATCGGAAGGTGTATGTGCCATTCCGCCTGCGAGCGCCAGCGCGCCGCCGTCACCAGAATCGCGAGTTCGGACTGGCGCAGCGGCAGGCCCGTCTTGTAGCGGCAGAACGCGCCAAGTGCCTGTGCGTTCTGCGCAAGCTCCGGACTGAAGATCCAGCCAAGGAATGGACCGTTGAGGTTGCCGCGCGGACCGCTCAAAATGCTCTGCAACACGGCTTTTTGTTCGTCCGATGCGCTAGCCATGTCGAAGTCGGGAAGTCTCTTGCTCATGTTTGAATCGATGTTCCTGATGAGTTGCTGAAGCCTCGCTCGATGCGTCGCGCTGCTGCGAAGCAGGCGGTTTCATCGAACGCAGCGCCGATGATCTGCACGCCCAGCGGCATGGCGCCTTTGCGCACAACGGGCGCGACGATGACGGGAAGACCCGCAAAGGAAACAGGTTGCGTCAACATGCCGAGGTGCTTCGCGGGTTCGAGAGCGTGATCGCCGATCGCGATGGTCGCGTCGGTGAAGCGCGGCGCCGGGAAAGGTGTGCACGGTGCAAGCAGGATATCGAATCGGTCGAAGAGCCGTGACATGCGTGCACGAAAACGCTGCTGGTAACGCAGCGCCTGCGCGTGCCAGGTGCCCGGACTCAACGCGCCCGCCAGCAGACGCGTACGCAGGCGCGGCGACAGGTGTTCCTCGGGCGCATGAAGAAGATTGCCATGCGCCGCGGCAACTTCCACGTTCGAGATGATCGTCGCCGCGCCGCGGACGCGTTGCATCTCGTCTTCCGGCATATCGATGATCTCATGCGGTCCGAAGACCAACGCGCTTTCGATGACGGCGTCCCACGCGTCGCGCGAGGCGTAGGTCCGGAAATACCCGCCGAGCACGGCGACCCGCGGAACTGCGCGTGAGTCATCTGCCGCGCCGCCGTCGAGCGCCGCATGCAGGGCGGCAAGGTCATCGACGTTGCGCGCAAAGCCGCCGATGCAATCGAGCGAATCGGCATAGGACAGCACGCCGCATCGCGACAGCCGTCCGAAGGTCGGCTTCACGCCCCACACGCCGCACAACGCGGCGGGCGCGCGGATCGAGCCGTTCGTGTCACTGCCGAGCGAAAGCGGGACGCAGCCCGCCGCGACGGCCGCCGCCGATCCGCCGGACGATCCCCCCGTCATGCGCTCGATAGCGCGCGGGTTGCGCACGTTGCCGAAGAAGGGATTTTCGCCGGTCGCGCCGCACGCGAGTTCGTCCATATGCGTGGTGCCGACCAGTACGGCGCCCGCCTGTTTCAGACGCGCGATCGCTTCGGCATCGCGCGTTGCAGCAGGGATATCGAGCCGCGCACACGAGCCGGCAATCGTCGTGTGGCCTTCGACATCGAACAGGCTTTTGGCGGCGAATGGCACGCCCGCGAGCGGACCCGGATCGATGCCGCCCGCGATGCGTTCATCAATGCGCGTTGCCTGGGCAAGCGCTTCGTCGTGAAACACGTGATGGAACGCGTTGATCGCAGCATTTTCGCGTGCGATGGCCGCAAGCGTCTCGCGCGTCACGTCGATCGCCCGGCGTCGCTGCGCGCGGACGTCGGCGGCGATATCAAGCGCGCGGTTCATCGCAGCCGGGTTCCGCTGAGTCTGGCGCCACGTCGAGTTGCCGCGCGCTCGCGTGCATGGTGTCGAGCAACGCGGCGACATCGCTCAGCAACGCGTCAGGCAGGGCGATGCCGAGTGTCGCGGCCCATGCCCGCAACGAGGCCTCGTTCATGTCGCCTTCGCGCCGATCGCGGCAAGCGCGCCGTCGATCGCATCCGCAAGACGATCGACGATGATCTCGATCTGCTCGCCCGTCGTGATGAAAGGCGGTGCAATCAGAACATGATCGCCCATCCGGCCATCGACGGTGCCGCCCATCGGATACACCATCAGGCCGCGCTTCATCGCCTCGCTCTTGATGACGCTGTGCAGCTTGTGCTTCGGATCGAAGGGCGTCTTGTGCTCGCGATCCTGCACGAGTTCGACTCCGGTGAAGAGGCCGCGCCCGCGCACGTCGCCAATGAACGGATGCTGTGCGTGCCGCTCGCGCAAGGCTGCGCGCAGCTGCTCGCCGCGCGCCTTCACGTTGTCGAGCAGCCTGTCTTCGACGATGACCTTCTGGACTTCGAGCGCCGCCGCGCACGCCGTCGCGTGGCCGATATACGTGTGACCGTGCTGGAAGAAACCCGAACCGCCGACGATCGTATTGAAGATCTCGTCGCTCACGAGCGTCGCGCCGATCGCCTGATAGCCCGCACCGAGCCCCTTCGCGATGGCGAGGATGTCGGGGGAGACATCGTCCTCTTCACAGGCGAAGAGATAGCCCGTGCGGCCCATGCCCGACATCACTTCGTCGAGGATCAGCAACACGCCGTACATGTCGCAGACCGCGCGGATCTTGCGGAAGTACGCGCGCACCGGAGGCACGGCGCCCGCCGTCGCGCCGACGACCGTTTCCGCAACGAACGCGGCCACCGACTCCGGCCCGAGTTCGAGAATCTTCGCTTCGAGTTCGTCGGCAAGGCGTTGCGCAAAGGCTTCGTCCGATTCGCCCGCGTGCTGCTCGCGATACGCAAAACACGGCGTGACGTGATGCGCTTCGATCAGGATCGGCAGGAACGGCTCGCGACGCCATGCGTTGCCGCCGATCGCGAGCGCACCGAGCGTGTTGCCGTGATAGCTCTGCCGCCGCGCGATGAAGTGCCGGCGCGCGGGCTGTCCCTTTTCGACGAAATACTGGCGCGCGAGCTTGAGCGCGGCTTCCATCGCTTCGGACCCGCCCGAGACGAAATACACGTGGCCGAGATGCTTCGGCGCGGCGTCGATGAGCAGGTCGGCGAGTGCTTCGGCAGGCTCCGTCGTGAAGAACGACGTGTGCGCGTAGGGCAAATGCTGCACCTGACGCTGAATGGCTTCTATCACCCGCGGATGGCTGTGGCCGAGACATGAAACGGCTGCGCCGCCGCATGCATCGATATAGCGTTTGCCGGTCGAATCGACGATTTCGATGCCGTCACCGCGCACGGCGACGGGAAGCCTGGCGCGCGGCGCGCGATGAAATACCGTGGTCATGGTTCTGCCTTTCAGGTTCGATCAAGTGCGAAGTCTTTGTGCATCTCAGTGCGCCGTCCTGATGTAGCGCGCCGGAATGGCAAGGATCAGCAAGGCGGCGAGAAACAGCGTGATGGCGAGTAACGCGACGCCCGCGGTCGTGCTGCCGGTGATCTGCTTGAGAAAGCCCATGATCGACGGCCCGACGAATCCGGCAACAGCCGCGCCCACGTTGACCAAGCCCGCACCGCCCGCCGCTGCCGTGCCTGCGAGTATGCGCGATGGCAAGCTCCAGAACATCGCCAGCGTGCTCATGATGCCGGCGACGGCAACCGTCAGGCACGCAACCGCCGCCACCGGCGCACCCGATGCCGCCACGCTGCCGATCAGCGCGATGCCGCCGATGAACACCGGCGCGGCCGTGTGCCAGCGACGCTCGCGCGTCTTCACGGAATGCTGCGCGTTGATGACCATCGCAGCAGCCGCAACAAGATAGGGAATTGCGCTAATCACGCCGATCTCGAAGTTGGAGCGATGGCCGAGCGCCTTGATCATCGTCGGCATCCAGAAGACGAGGCCGTAGTTGCCGACGTTATAGAGAAAGGAGATCGCACACAGGAGCCACAGCGTCGGCTCCTTCAACGCGGGAAGCAGCGCCTGCTTCTTGTCCGACGACTCCCGCGCCAGTTCGCTCTTCACGACCGCGAGTTCCTCGGGCGAGAGCCAGCTTGCGTGCTCGATGCGATTCACGACCCTCGCGAACAGCACGAAACCAAGCACGACGGCGGGCAGGCCTTCGATCAGGAACATCCACTGCCAGCCGTTCATGCCCCAGCCGCCATGCGTCGCATCCATGATCCAGCCCGACAGCGGACCGCCGACGATCACGCCCAGCGGCATCGCGAGAAACAGCAGGGACATCACCTTGCTCAGCCGGTACGACGGAAACCACACGCTGAAATACGCGATGACGGCCGGAAAGAAGCTCGCCTCCGTCAGGCCGAGCAGGAAGCGCAGCGCATAGAACGTGGTCTGGCTGCGCGTCGCCAGGGTCGCGATGGAGACGATGCCCCATGCGACCAGCGAGCCGCCGAGACAGGCGCGCACGCCGATACGCCTGACGAGATAACCTGCGGGCACCTGCAGCAGCAGATAGCCGACGAAGAACAAGCCCGCGCCGACGCCATATGCGGCTTCGGTCAGGTTCAGGTCGGTCATCATCTGCAGCTTGGCGAAGCCGACGTTCACGCGGTCCAGATAGCCGAAGAAATAGCACAGCAGGATGATCGGCACGACGTGAAGCGTCACCTTGCGATACACGGTGTCGGCTGACAGCGCGAGCGGCGCGGCGGCGTGCGGGCTTGCCTGATGGGGAGTGGCCATGTCGGTCTCGTGATTATCAGTGGTTCTTGCGCAGCGCGCGGCCGGGTCTCGCGCCGGTCGGTTTGCCGTGGGCGATGACGGGCGCGCCGTTCACGATCACATGCTCGATGCCTTCCGGCGCGAGCCGGGGTGCTTCGAACGTCGCGCGGTCGATGACTTCGGCGGGATCGAACACGACGAGATCCGCATAGCTGCCGACGGTGACATGCCCACGCCCCTCGATGCCGAATTGCTCGGCCGTGAGGCCCGTCATCTTGCGCACGGCGGTTTCGAGCGGAAACAGCTTCAGTTCGCGCGAGTAGTGGCCGAGCACACGCGGAAACGTGCCCCACAGGCGCGGGTGCGGCGCGCTGTCGTTGGGGAGTCCATCAGAGCCGACCATCGTTTTTTCATGACGGAAGATGCGCTGCACGTCCTGTTCATCCATGACGAAATAGATGGCGCCGGCCGGTTTCAGGTCTTCAATGGCCGCCTCGACCGAACCGTCGTAGAGCGGCAGGATCTCGCTGAAATCCTTGCCCGCGAGTTCCGGCCGCTTCGTCGACCACGCGAGCATCACACGCGAAGACTGGCGGATGCGGTCCGCGCGCAGCATCGTCGAGGTCGCCGGATACGGATGACAGTCGAGGCAGAGCGGTTGGCGTTCGCCTTGCGCGTCGATGAGCGCGAGCGTTTCGACCGAGCGTCCGTGGTTCTCCTTGCCCGCGACCTTGTGATGCGAGAGCACGAGATTCGCGCCCACCGCCTGGCCAATCGCGAAGGCCTCTTCCATCGAGGGAACGATGTCGGCGGTTTCGTCGCGCAAGTGCGTGGCGAAGACGCCGGGATAACGCGCGAGCGGTGCGCAGACGTCGATCAGTTCCTGCGTGCTTGCCGCTGCCGCCGGCGGATAGAACGTTCCCGACGATACGCCGAACGCCCCTGCTTGCATCGCCGCTTCGACATCGGCCGCCATGTCTGCGCGTTCCCCGGCCGTGGCTTCGCGCGCGAGATCGTCCATGTGACGGACGCGCAAGGTCGAATGTCCGATCAGCGCCGCCACGTTCACAGCAGCGGGCGACCGGTCGAGCGCATCGAGATAGTTGGAGAAGCTGTCGTAGGCGAAGCGCTCGGGCACGCCGAGAAGATCGAGCGGCTGAGGGACGGCGTCGGCCCGCAAGGGCGCGAGGCTGATGCCGCAATTGCCGGCGATCACCGTCGTCACGCCCTGCACGATCTTGGGCATGACGTCGGGATGCGTGAGCACGAAGGCATCGTCGTGCGTGTGGCTGTCGATGAAGCCCGGCGCGACGATCTTGCCCGTGGCGTCGATCATCCTGTCCGCGCTCGCCGCCGACAGATCGCCGATCGCATCGATGCGCTCGCCGTTTACGCCGACATCGGCGCTGAAGCGCGCGTTGCCGGTGCCGTCGATGACTTCGCCGTTTCGAATGATCAATTGAAAATGCATGAGCCTGCCCGCTTGGTGATGACTTTTTGTTTCGGTCACAATGCTCGTCGTCCAAAATAGCGCCGTCCAATGCCGGTTTCTCACGGATTCATGCGAAACAGTTATGAAAGTCGAAAACTCGGAACTCGAAGCATTCGTCGCGGTGGCGGAGCTTGGCAGCTTTCAGAAAGCCGCCGACAAGCTGCATCTCACGCAACCGGGCTTGTCCCGGCGTATTCAGAAGCTGGAGCAGGCGCTCGGCGTGGAGCTGTTTCACCGGACCACGCGCAGTGTCGCGCTGACGGGCGTCGGCCGCCAGTTCCTGCCGATGGCGCGCCAGCAAATCTCGCAATTGGGCACGATGCTGTCGTCGATCCGGGAGATCGCCGAGAAGCGCTTCGGCAAGGTGCGGCTGGCGAGCATCCCGACGGTCGTCAGCCGCGTGCTGCCGGATGTGTTGCGGCAATATGCGCTGAAGTATCCGCACATCGGCGTGCAGATCTTCGACGGCAATCACGACTTCGTGCTCGGGCAGGTACGGGCGGGGCTCGCGGAATTCGGCATCAGTCTCGATCCCGGCGACGACGAAGACCTCACCTTCGAGCCCTTGCTCGCCGACCGATACGTGCTGGCGGTGCATCGCGAACACGAATGGGCGTCGCGCGAGAGCGTGTCGCTGCGCGAGCTGCCGAACCTGCGCGAGGCGCGCTTCGTCATTGGCGGACGTGACAGCGGGAACCGGCTCCTGCTCGAACTGCTGCTCGGACACGAGTCGATCAGCCTGCGCTGGTTCTACGAAGTCGAGCACATCTCATGCGTCGTCGCGCTCGTCGATGCAGGGCTCGGCTGCGCGATCGTGCCGTCGCTTGCGGTGTCGGCGCACTTTGCGCCGAACATTCGCGCGATCACGATCGCGAGTCCGGAAGTGCAGCGTGCTATCGGCATCGTGAAGCACCGGCATGTGTCGATGTCGTCCATCGCTGCCGATCTCTGCGGACTGCTGCAGACGTCGCTGGGCTAACTTGCGGGACTCACTCCTCCCCAGGCACTGACCCGATGCCGCTGGAAGTTTCACGCAGAGCGGACCACATCATCAGGTTCTCTAATGGTCGTCGCGGGCCGTGTTGGAGCGCCCGGCGACTTACTACACTTGGCCCATCGGACGACCGGGGCTTGCCACGCCTTCCCTCTACCCCGATCGGTTCCGATTCAACCAACCGCGTCAAACGATGACGCGCAGGTGATCCTTAAACCTCGATGCGGGAGTCCGCCGTGAAAGACGCATGCGCTCGATTGAGCCCAGTGAAACGCCTTGCTTGTACGCTCCTTACCTTTGGATTTCTCACGGCTGGAACTTGCAACGCTCAAGCGCAGAGTCAGTTCAGACTCAGCAGCAAGCGCCGCTACCCCGCGTTGCCGTGCTGGCCACGGCGGGAACGATCGCCGGAACCGCGGCGACCGAAACGCAGACGACGGGCTACAAACCCGGCGAGCTCACCGCGGATGCGCTTCTCAAATCCGTTCCATCACTGGGCTCACCCCGCGTATCGAGATAGTCCGAACTGCCCGTTCCGCGATTGCGCATTGCGCGCAGTCTGAACAGCGCCTGCCTGTCGATGAAACCCGCATGCGGCGCCGACTGCATCATGCATGGCACGTGGCGAAGGTGAGCATGCAGCACGTGTATTGTTCAGGCAAACTTGTCGCCTGAGCGGGGACATCGAGCGCCTCCTTCCTCATTCGATGAAAGACGCAGGTTCGTTCTGTGCTTCACGCTTGCAATCTCGTCGGTATGCCGCTGCGGCCGGAAGCAGAACCGTCACTTAAGCGCGCTTTTCGTCCCTCGCTTTAATCTTATTCGAGGCCACCCGTTTTGATCCTGCATCATTGGCAAAGCACGTGATGAACCTACAAGCAAGTTGGCCGGAGCATGCATACGACTGTAGCGGCTGGCAGGGCGAGATGGCCGGCCGTATCGCTGCTTTCGACTGGGACAGCACGGCATTGGGGCCTATCGGCTCATGGTCGAACAGTCTTCAGTCCGCGGTTCGATTCGTACTCGCTTCGCCCTTGCCGCTCGTCATGCTCTGGGGAACACCCGGAACCATGATCTACAACGATGCATACGCCGTGTTCGCGGGCGGCAGGCATCCCTTTCTTCTCGGCAAGCCGGTCGAGGATGGCTGGCCCGAGGTCGCGGCGTTCAATCGGAATGTGGTGGACACGTGTCTGACCGGGCAGGTGCTGTCGTACAAGGACAAGCAACTGACGCTGCATCGCAGCGGCAAGCCTGAAGAAGTGTGGATGGACCTGCATTACAGTCCCGTGACCGAGGACGACGGCCGGCCCGCCGGCGTCATCTCCATCGTATTCGAGACGACCGGAAAAGTGCTGGCCGAGCGCGAAAGGCAAATTGCAGAGGAAAAGCTGCATCGCCTGACCCAGACTCTGGAAGAGCGGGTCGCCGTTGCCGTCACCGCGCGCGTGGAAGCCGAGGAGCGGTTTCGCCAGGTGCAGAAGCTGGAAGCCATCGGCAATCTCACGGGCGGCGTCGCACACGACTTCAACAACGTGCTGCAGATCATCTCGTCGAACGCGCAGTTGCTCGAACTTCAGGTGCGTAACAATCCCAGGCTCAAGGAACGTCTGGATATCATCTCCAGCGCAGTCAGCCGCGGCAGCAAGCTGGCCTCGCAGATGCTGGCGTTCGCGCGCCGGCAGCCGCTGAACCCGAAGGTGGTGCGCCCGTCTACCTTGCTGAACTCCCTTTCCGACCTGATGGCGCACGCGCTTCCGGAACACATCGCGCTGAGCGCCGTGGTCGCGGAGGATGTCGGCAATCTGTTCGTCGACCGGAATCAGCTCGAAAACGCACTGCTCAATCTGATCATCAATTCGAGAGACGCCATCAGGGAACGCGGTGGCATTCATGTCGACGTGCGCAACGACGCCGGCAACAAGCTGCTGTCCTCGGGGCTGACGCTGCCGGAAGGCGGCTATGTCAGATTCAGCGTGACCGATACCGGCGTCGGCATGTCCGAGCACGTCAAGTCACGCATGTTCGAGCCGTTCTTCTCGACCAAGCCCGAAGGGCACGGCACGGGGCTCGGACTCAGCATGGTGTTCGGCTTCGTGAGCCAGAGCGCGGGTTATGTCGAGGTCGACTCCGAGGTCAACCAGGGGACGACGATCACCCTCTATTTCCCGATGTGCGCCGAGCAGGAATGCGCGTCTGAAGGAACGCTGCCGGTGAATCCGCGTTCAGTGACGGGCGGCGAGACCATCCTGGTCGCCGAGGACGATCCCGATGTCCGTCTGGCGGCCATCGACATGCTTGCACAGCTGGGCTACAAGGTCTTCTCCGCACACGACGGCGACGGCGCGCTGGATGTCCTGCAGAGAGTGCCTCACGTGGATCTGCTGTTCACCGACGTCGTGATGCCCGGAACCGTGCGCAGCAGCGAGCTGGCACGGCTGGCGAGCCAGCCGCCGCATCGGGCGGCAGTGGTGTTCGCTTCGGGCTATACGCGCGATGTCATCTTCCATGAAGGACGCATCGACGAAGGCATTACCTTGCTCAACAAGCCGTACAGCCTGTCCGAGCTCGCGGGCACGATCCGGCAGGCGTTGGACGCGCGGGCGGGGGCGCTGGCTTCGTCGGAGGGCAGCGACAGCGCCGCGATGATCCGCATGTCTGCGAACGCGGCTCGCTAGGAACGTCGTCAGCGCATTCGCAGCGGTCGCCGGCGTCTGTCTCATGGCATGATTCTGGACATCATGCCTTCAGACACCCCTTCCTCCGACGCCGCCAAGGCCACCGGCACCGCCGCCTTCTCGAAGTTCATGGCGGTCCTGCAACTCGTGGCCGATGCCGCCGATCCCCCCACCATCGCCCAGCTCGCGGCAGAGAGCGGCTATCCGCGCCCGACCGTGTACCGCATCGTCGGCGCGCTGATCGCCGAAGGGCTCGTCGTCGAAGGCGAGCGCGGCGGCTACGCGCTCGGTCCGCGCCTGATGTCGCTCGCCAGCCGCAGCTGGGAACGCTCCGACCTGCGCATCGCCGCCACCGATGCCTTGCAGGCGCTGCGCGACGCCACCCAGGAAACCGTCCACCTCGCCGTGCGCAGCGGGTCGGAAATGGTGTACGTGGAGAAGCTGGAAAGCCCGCACGCCGTGCGCATGACGTCGCGCATCGGCACGCGCGTCACGCTGTATTCGAGTTCCGTCGGCAAGGCGTATCTCTCGATGCAAACGCCCGCCGAACGCGACGCGCTGCTGCATGGCATCGTCCTGCAACGCTTCACGCCGCATACGGTCACCGAACGCAGCGCGCTCGACGCCGAACTCGACGCCACCCGCGCACGCGGCTATGCCGAAGACCGCGAAGAAAACGAGGCGCAGATCTTCTGCTACGGCAGCGCGATCGTCGGGGCGAACGGCGCCACGCTCGGCTGCGTGAGCGTCAGCATTCCACTGTTCAGGAAGAGCGCGACGCCGCTCGAAACCTACGTCGAACCGCTCAAGGAAGCGTGCCGCGCAATCGCGCAACGCATGAGTCCGGGCACGCGCTAACGCAGCACGGAATCGCTGGTGCGCTGCGTCGCCGCTGCGCGTTTCGCGATGAGCGTCGGCAGGCGCGGCAGCATCTGCGGCCAGTGCGTCGCCTCGTGCGCGAGACGGGTCGCCATGCTGCGGAGACTGAAGCGGTCGGCGGCGAGCCGGAGAATCACCTTGCGCGCGATGGTCCAGACATCGACGTCCGGCGCAATCTCCCGCGCCACGCGCTCGATCCGTTCCGCCGACCTCGCCAGCAGTACCGCCCGCGACGCAATGCGCCCGTGCGCCGCGCTGAACATGTGCTCGGCGGGCGCCTTGCCGATGGCGCCGAACAGATGCGCAACGCCCACATTGCGCCGCGCGTGCGGCGAAGCGAAACGCTCGGCCTCGCGCCGATAGGTGGACTCCACGCGCATTTCATGATGACTCGACTGCGCGTCCGGCCGGCCCTGTTCGAGATGCGCGCGCGCCGCGGCCTTGTGATCGCCCTGGATCAGCGCATGCGACACGCCCACGAGAAAATCGCGTTCGTGCGCGGCGAACAACATCATCGGGTTGTCGGCTTCCAGCACGATCTGACCAAGCGTACCCTCTTCGATGCTGACCCGCGCGCCCGCCGCATCGAGCCCCGCGTGATACAGCCCGAGTCCCAGCGCCATTTCGAAGAACGCTTCGATCAGCGTCGCGACGACATCGGCCGGATCGAGCCCATGTGCCGCCAGCGTCGGCGTGTCACGCAGCGCGGCCGTTTCGATGGCACGCGTCGTGAGCACGGAATCGTTGCAGTAGTCCCACAGCACTTCAGGCACCGCGATACGCGGGTCTTCGCGCAGACGGAAACGCAGGTAGCTTTGATCGGCGGCGCGCTGGCGCAGGTCGATCATCGCGTCGATGCTCTCCCGCGCCCGCTGCACCCACTCCACCGGATGCATGTCGCGCGCTTTCGCCGAACGCCGTTTGGCGAAGCGTGCTGCCGCTAGCGCGAGGTCGAGATCGTCGGCCAGTTCGGCGCGAGCGTCCGCGCGCAGCAGCGTGACGCGCACCGGTGTCCCGCCGATACGCGCCGTATGCGTCTGCTCCGCGACGCCCGAGCGCAGCGGCGCGTCCTGCAAGTCCGTCATTTCGAAGGCCAGCGTGGCGGGAAACGCCTCGGCGCACGCCTTGCGAAAACGCGCGGCATCGTAGGGCGTGAAGAGCGCGTCCATCTCGGCCAGCGCAACGCGCACGGCCGTTTCCGCCAGCGCGGGATGACTTGCAAGCGCATCCGACGCGTTTTCCAGCACGCGCGACAGTTGCGACAGCGCGGGCACGCCCGCCGCGAGCGGCGCCGCCCGCGCGCCATGCGTGGCGAAGAAGCGCGCGACGCGCGTCATCGCGGCGCCGTCATCGACGTGATGACTTTCCCGGACGAAAGCTCGGCCAAGGCGCCACAAGGTGGCGAGTCGTCGGACAGGCAAGTTGAGGCTCGCTGAAAGTGAGTTGAAACCGCGGTAAGACTGGGAAGCCGTTGCGGGTGGCGAACGGCCGCTTCAATGTGTAACACGATTCGCCATGCCGTGCACGCGGATGGTTCAATGCCGCCCTTTGTCTCACGCCGCGTGATTTGCTTCGTGATCCCTAGTAAACCGCGTCCAAACGAGCTCCCGGCAGCACGCGAAAATAACGCCGTCAAGGCCATCTTCGCGCGACGAATGCGCCCGCGTTTCCGTTTGTGGATTTTTGTCGATCGTCATTTCGGATTAATCTCAGTGCGGTATCTTGTAAAAGCGTCGCGGCTGGAGACCTGCCGGCCGGGCGTCGACCGCTTCGTGCTGCCACGCGCGAAGACCAATAACGATAAAGCTGAGAGCCCCCATGCCACTCCATTCCGCTGTGCCGTTGGCGAAGGTCATGTACATCCTCGGGCAGATCGGCGCGATCATCTGTCACGAACGCGGTCCGAGCCCGCAGACGAGCGTGCTGACGCGCATGGCGTCGCGGCCCGCGGAAGGCCTCGCGGACGCGCTGGCGGAGATGAATGCGCTGGGCACGCCGCGTCGCGGGCATCGTCGCGCGCTGCTGCAATGGAAGCATGGGGAGATCCAGCGTCTGCGACGCATGCTGCCCGAAGCCCTGCCGGCAGCGGCCTCGGCGCACACCCAAATGCCTTTCTGGGCGGGCTATTGCCAGTACTGGGAAGAGATCCTCAAGGCGCACGCCGAACCCGACAGCGAGCGCCCGGTGCTCCGGCTCGTCGATACCTCGCGCAAGCATCCGGACGCCTGATTCCTCGCGTGTCAGCCGCGCAAAAGCACGGCAGCACTGTCGTCGCCTTGCGCGGAGAAATACGTCCGGATCACCTCGATCATGCGGTCGAGTTCAGCCGGCTTCAGGAAGTAGCCGTTGAAGCCGGTGCGCTGGGCGCGCGACCAGTCGTCCGGATTGGCGCGCCCGGTATGCGCGATCAGCAGCATCGTGATGTCGATGGCGCGAATCGCCTCCGCCGCCTCCCAGCCGTCGCCGAGCGGCATCGACAGATCGAGCAGCACGACGCCCGGCCGCCACTTGCGCGCCAGCGATACCGCATCGAGCCCTGTATGTACCGCGCGCACGGAGAAGTCTGCGTCCTCCAGCGCAAGCGCGATTGCGCGCGTGGCGTCGGGATCGTCGTCGGCGATCAGCACGCGCGGCTCGTCGGGAGCTGTCGCGCGCAGCGGCATCTGCCAGAGCGATTGATGCGGAACAGGAACGGGTCGTTGCATCGTGATGGCCTCGGAACGAGCGAACCTGAAAGCAACCCTCGTTCCCCATCCGGGTGCGAAGCGCGTCGAATCAGACGCCGTGCGCCTCGCCGACGTTACACTCCGGGAATACCCGCTGGCCGGCATCGCGCGCTGATGCACGCAGTTCGTGCAGCTTTTGCATCGGCCTTGCGCGCGTTCGCCGGAACCGTGCGGACATGCGTCCCAAAACGTGAGGAGGTTCGATGTTCGTCGTCTACTGGCTCGACGGCAATCCGGATGCCGAAGGCGCAGCGCGCTACCAGCGTTTCGATCCCGCTTCGCTCGCCGAGGCGTTGCGCTTTGCCGAAGCGCTGAGAAAGCGCCAGGCCGATGGCGATGACCTGAGCTTCATCACGCTGTGCAGCGAGAATCCGCAGTCGGTGGGCAAGCCGGGCGCCGCCGACCCGCCCGCCGGCTACGACTGGAAGAAGCGCAGGCGCTAGTTCTGCGCGGTGGCGGCGGCGTCCTCCTGCCAGCCGCCGCCGAGCGACTTGTACACGGCGATGAGATCCGTCGTCACGTTCACCGTCGATTGCGCCAGTTGCTCGCGCGTCTGGGCGAGCTGGCGCTCGGCATCGAGCACGGTCACGAACGCCGTCAGCCCCTTGCGATAGCTGTCCGTCGCGAGTTGCAGGCTGATGCGGTTAGCCTCGACCGTACGTACCAGCGCCGCACGCCGGTCCTGCTCGGTGCGATAGGTGACCAGCGCGTTATCGACGTCCTGCAACGCGCTCAGCACCGTCTGCCGGTATTGCAGCGCCGCCGCGCCCGCTTCGGCCTTGGCCACGCGTACATTGGCGCGCAACTGGCCGCCCTCGAAGATCGGCAGCGAGATGCTCGGCCCCACCGACCAGAACAGGCTCGACCAGTGAGCGAGGTAATTGGCCTTCGAGGCGCGCATGCCGACCTGTCCGGTCAGCGAGATGTCCGGATACAACTGCGCCACCGCGACGCCCACTTCCGCCGTGGCCGCGTGCAACTGCGCCTCGGCACGGCGAATGTCCGGACGCCGCCGTGCGAGCGTCGACGGCAAGCCGACCGGCACGGTGGGCGGCACAGGCGGTACGGCTGCGCTGCCGGTGGTATCGGCGAGTTCGGCGTCGAGCGTGCCGGGCGGGCTGCCGCTCAGCACGGCGAGACCGTTCATGGCCTGCGCGATCTGGGCATCGAGCGTCGGCAGTTGTGCCTGGAGCGTGCCGACCTGCGCGCTCGCGCTCTGCACGTCCTGCTGGCTCGTCAGGCCGACGCGCGCCTGCTCGCGCGTGAGATCGAGGATCTGCTGTTCGGCGTCGATCTCGGCCAGCGTGATCTGCTTGATCGACTGCGCGCCGCGCAATTGCGCGTAGGTGCGCGCCACTTCCGATTCGAGCGACACCAGCGCGTCGTTGCGGCTTTCGATCTGCGCCAGCGTCTGGGCATCGGCGGATTCGACCGAGCGTCGCACGCGCCCGAACAGGTCCAGTTCCCACGACGCGTCGAAGCCGTATTGATACAGCGTGGTGGGCTGCGTCGCCGAGTCGAGTCCCTGGCGAATCTGCGTGCCATTGCTCCCGCCGATGGTGTTGATCTGATCGTAGACGCCCTGCGATTCCAGGAAGCCTTTCACGCCGAGCTGCTCGCGCTTGACGCTCGCGTTCGCGCCGATCTGCGGCAGACCGGCCGCGCCCGCCGCAATCGACTGTTCGCGCGCTTCCGTGATGCGCAGCACCGCGGCCTGCAAGTCGAGGTTGCCCGCGACGGCGCGTTCGATCAGCGAGTCGAGCATCGGATCGTGGAACTGCTTCCACCAGCGCGGATCAGGATCCGCCGAGGTCTGCGCCACCGAAGGCGCATCCGCATGCGGCGCGCGCGGATCTTTCGGCGCGTTCTGCGCGCGCTGCATGTCGTTCCAGTCGGCGGGGGTATCGGCGGTCGGGGCCTTGAAATCCGGGCCCACGGCGCATGCGCCCAGCAAGAGCGCCGGCAAGAGAGCAAGAAGACGCAGCTTCATTTCAGTGTCCTCCCGCCTGCCCGGACGCCTTGACCGGTGAAAAGAACAACGACAACGGAATGAACATGAACGAGAAGATCGCGCACGCGAGAAATACGTCGAGATAGGCGAGGATGGTCGCCTGCGAAACGAGGGTCTTGTACATCTGTCCGGTGGCGGCGGTCATGGCCTGCGACATCGACTGTCCCGTGTCCATCAGCGTGCGGGCGATGCGATTGACGGAGTCCGTATAAGGTTGGTTCAACGGTGTCAGGTGTTCGACCATGTGCGCCATGTTGGCCTGCGTGCGCTCGCGTATCGCCGCCGTGGCGAGCGATATGCCGATGGACCCCGCCACGTTGCGGAACATCGTGAACAGCGCGGAGGCGTCGTTGTTGAGCGACTTGGGCAGGGAGAGGTAGGCAAGCGTCGTCACGGGCACGAACAGGAAGCCGATGCCTATCGACTGCGCGCTGCGCATCTTGGTCAGCGTCACATAGTCGACGTTTGGCACGAGATGATGGGAGTACAGCAGCGCACAGCCCATCAGGAAAAAACCGAACGCGACGAGAAAGCGTGTCTGTATCACGTTCATCAGCTTGCTCACCACCGGAATCAGGAACACGATGCAGACCGCCCCGGGTGAGAGCACGAGGCCCGCAAGCGTCGCGGTATAGCCGAGCTGCTGTTGCGCGAGTTGAGGTATCAGCACGGCGCTGCCGTATAGCACGGACGCGAAGCCGAAGATCGCCGCCGAGCCCAGCGCGAAGTTGCGGTCCTTCATCACGCGCAGGTCCACCACGGGTTTCTTCGCGTACAGCAGCCACACAGTCGCGCCGATGATGCCCACCGCCGCGAGCACCGCGAACAGCACGATGAAGTTCGACGAGAACCAGTCGTCGTCCTCGCCGCGATCGAGGAACACCTGCAGGCAGCCGAGACCCAGCGCGATCAGGCTGATGCCTATTACGTCGATGCCCACTTTCTTCGGGTCCTGACGCTTTTCCCACGGCGGATCCTCGACGAACTGCATGACCGCGAAGGTGGTCAGCACGCCCACCGGCACGTTGATGAGGAACACCCAGCGCCACGTGAAGTTGTCCGTGATCCAGCCGCCGAGCGTCGGCCCGAGCACCGGCGCGACGACGATCGCCACCGCCGAGATCGAAAACGCGCGGCCGCGCTGTTCGGGCGGGAAGGTGTCGAGGATGATCGATTGCTGGCTCGGCTGCAGGCCGCCGCCGAAGAAGCCTTGCAGGATGCGGAAGACGATCAGCTCGCCCAGGTTGGTGGCGACGCCGCACATGAACGAACACACGGTGAACGCGCCGATGCAGATCAGGAAGTAGCGCTTGCGCCCGAGGATCTTCGAGAAATAGGCGGACAGCGGCAGCACGATGCCGTTCGCGACGAGATAGGACGTGAGCGTCCAGGTGGATTCGTCGTAGCTCGCGGACATCGTGCCCGAGATGTGCGGCAGCGCGACGTTGACGATGGTCGTGTCGAGCACTTCCATGAACGCCGCGAGCGTGACGACGACGGCAATCAGCCATGGATTCGACCGGGGCTTCCAGCCGCTGTGGTCGTGTTCTGCGGTGGTATCGCTCATGGCGTCAATGCTTGAGCATCACGGTCGGCACCACGGACAGCCCGAGCGGCAGCGGCGCGCCCGGCTTCAGGCCATCGTCGATGACGATCTTCACCGGCACGCGCTGCACGATCTTCACGAAGTTGCCGGTGGCGTTCTCGGCGGGGAACGCGGAGAAGCGCGAGCCGCTGCCGAGCTGCACGCTGTCCACATGGCCGTGCAGCTTCATGTCGGGATAGGCGTCCACTTCGATATCGACCTTGTCGCCGGGCTGCATGCGGTCCAGCTGCGATTCCTTGAAGTTGGCCGTCACCCAGAAACGCGTCGTGACGAGCGTGAAGATCGACGTGCCCGCCTGGAGGAAAGTGCCGTACTGCACGTTGCGCTTGGTGATCCAGCCGTCCGACGGCGCGCGCAGTTCCGTGTACGAGAGGTTCAGTTGCGCGGCCTCGACTTGCGCTTCCGCCTGCCGCACCTGCTGGCGTCTTTCTTCCACCGCCGCAATCACGGTCGCGATCTGCTGCGGCACGAGCGCGGCGGTACGCACCTGCGCCCGCGCCTGCGCGACGTTCGCCTGCGCGCTCTTTTGTTGCGCGGTGGCTGTGTCGATGTTCTGCTGCGACGTCGCGCGGACATCCACGGACTTCTGACGATCGTATGCGGCGCTGGCCTGCGCGAGATTGGCGCGCGCGGTCTGTTCCTGCGCCTGCGCCTGGGCGAGTTGAGCCGGGTACTGCACGCGCGCCACTTCGAGCTGGGTTTCCTGGGCGTGCAGCTGCGCCTGAGCCAGACCGAGCGACGCGTTGGCCTGATCGAGTTGCGCCTGATAGTCGCGCGGATCGATCTTGATGAGCAGATCGCCCTTGTGGACGAACTGGTTGTCGTCGATGTTCATTGCCACGACATAACCCGACACTTTTGGCGCGATGGTGACGGCGTCGCCATCGGTATAGGCGTCGTCGGTGCTCTGCTGGTTGCGCGTCATGAACCACCAGATGAATGCGCCGATCGCCAGCACCACCACAGCGACGCCGAGGATGATCAGCGGCTTCTTGCCGGGCTTCTTGCGGCCGTTTTCTTCCTCGCCGTTTTCTTCCTTGCCGTTGTTCTCGTCGTCGCTGGCCTTGCTATTCGACTTGGCTTTCAGGCGTGGCTTGGCTTCGCCGGTGTCGCCGGCCTGCGCGCCGTTGCGTGCTGGGTTTTGGGTGTCGTCTGAATCTGGCATTGCCGCTCACTCGGTGTCGAAACTCGGCGCTGAATCCCGGACGAATGCCGGGTGGAACCGCTGGGTGGACCTGCGCGTGCAATCACGTCGATGGCCAGCGGGCACAGGACTACCCGCGCCAACCCTCCGTGGCGGTGTCGTTGAGCAAGCCCCGTTCCCTTGCCGCGCGAAAGCGCCTGAATTCGGCGCGGAGCGAACGTGCGTGCGGCTTGGCACGGAATTGTTCTGCCTGCCCGGACGCACATCGGCGCGCTGCTTTTTAAGCCTGTGAGTAAAACTTTCAGCGGCGGCGCGGCGCGGGCGCTCATTTCGCTCTAAGTCTCAAGGCACAGGATGGCGCCTGTACTCGACAGGAGATGCACCATGTACAAGCACATTCTCGTAGCCGTCGGCACCAGCCTCAGCGACACCGCCCTCACCGCCGCGATCCACTGCGCACGCGAATCCAACGCGCGCCTGACCGCGATGCACGTCGTCGATCAGACGCCGTGGTGGGCCGTCGTGACCGCGGATTGCAGCACGGCGGAAACCCTGGCTGTCATCGACCAGCACGCCCGCGCCGTCGCGCGGCATTGCATGCGGCGGATCAACGAGGCGGGCATCGAGGGCAGCGCGTTCACGCTCACCTTGCCGCTCAACGCGAACCTGGGCGAGACGATCGCGAAGGCGTCGACGGAACTGGGCGCGGACCTGATCGTGCTCGGCGGCGAGGCGGACATCGGCTGGAGCCATGGCGACCAGCGGCTGCGCGACGTCGTCTGTGCGCACGTGAAGTGCAACGTGCTGATTGCGTCGCACCTGACGACGCACGCGGAAAGCGTGATGTAGCGTTCGCGCGATGCAAGCGCGTCAGAGCGTCCCGCGCAGTTGCGTCGCGAGCTGCACGATGCCGATGCAGATGCGCCGCTCGCGTTTCGGATCGAGCCGGCCGATGGGCACGCTCGTCGACACGGCGATGCGCTTGCCGGCCGGCGTCATCCCGACATAGGCGGCGAAGCACGCGAGGCCTTCGGCGACTTCCTCGCGTTCGACGGCCAGACCGCTCGTGCGGATGGCCGCGAGTTCGCGGAGCAAGGCAGTACGTCGCGTGATGGTGCGCGGCGTGACGGCTTCGAGCCGTTCGGGCAGGCGTTCGATGACGGCTTCATCGGACAGTCCGGCCAGCAGCGCCTTGCCGAGCGCGCAGCAATGCGCGGGCAGGCGCGAACCGGGATCCGACACGAGCCGCACCGGCCGATGCGCATCTTCTCGCGCCACATACACGACATGGATGCCGTCGAGCACGGCGAGCTGCACGACCTCGTTATGCTGGTGGATGAACGCTGCCGCGCCTTCACGGAACGCCGCCTGCAAGGTGTCATGGCGGACGTAGGCATTGCCGAGCTCGAACAGGCCGACGCCGATCACATAACCATCGTCGCGCTTCTCGATCCATTGCATGCGCGCGAGCGTTTCCAGCATCAGGTAGAGCGTGCTGCGCGACAGCCCCGTCCGTTCCGCGAGCGTCGCGGCGCGCACCGGCTTTGCAGCGGCTGCGAGGGCTTCGAGAATGTCGCTCGCGCGGCGCAGCGCGGGGACGTCGTAGGTTTTTTCCATGCTGCGGTGTGGCCGATTCAGAGCACACAGTTTCCAACAGGTTGGATAAACAATCAACCCAATGGACACTTCGGGGTGGTGCGGGCTACGATCGGCTTTCCTTTTTCAGCCTGTCAGGCAAAGCCATGCAAACCGTCACCGTGACCTCCTGTCTGCCCGAAGATTTCGCCGATGCCGTATTGATCGGCCGCGTCTGGCGTCCTGCGCCCGTGAACGGTCCCAGCGTCGTGGCGGTGCGCCAGGGCGAAGTGTTCGACATCACGCGCGCCGCGCCGACCACCGCCGATCTCTTCGATCACCCCGAGATGATCGACATCGCCCGCCATGCTGAAGGCGAGCATCTCGGCAATGTGCAGGACCTGCTGCAAGCGACGCTCGACGCCACGCCAGACGGTTTGCGTCTGCTCGCCCCGTGCGACGTGCAGGCGGTGAAGGCATGCGGCGTGACCTTCGCGGTGAGTCTGCTGGAGCGCGTCATCGAGGAACACGCGGGCGGCGACGCCAGCAAGGCGCAGGAAGTGCGCGACACCATCAATACGCTGATCGGCGCCGATCTCTCGAAGATCAAGCCGGGTTCGGAAGGGGCGGCGAAGCTGAAGGCCGAACTCGAACGTCGCGGCGCGTGGTCGCAGTACATGGAAGTGGGCATCGGGCCCGATGCCGAAGTGTTCTCGAAGTCGCAGCCGATGTCGTCGGTTGGTTTCGCGGCGGAAGTCGGGCTGTATCCGACATCGCAATGGAACAATCCCGAGCCTGAGATTGTGCTGGCCGTGAATGCGCGCGGCGAGATCGTGGGCGCGGCGCTCGGCAACGATGTGAATCTGCGCGACATCGAAGGCCGCAGCGCGCTGCTGCTCGGCAAGGCAAAGGACAACAATGCGTCGTGCGCGATTGGTCCGTTCGTGCGCCTGTTCGACGGACGCTTCACGCTCGATTCGGTGCGCCAGACGAGCGTGTCGCTGCGCATCGAAGGCGCGGACGATGGCTTCGTGCTCGAAGGCGTGAGCCACATGAGTGAGATCAGCCGCGATCCTGCGGATCTGGTGAAGCAGACGCATGGCGCGCACCATCAGTATCCGGACGGCTTCATGCTGTTCCTCGGCACGATGTTCTCGCCGATCAAGGACCGCGACGCGCAGGGCGGCGGCTTCACGCATCATCTCGGCGATGTCGTGACCATCTCGACGCCGAGTCTCGGCGCGCTGGTGAATACGGTGAGGCTGTCGACGGAAATCGAACCGTGGACGTTCGGCGTCAGGGCGCTGTATCAGAGTCTCGCCGCGCGGGGGTTGATGGGGGCGGCGGGGGGGTGAGGAGGTCGGGTGTCTTGACGGGTGTAAAAGCTGAGCCGTCGAAACGATAGTAGTAGGTGCCTTGCCCCTGCTCGTTCCGGCTGCCATGCACGATCAGCAGCGCACTGTCCTTTCGATACGCGAGAGGCTCGGTGATATTCAGTGGCCAGTCGGACACGGTGAAGGGCAGCATCACGACCTTTCCCGTGTTCGAATCGATGGCCGCAGCCATGACACACGCCGCGCCGCAGCCCCATTCCGCGAGAACGAAGCGGCCCGCGAAGTTGATCTTGCCCGTGGCGGCCGTGCTGATCTGCGTTGCGTAGCGGCGGCTCTGACTGGAGTTCAGTTTGGGTTTGATCGGTCGAGATGACGGTTCGACCACCGTTGGATAGTCTGCGAAAACCGGCGCGACATGCTCGGCGCGGCAGTTGCCCGCAACGAACAGAAAGGGAACGCAAGCCGCGAGATGCTTCCGCATGGTGACAGTCTTCCCGATGAATTCATCGAAGACATTACGCGGACGCGACCACTCGCGCTACGCGACTACTCTTAAACACCTCACGATGCCCCCAGCCGAAACCCCTTCGGCTGCCCCTTGGTCACGAGTTGCACGGGCGTCTCCATATAAGGCGAAAGATCCCGCTGCCTGCGCTTCTCCAGCAGCGCCTTCACCGCGACATCCACACCGAATACCGCCTGCCTCGCGCCGAACTGCTCCACGGTAGCGAGCAGGCGGCCATCCTCGAGCATCGGCTGGACGGCCTCGATGTTGTTGTAGCCCGTCACGAGCACCTGGCCCTTCTTGCCCGCGATGCGCAATGCATCGATCGCGCCCATCGCGATGTTGTCGTTGGCGCACATCAAACCGCGCACCAGCGGATGCCCCGACAGAATCTGCAACGCGGCGACCTTGCCGCTGGCGGCGTTCCAGTCGCCGCCGTCGATGGCGCTCACCCGCATGCCCGCCGCGTTCATCGCGTCCTTGAAGCCCGCCGAGCGCTGCTGCGAATTGCGGTCGTTCGAAGGGCCTTCGATGATCCCGACTTCATCGCCCGGCTTCAGCTTCGACGCGAGATACGTGCCGACGAGCTTCGCCCCGCGCCGGCTGTCCGGCCCGACGAACGGAATCACGACTTTCGCCTCGTCCTGCGCGCGTTCATCGAAGGGATTGTCGATTGCGATCACGATGATGCCCTCGGCAATGGCCCTCGCCGTCACCGGCAGCAACGCCCGGGAATCCGCCGGTGCAATGACGATGGCATTCACCTTTGCCGCGATCAGCGACTCGACGATGCGGATCTGCCCGGCGACGTCGTTGTCCGTGTCCGTGCCGCGCGTGTCGAGATTGAGTTGTGCCGCGAAGTGGCGCTGGTAGTTCTTCGCGCCTTCGATCATCGACATGACGAACGGATCTTCCAGCGACTTCATCACCAGCGCGATGGTCGCCTTGTCGGTCGCGGCGAGCGCATCGCGTCCGCGCGCCAGACCGCATGCGCTGAGGGCGCACGCGGCGAGCAAGCGGCGGCGGACAAGGCTCGTCATGGAATGAAAGAGTGAGGCCGATGGATCGCCTCATTGTAGACGCAGCCGTCCGCGCGCTGGCCAAGTCCCGCAGCGACGCGGGCCTTTCGACTCAGCGCGCCGCCGCCTCCACCAGCGCAGGCAGGCCGCTGACGGGTTGCATCAGGCCGGCATCGAGCCCATGGCGCGCGCGCAGATACTCCGTCGCGTTCCAGGAAAGCCACGAGCCACCCTGAGCATCTTCCCAGGCCAGCACCTTGAGCGGCGGATCGAGCGCGACGGTGGGCGCGGCCTGCATCAATGGCGTGCCGGCTTGCGGATTGCCGAACACGAGCAACTGGCTCGGCGGCATCGTGAGGCCGGCGCGCGCGGCGTCGCCGCTGAAGTCGATGCGCGCGAAGAGCATCAGCCCGCGTGCGCGGATCAGTGCTTCGAGCTTGTCGGCAGTAGCGAGCGCGCCGTGTGCGCTCGCAATCGTCTCGACGCCGTTTCCGGCGCTTGCATCGGGCATCGACATGAGGCCTCCGAAGTTCAGGGCGCCGCGCGGTCCTTCCAGGCCAGCGAGACAAAGGCCGTGCACAACGCTTCCATGCCGAGCGCGTCTTCGTCGTCGAAGCGGTTGGGCACGGGACTATCCACATCCCATACGCCGATCAGCGTGCCATCGGCGGCAATCAAGGGCACGACGATCTCGGACCGCGACGCCGCATCGCACGCAATGTGGCCGGGAAACGCATGCACATCCGGCACGACCTGGGTCCGGCGCTGCTGCGCCGCCGTGCCGCACACGCCGCGTCCGAGCGCGATGCGCACGCACGCCGGCTTGCCCTGGAACGGCCCGACGACGAGCTCCGTGCCATCGAACAGATAGAAGCCGGCCCAGTTCAGGTCGGGCAGCGAGTGATAGAGCAGCGACGAGAAATTCGCTGCATTGGCGATGAAGTCCGGTTCGTCGCTGATGAGTGCGCGGGCTTGCTGAAGCAGGTCGTCGTAGTGGGCGGCCTTGCTGGCGTGACTGGACTGGGAGATCGAAAACATGATGGCGAGGAAGTTGGGCCGCAGCGCGAGCGCGTCCGCGACATCGAAAAAGTGTCGCCGACGATAGCACAACGGTCGGCGCCACGCTTTCGAGACCGGAAAGCCCTTTGCAAGGAAGCTTCGCGCGGCTTGGCACTACGCGAGACTCGCGACGCCACTGAAAAGAACGCTTAAAACCCCCTCCGGGATTTCCCTCCTTTACTTCGCTTCGCCGGCGGCATTAAATCAACCAACTTGATTTAATTAATGGCCACGCCAAGATGGCCCTCTGACGGAGACATCGAGTGAAATCCCCGAGCGGCAAAGGAAGCAACTCCGCGAACGTGCGCCGGTACAACGAACGCCTGCTGCTGCAGGCGCTCAGGCGTACCGAACCCGCGTCGAAGGCCGACCTCGCACGTCACGCGAACCTGACCAGCACGGCCGTCGGCAGCATCGTCGATTCGCTCCAGCAATCGGGTCTGATCGAATACTCGGGACGCCGTCTCGAAGGCCAGCGCGGCCAGCCGGCGTCGCTTCTGCGGCTCGATCCGCGCGGCGCGTTCGGGATCGGCGTGCGGCTGGACCGCACGGGCATCGAGACGGTGCTCGTCAATTTCGCCGGCGACGTGCTCGCCCGCAGCGCGCTCGATTCCGTCCTGCCGCATCCGTCCACGGTGCTGAAGATCGTGCAGCGCGACGTCGGCAAGATGCTCTCGCTGTTGAGCGAGGCCGAGCGCGAGCGTCTGACGGGTATCGGCGTCGCGCAGCCGTTCAATCTCGGCAGCTGGCTGCGCGAACTCACGCTGCCCGCCGACACCTTCCGCGCCTGGGACGAAATCGACTTCGCCGACGAACTCGGCCGCGCGCTCTCCTTGCCCGTCTTCAGCGAGAACGACGGCAACGCCGCCGCCACCGCCGAGCTGTTCTACGGCCACGGCCGCCGCTGCGACGATTTCGTCTATCTGTTCCTCGGCTCGGCGATCGGCGGCGGCATCGCGATTCATGGCGACTGCCTGCGCGGCGCCTCGGGCAATGCCGGCGACATCGGCGTGATTCCGGTGCCGCCCAGCCGCCTGCCGTCCGCGCCGCAGCCGGCCGGCCAGTGGGACATCCTGCTGTCGCGCGCGTCGCTGAATGCGCTGGTGCGGCATCTCAGCTACTGCGGCGCGGCCGCCGACAATCGCGTCGACCTCCAGTCGTGCATCGAGCGTGATCTGCCCGCCGTCGACGAATGGATCGACGACTGCATCGAGGCGCTCGCGCCCGCATTGCGCGCCACGCTCTGCGTGCTCGACGTGCCGATGGTCGTGATCGATTCCGACATCGACGGCGGCCTGCTCGACAAGCTCGTCGCGCGCCTTGCCGCGACGCTCGCCGCCAACGCGCCCGAGGCGCGCGGCACCCCGACGCTCGTGCGCGGCACATTCGGCCCGGATGCGGGTGCGATCGGTGCTGCCACGCTGCCGCTGTTCTTCAACTTCTCACCGCGCGCGGCGATCCGCCACGCGGGCATCAAACCGCAAGAGGTGAACCATGCCGCATGACGTATCCAGCCGGCCGCCGCTTCTCGAGATGCGCGGCATCAGCAAGACCTTTCCCGGCGTCCGCGCGCTGAACGACGTGCGGCTCTCGGTCTATCCCGGCGAAGTGCATTCGCTGATGGGCGAAAACGGCGCGGGCAAGTCCACGCTGATGAAGATCCTGTCCGGCGCCTATCAGGCCGATGCAGGCGGCCAGATCCTGATCGACGGCGCGCCCGTCACGATCGACGGTCCGCTCGCCGCGCGCTCGCTCGGCGTCGCGGTGATCTATCAGGAACTGAGCCTCGCGCCCAATCTCTCGGTCGCCGAGAACATCTACGCAGGGCGCGAGCTGCGGCGCGGCCGCCTGGTGGATCGCGCGGGCATGGAGCGCGGCTGCGCCGACGTGCTCACGCGCCTCGGCGCCAACTTCAGGCCGCATACGCTGGTGGGCGATCTGTCGATTGCGGAGCGTCAGCTGGTCGAGATCGCGCGCGCCGTGCATGCGCAGGCGCGCATTCTCGTGATGGACGAACCGACCACGCCGTTGTCCTCGCGCGAAACCGACCGCCTGTTCGAGCTCGTGCGCCAGCTGCGCGAGGAAGGCATCGCGATCATCTATATCAGTCACCGGATGGCGGAGATCTATGAACTCTCCGACCGCGTGTCCGTGCTGCGCGACGGCTCCTATGTCGGCACGCTGATGCGCGAGGAACTGTCCGCCGAAAGCCTCGTGAAGATGATGGTGGGACGCGACATCTCGGGCTTCTACAAGAAGGAACACGCGGCCTACGATCCCGGCAACGTGGTGCTCTCCGTGCGCGATCTTGCCGATGGCAAGCGCGTGCGCGGTTGCAGTCTCGACCTGCACGCGGGCGAGGTGCTGGGCATTGCGGGGCTGGTCGGCGCGGGCCGCACCGAGTTCGCGCGTCTGATCTTCGGCGCGGAGCCGGCCGTGCGCGGCGACGTCACGATGCACGGCAAGCCGCTGAAGCTGCGCACGCCGCGCGATGCGATCGACGCCGGTCTCGTCTATCTCACCGAGGACCGCAAGCATCAGGGCCTGTTCCTCGACATGAGCGTGCGCGACAACATCAACATCACGATTGCCGGGCGCGACGCAAAGATGGGCGTGATGGACCTGCCGCGCGGCAACTCGCGCGCGAAGGACGCCATCGCCGCGCTGACGATCCGCGTGCCGAACATGCGCGTGAACGTCGGCGCGCTGTCGGGCGGCAACCAGCAGAAGGTGCTGCTGTCGCGCCTGCTGGAAACGAAACCCGAAGTCCTGATCCTCGACGAGCCGACGCGCGGCGTGGACATCGGCGCGAAGTCGGAGATCTACCGGATCATCAACGATCTGGCGCGCTCGGGCGTCGGGATCATCGTGATTTCGAGTGAACTGCCGGAAGTGATCGGCGTTGCGGATCGCGTGCTCGTGATGCGCGAAGGCGAGATTGCAGGCGAACTCGGCGGCCATTCCGGCAGGCCGATTTCACAGGAAAGCATCATCGAACTGGCGACCGGCTCGAAGGCCGCGCTCGGCCAGGCGGCTTGAGCCTATCTGGACTGGAGAGAGACATGGCTAACACGACGAAACCCCACGACACCGCGCCGGCTTCCAAGGCGGACAACCCGGCAGAACGGCAGACGCGCATCGAGCACAAGGAACGCATGCAGGTGCTGATGCGCACGGCGGGCATGCTGCCGGTGCTGATCCTGCTGTGCATCGGCTTCGGCATCGTCACGGACGGCTTCTTCAGCCTCCAGAACCTGTCGATCGTCACGCAGCAGGCGTCGATCAACATCGTGCTCGCGGCCGGCATGACCTTCGTGATCCTGACGGGCGGCATCGACCTGTCCGTGGGCTCGGTGCTCTCGGCGGCCGCCGTCACCGCGCTGCTTGCGTCGAACCTGCCGGGTCTGGGCTGGCTCGGCATTCCGGCGGCGCTTGCGGTCGGGCTGGGCTTCGGCGTCGTCAACGGGCTGCTGATCGCGCTGCTCAAACTGCCGCCATTCATCGTGACGCTCGGCTCGCTGACCGCCGTGCGCGGCATTGCGCGGCTCATCGGGCACGATACGACCATCTTCAATCCGCAACTGTCGTTTGCGTTCATCGGCAACGATTCGCTGTTCGGCGTGCCCTGGCTCGTCATCATCGCGATTGCCGTGGTCATCATCTCGTGGTTCATCCTACGGCGTACCGTGCTCGGCCTGCGCATCTATTCGGTCGGCGGCAATCCGGAAGCGGCGCGCCTGTCGGGCATCAAGGTGTGGGGCATCGAGCTGTTCGTCTACGCGATCTCCGGCTTGCTCGCGGGACTCGGCGCGGTGATGTCGGCGGCGCGTCTGTATGCGGCGAACGGCCTGCAACTCGGCCAGTCGTATGAACTCGATGCCATCGCCGCAGTCATTCTCGGCGGCACGAGCTTCGTCTGCAGGTCGAGGGCCGCTGTCGCGACACACGAGGCCCACCACCACCCCGCCGAGATATCGCCCGG
>NZ_JARUXR010000003.1:987891-1311748 GCF_031451215.1 Caballeronia sp. LZ034LL
CAGTCATTCTCGGCGGCACGAGCGTCGTCGGCGGCGTCGGGTCGATTGTCGGCACGCTGGTGGGCGCGCTCATCATCGCCGTGCTGTCCAACGGTCTCGTGCTGCTTGGCGTGTCGGACATCTGGCAGTACATCATCAAAGGCCTGGTGATCATCGGCGCCGTGGCGCTCGACCGTTACCGCCAGCGCGGCTCGGCCCGCACCTGATTCTTCCATCCTCCATCCGGGCGCTTGCAGGGTCCGCTTGCGCCCGACTCAAACACGAACGGACCAACCTGGAGACAACACCATGCGCAAGCACAATCCGCTGTTCGCCGGCGTCGCACTCGCCCTGGGACTCAGCCTGTCGATCCCGGCCCACGCCGCCGACAAGCAACTGAAATCGATCGGCGTCACTGTCGGTTCGCTCGGCAACCCGTACTTCGTGACGATTTCGAAAGGCGCGGAAGCGAAAGCCAAGGCCATCAATCCGGCCGCGAAGATAACGGCCGTGTCGGCGGATTACGACATGAACAAGCAGTTCACGCAGATCGACAATTTCATCTCGGCGCACGTGGACATGATCCTCATCAACGCGGTGGACCCGAAGGCGATCGAGCCGGCCGTGAAGAAGGCCAAGGCGGCGGGTATTGTGGTGGTCGCGGTGGACGTCGCGGCCGCCGGCGCCGATGCCACCGTGCAGACCAACAACGTGCAGGCCGGCGAACTCGCGTGCGACTTCCTCGCGAAGAAGCTGAACGGCAAGGGCAACGTGGTGATCGAGAACGGGCCGCAAGTGTCGGCGGTGATCGACCGGGTGAACGGCTGCAAGAGCGTGTTGGCGAAGAACCCGGGCATCAAGGTCCTGTCCGACGATCAGGACGCGAAGGGCTCGCGCGAAGGCGGCATGAATGCGATGCAAGGTTATCTGACGCGCTTCCCGAAACTCGACGGCGTGTTCGCGATCAACGATCCGCAGGCCATCGGCACGGATCTGGCGGCGAAGCAATTGCATCGCAATAACATTGTGATCACGTCGGTGGACGGCGCGCCTGACATCGAGTCCGCGCTCAAGTCCGACACCATGATCCAGGCGTCCGCGAGCCAGGACCCGTGGTCGATGGCGCAGCAGGCGGTGAGCGTCGGCTACGACCTGATGAACGGCAAGAAGCCGAGCAGCACGATGATCCTGATGCCCTCCACGCTCATCACGCGTGAGAACGTCGGTAACTACAAGGGCTGGTCGTCGCCGCGCTGAACGCGGTGCTTACCTGAGCGGCAGCACGCGGAGGGCGCTCGGCCGGCTGGGCGAAGTCGAGCGATCCACCGCGACCAGCCGCTTGCGCGCCACGTCCACGGCGACGCCGCGCGGGGCGTCCAGATCGTCCGCGATGACGGTCGGACGGCCGCGCTTCGAGAAGCTGCATACGGCGTGCGCGCCGCATTTCGTGTAGAGCGTGCCGTCGGGCGCCGCGGCCAGCAGGTCGGGCGCTTCGACGGTCGCGAAGACATCGCTGGCGGCGAGCGGCGCGTCGGCGGTGCGCGCCGCCGGCAAATCCACGCGATAGATGCGGTTCGCGGCCTGATCGCTGATATAGAGCGTATCGCCGGCCAGCGCGAGCCCGACCGGCTTCTTCAGGCCCGTGACGATATCCTGCTCGATCACCTGCCGTGGCGCCGCGCCGCGCGTGATGATGCTGACGCCGCCCGTCGCGGGCGCGTCGCCTTCCTTCGAAAACCAGCTCGACAGGAACGTGCCGCCATCGAGCACCAGCAGACCCAGACGACGTCGTGCGGCATTCGTGTCGGACGCGAGGTTGACCTGACCGCTCGGCGCGACATCGAACACGGCGCTCGACGAACCGAAGCCGAAGCGCTCCACCAGCAGATGCCCGTTCGGCGCGAACGCAATCTGGCTCAGGCTCACACGCTGACCGTCCGCCGCCGGCAGGCGCGCGTAGGGCGAGAACGCGGGCGCTTCCGCTTCGCCGAGGTGCTGCGTCATCAGGATGCCGTTGCTGTCGTCATCGGTGACGAACACCGCGCCGTCCGAATCGCGCACGGCTACGCTGTTCGGCGTGCCCGTCAGCGGCACCTTCTGCGCCGTTGTCGTAACGGGGGCGACCGAGCCGCAGGCCGCCAGAAGCATCGTTGTAGCAAACGCCGTCATCAGCCGCCGGTGCATGGCGATGCCTCCCATCGAGTGGATGTCCATTCTTTCTTCCAACTCAGATGATAGTGGCCCGCTTCAACGTGCGCCGACTTGGCAAGCCTTGAAACGACGCGCCTTTCAACTGTTTTGCGGATGATGTGGATCCGTATCGTCCGCATGATGGCTGCCGGGCAGGCCGCCTCCGCCACCTCCACCACCTCCTCCTCCGCCGAGCCCCGCGCCGCCGCCTCCGCCCTTGCCTCCCTGACTCTCGCCCTGCTTGCCCTTGGCCCCGGACGGCCGCGCCGGACCCTGTGCCGGAATGCGGACCGTCACCGGCACCGCATCCAGATCGAGCGCGTCGCGGATGAAATCGCGCAGCGAGATCACGAGTTCAGCCGTATGAATCGGCCGTCCCTGCACCATTTCGGTCGCGGCATGAGCGGCCAGGCGCACCTGTTCCTCCGTGCCGAGCAAGATGATGTCGGCCAGCGCGGCCTCCACCGAGTCGCGGATGCGCCGCGACCTTTCCGTCTTGCCCGGATCGTGAGCATCGCGTGCCGCGTTGGAATCATCCAGCGCGGCAAGGGCGTCATCGACGGCGGGCGGCACGGCCATCGAAGCGCGCCTGAGATCCTTGAGATGGGTCGGATCGACGGCGAGATTGCCGGTGAACGATCCTCCCAGCGTCTTGTACGCGGCGATCAGCGTACGCAGCCGTTCGTTGATCTGCCGGTTGGCACGCTCACGCCGCTGCTGGACCGTCTGCATCAGCAGCAAGCGGACACCGACGCCGATCAGCGTGACGACGGCCAGCGTGAAGAGCGTCGAAAGAAGGGTTTGCCAGGAACTGAAGTTCAGGTCGCGCATGAGTGGACGTCAGAAAGGTTGGGGAACACAGCCACGGCTCGATATGCACTCGCAAGGCGCGCACCCGTAGAATGACGCGCTTTCGCAACCGAACCCGAGGGACATCGATGCAGTTGAACAGACGCGCATTCCTGTCGCTGATGGCCGCAACGGGCGCGAGTCTCGCGGCGCCCCGCTTGCACGCTCAGGAAGCGCCGCTAAAGCTGAACGTAGCGGTGAGATCGCCGTGGATGGCCAACCAGGTCGCGCTGACGCGCTCGAACATGTTGTTCCTCGGCCTGCCGCGTTACGCGCGCGACACGCCCACGCCGTCGCTTGCGCGGCGCGAGCCTGACGGCCGGCTCGTCCCATTTCCGGGGAACGCCTGGAACGACTGGAAGCCGGGCGACGACGGCCGCGACGCCTTCGTCTATCTGAACTCGGTGCATATCTTCGCGGAAGATACCGTATGGTGCGTGGATCAGGGTTCGCTCAGCCCGGATGCCTTCCCGCACGTCAATGAAACGCTGGACCACGGCGCGCAGAAGGTAGTCCGGCTCGACACGCAATCGGGCAAGGTGCTGGACGTACTGCGCTTCGACGACACGATTCTGCCGCCGGGCGCGCAGCTGAACGACCTGCGCTTCCATGGCTCGACGATGTACCTGACCGACTCGGGCCTGGGCGGGATCATCGTGCATGACATGACGACCGGCAAGACCGTGCGCAGGTTGTCCGGCGACCCGCACGTGAAAGCCTCACTGACCGAGATCCCGTCGATCCTCGCGCACGTCAAGGGCGGCAAGACATTCCGTCCGCCGAATAGCGACATGATCGAGATCACGTCCGATGGAAAGTGGCTCTACTGGGCCTCGCCGACCGGGCCGTTGGTCCGGATCGAGACACGCTTCCTGAAGGATGCGAACCTGTCCGACGCGCAACTGGCCGCGCGCGTCGAGCACGTCTTCGATAACCGCTTCTCCGGCGGCTGCTGCATGGACTCGGCGGGCAACGTCTACTTCTCGGAGACGGTCACGCATCACATCACCGTGCTGTCGCCAGAGGGCCGCACGGCGGTGCTGGCATCGGACCCGACGCTCGTTCGTCCGGACGGCTCGTTCATCAGCCATGACCGGCACCTGTATATCCCTGTCAAGCAGGCCATCGGCGAGAATGCCGCGCACCAGCAGGCGCCCTTCGTGATCTATTCGATCGCATTGCCCAAGCGCTTCGACGGCATCGCGCTCGGCGGCCCGGTGACAGGCACATGACACGTCAATCCAGCGCGGAGCAGACGTCGGACAGCATGTCCCGCATCCATCGGTGCGCCAGCGAATGATGCGTGCGTTCGTGCCATGCCATGGTTTTCGTGAAGCCGTCCACTTCGACCGGCGCATCGACGATCACGAGGCCATCGCCCGGTTGCACCAGCCGGCGCGGCACGACCGCGATCAGGTCGCTGCGCTGGAGAATGCGCGGCAGCACGAGGAAGCTCGTCACCGACAACGCCACGCGACGCGCGCGCCCCAGACGTTCGAGCGCCTGATCCGTGGCGCCGCTGAAGGCGCCGCCGTTGTACGACACCAGCGCGTGATCGAGCGCGCAGAAGCGATCCAGCGACAACGCGCCCGTGTGCGCATCCGGGTGCCCCTCGCGCATCACGCAGACATAGCCTTCGTCGAATAGCCGGCGCGCGTGCAACTCCGGCGGCGTGGTATCCGGCGTGACGAGCGCGAGGTCGAGATCGCCGCGTTCGAACTGGGTCTGCAAGAGCTGGTTGCGCACCGGCACCACCGCGATGCGCACACCGGGCGCGCGTTCCCGCAACCGCTCCATGAACGGCACGATCACCACTTGCAACGCGTAATCCGTGGCGGCGAGCGTGAGCGTCATGTCGGCGCTGGCCGGATCGAAGGCGGGCGCGCGGAAGATGGTTTCGATATCGCTCAACACCTGCTTGAGCGGAACGGCTAGTTCCAGCGCCCGTTCGGTCGGCACGATGCCGCGCTGCGTCCGCACGAACAGCGGGTCGCCAAAGCTTTCGCGCAGACGCGTGAGCATGCCGCTCACGGCCGGCTGCGTCAGCGCCAGCCTGCGCGCGGCTTTCGTGACGTTGCGCTCGTCCAGCAGCGCATCCAGCGCGCGCAGCAAGTTCAGATCGATGTTTCTGATATCAGATTGCATGATGACTGAAATCATGACATGTAATTGGATTTATTTCAGCGCGGCGCTCATCATTTGCGTGGTCAACTTTCTCTTGTGAAACGCCATGCAATCCATCCACTGGCCCGAGGGCTACGTGCCCGGCTTCTCCGATAATTTCGCCTCGAACGAGGTGATCGTCGCGGGTCTCAGCGTCGCCGACGTCTGGCCGCTGCTCGATGACACAACCCACTGGCCGACGTACTACAGCAACGCGTCCGAGATCCGTTTTCACGATGGCAACGGACCGCGCCTCGTCCTTGACGCGCGCTTTCGCTTCACGACCTTCGGCTTTCCGGTCGAGGCGGAAGTGACGGAACATGTGCCGCCCGCGCCGGGACAAGCCGCGCGCGTGGCATGGCACGGCTGGGTGGAAGGCGATGCCGCTTCACGCCTCGACGTGCATCACGCGTGGTTGCTGGAAGATCTTCCTGGCGGCCGCGTGCGGATCCTCACGCAGGAAACGCAGAACGGCGCACCGGCCAAGCAACTGGCGAGCACGCGTCCGAACCCGATGATCAACGGCCATCAGGACTGGCTGGACGGCATGGTCGCGGCGGCGCGCGCGACGCGGTCGAGCAAGGGAGGCGTGCAATGAGCGCCGCGAAGATCCTGATGATCGTGACCTCGCACGCGACGATGGGCGACAGCGGCCGCACCACCGGCGTCTGGTTCGAGGAGCTTTCGACGCCCTATTACACGTTCGTCGATGCGGGCGTGCACGTCGATATCGCATCGATCGCGGGCGGGCCGGTGCCGTTCGATCCGCATTCGATCGACGCCGAAGCGGATCAGCCGGCCAGCGTCCGGCGCTTCAGGAACGATGCGCACGCGATGCAGCAAGTCGAAGCGTCCAAGAAGATCGACGACGTGGACGCGGCACCTTACTCGGCGATCTTCCTGCCCGGCGGCCACGGCACGATGTGGGACTTGCCGGCGAGTACAAAGCTCGCCCGCCTGCTGTCGGACGCTTGGTCGCAGAACAAGGTGCTGGCCGCGGTTTGTCATGGCCCGGCGGGTCTCGTCAACGTGAAGGACGCCAACGGCCAGCCGCTCGTCGCGGCGCGCAAGGTGACGGGCTTCAGTAACAGCGAAGAAGAAGCAGCCGGACTCACACACGCTGTTCCCTTCCTGCTCGAAGACCGCCTGCGCTCGCTCGGCGCGCAGTACGTCAGCGCCGCGGACTTCCAGCCGCATGCCATCCGCGACGGCAAGCTCGTAACTGGGCAGAACCCGGCATCGTCGGAAGAAGCTGCGCGGCTCACCTTGCAAGCCATCGCGTGACGCGCCGCGTCGCCCGCCCGGTCCAGCCATTCATTCACCCAGGAAATCCGCACCATGCTCACGCCTTATCCGCGCGCGTTCTCGCACATCGGCCTCTCGGTCACCGACCTCGACGCCGCCGTCAAGTTCTACACCGAAGTCATGGGCTGGTATCTCATCATGCCGCCGACCACCATCACCGAAGATGAAAGCGCCATCGGCGTGATGTGCACCGATGTCTTCGGCGCGGGCTGGGGCTCGTTCCGCATTGCGCATCTGTCGACGGGCGACCGCATCGGCGTCGAGATCTTCCAGTTTCGCAACGCGCAGAAGCCCGAGAACAACTTCGAATACTGGAAGACCGGCGTATTCCATTTCTGCGTGCAAGACCCGGACGTGGAAGGACTGGCCGCGAAGATCGTCGCTGCGGGCGGCAAGCAGCGCATGCCGGTGCGCGAGTACTTCCCGGGCGAGAAGCCTTATCGCATGGTCTATATGGAAGATCCGTTCGGCAACATTCTCGAGATCTATAGCCATAGCTATGAATTGACCTATTCGGCCGGCGCCTATAACTGACCAGCACTGACCGGCACTGACCGGCCCGCAACCGCACCACTTTCAACGAGGTATCGATGGCAGCGCTTTTCAGCCCCTTCTCGATCAAGGACATCACGCTGCGCAACCGCATCGCCGTTCCGCCGATGTGCCAGTACAGCGCTATCGAAGGCGTCACCACCGAGTGGCACGACGTGCATTACGCGAGTCTCGCGCGCGGCGGCGCGGGGCTCGTGATCGTCGAGGCGACCGCTGTGTCGCCCGAAGGACGCATCACGCCCGCCTGCACCGGCCTGTGGAACGACACGCAAGCGCAAGGCATGGCGCGCATCGCGGCGTCCATCAAGCGCGCCGGCGCGGTGCCGGGCATCCAGATCGGTCATGCCGGATGGAAGGGCAGCGCCAATCGTCCGTGGGACGGCGACGATCACATTCCGAACAGCGACGCGCGCGGCTGGCAGACCCTCTCGCCGTCGGCCATCGCGTTCGGGGGCAAGCTCGACAAGGTGCCCACCGAAATGACGCTCGACGACATCGCCCGCGTCAAGGCGGACTTCGTCGCGGCCGCCGTGCGTGCGCGCGACGCCGGCTTCGAATGGCTCGAACTGCATTTCGCGCACGGCTATCTGGCGCAGAGCTTCTTTTCGGTTCATGCCAACCAGCGCACGGATCAATACGGCGGCGACGCGCAAGGACGCGGCCGCTTCCTGATCGAAACGCTGCATGCGGTGCGCGCTGTCTGGCCCGAGCGTCTGCCGCTCACGGCGCGCTTCGGCGTCATCGAATTCGACGGACGCGACGAGGAAACGCTCGCCGAAGCCATCGATCTCGTCAGCCGCATGAAACAGGACGGACTCGATCTGCTCAACGTCAGCATGGGCTTCTCGACGATCCAGGCCAGTGTGCCGTGGTCGTCGGGGTTCATGGCGCCCATCGCGGCGCGCGTGCGCGAAGGCGCGGGCATTGCCGTCGCGACGGCGTGGGGCATGGACGAGCCGGCCGAAGCGAATCGCGCGATCGAAGCGTCGCAACTCGATCTCGCGATGATGGGCCGCGCGCATCTCGCCGATCCGCATTACCCGTTCCGCGCGGCGCGCGAGTTGCAGGTTGCGAAGTCGTCGACGCTGTTGCCGGAGCAGTACGCTTATTGGCTCGCGCGTTATCCGGGCCCGCAGAACGGCGAGCCGGTGGAGTGATGGTGATGCCTACGGCCTGAGCTTCATTCGCCGCCGGGCTGCATCAGCGGCAGGCGGACGGTGAAGGTCGAGCCGAGGCCGGCGCCGTCGCTCGCGCCATCCAGCATGCCGCCGTGCAGATCGACGATCTGTCTGGCAAGCCACAGCCCCAGTCCCAGCCCGCCGACGCGTCCGCTGGTGCGCGGCGCAATCTGCTCGAAGCGGTCGAAAATGCGCGGCAGGGCTTCCGGCTCGATGCCGCGCCCCGTATCGCGCACCTGGATGCTGACGTGATCGTCCAGCACCTTCATCGACACGGTGATGCTGCCGGCATCGGTGAACTTGATCGCGTTGGTCAGCAGGTTCGACACGACCTGTCCGAGGCGGTTTTCATCGGCCAGCACGACGCAGGAACCCAACTCCGCGATATCGAGTTGCAGCCCCTTGTGCTCGGCCAGCTTGCGCATGTCTTCGACCACGATCGCAACCAGCGGACCGATATCGATGGGCTTGAGATTCGCCGAGAGCTTCCCGGTCACGACGGCGCCGCTGTCGAGCAAATCATCGACCATTCTCGACAACTGCCGACCGTTGCGGCGAATGGCATCGCCGGCCTTGGCGACGTGATTCGGATCCGCGACGAGTTGCAGCAACTCCGCCCACGAGACGATGGCATTCAGCGGCGAGCGCAGTTCATGGCTCACCGCCGCGATGAAGCGGTCCATGGTGGCCGCCAGCGCTTCGCTCCGCTCGCGCCCCGAGCGCTCTTCGCCCGCGACGGCATGCGCCTCGATCTCCCGCTCCTTGCGCCCCGTGATGTCGAGCGTGAAGCCCGCCACCGAGCGAACGGTCACGTCACCATCGAACCGCGCCATGCCGCGGATCAGCACCCAGCGATGGCCCGTGTGCGTCTGCACGAGCCGTTCGAACTCGAAAGGCTGTCCGGACTGAAGCAGGCGCCAGTGGGCCGCGAACTGCTCGGTGGTATCGCCGAGGAAAGACGCGTGCGTGAGTTCGTCGGCGTGATCCTGGCCCAGGTCGCGGCGGCATCGTTCACTGCACTTCACCGTGCCCGCCATCAGATCGACTTCCCAGGCGCCGACGCCCGCGAACGCCAGCGCTTCCTCGAAATGGCCGAGATGATCCGCGAGCTGCTTTTGCGTCTCCTGCACGAGGATTTTCCGCAGACGCGCATTCGACCGCATCTGCGCCTTCTCGCGCCGTTCGCCCTCGCCGGCCAGCGTGCGGGCGGTCACGTCCTCGAAGCGAAGGACGACGTGGGACGGAAGATCCTGCGTCGCCGGAACCCGCTGCGCGAAGATCTGCCAGTGACGCACTGCCGGAGCGGTGCTTGAGGTTGTTTCTTCGGTGGATTGTCCGCCGTCGAGACGGAACACCGGCGAGGACCGGCGCTGTCCGGCCCGCAGACTGGCCGCGATATTGACGATCAGATGCTCGCAGTTGCGGCGCTGTTCCGCCAGTAGGCCGTCCGGCGCCGCGTCTTCAGGGAATGCGAACAGCGTCCGCCATGCAGCGTTCGCGCTGACGACCGCGCCGTCGGCATCGAGGATCAGGTAAGGGTCGAGCAGCCGTTCGAAGATGCGCAAGTCATCCGCCGCTGCCCAGACGTCCGAACCGTCCTTTCGCGTAGCCTGATCCATCAGGGGCTTCGCCTGTCGCGAGCGCTGCGTTCGAAGCGGTGCATCGTCAGCCACCTTCTGCAAGTCTGGCGACGGTCGCCAGGAAGTCGTCCATGCGCGCGGGCTTGCGCACAACCGCGTTCCACAGGGCCGTGAACGCGGACGCATCGACATGAGCCGACGTGTGCAGCACGATCGGAATGTGCTCCCATTCAGGGTGTTGACGCAGCACGCGGCTCAGTTCCTCGCCGTTCATGCCAGGCATCATCAGGTCGGTAATCACAAGGTCGGGAGGCCGGCGTTGCATCGCGAGCAATGCTTCCCGCGCGCCGCCCGCGCGTTCGACTTCGTAACCGACGAGTTCCAGCGCGAAACTCCACGCTTCGAGCAAGTCCGGTTCATCATCAACGAGAAGGATACGCGTCATTTGGCGCTCACAGCGACGATAGATGCCACCCTGCCTGCCGGCGGTTCGACCGATTTACTGGGGTTCAGCACGGCATTACTCCGTTGCTCCGCGCTGAACCTGAACGTACCGCGCGACTGTTCCAATCAGGTCAGCCGGCGCGCACGGCTTGCGCAACAAGGCGGCGAACCGGTGAACCTCGTCCGGCGGAATTGCGTGCGGCACCGCGCTGCACAGGACGATGGGCATCGTCGGGCCGTCTTGCTGAAGCGCCCTCGCAAGCTCCAGGCCCGACATGACGGGCATCATGAAATCGGTCACGACGAGCGCCGGATGGACACGCGCGATCAGGCTCAGCGCCTCTTTTCCGTTGGGCGCGGCGTGAACCGTATATCCCTCGTCTTGCAGGAGAAACGTGAGGGAATCGGTAATCAGGGATTCGTCATCGACGACGACCAGAGTAGACATGCAGACCGGCGACGGCTATCGGCCGCGCGCTTTGATGTTCCCCCCCGCTGCGACGACGACGTCGCTCAGCGGCAGCGTTCCGATCACGTGTACACCCTTGCCCGAACTGGAAATGCCGACTTCGGCCACGGTGGTGTCGAAGAGACTGTCGCGCACCTTGAGCACCGCGATGGCCCGCTTCATGACGCCGTCGACGAGTTCATGCTGCATGCCGATCACGTTGTCCAGCTGGCTCAGGATTTCCGGCGACGGATTCTCGATCCACGGCCCCGACAGTTCCTTCACTTCCCAGGTACAGACCGTGGTGACGCCCAGGCCGCGCAGTTCGTTGGTGAGCGCCGCGAAGAACTCGACCATGCGATGCGGGTCCACGGTAGCGCGCTCGAAGCCGGCCAGACCGTCGATGAAGACACGTTTTGCGCCGCTCGCCCGCACGACGTCGAGCAGGTCGTAGGCGAGTTTGTCGAGCAGGTTCTCGGTCATCGGTCGCCAGATGACCTTGAGCGCGCCCGATGCACAGCGCTGCTCCCAGTTCAGGCCGAGCGCGTGCGCCTTGGTTTGCAGGCGCTCTGGCGTTTCATAGAAGCCGAAATGCACCGCCGGTTCCTCCGGCGTGCCCAGTTGCAGGAAATTCAGTCCGAAGGTTGTCTTGCCGCTGCCCGCCGGGCCGACGAGAACGGAGACCGAACTTGCCGGAATGCCGCCGCCGAGACGGGCGTCCAGTCCGTCGATGCCGGTGGGGATCCTATAGGGCGGTGCAGGGTCGCTCCGGGTTGGAAGTGCCAGCGCGACTTCGAGCCGCGGGTAGACGACGATGCCGCGATTGCCGATCTCGAACAGATGCAGCCCGCCCATCGCGCGGCTGCCGCGCGACTTGGCGACGCGGATCTGACGCACCGTGCGCGACGCAGCGAGGATTTCCTCGATCTGCAGCACGCCGTCGACCATCGTGTGTTCGGGGCTGGATTCGTCGATGCGCGCGCTCGTCAGGAACAGCACGGTGCAGCCGGTGAAGGCCGCGTGCCCCTGGAGTTCGGCGACGAAAGTCTTGACGTCGAGATTGCTTTCGCCGCTTTCGCGCGCGTTGAGCAGGCCGTCGAGCACGAGGATGCTGGCTTTCTGCCGGGCAAGCTCGGTGCGCAGCGTGGCGACCAGCGCCGAGAGTCCCTCTTCGCGCAGCGTGCGGAACAGGCTGATGTACGTGATGCCGTTTCCGACGCGTTGCGCGTCGTAGAAGTCGAGCGTCGAGAGCGACTGGAACAGTCTGTCGTGCGACTCGGCCAGCAGCGTCACGTACAGCACCTTGCGGCCCTGGCGAGCCTGTGCGAACGCGATCTGATTCGCAAGAATCGTCTTGCCTGCGCCAGGGCGACCCTGAATGATGTAGGACGAGCCTGCCACGAGGCCGCCGCCACAGATTTCGTCGAGTCCGGTGACGTCGCTGCGTAAGCGCGCAAGCGTGTTATCCATTGCCTGGGTCCATGAAAGCGAAGATGTGGAGCAACCGAATGTCACCGGCTTACCCGCGTACCCGGCAGTCTACCCGATAACCATCTCCTTCCGACCCGTATCCTCTTGTGCGCATCAACCGGGGAGCCTTTGCGGACGCGGCTCGCAGGGCTTTCGACAGCGCGAAAAAATTGCTCAGTGACACGCTCGCGGTCGGTAAATCAGGGAGCGCGATAAAAAATATTTGCTGCGCATCAATTCGCTAACGTTTGCCATGACCGTCGACTAGTTGTCCACCGTTCAGTCCTGTCCCAACACGCCGTAAGGCCGCTTGGAAAGCTTAAGCGACCACTAAAAAACGCCTTCGGACAACTCGAACAAGGAAAAACAACCATGTCAGGGAAACTGCGAGTCAAGACCAAACTCGCGCTCGGATTCGGCATGCTCACTGCGGCCGTGCTGATCGTGGCCGCGCTTTCGATCGAGGCGCTGCGTGAATCCGACGCACGCTTCATGTCCTACGTGCACGGCATCAATGCGCGCGCGACGCTGGCCGAACACATCCGGACCGATGTCGACCGGCGCGCCATCGCGGCGCGCAATCTCGTGCTGGCCACTCGGCCCGAGGATATCGAACTCGAGAAAGCCGCGGTCACGCAAGCGCACGAAGACGTGCAGCGAGACTTGCGTTCCTTCAAGGACATGGTGGCCGGCGCGCAGGATGTCACGCCGGAAGTGCGGGCCCGCGTGGCGGAAATCGACCGCGTCGAGGCGCTCTACGGGCCAGTGGCATTGCATATCGTCGATCTCGCGCTGAAGGGGCAACGGGAGGAAGCCATCGCGCGCATCAACGACGACTGCCGTCCGCTGCTCGCCGCGCTCGTCAAGGCGACGCAAGATTATTCGGAACTGACGCAGCGACGCGAGGAACAGCTCGTCACTGAATCCGAACGCCATTACGTCACCGCGCGCCTCCTGCTGAGCGGCGTCTGCGCGCTAGCGGCGCTGGGCGCCGTGCTGGCGGGCTTCGTCATCACGCGCGGCGTGATGCGCGCGCTGGGAGCGGAACCGGATGCGCTGAGCGCCGTCGCGCAACGCGTCGCGAGCGGCGATCTGGCGCCGGTCGCCCACGCCGATGCTGCCCCGCGCGACAGCGTGCTTGCCTCGATGAGCACCATGCAGAAAAATCTCGTGCAACTCATCGGCAATGTGCGGGCATCCGCCGATCACATCGCCACGGGTTCGAGCCAGATTGCATCGGGCAATGTCGATCTGTCGACCCGCACCGAACAGCAGGCGGCATCGCTCGAAGAAACCGCATCCAGCGTCGAGGAACTCACCACGACCGTGCGCCAGAACGCCGAGCACGCGCAGCAGGCCAACGCGCTCACGGCCAGTGCGAGCGCCGTCGCCAGCGACGGCAGCGCGGCCGTCACCCGCATGATCGAAACCATGTCCGAGATCAGCGCGCGTTCGAGCCAGATCGCGAACATTACGGGCATCATCGACAGCATCGCCTTCCAGACGAACATCCTGGCGCTCAATGCCGCCGTCGAAGCTGCACGCGCGGGCGAGGAAGGACGCGGATTTGCCGTCGTCGCGGCGGAAGTGCGCAGCCTCGCGCAGCGCTCGTCGAGTGCCGCGAAGGAAATCAAGGCGCTGATCGACACCTCGGTGGAGCGCATTGCCGAAGGCTCCTCGCTGGCGGGCAAGGCCGGCGTGACCATGACGGACGTCACGCAGGCCGTGTCCAAGGTGCGCGACATCATGGGCGAAATCGCGGCGGCGTCCAGCGAACAGAGCCGGGGCATCGAGCAATTGAGTCACGCCATCTTGCAGATGGATCAGGTCACGCAGCAAAACGCGGCGCTGGTGGAAGAGGCCGCGGCGGCGGCGCAGTCGCTCGATGACCAGGGACGCCGCCTCACGGATGCCGTGTCCACCTTCCGCGTAGCCTGATCAACGTATGAACGACGAAGACTTCCTGACTTGCGGCAACGCGGACGCGTCCAGCGAACGGGTGTACCGGCGGCTCGTGCAGAGCATCACCGGTTATGCCATCTATATGCTCGACGTGGACGGCATCATCACGACCTGGAACGCGGGCGCGCAGAAAGCCAAAGGCTATGCCGCCGATGAGATCATCGGCCGCCATTACGGCTGTTTCTATTCCGTCGAGGAACGGCTGAACAACCTGCCGGACCGCAATCTGGAAACCGCGCGCACCACCGGCAAGTACGAAGCCGAAGGCTGGCGCGTGCGCAAGGACGGCAGCCGCTTCTGGGCGCACGTGGTCATCGATGCGCTGCGCGACGAACACGGCGTCCTGTTCGGCTTTGCGAAGATCACGCGCGATTGCACCGAGCAACGGCGCGTCAGTGAATACGCGTTCGATCAGGAACGGCGCTTCCGCTTCCTCGTGCAGAGCGTGACCGACTATGCCATCTACATGCTCGACATCAATGGCATCGTGTCGAACTGGAATGCCGGCGCGCAACGCACGAAGGGCTATAGCGCGGATGAGATCGTCGGCAGGCATTTCAGCTGCTTCTACACGCCCGACGATCAGGCCGCGGGCCTGCCCGCCCGCAGTCTCGCGACGGCGCTCGCGCAGGGCAAGTACGAAACCGAGAGCTGGCGCGTGCGCAAGGACGGCACGCACTTCTGGGCGCATGTCGTCATCGATCCGATCTACGACGACAACGGCGAGCTGTTCGGCTTCGCCAAGGTCACGCGCGACCGCACCGAGGCCCGCGCATTGCAGAAGCAGACGCGCGATCACGAGCGCAGCTTCCGGCTCCTGATAGAAGGCGTCACCGACTACGCGATCTACATGCTCGATGCGAACGGCATCGTGTCGAACTGGAACGCCGGGGCGCAACGCGCGAAGGGTTACAAGGCGAGCGAGATCGTCGGCAAGCATTTTTCCTGTTTCTACGATCCGCGCGACCAGGAACAAGGGCTGCCGCAACACGGACTCGACACCGCGCGCGCCCATGGCAAGTTCGAGGCGCTGGGCTGGCGCTTCCGCAAGGACGGCACCAAGTTCTGGGCGCACGTGCTGATCCAGCCGATCTACGACGACCGTGGCGACCTGTTCGGCTTCGCCAAGATCACGCGCGACTGCACCGAGCAGCGCGAGACCTCGCTGGCGCTGGAAGAGACCACGCGCAATCTCGACCTCGCGCTGGAGAACATGCTGCAAGGCTTATGTCTGTTCAACCGGCGCGGCCGTCTGGTGCTGTGCAACGACCAGTTCGCGCGCATCCTCTCGATTCCCGCCGGCAGCCTGCCCGCCGGCATCTCGTTGCGCACCGTGCTGCGCCGCATCTGCGACCGCAAGACCGGAACACGGGACGATGCGGCCAATGCAGTCGACGAACTGCGCCGCAATCTGCTGCGCGGCTCCGCGCTGGGACAGGAGCAGACCCACATCGAATTCCAGCACCTCGGTCGCAGCATCGGGGTCGTAACGCGGCTGCTGTCGCATGGCGGCTGGGTATCGACGATCGAGGATGTCACCGAGCGCCGCGCCGCCGAACGGCGCATCTCACATCTGGCGCATCACGATCATCTGACGGACCTGCCGAACCGCGTGAGCTTCAAGGAACGCCTGGAGCATCTCGTCGATGCCGTCACGCCCGAGCATCCGTTCGCCCTGCTCTATCTCGATCTCGACCGCTTCAAGGTGGTCAACGACACGCTGGGCCATCACGCGGGCGACGAACTGCTCAAGGCGGTGTCGCAGCGGCTGGGCTCGCTGTTGCGCGCAAGCGATCAGCTGGCGCGCCTGAGCGGCGACGAGTTCACCATCCTGCAGACGTGGGCACGCACGCCGGACGATGCCGCCGCGCTCGCGCAGCGCTGCATCGACGCGCTGGTGACGCCGTTCGAGATCGTCGGCAATGAGGTGACGGTGGGCGTGAGCATCGGCATCGTGTGCTGCACGGTGGGAAGCGTCGATGCCGACAACGTCCTGCAGCAAGCCGATCTCGCGCTCTACAAAGCCAAGCGCGAGGGCCGCAACTGTTTTCGCATCTACGAGCGCGGCATGAACGATCCGCTGCGGCTGCGTAACGAACTCGAAGACGACCTGCGCCGCACGCTGCGCTCGGACGAACTCGAAGTGCATTACCAGCCGATCGTCGATGCCCGCAGCGGCCGCACGACCGCGTGCGAAGCGCTGCTGCGCTGGCATCATCCGAAGCGCGGGCTGATCTCGCCGGCCGAATTCATCCCGATTGCGGAAGAGCGCGGCCTGATGCCGGAAATCGGCGCGTGGGTCATGCAGCGCGCGTGCCGCGATGCTGCGAAATGGCCCGCGCATGTGCGGCTCAGCATCAACGTTTCGCCGGCGCAGTTGCTCTATGAAGACTTCACGCGGGTGCTGCTGCGTTCGCTCAATACGGCGGGCTTGCAGGCGCATCGGCTGGAGATCGAGATCACCGAGACCGCGCTGCTCGAGACCTCGGGCACGCCGCACCGCATTCTCAACGAGATCCGTTCGCTTGGCGTGGGCGTCGCGATGGACGACTTCGGAACAGGCTATTCATCGCTGAGCATCCTGCAAAGCTTTCCGTTCACGCGGGTGAAGATCGATCGCGGCTTCGTCAACGGTCTCGGACGCAATCCGAAGTCGGCGGCAATCGTGCGCGCCATCAGCGAACTATGTCGCAGTCTGGGCCTGCCGATCACCGCGGAAGGCGTGGAGACGGCCGAGCAACGGCAAGCGCTGCTCGGCGAACATTGCGATGAACTGCAGGGCTTCCTGCTGTCACGCGCGCTGACGACGCGGGCCGTCGAGTCGTGGCTGCACAAGGAATCTCCCCAGCAATAGGCCGAGCGCTATTCGTTTCGCTCTCACTAGATCTTCCAGGAAGTTACCGCATTTGACCGCGCTTGAATGCGGCTGACTGCGGTTGACGCCTGGCCGCGCGCGAACACTTTGTTTCAAAACGCGTTTTCTCCTGGGTGCCGTGCCTGAAACCGCGCACGCCCAACATTCCGTAACGAATGCACGAACGAACGGCGTCGAGGCCCGTGATTTAATCCGGCCTCCGACGCGTCGACCGGTCGATCGGACGGGCTGTTCGCGCGAGGCATGCATGTCTTGCGCAACTCAGGCACATCCTCAAGCTCTATTGGAGAAACACAGTGAAGAAATCCTTATTCGCGCTGACCGTGCTCGGCACCGTCGCGGGCGCGGCGCATGCACAGAGCAGCGTGACGCTCTATGGCCTCATCGACGCGGGGCTGACCTATACGAACAATCAGGGCGGCTCGCACAACATTCAGGCGACGAGCGGCGCCGTCAACGGCAGCCGCTGGGGCCTGCGCGGCGCTGAAGATCTCGGCGGCGGACTGAAGGCGATCTTCACCCTCGAAAACGGCTTCAACATCATGAACGGCAATCTCGGGCAGAACAGCCGCGAGTTCGGCCGGCAGGCGTTCGTCGGTTTGTCGAGCAACCAGCTGGGTGCGCTCACGCTCGGCCGGCAGTACGATTCCGTCGTCGATTATCTTGGCCCGCTCGCGCTCACCGGCACGCAATATGGCGGAACGCAGGCCGCGCATCCGTTCGACAACGACAACCTCGACAACTCGTTCCGCGTCAGCAACTCCGTCAAGTATCAGAGCGTGAACTACGGCGGCTTCAAGTTCGGCGGCCTGTATGGTTTCTCGAACGAGGCCGGCGGCTTCGCGACGAATCGCGCTTATAGCGTCGGTGCGTCGTATGCGTTCGGGCCGTTGAACGTGGCAGCGAGCTACATGCAGTTGAACAACGCGGGCGCGACGCTGAACGCAAGCGGCGCGGTCAGCGACGACGCGACCTTCGCGGCCAGCCGTCAACGCACCTTCGGCGCGGGCATCAGCTATGCGTTCGGTCCGGCGCAGGCGGGCTTCGTCTTCACGCAGACGCGGCTCGACGGCGCGACCGGCATCGGTGCATCGGCATCGGGCGTGACGGGCGGCATCACGCTCGACGGCGGCAGCGCGCGCTTCACCAACTACGAAGTGAACGGCCGCTATAACCTGACGCCCGCGTGGTCGCTGTCCGGCGCCTACACCTTCACCGACAGCCATCTGCAGGGCGTCGATCCGAAGTGGAATCAGATCAGCCTGCAAACCGCCTATGCGCTTTCGAAGCGCACCGACGTCTATCTGCAAGGCGTGTATCAGCACGTGAGCGATACGGGCGACTCGGGCATCACGGCGGCGATCAACGGGCTGTCGGCGTCATCGACGAACAGCCAGGTCTCGGCGACCGTGGGCTTGCGGCATCGTTTCTGAGCGCGACGGGCTTAAGCGTGGGCATGGCGTTCGCGGCGCTGCTTCAATGCGCCGCGAACAGTTCCACCACGCTCTGCGGCGCGTGTTCGCCGAAGAATCGCTCGTGGTTGCGAGCGGTTCGATCGGCGAATGCGGCGCTGCGCGGGAACAGCGCGCTTTCGTAGGCTTCAAGCGCTTGCTCGATGTCGTCACGATGCGCGCACAGCGCCAGGCCTAGTTCGGCGCCGTCCTGTAGGGCAAGGTTGGCGCCTTCGCCGGCGAACGGCGACATCAGGTGCGCCGCATCGCCCACGAGGGTCACGCCTTCAGTTCCAGTGCGTGCCCAGTGATGATCGATTGGCAGGGCGTGGATCGGGCGGATCACGAGGTCGGTTTCGCTGTCCAGTATCAAGGCTCGCAGATCGGCAGCCCATCCTTCGAATTCATGCGCGAGCCGGGTTAGTGAGGACGAGCGCTCTTTGAAGTCGATCGTGTCGAGCCAGTCTTGCGGCTTCTGCAACGCGACGTACACACGCACCGTGCCGTCCGCGTAGCGGTGCGCAAGAATGCCCTTCCCCGGTTCCACCGCCATGAGCGTGCCCGTTTCGATTGCCGTCGAGACTGTCGAGCCGGATCGATGGCTGATTTCCATGAAGGTCGTGCCGGTGTAGGCCGGCTTTGCAGCGGACAGGAGCGGCCGAACCCGGGACCATGCGCCATCAGCACCGATCAATAATGCCGTGCGCCCGGTGACGCCGTTGTCGAATGCGATCTCGTGGCCGCCCTCTTGCAGACGGCGCACACGGGTCAGTTTGTGGCCCCAGCGGATCGTATCGGCCGGCAGCGAATCGATCAGCATGCGACGCAACGCGCCTCGGTCGACTTCAGGCCGCGTGGGCGCGGCGGATGCGGGCTGGTCGAACAGGATGGTCGCGTGCCTGTCGACGACGCGCTTCGCGTCCTCGCCTGGAAGCACGAGATCAAGAAAGCGATCGTAGAGGCCTGCGGCTCTCAGGCCAGCCTGGCCGTTGTATTCGTGGATGTCCAGCAGGCCGCCCTGTGAGCGCGCGTCGGGAGAAGGTTCGGCTTCGTAGATCGTCGAACGAATTCCATTGATGTGCAGGACGCGGGCGAGCGTCAGGCCGCCCAGGCCAGCACCGATGATGGCAATGCGGGCCGCTGCGACGGTCGAGGAAACGAGAGGTGGGTTCATGGCGCGTTCCGGTAAGTACGAGCGAATCGCGCGGAAACACGACGGCTCGTAACGGTTCCGACGGGATGTCGGAGGAAACGCTGGTCAGCCCAAACCGAGTGGTTTGAGTGACGTGTGCGCGGTCTTTTTCAGCGAGGCTTGCGCGCGCGGGCTGATCTGGAAGACCGTTTTTCGCGAATGTCAGGTGCGGAGTATTGCATGGAAGGGCGTTGCGAGGGGAGAACAACCGGGCGCTGATTGAGGTCGGCGCCCGGGTCTTGGGTCGATCGTGGGTGTGTCGATGGCACGAGGCCGGCCGAAACGTGCCAGTCCGGTCGATCTCGTGCTTTGTTGCTTTGTAGTTAGCGTTCTTGTGCCGAGGTTAGTGGTTGCCGCCGCCACCGCCGCCGCCGCCACCACCACCGCCGCCACCACCACCGCCGCCGCCACCGCCATTGCCGTGGCCGCCACCGCCATTGCCGTGACCACCGCCACCGTTGCCGTGTCCACCACCACCGTTGCCGTGACCACCGTCGCCATGGCCACCACCGCTGCCGGCTCCATGGCCACCGTCGCCGTGGCCACCGTCACCGTGGCCACCGCTGCTGCCGTTGCCACCGCCGACGCCATGGCCGCCATCACCATGGCCACCGTCGCCGTGGCCACCGCTGCTGCCGTTGCCACCGCCGACGCCATGGCCGCCATCGCCATGACCACCGTCGCCATGGCCACCGTCGCCGTGACCGCCGCTGCCATTGCCGCCGCCGACGCCATGGCCGCCATCACCATGACCGCCGTCACCATGGCCACCGTCGCCGTGACCGCCACTGCCATTGCCGCCGCCAACGCCGTGGCCGCCATCACCATGACCGCCGTCACCGTGGCCACCATCGCCGTGACCGCCACTGCCATTGCCACCACCAACGCCGTGGCCGCCATCACCATGACCGCCGTCACCGTGACCGCCGCTGCCATTGCCGCCGCCAACGCCGTGGCCACCGTCGCCATGACCACCGTCGCCGTGACCACCGCTGCCGTTGCCACCGCCGACGCCATGGCCGCCATCGCCATGACCGCTGCTGCCATTGCCGCCACCAACGCCGTGACCGCCATCGCCGTGGCCGCCGTCACCGTGACCGCCGTCGCCATGTCCACCATCACCATGACCACCGTCGCCATGACCGCTGCTGCCATTGCCGCCACCAACGCCGTGACCGCCATCGCCATGACCACCGTCGCCGTGACCGCCGTCACCATGACCGCCGTCGCCGTGACCACCGTCGCCATGGCCACCGTCGCCATGGCCACCGTCGCCATGACCGCCATCGCCATGACCGCCGTCACCATGGCCACCGTCGCCATGACCGCCATCGCCGTGGCCACCATCGCCGTGGCCACCGTCACCATGGCCGCCATCACCGTGACCACCGTCACCATGGCCACCGTCGCCATGCCCGCCATCACCATGACCGCCATCACCATGACCGCCATCGCCATGGCCACCGTCGCCATGCCCGCCATCACCATGACCGCCATCACCATGACCGCCATCGCCATGGCCGCCATCGCCGTGGCCGCCATCACCATGACCGCCGTCGCCATGGCCGCCATCGCCGTGGCCACCATCACCATGGCCGCCATCGCCGTGGCCACCATCACCATGGCCGCCATCACCGTGACCACCATCGCCATGACCGCCATCGCCATGACCGCCATCGCCATGACCGCCATCGCCATGACCGCCATCGCCATGCCCATGACCGTCACCGCCGTGGCCGTGACCATTGCCACCGCTATCGCCACCGCCATCGCCCGTACTACCTCCTCCCGTACTACCACCGCCTGTACTACCTCCGCCCGTACTGCCCCCGCCCGTACTACCCCCGCCCGTGCTTCCGCCTCCACCCGTCCCACCCGAACCGCCACTCGATCCACCCACGCCCGAACTCGAACCGCCTCCTTGTCCACCGGCTGACACAGCGCCGCCTCCCGACGTCGCGCCGCCTCCCTGACCGGATGCCCCGTTCCCGGCGCTGCCGCTACCGCTGCCGCTGCCCGTACCAGTGCTGCTGCCGGAGGTGCCGGCGCCCGACGTGCCATTGCTCCGGCTACCGCTCCTCAACGCAACCGAGCGTCCCGGCAACACCGCTGCCTGCGCCACAGTCTGCGCGGCCGGTACAGCCGCGGCCATGGTCTGCGTCCCGACGGCGCACCCCGTCGATGTCAGGTTATCGCAAGCATCCTGTGAGGAAGCTGCATGTGAAAGATTGGACATCGCCGCAGCAATGACGAGCACGCTAAGCCTGAGTGCCGTCCTCAATTCATATTTGTTCGAGTTCCTCATGTTTTCCCCGTATGAGCAGTCGCGCCGCCTCTGGTGATGCGGATAACGCGATGTGGGGCAAGAATGGCAGTCTGGAAATGTTGTTCTGTGCGCTACTCAACCGAGCGCCCGGCGGCTGCGCGTAAGCACGTGCGCGTCCTCGCAGAAAACGTTTGCAGAAGACTCAAATGCAACTGTCGCAATTACCTGAAGCGACGCCAGCCAGCGCAAGCTTTACCTTGGAATGCTCTCGAAGCACGCCGTCTGCGATCCATGAGTCTCATCCTTTACTACGCCATCCGAACTATTTTAGGCCGCGTTGAATCCGTACAAATTCCTTTCTGTGCGTGAATATCGAATGGATGGCGAAAGAAACGCATCGAGACCTGCCGATGCCACGCTGACAACCCGCACATGCAGCGCCTTTCAAGAATCGAACACCGAAAACCTGAAAAGGCATATGCACGACATGTCCGGCGGGAGATGTCATGAGCACCGATCTCGTAATATATTCAGTGATACAGCGATGTCCGGCCCAAGCCGTCCTAAGCAGCCGCGTCAACCAGCGCCCAGCTTTCGATGTCCTTTCGCCCATCCCAACCAGAAGCCCTGCTCACATGCTTTCACTCAGCCAGGAAATTCGCAGCCCGCACGTGGAGATCGGTGGCGCGGTGCAGACGCCTCTCAGGCTCGATGTCCCCGCGTTGCGCGAATTCGCCTGCACGCGCATCGAGCCGTTCGATCTGATCTGCTTTTCGACCGGTCGCTATATTCGTCCGATGGGAAGCTATCGCGGCGTCCCGTTGCGCACGCTGCTGGACGCGGCGGGCGTGCGTCGGCCGGACAATACGGATTTCAAGCGCACCGTGTTCCTCGCGCACGCGCACGACGGCTATGCGGTCAGCTTTTCATGGCATGAGCTGTTCAACACGCCGATCGGCGCGCAAGTGATCGTCGCGTACGAATGCGCGGATCGCGAACTGGATGTCGAAGACGGCCTGCCGGTGCTCGTATCCGGCGCGGACACGGTACATGCGCCGCGGCACATGAAACGCCTCGTGCGCGTCGATGCGCACATTCTGGGAACCTCGCATCCATGAACGATGCTGCGCGCGCGTTGCTGACTCACGCGGCCGCGCCCCCTTCTGCCGATACCGTGCTGTTCGCGCGGCTGATCGGCGCGCGCATCGAAGCGGGCGATACGGCCCTCCTGGGTCTTGATCGCATCGCACTCGCCGCATTGATCGACCGTCATTTCCCGCACGCGTCGAATGCCCCGGAAGCCCCGCGACAGATCATGCTGACGCCGCATCATGCGTTCGTCCGCCGTCTGCACGGCCTGCTGATGTGGCATGACCGCACGGCGACACACGCGTGGCAGGACGCACTTTGTCTCGCGACCATCATCTCGGCTGCGACCTTGCGCCCGAATCATCTGTGGCGCGATCTCGGTCTCGACGGCCGCGACGACGTCACCGACATGCTGCAGCGTCACTACCCCGCGCTGGTCGCGCGGAACACGGCGAATCTGCGCTGGAAGAAGTTTCTGGCTCACGAAGTGGCTTGCGCGGAAGGGGTCACGCCCACATGCGCGCCGGGTTGTCCGGGCTGCGAGGATTACGCGTTCTGCTATCCGGAGCAGTCATAGCCCATTGCGCCGATATCGTTCGTGTATTCTCTCGGGCATGGCGACGACCCTCAAATCCAAGGACAGCGCAAAGGAAGCGGACACGGCAAAGCAGCCGGCCGAAGTGCGCTTTCGCATGCGCATCACCAAAGGCGAAACCATCGCGCTCGGTCCGGGCAAGGTTGCGCTGCTCGAAGCGATCCGCGAGCAAGGTTCGATATCGGCGGCCGCACGCAGCCTCGACATGTCGTACCGGCGCGCGTGGCTGCTCGTCGACGAACTGAACCGCTCGCTCAAGTCACCCGCGACGCTCTCCGAACAAGGCGGTCAAAGCGGCGGCGGCTGCGTGCTCACGCCGGTCGGCGAACGCATCATCAAGCTGTATCGCGATGTCGAAGCCCAGGCCGAAGCAGCCTGCGCGCGGCAGATCGCTTCGCTCACGCAATTGCTCAAGCCCTGAGGCCGAAAGCGCTCGCAAAGCTATCTTGTCAGCCGTGACGCAGGCAGAACGCCGACGGCGGCGGTGACGCCGGGCTGACGTCCCGCGGGCCCGCGCCGAGCCGTCCGATGAACTCCACGAAACTCGCCACGCTCGCTGTACGCAGCGGCGAATACGGCACGCCGTGACGTTCGCAGACACGCTTGAGCATGTTCATCGAATCGTGATCGATGCAATCGACGGGAAACAGGACCGCGTCGGCATTCGGCAGCGCTGCCGCCAGCAAGCCCTTGCGATCTTCGATGCCGCCATCGTGCACGACCAGTTCACCGCCCGCCGCGGCGGTCAGCGATCTGAGCAGCGCATTCGAATTCGGCCTGCCGCCCACATAGACGATGCGCTTCCCCTCCAGCCATTCGACCGCGCGCCGGCGCGTCTCGGGCTCGTCGCCGGCGGCGAGCGTCGCGCCTTCGAGCGCCGCGCATTCCGCCTGCACCACCTTCAACAACGCCTGCGCCTCGCCCAGGCTGTTGCGCAATGCGCGCGACTGTTCCTCTACCTGCAGCACGCGCTGCTCGACACTTTCGCGACGGCTCGTATGCAGCGCGAGGCGTTGCTCACCGTCCTCGACCTTCTCGCGCAGACGCTCGATTTCGTCTTCGAGCTCGATGGTCGAGCGCTCCGGCTTGCGCGCGGCCAGCTGCAAGGCAAGCTCATGCGCCTGCCTGACGGCGGCATCGCGCTCGGCGCTCAATTCCAGCACCCGCGCCTGCTGGCGCTCCAGTTTGTCGCCGAGTTCCTGGTTCTCGGCTTCGAGCGCGACCAGACGCCGAATGTCCGCACGATTCGCCGCGCCGACCAGATGCGACAGCATGTGCAGTTCGCCGAACGCGTACTGACGCACTTCGATGCTTGCATGCGGATGCGACATCACGGCCCAGTAAGCGGGCGGAATATCGCCGGATTTGAGCGCCTCGTTCCACAGATCGAGCAGCGCCTGGGTATCGCGCGCGCTGTCGAAGCGGCGGATCGCGCCTGAATACCGTTCGTCGAGCGCCTTGTGCAGCGCCTTCGCACCCGCGCCGCCGGCAATCGCCAGTTCCACGGCCGCGTGATGGATCTCGAGATCGCTCGCGTGATAGCGGTCGAGGTCGGTGAATTTCGGCACGAGCTTGCGAAGCTCGCCCGTCGAGAGACACGTACCGATGACCGAGCAGTGCAGATGCGAGTCCAGTTCCGCGAGGCGCGCGCGACGGCGCACCGGACGCGGAACGGCCTCGCCCGGCTGGCAGCAGGCGTCGCCATGCGCATGGGCATGCGTGCGCGCGAGTTGGAACGGCGGGGTTTGCATGATCACCTCGGGCTCGATCGGCAGGGCCAGGACGAGCGCGGATGCCGCGCGCAGACGCGACATGGCGCCCCGGCAAGGTCAGTCGAAAGCTTTTTCGCAATATACCACCGAATATAGCGACGACGAAAACGCACCGGCCGTCCGTGCCTTGCCGCGCGCGGGCTACGGACACGGCGTATCCTACGACTTCGGCGCGCCGGGCCGGCCGTGGCAGGCCGCGTCCGCAAGGCGCCGCGCCGGACGTTTCCAATCGCGAACAACGCGCTCGCTCACAAGGAGAATCTGAATGGCCAGGGTTGAAGTCAAGGTTCCGCAGCTTTCCGAATCCGTCACTGAAGCGACGATGCTGCCGTGGAAGAAAAATGCGGGCGACGCCGTGGCACAAGACGAAACGCTCGTCGAACTGGAAACCGACAAGGTCGTGCTCGAAGTGCCCGCGCCCGGCGCCGGCACGCTCGTGGAAGTGCTGAAGAAAGCAGGCGACATCGTTCACGCCGATGAAGTGCTCGCCGTGATCGATACCGAAGCGAAGGCATCGGCGGCGGCTGAAAAGCCGGCAGCTGAAAAACCGGCAGCAGCCCCAGCACCCGCGCAAGCCGCGGCACCCGCGCAAGCAGCCGCACCCGCCGCGACGGGCCAGAAAGCCGATTTCGACGTCATCGTGATCGGCTCCGGGCCGGGCGGCTATATCGCCGCCATCCGCGCCGCGCAGCTGGGCCGCAAGGTCGCCTGCGTCGAGGAATGGATCAATCCGGCCGGCAAGCCGAAGCTCGGCGGCACCTGCCTGAACGTCGGCTGCATTCCGTCGAAGGCGTTGCTGGCATCGTCGGAGGAATTCGAGAAGGCCAGGCTGCACTTCGGCGACTTCGGCATCAAGATGGACAACCTGTCCGTCGATGTCGAGAAGATGGTCGGACGCAAGGAAGCGATCGTCGAGAAGATCACCGGCGGCGTGGAATTCCTGTTCCGCAAGAACAAGATCACCTGGCTCAAAGGTCACGGCAAGCTCGCCGGCAAGGATGGCGGCAACTTCAAGATCGAAGTGAGCGGCGAGGGCAAGAGCGAAAGCCACACCGCGCAGCACGTGATCATCGCGACGGGTTCGAAGGCGCGGCATTTGCCGAACGTTCCGGTGGACAACAAGATCGTCTCCGACAACGAAGGCGCCCTCGCCTTCACCTCCGTGCCGAAGAAACTCGCGGTGATCGGCGCGGGCGTGATCGGGCTGGAGCTCGGGTCGGTGTGGCGTCGGCTCGGCGCGGAAGTGACGATTCTCGAAGCGCTGCCCGAATTCCTCGGCACCACGGATACCGCGCTGCAAAAAGAAGCCGCCAAGCTGTTCAAGAAGCAGGGTCTGGCCATTCATCTCGGCGTCAAGATTGACGGCGTGAAGACGACCGAGTCGAGCGTATCGATTTCCTACCAAGACAAGGACGGCAACGCGCAGACGCTGGAGGCGGACCGGCTGATCGTATCGATTGGCCGCGTGCCCAATACCGACAATCTTGGCCTCGATTCAATCGGTCTGGCGGCCGATGAGCGCGGCTTCATTCCCGTCGACGGTCATTGCGCGACGAAGGTGCCGAACGTGTACGCGATCGGCGATGTCGTGCGCGGCCCGATGCTCGCCCACAAGGCCGAGGACGAAGGCGTGCTGGTGGCGGAGATCATCGACGGGCAGAAGCCGCATATCGACTACAACTGCATTCCGTGGGTGATCTACACGCACCCGGAGATCGCGTGGGTCGGGCAGACCGAGCAGGCGCTGAAGGCGGAAGGCCGCGAGGTCAAGGCCGGGCAGTTCCCGATGCTCGCCAATGGCCGCGCAATGGGCATCGGCGAGACCGATGGCTTCATCAAGATCATCGCCGATGCAAAGACCGACGAGATTCTCGGTGTGCATATCATTTCGGCGAACGCGTCGGATCTGATTGCGGAAGCGGTCGTCGCGATGGAGTTCAAGGCGGCGGCGGAGGATATCGGACGGATTTGCCATCCGCATCCTTCGCTTTCAGAGGTGATGCGCGAGGCGGCGCTCGCGGTGGACAAGCGGGCGTTGAATATCTAGGCCGCTATAGACCCGACGACGGAAGGTATTGCCCGGCGTAGCGAGCAATCACATGCCCGAAAGAGGGAAGCCTTCCGTCGTCGTCGGGACGGCTGAAGGCGTCCCGAAGCTGTGACAAGTCTTCGTCGCTGGCGGTCGACAGAAATTCGGCATCCAGCGCATTTCCGAGCACTTCGGCGCGTGCCGCTCGCAAGAACGGAATATCCAGCGACAAAAGCTCGTTCATGTAACTCGCGGGTTCGTCAGACGCATCGGCAGCGGCAATCGCACCGAGCGCGGTGTACACGAATCGCTTTTCACAGGTCACATCCTGCGGATCGATGATCCTGCGCTCATCAAAGCGGTTGCCTTTGGCATGCCCGCAGTGTCGCGGCAAGCCGGCGCCGATGTTCTTCAGGCAGGAGGCGTGCAGATTCTCGAAGCTCAACTGCAACGCCTCGAATTGATCCTGCGGGCGAAAGTGTTCGATGTGGCTGTCATCCAGCGTGACTTCGCGGCCGCAATAGCAACACACCCAACCCTGCTCTGCGAGCAAGGCCTTGTGAAGCGCCTGCTTCTCGGGATTCTGCAACTGCGCATAGCTCGGCTCCCAGCCTTCATCCCCTTCTGTCTTCCATTTTTCGAAGGCGTCCGGAGCGGCGCCTTTTACCACGTTCTTCATCGGCCCAGAACCTCTTTACGCTTGATCAAGGCTTCAGCGCCAGCCAGTTCCGGAATGCCGGGTGCCAGTTGCTTCAAATCAGTCAAGCGTTCACGCGCATTCGAGAGCTCGTTCCGCTCGATGGCCGCGAACAGTTCAGACAGAGCCTGTTCGACATCGGCGGGCCGAGGCTTTGCATCCATGATCTGTTCGAGGATGCGGCTGGAATCGAGTCCATAGCTGACCTGCGGCCGCTCGAAACCGTCTGGCTGAAGCAGAATGATTTCGCTGGGATGCAATTCACTCAGGATCTGCGGAGAGTGGCTCGCGGTAATGAACTGCACACGCGGAAATGCTTGCGTCAAACCTCTCACAATCAGACGCTGCCACTTGGGATGAAGATGAATGTCCAGTTCGTCGATGAGAACCACTCCGGGCGTTTCCTGCGCCACGTTCTGCTTCAGTTGCGGATTGAGCAAGCACATCCGCCGGGCGATATCCGCCACCAACGCAATCGCGACGCGCTGGCCGTCGCTCAGATTGCCAAAAGCCGTAGGCGTCTTGCCGCTGAGCCACTCCATGATCAAGCTCTTTTGAGCCATCTCGTAGCGCAGACCCTTCGCATCTTCCACCACGGCCTGAAGCGCGCCATTGGCAATAGCGAGTTCATCATCGACGATAGCGTCCCAGCGCGCGCCTTGGTCAGTCACGGACTGAAGGCGCTCCAATGTCTTGGCGATGACCCATTCCTGAACTGCACCCGGATCCGCGGATGCGTCCCACCAATTCGAGTAACCAGCGACCCTTGATTCGCGTCGGGTTACTGCGGCAAGTTCGCGCGCCTGAGCCGCAGGCCAGTGACGATAAGCGGGATAGTATGCAAGGATGGGAAGCGGGTTTTGTGAAGATGTGTTGCCTGCCGAATCACCGCCGTCCAATCGCTTCCGAATGACCAAGCCAGGATTGTCATCCTGAATTGAAGTCTGAACGGCTTCACCATGCCGGTCTAAAGTCCAGCCCAAGGCCTCGCCGCCTATTTGACCGTTGGCAACAAGCTTCATGGGATATTGAGGCTCGAATCGATAGCGCGAGCCAAATGCCTCAACGCTGATTCGCACTGAATCCCGATCATTCAACGGTTCGAAATAGCCGTCCGAAGCCGCTACAAGATGCGTGCTCGGCGCCAGTGCATCGCGGATTCCCTTCAGGAGAGAAGTTTTCCCGCTGCCATTCACACCTGCGATGACGTTGAACCCCGGCTCGAACGAGACTGTGAAAGACGTGTAGCAACGGTAATTGTGTAGTTCAAGCGACGTCAGTCTCATCCCGGATTCTCCATCAAGCAGTTCCTCGAACTGCTTCGGTATCGACTTGCATTCATCGATGCGGAAGCGGCGCTCGAGCGCCGCGTTCAACTCAAGCACTCGATACTCGATAGAATGCCCGTCCGATTCTACACGCGCCGCGCCATCCACACCCTCAACAACGAGTAAAGCCGGTCGATGTCGATCGGCTTCGCCAGATAGTCACTCGCTCCCGCCGCGAGACACTGTTCCTGATCGTCCTTCATCGCCTTCGCCGTGATCGCGATGACCGGCAGCTTCCTGAAGCGCGCATCCTCGCGGATGCGCCGCGTCGCCTCCAGTCCGTCCATGCCCGGCATCATCACGTCCATCAGCACGACGTCGATATCCGGATTCTTGTTGAGCGCCTCGATCGCCTCGAAGCCATTCCGGCCGATGTCCACCTTCAGCCCCTGATGCTCCAGGGCGCTCGACAGCGAAAAGATGTTGCGGATGTCGTCGTCCACCAGCAGCACGCGCCGGCCATCCAGCACGCGATCCCGCGAACGCGACACGTGCAGCATCGCCTGGCGGTCCGCCGACAGATCCGTTTCCACCTTGTGCAGGAACAGCGTCACTTCATCGAGCAGACGTTCCGGCGAGCGCGCGCCCTTGATGATGATCGACTGCGAATAGCGCAACAATTCCGCTTCCTCGTCATGCGTCAGATTGCGGCCCGTGTAGACGATCACCGGCGGGAACGAATAGGCGTCGATCGCGGCCATCTGGCGCAGCAGGTCGCCGCCCTGCATGTCCGGCAGTTTCAGGTCGATGATCATGCAGTCGAAGATCGTCGTCTTCAGCATGTCGAGCGCTTCGCGTCCGTATTCGACCGGCGTGATCTCCACGTCCGCATCGCTGATCAGCTCGACGATACTCTGCCGCTGACGCGCATCGTCTTCCACCAGCAGCACGCGCTTGATTTTCTGGCTGCTCTTTTCTTCGAGCCTCTGGAAGATCTCCAGCAGTTGCTCGCGCGTCGTCGGCTTCACCGCATGGCCGATCGCCCCGAGATGCAGCGCCGCTTCGCTGCGGTCGGTCGCCGACACCACATGCACCGGAATATGCCGCGTACGCGCATTCGCCTTCAGTTCCTGCAACAGCACCAGGCCCGAGCGGTCCGGCAAGCCGATGTCGAGCAGGATGGCGCTCGGCGCGCCCTCCTGCGCGAGCCGCAATGCCTCGCCCGCCGTGCCGCTCACGATGCAGCGATAGTCCAGCTCGTGCGCCAGATCGAACAGCACCTGCGCGAAGCGCGCGTCGTCCTCGACCACCAGCACGAGGCGACGGCCAGGCGCGGAATCATTACGATCGTCGTCGATCACGCGGGCGGGCTCGACTGCTGCCATCGGTTCCACCACTTCAACTTCTTCCACGGATGCGACCGGTTCCACGGCTTGCGGAACTTCAACAGCCGCGTCGTACGCAAGCGGCATCGTCAACGTAAAGGTGCTGCCCGTGCCCGGGACGCTGCGCACCGCAATCGTGCCGCCAAGCAAATGAGCCAGGCTGCGTGAAATCGACAAGCCCAGACCCGTGCCGCCGTAATGACGGCTCGTGGTGCCGTCGGCCTGCTGGAACGCCTCGAAGATCGCATCGAGCTGATCCGTCGCAATGCCGATACCCGTGTCCTTCACTTCGAACTCCACCGCCCGCGAGGAACCCGCGTTCCGCAACGTCAGCGAAACGACGCCGGCATCCGTGAACTTGATCGCGTTCGACAGCAGATTCTTCAACACTTGTTCGAGCCGCCGTGCGTCGGTTTCGAGCGTCGGATAGCCGGCCATCTCGTTGCGCAGTTCGAGCGTGAGCTGCTTCTGCCGCGCGAGCGGTTCGAACGTGCGCCGCAGCGTTTCCATGATGCGTTGCAGCGGCACGTCCTCGATATGCAGATCCAGCTTGCCCGCCTCGACCTTCGAAAGATCGAGGATGTCGTTGATCAGGTTCAGCAGGTCGTTGCCCGCGGAGTAGATGGTCTGCGCATACTTGATCTGATCGCCGGTGAGATTGCCGCTCTTGTTCTCGGAAAGCAGCTTCGCGAGGATCAGCGAGCTGTTCAACGGCGTGCGCAGTTCGTGCGACATGTTCGCCAGGAACTCCGACTTGTAGCGGCTCGCGCGCTGCAACGCATCGGCGCGCGTTTCGAGTTCGCCCTGCGCCGCGTTGAGCGCCGAATTGCGCTCGTCGAGCACGCGCGCCTGCTCCGCCAGCTGATCGTTGGTCTGCTCCAGCTCGGCTTTCTGGTTCGCGAGATAGGCCTGTGCCTGCGAAAGCGCGGTCGTCTGCTGCTCCAGTTCCTCGTTGGTGGTGCGCAGTTCTTCCTGCTGCATCTGCAATTCTTCGTTCAGCTGCTGCGTTTCCTCCAGCACGCGCTGCAAGCGCTCGCGATACTGCGCCGCATCGACGAAATCGCCGATGTTCCGCGCCACGATCTCCAGAAACTGCCGGTCGCGCGGGCTGAGCGCGTGCATCGCGCCGAGTTCGAGCGCGCCATTCGCGCGCCCTTCGTTTTCGATCGGAACGATCACGAGGCTTGCCGGCGCACTCCCGCCGAGTGCCGATGTCACCTTCCAGTAACCGGACGGCACCTCGGCGACGCTCGTCAGCTTGCGCGCATGCACCGCTTGCCCGACCAGACTCGTCACGCCCGCCAGCGACCCCGGCACCGCCGCGCTGGCCGGATCGAAGCCGAAGCTGGCGGTGCGCTTGAGCGTGCCGTCGGCTTCGCGCACATAGAACGTGCCGAGCGATATCTTCAGGTAATCGGAGAGGAAATCAAGAATGGACTGGCACAGCTGATCCAGCGTTCGCCGTCCGATGACCGTCTCCGCAAGCTGCCGCTGGCCGTCGCGCAGCCACGCCTGCTCCTGGAGCGCCTTCGTCTGCCGTTCCTGTTCGTCGATCGCCGCGCCGAACGCGCCTGACAGGCTCATCAGCTCGCGCCGGCCGAACACCGCCAGCACCACCGAAAGCGCCAGACTCAGGATCATGAACACGGCGACGGTAATCGTCGTCAGTTGCCTGGCGGATTCAATACGCTGCAGGCGCAGCGTCTGCTCGATGTTGAGAAAGGCGTCGAGCTCACGCCCGGATTCGGCGCGTTCCGCAGAACCGCGGCCGGCACGCACGAGCGCGGCGGAATCCTGCTGGTGGCGGCGCGCGTCGATCAGCGCGTCGGCCACCTTGTCCCATTGCGCCTGCAACGCGCGTATGCGGATCAGGCGGTCCACCTGCGGCGTGTTGTCGGATACGAGGCCCGCGAGCGTGTCGATATCCGCCGACAGCTTCGGCTTCGCCGTCTCGTAGGGCGCGAGGAAGGACTCGTCGCCAGTCAGCAGGAAGCCGCGAACGGCGCTCTCCTTGTCGCTGACCAGCCGGCCGATCTCCTGCGCGTTGCCGATTACGCGCTCGGAATGCTCGACCCAGTTAATGCCCGAAAGCAGATACAGCACGAGCGCCAGGAAGGCGACCGCCGTGACGATGCCCGTCGCGAGCGGCAGCGTGATGTTGCGCAGAAGAATCCGACGAAAGCTGGCCTCGTCGACACCGGACCGCAAGGGCATAAACAGCTCCGATTAAGCGTGGCGGCCGCCCGGCGAGGACCGGCTGTCTGGATGACGCCAATCGCCGCGGCCGTTTCTAAAGTTGTAATTGTGGTTCCAGCCGGTGCGCATCATAACCGCTTTGAATCCGCCGCGCGGGAGCCGCCGGACGGGTGCGCGAAGGGTACACCGTATCGGCTTCCGAAACGGACGCGGCCATCCTTGCGCCTCCCTGAATATTTGCGCGCGCCGCCTTACAATCGACGCACGGCATTCAGCCGCCACGGCCACGAGGAAAGCGTCATCGGCCCGGAGAAAGTGCTTGCGTTTGTTTCACCGGTTTTCGCGGCCCATTCCGGCCGCGCGACGTTCAACCGATCTCTCTGGAGAGGCTATGAAAGCAACGCTCGGCAGCAGACTTGCCGTTTCCCTGATGGCGGCCGTATTCGGGCTGTCGGTCGCGCCGCTCGCTGGCGCCCAGGACAGCGCCGCCACCAATGGCGCCACCAATGACGCCACCCAGGCCGCGCCCACCACCAAGGCCGACCAGAAAGCGGCGCGCAAGGCCGCCCGCAAGCAGGCCCGCGCCAAGAAGAACGCCGAACTCAAGAAGCTCGAGGATGCCGGCTACAACCCGGCCGTGCGTGACGACGCCAAATATCCGCAGGACATCCAGGACGCGCAGAAGAAGGCCGGCATCGGCCGGGGCGCGAGTCAGTAAGCGGGTTTGCTGGCGCTGCCCGCGTCCTGTGACGCAGCAGCGCCTTCTTCCCGCTTGTCAGGCACGGCGGCTTCTTCATGCAGCCACTCGACCAGGCCGTCGATGGACGAGGTAATCGACCGTCCATGCGGAACCACGATGTAGTACGCGTCGGCGGGCTTGCATGACGCCGTATGCAGCCGCACCAGTTCGCCCGACGCCAGGAAGTCCGTCACGAGCCGCGCCCAGCCGAGCGACACGCCCTGCCCGCAGCGCGCGGCCAGCACGGCATCGGAATAGATGCTGCAGCGAAGCGCGTAATTCAGCCGCGCCGGCCGATGCCCCACCGACGCAAACCACGCCTCCCAGCCCATCCAGCCTTCCGAAGTCGAATCCGAGCCGATCAGCGGCATCTGCGCGAGCGCTTCGAGCGTCTCCGGCGCCTCGTGTTCGCGCAGCCAGTCGGGCGAGCACACGGGAAACACTTCTTCATCGAAGAGATAGGTGGAGGTGCCGTCCGTCCAGGAACCGTCGCCGAAACGCACCGCAACATCGACTTCGTTGTGACGCAGGTCCGCGATGAACATCGGATCGGTCAGGCGCAGTTGCAGCTTCGGTTGCAGCCGCTTCAGGCTGGCCAGACGGGGAACGAGGCGAAGCTGCGAGAAGGCGGCAGTGGACGCCAGCACGAGTTCGCGCTGCTCGAAACCGGTGGAAAGACGGTCGAACACGCCCGCGATCTTCTGCATCGATTCCGCGACCACCAGATAAAGCGATTCACCTTCGCCGGTCAGCGAGATGGAGCGGTGCAGGCGATGGAACAGCCTCACGCCGAGCGTCTCTTCCAGAACCTTCACCTGCCGGCTGACGGCCGCCTGACTGACGCCCAGTTCGCTTGCCGCATGCGTGAAGCTGCCGAGCCGCGCGACGGCTTCGAACTCGACCAGCGCGGTCATGGAAGGAATGATCCGCCTGTAACCTTTGGGGCCTCTTGCATTCTTCATCTGACGACGGTTCCTGTCCGGTGAATACAGCACTCGACGACTGCGGCAGGCGCGATTCTGCCTCAATTTTCAAGGCTCGATACGCATAACATAGAGTAATGCGAAACGGAGATTAAAGGACATTGACGCTCACAGGCGGCACTCCAATACTGCGCGTACGGCGGCTGGGAACGCCCGCCGGAAACACATCCCTCTGGAGCGCACCGTGTCAGCCACTCCCCACAAGACCCATCGCGAACTGCTCGACAGCCGGGAGCCCGGCTGCGGCTTTCCGGGCGAAGTATTCAGTCGGCAGGACGTGTTCGAGAACGATCTCGACGTCTTCTTCAGCAAGCTCTGGATTCTCGCCGGCGTGACGGCGGACATTCCCGAGCCGGGCGATGTCTCCACGGTCGAAGTGGGCCGGGCATCGATCATGATCGTGCGCGACGACGACGACAACATCCGCACCTATCGCAACGTCTGCCGCCATCGCGGTTCGCGAATCATGAAGGAAGCGGGCAAGGCGAGCGTCGGCATGCTGGTGTGTCCGTATCACCAATGGACCTACGATCTCGACGGCAGTCTCAAGCACGCCGCGCACATGGGCCGAGATTTCGACGCCAAGTGCAAGAGCCTGATTCCGGTCCATACGAAGGTGATCGGCAGCCATATCTACGTGTGTCTCGCCGATGAACCGCCGGAAGACGTCACGAAGCTCGATCAGGCGATGACGCCGCGTTTCGCGCCGCATCAGATGCAGCGCACGAAGATTGCGTTCGAGGCGGAGATCATCGAGAACGGCAACTGGAAACTCGTGATCGAGAACAATCGCGAGTGCTATCACTGCGAAGGAACGCACCCGGAGCTATCCAATTCGTTCCTGCCGGAAGACTTCGGCTACTGTCTCGACGGTCTCGGCGAAGAAGCCGTCCGGGACTACGAAGCCTATACGGCGCGCAACGAGAAAAGCCGCGAAGACTGGGAGCGCGACGGCTTCATCTGCGAGCTGGTGGAAGCCGTCGATGAAAGCGCGCAGACCAACTTCCGCACACAGCGGCTCGTTATTGCGGGCAGCAACGAATCGCAGACGATCTCAACCCGCGTGGCCAGCACGAAGCTCCTCGGCGATCTGCAACGCCGCGACCTCGGCGACGTGCATCTGTGGGGACACAATTCGTGGACCCACGTGATGAGCGATCACGCGGTCGTCGCCTTCATCCTGCCGATCGCGCCGGATAAGACCGTCGTGCGCACCAAATGGCTGGTTCACGAGGATGCGGTGGAAGGCGTGGACTACGACGTCCAGACGCTCACGGAAGTCTGGCTCGCCACCACGCGCCAGGACGCTGATCTCGTCGCGAACACGCACAGCGGCACGCAGGATCCGGCCTATGTGCCGGGACCGTATTCGCGCTACACCGAAACCGCGCTCGACCAGTTCTGCCGCTGGTATGACGCGCGTCTGAGCGAGCACGGCATCTGAGGCTCCGCCGACGTGCATGTTTAACATGCACGTTTATGCACGTTTACATTCTTGTTTGTGCACACTAGAATGCACACTCATGAATGAAGACATCCCACTCGCCCGCCGCGATGAAATCGCGGCGCGGCTCGCACAAGGCCAGCCGGTCGTCGCGGCGGCGCTCGCCGCGGAATTCCAGATCTCGGAAGACGCCATCCGGCGCGATCTCCGCGCGCTCGCGGCGGAAGGCCGCTGCCGCCGGGTGTACGGCGGCGCGTTGCCGATCACGCCGGCATCGGCGCCCATGGCCAGTCGGATCGACCAGGCCCAGGAACGCAAAACCGCGCTGGCGCGTGCGGCGGTGCCGCTGATCGAACCGGGCGAACTCCTGTTCCTCGACAGCGGCAGCACCAATCTGTCGCTCGTCGCCCTGCTTCCGGAAGACTTCGGCCTCACGGTCGCGACCAATTCCGTCGATATCGCCGCCGCCGTACTGCGCCGCGCCGACCTGCCGCTCATCATGACCGGCGGCGTCGTGGATCCGGCGGTCGGCGGGTGTGTCGATGCGCAAGCCATGCAGCAGGTCGCGCAGATGAACATCGACCGCTGTTTCATCGGCTCATGCGCCATTTCGTCGAAGGCGGGCATCAGCGCCTTCTCGCTCGCCGATGCAAGCTTCAAGCGTGCGGTCCTCGCAGCCAGCCAGCATGGCATCGTGCTCGCGCTCAACGACAAGTTCGAAGCCCGCGCGCCGCATCGCATCGCCGCCGTCAAGTCGATCGGCATCGTCGTCGTCGAGCACGACCTTCCTCGTGCGGAACGCATCGCCCTGTCGAAAGGCGGCGCGTCCGTTCTGGCGGCTGCGGAGGCGGTCGGATCATGAGCGCGCGTTCCCTTCCCGAGCAGCGTGCTTCAGAAGGCGCGCATCCGGCCGCGCGTCTCGCGACGCGGCTCGCTTTCCTCGTCGCGGGCTTCGGCGTCGCGTGCTGGGCGCCGCTCGTGCCGTTCGCGAAGCAGCGTCTTGGCGTCGATGACGGCGTGCTCGGCATGCTGCTGCTCTGCATCGGCCTCGGTTCCGTCTTCGCGATGATGATGACCGGCGCGCTCAGCGCCCGCTACGGCAGCAAGCCGATCATCGTGGCGGGCGGGATCGGGCTGGCGGCCATTCTGCCGCTGCTCACGGTGGCCGATACGCCCGTCGCGCTCGGCATTGCCTTGCTTGGATTCGGCGCGTGTCTCGGCTCGCTCGATGTCGCGATGAACATTCATGCCGTCGAAGTCGAGCGCGCCGCGCGGCAACCGCTGATGTCCGGTTTCCATGCGCTGTTCAGCGTTGGGGGATTTGCCGGTTCGCTGTTCATGACGTTCCTGCTGTCGATGAACATCGGCATGTTGCTGAGCGCGTCGTTGTGCGCGGTGCTCATGTTCGGCGCGATGGTCGTGGCGCGTCCTCGACTGATCGAAACCGCCAGCGCGAACGACGCGCTCTTGTTCGCCGTGCCGCGCGGCGTCGTGCTGTTGCTGGCGGCGCTGGCTGCGATCACCTTCCTCGTGGAAGGCGCGTTGCTCGACTGGAGCGCGCTGCTGCTCACCAGCACCGGTCGCGTCGCGGCCGCGCAGGGCGGACTCGGCTACATGTGCTTCTCGATCGCGATGACCGCAGGCCGTTTCGGCGGCGATGCCTTGACGGCCCGCATCGGCGATCGCGCGATGGTGTTCTGGGGCGGGTTGCTTGCCATCGCGGGCTTCGTCGTGCTGCTGACCGCGCCGTCGGCCATTGCGGCGATGAGCGGCTTCGTACTGATCGGGCTCGGTGCGTCAAATGTAGTGCCGGTGTTGTTCCGACGCGCGGGCACTCAACATGCGATGCCGTCCACGCTGGCGGTCGCGGCCATCACGATGACCGGCTATGCCGGGCATCTGCTCGGACCGGCGGGCGTGGGTTTCGTCGCGAAGGAAGTGGGCTTGCCCGGCGCGTTCTGGCTCCTGGCTGGCCTGCTTTGTTTCGTGCCCGTCTTCGCGCGGCGGGTGACGGCACGTGAACCCAATGAGGTGCGGCAATGAAAGTTGCGCACGTGGCGCTCTGGACGCGCGATCTGGAAGCGGCGGCAGCATTCTGGCGCGAGCACTTCGGCGCGAAGATCGGAGCGCCGTATCACAGCCAGCGCCGGCCAGGATTCGTGTCCTGCTTCGTCACGTTGCCTGACGGCGGCGCGCAGATCGAGCTGATGACGGCACCGTGGCTCGCGAACGCCGATAGCGCCGATCACGTAGGCTGGGATCATCTCGCGATCGCACTCGGCAGCCGCGCAGCAGTCGACACGATGGCGCAGCGCTGCGGTGCGGAGGGCTCGCTGATCGCCGCACCCCGCATCACAGGCGACGGTTTTTACGAAGCTGTCATAGCCGCGCCGGACGGCACGCGCATTGAAATTACGGCATGACGGCGCACGGCGTTTCGCCGTTCACGCTGTTGCGCTGCCCGCCGGGTGCCCCGCTGAAAACCAACTATAGTGGGAGTTCACCCAGCGGAGGCTCCATGATCTTTTCAAAACGACAGGTGGGCGCAAGCAGCATTCTCGTTGCGGCCTTGCTCTGTTCTTCCATCGCGCACGCGCAGCTCGGCAACCTTCTCAATCAGGGAAAGAGCAGCAGCGGCGGTGGACTGGGTAGTCTGAGCGGCCTAGGAAGCGGTCTGTCGATGGACTCGCTGACATCCAGTAGCACGGGCAATGTCGCCGGCGTGCTCGAGTTCTGCGTGAAGAACAACTATCTCGGCGGCAGTGCGTCGTCCGTCAAGGACGGCCTGATGAGCAAGCTCGGCGGCTCGCCTTCCACGGACAGCGGCTATACCGATGGCGCGAAAGGCGTGCTCGACAGCGGCGGCGGCAAGACGCTCGATCTCAGCGGCGGCGGACTCAAGGAGCAGATCACGAAACAGGTCTGCGACAAGATCCTTGCTCAAGGCAAGTCGCTTCTGTAGTTCGCGCGATCCACGCGAATCACTCGTCCTTCGCCGGCGCGACACCGCCTGAAGCCGTCGTCGCGTCCGGTACGCAGGTGAACGATACCTTCGCCGTCTGCTCTTCCAGCGAGCGCACGCCGCTCGTCGCTTCGGACTTCACCGAGACGCGTTGCGAGCGTTGCTTGCAATAATCCGTTGCGGCATCCATCGCGGCCTTGCGCGCGGTGGCCCAGGACATGCGCGTGCCGGTCGCCTTGCCGGTGACCGTGTAGCTGTTCGGTTGCGGACCGGCGGTGATGTCGCTGGTCGTGCCGCACGCGGCGAGCAGAAGCGAGAGCGCGGACACGCCGAGTGCGTGTCGCAAACGTAAGAGGGATCGGGCTGGATTCGACATGCGCTTGTGAACCGTGTTGAATGAGGACGGCCCGAATGGTACAAGCGCCCGCGAATTTCTTCACGGGTCAGAGGAAACAAAGTGCATCATCGAGCCGAAAGCAGTCGCCGCGCACGAACATTCGCGCGGCTCTTCAGGATTGACCGCTCACCCTTCCGGCTGTTCCCGCGCCTCTCTCAGACTTCGGCGATCCGTTCAAGCAAACGTTGCAGACGGGCGTATTGACACGGCGCAAGTCCCGGCGTCGCCAGCGCCTGCACGACGCGCGCACGCCAGTAAGTTTGCGAAAACAGCGAATTGGCGCCTTCGAGACTCAAGACCTGTTCGAGATGTTCGATCGCCGCATCCAGATGGCCGACGCTATATGAAGGTGTGCCGTTGTAGAAATCAGTCATGGGCACGATTGCTCTGGCGAGCGTTTGTTTCAGATGAAGAAACGCGCTGCTTCGGCAGCAGGGCGGCGCACGTGCGACCGTGCGCCGCCGGCCATCCTTAGTTCATGTGCTGGCCGCCGTTGATTGCGATGTTCGAACCGGTCACGAAGCCCGCATCGTCCGAACACAGGAACGCGACGAGCGCCGCGACTTCTTCTGGCTTGCCGAGGCGGCCGGCGGGAATCTGCGGCAGGATCTTGGTGTCGAGGATCTCTTGCGGAATGGCCGTCACCATCTTCGTGGCGAGATAGCCCGGCGAGATCGTGTTGACGGTGACGCCCTTCTTCGCCACTTCGAGCGCGAGCGACTTCGTGAAGCCATGCATGCCGGCCTTGGCGGCCGAGTAGTTCGTCTGCCCGACCTGGCCTTTCGAACCATTCACCGACGAAATGTTGATGATGCGGCCCCAGCCGCGCGACACCATTTCTTCGCACACCGGTTTGGTCATGTTGAAGACCGAATCGAGATTGGTGCGCAGCACGGCGTCCCAGTTCACCTTGGTCATTTTCCTGAAGGTGGTGTCCTGCGTGATGCCTGCATTGTTCACGAGGATGTCGATCGGACCGACTTCGGCCTGGATCTGCGCCACGCAGTGTTGCGCGGAATCATAGTCGGCGACGTCCACGGCGAATGCGCGGATGTTGCGGCCCCGGCGGTCCATGTCGGCGAGCCATTCATTCACTTTGGCGTTGCCCGGCGAATGCGTCACGACGACGGCATAGCCCGCGTCGTGCAGCTTGATGCTGATGGCTTCGCCCAGACCGCCCATGCCGCCCGTCACCACTGCGATTCGCTTAGTCATGCTGATACTCCTCTCGAACAGATCTCTCAGATTGATGAAACTCGGAATGGCACCGGCGCCTTCCCTTTATCCCGACGCTTGTAATGATCTTGATGGTGCGTCGGGCCGCGTCTTCGCGGCGCTGGTGTGTACTTCGTGCTGCGTTGATACGTTGCGTGACTTACGGACGCTCCACCGCCAGCGCCACGCCCATGCCGCCGCCGATGCACAGCGACGCCAGACCCTTCTTCGCATCGCGCTTCTGCATTTCGTGCAGCAGCGTCACCAGAATCCGGCAGCCCGATGCGCCGATCGGATGGCCGATCGCAATCGCCCCGCCGTTCACGTTGATCTTCGACTGATCCCAGCCCATCTGCTGATGCACCGCCAGCGCCTGCGCCGCGAACGCTTCGTTGATTTCCATCAGGTCGAGGTCGTTGACGCTCCAGCCCGCGCGCTCCAGACAGCGCTTCGACGCGGGCACCGGACCCATGCCCATGATCTTCGGGCTCACGCCCGCGTTCGCGTAGGCCTTGATGCGCGCCAGCGGCGTCAGGCCCAGCGCTTCAGCCTTCTTCGCCGACATCACCACCACGGCCGCTGCACCGTCGTTGATGCCCGATGCATTCGCCGCCGTCACCGTGCCTTCCTTCGAGAACGCCGGCTTGAGGCTCGCCAGCGCTTCTGCCGTCACGCCGTGACGCACGAATTCGTCAGTGTTGAACTGAAGCGGCTCGCCTTTGCGTTGCGGAATCGAGACCGGCACGATCTCATCGTTGAAGCGGCCTTCCTTTTGTGCGCGCTCGGCCTTGTTCTGCGACAGCGCCGCGAACGCATCCTGCTGCTCGCGCGTGATGCCGAATTCCTTCGCGACATTCTCCGCCGTCGTGCCCATGTGGTAGTTGTTATAGACGTCCCACAGGCCGTCGACGATCATCGTGTCGATCAGTTTCGCATCGCCCATGCGGAAGCCGTCGCGCGAGCCCGGCAGCACGTGCGGCGCCGCGCTCATGTTTTCCTGGCCGCCCGCGATCACGATGTCCGCGTCCCCCGCGATGATCGCGTTGGCCGCCAGCATCACCGCCTTCAGGCCTGAGCCGCACACCTTGTTGATCGTCATGCCGGGCACCATGTCGGGCAGCCCTGCCTTGATGAGCGACTGGCGCGCCGGGTTCTGGCCCGAGCCCGCGGCCAGCACCTGGCCGAGAATGACTTCGCTCACCTGATCCGGCTTCACGCCTGCGCGTTCGAGCACGGCCTTGATGACCGTTGCGCCCAATTCCGGCGCCGCGATCTTCGCGAGCGAGCCGCCGAATTTGCCCACCGCCGTACGCGCGGCCGATACGATCACTACGTCAGTCATTTTTTATCCTCGTCAAACAGTAAAAGCGTGGGTGCTTTCCCGGCCCGTGATGGAAAGGGGCGGATTACAGCGTTACGCGTCCGGCCCGGACGCGGCGGCGTGATATGCCGTGTTTAGTGCAAAGCAATCAACTGATGTTTCGTTGAATGATTGCGTGCCCGACCTGCACTGCGCCGATGGCACAGAACGATTCGGCTTATGACACGATCCCGGCATGGGGACTGTTGCAACCGTTGCCAGTTTCGAAAGAAAGACAGGTGGCGAGATGCGTCGATCTCGGAGTGAGTAGCATGGTCCATTTATATGGGCCTATTGGATAATCTCTCAGGTTCAGCAACGACCTTCTCTACAGCCGACACCGCGAAACAACACGCATGCGTGTTTTCTGCCGCGCGGGACTTGCGCGTGCGGACATCAGGGCTTGTGGAAGTTATTCGATCAGGTACGGCTTGTGCGTCGCACCAATTAAGACTGATTCTAAACGCAAAACATGCGTAAAAAATCTCATATTAGTAGGTAATAACCCTGATTTTGGTAAAAATAGTGCTATTGAAGATGCAAGAAAGCGCAGCTTTGCTCGAACGGACGTTCAATAATCATCCCATATGACGACGAAAATTGCGCGTTCAGCCTGATGAAAGGGATATCGGGAAAACCTGCATCCCGCCCGAAAACATTGATTTGTTCAATCAACATGGCATGCTCACGAATATCCTGCCATGCAGTTTGTGATCACAGATGGCAAAAACGCTGTCTCAATATATTAAAAGTAACCACCGGGTATAACCATTCAATATTTGAGAAATAATCTTTCTGATATTCCGGGAAGATGACGCCGTGATGAAGGGATGATGATTTAAATCGACGCCGGTAATGCGCGGCAAAATGCCACCGGCGTCAGAAATCGTTCAAAGCGCCAATACCAGCTTCCCGCATCGGGCGCGCGAACAGCACGCCATCATTCGCTGATTCGACTGGCGCTCGCCCTTGGTCAGCACCACGTCGCGATGGTCGATCTCGCCTTCCAGCACTCGCACTTCGCACGATCCGCACAGGCCTTCCTCGCAGTCACTCTGCACGTCGATATTCGCGCGCCGCAGCGTTGTGAGCAGCGTTTGGTCGGCGGGCACGTCGAGCACCAGCCCGGAATCCTTCAATTCCACCTGGAACGCGCGTTCCTTCGAGGGATCGAGCGTGCCGAGCTTCGACGTGAAGTGCTCGATCCTCAGCGCATCCTCGGGCCATGATTGGCTCGCCTCTCCCAGCGCATCGAGCAGGCGCGTGGGACCGCATGCATAGACCTGAGTGCCTTCGCCGACCACGAGCGTCGCCGGATCGACGCGCGTGCCCTCGTCCGACACATACACGCGCAATCGTCCGCCGTGCAGCGCCTGCATCTCGTCGAGCAGCGCCATGGAAGCACGCGAACGGCCGCTGTAGTGGATCTCGTAGTCGAGCCCGAGCGTGTGCGCGCGCTGCGCCATCGCGCTGATCGGCGTCACGCCGATACCGCCCGCAATCAACACGAGCCGCCGCGCCGTTTCGTCGAGACGGAAGTGATTGCGCGGGCCGCGGATGCGCCACTGCGCGCCGGGCCTGACGTTCTCATGGACCCACGCCGAGCCGCCGCGACTCGCGCTTTCACGCAGCGCCGCGATCTCGAACGTGCGCTGATCGGCGGGATCGCCGCACAGTGAGTACTGGCGCGACAGGCCGGTGTCGCCGCAGAGCACGTCGATATGCGAGCCCGCCGTCCAGCGCGGCAAAGCGCGTCCGTCCGCCGACGCCAGCCGCACGCGCACGATGCCGTCGGCGCAGGCATCGGCCGACTGGACGATCACCGTACGGCTCACCGCATGCGACGACGGCTCGCCGATGCGCACCGCCACACGCGACTCGCGCACGGCAGCATTCGTGCGCTCGGGGTTGAGCGCCGGCTCCCATTCGACGTGCAGATGCTCCGGCCCGCGAAACGACGTGTTCGGCACATAGGTAAAGCGCTGCTCGCTCAGGCGCATGTGCGGCAAGCGGCGCGTGAGTTCGTCGAGGAAAATCTGCATCTCCATGCGCGCGAGATTCTTGCCCATGCATTGATGTGCGCCGTAGCCGAACGTCAGTTGATCGCTGGCATTTTCGCGACGGATGTCGAAGAGATCGGCGTCGGCGAATTGATGCTGGTCGTGGTTCGCCGAAGACGTCACGATCAACAGCTTCGATCCCGCCGCAATCGCGACGCCGCCGATCGTCACGTCCTTCGTCGCGAGACGCCGCCATGCCGCGACCGAACCGTTGTGGCGCAAGCACTCTTCGACGGCATTCGGGATCAGCGTGGAATCCTCGCAGATGTCGCGCCAGGCATCCGGATGTTGCAGCAGCAGCTTGAGCGCGTTCGCGGCGGCATTGGCCGTGGTCTCGTGCGCGGCGACGATGCCGGCCATCATCATCGAATGAAGATACGAGTCGGTGACGACGTCCGGCAGTTCCTTCTGCTTGCGGATGCCGTATTGCATCCAGCCGGGACCGGACGGATCCTCGCGCATCTTGTCCAGCAGCTTGCCGGCGAACTGCCAGAACTTGCCGACCGCATGCGCCACTTCGACCTGCTCTTCGGGCCTGGGCCGTCCCCACGTGTTGACGGTGTGCGCAATCGAATATCGGCGCAGCGTGTCCATGTCTTCCTCGGGCACGCCGAGGAAATGCAGCGCTACCGTGAGCGGCACTTCCCAGAGCATCTGGTCGACGAGATCGGCGCGGCCATCGTCGATGAAACGGTCCACGTACTCGCGGGCGAGCGTGCGCACCATCGGTTCGTGATGCGCGAGCGCTTCGGGCGTGAACGGATCCATCAGCGCGCGACGGCGCGGCATGTGCGCGGGCTCGTCCTCGTTCACCAGCGTGCGGTTGAGCGCGAAGCCATACGAGGCGAGCACGGCGTTGGCTTCGGGGCCGGTCGGCGTGATCTTTTCCAGCGCAATCGACGGACTGAAGGTCCGGTTGTCACGGAAGATGGCCTTGATGTCGTCGTAGCGCGTGACGATCCAGTAACCGAGCCGCGGACTCCAGAACACCGGCTCCTGCTCGCGGGCCCAGCGCACGTATTCCGGCGGATCCTGGTTGTAGCCGTCGCCGAAGGGATCGAACTCGGCGGCTTGCGGGCTCACCGGACAGCCGTTCGGCGTAAGGGCGTCATCGTGCGCTTTGTCGTGCGCTGTGTCGTGCGCTTTGTCGTGATAAGGACAGCGGGGCACGCGATCCGCGCCAGCCACGTCGGTCATGCCTGTCTCCTGGATTTTTTATGTGTGTCCGTAGTATGCAACGGCTCACCACTTCCAGCGCATCCCCGCTCCGCCCTCGATGGCGCTGCGATGCCCGCCGCCCACGTTCATCGAATAAGCGAGGTTTGCGAACAGGCTGCCGCGCGCGCTGACCTTGGCCGTGACGCCCGCGCCGAACTGCGCGATGGTCGCCGAGACTTCGGTGGGAATGACGGTCGTGCCGGCGAAGGTCGCGGTGTCGGTCGCGCCGAAATAGCGCCAGAGGTTGGCGCGCAGATAAGGCTCGAACGCGGTGCCGGCGGCGTCGAAGCGGCCATAGAAGCGCACGCCGAGACGGCCGGTCAGGCCGCTGGCTTCGCTGAAGGAGACGGTGGAGATGCCATCGTCGATGTCGTTCAGATTGACGTGCTGCCAGATGAGTTGCGCCTGCGGCTCGATACCCAGTCCGGCGGGCAGCGGAATCGGCAAGCCCGCTTCGAACGAGGCAGCAAATGCGTTGCCGTGCGTCGTCGCGCCGACGCCGCGGTTCGACTGCGGATCGACGGTGAGCGCGCTGCCGAGCAGAACGGTATCCGTGTACCAGCCGCCCGGACCAATGTGCGTCCAGTAAAGGCCCGCGCTGTAGGCGTTCATCGACAGGTGCCCGGCATCGGCGTTGGGAAAGCCGAGCGCGAGCCCGCTGATGTCGCCGCTCGCGCGCGCGAAGCCCAGGAAAAAGCCGTAGTGATTGCGATGGCCGCCGGTGGTCGTATCGGCGTAAAGGTCATGGCCGATCTGCACGCCGCCGATGCCGCCGCTGAATTCGGGATCGGCGGCGCCGCTGTTGTGCAGCGTCGCATGGCCGCCCCACACGCGCGCCCACGCCGCGGGCAGCGCGCCGTTCTCCGTCAGCAAGGCCTGATCGCCCTGGCGCTCGTGGAACGTGCCCACCTGCTGGATGGCAAGTTCGCGGGCAAGCGGCGGGACCTCCGCATAGACCGGCACCTCCATCCGATACAGCGGCGTCGGCGCCGCGCCGGGCGGCGGCGCCGGTGGAAGCGCAGGCGTGCCGGGCGCCGCTTGAGGCGCGGGAATGAGGGTGGCGGGTGGCGTTGGATTGCCGGGGTTTTCCGGTGTGGTGGGTGTTGTCGGTGTGGTGGGCGTCACGGGCGCAGCAGGAATCGACGGCACTGCCGCAACACTCGATCGCAGATACCAGTTTTCCGACGTTCCCGCGCTCGCTCCACCCTTGAACAGATAGTAAGTGAACGCCCCCGCCTCCAGCGGACGCGCCAGAGAGAACGCACCCGCCGACGTCGTTCCGCCGCCGGTCGCCTGCACGACGAGAATGCCGTCGTTGACCGTCGAGCCGCCCTTCCCGCCGACATTCGTCACGCCGATCGACGTCGTGCCGCTTCCCGCACCCTGCGCGATCACGAGTCGATCGCTGGGCGCGCCGTCCGCGCCGAGCACGCTCTGCACCAGCAAGCGGCCATTCGCGCCGATGTAGTTGCCGTTCACCGTGAACGTGTCGCCGGTGCTCGCGCCGCCGTTGGTCAGGTCGATCACGCCCGCGTTGTTCAACGTAACGCGTTGCCCGGCGACCGCCGGTTGCAGCGCCGTGGCGCCGATGCCGCCCGCGAACAGCGTGCTCGTCGCGTCGAGATCGAGTGTGCCCGTGCCGGTCACGGCGTCGCCGAGCGTGAGGCCGTTCGCATCGAAGGTCAGTTGCGTGCCGTTGCGCGCGTCGATGCTCTCCCAGCCGGTGAAGCGCGCAAGACCGCTAGCCTGCACGTTGTCGAATGTGAGTGCATCGGTTCCCGGACCGCCGTCGAAACGCGTGAGCGCGCCGAGCGTCGTGTCGTTCAGGTTGCGAATGATCGCGGCATCCGCGCCGTCGCCGAGCGACACGGGGCCCGTGATCGTTCCGCCGCTCCATGTCAGCGTATCCGGGCCGAAGGTCGTCGTGACGCCCATCCCGATACTCCCGCCCGTGATGGTCAGCGCATTCGTGCCGCTGCCGAGATCGACCCGGCCGCCGATCGTGCCGCCCGACAACGTGAAGGTGTCGTTGTTCTGCGCGGCGGTGACGTTGCCGTCGACTTGTCCGCCCGACATGTCGAAGACATTGTTGCCGACATTCAGATCCACGGTGCCGATGCGCCCGCCCGTCATCCGCGCGATGTCGCCGTTCACGAAGACGCCGACAATCCGTCCGCCGGTCATCGTGAAATCGTCGCGCGTGTCGCCCTGATCGAGCGAGTCGACTTGGCCTGCCGTCATCGTGAAGGTGTCGAAGCCGTTGCCCTGGCGAATCTGTCCCGACACGACGCCGCCGTTCATGACGAAGGTATCGTTGCCGGTGTCGGTGCTCACGGCGACGCCCGCGCCGCCCGCAATCGTGCCGGTATTGACGATCGACACGTTGATCCGCCCGTTCGCGACGATGCCTGCGCCGCTCGTTCCGCGAATCGTCCCGCTGTTGTCGATCACGGCCGCGCCGCCCGTGATGGAGACGCCGGTCGCACCCTGGATCGTGCCGGCGTTGTCGAGCGTGCTCGTGTTGCGCACGGTGATGGCGCTGCCTGAAGTGACATTGAGCGCCGCGCCGGGCAGCACGTTGATCGTCACATTGGCGCTGGCGGGCGCCGTGGCGATGGGCTGCGTCGACGGATTCGGGGCGCGCGTGTCGCACGTCGTGGTTTGGCCGGCGAGCGGCGCGGTGTTGTCACAGGCGCCGTATGCCGACGCGGCCCTCAGCACGCACGACGCACCGAAAGCAAGACAGAGCGCACGCTCGATCGATGTCGAGCGCACTGATGGCGACGCACGCGGCATACGTCCTCCGGTCGTGCGGAGCGCGCCATTGTTTCACTTTGAACCATGAGACATGGTGTTTGGTGCGAGGACCGCAACGTTCCACTCAGAGTAGGTCACGTCACGCGCATGTGCAACGCCTGCTGAAGACTTTGGGGTCGAACGTTCAGACGGGCTTGCCTTCGCTTGTTGCCCAGTTGGGCATGAGCGCGTTGCTCGTCAAGGTTTCGTCGATGAGCTTGCGCGCCGTCTGCCGCCCTGCCACCGGCAAGCCTTCCGGATCGAGCACGCCGATCTGCACCAGCACCGACGCCTGATCCCAGTAGATGTGTTCGTTATAGAGCTTGTCGCCGCGAAAGCGGATCACGGCGAGCATCGGGACTTCGAAATACTTTTCGGTGGGCGCGAGGCCCGGCAGCAGCCAGTCGATCTCGCGATCATGCGTCGCGCAGAACACGAACTCATCGACGACACGATCCGAGCCAATCGTGCGCGACACCGGAATCAGTTTCGTGTCGGCCGGATTCGAGTGCACGAAGTGATGCGTGTAGAAGCGCTTGAGCTCGTCGTGTCCGACGCCGCCCGTCATCGTCGGAACATGATTGACGTAGGGTTCGGCGACCATCGTCGTCATGACGGACTCGACATCGCGCGTGGCGAACTCGAAGTAACAATGTTGTTCCCACAGCTGGTTCAGATCGAAGACCGGACCGAGCACCTTGCGCAGCATCGAGAGCGTGCGCGAATAGGCCATCAGGGCAGCGGGCTTGTCGTAGGCCGGATTGCCGGTATCGACGAAACCCGGCGCGCAGCCCGGATACACATAGCGTTCGATCGACGGCTTGCCCACCAGCGCGGCCTCGCTCTCGCGCAGGTCATATGCGGCCCGCTCGGCGAAGTGAAAAACGATGGGGCAGCGGATCGTCGGGATCTCGGTCAGGCAGGCCGCGAGATCGTCCGGGTAGTAGCACGCGGCGCAATCCACGTCGGCTTGTGCGGCAATGCGCGTCGCGAGCCGGCCGCCGCGCCCGAAGCCGATGACCGCGACCTTGCCCGCGTGCTGCGGTAACGCACGCAGTTTCTCGACGAACGCCGCCACGTTCTCCGCCGCCACGCCGCCCGGCAGCGGTTCGTGCGCCGGAAGACGCGGCGCGAGCACAACGTAGCCTTCCTCGGCGTAGAGATCGGCGGTATGGCGGATGAAGTCGTCGACGCCGGAAGCATCGTGCAGCAGAACGATACCCGGCCCCGATCCCGTCGCGGGATGCGTGAAGTAGGCGGGCAAGGATGTACCGTCGCGAAGCGTGATGTCGATGAACGTGCCGCTCATGATCTGCGTTTCCCTCTATATGGAATAGGTTTAGCGCAGGATCGTGTCGGCGAGCAGCTTCACATTCAGCACGACGATCACGCCCGCGACGAGCCACGCCAGCGCCCCGGTCCAGCGCGAAATGACGAAGACGCCCATTTTGCGGCGGTCGGAGACGAAACGCACGAGCGGAATGACCGCGAACGGCAGTTGCATCGACAGGATCACCTGGCTCAGCACCAGCAATTGGCCCGTGCCCTTCTCTCCATAAATGGCGGTCACCACGATCACCGGCACGATGGCGAGCGCGCGCGTAATCAGGCGTCGCGCCCAGTTCGGAATGCGCAGGCGCAGGAAGCCTTCCATCACGATCTGTCCGGCGAGTGTCGCGGTCACGGTCGAATTCAGGCCGGAGGCGAGCAGCGCGACGGCGAAAAGCGTCGATGCAATGCCGACGCCGAGCAGCGGCGACAGCAAGCGGAACGCGTCGCCGATTTCCGCGACGTCCTCGTGACCGTTCGCGTGAAACACGGCCGCCGCCACGATCAGGATCGCCGCGTTGATGAACAGGGCGAGCGTCAGGGCGATCGTGCTGTCGAGGGTCGCCCAGCGGATCGCCTCGCGCCGCGCTTTCACGGATTTGCCGTAGGCGCGTGTCTGCACGATCGACGAATGCAGGTAGAGGTTGTGCGGCATCACCGTCGCGCCGAGGATGCCGATCGCCACGTACAGCATCTCCCGGTCGGCGACGATGCGCGGCGTCGGCACGAAACCGCGCAGCACCTCGCTGAACGGCGGCGCGGCGGCGGCGATCTGCAACGCGAAGCACCCGGCAATCACGACCAGCAACGCGATCACGAACGCTTCGAGCAGCCGGAAGCCGCGGTTGATCAGCAGGAGCAGCAGGAAGGCGTCGAGCGCGGTGAGCAGCGCGCCCGCGATCAGCGGAATGCCGAACAGCAATTGCAGCGCGATCGCCGTGCCGATCACCTCGGCCAGATCGCAGGCGATGATCGCGGCCTCGCACGCGATCCACAACGCGATGTTCACGGGCTTCGGATAGTGTTCGCGGCACGCCTGCGCGAGATCGCGTCCGGTCGCGACGCCCAGGCGGACGGCGAGCGCCTGCAGCAGGATCGCCATCAGGTTCGACAGCAGGATGACGCTGAGCAGCGTGTAGCCGAAGCGCGAACCGCCGGCGAGATCCGTGGCCCAGTTGCCCGGATCCATATAGCCGACCGAAATCATGTAGCCGGGACCGGCGAAGGCGAGGAAGCGGCGGATCCATCGGCCGCCCGCCGGTACGTGCACGGATGCGTACACTTCGGGCAGGCTGGGCTGCGCTTCGACATCCTGCTCCGATGGCTTCGGCGTGTGGCGGACGGGATCAAGCATCGGCTCGCTTCCTCCGGGCATGGCGGGTTGGACCTGCTCGAAATATGCGCCGAGGCTTGGGGCGCTGGCAAGCGAGGGGCTTTGACGATCGCCGGCATTCAAAGCCTGATAATCACACTTATCAGATGTAGTGATTTTCCTTGTCAAATTCGAAGCTGGTTGATAACCTCGCCGCAAATGACTGAAAAGAAAGGATAAATGGCTAGCGACCCGCCCTCCTCCTCTATTCACGGTGCTCAAGCGGGGCCTAGTCGGCTGACCCGTCAGCATTTCGCGCTGTATCGCGGTTATCTCGATGGCGTCGCCGAGACCCAGCTCCATGCATCCTATGGCGACGCGGGAACCGATGTGCGCGTGACGCGCCGACTCATCGACGTTCTGCGCGATACGCTTTCCGTCCTGGCGCGCCGGGCGCGGGACACCGAGGCGGCTCACCTTCTGCGGCTGCGGCCGGGCAGCATTCCGCTGTTCGATACGACGCCCGAGTCGGCGGCGCCATCGCTCGACGAGTTCCGCGAACGGATCGATCCGGATGGTGTGTACGGCGAATCCGAATTGCTCGCGTTGTTCGAGGAAGCCTATCCGGCGGGCGGTTCGCCTGCGCTCGATCGTCGCGCGGCCCGCAACGCCCGGCTGCGGCGGCGTCAGGCGGAAGCGCTCGCGCGCATGGAAGCGAGTCTGGTTCAGGAGCCGCGTCCGGATCATCCCGTCGACGGCTGGTTCGAACCGGCCGTCAGCGCGCGGCTGGCGGCGGCCGGGTTGATGACCGTCGGGGATGTCATCGAGCGCGTCGAGCAGCGGGGGCATCGGTGGTATGCGTCGGTGCCGCGGCTCGGGCCGAAAGGCGCGCAGAGGGTCGTCGACTGGCTGCGGCTTCACGAGCAGGCGCTTCAATACTCGGTTTCTCCGCGTGCGCTGCTGCCGCGCCGGCAGTGGCAGCCTGTGCCTGCTAGCCAGTTGGAGCACGCTCCGCTTGCCGTCGCGCCACTCGAGGCGCTGCGGGTGCCGGCGGCGCTCGACGGATCCAGCGGGACAAACCGGGCCGCATCCGGTGCGCGCTTCGATACGGATATTCGTGCGATCTTCGCCTGGCTCGACGCCCGATCCGCCAGTGAACACACGCGCCGCGCGTACCGGCGCGAGGCCGAGCGGCTCCTGCTCTGGGCCGTGCTGGAGCAGGACAAGGCGCTTTCATCCCTCGATGCGGCAGCGTGCGCGGACTATATCGACCGTTTTCTTTCGGACCCGCAGCCCGCGGGGCGCTGGATTTCCGCGCGTCGCGGCGAGCGCGTGCTCTCGGACTGGCGCCCGTTCGCCGGCCCGCTTTCGGCGCGGAGCCGGGAAACCGCGCGCTCCATTCTCACCGCGATGTGCGAATGGCTGGTCGGCGAGCGTTATCTGGCCGCCAATCCCTTTGCCGGCGTGGCGCGGGTGGCGAAGCCGGCTGCCTTTGATGCCTCGGAACGCACGCTCGGCCAGGCACAGTGGCGCGGGCTGCTCGAATCCGTCACGCGGGCGGAATATAGCTTTGCGGAACATCGCGACCGGCTCGCCCTGCTGCTGGCCTATTCGACCGGCCTGCGACGGGCCGAACTGGCCGATGCATGTACTGGCGCGCTGAGCGTCGGGAATCTGGACGGCGTGGATGATCCGGTGTGGCGGCTGACCGTCGAGTCGGGGCGCGGGACACGTCGGAGCGTGTTGCTGCCGGCGGTTGTCGTCGAGACGCTGCGGGAGAATCTGGCGCTCCGCGGTCTGCCCGAACCGCTGGCGTGCGCGGCGGACACGCCCTTACTCGCCCAGGCGCGCAGCGGTTTGCCTATCACGCCGGACGGCGTCGGTAAACTTTTCAAGGGGATTTTCTCCCGCGCGGCCGCTCAGGCCGATTCTCGCGCCTCCGGCAGCGGCCGCGCGTTGCAGCGCGCGAGCACGCACTGGCTTCGCCACACTCACTCGACGCATGCGCTCAGGCACGGCGCCCATCTGCATGAAGTCGGCATCGGACTCGGCCACGCAAGCCGCTCCACCACGGCGCTCTATCTGGGAAACGACGATCCACGCCGCCTCCTGGGCCTCGAAACGCTGATCCGCAGCGTGTCCGACCGGCGGTAAACGGGGGCTCTGGCGCGATTTTGTGTTTACTCCGGCGACGGACGTTGTAAAAATGTCCGCTGCGGGTCGTCAAGTACCTCAGAGTTTACTTGAGGTTTACCGGTTCGACGTTTATTCTTCGGTTTGCAGCTTGTTTTCCACAAACCGAAGAATTATTTGCTTACCCAGGCCCGCCAGTGACTGCGAATTCCATGCTAAGCGCTCGGCTTCCCGAAGTCGATCAATCCGTTTCGATCGAAACACTCTTGGGAGTGGCCGCCCAAGCCACTGACATCCTCAATCAGATCCGCGATGCAATGTTGGAGCCGTATCCGCGCAAGAGCGCGCCGACATTCACCAGCTCGCAGGTTGCGTCGCTGTGCGGTATCGACAAGCAACGCTTCCAGTACCTGACGACCAAGGGCGACTTGCCTGCGGGTACGTCGAAGGGCGCTGGACGAAGCAAGGAGTTCACGCTCGAGGAAGCCCTCACCTGGATCCGATCGACGCGGGAGCGCGTCCGGCGGCCCGAAGGGAAGCGCGGGCGCATCGTGACGGTGGCGAATTTCAAGGGCGGCGTTGCCAAGACCACGACCGCGGTATCGGCAGCGCAGGCGCTGACGCTGCTCGGACGCAAGGTGCTGGTGATCGACTGCGATCCGCAGGGGACCACCACGCAGTTGTGCGGCTGGGCACCCGACGCCGAAATTTCCGATGACCAGACGCTGCTGCCGCTCATCTATGGCGATCAGCAGACGCTGCACTACGCGGTGCAGGAGACGTATTGGCACAACCTGGATCTGATCCCGGCTTCCTCGTCATTGTTCGACGCCGAGTTCGAGATCCCGGCAAAGGTGCTGAACGACAGCACGTTCGAATTTTGGGAAATCGTGCGCAAGGGTCTGATGCCGCTGACCGAGGAGTACGACGCGGTCATCATCGACACGCCGCCTGCGCTCAGTTATCTCACGATCAACGCGCTGCTGGCATCGGATGCAATCCTGCTGCCCTGCCCGCCCGAAGCCCTCGACTTCGCCAGCTCGACCCAGTTCTGGCACCTCTTCGCGGACATCGCGAAGAAGCTGCCGGGCGTGCTCGAGCAAAAGCGTTTCGACTTCGTCAATGTGATCCTGACCAAGGCAAAGTCGGACGACGTTTCGCGCGTCGTGCGTGGCTGGCTGCAAAAAGCGTATGGCGACCGCGTATTGCCGTTCGAGATCCCCGAGTCGACCGTTCCGAAGGGTGCATCGGCTCAATTGTCCACGGTATATGACCTTTCGAAACCGGACGGCAGCACGGCTGCCTACAACCGGTTCAAGGAACCGCTCGACAGACTCGCGGAACACCTCGACGCGCAATTCGTTCGCGCCTGGAATCAGACGGAGGTTTAAATGGGTATCGGGGACAGACTCCTCGCGAAGACCGCGAATATCGGCAGCAAGCCGGCGGAGACTTCGCAGCAGCAGCGGCCGGCCAGCGCGGAGGCGCGCACGTCGCCGGGCAGATTGATGGATGCGCAGAATCGCATCAATTCCGCACAGGCACGCATCAAGGAACTCGAGACTCAACTCGAGGAACGAGCGGCGCTGGAAGTGCCGCTCGACTCGCTTGTGGAGATCGACGGAAGACGGCGCAAGCTGACGACCGAGCAATTTCAGGAACTGAAAAGCAACCTGGCACAGCATGCGCTCGCGACGCCTATTTTAGTGCGGGCCTTGCCTGATGCTCGCTACGAGATTGTTGCGGGCCACAATCGGGTTGCCGCTTACCGAGAACTGGGCCGCGCGACGATCCGGGCGAACGTGGCGTCGATCGAAGAAGGTGAGATCGAGTTCGCTGCGTTCTTCTCGAATTTGTTGTCGCCGTCACTTACCGACTTCGAGAAGTATTGGAACTTCAAGCGGCTGCAGGAGTTGAGCGGGCTTACGCGCACCGAGATTTCCGAGAGCGCAGGACTGAGCAAGAGCCACGTCACGCGGATCTTTTCTTTCGACGCCCTTCCGGATGCAGCCAAGGTTGCCCTCGCCGAGCGGCCTGAACGACTTGGAAGCAATGCTGCTCAGAAGCTGGCAGCACTGACAGAAGCGGGTAAGGCGGAAAAGGTCATCGAAGCAGTACGTCGCCTGGTCGACGATGAGGCGTTCACGCAAGACAAAGCCGTTTCGTTCGCGGCTGAAAAGCCACGTGTTGCGGCACCGAGCGCGACTGTAGTTCGCACAGGAAGAAGAAAGGTATGTGAGGTGTCCACGCGCAATGGGGTTGTGGGCGTCCGTTTCTTCGAAAAAGACGCGACGGAGGCGGAGCAGTGGGGCCAGCGAATTGCGGAATTCATCAACCAGACGCTGCGTGACTCAGAACAGGATTGAGCTCTAGTAGGTTTTCTTTTTAAATCAATCACTTAGATGATTCACAAAGATTCAAGGCAGTTGACTCTAGTAGAAACTCTTTAGAAATCAATAGCTTGAAACTTCAGAAACAAGAGGTCGCTATGTAAATAGCACACGCTAGAAAGACAAAAGCCTTCGGCGCCAACCGAAGGCTTTTGAATATTGGGCTTTACTGCAAGTCGCCCGGTCCGCTTCCCGACGCCAATCGGGTCACGAGTACGCATCTCGAAGTTTAGCGGAACGCGATAAGCAGTCAAGCGTTTGTCTTCCATTTTTCGAAATGGACGTACTTGATATGCGTATCGCGCAACATTCCGTTGCAGGCGAGATGGTTGTTCGCCCGCAGAATTCTGAACTGCCCTCCGTGGAGCAAGATCAGCAGGCTCTCGACGAGTACGCTTGCGATCGCTCCAATCTTCCCTGGGTGATTTTTCGTGCAGCACATCGGGCCACGCATACGTCTGCGCTCCCGGCTCGTGCGCGTGCGCTGTTTGCTGCCCTTGCTCGCACCGTCGACGCAAGCAAGCCCTATGCGGCGATCTTTGCCCGTCGCGAACTGCTGACTGGACGGGCGATGCAATCCATGCGGACGTTCTATCGCAGCCTCGACGATCTCGAATCCGCTGGCTTCATCACTCGGCCGCCACAGATGCGCTACGGTTCCGCCGGGCTGTTCGGCCGGGCTTATCTGCACCTGACGTCCAAGGCAGCGACTCTGCTAGGCCTGGTGGCGCCTGATGTCAACTCCGAATCGACGTCGACGGAAGCTCGGACGCAGTCCGCCGGCACTGGACCCGAGCTTTCTTTGGCGCCGCCGTGTGCCACGCTGGCAGACGGCGCTATATATAAGGATCTAAACCCTACTCATCAAAAGAGACAACCAGGACGCCTGCCCGCGGACCTTCAACGCCTGCTGCCGCTGGGATTTCGTGAATTCCTGATTTTCAAACTCATGAGCGAGGCGAAGCGCGCCGGGAAGCTGCTCTCCGATGTCGTCGAAGCCAGTTGGCAGCACCTGAGTCGAGCGACGCACCCGATCAGTTACCTGCGCACCCTGCTGCGCGCTCCGGTTGATTTTGCTTATAGGCTGCGCGCTCAACGCATCTCTTTGGAAGCCGACCGACAGCAGCAGGAGCGCGTAACGCACGTCGAGCGCACGGTGGTCGATCTCGCCGGTCAGGCCTTCGCCAGCCGCGATGGATTGCGTACGTACCATGTGTCGACCGACGCCACCTCCGTCACGATCCATCATCGTGACGAGGCACGCCCGCGTGTTCACGCCGGGAACTGGGCTCAGGATTTCGTGGCTGCGATGGAAGCAGGGCAGATCGTCGCGATTGACGCGATTCGTTCACTCGGCGCCCAGGTGCGGACATTGACCACTCCAGCGCCAAAGGCAGCTTCGTGTGAATCACAACAACGTATGCGCGAACTCAGACAATTCCTCCGCTTGAAGCAAGCCGGAATCGCCCCAACTAAGCCTACGAGGACAATCGAGGCACCCGGTGCATCGCCCACTTTGTCCGAAGCTGCTCGCAAGCCGTTGGGCGAACTTTTGCGAAAGTTATCCGGTGTCGCAGTGCAACCCGATCCAACCCCATTTTGAACGCCCATGGGGTTGACTCCCGGTGATCTTCAGCCACTTGCCTACAAAGTCGTGCCAAGAGATCAGCCAAGCGCCGCCAACAAAAGTTTTCAGAATACCTGCTGCGACGCAGCAGAACCTGATACACTCTAAGGTTGCGCCTGAGAGGGCGTTTGAAAAGCGCGGCCGCACGTGAATGCGGTCTGCGTGTTTTGCTCGATGCGATTTTCAGCAAGCCGTCCGTGGTCGAAGCTGTCATCGAAATCATCGCGAGCCGTTACGCTCGCTCCCGGGGATCTGTCGTCGCCGAGCAAACCTGTCGAGGAGAAAGTATGGCAAGTTTTGATCGGGAAGATTCGGAGCTGGACATCGTCGCACCGGCGCGCAAGTCGCCGGGACGGCGGGCGAACAAAGGCAAGGGCCAGGCCGGCACGACGCAGCCCGATGTCGCAATGACCGCAGAGCAGAATGAAGAGCGTCAGCGCCAGATGCGCGCGCTCATCCAGTTGGGCAAGGAACGCGGTTATCTCACGCACGCTGAAATCAGCGACCACCTGCCGGACAACTTCGCTGAAACCGCAGCGATGGAAACCATTGTCAGCACGTTCAATGACATGGGCGTCGCGGTCTACGAACAGGCGCCGGACGCCGAAACGCTGCTGCTGAACGACACCGCGCCGAGCGTCGTCACCGACGAGCAATCGGACGAGGAAGCGGAAAACGCGCTTTCCACCGTCGATTCCGAATTCGGCCGCACCACCGACCCCGTCCGCATGTACATGCGCGAAATGGGCGCCACCGAGCTGCTCACGCGCGCGGGCGAAATCGCCATCGCGAAGCGCATCGAAGACGGTCTGCACGAAATGATTCAGGCCATCGCCGCGTGTCCGTCGACGGTCGCAAGCATTCTCGCGGACGCGGCCCAGGTGGAAGCCGGTGAGCTGAAGATCGACGACCTCGTCGACGGCTTGAAGGAAGAAGACACGGAAGACGCGGACATGTCCGCAACCGACACCGCCGATTCAACCGATATCGATACGGATACCGATGAATCCGACGAAGATTCGGATGACGAAGATGATCTCGACGGCGACGATGCCGGCGCATCGAACGAAGCGCGCCTGAAGCAGCTGAAGGCCGACTGCCTCGCCATCTTCGCACGCGTCAGCGAGCTCGCCGAACAGGCAAGTCATCCGAAGGGTTCGGGCGTGGTCGCGTCGAAGGGGGTGGAAAAGGCGCGCGCCGAAATCCAGCGCGAGCTCGGTTCCATCCGCTTCACGGCCAAGACCATCGACCGCCTGTGTGCCGACGTGCATCAGCAAGTCGCACAAGTGCGTGAGATCGAACGTCGTGTGCTCGCTATCGCGGTTGATCGTTGCGGCATGCCGCGCGAGAAGTTCGTCGAGTCGTTCCCGGGCCACGAGACAGACCTCGAATGGACCGCGCGTACGGCGGCGTCGTCGAAGCACTATGGCGCATCGCTCGAGCGCAGCTTGCCGGCCATTCAGGCTGAACAGCAGAAGCTCATCGACATCGAAGGCGTCGTGCAAATGCCGCTCAAGCAACTGAAGCAGATCAACCGTCAGATGACGGCTGCCGAGCTGAAGATGCGTCAGGCCAAGCGCGAAATGATTGAAGCCAACCTGCGTCTCGTGATCTCGATTGCCAAGAAGTACGTCAATCGCGGCATGCAGTTCCTGGATCTGATCCAGGAAGGCAACATCGGTCTGATGAAGGCGGTGGACAAGTTCGAATATCGTCGTGGCTGGAAGTTCTCGACCTACGCAACGTGGTGGGTGCGTCAGGCTGTGACGCGTTCGCTGGCCGATCAGGCGCGCACGATCCGCGTGCCGGTTCACATGATCGAAACGATCAACAAGTTGAACCGCATTTCGCGCGAGATCCTGCAGCAGACCGGTCAGGAAGCGCATCCGTCGGTGCTGGCCGAGCGCATGGAAATGCCGGAAGAAAAGATCCGCGGCATTCTCAAGATCGCGAAGCAACCGGTGTCGCTCGAAACGCCGGTCGGCGAAGATGCCGATGCAACGCTCGGCGACATGATCGAAGATCAGGGCGCGACGTCGCCGGCCGAGGCTGCGGTGCATGCGAACATGCGCGCTGCCATCGACGACGCGTTAAACGCACTCTCGCCGCGTGAAGCGAAGGTGCTGCGTATGCGTTTCGGTATCGATACGGCGTCGGACTACACGCTCGAAGAGCTGGGCAAGCAGTTCGATGTCACGCGCGAGCGTATTCGCCAGATCGAGAGCAAGGCGATGCGCAAGCTCATGCATCCGAGCCGCGCTGACAAGCTGCGTCCGTTCCTGGATCGCTAAGCGCTCGAACCGCTCGAACCGTCCGGACTTCGGTCCGGACAAGCCGAGACTGAACGCGTGCCGCCTCACCGGGCGGCACGCTTTTTTTATGCGCGCGATCTCATCAGCCGTGCGCCGAACCCTTCGCGCCGCCCGGTGGCGAGCATGATTCGAGCGCGACGATCGCCTTGTGAGCGAGGGTCAACGTCTCTTCGCACGCGTGCTGGTCGCGAAACTTGGAACAGCCGCCGCCCGCATCGACCTTGGCGACCGCATCACGCAGCCTGCCCAGCGCGGATTGCGGCGAGCCGGCGTCCCGGATGATCGAAGCGAGATCGAAGGCGCTGCCGGAATCCGTTTCGACATAACCCGGACAGGGCGTCTGCGCATGCGCAGCGATACCAACGAGTCCGATGGCCGACAGCAGCACGAATCGGCGCAAACGGCGTAGCGGCGAGAGCGTAGAGCGGGAGAGGGCGTTCATGGGTGTGTCCACCTCGGCTTCGGAAACGGATCAACGACTTGCAGCGAGCGAGCAGGCTTATCCACAGAAACTTTGCACAAGCGTGTGGATATCCTGGGCATCCGTCGCGCAAGACGTTGACGCACAACACTATTCTTGCGACGTTTGAAAATCGCACGGCTGACGTCTGCCGATTGTGAACCCATTGTCCAAAGCCTGTCACCCGATCGGAAAGCGCCGCTTTCGACACAGCCCTGCACCCTCAAAATTCACTTATCCCCGCTTCGGAATATCAAGGCCGCGAATCACGGCTGGCCGCTGCAGGAATGCGTCGAGCGCGCGCTCGACGTTCTTGAACTCGTGAAAATCGACGAGTTCGCGCGCCTCGTAAAACCCGACCAGATTGCGCACCCACGGAAAGATCGAAATATCGGCGATGGTGTATTCGTCGCCGATGATCCACACGCGCCCGTCGAGCTGCCGATCGAGGACGGAGAGCAGCCGCTTCGACTCCGCGACATACCGCGCGCGCGGCCGTTTATCCTCGTATTCCTTGCCGGCAAACTTGTTGAAGAATCCCACCTGCCCGAACATCGGCCCGATACCGCCCATCTGGAACATCAGCCATTGCAGCGTTTCATAACGCTGCGCGATGTCCTCGGGCATCAACTGCCCGCTCTTTGCCGCCAGATAAACCAGGATCGCGCCGGATTCGAACAGCGGAAGGGGCGCGCCGTTTGGTCCGTTCGGATCGATGATCGCGGGAATCTTGTTGTTCGGATTCAGCGAGACGAATTCCGGCGACATCTGGTCGTTCGCGTCGAAACGCACCAGATGGGGTTCGTACGGCAGGCCGGTTTCCTCGAGCATGATGGAAACCTTGACGCCGTTCGGCGTCGGCAGCGAATAGAGCTGAATGCGCTCCGGATGCTGGGCGGGCCATTTTTGGGTGATCGGGAAATCGGTGAGCGCGGTCATTGGAAGTCCTCTGAGGGTCGAATCGCAGAATATAACCAAGTCGCTGAATTTCCGTTTCGCACCACTGTCGCGCGCAGGGTCATCGAAACGACATCGCTCCGCGGAAAAATTGAGGGATCTCGAACAGACTGGCGCTGTCGAAAAGCAGATTCTGTGCGTACCTCGACTACAAAAACGATTGTAGGATTCACTACACGAGCACGAGGATAAAGCGAAGCGCCCGACAAAGAATTCAACCCACCTACAAGAAGCCATGCCCCTTGCGGGAAGCATGCAGCGCTGCGCAACGTGCGAACCGATTCACTGGCTCGCTTATTGCATCGATGCGGATGCCCGTGCATCTGTGTTGGCCTACAAACCGATAGGTTTTATCGCTGCCATGAAAACCGCTCCTCTCGCAATGCTCACCGCATTCGCTGCCGTGGTCGGGGGACTGCTGCCCAGCCTGTGCGAAGCCACTCCGCTCGAAAGTCAGCTCGACTGCAAGTCCAGCGCGCACCGCTTCATTGCGCCGCTAGTCGCCGACAAATCCATCGACGCCCGCCCGATGCGCGTCGAATCCAACTCCGTCAACGCTTTCAAGCCGATGCAAGGCAGTCAGCTCACGGCCTACGGCTTCCGCGTCTACGCTGTGCTGGGCTACGAGCAAGGCGACGACATGTTCATGCGCGGCAGCGGCCAGCCGATCAGCGAATCCTCCTATGGCGTCGTGGTCCTGGCGGCTGCGGAAACGGTCGAAGCGAAAGTGCGGGAGTCCGGCAGCACGGCCGTGGTGAAGCAGATCGTGCCGATGCTGATGACCGCGGTCTTCTGCGACGGACGCGACGCGCGCAACACGACGACGGCCGGCCCGGTCACGACGGAAGCCTCGCGTAATCGCTGACCCGGCAGGAATCGGCCGAAGACGGCGATAATGTTCTCCCGAATTCAGCGCGCAGCTGTTGCGCGCCCAACAACAGGAGAACGCCGATATGTCCGACGCAGCCAATCAGTCTCAACGAATCGCCATCGTCACCGGAGCGGGTAGCGGCATTGGCCGGGCGGCGGCGTTGGCGCTCCTCGGCGACGGCTGGTCGGTCGTACTGGCGGGACGTCGCCCGGCGCCGCTGCAAGCGGTCATCGACGAAGCCCGCGCAGCCGGCCGCGCGCTCGCTGTGCCGACGGACGTGTCGGATCCGGAATCCGTGGCGCAGTGCTTCAGGACCGCGGTCGAGCATTTCGGCCGCGTGGATCTGCTGTTCAATAACGCCGGCGTGACGAACCCGCCCGGGCCGTTCGAGGACTGGACGCCGGAGCAATGGCGGAATGTCGTCGACATCAATCTGAACGGCATGTTCTATTGCCTCCAGCAAGCGTTTCGCACGATGAAGGCGCAGACGCCGATGGGCGGCCGCATCATCAACAATGGCTCGATCTCCGCCAGCGCCCCGCGCCCGAATTCGGCCGCCTACACGGCGACGAAGCACGCGGTTCAAGGCCTGACGAAAAGCGCCTCGCTCGATGGCCGCAAGTACGACATCGCGGTGGGTCAGATCGACGTCGGCAATGCGCTGACGGAGCTTTCGGAGCGCATGTCGAAAGGCGTGCCGCAGGCGAACGGCGAGATCGCGGTGGAGGCGATGATGGACGTGAAGATCGTCGGCCAGTCGGTGCTTTACATGGCGAACCTGCCGCTCGAAGCCAATGTCCTGTTCCACACCGTGATGGCGACGAAAATGCCGTTCGTCGGCCGCGGCTGAGCGAACGGTTTCCTGAGCCGCAACCTGAGCCGCTACCCGACCCGATACCAGACGCGAATGCCTGAATACCAGTGGCTCACGCTGGTATCGTCGCCGGCGCCGAACGTCGAGAGACTCTCGACGTTCAATACATCCACCGCGTTCTCCGCAATCCACTGATTCGCGCGCTCGACGAGCGCCGCCCCGTTCTCGTACACGTTGCCCTTGATGAGGTGATGCTGCACGACCTGTCGCTCGAAATCTTCGTAGGCGATCTTCGTCATCCTGAGTCTCCGTAGTGTCCGACGGCATGTTGCGGCGCAGCGCTCCTGCCGCATGACGCGTCCTGCCGATTCGAGCATCATATGGCCTGAGACACGCTCGTGCGAATCGGTGAAATCCGCGCGCGAGCCGGCCCAGCACAACACAACACGACTGACCCGAGGCGATCAAACCAAAGCGCGCTGCGTGCGCCCACAAATGCCCGACGCTGGAGACACCAAGGAGAGCACGCATGGACATGCGGCAACGCGAGCACATCGAGGCAGTCGTCGCGGCCACCACGCGGACGCAATCGCTTGCGCCACAGCGCCTGCACGAAAGCATCATCGAATCGTCCTGGCGGCGTTGCGTGCATCAATACGGACTGGACCCGTCGCGCATGCAGGAAGCGCGCATTCTGCCGCAGACGCGGCTGCGCGAGCACCAGCAGCGCATCGACGACTTCGCGCGCATCGCCCGTCACGGTCTCGAGACGCTGTACGAGCAAGTCGCCGGCATGGGCTACGTCGTGTTGCTGACGGATGCGCTGGGCGTGACCGTCGATTACATCGGCGATGCCAATACCGATGCCGCATTGCGCCGCGCGGGCCTCTATCTCGGCGCGGAGTGGAGCGAAGCGGGCGCGGGCACCTGTGCCGTGGGAACCGCGCTGACCACCGGCCAGGCGCTGACCGTCCATCAGCTCGATCATTTCGACGCCACGCACATTCCGCTCACCTGCACGGCGGCGCCGCTCTACGACTCACGCGGCGCGCTTTCCGCGATCCTCGATATCTCGGCACTCGTTTCGCCGCAGGCGCGCGACAGCCAGAACCTCGCGCTGCAACTCGTGCGCATCTACGCGGGGCACATCGAGAACGCCAACTTCCTGCGCACGCATCGGCAGGACTGGATCCTGAAGCTGAACGCGTCGCCGGAATTCGTCGACGTCGATCCTGAATACCTGATTGCGCTCGATGCGGGCGGACGCATCGTCGGCCATAACCGGCGCGCGCATACGATGCTGGCGGCGGAAATCGGCCGGCCGGTCGCGCCGGGTGAACCGGCGGCGTCGCTCATCGGCGTGCCGTTCGACACGCTCTTCGACGCGCGTCTCGAAGAACTCGGCCGCTTCGTCTATTCAAGGCCGAGCGAACTGCGCGCGGTGCCGCTCGCGAAATCCGGCGCGTTCCTTTACCTGAGCGTGATGCCGCCCGCGCCGTGCATCGCGCCGGCGACGAACGCGAACCGCCCGCGCCCGGTAGACGTGCCCGCGCCGCTTGCTGCTCTGTGCGGCGGCGATGCCGCCCTGACGCGTCAGCTGGAACGCGCGGCCAAGCTCGCCGATGCGCCGATCAACCTGCTCGTCAACGGCGAAACGGGCAGCGGCAAGGAGTTTTTCGCGAAGGCGCTGCATCGTGCGAGCGCGCGCCGCGCGGGTCCGTTCGTCGCGGTGAATTGCGCGGCGATTCCGGAGACGCTGATTGAAAGCGAACTGTTCGGCCATCTGCCGAACAGCTTTTCCGGAGCGGGCGCGAAGGCGAAGCGCGGGCTGATCCAGGAAGCCGATGGCGGCACGCTGTTTCTCGATGAAATCGGCGACATGCCGCGCGAACTGCAATCGCGGCTGTTGCGCGTGCTGGCGGAAGGCGAGGTGCTGGCGATCGGCGCATCGCGGCCGGTGTCCGTCGATGTGCGCGTGATCTCGGCGACGCATCAGTCGCTCGACGCGCTCATGCAGGACGGACGTTTCCGCGAAGACCTGTATTACCGGCTGAACGGCGCGCGCTTCACGTTGCCGCCGCTGCGCGAGCGCACCGATCTCGACTGGCTGATCCGCAAGTTTCTCGAAGAAGGCGACGACAGCGCGCGCCCCACGGTGACGCTGTCAGCCGGCGCGCGGGAGCGGCTGCATCGGCATGACTGGCCGGGGAATCTGCGCGAATTGTGCAATGCGCTGCGCTATGCGCGCGCGGTGTGCTCGAACGGCGTGATCGAGATCGACGATCTGCCGGAAGGTCTGAGCCACGTCGCGCTGCCGGACGACGCGCCGCGCGCCGTCGAGGCGTTCGATCCGCATCGCCTGCCGCCCGAAGGCATGCTGCTGATGCAGTACCTGCGCGCGGCGAGCTGGAATCTGAGCGCGGTCGCGCGGCAGATCGGCGTGAGCCGCATGACGCTGTACCGGCGCATGGCGCGCTATGGCATCCAGTCGCCCAATCAGCGCGACGGCCACTGAACGCGCGATACGCCTGTCCACCGTGATACACCTGCCGCTGTGACACCTGTCACGGCGGCGCCCGTTACACCCGCGATTTCCTCGGGTATTCCCGCACTTTTTCCCCGCTGAACCCCCTCGTTCGATTGGCATAACGCTTGCCTTTATCCGCCGCACAAAACACAGAACGGAGACACAGGCATGCGTGCAAACGCAACGCCGCTCGTCGGCATCATCGCCAATCCGGTTTCGGCGCGGGACATCCGGCGCGTCATCGCCAACGCCAATAGTCTGCAACTCGCCGACCGCGTCAACATCGTGTTGCGGCTGCTGTCCTCGCTGGCGGCGAGCGGCGTGCCGCGCGTGCTGATGATGCCCGACCGCGAAGGCCTCAAGGTCATGCTCCAACGGCATCTGGCGCGCAAGCAGGGTCCGGATGCCGAACTCGCCGCCGTCGAGTTCCTCGACATGCCCGTCACCGCGCGCGTCGACGACACCTTCCGCGCCGCGCGCATGATGCGCGAAGCGGGTGTCGATGCGCTGCTCGTGCTGGGCGGCGACGGCACGCATCGCGCGGTCGTGCGGGAGTGCGGACAAGTGCCGCTCGCCGGGTTGTCGACCGGCACGAACAACGCCTATCCGGAAATGCGCGAGCCGACCATCTCCGGCCTCGCGACCGGTCTCTATGCCACCGCGCGCGTGCCGGCCAACGAAGCGCTGGCGTCGAACAAGCGGCTCGACATCGAGATTCGCGCTCGCGACGGCAGCGTGCGCCACGACATCGCGCTAGTCGACGCCGTGATCTCGCACGAGCACTTCATCGGCGCGCGGGCGCTGTGGAAGATCGAGACGCTCGCTGCCGTCTATGTGTCCTATGCCGATCCGCAGGCGATCGGCATGTCGGCTATCGCGGGCCTGCTCGAACCGCTCGGCCGTCACGATCGAGGCGGACTCGCGGTGCAGCTCGCCGCGCCCGGCGAAGGCGAATTCGATCTGTGCGCGCCGATCGCGCCCGGGCTGATGGAGTCCGTGCCGATCGCAAGCTGGACGCGTCTCGCCGATGGCGTGCCGCATCGCGTGCGCCAGCGCACGGGCATTGTCGCGCTCGACGGCGAACGCGAGCTGGCCTTCGGTCCGGATGACGAAGTGACCGTCACGCTCAGGGAGAACGCTTTTCGCAGTATCGACGTGGCCGCGTGCATGCGTTACGCGGCGGCGTCCGGGCTGATGCGCCAGCCCATGAGCACCATCCGCTAGACCCACCCCAAGGAGACAGAGATGACAGCAACGCAGCATGCGGGCGGCTTGCCGCTCTCGAAGGACGAACTGTTGAGCGTCTATCGCAAGATGCGCACGATCCGCGATTTCGAGGAGCGTCTGCACGTCGATTTCGGCCGCGGCGACATCCCCGGCTTCGTGCATCTGTATGCGGGGGAGGAAGCCGCGGGCGTCGGCATCATGAGCCATCTGAACGACGGCGACCGCATCGCCAGCACGCATCGCGGACACGGGCACTGCATTGCCAAGGGCGTGGACCCCGTCGCGATGATGAAGGAGATCTACGGCAAGAAGGGCGGTTCGTGCAACGGCAAGGGCGGCTCGATGCACATCGCGGATCTGTCGAAAGGGATGATGGGCGCGAACGGCATTCTCGGCGCGGGCGCGCCGCTGATCTGCGGCGCGGCGCTCGCGGCGAAGTTCCGCGGCAAGGGCGAGGTCGGCATCACCTTCGCGGGCGACGGCGCGTCGAACCAGGGCACCTTCCTCGAAAGCCTGAATCTCGCGGCCGTGTGGAATCTGCCGGTGATCTTCGTGATCGAGAACAACGGCTATGCGGAATCGACGGCGCGCGACTACGGCACGGCCGTGGACAGCTATGTGGACCGCGCGGCGGGCTTCGGCATTCCCGGCGTGACGGTGGACGGCACCGATTTCTTCGCGGTCCATGAAGCGGCGGGCGAAGTGATCCGGCGCGCGCGCGAAGGCGGCGGGCCGGCGTTGCTCGAATGCAAGATGATCCGCTTTTATGGACATTTCGAAGGCGATGCGCAGACCTATCGCGCGCCGGGAGAGCTCGACGAGATCCGCTCGAACCGCGATTGCCTGAAGAAGTTCGCGCAGGCCGTGACGCAGGCCGACGTGATCCAGCCGGCGGAACTCGACGCGATCGACAAGGAAGTCGCCGCGCTGATCGACCGCGCGGTGCAGGAAGCGAAGGACGCGCCGCTGCCGACCGCCGCCGATCTGCTCACCGATGTCTACGTCAAATATTGATTCCTGGAGACGACAATCATGGCCCGCAAACTGAGCATGAAGATGGCGATCAACGAAGCGCTCGATCAGGAAATGCAGCGCGATCCGAGTGTGATCGTGCTGGGTGAGGATATCGTCGGCGGCGCCGGCGCGGATGGCGAGAAGGACGCGTGGGGCGGCGTGCTCGGCGTGACGAAGGGACTCTACGCGAAGCACGGCGACCGCCTGCTCGACACGCCGTTGTCCGAGTCCGCGTACGTGGGCGCGGCGATCGGCGCGGCGGCGTGCGGGATGCGTCCGGTCGCCGAGCTGATGTTCATCGACTTCATGGGCGTGTGCTTCGACCAGATCTTCAATCAGGCCGCCAAGTTCCGCTACATGTTCGGCGGCAAGGCGGAAACGCCTGTCGTAATCCGCGCGATGGTCGGCGCGGGATTCCGTGCGGCGGCCCAGCACAGCCAGATGCTGACCTCGCTGTTCACGCATATTCCGGGGCTGAAGGTTGTGTGCCCGTCGACGCCTTATGACACCAAAGGCCTGCTGATCCAGGCGATCCGCGACAACGATCCGGTCATCTTCTGCGAGCACAAGAATCTCTATGGCTTCGAAGGTGAAGTGCCCGAGAACTCGTACGCGATTCCGTTCGGCGAAGCGAACGTGGTGCGCGACGGCAAGGACGTGTCGATCGTCACCTATGGGCTGATGGTGCATCGCGCGCTCGAAGCCGCGGCGACGCTCGCGAAGGAAGGCATCGAAGCGGAAGTGGTGGATCTGCGCACGCTGTCGCCGCTCGATATCGACACCGTGCTGGAAACGGTGGAGAACACCGGGCGGCTGGTCGTCGTCGATGAAGCGAATCCGCGCTGCAACATCGCCACGGATATTTCCGCGCAGGTCGCGCAGCAGGCGTTCGGCGCGTTGAAGGCGGGCATCGAGATGGTGTGCGCGCCGCATACGCCGGTGCCGTTCTCGCCGACGCTCGAGGATCTCTACATCCCGAACGCCGCGCAGATCGCCGACGCTGCCCGAAAAACCATGAAGGGAGGAAAGCACTGATGGCCGCAATCACACCGATCGTCATGCCCAAGTGGGGCCTGTCGATGAAGGAAGGCACGGTCAACGAATGGCTCGTGGAAGAGGGCACGGAGATCACCGTCGGCATGCCGATTCTCGATGTCGAAACCGACAAGATCGCCAATGCCGTCGAGGCGCCGGACGCCGGCTTGCTGCGGCGGCGGGTGGCGTCGGCGGGCGATACGCTGCCGGTGAAGGCGCTGCTCGGTGTGCTCGCGCCGGCCGAAGTCAGCGACGCCGATATCGACGCGTATGTGTCCTCATACGTGACGCCCGCCGACGACGAGGAAGAGGGCGAGGAAGTGTCGGCCTATCATTTCGTCGATGTCGACGGCATCCGCGTGCGCTATGCATCGCGCGCCGGCGACGATGCGAGCCGGCCCGCGGTGCTGTTCATCCACGGCTTCGGCGGCGATCTCGACAACTGGCTCTTCAATCTCGATGCGCTCGCCGACAAGAATCGCGTGTTCGCGCTCGATCTGCCGGGCCACGGGCAATCGACGCCGAAGGTGCCGGGCACGACGCTCGCGGACCTCGCGGGTTTCGTCGGCAAGTTCATGGACGCGGTGCAGCTCGACCGCGCGCATCTCGTCGGCCATTCGATGGGCGGCGGCATCGCGGCGCAGATGGCGGTGGATCAGCCGGAGCGGGTGGAATCGGTGGCGCTGATTTCGTCGTCCGGTTTCGGCGAAGAGATCAACAACGCCTACACCGAAGGCTTCGTCACGGCCGAGTCGCGGCGCGAACTGAAACCGGTGGTCGAGCTGCTGTTCGCGAATCCGGAACTGGTGAGCCGCCAGATGCTCGACGACCTGCTGAAGTACAAGCGGCTCGACGGCGTCAGCGAAGCGCTGACGTCGCTCAATGCCGGCTTGTTCGCGAACGGCAGGCAGGCCGCGCAGCCCGGCGGCAAGCTGGCGTCGGCGGGCAAGCCGGTGCTGGTGATCTGGGGCGAGCGGGACCAGATCATTCCCGCCGCGCACGCGAAGAACGCACCGGAAGGCGCGACCGTTCGCGTGTTCGAGGACGCCGGACACATGAGCCAGATGGAAAAGGCCAACGAAGTGAACGCGTTGTTGAAGGAGCATGTCAGCAAGCGCGGCTGATGCGCTCGCCCCGCCGGAGAAGGCTGCCGGCGGGGCGGCGCCGTGTCGCGCGGTTATTGGCTACCATGCCGGGATGGCGTCGCTCGCGGCGCATTCCGAGATCGATTCCATGTCCTTCGAACTGATCGATTCCACTGCGGTGTCTCTTTCCGACGATCCGCTGCACGCCGAAGAAGCGCTGCTCGCGCGTGCCGCTGCGGGCGAGGCCGTCGCGCAAGTGTGGGAGGCGCCCGTTTCGCTGATCGTGCCGCGCAGCTATCAGCGCTACCCGGCGCTCGCCGATGCGTGCGAGGCGTTTGCCCGGCGCGGCTGTCCTGTGTGGCTGCGCCTGTCGGGCGGCGGGCTGGTGCCGCAGGGACCAGGCATTCTCAACCTGAGTCTGGCGTATCCGGTGCGCGCGCCGATGGGTGCGTTGTCTGAAGGCATTTACGAACACCTGTGCCGCCTGCTCGCCGACGCGCTCACGCCGCTCGGCGTGCTGACGCACTGGCAGGCCGTGGAAGGCTCGTTCTGCGACGGCCGCTTCAATCTCGCGTGGGGCCCCGGCGACGATGCGCGCAAGATCGCCGGCACCGCGCAATACTGGCGCCGCGTGCCGCACAGCAGTCACGACACGCCGCTCTATGCCGTGCTGGCTCACGCCGTCCTGCTGGTGGATGCCGATCCGATCGAGATCAACGCGCGCGCCAATGCGTTCGAGGCGATGATCGAGAGCCGGCGGCATTACGAAGACATGAAGATCGTGACCGTGGCGCAGGCGCTCGCTTACGAATGTTTTTCGATTCCCGTGGATCTGCGCCAGCGTGTGCGCGCCGCGCTGATCCAGTGCGTGAAGGACGCTTCCCCGCCAGCGCAGTAAGACGCATCGAGGTGGCCATGCCGCTCAGACGTGTTTCGAACGGGTTCTTCTTCGCGCTGTGGGTCGCCGTCTGCGCCGCCGCGCCCGAATTCCTGTGGCAAGGGCTGTTCTCGCTCTTCGGCCATTTTTCCCTGACCGATGCCGCCGCCGCGCTGCTGATCGGCGCGATCCTGGCCTTTTTCGTCGAGCCCGTGTTGGAGAGGCTGCGCAGTCTCGGCGACGAGCCGGAGCACGCGGAGAAATCGCCCGCTTTCGCCGCGTGCGAGGCGCTGGGGTTCGCGGTCGTCGCGGTGTGCGTGCACGAGGCGATCACCGTGTACGTCGCGGCGAGTCACGGCAACGCACAGGCGGGCGAGAATCTGGCCAAGGCCGTCGCGCAGGCCGTGCAATGGGCGGTCACGCCGTTCTTCATCACTGTCGCGTGGCTGGTCGCGCGTGGGCCGTCGTGGTTCGCGTGGCCGGTGGCGGCAATCGCGGTGGTGGTCAGCGGCATCGTCGGCGTGGTGTGCGGATGGGATATGCACGTGCTCGTGACGAGCCTGATTCCGGCGATCTTCGTGTTGATTGCAGGATGCGCCATCGTGCGGGAGCAATGGGACGCGGCCACCTTCCGACGCTGCGCGCGGGCTACCGGCGTGATCGCCGTCACCTGGCTCGTATTGAGCGGCGCGCTGCAACTCGTGCTGTGGCTCGCGCACGTGCAGGCGTTTCGGGTCTACGACTGGCTGGAGTTCTGGAGCGACGCCCGGTTCTACGTCGGCTGGGTGACGGGGCTGCTGGTCGCGCCGGCGTTCGTCTCCGACGCGCCGCTCAGTGCCGGTGGCAAGGGCTGGCGCTGGCGGCGATGAAGTGTGCTGGCCGAAAGCCTAGTAAGACCCCGGCGGCGGCTGCCATCCCGGCGGGGGCGGCGGCGGAGGCGGCGTGGTGTAGGCCGCGCCCGCAGGCTGCTGCTGCTGTAGGGTGCTGATGGCGCCGCGTACGGGAACCCGGTCGCCCGCCGCATACATGCATTGCAGATAGGAGTAGTCGTAGCGTTGCTGCACGTTATAGCCGGATGTCTGCGACGCCCCCAGGCCAAACGCACTGCCCGTCAGCAGACCGGCACCCGCGCCGATGGCCGCGCCTCCGCCGCCGCCAAACGCCGCGCCCGCCGCCGCGCCGATCGCGGTGCCGACGACGGCGCTGCCTATCGCGCTGTTGGTCGCCGCCTGATTGGCGTCCACGCCGCCGGTTTGCTGGAGCGCGAACTGACGGCACGAGGCGTCATCGGCGCGGAACTGGTCGAAGGTCTTGTTGCTGCCCGGCAGCGCCATCACGCTGGGACCGGTGGGCATCACGGTGCAGGCCGAAAGGCCGAGTGCCGCGGAGAGCAGGGCGAGCCTGGTGATGTTCATGGATGCTTGCAGATTCCTGAGATTGACGATGTCAGCAGCACGCGCGCCGCATCAGTTCGGCGACGGCGGCGTGGCCGGCACCGGATGCCACGGCGCGGAGCACTGCTTGACGTACGGGTAATACGCCTTCGCCGGGTCGCAGTAGTACCACATGCCGGGCTGCTGGGCGGGCGCACCCGGATCGGCGGCGGGCTGGCCCTGTTCGACATACTGCACCGGTGTGGGAGGCGCGACCGGCGCAACGTAGACGGGCGGCGGCGGATAGTAGTAATACGGCGCGGGCGCTACCGGGTAAGGGTAATAAGCGGGACCGCCGATCCACACGCCGACGCGGCCCCACGCATGCGCATTGGCGGCAACGCCGGCGCTCGCCACGAGCGACAACGCGATAAAAGCCTTGAGGCGATTCACGACCTTCTCCAGGAAAAATGTTCGCTGATTCGACAGGTACAACGGACATCGACGCTTGGCTGTTGACCGCCCGCAGCGCATCTTTCTACGCTATTCCCTTTATCGCGAAAACTCAATTACACGGCCTCGAACGTATTTTTCGGCTTGTTACGCTGTAACGCGGCCGAGAAACAATGCCCTGCGATCTCAGGCGCGCAGCACGGAGACGCCGGCCTGTTCGATGGGTTCCGTCAGCTTCGCTTCAGCCGCGCTTTCCACAATGAGAGTCTGCGCAAGCTCGATGCCGCCGATCCGGTAAGCCGACGCCGCATTCAGTTTCGCCGCCGACGCCAGCACCACCGTTTCCGCCGCCCGCGCCGCGAGTGCGCGCTTGATGTGGGCTTCCTCGAAATCTCCGGTAGTGAGGCCGGCCGTGGGATGGACGCCGGTGACGCCCATGAAGTAGAGGTCGGCGTGAATATGCGACATGGCTTCGACAGCCGCCGCGCCGACCGTGACGATGGAATGCTTGTACAGCCTGCCGCCGATCAACACGACTTCCACCGCCGGATGTTCGGCGAGCGCCACCGCGACGCTCGGGCTATGCGTGACGATGGTTGCGTTAAGCGTGTCCGGAAGCTGGCGCACGAGCAGCGCGGAAGTCGTGCCGCCGTCGATGATGACGACCTGTCCCGGCGCAATCATCTCCGCAGCCCGTCGCGCGATGCGCCGTTTGGCATCGGACTCCATGTTCTCCCGCCGTGCGAACGGCGCGACCGCCGGCGACGCAGGCAGCGCGCCGCCGTGCACGCGCTGCAGCAGTCCTTCCGTGGCGAGTTCGCGCAAGTCGCGCCGCACGGTGTCTTCGGAGACGCCGAAGCTCGCGCTCAGCTCGGTGGCGAGCACCTGGCCGTCGCGTTTCAGGGCGTCGAGAATGGCTTTCTTGCGTTGGCTGGTCAACATCGTTTGCGTGAATTTTCTTGATATTGCACGAAACTGCACGATACCATGCGCTGACTGGATCGTCGAATGGGAGAGCCGAATGGAAGCAATCGAAACGAAAGACCGCGTCCGCATCGTGAATACCGCTGTCCTGTCGGACGACTGGTATGTGCTCAGGAAAGTCACCTTCGATTTCCTGCGCCGCGACGGCACCTGGCAGCGCCAGAACCGCGAAACCTACGATCGCGGCAACGGCGCCACCATTCTTCTGCATGACCGCCAGACCGGCAACGTGCTGCTGACGCGCCAGTTCCGCATGCCCGCGTTCGTCAACGGCCACGACGGCATGCTGATCGAGACGCCGGGCGGGTTGCTCGACGATGCATCGCCGGAAGAGCGCATCCGCGCCGAAGTGGAGGAGGAGACGGGCTATCGCGTGCGCCACGTCGAGAAGGCCTTCGAGGCGTTCATGAGCCCGGGATCGGTGACCGAGAAGCTGTACTTCTATCTCGGCGACTACGAGAGTTCGATGCGCGTGTCGGCGGGCGGCGGCGTCGAGGAAGAGGGGGAGGAAATCGAGACGATCGAGGTGCCGCTGGCGCAGGCGCTGGAGATGATCGCGAGCGGGGAAATCATGGACGGCAAGACCATCATGCTGTTGCAGTACGCGGCGCTGAATGCGCGGTCAAGCAAGTAGCGAGACCGCCTTCACTTGCGCCCACACGCGCATGCCCGTGACGATACCCAGCCGGTCCAGCGAATAGCGCGTCACGCGCGCGAGCAGCGGCGTGCCGTCCACATCGAGACGCACGACCGCCTGCGACGGATGGGCGTCGTCCGCGATGCCGACGACCGTCGCGGGCAGCACGTTCAGCACGCTGCTGCGGGCCTCGTCGTGCGTGCCGGTGACGAGGCTCACGTCGCGCGCCTTCACGGTGACGCGCATCGGCTTGCCGTCGGGCAGCGGCGCATGCACCACGGTCAGCTTCGCGGTTGAAGCCGGCAGCGCGATCGTCAGCAGGCCATACGCGCTGTCATGACCGGCGACGACGCCTTCGAGCACGACCGATGCGTCATCGGCGAGCGCGAGCGGCAAGTCCAGGCGCGCGAGCGTTTCCGCAATCGGTCCGCTCGCCACCGCGCGCCCCGCTTCCAGCAGCACGAGATGATCGGCGAGCCGCGCCACTTCTTCCGGCGCGTGGCTGACGTAGAGCATCGGGATATCGAGCTCGTCGTGCAGACGTTCGAGATACGGCAGGATTTCGAGCTTGCGCTTCTGGTCGAGCGACGCGAGCGGTTCGTCGAGCAGCAGCAGGCGCGGACTCGTCAGCAACGCGCGCGCGATGCCCACGCGCTGACGTTCACCGCCCGACAAACCCGACGGCATCCGTTCCAGCAAATGCCCGATGCCCAGCAGTTCGGCTGCCTGCGCGAGATCGACGCGCCGTTCAGCCGGCTTCACGCGCTCGAGCCCGTAACGCAGGTTCTTCGTCACGCTCAGATGCGGAAACAGGCTCGCTTCCTGGAACACATAGCCAAGCGGACGCTTGTGGGTGGGCAGGAAGACATTGCGATCGGTGTCGAGCCAGACTTCGCCGTTGACGACGAGCTTGCCCGTGCGCGGACGCGCCAGTCCCGCGAGACAGCGCAGCAAGGTGGTCTTGCCGGAGCCGGAATGGCCGAAGATCGCGGTGACGCCGCGGCCGGGCAGCGCGAGATCGAGGTCGAGCGTGAAGCCGCTCTGCTCGACGAGAAAGCGCGCCTCGATGGCGGAGGTGAGTTCAGACATGCGCCGCGAAGGACCGTCGGCCGAAATAGAGCAGCAGAAGAACGACGAACGAGAATACCACCATGCCGCCCGCAAGCCAGTTCGCCTGGGCGTACTCGAGCGCTTCGACGTGGTCGAAGATCTGCACGGACACCACGCGCGTCTGACCCGGAATGTTGCCTCCGATCATCAGCACGACGCCGAATTCGCCGACCGTATGCGCGAAGCCGAGGATCGTCGCCGTGACGATGCCCGGTCGCGCGAGCGGCAACGCCACCGTGAAGAAGCTGTCCCACGGACCGGCGCGCAAGGTCGCGGCGGCTTCGAGCGGACGGCGGCCCATGGCTTCGAACGCGTTCTGCAGCGGCTGCACGACGAAGGGCAGCGAATAGATCACCGAGCCGACCACCAGCCCCGCGAACGTGAACGGCAGCAAGCCGATGCCGAGCGCCTGCGTCAGCTTGCCGACCGAGCCGTGCGGGCCCATCACCAGCAGCAGATAGAAGCCGATGACCGTCGGCGGCAACACCAGCGGCAGCGCCACCACGGCGCCGACGATGCCCTTCAGCCGCGAGCGCGTTCGCGTGAGCCACCACGCGATCGGCGTGCCGACGACGAGCAGCAGCGCCGTCGTCAGCGACGCCAGTTCGAGCGTCAGCGTGATGGCCTGGAGGTCGCTGCTGTCGAGGGGCATCGGCGGAATTACAGCTGGTAGCCGAAGGACTTGATCACTTCAGCCGCCTTCGGTCCCTTCAGGTACTCGATGAACTGCTTCGCGACCGGATTGTCCTTGCCCTTCTCGAGGATCACGGCGTCCTGCTTGATCGGCTCATGCAGGTTCGCGGGCACGATCCACGCCGAGCCGCTGGTGATCTTGCCGTTCTTGTAGATCTGCGACAGCGCGACGAAGCCCAGTTCCGCATTGCCGCTCGCGACGAACTGCTGCGTCTGCGAAATGTTCTGACCTTCGACGACCTTCGGCTTGAGTTCGGCGGTCAGGCCGAGCTTGTCGAGCGTCTGGTAGGCAGCGAGACCGTAGGGCGCGGCCTTCGGATTGGCAATCGCGATGTGCGTGAAGGCGTTCTTCTTCAGCACGTCGCCCTTGTCGTCCACGTAGCCGTCTTTCGCGGACCACAGCGCAAGCGCGCCCGTCGCATAGGTGAAACGGCTGCCGGGCACGGTGGCGCCTTCGGTTTCGAGCTTGGCGGGCGTGGAGTCGTCGGCGGCGAGGAACACTTCGAAGGGCGCGCCGTTCTTGATCTGCGCATAGAACTGACCCGTCGCGCCGAACGACGCCACCACCTTGTTGCCCGTATCCTTTTCGAAGTCCGCGGCGATGGCTTGCACCGGCGCCGTGAAGTTGGCCGCGACCGCGACCTTCACTTCACCCGCCAGCGCCGACGTAGCAGCGATACCGGCGGCGAGCGGAACGAACGCACCAATGAGGGCGCGGAGAATTCGAATCTTCACGTGAGACTCCTTGAATCGAGTTGAAATTCTGGTTATGAATCGACTGCGGACGGCGCGTGCAAGGCCGCGAAGCCTAGTGCCGTGTGGTTCGGCGAGCACCGTAATATATACGACTATATTGCGTAGCCGCATGTTGGCTTCATGACATGACGCGCATGTGTGCCGACGAATGATCGGTGTTGCACCGATTTGTGAGTGTCGCTCAAAGATATGAGTTGACCGTTCGCACCATTTTGGCCGACACTGATTTATCCGCATTCAAAGCAACCCGGTAAAAATTGAGCAAAGCTCAATTCAAGCGAAGCAGGGAGACGAGATATGACCGATGCAGCGAATCTTCAGCGTCTGAAGCTGGGAATCGAAGGACACGTGGCGCGTGTGACGCTGGATCGCCCGGACGTGCGCAATGCTTTCGATGACGCCACCATCGTCGAACTGACGGCGGCCTTCCGCGCGCTCGGCGACGACCCGAACGTGCGCGTGATCGTGCTCGCGGCGAATGGTCCGTCCTTCTGCGCGGGCGCCGATCTCAACTGGATGAAGCGCATGGCGGGCTATTCGGAAGCGGAGAATCGCGCCGATGCACTGGGCCTCGCCACCATGCTCAATACCGTCTACGCGTGTCCGAAGCCGGTCATTGCCCGCGTACAGGGCGATGCCTACGCCGGCGGCACGGGACTCGTCGCGGTGTGCGATATCGCGATCGCGGCGAACACGGCGCAGTTCTGCCTTTCGGAAGCCAGGCTCGGGCTGATGCCCGCGACCATCGCGCCGTATGTGATCCGCGCGATGGGCGCGCGTGCGGCGCATCGCTACTTCGTGACGGCGGAGCGCTTCGACGCCGCCGAAGCTCTGCGGATGGGATTCGTGCATGAAGCCGTTGAAGCCGGGCAGCTCGATGCGCGCGTCGAGGCCGTTGCGTCAGCCATCGTCGCGAACAGTCCGAACGCCGTGCGGGAGTGCAAGCAACTCGTCACGGACTTCGCGGGCATGGAGATCGACGAGGAATTGATGGGCGAGACGGCCGAACGCATCGCGCGCATCCGCGCATCCGATGAAGGGCGCGAAGGCGTGCGCAGTTTCCTGGAGAAACGCAAGCCGTCGTGGCTCGGCTGAGCCGATGGAGCGCACATGATCAAGCTGCATCATTGCGTGAGCGCGCGGTCGTTCCGGCCGCTGTGGGCGCTGGAAGAAATCGGCGTGCCCTACGAACTGAAGATGTTGCCGTTTCCGCCGCGCGTGCTGGCGCGCGCGTACATGGAAGTGAATCCGCTCGGCACGATTCCGGCGCTCGAAGACGAGGGCGTTTTCATGACCGAGTCGGCGGCGATCTGCCAGTATCTGGCCGCGCGTCATTCGCCTGGCGTGCTGGACGTCGCTTCACACGAGCGCGACTTCGGCCGCTATCTCAACTTCCTGCACTTCGGTGAGGCCACGCTGACCTTCCCGCAGACGCTCGTCTTGCGTTATACGCATCTCGAGCCGCCCGAGCGCCAGCAGCCGCAGATCGTCGAGGATTACGCGCGCTGGTTTCATGCGCGCCTTCGCACGCTGGCGCCGTTGCTGGAAAAGCAGCCCTGGCTGTGCGCCGGGCGTTTCACGGCCGCCGATATCTCCGTGGGTTACGCGCTGATGCTGGCCGAGCTCATCGGCTTGAGCGAGCGCTTTGCGCCGTCCATCGCGGACTACTGGAAGCGTTTGAGCGAACGCGAAGGCTTTGTCCGCGCGATGCGTGCGCAGGAAGCCGCCGCGCTCGCCCAGGACGTATCGACCGTTGCGTCGCCGAAGCTTCGCCCGTAGCAACCCTCCTTCAAGTCCCCTCGTCCGTGGGGTCGTGCGCCGCGCCCCATGACCGTACTCTTCACATCACGCGCTGACCTGCAAGCGCGGATTCGGAGAGACTCATCTGACGAGGTGCGCAATGGCTGCTTTCTTCTGGTTACTGTCGATGATCGTCGCGCTCGTCGCGACGGCCACCATCGCGACGGCACTGCCGCGCTCCGCCTCCGACGAATTGAATGCCTTCACGCCGCAGTCGCTTTTCAGCATGGAGGCGAAGCGGATCGACGCGATGCTTGCGTCGTGTCTGCCTGCTGCTGACTGAGTCCGGCGCGTGCACGGGGCGCGTTTGCCGGGCGTCGTTCGTAAGTGGTTTGGAATCAACGGGTTGAGGAAGTAATAACAACGATATCCAACGAGTTGTCCACGTGATCTGTGGATAAGCCGCGACCGGGGCCAGTCGCGGTGCATGAACCCCAAAACCGCCGTGAAGGACGCGCTGGGGAGACCAACAAGTCATCATCAAGAATCGAGGCCGAAGAGCCTGGGAGTTTGCAAGCCGCCTCGGCAGCCTGTTGGGTGCCGAGGCAGGCGCTTTTTGCGATCAGCGCTGAAGCACCGAACTGCCGTACTTGGCCACGAGCGCGCTTTTGAAATCGGCGGCGGCTTGATCGGCCAGTTTGGACTTGGCCTCCTCGGGGCTCTCTTCCGCGGACGGGTTCGGGTTGGCGGCTTCCGTGACCTGGCCCGTCGAGGTTTGCGGCTGGACCGGGACCGCAGCCTGGATCGGCGCCGATTGATGGGTGTTCCTGATCACAAAGACAGCAACCGCCAATAGACAGGCGATTGAAACGAGAAAGAATAGTCTGTAGCGCATCGAAAACCTTCTTCGAGAAAGTGGCCTCGACAACGAGTATTGACCGAGGCCGCGGATTTCCTGGAAATCAGTTGGCGGAATAGAACGCGTCGAGTTGCGCCTTCATCGCGGTTCCAACGGAAGGCGTTGAATAGAGCATGTGCCCCGAGGGGTAATTCTGGAACGTGACCCGCTTCAGAAGGGACTGACCTTGCGTATCGGAGAAGGTCTGCGCATAAGTCAGCGCCGTGCTGTAGAACGGCGTGACCGAATCGAAATACCCATTACCCTGGAACACGCGCAGATTCGGCTTGATGGTCATTGCGGAGCGGAGATCCTGGATGGCATTGAAGGTCTCCTCGGAATAGGTGATCTGATTATCAGGCTGCACATGGGTGTAGTCCCAAAGCGGGAAAATGGCGGGGTTCGAGAGGCTGGTGGTGTTCAGCGCGCTCGGGTTGTAACCGCCCAGCGTGTTGAGATTTGACCAGCCCCAACTGACGATTGGATTAATCATCCGCATGGTCGGGTCGTCGTTGCCGAATTGCCTGGGATCAGGCGCTGTCGTCGAAGTGACGCGGCCATCGTACACGCCGAGATAAAGCGCCTGACCGAGGCTGTTGTGATACGCGCTGCCCATCTCGGCATTTTTGGCGATGCTCGCCGACATGATCGTGGACGAGCTCATTCCCGTATAGGCCGCGACGCGAGACTGGATGGCGGCGGGATAAGCCAGATTGGACAGAACCGACTGGGCGATGTTGAGTTGCGCAATGAGATTCTGATAATCGGAGATGGCGCCAGCCACATTGACCGGCGGTTGGTTCTGCAATGCGACGATCTGGTTCGCAAGCTCGGCGGTATTTAGAATGCCGTTCGTCGAAAAAGCGCCGGACGTCAGATTCGTGAGTAAGGTTTGCTGGGCAGCGGTGAGGTTGGCGGTGTTGGACTGACCCAGATCGACGCCCAACAGAGAATAGTAATAGGTGAGGACCTGAGGCAGGTGGGTCGTCGTTTCGAAAGGCAGAATCGTGGAATTGGCATAGGCCTCGACCTGAGCGAGATAATCCTCGAGCGATGGCGGCGATGCGGGATTGATGCCCAGCGCTGACCAATTCACCTGGTTGTTGGCGTAGGCGTCGGCGGCGAGCGTCGGCAGCACGCCGGTCAGCGAGTAAAGGGCATTCGTTCCGCTCAGGATGGAACTGAGAAGGACAACCCCCTTCAGGTTGATTTGAGCGTACTGATTCGCGAGAATATTCGCGGTGATTGCGGAACGAGGTGTCCCATAAGATTCACCCATGATGTAAACCGGCGAATTCGATCTGCCCGTGGCCGTCAAATAAGAGCTGATAAATGCCGCAATGGATCGGGCGTCGACGTCAGTGCTCCAGAAATCCTGATTTTTTGCGGGCGCCAAGGCTGTAGAGTAAGTGGTTCCAACCGGATCGATGAAAACGAGATCCGTGTCGTTGATAATACTGTTCGGATTATTGTCGTACCAGTTACTGGCCGCGGAAAAAGGTCCCGTGCTTTGATTCGGCATGGTGAGGACTGGCGCTTTCGGTGCGTACGCTGATTGAAGAAAAGCAAAGGCACTGCCGGGACCGCCGTTGAAGGCGAACGTCACTGGACGATTGGCGGGAATGTTCGGGCCGGACTGCGTATAGGCGCGATACGCCATGGCCGCGGAAATGTTGTTGGTCTTGCCTGCTACCGTGACAAGCTGATGACCGGTCGTCATCGCGTAACTGATGGTTTTCGAATTGTCCGCGGACGTCCACGTGTAGTTATTGGTGACAGCCGGGACGCCACTATAAGCAGACAGATTATCGAAAGCCCCGCCGCCGTAAAACCAGGGATCGTTCTCGACATTCAACGCGGGCACGCTGCCACGGGCGGTCAGATTGAGCGTAATCAGACCGAGTAGCGACGCAGCTTTTATGATTTGAGGCAGCAGGTTCTTCATTGGTGTCAAAATTCCAGAGCAATGCCGAGAGTGAGTTTCATGCCGACATGACTTGTGGTCGCCGTTTCAACGGCTTATGCGGCAAGACGCATCGCGAGAGCAGAAATCTCTGTCACGCGCATGACAAGCATAAAGACGGAGCTTTTTTTTTCGCAAGCGAAGTTTCAGCGCGCGTGAGGCGGCATCTGCGCGAATGTGGAGTTTGATCGGAAAATGCGAGACCTGCGTTTTGAATTGCCGAACGATTAATATCGCTCCTTTCGACCGCCCGGCTTACATTCGATCCATGCTTTCATGACGCGCGCCATCATCTCAATATGTCAATTCGTTCGAATTTGCAGAATGAGCGTTTCGCGGGAGGTATGACGCGGAGTGCAGCGCCGGCCATGCTGCCGACATGCCAGACGCAAGAAAAAAACAGGCGAAAAAAAAGCCCGCTTCAGAGAGCGGGCTTGAATCCACATCGGTTGAGACATGGAGGAGACAGGTGTAAGTATAAACCCTTAAGTACTCACGTCAACCCCCAAGCGAAAAAAAGTTCAGCGGAAGTGGCCGTCAGGGCTTTCCCAGGCTGTGGTAATACGCCGCGAGGTTGGCCACGTCCGCGTCCGACAAGGGCTTGGCCATCATCGTCATCATCTCGTTCTTGCGCTCGCCTGAGCGGAAGTCGTTGAGCGCCTTCACGAGATATTCCTCGGTCTGGCCCGCGAGATTCGGCGCCTCGGGCAGCTTCGACATGCCGTCGATCCCATGGCACGCCGCGCATTGCACCGCCTTCGCGCGTCCGGCCTTGATGTCGCCGGCGGCGAACGACGGATGCGAAAGCGCCATCAGCACGCCTGCCAGCAACGCAGCCCTCGGCGCCCGGTTCACTTCGCACCCGTGTAGGAGATGCGATAGATCGCGCCCGCATAGTCGTCCGACACGAGCAGCGAGCCGTCCTGCAACGTCTGCACGTCGACCGGACGGCCCATGTACTCGCCGCTCGGCGTGAGCCAGCCTTCCGCGAAGACTTCCGCCTCGCCCGCCGTGCCGTCGTCCTTGATCGGAACGAACATGATGCGCGCGCCGATCGGCTTGGTGCGGTTCCACGAGCCGTGCTCGGCATCGAAGATGCCGCCCTGGTATTTCTGCGGGAACATCTTGCCGTTGTAGAACGACATGCCGAGGTCGGCGGCATGCGCCGCGAACTCGACTTGCGGAAACACGACGCCCGCCGGCGGATTCTGATCCTTGTACTCCACCGTGCGCACCTTGCCGCCGCCGTACCACGGGAAACCGAAGGTTTCGCCCGCCTTGGTCGCGTGATTGAGTTCGCCGGGCGGAATGTCGTCGCCCATGCCGTCGACCTGGTTGTCCGTGAACCAGAGCGTCTTGTCCTTGGGGTTGAAGTCGAGGCCGACCGAATTCCGCACCCCATGCGCATAGGTTTCGCGGTTCTTGCCGTCCTGATCCATGCGGACGATGCCCGCCAGTCCGTTGCGGTCGAGTTCGGCGAGCTTGTCCTTCGGCGGCACGTTCCACGGCTGGCCGAGCGCGATGTACAGCTTCTTGTCAGGTCCCACGCGGCAGTAGCGGGCGCCGTGATTGAAGCTTTCGAACTGTGTCGGGATCAGCTTGCCTTGCGGGACGACCACTGCCGCCGCGACGTCCGGTCCGCCTTCGCCGAAGAACTGCGCCGCCGGAAAGCCGAGCACCCGGTTCTGCTCGACCACGTAAAGCACGCCGTCCGGCGAGAAACACACGCCGTTGGGCACCTTGAACGTCACCGATGACGCGAACTGCGCGACATCGCTGGCTACGCGTTGATGCGTCCGATCGGTGACCTGCCACACGCGGTTCTTGCGCGTGCCGACGAACACGACGCCCGTCGACGGCTCGATCGCCATCGCGCGCGCCTCCGGCACCACTGCGTACAGTTCGATCTTGAAGCCGGGCGGCAGCTTGATCTGTTCGAGGTTCTTGCGCAGCGCGTCGGCGGTCTGGCCGGACTGGGGAATCGTTTCCGCCGGCGCCGACGTGCCGGTCTGGCGGAAATTGGACAGCGCATTGACGTTGTCCTGCGCCGCATGCGCGAGCGGCAGGCAGGCGAACAGGGCGGCGACGGCGGACGGCACGAGCTTGAGCGTTGCGTTCATCGGGTTGTCTCCTGGATGTTGTCGACCGGCTTCGGCGTGTTGCGCCATCGGCCGGATCCATGCAAAGCGAAAACAGCTTTTGGATGGTGCCTTGAACATCACGACTACTTTCGCCGAAGCGCGCAGCCTGGAAGCAACTGGACGCGAACGCCACGACGCTGCCTGCGGTGAAACTCACTTCCGAAACACATCGCTCCTTCAAACGGTGAGCGACGCACGCGGCCGCTATTGGCCGCTATTTCCGGCCGTCGAAGAGAAACACGTCCGAGCGGTCCGGGCTCGGCAGCGCGACCAGCAGCCGCGCGCCGTCGAGAATGGCGTTGCCGGTCACGGTGACGTCCGGCAACGGACAGGGCGCGGGGCCGAAGGTCACCGAGACGTCATAGGCATTCGCGCCCTCATGGGGTGCGGTCGTGCCTCGGAAGATGCAGCCGCTGGTCGTCGTGCCGGCGAGATAGCCGTCGCCGGCGACGGTGATGCGGGTCTGCGTCGCTCCGCCGAGCGACATGCCGCGCCCGTTGTAGAGACCGCCCGCGTTGGCGCGGGTCGGGGCGACGTCGAGGATCGGCATGGAGCGCGCCGCGTAGATCAGGCTTGCGCTGCCGTTGCGGTTCACGACGCTGCCGTCGACCGACGGCGCATGCGCGAAATTCGCGTTGAAGGTGACGGGCGACGCCGCCTGCGTGCCCAGCCGATAGTCGAACGCCGAGGAACTGGTGAACCGTCCGTCGCTGGTCTGGGTGCCGTGCGCGGCGACCGCGACGCCGGCGAGACCCGTGCCGCCCGCGCCGCCGTAGAAGAGATAGGCGGTGCCGTCGAAGAGCATCAAAAGCGTGGCCTCGGCGGTGCTGCCCGTGAGCGAGCCCTTGTAGACGCCGCCGGAGGAGAAGGTGGTGGTGACGGTGCCGGGCGGTGGCGGCGCGGCGCTGTCAGTGGAGCAGGCGGTGAGGGCGGCTGCGCAAAGCACGAGGGGAATCGCGGTTCTTTTCATTAAAGACTCCGGTCGCGGGCGTTGAGTGTCCTGTATAAGCGCTTCAATCAAGCAGGTCAAGCACGGCGCGCGGCCTCATTTGCAACTCATTCAGCGTCCTTAGGATATCTTCCATGGCACCGGGGCTTCACGACACGGGCCGATCCCAACAAGACATTGCCTGAGTGAGGAGTGAGAGATGAACAAGTCGACTATCGCAGTGTGTGCAATGGCGCTGGTGTGCACCGTGGGGATGAGCGGTTGCGCCTCGATGGGCAGTTCCGCCGATATCTACGACAGCATGCAGACGCAGCGCGAACAGACAGTGCGGATGGCGACCGTGGAAAGCGTGCGCGGCGTGACCATCGACAATAACGATGGCCACACGGGCTTGCTCGGCGCGCTCGGCGGCGGCGCGCTCGGCGCGGTGGCGGGCAGCGCGATCGGCGAAGGGCACGGGTCGCTGCTGGCGGGCGTGATCGGCGGCATTGCGGGCGCGGTCGCGGGCGACAAGGTCGAGAACCGCGTGGAACAGGAAAAGGGACTGGAAATCACCGTGCGTCTGGATAACGGCGAGCTGCGCGCGATCACTCAGGCGGCCGATGGCCAGATGTTCTATGCCGGCGAACGGGTCCGGTTGCTGTCGAGCGGCGGGATCACGCGTGTGACGAGCTGACGCCGGCTGGAGCGGGCGAACAAGAGAAGCCAGGCGGGGCGTCGATGAGACGCTCCGCCTGGCTTTTTGCGTGATTCGAGGGTTGCGCCCAGGCAGCGCCATCGTGTATGAAGCGAGCGCTTCAGTATGCACCGGCCATCGGCAGGAGCAGCCAGGGCAGCAAGTCTTCGTAGCGCATCGCATCCGTGGGAGGGGAAGTGTCGAGCGTCGGTTCATCGGGCTGGACTTCGCGATTCGACGGTTCGGCGAGCAAGGATCCCGCGGCGACGGCTGTCGGTTCGATCTTCATGATTCCCTCTCTCATGCAACGTGTGAGGGCAGTGTGCGTGTAGAGAGTTAGGCGTACGTGAGCGCCTGGCATCCCGGATGCTCCCATCGACAGGACCATGAAACGAGTCATTCTGTTCGGCGCCTTCGACCGGCATAACGCCGGCGACATGCTGTTCGCGCATGTCGTCGCGCGGCTGCTGACGCAGCGCATGCCCGCGATAGAACTCGTGTTCGCCGGACTCGCGCAGCGCGATCTGCGTGGCTGCGGCGGTCACAGGGTGACGGCGCTCGCCGAGGCGGCCGCACGCTGGCGCGACGAGCCCGTGACCGTGATTCACGCCGGCGGCGAGCTGCTCACCTGCGACGCCTGGCAGGCCGCCGTCATGCTGACGGAGCCGGGCGAAGCGCAGCGCTGGATCGCGCGTCTCGAAGCGCGGGACGACGAGCGTCGCGCGTGGGTGCGCTCCATGCTCGGCATCGACGCTTGCGCGCCTTACGTGGTCGGGCGCGAGACGTTTCCGCACGCCGCGTCGATCGTCTGTAATGCGGTCGGCGGCGTGAAGCTCGAGTCGCTTGCGCCCGCCCTGCGCGCCGAAGTGCTCGACAAGCTCCGCGGCGCCGACGTGCTCACCGTGCTCACCGTGCGCGACGCGCGGACGCAAGCCGCCTTGCGCCTGGCGGGCATCGAGGCGCGCCTGATTCCGGATCCGGTTTCCTTGATTGCGGCGCTGTTCGACGAGCGCATTCAGGCCCACGCGAACTGCGGCGAGCTTGCCGCATTGCGGGGCGCGTTGCCGCAGGGTTATCTCGCCGTGCAGTTCAGCGCGGATTTCGGCGACGACGCCACGCTGGCCCGCATCGCCCGGCAGCTGGACCGGCTGGCCGAAGCGTGCTGCCGGAGCATCGTGCTGTTCCGTGCGGGCGCGGCACCCTGGCACGACGATCTCGCGGTCTACGAGCGGACCGTGCGTCGCATGAACTGCCGGACGGTGAAGATCTTCGCGTCGCTGAACGTGTGGGATATCTGCGCGCTGATCGCGATGAGCGAAGGCTATGCGGGCAGCAGCCTGCACGGCCGCATCATCGCGATGGCGTATGGCCTGCCGCGCATGAACATGCGCCACGGAGAAGCCGAAAAGCAGCGCGCGTACGCGTCTGCGTGGGATGAAGCCAACGTAGGCGTCGAACCTGTCGAAGACCTGTGCGACGCGATGCTGGAAGCCCTGAAGTCCGACCGCGAGGCCCTCGCCCAACACGCGGCGACGCTCGCGCAAGCCTACCAACAGGCGTTCGACGACCTAAGCCGCTACGGCTGAGCGGTGAAGTCCAGATACGCCTTGACGGCGGGCGCCCGTTCGAAGCGCCTGTACATCATCGCCACTTCGGAGGGCACCGGCTTGCCCGCGATCTCCCGATACTCGACCCCCGGCACCACCATGCATTGCGCCAGCGAGCGGGGCACGACCGCGACGTCGCCGCCAAGCGACACGTGCGCGAGCACGGCGGCGAGCGTGCCCGGCTGGGCGACGACACGTGCCGTGAAGCGTCCGCGCCGCGCCACGTCGAGCGTGCCGGATTCCTGTTCCGGCACGACGAACGACTGCTCCTTCAACTGCGCGGGCGCAATGACGGAAAAGGCGGCGAGCGGCGAATTGGCGGGCAGGGCGACGAGAAAGGTATCGCGATGCACCGTGCGCAGATCCACGCCTTCGGGCCAGGGCACGGGCGGGCGCACATAGGCGACGTCGATGCGTCCTTCGAGCAGCCGCGCGCCCGCTTCGCGCATGACGATCTCCTCGATGCCGATCTCCACGAGCGGAAAGCGCTCGCGAAACCCGCGCACGGCGGCGGGCAGCACGCCCGCATAGACGGCCGAGCCCACGTACCCGACGACGATCCGCCCCAGTTCGCCACGTTCCGCGAGGGCGGCCCGCTCCGCGCCGCGCGCGAGATGCGCCAGTGCGCTCTCGGCTTCGCCGAGATAGGCCTCGCCGGCCGCCGTCAGCGCAACTGAACGCTTGGTGCGGTGAAACAGCCGGGCGCCGAGCAGGCGCTCGGCTTCCTGGATCTGCTTGGTGAGCGCGGGCGGCGCGATGCCGAGTTCTTCGGCGGCACGCGCAAAGTGCAGATGCCGGGCGACGCTCAGGAAACAGCGCACGTGACGCAATTCGACGGCCATGTTTCTATTCAACAATTCAGTAATTAAGTTGAGATTCTATGTCAATGACAGGAAACACTGCCGCCTTTAGCATCGTCGGGAACCTGGCCTTATTGCACCGTCCATGTCCGACACGATCCGCAACCCCCGCTTCGTCCTGCTGACCGCATCGGCGACCTGTGCGCTCATCACGCTCGATACCAACGTCGTCGCGGTGGCGCTGCCTTCCATCGCGCGCGATTTCCACGCCGGTTTCGCCGACATCGAATGGGTCGTGAGCGCCTATATGGTCGCGTTCGCCGCCTGCCTGCTGCCGGCCGGCGCGCTGGCGGACCGCGTCGGCCGCAAGACCATGCTGATTGCCGGGCTGGCCGTCTTCATGGTCGCGTCGCTTGGCTGCGGGCTGGCGCCATCGGCGGCGGCGCTGAATCTCGCCCGCGCGGCGAAGGGCGTCGGCGCCGCGATGCTGCTGACCTCGGCGCTCGCGATCATCGCCAACACGTTCCACGAAGGCCCGGCGCGCGCCCGCGCCTGGGCCGTGTGGGGCACCTGCATGGGCGTGTCGACGACCATTGCGCCGCTCGTCGGCGGCGTCATCACGCAATGGTCGGGCTGGAGCTGGATTTTCCTGATGAACCAGCCGATCTGCGCGGAGATGGCGCTCTGCGCGTGGCGCGGTATCCGCGAGTCACGAAACCCGCACGCCGGGCCGCTCGATCTGGCGGGCAGCGCGCTGTTCGCCGCCGCGCTGGCGCTCGGCATCTGGGCGCTGATCGACGCGCAAGCGGACGGCTGGGCCGACTGGCGCACCGAATCCCGCCTCGTCGCCTGCGCGGTGCTGTTCGTGCTCTTCGTCCGCGTGCAGCGCACCCGCACTCACGCGATGATCGACCTGACGCTGTTTCGCCAGCCGCGCTTCGTCGCCGCCGTGCTCGCGATGGCGGGTTACGCTGCCTGCGCGCAGGTGATGATGACCTTCCTGCCGCTCTATCTGCAAAACGCGTTCGGGTTGCCGGCGGTGCGCGCGGGCATCGGCATGCTGCCGTTCGCGATTGCCATGGTGATCGGGCCGCACATCGGCGCGGCGCTCAGCCGGCGCGTGCCCTCGATGACGCTGCTGTCGCTCGGCCTCGCGACCATCGGCGCGGGCAACCTGCTGACGGCGCTGTTCGCCGGCTTGTCGAGCTACGGGCTGATCGCGGTCGGCATGATCGTGACCGGCCTGGGCGCGGGCGTGCTCAATGGCGATACGCAGAAGGCGATCATGGCGTGCGTGCCGCCGAACCGGACCGGCATGGCGTCGGGCATCAGCACGACGACGCGCTTTACCGCCATCGTCACCTCGGTGGGCGTGCTGGGCGCCGTGCTGGCGACGCGCACGCACGCCGCGCTCGACGCCCACGCGTTCGCGCTCGCCGATGCCCGCACCGTGCTTGACGACACGTTCCTCTCACGTCTGCTGGCAGGCGATCTTGCGCACGCGGGCGCGAGCCTGGGCGGCTCGGCCGGGGCGATGGTCGTGCATATTGCGCGCGAGAGTTTCGCGAGCGGGTTCTCCGCGGCGCTCGGTGTGGCCGGCGCCTGCGCGCTGATTGTTGCGGCAGCGGTATGGTTGCTTGCCGGCATCACGCGAAGCGACACGCAAGCGAAAGCCGCCGGAAAGCCTCAATCAGCCGTGTCTGAATAAACGGGCACGGTTCTTACGGACACATGCGGTCCACGAGTAGGATGGGAGCCTCGCGCGCATATCGTGCAGGTCTCCCCATGAACGGCATAACGAAACTTCTGAAGTCAGAGACGATCAATTCGCGTCGCGTGACGATCGAATTCATGCGCGCGCTCTGGCATCTGCGTTCGCTGTTCACGACCTTCCTGCTGATTTTCGTCGCGCTTTGCGTGGCGATGCATTACCTCGGCGCACCCATCGACACCCTCACGCACCTGAAAACGTCGTTCGGGGAAACGGTGTATTTCTGCGGCGTGACGGCGTTGACCATCGGCTATGGCGACGTGGTCGCGACCACGGGTCTCGGACGCGCGCTGGCCGTGCTGATCGGCATGTTCGGCGTGCTCGTCATGGGCGTGATCACGGCGGCGGCGGTATTCTCCATTCAGCGGGCGACGCAGCAAGCCCGCTCGTGACGTTTCCATCACGTATCACGTGTAACGGAGCGAACTCGCCATGGACAGCCTCGCAGGAAAGACGGTCGCCATCGCGGGCGGCTTCGGCAGCCTCGGACTCGCGACGGCGCGCGTGCTCGCCGGGCGCGGCGCGCGCATCGCGCTGATCGGCAAGAGCGCGAGCGCGCAGCCGTTGCCGCCTGAACTCGCCGATGCATGCAGCATCACCGGCATCGACCTGGCGGATGCGCAGTCGGCACGCGAGGCCATCGAGCAGATCGTGCAACAGACCGGCGCGCTGCATGCGCTCGTGAACGTGGCGGGCGCGTTCCGCTGGGAAACCGTCGCGGACGGCAGCGTCGATACCTGGCAAACCCTGTTCGATGTCAACGTGAAGACGGCGCTGAACGCGTCGAAGGCGGCGCTCGATGCCTTGAGCGCACAGGAGCACGGGCGCATCGTCAATATCGGCGCGCTCGCGGCGCTGAAGGCGGGGGCGGGGATGGGCGCGTACGCGGCGTCGAAGGCGGCGCTGATCCGCCTGACCGAAGCGCTTTCGGAAGAACTCAAGGATCGCGGCATCACGGTGAATGCGCTGTTGCCGTCGATCATCGATACCGCGCCCAATCGCCGCGACATGCCCGACGCCGACTTCACACGCTGGGTGAAGCCCGAGGAACTCGGCGCGGTGATTGCGTTCCTGTTGTCGCGCGATGCGCAATGCATCACGGGTGCGGCGATTCCGGTAGCCGGGCGCGTTTGAAGCCAGCCCGGATCAGCGCGACTGCGCCTTGAAGCCTTCGCCTTGCATGCCGGCGCGGTCCACCGCCGCGATGCGGTTGCGGCCATTGTCCTTGGCCTGATACAACTGCGCGTCGGTCAGATTGATGAAGGTGGTCACGTCGATACGCTCGCCCGGCACCACCGTGCCGACGCCGAAGCTCGCCGTCACCTGCTGGTTGTGCGGCGAGCGCACGTGCGGGATGGCCGCGTCGGCGATCATCGCGCGGCAGCGCTCGGCGATGCGCATCGCGGCTTCGGCATCGGTGTCCGCGAGAATCAGCGCGAACTCCTCGCCGCCGAAGCGTCCGAGAAAATGCTGCGGACCCGCCGCCTCGCCGAGCACGCGCGCGATGCGTTGCAGACACGCGTCGCCTTGCAGGTGGCCGTAATAATCGTTGTATGACTTGAAGAAGTCGATGTCGATCATCACCAGCGACAGCGGCTTGCCCGACGCGCCGGCAGCTGCCCATTCGCGCGCCATCACGTCGTCGAAGCGGCGGCGGTTGCCGACGCCCGTGAGACTGTCGCTGAACGAGAGACGCTCCAGTTCCGCCTGCATCTGCGCAAGCTTTTCCTCGGTGCGCTTGCGTTCGCTGATGTCAAACATGAAGCCGATCAGCGCTTCCACGTCGCCATTTTCCTTGCGCACGACATGCACGACGTCGCGCAGCCAGACATAGCCGCCGTCGCGAGTGAGCGCGCGGTAGTCGGCCTCGTGATCCGTGCCCGCCTGAGACTGTGCGACGCAAAAGTTGACCACCGCTTCACGGTCGTCGGGGTGCATGCGCTCGGCCCAGTCGGTGACCGTCTTCCACGTCGAGGGCGCCCAGCCGAGCAGCGTCTCGATTTGCGGGCCGATGTAGGTGAACGCCATCGTCGCCCAGTCGATCTTCCAGGGAATCGCCTTGGTCGATTCCAGCAGCGTGCGATACACCGCGTGATCGTCCTCGCCGAGCGCGTGCCCGGACGGCGCAAGGGAATCTTCGTGACGCAGGAAAGCGGCCTGCAGCGGGCCGTGGGAGGAATCGGAAGTCATCGTGTCGGTCGGCGTCGAAGCCGGTTATTTTTGTTCTGTGTCTTATCGGCACGGGTGGCGGCGTTCTGAAGTTTCCGCCATCGGCAGCCTCGCTTTCAGAATTTGCCAATGGGCACTTGGCGCAGGTCTGCTTATGCTCCTTCTCGTAGCTCACGCTACACAAAGGTGGTCTCGAGTTTGGGCCCCTGCTTACGCGGGGCCCGTTTTTTTCTCGAATGCCGCGGGGTGTTGATTACGCGCCGTGCGAGACCACGAAGTGCATGACATCCGTGCGTGCTTCGTCGAAGCCGGCTTCGCAATAGGCCAGATAGAGGCGCCAGGTGCGCATGAACGCTTCGTCGAAGCCCAGCGCGCGCACCGCGTCCGCGCGCGCTTCGAACGCGCGGCGCCAGTGGCGCAACGTGCGCGCGTAGTCCGCGCCGAAGGAGAGCGCGGCGTGCGCGTCGAGTTTCGCGCGTTGTGCCGCGCGAACGAAGCGTTCCGGGCTGGGCAGCATGCCGCCGGGAAAGATGCTCTCGCGGATGAAATCGCTGGAGGCGCGATACGCGGGAAAGTGCGCATCGCCAATGGTGATGGACTGCACCAGCGCCCGCGCGCCCGGCTTCAGGCAGCGTCGCAGCATGCGGAAGTAGGCCGGCCAGTACGCTTCGCCCACGGCCTCGAACATCTCGATGGAGACAATCGCGTCATACCGACCGTGCAGGTCGCGGTAGTCGCGCAGTTCGAACTCGACGAGACCCGTCAGGCCTTCGCGCTGAGTCTGTTCGAGCGCCCAGGCATGTTGCGCGGGTGAAATCGTCACGCCATGCACGTGAATGCCCTGGCGCGCCGCGTGCCGCGCGAAGCCGCCCCAACCGCACCCGCTTTCGAGCACCTGCATGCCGGCGCGCAAGCCGAGCGTCTCGATAATGCGCTGGTACTTGCGCTCCTGCGCCGCTGCGAGGGAACCATGCGCATCGCCTTCGAAGCAGGCGCTCGAATAGGTCATCGTCGGGTCGAGCCAGAGCGCGTAGAAGTCGTTGCCGAGATCGTAATGAGCGTGGATGTTGCGGCGGCTGCCGGCGCGCGTGTTCAGCCGCAGCCGGTGTCGCAGCGCATTCCACCCTTGCGCCAGCACGCCGCCCACCACCGTGCGCTGCAGCGCCGCCTCGTTGCGGAGCGCGAGCCGCAGCACGGCGCACGGGTCCGGCGTGTCGAGCCAGCCGTCGCGATACGCCTGCGCAAAGCCGATGTCGCCTGCACGCAGGATCGCCCGGCAGGCGCGCCAGTCATGAATGTAGAGTCGCGCGGCGGGCTGCATCAACGGGTCGCCGAACACGCACCGGTCGCCGTCCGGCGTCACGAGCACCAGATGGCCGACGCGAATGCGCCGCAGCAGACCCATAAAGCACCGTGCGGCGAACGGCATGGCCGTTTGCGCGGAGAATGACCGCAGCAGGTTCATGATCGGACCTTGTTGTTGGATTCGTTCGTATGGTTTGGATCGGTCTGGCTCGGCGGATGCCGGCCATGGAAAGGCACGCGCTTGAGCCACAGCCTGAGCGCCTGCCAGTGAATCCGCACGATGACCCCGGCGGCGAGCAAGGGCTGGCGCAACAGCGTGCGCCACGCCAGCGCGGCGGTGAGCGGCCGCGCATCGAGACCCAGGGCCGTGCGGATCAGCAGGCCGTCCGGGTCGCGGTAGTCGATGGCCAGCGAAAGATGCGCGCCGCGCCGGCGCACCCGGAACGTGTAGTCGCCGGTGACGTCGCAGAAGGGCGAGACGTGCAGGGTCTTGCGGCACGTCAGCTCGCTGTCCGCCGTGATGACGCCATGATCCGGCGCGCTCAGCAGATAACCGCGATGCTCGCCGAAGGTATTGCGCACGTCGGCGTAGAGCGCGCGCAACGCGCCCGCCTGGTCATGGCAGAACCAGAAGCTCACCGGATTGAAGCCACGGCCCAACACGCGCGGAATGGTCAGCAGCCGGATGACGCCATCGGCGGGAATGTTGGCCTCGGCCAGACGCGCGCGCATCCAGTGTTCGAGATTGCTGCCGTCGCGCGGGCCATGGTCGCGCGTGAACAGCGCGAAGAGCCGTGTCCGGTCGATGCCGAACCAGCTGCTTTGCAGCGCGTCGAGCCCGGCGACGTCGCATTCCACGTAACACACCGGATAGTCGAAACGATGGTGCGCCGGGCGCAGCCGTTCGTGCATCACGCGGCCTGTCAGCAGGCGAGCCGTCGTCATGGCTGCGCCCAGGCCGGCGTCACGCCGAAGTCGCGGGCCACGCGCAGCGCCGACTTCAGTCCGTCTTCGTGAAAGCCATAGCCGGTCCAGGCACCCGCGTACCACGTGCGGCGCGTGCCTTGCAGCGCCGGGAGATGCGCCTGCGCGTCGATGGCGGCCAAGTCGAGCAGCGGATGTTCGTAGTCGTAGCAGCCGAGCATCGTGCCGGGCGCGGGTTCATCGACGGGATTGAGCGTGACGACCAGCGGCGTCCTGAAAGGCAGCGGCTGCAGCTGATTGAGCAGATAGCTGACGCAGACGGGCGCGGCGTGTTCGTCGGCGCCTCCCGCGTGTGCGCCGCCGAGATAGTTCCACGCCGACCACACCCGGCGGCGGCGCGGCAGCAGCGCCGGATCCGTATGCAGCATCGCCACATTGCGCCGGTAGCGCACCGCTCCGAGCAACGCGCGTTCGGCGGGAGAGGCGTCGTCGAGCAGGCGCAGGCTCGTCGGCGCGTGCGTGGCGAGCACGACGGCATCGAAACGCTCCGGACCGCCTTCGTCCGTCATCACCACGACGCCCTCGTCGTCGCGCCGCACGCCGCGCACCGGCGTGCGCGTCCGCACGTCGTCGAGCGTGGCCGCGATACGCCGCACATAGTCGCGCGCGCCGCCCGCCACGGTTTTCCATGGCGGCCGGTCGTTGACTTGCAACAGCGCGTGATTGAGGCAAAACCGCAAAAAGGTGGCGGCCGGAAAGCGCAGGACGTCGCCGGCGGCGCTCGACCAGATGGCGGCGGCCATCGGCAGCAGATAGCGGTGCTGGAACGGCGCGCCGTAACCGTGTTCGGCGAGCAGTTCGCCTACGGAGCAGCGGTTGGCGCTCGCGTGCTCCAGATGCCGGGGCGCGGAAGCGTTGAAGCGCAGGATGTCGCGCAACATGCCGATGAACGACGGCGAGAACAGGTTGCGCCGCTGCGCGAAGACGGTGTTCAGGTTCGTGCCGGCCCATTCGAAGCGACCGCCGTCGAGCGACACGGAAAACGACATCTCGGTGCGGTGCGCAGCGACCCCCAGTTCGTCGAACAGCGCGATGAGATTCGGATAAGTGCGGTCGTTGAACACCAGAAAGCCCGTATCGACGGGATGCCGCTCGCCGTCGAGCGTCACGTCCACGGTATGCGAATGGCCGCCGAGATAATCGGCGGATTCGAAGAGCGTCACACGATGCGCACGCGCCAGCAGGTACGCGCTCGCGAGACCGGCGATCCCCGCGCCGATCACCGCGATGCGCTGTCCTGCTTCTGTCGATGCCTTCATGCTGCGGGTCTCCTCGCGCGCAATGCTCTTGCGGGAGATACGCAGCAACGCGGTGTCCGGATGCAGCCCGTTTCAGTCGCGTTGGCCGGGACTCTGAAAACCGGGCTGCCCGATCTGCTCGGGCGATTGCGGCACGCGCCGGAAGCGCGCGGTGTCGTAGCCCATCGAATCGAGGCGGGCGAGCAGCGAACGGTAGACGTCGTCGCTCATGGTCGGCTCGCGGGAGAAGATCCAGCCGAGCTTCTTGTTCGGGTAGCCGAGAATCGTGTAGCGATAGTCCGGGTCCACGTACAGCGTCATCTGCGTCACGTGCACGGGCCAGAACGGCTGCACGCTCCATTCGCCGCCGTTGCTGCCGGGCTTCACCGTATCGACGAAATGGTGCGTCGTCTCCTTCTCCTCAAAGCCATTCTTTCGGCCATGAAAGACGTCGTCGATCTTGCCGTCCGGCCGCAGCGACCACTCCACGTGCGTGCCCACGTAATCGCGCTCGGCGAAGTAGGGAATGTTCGCGATGACGTACCAGCGCCCCATGTAGCGCGGCAAGTCGACAGGCACGGTCTGGAGCGGCTGATCCGCGCGCGGATTCGGGTTCGGCGGACTGGAGCACGCCGCCACGGCCGCGACCACGCCCACTCCGATCAACGCCACGATGAGCGCACGCTTCATGATCTGACCTCCGCGACAGGTTTTTCGAGCAGATAGTGCGCGACGCCCCATTCGCCGCCGCGCGCATAGCCGAACAGTTCCGCGACCGACATGTAGAACATGCGCCAGCGCTGGAACCAGACGGCGGCGGCGTCGCCATAGGCGTCGCGCAGGATCGGCATGATGCGGGGGCGGGCGGCGTCGAGGGCGGCGAGCCACTGGTTGGCGGTGCGCTCATAGTGCGTGCCGTCCAGCCACCATTGCTGCGTGACGCGCAGATCGTCGCCGAAATGCTGCAGCAGCGAGGCGGACGGCATCGTGCCGCCCGTGAAGAAGTAGCGCGACATCCAGTCGCTGCCGTCGCGCGACGTGAAGTGATAGGCCAGCGTCCGATGCGCGAACAGATGGACGAACAGCAATCCGTCGGTGGTGAGCCAGCCTGAGATCTTCGCAAGCAGGCGCCCGTAGTTCTTCATGTGCTCGAACATCTCGATCGACAGGATGCGGTCGAACGGTGCATCGGCGCCGCGCGTGAAGTCGAACTCGAAGTCGACGATATTGCCCGTCACCACCCGCAGGTTGCCGATGCCGCGCTCGCGCGCCCGCGCTTCGATGAACGCGCGCTGGCCATGCGAGTTCGAGAGCGCTACCACCTGCGCGCGCGGATAGCGTTCGGCGATCCACAGCGCAAGCGCGCCCCAGCCGCAGCCGAGATCGAGAATGCGCTGGCCATCGGCAAGACGGGCGCGCTCCGCGTAGAGCTCGAGCATCGCCTGTTCGGCCTGCGGCAGCGTTTCATCGCCGCGCGGATAGTAGCTGCACGAGTACTTCATGCGCGCGCCGAGATGCGCTTCGAAGAAGGCGTCCGGCAACTCGTAGTGCTGTGCGTTGGCCGCCTGCGTTTCGATGGCGATCGGACTCGCGCGCAGTTCGCTGACGAAGCGTTCGAAGGCCTGCTCGCGCAAGGCGGGATTGTCGGCGTGCTCGTCGGCGAGACGGCGGCGCATCAGCGCGCGCATGCCGGCGCGCATCAGCACGTCAGGAACCCAGCCGCGCTCGCACGCCCGGAGCATCCAGTTTTCATCCAGCGCCGGCATGGCGTGAGTCAGCGTGTGCGGTTCCGGAACGGTGGAAGTCATCGTGTCGGGGTCTCCTTGTCAGGCTTCGTCAGGCGCATATTCAGGCGCGCTTAGGCGGCCACGGCACCAGCACGCTCGTGGTGCGCATGTAGTCGCGATAGCCGTCGCGCGTCTCGGCGAGACGTGCTTCGAGAATCGGAATGCCCGATACCTTGAGCAGCAGCCACGCCATCAGCACGGGCGGAGCGAGCGTGACCCACGCCCACGGCAGACCGATGGAAAGCGCCGTGTACGCCAGCCAGTGCACGCATTCGAAGAAGTAGTTCGGATGACGCGAGTAACGCCACAAGCCTTCCTGGCACACCTTGCCGCGATGAGCCGGATCGGCTGCGAAACGCTTTAGCTGCCTGTCGGCAACTGCTTCGCCCATGACCGCGACGATCCAGATCGCGATGGCCGCAACGATGTTCCCCGCGCTCGCCGGCTCGACGGCGTAGGCGGGCACGAAGAACGCGGCGGCGAGCAGCATCGAGATGACGGCCTGCAACTGGAAGAACCAGAACATGTTGCGTGCGGCGCGGCTGCCCCAGCGCTCACGGAACGCGTGGTAGCGCGGATCTTCGGGCTTGCCGTGATTGCGGCGCCACAGGTGCAGCGCGAGGCGGCCGCCCCACAGCAGGCCGCCCACGGCGACGCACACGCGATTGAGCGGCGCACCCGTTGCGCTCGCGGCGATGAACAGCGCGACGATGCCGAGCGTGGCGGCCCACACCGGATCGACCATGCCGGCGTTTTCGGTGCGGAGTTGCTGGAGCCACGCGGCCGCGAAGACCAGCACGAGTCCGGCGACCACGATGACGAGTGTGACGATGAAGGGCATGGGCGAGTCCGTATCGATGCTCTCATTGAGCAATACGGATGCCGCGCGCGTCCGGATGCGGTTCGTCGCCGGCGAACGAAAATTCGACGTCTCCCGTGCAAGGAACTCTCAGTGACGCCGTGACGCGCGGCGGAGCGCAACTGCGCTCACGCCAGCCCTGCAATAAGGCGCGTCAGGTTGTGTGCATGGCGCCGGTGCCGAGCACCGGTCCGGTCGGCGCGCCCGTGGGCGAACCGCCCGACGGTTCGTCGGACACGGCGAGCACGGCCTGCGCATTCAGCTGCGCCATGATCTCGGGCGGCAGGGACATGGTCGCGGGCTGGTCGGACGGAAATACGCCGAGCGGGATCGGCTTGGCGTTCGGCGGGATCAGCCACAGTTCCGTCGTGCGCCCCGCCGGCAGGGAAACGCGCGCGGCGGGTATCACGACCATGCGCGCGCGCTGCACGTCGACGGTTGCCGTCCAGTGCGGAACGCCGTCCTTGGGCGCGATCGACGCGACCATGTACTCGCTCGACGCAGCCGTGGTGGCCGGCGCCTGCGTCGCCTGGCGCGTCCAGTTGAAGTTCACGCCGAGCAGCACGAGCGCGGCGACGCTCGCACCGATGGTCAGCCAGCGCCACAGGCTCAGGCTGTCCCACCAGCGCTTGGCGGGCGCTTGGGCAACGTCGGCTTGCGGCGACAGGAAGCCCAGGTCGCGGCGGATGCGCGTCCAGACGCGCGCGGGCGGCTCGATCGGGCCGATATCCTGCGCGAGCGGCGCGAGCCGTTGCTGCCATGCGTCGAGCAGGCGTTGCAGCGCGGCGTCGCGGGTCACGTCGGCTTCGAACGCCGCGCGCTCGTTCGCGTCCAGCACACCGAGTGCGTACTCGGCGCAGCGCAGATCGTCGTCGTCGCGAAGGGGCGTGTTCATTGTTCGAGGCAGGTCTTGAGCTGTGTCAGGCTGCGGCGGATCCAGCTCTTCATCGTGCCGAGCGGCACGGCGAGACGCTGCGCGAGTTCGCTATAGGTCGCGCCGGTGAAGAACGCTTCACGGATCGCGCTCTTCTGCGGCGCTTCCAGCCGGTCCAGACAGAGTTCGAGGCGACGCCGCTCTTCGTTCCATTCCGCGGCGGCGGCGGGCGTGGGCGCTTCGTCGGCGAGTTCGGGGGTTTCATCGTCGCCGAGCAGTTCTTCACGGTGCTGACGCAGCCGGTCGATCGTGCGGTTGCGTCCGAGCGTGATGAGCCACGTAATGGCGCTGCCGCGCGCGGGATCGAACGTATCTGCGCGGCGCCAGGCGCTGGCATACACGTCCTGCAGGATGTCTTCCGCTTCGGCGCGATCATGCACCATGCGCACGATGACGCCGAACACACGCGCCGACGTGTCCCGGTAGAGCGTGGCAAACGCCTGTTCGTCGCCGCTCGCAACGCTCACGAGCAGCCGGTTCGCGCGTTCGCGGCGCTGGCGGTCGGCATCGGCATCGGCCGAAGGTTCGGTGCTGCCTGCAAAGGGATCCGTCATGGGCAGAAAGGGCCGCGCTGCGCTCCAGGCTGAGTATGTCGCGCAATATAGCATTGCCGCCCGCCGTTCAGTCCCTGTCGCCATTTCGCTGTGCGCTCCGTCGCTCCCCTTCACTCCATACGGATGACGTGGCAAGCGGGATGCGCGGGATGTTTCGTCAGCGCCCGGGACTAGCGTGAACGCGACAGCATCGTGCCGCGGCACGCGCTCGCGAGGCAGCGGCACGCATAGAGCTGCTTGACGGCTGCGGTGCGCCGGCCATCGACAGTCAGACGATAGTCGATGAACAATTCCTGACCGCGTTCGATCGGCGAGATGGCGCGGATGAACACGCGTTCGCCGTCCTGCTCCGCCTCGCAGTTCGGCGCGCAGCTGTGATTGAGCCAGCGTGCCGAATTGCCGCCGCGCGCGCCGTCGATGACGCTGCCGTCGTCGAGACCGAACAGGAACGTGTGACCGTCCTCGGGACTCGCGCGCGCATGCACGCGTTGCGCTTCCTTCCATGAAACACGCAGGCCTTTGTATTCGAGCAGCAAGGTGCCTGGCGATAGATCGGCGAGGGCGAAGACGCCCCGGCCATGAACGGGCGAAGTCCGGACAGTGATTCGGCGCATGGTGTGGCGGTTCGCGATGAGGACGATGAGTAATTGAGGGATGACGTTCGCGTCGTTATGATGTCGCCGTCATAAATCGCTGTCATCTGCCATGCCCGCAGTTTCTCTCCGCAAGAGCACAAAGCGCAAGCCGTCACGCGGCATGCTTGCGCGTTATCGAAACAGGATTGTCGAAGTGCTCGGGGAGGCACGCGGGCAGCGCGTGATGATACGGTCGATTCATGACGACGGCGTGGAGCGGCGCACGGCCGTCAAGTGGATCAACTTGATGCCGCTCGACATGGAACTGTTCTGAAGCGTTCACCGCTAGCCGCGCAACAGGCCGCGCGCCTGTTCGAGCAATGCAGCCGCCGCGAGAAACTCCTTGCGGCCCGCGAGGGTGAGCGCGGCGGTCGCGGTGTCCTTGAAGAGCTCGTCGTTCGACACAGCGGGCGCATTGGTGTCATTCACGCGCGCTTTCAGCAAGCGGAAATACGCCAGCGTTTCGAAGGCCTCCGCGCGTTGCTCGGCGGGCGCATCTGCCGCGATCAATTCTGCCGCGCCAGTCAATTGCGCGATGGCCTGTGCGTAGTCCGGGCGTTCCATCTGCATCTCCTTGCTTCGTGGTGAATGGTGCGCTAGCCGTGTGCATGCCGATGATGCACGTCCGGAAAATGCGCATGCGTATGCGTGATCGGAAGATGCACGTGCGGATGCGTATGCGGCTCGTCGCCGTCGTAGGGAAAGTCGTGTTCATGCTGATGATGCGCGTCGTGCGTGTGACGATGCGTGTGCTCCAGCCGCTCGTGCGTGTGTTCGTGCTCGTGACGTTCGCGCACGTGCAGCCAGACGCCGAACGCCATCAGCGCGGCGGCGATCCAGAACAACGCGCCCGGCGCATGCGGCCAGATGGCCAGTGAAATCGCGACGCCGAAAACCGGCGCAACGGAGAAGTAGGCGCCCGTGCGTGCCGTGCCCAGGTGCCGCAGCGCGATCACGAACATCACGAGGCTCACGCCATAGCCGGCGAAACCGGTCGCCATTGCGGCGAACAGCGGCGCCGGTGCGGGCAGACGCGCGCCCAGCGCAAGCGCGATGCAGAGATTCGTCACGCCCGCGACGAGCCCTTTCGCACACGCGATGAGCGTGGCGTCCGCAGCCGAGATCTTGCGCGTCAGGTTGTTGTCGATGGCCCAGCATGCGCACGCCAGCATGATCAGCAACGCACCGCGTTGCAGGCCGCCGCAGCTGGTTGCATCCGGTTGCCAGGCAAGCACGACGCCGCCCGCGACGATCGCCGCCATGCCGAGAAACACTTGCCGGTCGAGGTTCTCGCGGAACACGAGCCATGCGATGGCGGCGGTCAGCACGCCTTCGAGATTGAGCAACAGCGCGCTCGTCGAGGCGGGCGTGCTGGTGAGCCCGAGCATCAGCAGCGCGGGACCCGCGACGCCGCCCGCGACGATCGCTCCCGCGAGCCAGGGAAGCTCGCGGGCACTGAGCCCGTTCGAATGCTTGGGCCCTGAACGCAGCAGGATGACGCCGCCCAGCCCGATGCCGCTGCCCAGATAGAGCAATCCCGCGACCATGAACGGCGGCACGCCGCCGAGCAGGATCTTGGCGACGGGCGTGGCGGCGCCGAACAGCGCGGCGGCGCCGAGGGCAATCAGGATGGCGGTGGAGCGGCTGGGCATGGCGAGGCGGCCGGGGGTTCGACACAGGTTCAGTGTAGAACGCATCGTCACGAGCGCGCCTCACTGCGCACGCTCATTTTTCTCTCATTCTCGCGGAGCAGACTCCTTTCATCGACAAACAAACAAGCAATGAGGAGAGGACCATGAAAGCGATCAGCACACAAAAAATGAAAATGCTCAAGAAAGTCATCCTCGCAGCCAAGCTGACCTTCGGCATTGCGACGGTGGCGTACGCGCATCCGTTCATCGGCGTGGGCATTCTCGGCGGGCCGGTGTTTCCGGTCGCATCCAGCGCCCAGAGCGCGCCGCCGCTGCCCGTCTACCCCCGTGCGACGGACTCCGGCCCCGCGCCGCTGCCGCTCGATGCACCTCCGGTCACGTATGCATCGCCGGTCATCGGCAACTTCGCGGCCATCATGGGCCATGCGAACAATGCGAGCGTTCAGGGCGGTATCTGAAACCGGCATGCGTGAATGACGCTCACATACGCGTCAGAAACATTCGTTTGTGCCGCGTTGCGTGCGGCGTTAGGCTGAAGCGTTCCAGCTGATCGATTGCGTCCGCACATGACCGATTCCATCGACTACGCCGCCCTCGCCGATGCCGCCCGCGACGGCTACATGAACCGCGTGATCGCGAGCGTCAACGATCACGCCGTCCACCTGAGCGTCATGGACGCACCTTACCGCTGGCATCTCCATCCGGATTCTGACGAAACGTTCATCGGCGTGGAGGGCACGCTGGTCATCGAGTTCGAGGAAGGCGCGGTCGACTTGCACGCCGGCGAGTTGCTGACGGTGCCGGCCGGCAAGATCCATTGCACGCGTCCGGGCGGCGCGCGCTCCGTCAATCTGACCGTCGAGAAGAAAGACGCCGAAACCGTGTTCTGCGAAGCGCCCGGCTAGCGCTGCGCCCGGGTTACCAGATGCTCGACGAGACGTTGCGCCGCAGGCTGCAACGTGTCGAAATCCCTGAAGCAGATGACAAAGCGGCGCGCGGCGAAGTCGTCGGACAGCGGGACCGCCGCGATGCCGAGCGCCTCCCGGTACGTGCCGGCCACTTCCATCGGCACGACGCTGATGCCCAGCCCGGCCGCGACCACGCGAAACGCCGCGTCGAAGCTCGACACGATCACGCGATACGACATCGACTTGCCCGCCTGCGCCGCCGCGCGCTGGAGCATCGTGTGAACGGCGGTGGCGGGCGGCAGGCCGACATGCTCGAACGCGAGCGATTCCTCGAAGCTGACCGAGCGCCGCCGCGCCAGCGGATGATCCGGCGGCACAGCGAGCGCCAGCCGATCGTGCCTATAGGTGCGATGTTGCAGGCCGCGCAGATCGACGCTGTCCCAGCACACGCCGACCGACGCCACGCCTTCGCGCAACTGCCGCACGAGTTCGTGCGACAGCCGTTCTTCCACGTCCACCTTGATGTTCTGGTTGGCGGGCTCGCGCATGAACGACGCGATATCGTCGAGCAGCGCTTCCGCAATCGCCGACGCCGATGCGCAAATGCTTACGCGTCCGACCAGACCGCTGCCGAACGCGGCGACGTCGTTGGCGATGCGCTCCATGGTGAACAGCACGCTGCGCGCGTGTTCCAGCAGCGCGCCGCCCGCCGGCGTGGGTTCGACGCCGCGTCGCGAGCGCGTCAGCAGCGGCACGCCGAGCGCCGTCTCCAACTGCGCGATGCGCTTGCTGATGGCCGACGGCTCGATATGCGACTCCTGCGCCGCCCGCGCGATGTTCTGGTGTTCACAGACCGTCACGAACAGGCGCAGGGTCTTCAGATCGATGTCGCGCATGGCGGGCGGAGGCTCCATTGAGGTTCCGGGCGTTCCGGAGACATTCCGAACCGGAAGCGTGAAGCTTCCAAATTACCGCTTTCTGGGCAATTGCGGAATGTCTAGAGTGGAACACATTCAAAGAAAACCCGGAGACAAAGCTCATGTCCGCGTTCCCCCTGCGCGCCGTGATCCGCGAAGTCGGCTTGCGCGATGGTCTGCAAAGCATCCGCACCATTCTGCCGACGGCGCACAAGATCCAATGGATCGCCGCCGCCCACGCGGCAGGCCAGCGCGAAATCGAAGTCGGCTCGTTCGTGCCGGCGCGCCTCTTGCCGCAACTCGCCGACACCGCCGAACTCGTCGCCTTCGCGAAGCGTCTGCCCGGACTGTTCGTGTCCGTGCTGGTGCCGAACCTGAAGGGCGCGGAACGCGCGCTCGACACGCAAGCCGACCTCATGCTCGTGCCGCTTTCGGCCAGCCACGCGCACAGCCTCGCGAACCTGCGCAAGACGCCGCAGGAAGTGATCGACGAGGTGGCGCGGATGCGCGCGGCGCGCGATGCGTCGGGGGCGAAGACGCTGATCGAGGGCGGCATCGGCACGGCGTTCGGCTGCACGATTCAGGGCCGCGTCGATCCCGCCGAGGTGCTGCGCCTCATGCAGGCGCTGCTCGATGCGGGCGCGGACCGCGTGAGCATCGCCGATACCGTCGGTTACGCAGGCCCTGCCGCCGTGCGCCGGCTGTTCGAACAGGCGCGGCGCATCGCGGGCGAGCGCTTCTGGTGCGGCCATTTCCACGACACGCGCGGTCTCGCGCTCGCCAACGTCCATGCGGCGCTCGACACCGGCGTCGCGCGTTTCGACGCGACGCTTGCCGGCATCGGCGGCTGTCCGCATGCGCCGGGCGCGAGCGGCAACGCGGCGAGCGAGGACCTCGCATTCATGCTCGCCGAAATGGACATCGAGACCGGCATCGATCTTCCTGCCTTGCTGTCGCTGCGTGCGCAACTCGCGCACTGGCTCGAAGGCGAAACGCTGCACGGCGCGCTCGCACGCGCGGGCCTGCCGGTCACATTCGCACAACCCTCCGCAATCGAAGCCTGAGGACCTCATGACTCATTCAGCCCTGCCGCTCGACGGCATTCGCGTGATCGAATTCACGCACATGGTGATGGGACCGACCTGCGGCATGATCCTCGCGGATCTCGGCGCCGAGGTCATCAAGATCGAACCGCCCGGCGGCGACAAGACGCGCAATCTGCCGGGCCTCGGCGTGGGCTTCTTCCGCTCGTTCAATCGCAACAAGAAGAGCGTCGTCCTCGACCTGCACACGGACGAGGGGCGCGAAGCCGCGCTGGAACTGATCGGCGGCTGCGACGTGCTGCTCGAAAACTTCCGTCCCGGCCTGATGGCGAAGCTCGGGCTCGACTACGACACGCTGTCGAAGCCGTATCCGAAGCTGATCTACGTCTCGCACAAGGGCTTTCTTCCCGGTCCGTACGAGAAGCGTCTGGCGCTCGACGAAGTCGTCCAGATGATGGGCGGCCTCGCCTTCATGACCGGTCCGGCGGGCCGGCCGCTGCGCGCGGGAACCTCGGTGAACGACATCATGGGCGGCATGTTCGGGGCTATCGGCGTGCTGGCCGCGTTGCGCGAACGCGAACGCGACGGCCGCGGTCAGGAAGTGCAGAGCGCGCTGTTCGAGAACTGCGTGTTCCTGTCGGCGCAACACATGCAGCAATACGCGATGACCGGCGAAGCGCCGCCGCCGATGCCGTCGCGCGTATCGGCATGGAGTGTGTACGACGTGTTCACGCTCGCCGACAACGAGCAATTGTTCATCGGCGCGGTGAGCGACAAGCAGTTCGTCACGCTGTGCGACGTGCTCGAACGTCCCGACCTCGCGCGCGACCCGGCATTCGCGACCAACGCGATGCGCGTCGCGGTGCGCCCGGCGCTGCTCACGCGGCTCGGCGAGATTCTCGCGTTGCATCGCGTGGACGAACTCGCGCCGAAGCTCGAAGCGGCCGGCATTCCGTATGCGCCCATCGTGCGTCCCGAGCAGCTGCTCGACGATCCGCATCTGAAAGCCAGCGGCGGCCTCGTGCCGATGCAGACCGACGACGGCGGCTCGACCGATGTCGTCCTGCTGCCGCTCACGATGGGCGGACGCCGGCCGGGCGTGCGGCAACCGCTTGCGGGCGTCGGCGAGCATACCGACGAAGTGCTGGGACAGCTGACGAAGCGCGTCACGGCGTGATGCTTCGCGACAGGCGCATATAACAATCCGCGCCGTCGCTTACAGAGTGGCATGGGTCCGTCGTCAGCCGTAATAAAGCGGCAGTCACGGACGCACCAAGGAGACAAAGACAATGCAGCCTACCTTCAGTGCGGTCGCAGAGCCGCTCGCCTCGCCCGATATCCGCGTCGACATGACGCCCGGCGCGCAGATCTCCGCGCGCATGGACCGCCTGCCGATCACACGGCATCTGTGGATGCTCGTGTTCCTCATCTCGCTCGGCGGCTTCTTCGAAATCTATGATCTCATCTTCACCGGCTATATCGCGCCGGGCATGGCCCGCAGCGGTCTGTTGCAGACCACCACGCATGCGTTCTTCGGCTTTACCGGCATCGCCGGATTCATCGCGGCGACCTTTGCGGGACTCTTCATCGGCACCTTCTGTTTCGGCTGGCTGCCAGACCGTTATGGACGCCGCAGCGTGTTCACGGTCTCGCTGCTGTGGTACTCGATCGGCTCCGCCATCATGGCGTTCCAGACCACGCCCGAAGGCGTGATCTTCTGGCGCTTCGTGACGGGCATCGGCGTGGGTGTGGAGATCATCACCATCGACAGTTACGTCACCGAACTCGTGCCGCAACACATGCGCGGCCGCGCAATGGCGTTCAACCAGACCGTGATGTTCGCCGCCGCGCCCGTCGCCGCGCTGCTCTCGTACTGGCTCGTGCCCGAGACCGTGTTCGGCCTCGATGGCTGGCGCATCGTGGTGCTGGCGGGATCGGTGGGCGCGGTGATCGTGTGGTTCATCCGGCGCGCGGTGCCGGAAAGCCCGCGCTGGCTCGCGATGCACGGGCGTACGGAAGAATGCGAACGCGTGGTCGGCGACGTCGAGCGCGCCGTGGCGCGGCAATCAGGCGAACCGCTGCCGCCGCCCGCGGCCTTCGTCGAACAGCCGTCGCACCGGCGTGCGGCGCTCGGCGAGCTGTTCAAGGCGCCGTATCGCGCGCGCCTCATCATGCTGATTGCCTTCAACTTCTGCCAGGCGATCGGCTATTACGGTTTCGCCAACTGGGTGCCGACGCTGCTCATCGGACAGGGCGTGACCGTCACGAAGAGTTTGCTGTATTCGTTCGTCATCGCCTTCGCATTGCCGCTCGGGCCGCTGCTCGCGATGTTCTATGCCGACCGCATCCAGCGCAAGTGGTTGATCGTCGGCGGGGCGCTCGTCGTGATCGCGAGCGGTCTCGCGTTCGGACAGATGAAGTCGCCGGTCGGGCTGATCGCGCTCGGCGTGCTGATCTCGCTTGCGGGCCAGACCATCTCCGTGTGCTATCACGCGTACCAGACCGAGCTCTTTCCCACTGCCGTGCGCTGCCGGGCAAGCGGCATCGTGTATTCGGCGAGCCGCGCCGGCGCGATGATGTCGGGCTTCATCATCGCGTTCCTGTTAAAGGAGTCCGGCGTGCCGGGCGTGTTCGCCGGCATCACGGTGTGCATGCTGCTGGTGGCGCTGGCGATCGGCGTGTTCGGTCCGCGAACCAACGGCCTGCGGCTCGAAGAACTGAATCACTGACAGCACGTGCCGACACGAAGACGGCTATTCACTGATAGCCGTCTTCGACGCACACTGCGTTGAAAAGCTTTCCGCAACCCTGCGCAAGATTTCATTCGAACGCCGATGCAAGTGCCTGAACACCGGCGTTCATTCGACCTGTCAATAGCGGGAACAACTTCTGCATCGTCTGCTCTAAGCGATGCGATGCGGCCAACCGACGCTCGCGCACTTCCTTCTTCTTCGCTTCCACGGCAAGGCCCATGCTGGTGCATCGACGTATGAGGCCCGCCAAGTGGAGCATGCAAGTTCGAGCGCCATGAATACGCAACTCAGTGAGCAATGCAAGTCCCGCCTGTACCGCATGAAGTTCGAACGTCCGGTCAGAAGCGTTGCGTTTGTCCTCGCGGACAGTCGTGAGGCAGCGTGGCGTATCGGCAAGACGGTCATGGCGGTGGTGCATGGTGTCGGCATCCAGAATGTCGAGCTGCACGGCATCCAGTCGTTCAGGGAACTGGTGCGCACCGGAGTGAGTGACGATCAGGATCTTCGCATCTTCGAACTCGCCACTTCAGGCGATCAGGTCGAACAGTGGTCGCACACGCCTTACTTCTTTACCGACGATGCGTCACTGCTCGGTAAATGGGCGGAACTGCGCGCCGACCTTGCGTCGGACGTCGCGCAAATGGTGCTTCGCCGCGCACGTTAGCCTTCGTTAGCCTTAAACCTCCACAGGCACACGCGATGCTTGCGGCAACGGTAGGCGTCATGCACAGCGCGATTTGCTGTGGATCACGACGCTTCCTTGGACGTGGTCCACAAGCGGCGGGGTGGCGCAATAATACGGTCGTACAACCATAAGGGCTTCGTGCTCGAAGTCGCGGTGCAAGCGAACGGACGGATCGTGCCTGTTCCCGTGACCGCGCATTATCTTGCCATCGTGACCATCAGCCGCTCGGGGCGGCCCGTGACGGCGTTCTCGCCGTTGCGCGTGGAGAACGCGCGCTTCCAGACCTTTGCTTCCGCCGAAGACGCGCTGATGAGCGGGCATACCGCTGCGCGCGCCATGATCGACGAGTGGACTGAAGCTACGGGCTAGGCGATTGTGCAATCGCCAGACTGAATACTGATTGGCGTCAGGCGGCCACGCGCCGATTTTGCTGACCTTCTTGAACGTCCGCGGCGGAGTCGAGCGCCGCATCGAGCAGCGCCAGCTTTCGTTGCAGCGAGGCGACGCGCTGACTTTGCGACGGGACGAGGTCGTACTCGGAATCGAGCTGTGCGACGCGCATGTCCCAGTAGCGGGTGGGAAGCCGGTCGGTCGATGTATTGCGTTCGACGAAGTTCGCCAGGACCATCTCGAGATGCTGCAGCTCGCGCTCGGCGAACTGAGCCGGTCGACGCTGTCGGAACGCGTGGACGGAAACTGCGTTGATGCCACTTTTCATGTTGGAGTTCCAGCCTGGTGCTCAGAAGCCATGACTACAGCAAGGGATGTACCCCATTGACGTTTTGCGTTGCTTCGACATGTTTCCAAATGAAAACGGCGGGTGAGCGATCGCGGGCATGCCGCCGTGCCTAGGGGCTGTCGGGCGGTTACAAATTGTCCGAGCAATTGCTCTAATCCTCGCCATCAGTTCAGTTGGGGGCGCTGGCACGTCACGATACGGCGCCGCGCCATGCGGAATTTCTTCAATCGGAACGAGTGGGTTTGAAATGCCTACCTGTGCCCTGGAGCGTCGAGACAGGAGGTGTCTCGGAAGGGCAATCTTGCGCTTGACGCGACCGCGCGGGATTCTCGCTGTTGCGATTATTTTTATAATAAGCGGGGATTATTTCCTTACGTGGAATGCGCCGGGCATTCAGGAAAATAGAATAATAGAAATCGAATGAATTGAATATGCAAGGATATTGAAATTAAAAAAGGAGCGGCTCCCTCTCGCGAAGCCGCTCCATGCCCCAGTCATGACTTCTCGGAGTTCTGCAGGCATACGCCAGCATATCAACGCTTGACGCCGGCTGAAACTTCGTCCGCCGCAATTAACTTCTCCCGGAAGCGCAGCAATGGCGTCGTCCATGCGCAACAAGGGTAACGGGACGATTCAGAAATCGAAACGCTCAATGCCTTTTCTTAAAAGGCTCTGAAACCGATGCGCTGTCCATTCTCAAAATCTGCAAAATATTATTGCGTCCACACTCCCGCCACATTCCGGCAACCGTCGAATAAAGTGAGTCCCAGTTTCACAAGGTCGAGTGGCCAGTAATTCAGCCGGCCAACCCCCGGGAAGCTTTCGCTTTAAAAGGACTTCGGACAATCATGAAAAGAACTCTCATCATCGCGGGTGTGCTGGGTGCATTCGCAGCGTCGGCGCACGCGCAAAGCAGCGTCACCCTGTACGGCACGCTGGACGCCGGCCTCGTCTTTGCGAACAACGAGCACGGACACAGCAACTGGGGAGAAGGCAGCGGCTCGCTTTCGGACACCTACTTCGGCCTGAAGGGCGTTGAGGATCTCGGCGGCGGCCTGCATGCGCTGTTCAAGTTGGAAAGCGGCTTCAACATCAACAACGGCCGTTACACCGAAAGCAGCACGATGTTCAATCGCCAGGCCTATGTCGGCTTGCAACACGACCAGTACGGTACGTTGACCCTGGGCCGCCAGTACGATTCGATGGTCGATTACCTCGGGCCGTTCTCGGAAGCCGGCTCCGGCTTCGGCAACAACCTGAGCGCCCATCCGTTCGACAACGACAATCTCGACCATTCGTTCTCGATCAAGAACTCGGTGAAGTATCAGAGCGCCGACTACGCGGGCTTCAAGTTCGGCGGCCTGTATGGCTTCTCGAATGACGCGGGCCAGTTCTCGAACAACCGGGCCTGGAGTGCGGGCGCGTCGTACAACAACGGTCCGTTGAACGCCGCCGCGGCGTACCTGCAACTGAACAACTCGCGTAACACGCCGAACGCTGCCGGCGCGGTATCGGCGGGCCAGGGCAACAACGCCAACCTGACGGCAGCATTGCAGCGCACCTTCGGCGCCGCGGTGAACTACACGTATGGCCCGGCCACCGTCGGTTTCGTGTGGACCAACACGCACTTCGACAATCTGATCGCCGGGTCGCAGGGCGGCACGTCAATCGCGATACCTGACGACGCGAACCTGCACCTGAACAACTTCGAGCTGAACGGCCGCTATATGCTGTCGCCGGCGCTGAGCCTCGATGCCGCCTACACCTACACCGACGGCAAGGTGTCGGGTGCGCACGGCTCGGGCGATCCGAAGTGGCAAACCGTCTCGCTGCAAGCCGACTACATGCTGTCGAAGCGCACCGACGTCTATCTCGAAGGCGTGTACCAGCATGCTTCGGGTCAGCTCGGCGATGCCGGCGCGAACGTGGCGATGATCAACACCCTGTCGCCTTCGTCCACGGGGAACCAGGTTGCCGCAACGGTGGGCCTGCGTCACCGCTTCTAAGCGAAACCTGGCGGTATCAGGCAAAAGCGGCCGCGATCGAGAGATCGCGGCCGCTTTGTCATGCTGCGCTGGAAGGAAGGCTATTCCTTCTTCGGTTCCGGGCCCCCAATGATCTGCCCGACGTCATAGGCCGTGCCGCCCGTGCCCGCCACGAGCCGCGCCAGCGCCGTTGCAGCCGTGTCGCGCCGCACGCCGCTCTCCGGCCGATACTGCTTCGGCAGCGCCAGATAGAAGGTCGCGCCGGCGTCTGGCGTGCCTTCCGCCCAGACCTTGCCGCCATGCCGCTCGATGATGCGCCGGACGTTCGCGAGTCCGATGCCGGTGCCGTCGAAGGCATCGTTGACATGCAGGCGCTGGAACACGCCGAACAGCTTGTCCACATAGCGCATGTCGAAGCCGATGCCGTTGTCGCGCACGAAATACACGACATACCCGGCCAGCTCGCCGCTGCCGTCCTGCGCGCCGACATGAATCTCCGGCTGCGGACGCTGCGCGCTGAACTTCACCGCGTTGGACAGCACGTTCGTCAGCGCCACATGCAGGAAGACATGGTCCGCTTCGATGGACGGCAGCGCGTCCACCGTCCAGCGCACGCGCGCGGACCATTGTTCGTCGATGTCGTTCTGGATCACGGTGTGGACGAGCGCGCGCACATCCACGCGATGCGGCCTCAATGCCGCGCGGCCGAGTTGCGCGAACGAGAGCAGGTCGTCGACCAGCCGGCCGCCGAAACGCGCCGACGTCACCACGCGCTCCAGATAGCCGCGTCCGCGCTCGGAGAGCTTGTCGCCGTCGATCTGCCTGAGCAGGTCCGCGAAACTCACGATATGCCGCAGCGGCGCGCGCAGATCGTGCGAGACCGTGTAGGAAAAGCCTTCCAGCTCGTGATTGGCGCGGCCAAGTTCGGTCGCGAGTTGGGCGATTTCCTCCGCGCGCCGCAACACGATGCCGAGCACGGCCGCGCGAAATTCCAGCGCGATCTCACGTTCGGCGGGCCGCCACGGCAGCGAGCGGTTGCGCACCACGTCGGTCCACGTTTCGAAGCTCAGGCGTGGCGAGAGCGACTCGGCCAGCCCGGTGAGCTTGGCGCGCGGATCGCCGGCCCATTCGATGGTCTGCACGACCTCCTGGCGGAACCAGACGACGTAATTGCGATAGATCTTCGAGATCGACACCGCCAGGAAACCCGCGACATCCGGCGAATCGGCCAGCGCCGGGCAGTCCTGCGACGCGTGGTCCGACATCACCACGTCCTCGCTCTGGTCGTCGAGCCAGTCGACCAGCGCGGTCACCGCATGTACGCCGGGCGTCACGCCGACCAGCGACGTGCGTCCTTCGAAGATCACCGCGGCCCCTGACGAGCGCGTGAAGCCGAGCAGGTCAGAAGGATCATTGACGAGCGCCTCGACGAAGCTGTCGGTATTCGCCATCGACGAAAGCAGCTTCGACAACATGCGCCGCAGTTCGAGCCGGTAGTGCGCCTCGTCCTGCGTCTCGCGCGCCTCGATCTGCAGCGACACAATCTGCGCGACGTGCTCGCACGCGGTGCGCACTTCGAACGGCGGCAGACGCGGTGTCGCGTGATGACAGGAGATCAGGCCCCAGAGCGTGTCGTTGACGAGGATCGACATCGACATCGACGCCAGCGTGCCCATGTTGCGCATGTACTGCAGGTGAACCGGCGACACGCTGCGCAGCGACGCATACGTGAGATCGGTGGGCCGCTTCGTCTGCGGATGCAGCACGGGAACGAGCGGCGCGGCCTCATAGTCGGCGTTGGAGATCAGGCGGATGCGGTTCCTGCGATACAGCTCGCGCGCCTGCGCCGGAATGTCCGAGGCCGGGAAATGCTGGCGCAGATAAGACGGATAGCCGGGATCGACGGCTTCGGCCAGCACATTGCCGTGGCCTTCTTCGTCGAACTTGTAGACCAGCGTGCGTCCGAAACCGGTGATGCGCGAGATTTCCGTCGCGGCGAACTGGCACAGCTGTTCGACGGTGCGCATCGTCTGGACTTCGGTGACGAACGAGCGCACGAGCGGATAGATGGTCGAGAAGACATCGGCGGTGTCCTGTGCCGGCTCGACTTCGACGAACAGCAGCCCGTCATGCCGGTGCACGATGATCGCCATCGGTCCGTGCGAGATCCAGCCATCGATCATCACGTTGCCCACGTGCAGCGCCATGCCGTCGCGCGACAGGTGTTTCAGGCTCGCGACCGCGCGCTCGCTGGCGGCCGGGCCGAGCACGTCGGACAGCGCGCGTCCCAGGCAGGCCTCGGGCTCGAGGTGCGCGAACGCGGCGACGTTGCCGCTCACCTGCAGGATGTGGCCGTGCGCGTCCACGCTGAAGAACACGCCATGCGGCTGGATTCCACCCGGAATGTGAATCGGCTCGCGTGCGCAGTCGTCGACGGCGAGCGCGTCACGCGGGTCGGGGCGGGCCGTGCCGGCGGTGGAGGTTTTGTCCATCATCGTCCTGAATGCGGTCCGGCTTGTTGATCGCGCCGGTTGCGAAAAGCGGGATTCGGTTGTCGGGCGGCATGCCGCGCACGGCATTTCGGTGTTTTCTACAGACGCTGCGATTCGCCGCGCGTCATTTCTACGCAATGGTCGATGGGTCTTCGAGCCATGACGCGGCAAGCGCAGGAATTGTTCCGCGAAGGGTGCGTTTTGACCGTGTCATCGTACGATCGGGCACGCCCGGAGCGCAAACGCGGCTGATACCATGCGAAGCCCCCAATGACGATCGCCGGAGCGCGGCGCCGCATGCATGGCTCAGCTTGCCGGAAACCGCATCATACGGGGTTCGCGCCTTCTTGCCGCGGCGCTGTCCACGACATTGCTGTGCGGCGTGTCGATTCGCGAGGCCTGCGCGCAGTCCTGGCGCGATGTCGCGCCGCTTGCGCCGCCGTCATCCGGACGTCCGCGCGAAACGCCCCAGCCGCCTCAGCCCGGCGACGATTCGCAGCGCGTCGCCGTTCAGGATCTGCGTGGTCTGGCTTTTATGAGCGCGGATCCGGCAACGGCCTCTTCTCCGCAAACGGGCGCCGACGGCGCGATCACGGCCGCGAATCTGCCACTGCTGACGCCTGATTTTCTCGATCGCTTTGCAGACGACCTGCACCGGCCGCTCACCTTCGCGCGCCTCGCCGAGATCCGCCGCGCGGTGGTGGCGCGTTATCGCGAGGCGGGGCAGCCGCTCGTCGATGTGTACGTGCCCGAACAGGACGTGAGCGGCGGCATCGTGAAGATCGTCGTGGCCGAGTACCGGACGGGCCGCGTCGTGCCGCAGGGCAACCGCTGGTTTTCCGACGCGCTGCTCGAACGCGAGATGCCGCTGACGAGCGGCGCGCCGATTCGCGAGGCGGATGTCGCGTCCGGCCTGGCGTTGCTCAATGCGAATCCATACCGCCGTGTCGATGTGGTCTACGCGCCGGGCGCGGCGCTCAATACGACCGACGTCATCCTGCAAACCGAAGACCGCTTCCCGTTCCGGGTCTACGGCGGCTACAACAACGACGGCGTCCGCGCACTGGGCCGCGACCGGCTGCTCGCGGGCTTCGACTACGGCAATCTGTTCGGCATCGACGCGCGCTTCAGCTATCAGATGACCGCGAGCAACGACCTCGTGAGTGGCAATCCGGATATCGAAGGGCGGCCGGATCGTGCGCGCTTCATCGCGCACGCGTTCAACTTCGTCGCGCCGCTGCATGACGGCGACCGCATCGAGTTGTTCGGCGTGTTTGCGCAGAGCACGCCTCGCCTGCCGGACAGCTACGGGCAAACCGGCCTCAGCGCCCAGCTCAGCCTGCGCTACGACTGGCGCCTGCCGCCGCTCGATCATGCGGGCGCGTGGCAGCAGCAGGTGCAGATCGGCTACGACTTCAAGCGCTCGAACAATGACCTGGAGTTCGGCGGCTTCCAGGTGTTCAACGCCAACACGCACATTCACCAGTTCGTGCTGGCCTACGATCTTTCGAACAGCGACGCGAGCGGCGACACGCATCTGAACGCCGCGCTATACGCCAGCCCCGGTTACTTCGACGGCAGCAGCAACGACGTGGCCTACGACACCGCGCGCCTCGGCGCGAAGCCGCGCTATCAGTATGTGCAGCTGGCGGCATCGCGGGATCTGACCATTGCTGCAACGGGGTTTTCAGTATCGGCGCGCGGACTGGCGCAGTGGACCGGCAGCACGCTGTTGCCGAGCGAGGAACTCGGCCTTGGAGGCGATGCCACCGTGCGCGGTTACGAACCCTACGCGGCGCAGGGCGACCGCGGCTGGAACGTGCAGACGGAACTGCGCGCGCCGGCGCTCACGGCGGGCATCGCGGCGGTGCAGCCCTTCGTGTTCTTCGATGCCGGGCACGTGTGGAACCGCATCCCGGAGTTCGGCGAGGTCAACAATGCGTCGCTGGCGAGCGTCGGCGCCGGCATTCGCGTGCAGATGGGACGCTTCGTCAGCCTGCGCGGCACCTATGGCTTTCCGCTGCGGGCGGTGGTGCCCAATGGATCGAAGGCGCCCTTGGGCGAGATCTTCCTCGTGATCGGAAGCTAGGGGCGCCTTCGTTCAACGCCTCAATGCGCCTGCTGCCACTGGAGTATCGGATGCGTCGCGCCGGCGGGCATCGCCCATACGCCGCCGGCCGGAATGTTCCAGTCCAGATAGTTCGACGCGTTGCTCATCTGCGCGGTGCTGAGCCCGTTGGCGTCGGGCGGCTCGGTACCCGAGTTGGATACGGCGGCGGTGGTGCGGATGGTGGTGTCGCGATTCCAGTAGACGTTGTTGTGGATGGCGCCCGTGTTGTAGCCCGCGATGCCGCCTTCCGGATCGCCCGGAGGGCCGCCGCCGCCCACCTGGCCGGTGGCGAAGGATTCGTTGATGACGCCGGTCGTGCCGTTGCTGTACACGAGTCCGCCGCCGCCGAAGCCGCCGACGCCGCCCGTCGCATACGACTGCGTGATGAGCCCCGAGTTGAACGCAACGAGTCCGCCGGTGTTGCCGTGCGTGCCGCCGCGTGTGAAGCCGGTCGCGTACGACTGCGCGATGGTGCCGTTGTTCACTCCGACGAGCCCGCCCGCCGCCGTCTGGTAACCGACATCCGCCGTGCTCGACGAGCGTGCGATGGTGCCGTTGTTGACGCCCGCGACGCCGCCCGCGCCGAAGCCGCCGAAGCCGTTCTGCGAGACGCTGCCGGTGGTGTTGACGTAGGTGACGTAGCCGTTGTTCTGTCCGACGAGCAGGCCCAGCCCGCCTGACGTATTTCCGCCCGTGTTGCCGTTCGTGAGATTCAGATCGCGCACGACGCCCTTCGTGCCGATGACGCCGAACATGCCGAAGTAGTCGTTGTCGAGGTCGGCGGTGGTGGCGAGCTGATCGATCGTGTGGCCGAAGCCGTCGAACTGGCCGGTGAACGGCGCGGCAGTGGTCTGGCCGATCGGCGTGAAGTAGTTGGGATAGGCGGTTGCGCTCGCGTCGATGTCCTTGCCGAGCGCGTAGTTGCCCGCCAGGTCCTGCGAGACGTTCTTCAGGTCGGCAAGCGTGTTGACGAGCTTGTAGCCGGTTGCCTGCGTGACGAGCCCGCTATATTGCGCCGCCGTCCAGCCGCTGTTCGTGAGCACGGTGCCCGGCGCGTAGCTGCCGGTCATGTCGTAGAGCGCGCTGACGATGCCGCCGCTCTTCGACCAGTCGATGGTGCCGCCGTTTGTCACGCTGCCGCCGTTGTCGGCGCCGGCCGAGTCGGCGCGCAGCGTGAGATTGCCGTTGCCGCTGTTGGCCAGCGTCGAACCGGCGCCGATCGACACGCTGTGCGTCGCGTTCAGTGTCAGCGAGCCATTGCCGGTCCACTGGACCGAGCCGTTCACCGCGAGATCGCCGCTGCTGCTCTGGGCCACGACCGACGTGCCGTTGGCGAGACTGCGCGCGAGCGCGGTGCCGGTCGGCTGATCGACGGTGAGCGCAGGCGCGCCGAGCGTCCAGTTGCCCGCGTGCACGTCCGCGCCCGCGACATCGAGCGCGTTGGCGTGCGTCTCCACGGAGCCGCCGCTGCCGTCCGCATTGGCTGCCGCGATCGTGCCGTTGGCGTGGACCGCGCCCTGATCGGCGACGAGCCAGACGTGGCCGTCGCGCGTCGCGGTGCCGGTCGCGCGGATCGCCGCGCTGTTGCCGGCGAGCGCGTAGACGTTGCCGTCGGCGGCTTGCAGGCTGACTTGCGCCGCCTGGATCGCGCCGGCGTTCATCACGGAGCCGCCGCTCCCGGCCTGCACGAAGACCTGCTGGCCGCCCGACGCATCCTGCAGCAACACCTGGCTGCCGCTCGCGAGTTCGGCGGTGCCCTGCGGCGCGCTGATGGTCCCGGCGTTGATGACGGCCGTGCGCGACACGAGGAACACATCGCCGCCGCTCGAACCGATCTTGCCCAGGTTGATGACCATGCCGTTGCCGCCGCCCGCGAGCGTCAGCGGGCCGCCTTGCATGAACGCGGCATCGCCGACATCCAGCGCGGAAGCGACGAAGCGCCCGCCCGTCGCGACCACGCCGCCGGGTCCGACAAGCACCCCTTGTGGATTGACGAGATAGACGCTGCCGCTCGCGCTCAACTGGCCGAGCAGCACGGACGCGTCGCCGCCGGTCACGCGATTGAGCGTCGCGCCGCTGCCGTTGTTGAACGTGACCTGCCGGCCGCTGCCGATCGAGAAGCTGTTCCAGTCGATCACGCCGCGCGACGTCGTCTGATTGATGGTGAGCGACTGACCGCCGCCGCCGATCGACCCGCTGCCCGCGACGAACTGGCCGCCGCTCGGAAGAGGCGGTGCGGCTTGGGCAACGGCGGCGTAGGTAAGGCCTGCGATCAACGGCACGAGCGCGGCGAGCGGTCGAAGGCGCGTCGAGGAAGGTGAAACAGGCGAATGAATGCAGCGGGGCATGGCGACCTCCGTTCAGTGTCCATTTGTTTTCGGTTGTTTTCGATCGGGTGGCCGCTGACGGTGGTGCCAATTCGCTTCGGGATCAATGAGGATCGCGAGGCGCGAACATCGACGTGCGAGCAGGCGCGCCGATGGTAGCAATGCGCTGCATGCCGCCAATGTGGGGTGCCGCACATTCTTCAGAGCGAAAAAAAAGCCGCTGCCGCAACCTTCGGCGCATCAAGACGCGCGCCCGACGCGGCATGAAATTTGATCGCTGCGCGCGGTCGCAAACGATTCAATGCGGAGGTTTGCCCTTGCTGGCCAGCGTGGCCCGGCACTCGTGATAGATGCGCTGGACCAGCGCGTTCTCGTAGTCGAGCTCTTCGCTGTCCAGAATGCGTTCGACGTCGCCGCGTGCGGTGTCGTTGTCCAGCAGGTTCGACAGACGCGCCGCGAGCGCCTGCGCCGTGACCGAAAGCCGCGCGGTTTCGATCCAGTCGGCGGCGCGATGATGCCGGTCGAGCCAGCGATGCGCCGCGCGTACCTGGAAGGAGGGATCGGGCCAGTCGCCGTCGAGATAGAACGCGCCGAGGAATCCGCACGTGAGCCAGCACAGCAGATGCACCCGGTCATCGGGTCCGAGAGGATAGCGGACGTGGCTCATGAGGGCGGTGCGCGGCAGGCGATACAGGGTGCAATGACGATAGCACGCTGGCCGTGTATCGGGCGGGCCGGTTCGCGCATGAGTGCGCGGGTGTCTTACTCGCAGTCGAGCTTCGTCAGGCCGGCGCTGTCGGTCCGGTAGCGGCACACGTCGACGCGCCCGGGAATGGCGATGTCGCGCGTGGCCCGGTTCGCGTAGACGCACTGCAGGGTGAGCGCGCGGCCCTGGTCGTACACGTAGCCGACTTTCCAGCTGCCGCGACGGGCGTCGCCCTGATCGGCGATGAGGGAAACCTGTTCGCTCGGCGCGCCGTCGAACAGCTGGACATGGCGTTCCCGGGTGTCGGGCAGCACCGGACAACTCAGTTGTGCCGCGCCGACCGGACTTGCGGCGGCGCAGGCGCACATCGCCCAACGCGCAGCCTTACTCGACGACATGAAACCTGTCCCCGTTGTTCACGTCCGAGGCATGTCCCCAGCGCAATACGCGTGGCCCAATGGGCTTGCGCGGATGAGCGTACTGGTCGTACACGGTGACGCCCGCCGGCCCCTGGCTCGCATACATGGCGGCATGCCCGTGAAAGTGACCGTGATGGTCGAAGGTGGCGATGACCGTTCCTTCGACGATATGTCCGTTCCCCTTCACCGGCGCTCCTTTTCGCCAGACGGACGTCTCAGGAAGCGAAGGGCAGACTTGCTTGACGTACGACACGCATCCGCCGCAGTAATGCGGTGGGCCTTCGAGCGCGGCGGGAAACGGATCCTGATACGGGCCGTTCGTGGAACCCGGCGCGCACACCCACATGCCTGAGGGCGCGTGGGCGGCGTTCTTGTAGTTTCGGCTGACGTAGCTCATGGGTCCGAACGGGATAGCGAAAGTTGAACGAGCCATGCCGTGGCAATGGCCTGCCGATTCGATCCAAGGCTATCAATACCGGGCGCTTTTCAGAACGCGATTTGTCCGATTTAGTTACTCGACGCGCGAGGCCGGATGTGGCGTCGGCTACCATGAACTTCGCTCAGGCAAACCTTCATCGTGCGAGGAACCGATACCCCATGGATTACCCGGCGCTTGCCCAACGCCACGCCCTGACGATCATCGTGGCGCTGCTGCTCGTCGTGCCAGCCGCGGCCTGGCTCGCGTGGACGCATGCCGTGCGCCGGCCGCGGATGTCCGCGCCGGGCGTCGCCATCGCCACGTTCCTGCCGGCGGCATTCGGCGCGGCGGTCTTCATCGCCATCGCGACGCGTATCGCGCACGGCAGCGCGTTCGCATCGGCGGATCAGCGGGTGCTCGATGCCGTGCGGGACGGCGTGCCGGCGGCCGCCGCGCGCTGGTTCGGACGCGTCACGCATCTCGGCGATCCCTGGTTTCTCACGCTGTTGTGCGCGTGCGCCTGTGTCGCGCTTCTGTTGGCGCGCCGCGCCTGGCTCGCGGTCTATCTCGCGGCCGTCACCGGCGTGGGCGCGCTGATCAATCACGCGCTCAAGTCGCTCATGGGCCGTGCCCGCCCGCCCGGCGCGCTCGTGCCTTTGCCCGAGAGCTTCGCGTTTCCGAGCGGGCATACGTTCGGCTCCATCGTTTGTTACGGCATGTGCGCGTACATACTGATGCGCATCGCGCCGACGCGCTGGGATTCGCTCATCGTCGCGCTGGCGTGCCTGTTCGTGCTGGCCATCGGTGCGAGCCGCATCGTGATCGGCGTGCATTTTCCGGGCGATGTGATCGGCGGCTTCGCGGCAGGCGGCGCGTGGCTGGCGTCGTGCATCGGCGTCGCGGAACTGGCGCGGCGCCGCATGCCGATACCGTGATTCAGACGCGCAACGGGTGACGCAACGCGACATCCAGATTCATACGCTCCTGGCCGACCACGCGCGCCAACCCGGACCAGTAATCGTCGATGAAGTGCCGAAGGAACGGACTGGCGCTCGTCGCGGGCAGGTCGAAGCGCGTGCCCACGTCCTTCGGAAGACCGGCGTGCTTGTCCTGCATGCGGATCAGCGCGTCGCCATCGACGCGGTATGAATAGATCTGTCTCGGCTGGGGCGTTCCGCCGTAACGCGTCACTGTAGCCGGGTGAAGGCCCGCGGAGCCGAACGTGAAAGCGGTCGCGCCGCTGGCTGTCGCCGCCGCCGCCGCGAGGCCGCCGCCCAGCGAATGGCCGGCCAGATAGAGATCGCCGGCCGCGCCGTGCTGGCGGATCTGGTTGCCGATCTGCACCGCTCGCTCATATTGGGCCGATTTCACCGGCAGGTTGAATGCCTGCGCGAGGTTGGTGCTCCAGTCCCTGACGCTGGGAAGGTCGGTGCGCTCGAACGCCAGCGTGGGCTTCAGGTCGTGACCGAAGATCGCCGGATCGGGTTCGAAGAGACGGGCGCCGAGTCCCGAGCCCGGCAGCTCGAGATCGTCCGGCGTCAGGCCGAAACGCGCGAGCTTCGTGGGATCGTCGGAAATGTCCTGCCAGCCGATGGGCGGCGTCGAGCGGCGCGTGTGGTCATGCACGGCCTCAACCAGAAACGCCTCTTGCTGCGCAACCGCGTCGCGCGCGAGGTCCGCGGCAGACTGGCGAACTTCCGGCCTTTCGTCCGCTTCACCGCGATGAACCAGGTCCATCGTGTTGCTCCACTGCCGCGCCGCTTCCTGAGCCTGAGGTCCGGTCCAGCTCGGGATTCGCGCGCCTCCGCGGGGCAGCGTGTCCGAACTCGTCAACGCGTCGGGCGGCGTCGAGTAGTCGGTAAAGCTGGTCTGGTCGAGATAGCCGCTGTATTCCCGGGCCATGTCCGGATCGACATTCGAAGGAAGCGCGGCAAGGGGTTCGTCGGCGGGTAAATCGTCCGGCGTCGAAGGCGGGCTGGATGAGGATTCCGGGATCTGCATGACGACTCCATAAAGGCGTACCAAGGCACTGTACGGAGCATCGGAACGGGTCATGCGGTAATCCCGCATTCAATCTTATCCGCTTATTTTGGATCCAAAATCCTTGATTCAGGAAAAAGATCGGCGCACAATCGCCCGGAACCGAATCGCCTGTCCAGATGCCGCATCCTCTCCGGAGCTGTCATGACCGATCGAGCCCAAGCCGTTGCAAGCCCGTACGCCGCAAGCGAAAGTCCACGCATGTCCACGCAGACCAGCCGCGCGGTGACGGCGGCGGTGGTCGGCAATATCCTCGAATGGTTCGACTTCGGAACCTACGCGTTTCTCGCGACCGTGATCGCGAAAGTGATGTTTCCCACCGGCGACGACTTCGCCGCCATGCTCGGCACCTTCGGCGCGTTCGGCCTGGGCTTTGCCGCGCGGCCACTCGGCGCGATCATCTTCGGCTGGCTCGGCGACAAGAAAGGCCGCAAGTGGACGCTGACCTTCGTCATGCCGTTGATGGCCGCCGCCACGCTGTTCATGGCCTTGCTGCCCACCTACGCGTCCATCGGCATCATGGCGCCGGTCCTGCTCGTGGCGGCGCGCATGCTGCAGGGCATTTCCGTCGGCGGCGAACTGGGCAACGCGGTCGCGTTCCTGGTGGAATGGGCGCCGCCGAAGAAGCGCGGCCTCTACGGCAGCTTCCAGCAATGCAGCACGCTCGGCGGCATGCTGCTCGGCTCCGGCGCGGCCGCGCTGGTGACCACGCTGCTCTCGCCGCAGGCCTTGCTCGACTGGGGCTGGCGCGTGCCGTTCATCATCGGGGCGATCGTGATCGGGCCGATCGGCTGGATCATCCGCAAGCGCAGCGAGGAAACGCCCGTCTATCAAAGCGCCAGCGACGACGCGCCCAAAGCCCCGGCCCGCGCCCCCGTGCTGCTCGGCTTGCAGGCGTGCGGCCTCGTGATCGTGTGGACGGTTTCCCTGTACGTGCTGCTCAACTATCTGCCGTCGTTCACGACGAAGTACGTCGGCATGAATGCTTCGACGGCGCTCTGGCTGAACACGGCGGGTCTGATCGTCATGACGGCGTCGATCCCGTTCTGGGGCGCGGCGTCCGACCGCTTCGGACGCAAGCCCATCTACACGATCGGCTGCGTGGCGTTCCTCGTGCTGCCCTATCCGATCTTCCATCTGATGCTCGCCTACAAGTCGGCGGCTGTCGTCGGCGCGGTGCAGGTGGTGGGCGGCGTGATCATCGGCATCTTCTCGGGTGTCGGGCCGGCCGTGCTCTCCGAACTGTTCCCGACGAAGATTCGCACGACCTGGATGTCGATCGGCTATGGCATCGCCAACGCGGTGTTCGGCGGCTTTGCCCCGATGATCTCGATTGCGCTCATCAAGGCCACCGGTTCGCCGCTGTCGCCCGCGTACTTCGTGATGCTGGCCGCGCTCCTTTCCACGCTCACCGTCATGACCATCCGCGAAACGGCGCACGCTCCCTTGCAATGAACGAAGAAACGAATGATGTGGTGGTAGTCGGCGCCGGTGTGATTGGCCTTGCGTGCGCGTGGGCGGCCCTGCGCGACGGCGCCCGCGTAACGCTCGTGGAGCGCGATTTCGAAGGCGACCGCGCGTCGCACGGCAACGCGGGCGGGATTGCGGTGAGCGAGAGCACGCCGATCGCCGTGCATGGCATGGTCTCGAAGGCCCTGAAGTGGCTGATGGATCCGCTCGGGCCGCTGGCCGTGGACTGGAAGCATCTGCCGAAGGCGCTGCCGTGGTTCATGGCGTTCCGGCGCGCCGCCGAGCCGGAGCGGTATCAGGCCGTGTCGCATGCGCTCGCGCTGCTGAACAACCGCGTCTACGACGATATCCTGCCGATGTTCGACGACATCGGCGCCACGGCCATGCACTACCGCCGCGGTGCGCTGACCGTTTATGAAACCGACGAAGCCTTCAATGCTGATCAAAACGAATGGGCCTTCAAACGTGAACTGGGCGTGCGCTGGCATGCGCTGAACGCGCAGCAAGTGCGCGAATGCGAGCCGGCGCTCGCGCCGGTCTTCAGACACGGCGTGTTCCTCGACGACTGGTCGCATATCGGCGACCCGCGCCGCATCGTCACGCTGCTGCGCGAGCGCGTGCGGGCGCTCGGCGCGCGTTTCGTGACCGGCGTGGCGCGTGCAATCGAAGCGCCTGGCAGTGTCGCGCTCGATGACGGCACCCGCGTGAGCGGACGCCGCATCGTCGTGGCGGCGGGCGCGTGGTCGGCGACGCTGGCGCGGTCCATCGGCGACCGGGTGTTGCTGGAAAGCGAGCGCGGCTACAACGCCACGCTGCCCCGGCACGGCATCGCGTTGAATCGCGAGGTGATCTTCGCGGAACGCAAGTTCGTCGCGACGCCGCTCGACGTCGGCATGCGCATCGGCGGCGCGGCCGAGTTCGCGGGCCTCGATGCACCGCCGAACTACCAGCGCAGCGACGCGCTGCTCACGCTCGGCAAGCGTTTCCTGCCGGGCATCGACGACAGCGGCGCGGCGCGATGGATGGGTCATCGTCCGGCCACGCCCGATTCGCTGCCGGTGATCGGCGCGTCGCCGCGCGTGCCGTCGGTCGTCTACGCATTTGGCCACGGCCATCTCGGCCTGACGCAGTCGGCGACCACCGCCGCACTCGTCGCGGACGTCCTGGCGGGCCGCACGCCGCGCGTGCCGCTCGCGCCTTATTCGATTGCCCGCTTCTGAGCATTCACATCCACTGGAGGAGCAAACATGCAAGTGAACTGGAAAGGTGTCTTCCCCGCTGTCACGACCAAGCTGAAGCAGGATGGCTCGCTGGATCAGGAAGCTATCGTCAGCGGGCTGAACCGGCTGATCGAGAGCGGTGTCGGCGGCGTTGTGATGATGGGCATGGTCGGCGAGAACGCCCAGCTCACGCCGGACGAAAAACGCACGGTGCTGAAGATCGCGGTCGAAACGGTGAAAGGGCGCGTGCCGGTCATCTCGGGCCTCGCGGAACTGAACACGGCGAACGCGATGCAGTTCGCGAAGGATGCGGAAGCGATCGGCGTGCAGGGCTTGATGGTGTTTCCGGGCCTGACGTATCGCTCGGACGATCGCGAGACGGTCGAGTATTACCGCTCGATCGCGCGCTCGACGCGCCTCGGCCTGATGATCTACAACAATCCGCGCGGCTATGGCGTCGACATGCGTCCGGACCTGCTCGCTCAACTCGCCGACGAAGCGAACGTCGTCGCGATCAAGGAAGAGACCTACGACACGACCCGCGTGACCGATCTCTATGCGCGCTTCGGTGACCGGTTCGTCGTGTTCTGCGGCGTGGATGACCTGATCGTGGAATCGGTCGCGCTGGGCGTTACCGGCTGGGTGTCGGGCATGGCGAACGCGATGCCGAAGGAATCCGTTGCGCTGCTGAATCACGCGGTCAACGGCGAGTACGACAAGGCGCGCGCCCTGTACCGCGCGCTGATCGACCTGTTCCATCTCGATACGCACGTCAAGCTCGTGCAATACATCAAGCTGGCGGAGAACATCACGGCAGGCTATCCGGAATACGTGAAGGCGCCGCGCCTGATGCTGGAAGGCGAGGAACGGCAGCGGACCATCGAGATCGTGGAGAAGGCGATCGCCAGCGTGCGGGCGCTCGAGCAATGAAGTCCACGTTCTTCTGCATCGACGGACACACCTGCGGCAATCCGGTGCGCGTGGTCGCGGGCGGCGCGCCGCCGCTCGAAGGCGCGAGCATGATCGAACGGCGCGCCCACTTCCTGCGTGAGTTCGACTGGATCCGCACCGCGCTGATGTTCGAGCCGCGCGGCCACGAAGTGATGTCCGGCAGTATTCTCTATCCGCCGACACGCCCCGATTGCGATCTCGCGATTCTCTTCATCGAGGTGAGCGGCTGCCTGCCGATGTGCGGACACGGCACCATCGGCACGGTCACGACGGCAATCGAGAACGGCCTCGTGCGGCCGCGCGAACCGGGCGTGCTGCGGCTCGACACGCCTGCCGGCGTGGTCATCGCGCGTTACCGGATGAACGGCGAGCATGTGGACTCGGTGCAGCTCGTCAATGTGCCGTCCTACCTGCATTCGCAGGATCTCTCGGTGGACGTGGACGGCCTCGGCGAGATTCGCTTCGACGTGGCCTACGGCGGCAACTTCTACGCAATCGTCGAACCGCAGCGTCACTACGAAGGCTTGCACACGCTGAAGCCTTCGGATATCCAGCGTTTGAGCCCGGTGCTGCGGCAACGCGCCAACGAGAAGTACCGCTTCGTGCATCCTGAAAACGAAGCCATCAACGGCCTCAGTCACGTGATGTGGACCGGCGAGCCCACCGTGACCGGCGCCAGCGCGCGCAACGCGGTGTTCTACGGCGACAAGGCCATCGACCGTTCGCCGTGCGGCACGGGCACGTCGGCGCGCATGGCGCAGCGGGTCGCGAAGGGCCAGTTGAAGATCGGCGAACGCTTCGTGCACGAGAGCATCATCGGCACGCTGTTCGAAGGCGTGCCGATGCAAGCGGCGCGCGTCGGCGAATTCGACGCCATCGTGCCGGCCATCGAAGGCTGGGCGCGCGTGACGGGCCACAACACGATTTTCGTCGATGATCGCGATCCGCTCGCGCACGGCTTCCTGCTCAAGTAACCGGAGAGATTCGTTCATGCTGATCCTGAAGAATGCCCGCGTGCTCGACGTCGATCACGAACGCGACGACGGCCGCTACTCCATCGTCATCGAAGGCGGCACGATTCGCGACGTCACGCGCGAGCCGGTGGACGCGGGCGGCGCGGAGGTGATCGATGTCGGCGGCAAGACGGTGATGCCCGGCATGATCGATTGCCATGTGCATGTGATCGCGTCGGTCGCGCATCTCGGCAACAACAGCCGCCTGCCGAACACCTTCGCCGTGCTGCGCGCGGTGCCGATCCTCGCGGGCATGCTGAACCGCGGCTTCACCACCGTGCGCGACGCGGGCGGCGCGGACTATGCGTTGTCGCGCGCCGTCGAGGAAGGCGTGATCGCGGGGCCGCGCCTGTTCGTCGCGGGCAAGGCGCTCTCGCAGACCGGCGGACACGGCGACTTCCGCGAACGCTTCGACAACTCGGACCCCGATCCGTGCGGCTGCAATCGCAACATGGGGGCGATCGGGCGCGTGGTGGACGGCGTCGATGAAATGCGCAAGGCCGTGCGCGAGGAAATGCGCGCCGGCGCGAATCACATCAAGATCATGGCGTCGGGCGGCGTGGCGTCGCCCACCGATCCGATCGGCAACCTGCAATTCTCCGTCGATGAAGTGAAGGCCGCCGTCGAGGAAGCGGAGTCGCATCAGACCTATGTGATGGCGCATGCCTATACGCCGAAGGCGATTGCGCGGGTCGTGCGGCTCGGCGTGCGGACCATCGAGCACGGCAATCTGATCGACGAGGAAGCCGCCGACGCCATGCTCGAACACGGCGCCTATGCCGTGCCCACGCTCGTCACGTACGACGCGATGGCCCGTGTCGGCGCGCAAATGGGCTTGGGCGAGGATACGCTGGCGAAGAACGAGTCGGTGCGCAAGCGCGGTCTCGAAGCCGTTGCGATGCTGCAGAAGCGCGGCGTGAAGATGGGCCTCGGCTCGGACCTGCTCGGCGACATGCATCAGTTCCAGAGCGATGAGCTGTCGATTCGCGCGGAGATCGTCGGCGCGTTCGAGGCGATTCGCCAGGCGACGGCCATCGGCGCGGAGATCGTCAACATGAAGGGCAAGCTGGGCGTCGTGGCGGCGGGTGCGTTCGCGGATCTGCTGGTCGTGGACGGCGATCCGCTGAAGGACATTCGCGTGCTGACGGGGCAGGGCGAGCGCATCGCGGGCGTGATGAAGCAGGGCGTGTGGGTGCGGGAGACCTTGCGCTGAGGCCGCGTGCCAAAATGCCACCTTTAATCGACATCGCATAGCGGAACCACATGTCTTCAGCCGTGACTCCACTCCGCCGCCGCGCCGACGTGCCCGATTCCGGCGACACCACGCGCAGGATCGTGCGCACGACGACGGTCGAACTCGTCACCACGGCGCTGCGGCAGCGCATCCTGTCCGGCGATCTCGCGCCCGGCGAAGTGCTGCGTCAGGAAGCGCTCGCCGACGAACTCGGCGTGAGCCGCGTGCCAGTGCGCGAGGCCATCACGCGGCTGGTCGGCGAAGGCTTGCTGACCAAGGTTCCGCACAAGGGCGCGTATGTCGCGGAGTTGTCGATCGGGGAAGTGCAGGAGACGTTCGAGATCCGGCTGAGGCTGGAGCCGTGGCTGTTTTCCCAGGCCATTCCGCATATCAGCGACGCCGAGATCGCGCGGGCCGAAAAGCTCGTGAACGAGATGGATCAGGCCGAATCGGGCATGTGGGGGCAGCTGAACTGGCGTCTGCACGAGACGCTCTATCTGCCCGCCGGGCGCGACATCACCTTGCAGATGCTGCGCGGGCTGCACGACCGCAGCGATCGCTATTTTCGTTTTCAGGTCGTGCAGGTGCCGATCCGCGAGCAGTCGCACGACGAACACATGAATCTCGTCGAGGCGTGCCGGAAGCGCGATGCCAAGCTCGGCGCGAAGCTGCTCGAACAGCACGTGAAGACGGCCGCGCAGCAGATCATCGCGGTGGTCGAAACCATCATGGCGCGATGAGGCGGACGCGCGCGGGCTGCGTGGCGTCGCGGGCGTCGATGTCGATCTCCATGTGATCGGGCGCCGCCGCGATCTGCTCAAACGCGGCTTCATCGACCATCACGACGGGAACGTGCTTCGCATAGAGTTCGTTCGCGACGATGGCGCCGATCGACAGGATCAGGTCGCGCTCGGTCAGCACGATGCCAACTGGCCCGGTGCCGTTGCGCACGGCTTCCGCCAGCACGCTGCTGCTCGAACTCGACCCGCGCGCCCGCGGCATCACGAGGATGCGTGCCGCGAGACTCGTGCCGTGACCGGCGTGCGTGCCATCGACGATCACGCCGCGCGCCGCGTCATATCCGCCCCAGAAACTCAGCGGCGGCAACGCGATGCCCGCCGCGCGCGCGTGGCCCGGAACCAGGGCGATTGCTTCCAGTGCTTCAAATGCTTTCATCGAACCACACCTGTCCTTCGAAGGCCGAGCGCACGCATTCGCTCATGCTGCCGAACGCCACCGTCACGCCGATGTTCGCGGGCGCGTAGTGCGCCCATTTGCCGGAATTGGTCATCACGAGCCCGGTCACCTGCTTCATGACCGGCGTGATGTACGTGCAGGTATCCACGACGATCTGCACGCCGCGCCCGCCGAGCGTCTGCGCGATGCCTTCCTGTTCGAGTTGCCACAGCACGAAGCGGCTTGTATTGACGTAGAAGTCGCTGCGCGGTTTGCCTTTGTGACGCTCGAACAATGCGGCGAGCGCACGGAATTCTTCGACGGAAAAGTGCGGCGTGCCGAGACTCACGGCGGCAAGCGCATCGCCGGGCCGTGCGCGGCTCCAGCGTGCGCGCACTGCCGCGAGATCCGACGCGCTCACGCGCAACGTGCGTTCGGGCGCGTGGCCTTGCAATGCGGCGTCGAGCGTCGCGGCTTCCGGCGTGATGCCGACCGCATGGAACATCGCCACCGAACCGCTCGATGCCGCCGCCGCGCCGAGCGCCTTCAGTTCGTCTTCGGTGGTGTCGGCGGGAAGGCCGGTGATTGCGGCGACCGTCGCGCCCACTTCGCCGCCGAGCACGAAGCCGAGCGCGGCGAAGTGGGCGTCGCGATGCGGCGATGCACTCACGTCCGGCGCCTCGATCACGACACGCGCCGCGCGATTCTCCGTCACATGCAGTCCCGCATGCGGCACGCGGCCCGTGATGGCGGCGGCGAGATCGAGGAAGTCGCCATAGCGGCTCGTGCGCGCGCCGAGCACCGAATTGGCGAACACGATGGCGTTGGATTCGGCCCAGGCAATCTGGTCGCCCAGTTTCGGCCGATGCCGCAGTTGATACGGCGCGCAGGTGAAGCTCGCCTCGCAGCCGAGTTCGACATGCGCCTGCATCAGCCGCGTGCCCGCGCGGGCGAGTTCGGCTTCGCCGCGAAACAGTTCGGGATGAATGAGATCGAGCGAGCCGACATTGAGCGTGGTCGGCACGGACACTTTCGCGCCGCTCGCGACGAAGCGTTCCACGAAGTCGAGACTGGCCGCGCCGTGATAGAGACAGCCGTCGATGTGCGCCGACGTGATGTCGATCAACGCGCGGGCGTCCATCACGCGAGCCGTCGCGGCGACGATGCGCATTGCGAGCGCGACGCCTGCGCCGAAATCGCCGTTGAGCATCGCGCGGTCGCGCGGACTGAGAGTGAGCATCGAGCGAAACGAGGTGAAGAGGGTCCGCGTCAGGATAGCGGATTTGCGCCCCGTTCTCAAAGCAAGTCCGCGACCTTTACTCCCGATACGCCGCGAACTTCGAAGTCTTGCCGATGCCCGGATTCAGGCAATTGCACGGATCGAGCGTGCGATAGAACGCCGCAAGCTGCGGCTTCGCTTCGTACAGATGCCCGACATTGTGCTCGGCCGGATATTCGGCGCCGCGTTCATCGAGCAAGGCGAGCATCTCGTGTTCGAGTGCCATGCAGTCGTGGTCCTTCGCGACGATATAGTCCTGATGGAACACGTGACACAGGAAATGTCCGTAGTACAGCTTCAGCAGGATCGGCTGCTCGATCGGCTGCGGCAACTGCTCGAACCACGCGCGATCGTCGCGGCGCAGGGCGATGTCCAGCGCAACGATATCCTCCACCTCCCGATGATGCACCGCGCGATAGCGCACCGCCGCACTCGCCGCCGCGAAGCGATGCAGGAAGGCGCGGCGGCCTTCGTCATCGGTACATTCGAAGTACGCGCCGACACGCTCATCGCTCGCGAAGTGCTGCTCCAGATACGCGCGCGCCTCCGCGACGCCGGCTGCCGGAACCTTCAGCATCAGGTGATGCGCATAACGCTCGCGAAAGTCCAGCAGACGCGCGGGCAGATGCTCCGGCAGGCGCTCGCTGAACCATTGGAGCAGACGGTCCGTCAGGTGCTTCGGCATGAAGCCGAAGCGCTCGAACCAGGCATCCGCGCGCGTCTTGAGATTGAAGAACAGCGGCAGACGGCGCGTGCCGAACCGGTCGATGATGACGAACAGATCCTTGCCGTAGCGGCGCGCGACGTCGAACGCATCGCGGTGCAGATATTCGCCTGCCACCGGCAGATGCGTGAAGTTCGCCAGCACGTGCCGCCGCAGACGGGTCAGCACGGCGGTGTCGTCAGTGCCGATGTAGAAGACCTGCGCGCCGCGTTCGGCTGCGAAGGTATCGAGCCGCACCGCGAAGGTCATCACCTTGCCCGCTGAACCCGACGCTTCGAACAGCCGTCGCGGGTCGGCATTGAAGCGCGCGGGCGTCGGTGCATCGACGTCGCGGACGTGCGTCGCGTAGTCGTGATCCGAGGCCGCGGCGCCTGCGTGGACATCGGCGTCGCTGAACGCGCCGCTTTCGATGCGCGCCAGGATCTCCTCCGGCGAGCCGCCGAGTTCGATACCGAGATGATTGACGAGGCACGGCGTGCCGGAGGCATCGACGACGGCGAACAGCGCCATTTCCGTGTAGGCCGGTCCGCGATGCACGAGCGCGCCGCCCGAGTTATTGCTGATGCCGCCTAGCACCGACGCCCCGATGCACGACGAGCCGATCACCGAATGCGGTTCGCGTCCGAGCGGCTTGAGCGTGGTTTCGAGCTGATCGAGCGTCGTGCCGCCGATGCACACCACCTGGCTGCCACCCTTGAGCAGATGCACGCGGCGGATGCGCGTCGTGCTGACGATGACGATGTCGCGGTCATAGCCGTCGCCGTCGGGCGTCGAGCCGCCGGTCAGCCCGGTATTCGACGCCTGCGTGATGACGATGGCGCGCGCCGCGCAGCATGCGGCAAGCGTGCGCCATTGTTCCAGCAGCGTGCCGGGACGCACCACGGCCAGCACGCGACCGGCGCCGAAGCGATAGCCGGTGCGGTAGTGGCGGGTTTGCGCATCGCCGGTGAGCACGTTGCGCGCGCCGACGATCTCGCCGAGCGAAGCCAGCAGGCTGCTGCCGGCGTTCGCGAACGGGACGGAGGTCTGGGCCGTATCGGACATGGCGGTCTCAAGCCTCTCTCGTTCCCGGGGCGGCGGCGGGGGAACCGGCCGTCGCGCGCTGCGTGAGCGTCAGCAGCGCGCCCAGCAACAGCGCCGCGGCAACCACGGCAAGTCCGGCGTTCGTGCTGTGTGTGACGTCCTTCATCCAACCGATGATCGACGGGCTGACGAAGCCGGCCAGATTGCCGATGGAATTGATCATCGCGATGCCGGCTGCGGCAGCGGTGCCCGTGAGCACGCTGCTCGGATAGGTCCAGAAGACCGGCATCATCGAAAGCACGCCGGCCGTGCCGAGCGAGAGCGTGAGCATCGCGAGCATCAGGTTGCCGGTGTGCAGCGTGCTCGCATAGAAGCCCACGGCGGCCGCGAGCGCCGCGACCGCAAGATGCCGGCGCCGTTCGTTGCGACGGTCCGAACTGCGGGCCACGAGCGTCATCGCGACGATCGCGACCGCGTAGGGAATGGCGGTGAGCAGGCCGACGTCGAAGGCATCCTTGACGCCCGCCGCCTTGATGAGCGTCGGCAGGTAGAAGCTCACGCCGTACAGGCCCATCATGCAGCAGAAGTAGATGGCCGCCAGATGCCACACGCGGCCGTTGGTCACGACGCTTTTCAGGGAGTGATCGGCGTTTTCGGGGGTGTCGCGCGAGATGTTCTCTTCCAGAAGCTGCTTCTGACGCTCATCCAGCCACGAAGCCGCGCGGATGCCGTTGGGCAGCAGGAACAGCGTCAGCACGCCGAGCAGCAGCGACGGAACGGCTTCCAGCAAGAAGAGCCATTGCCAGTTGGCGAGCCCATGTACGCCATTGAACGCCGCCATGATCCAGCCGGACAGCGGGCCGCCGAGCACGCCGGCGACCGGGATGCCCATCATGAAGAGCGCGTTCATGCGGCCGCGTCGCGTGGAGGGATACCAGTACGTCAGGTACAGCACGATGCCGGGAAAGAAGCCGGCCTCGGCGACGCCCAGCAGGAAGCGCAGCGTGTAGAACATGGCCGGCGTGCTGACGAACAGCGAGGCCGCCGACACCAGCGCCCAGGTGATCATGATGCGGCTGATCCACACGCGCGCGCCGACGCGATGCAGCAGCACATTGCTCGGCACCTCGAACACGAAATAGCCGATGAAGAAGATGCCCGCGCCGAGTCCGTAGACCGATTCGCTGAACTTCAGGTCGTTGAGCATCTGCAGCTTCGCAAAGCCGACATTGACGCGATCCAGGTAGGCCGCGACATAGCAGATGAAGAGAAACGGCAGCAGGCGCCAGGTGACCCTGGCGTACGTGGCGTTTTCGAAGGCGGGGGTGGACTGGGGCGTCATCGCGTGTCTCCTGGTGCGTGTGCGACGTGTGCGGACTTGCGCCGCAACTGAGTGGCTGACGCGCATTGTTCCGCGACCGCACGAGGCTGTCGAGACACCGGACCAGTGGTCCGACCAGTTATTGTCGGCGTGCCAGAGGGGCTTTGCCGCCGTGTTCAGTCAGGACGCGGCTGAGCGGATTTCCGCACGGCAGTGCGGCGCGCGTGCTGCCGGGCTACTGCCAGCCCTTCAGCCGCAGCGTCGCCCGCACGAGGCGCTGTTCCTCGGCTTCGATCTCGCGCAGGCAGGCCGTGGTGGTATCGATATGCGTGCTCGCGGCCTTGCGCGCGAGTTCGGGCTGCTTGCCGAGCACGGTCTTGTAGAGGCGGGCGTGCTGCTTGTCGATGACACGCTTCTCGGCCGCACGGTGATAGAGGTTGTTGACGGACGCGAAGACCGAGCTCAACAGCAGGTCGGTAAGGGAACTGAGCGTGTGGACCAGCACGGGATTGTGCGACGCCTCGCAAATGGCGAGGTGGAAGTTGTAGTCGAGCTGGGCGCGCTTCGACTCGCCGATCTCGCTCTCATTGGCGGCAAGCATCTCTTCGTAGCGGCGGGTGATGAGCGCGAAATCCGCCTGCGTGCCGCGCAATGCGGCCAGACGCGCCGATTCGGCTTCGAGCATCGCGCGCACTTCGAAAATGTCGTAGAGCGTGCGGGGCTGCGAGCCGAGCAGATGCATCATCGGCGTGAGCGCCGGCTGCGTCGTGAGCGCGGCGACGAACGAACCGCGTCCGTGCGACGTCTCGATGATGCCCCGCGTGCGCAGCACCTTCAGCCCTTCGCGCACCGCCGAGCGCGACGCGCCGAGCTTCACCGTCAGCCGCCGTTCGGACGGCAGCGCCTGACCGGGCTTCAGGACGCCATCGACGATCAGGCTTTCGATACGTTCCGCCACGACGTCCGCGATCTGCGACGCGTCTTCCGGATGGGATGGATGCATGGCACGCCTCACTGGTCCGACCACTTGGAGCACTCTAGCATGGAGGACGCAGGGCGAGCATCGATCAGCACGTTCAGCTGAATCTCAGTCAATCTGTCACGCCGCGCGGACAGTGTGTCCCTGCGGATCGACGGCACACGGCGCTGCGCCTTGTCCGCGCGCAATGGCACCGTACTTGCATGAGGGTGGCCCCTTGATCGATCGAATCCTTGTTTCGTCCTGAAAGGAGAAGTCTTCATGAATCCGGATCTGACCTTCCGCGCCGGCGAGGCCACCGTGCTCGCCGCTCCCGGACAAGCCACCGATGCCATGCCGGAAATACTGATTGGCCGGGTAGACGGCCCCGTGGGTCACGCCTTCGCGAACATGATGGCGCAGTCGAAGGGACACACGGCCATGTTCGCCATTCGCGCATGCAATCAGATGGTCCGACCCGCGACCATGATCGTGCCGAAAGTGACGCTGAAGGACATGGGGAACATCGACCTGTTCGGCGGCGTGGTGCAGTCCGCGACGGCCGATGCCGTGGTCGATTGCCTGATCGAAGGCATCCTGCCCAGGGACCAGGCCAACGACCTGTGCATCATCAGCCTGGTGTGGATCGACCCGCGTTGCGCCACCGACGCGAACCTCGACAAGAAGGACATGTACCGTACGAACTACGAAGCCACCAAACTGGCTATCCGGCGCGCGATGAACAACGAGCCGAGCGTGGACGAACTCATTGCGCACCGCCACAGCATCAAGCACGACATGGACGACTGGAGTTAGTCCGAAGCCATCGCGCGGCGCTCGGCATGCAGCGGCTCAGCGGCTTCCCGCCGCGCGTGCTTCCTTCTTGCGCGGAGCGGCTTCCTTGCGCGGACCGGGCGCCGTCTTCACGGCCTCCGCCGGCAGCGCCGCAGCAAGCGTCTGAGCCGCGGAAGCGGCGGGCTGCGTGAGATCCGCTGTTTTCAAGGTGAAATTGACGTGCACGGTGTCATAGGGAAACACGATGCCGCCGCTCTCGTCATGTTCCAGCAAGCCGGTTTCGAGCAGCGCCTTGACATCGCCGTGAACGCCTTTCACGTCGCGTTCGATACGCCGCGACAGCTCGCGGATGGACATGGCGCCGGCCCCGGTCATGGCGCGGATGATCTGCCAGCGCGACGTGGTGAACGTGCGGAACAGCAGTTCGGGGGTGGCATAGGAGAAGTGCGCGCCCTGAGCCTTGCCGGCGGCGGCGGCCTGTGCGCGTTTCATGACGTCGTCGAGGGACGACACGCTTATCGTGACGGTCTTCATGGTCTTGACCTCCATCTCTGCAAGATTTCCATATCCATCCTGAAATCGGCCAGCAGCTGATTCAGTGAGGAAAATTCATAAGGTGACTCGGTGTTCGTGAAATGACGATGGTCACCCTTGCGACGCTCGTTGTCGTAACGCAGCACGCATACGTTCCGCGCGACGAACGCAAGCCTGTACTTCCACGAATGCGAGCATCCCGGAACCGGCACAGGGACTTGCCAGATCTTCATTTCAACGAGCGAGTCTGGCGAGAGCTCATGGCGCTCGCCAAGAATCAGAATTGCTTTACCTTTACTGTTGGACATTTTGACAACACCTTGTTGTGTTGTCAAATCTTCCAACGTTCGCCGGCTGCGCACCATTTGCCGGACGGCGGACTTGACGAAGCATGAGGATTGAGGCTCGCACAGTTCGTCATGCCGGGGCCGTCATACGCTGCTAGACTGAAAAGCTCGTTGCGGAGGCGCTCATGCATCCCGCAGCGCAGCATCAGCAAGCCGTGAGCGGCAGGCGAGCCTATAGCCGGCCCCTATCGGCCGCATTGCGAAAATCGCATTCTATTGATGGTGGCTGTCACGTATTTTCTGAAATACGGCAGGGCTGGCAAGCCTGCGATTTTCGCGTCGCCGCACGCAGCGACTTCAATCACGGGTTCGGGGCAGGTTCACCGGATCCGACGTCAAGGCAGGAGCACAGCAGAACAATTAGTGGGACCGTCCTCGCAAGGAGATAGCGCATGTCAAACGAATCGAAGTGTCCGTTTACTCATGCCGCCGGTACCGGCACGACGAACCGTGACTGGTGGCCCAGGCAGCTACGCGTAGATCTGTTGAATCAGCACTCCGGCAATTCCAATCCACTCGATACCGGCTTCAACTATGCCGAAGCCTTCAAGAGTCTCGATCTCGCCGCGGTCAAGAAAGACCTTGCCGCATTGATGACCGACTCGCAGGAATGGTGGCCCGCCGACTTCGGCCATTACGGTCCGCTCTTCATTCGCATGGCGTGGCATAGCGCGGGTACCTACCGCATCGGCGATGGCCGGGGAGGCGGTGGCCGCGGCCAGCAACGTTTCGCGCCGCTCAACAGCTGGCCTGACAACGTCAGTCTCGACAAGGCCCGTCGCCTGCTCTGGCCGATCAAGCAGAAATACGGACAGAAGCTATCCTGGGCCGACCTCATCATCCTGACCGGCAATGTCGCGCTGGAAACCATGGGCTTCAAGACCTTCGGCTTCGCCGGCGGGCGCGAGGATACCTGGGAGCCGGATCAGGACGTCTACTGGGGCAACGAAAAGACCTGGCTCGGCGGCGATGTGCGCTACGGCAAGGGCGCAGCCGGCAATGACGACGACCAGGGCGTCATCACCGCCGACGTAGAGAAGCACGGCGAGGAAGCGAGCCGGACCGACGGCGGCCGCAATCTCGAGAATCCGCTCGGCGCGGTGCAGATGGGCCTGATCTACGTCAACCCGGAAGGCCCTGACGGCAATCCGGATCCGCTCGCCGCCGCGCACGACATCCGCGAGACCTTCGCGCGCATGGCGATGAACGACGAGGAAACCGTCGCGCTGATTGCGGGTGGACATACCTTCGGCAAGACGCACGGCGCAGGTCCGGCCGACAACGTCGGTCCCGAGCCGGAGTCCGCCGATCTCGAGAACATGGGTCTCGGCTGGAAGAACAGCTTCGGCAGCGGCAAGGGCGCGGACACCATCACGAGCGGTCTCGAAGTGACCTGGACCACGACCCCGACGAAATGGGGCAGCGGTTTCTGGGAAAACCTGTTCGGCTACGAATGGGAGCTGACCAAGAGCCCGGCGGGCGCGAATCAATGGGTGGCGAAGGACGCGGGCGAAACCGTTCCGCATGCCTACGATGCGTCGAAGAAGCTGAAGCCGACGATGCTCACCACCGACCTGTCACTGCGCTTCGATCCGGAATACGCGAAGATTTCAAAGCGTTTCTGGGAGAACCCCGACCAGTTCGCCGATGCCTTCGCGCGCGCATGGTTCAAGCTGACCCATCGCGACATGGGACCGAAGGCGCGCTATCTCGGACCGGAAGTGCCGCAGGAAGAACTGCTGTGGCAAGACCCGATTCCGGCCGTCGATCATCCGCTCGTGACCGATCAGGAAGTCGCGGCGCTCAAGCAGAAGGTGCTGGCGTCGGGGCTGTCGGTGGCGGAGCTGGTGTCGACGGCATGGGCGTCGGCGTCCACGTTCCGGGGCTCGGACAAGCGCGGCGGCGCGAACGGCGCGCGCATCCGGCTCGCGCCGCAGAAGGACTGGCAGGTCAACGAGCCCGAGCAGCTCGCGAAGGTGTTGAAGTCGCTCGAAGGCATTCAGGGCGAATTCAACGGCGCGCAATCCGATGGCAAGCGCATTTCGATGGCCGACCTGATCGTGCTGGCGGGCGGCGCGGCCATCGAGAAAGCGGCGGAGCAGGCGGGGCACAAGGTGACCGTGCCGTTCACGCCGGGCCGCATGGATGCGTCGCAGGAGCAGACCGACGTCCTCTCGATGTCCGCGATGGAACCGGTCGCCGATGGCTTCCGCAACTACGTCAAGGACGGCATCCGCGTGCCGGTCGAGGCGCTGCTGATCGACAAGGCGCAACTGCTGACGCTGAGCGCGCCGGAAATGACGGCGCTCGTCGGCGGACTGCGGGCGTTGAAGGTGTCGTCGGGGAACGGCGCGCACGGCGTCTTCACCGACAAGCCCGAAGCGCTGACCAACGACTTCTTCGTCAACCTGCTCGACATGAACACGGAGTGGCAACAGATGTCGTCCCGCCGCGATGTGTTCGAAGGCCGCGATCGCAAGTCGGGGCAGCGCAAGTGGACCGGCAGCCGCGTCGATCTGATTTTCGGCGCGCATTCGGTGCTGCGGGCGTTGTCCGAGGTGTATGCCAGCGCGGACGGCCAGCAGAAGTTCGTCAATGACTTCGTCGCCGCGTGGAGCAAGGTGATGGATCTCGACCGCTACGAGCTGAAGAAGAGTTGAGGAAGTAAGCGCAGGCCGGCCTCCGGCGTGACGAACGGCGACCTTCCCGGGTCGCCGTTTTTCCTGGCGGGCGCGTTCATGCCGGAGAGCGTATTGTCTACGCTCACGCTCGATCACCGACAGGAGACACGCCATGACCCGCACCATCGCCGAGAAGCGCGCGGCCTTTCGCGCGCTGCACGAATCGGGCTGCTTCATGCTGCCCAATCCCTGGGATACGGGTTCCGCGCGCTATCTCGAAACGCTCGGCTTCAAGGCGCTCGCGACGACGAGTTCCGGCTTCGCCTGGTCGCGCGGGTACGCGGACAATCACGTCTCGCGCGATGACGTGCTCGCTCACCTGCGCGAGATCGTCGCCGCGACGGACCTGCCCGTGAACGCCGACTTCGAGAGCGGTTTCGGCGCGACGCCGGCCGAGGTCGCGGAAAGCGTCAGGCTGGCGGTGGCGACGGGCGTCGCGGGCTTGTCGATCGAAGATTCGACCGGCGATGAAGCCGCGCCGCTGTTTCCCATTGAAATTGCGGTCGAACGCATGCAGGCGGCGCGCCGCGCGATCGATGAAACGGGCGGCGATACGTTGCTCGTCGGGCGCGCGGAGAATTTCTTCGCCGGCAAGCCCGATATCGACGACGCCATCGCGCGTCTCAAGGCCTATTCCGAAGCCGGCGCCGACTGTCTCTACGCGCCCGGTATCAAGACGCGCGAGCACATCGAGGCCGTGGTCCGGGCCGTCGCGCCGAAGCCGGTGAATCTGCTGATTGGCGGCGTGTCCGACTTCACGCTGGATCAGGTCGCGGCGCTCGGCGTGCGGCGCGTCAGTGTGGGCGGCGGACTGGCGCGCGCCGCGTGGGGCGGTTTCATGCGCGCGGCGCAAGGTCTCGTCGACGGCCGTTTCGACGGATTCAAGGACGCCGCGGCGGGCAACGATCTCAACGCCATCTTTCGCTGAGCGGCGGCGGGACGCGGTGCGCGTGCAAAGGGTGCGCCGTTTCGACGATGTCGAGCGGCGCATCGAAGCGAAGTCCGGGTTCCAGTGCGAGCGGGATCAGCCAGCGCAGGTTGGGAATGACGTTGTCCGGAAGCGCGTCGACCGGAAAGATGCCGATCTCCTCGGCGTCGCCGCGCCGTGCGGAAAACGCCTCGGCGCTGCTCATGAAGAAGAAATCGATCTTGTAAGAACCGGGCCTGACGAGGCGCACGTAGTGGATCCACTCGTCAGGCGTCGAGGCGACCATCGCTTCTTCCATGAATTCGCGCGCCATGGCGTCGGCGGCGGTTTCGCCCGGCTCGACCTTTCCGCCTACGCCATTCACCTTGCCGCGCTGCCATTCGGGCTTCAGCTTGGACACCAGCACCACATGCCGCTTGCACTCGGAAAACATGAATCCGGTGACGTACTCGATCATGCGCTCAGCTCGGCAATCGCAACCGGATGATGGCTGCCGATCCTGATCGTTTCGCTGCGGTCAGGGCCGTAGGAAATGAAGCGAATCTTCGCGGACAGGTGCGACTGGATGAAACCAAGGTAGTGCCTGAGTTCGGCGGGAAAATCATCGACGGAATCATATCGGCCGGTCAATTGCGGCCAGCCGGGCAAGCGCTCATAGACCGGTTCGACGTCCGCGAACTGCATCAGCGCCTCATTGGCCGACACCGCGCGTCCATTCAGACGATAGCCCGTGCAGACTGTGATCTCCTGCATGCCGCCCAGCACGTCCACATTGGTGATGGCGATTTCCGTCACGCCGGCCAGCTTGACCGCATGATCGACCAGCGGCAGATCCAGCCAGCCGCATCGTCTGGGCCGCTTCGACACCGTGCCGTATTCATGGCCTCGCTCGCGAATGTACTCGGCGCGCTCATCGTCGAGTTCGGTGGGAAACGGCCCGTTGCCGACCCGGATCATATAAGCCTTCATGACGCCGAGCACATGCATCTTGTGTGCAGGTATGCCTATCATCCCGAAGCAGTTCTGCGGCAACGTCTGATAGGCCACCGTATAGGGATATGTGCCGAATGCGCAGTCCAGAAAGGCCGCCTGCGATGTTTCGAGCAACACGCCTTCGTTCGCCGCAAGCGCCGCGCTGATTTTCTCGTCGGTGAAACACTCGTAGTGTCTGACGGTCTTGCCCAGTTCAAGAAGTTTTTCGAATTCGCAATCGAATTCAAGGTCCAGTGTGCCCTCGAAGACTTTTTCGATCTGTTTCTTCCGGATGTCCCACAGCAATGACAGTCTTTGCCGCAGCGTGTCGGGATGCTGCGTGTCGATCAGCCGGATGCCGTGCCGGTTCGATTTGTCCTCGAAACACGCGCCCACGCCGACGCCAACCGAACCGATCTTCTTCTCGCCCTTGAAGTTTTCAGACGCCCGGTTCAGCCGGGCGTGAATCGGCAACACGATATGACAGCGGGGGTCGATATGAATCTTGTTGTCGGGGTGGACGGACTGGATATAGGCGATTTCGCGTTCCAGTGTTTCGAGACTGAGCAGCGAACCCTGGCATACATAGAGTTCCTTCGCGCCTTCGAGCGTGGCGGGAATCTGCGAGAACGCGGCCTTGGTTTCACCGACGTTCACCGTGTGTCCGGCATTCGCGCCGCCGTTGAAACGCGCGATATGTTTGTAGCGCCGCGAAAGATAATCGACGAACTTGCCCTTGCCTTCATCGCCGAATTGCAGGCCCATTACAGCATGAAACATGAATGACTTCCTAAAGAGATTGATTCAGCGCGATCGCATCGGCGAACGTCGCGGCTTGCATCAGGGAATGAGCGACAGGCACGCCGACTTGCGCCAGGCGTTCATGGCTATGAGTCCCCGATGAATACAGAACAGCGTGAACCCCGGCTGCGCGTGCGGCCAGCGCGTCATCGATTGAATCGCCGATGACGACAATCGAACCCGCCTCGACGACATGGGTTCGTTTCAGCAGATCGACATGCCTCACCAGGTGATCGAGCTTGCCATTGCGCGTGAGCGGAAAATCGCGCCCGTGAACGCAGCAAAAGTACGCATCGATTTCGAAGCGGCGGAGCATGCCGCCGAGCATCGGCTGCTTCAACAGCGAGCAGATGGATTGACTCGTCCGGCTCGCGATAACCTCGCGTGCATCGTGAGCCAGCGGTGCAAGATGAATCGCGTCGCGATAGTAGTCGTTGAAGATCACGCCGATTGCATCGAGTTCGGCGTCCAGGATCTCTCTTCCGAGAATGCTGCTGTAGAAGTCGTGTACCGGAACGCAGTAAAGCGCGCGATAGTCTTCGAGCGATAACTCGCCGAGCTTGAAGTGCCGCAGCGCGCGATTGGTCGCTTCCAGCGCAATGCTGACGTCGTTCAATAACGTGCCGTTCCAGTCCCAGACAATATGTGCTTGCGGTTTCATTGCAGCGTGCCATGTTCGCAGGAACACGACTGGACGAGCGCGAAGAGTCCGGCCGGCGCCCGCGGGCGGTTTTTCAGTATCGCCATATCGTGTCTCGCCCTTTGAATGGAGACCGGCATGGCACCGATATCGTCGACGAGCGACAACAGCGATGTCGAGAAGTCGGCCCATTGGTCGAGCGTCGTGTGATAGAGATTCGAATCCTCAGCGACAGGAAATTGCCTGAGCAAGCGGTGATGTCTGAAACTCCAGGGAGACAGCGTATCGAGCCGCTGCGCATCGAAAATGGCTTCGTCATGCTGATATCCCGTGACGCGAAGCATCTTTTCCCAGTGCAGTTCCGCAGCCCAGGGCCCGACAATCGCGTCAGGCGCCGCATTCAGGATCTGTTCGGCCCGGTTCAAGGTATTGCCCGTGCCGCAGTTATCGTCGATGAGACGAATTCTTTTGCAAGCGGCAATACTGCTTCCCCAGATCATGTCCGAATTGTTCGCGGCGTCATCGTAGGCGGATAGCTTCAGGAAATTCAGTTGGGCGTCGTGAATGGCCGAAAGCAACGCGGCCGGCGCACCGCCGCCCAGCAGAATGCCGATGCAGCAATCCCATTCCGCTTCCAATGAAAACATGCCGGCCGAAATCGACAGCGCGTGATTGTCGCCTTCGAGAAACACACGAGGCACGGAATCCAGTACTTCACGCGGCATGGCGTCCCTGGAAAAGCGCGCGGCGGCCGGCACCTGGCGCGAACCGAGAAGCAGCGCCACGAGTTGTTCGGCATGGTCCCTGACAGCATCGATGAGCGGAATGATCGCGTCATTGCTGATCTGCTTTGCCAGACACGCGTCGAGCATTCTCAACAGCTTGTTCAGAAGGTGATCGGCGAGAATGTAGCGGGCAGGCCGGGAGCACAGGCTGCCATTGCATTCGAGGTTCTCGTTGATTGCGGAAAGAACAAGGATTTCTTCGAGCAGGTCGCGGCCGCTCGCCGTTCGATAATAATTTTTCGAGCGCGATGCAATGCCGCTTTCATGCGTGCCGATCAGCGCTGGAAAATCTCGTACATCGCGGTGAATCAGATCGAGCTCGTGCAAGCCTCCTCTCATGTCACCGAGGAGGCCGAACGTGGAGAGGCTCGGGAAACGGCTCAGCCATGAATGGGTCATACGGTCGCAATCTGCCCTAGCTGTGCTTCGATCTCGCCGTACGACAGACTGCCGCAATGCAGCGCCTGCCCCAGCACCGTTCCTTCCACGCCAATAGCCTCGAGAGCAAAGATATCCCCAATGCTCGACACGCCTCCGCCGGAAACGATGGGCTTGCAGGTTCTTTTCTTCATGGCTTCGAGCAGGCGAAGATTGGGGTGATTCATGGTTCCGCCCCGGTTCACGTCGGTCACCACATAGCGCGGGCATCCGAGTTCATCCAGCGTCGCCAGTTTCGGCCACAAGTCTCCCGATTCGTCATTCCAGCCACGGCTGGTCAGCGTGTATCCGGAATCCGACTCGCGGACGTCCAATGCAATGGCAATCTTTTCGCCATATCGCCTGAAAAGAGTTTCGCACCAATGCGGATTATCGAGCGCCGCCGTACCGATATTGATCCGGGCGCATCCTGCGTCGATTAATTGGGCAACGTCGGATTCAGTCCTGATTCCGCCGCAGACCTGCACGTTGGCTTTAACCCGCTTCAATAGTTCGATAATCAGATGCCGGTTGTTTCCCTTGCCCGCGGCGGCATCCAGATCGACCACGTGAATCCAGCGCGCGCCCGCGTCCTGAAAGGCGAGCGCCAGATCGACGGGACTGCCCAGCTGCTCCGCCTTCATGTCGTGACCGAGCGTAGCGGCAATCGCGGTTCGGGAAGTCAATGCATTCGAAGCAACGATATCGACCGACGGATATAAAGTGAAACTCATGCTCCTCCTCGAAGTGTGCTTTTTCGGGAGATTCAATGGGATGACTGGCATCAAAAGGAATGAATCGATTCAAGGGTAAATATGAATTGAAAATATAGGCCGGAGTTATTTTGAGAGTAATCCCGAAGTAATCTGTTTAATGACAACCATCAACTATTCGCTGACTTCAGGCTGCAATCTGGCGATGCGCGCACGATCGGCGCGCGCAGGTGACAATGAGCTTCTTCCCGACATAGCCAGGATTCGCATGGACGAACTCACGCTGCTTGCCGACGCCAACGACCGCGCCCGCCGCTATCTCGAATCTGCCGCCACGCGCCGCGTATTTCCCGATGCCGCGGCACTCGCCGGCCTCGAAGCCTTCGACGAGCCCCTGCCCGATCACGGCCACCCGCCGTCCGATGGCCTTCGGCTGCTGGACGAACAAGGCTCTCCCGCCACGGCGGTATCCAACGGCCCGCGTTACTTCGGCTTTGTCGTCGGCGCGACGCTGCCTGCCGCTGCGGCGGCCGAACGGCTGATGCTGGCGTGGGACCAATGCGCGTCGTCGTTCGACAACTCGCCGGTCTCGGCGACCATCGAACGCATTGCCGCGCGCTGGGTCGTGGATGTGCTCAGGCTACCGCAGGGCAGCGCAGTCGGCTTCGGCACCAGTGCGACCGCCTGCACGATGGCGGCCATCGCGGCGGCGCGCCGGGCGCTGCTGGCGCGCAGGGGCTGGGACTTCGACGCGGACGGGTTGATCGGCGCGCCCGAAGTGAAAGTGGTGATCTCGGAAATGGCGCACATCACCGTCAGGAAGGCGCTGCGCATCCTGGGCTTCGGCATGAAGCGCGTGATCGTCGCGCCGGCGGACGAATACGGGCGCATCGATCCGGAACGCGTGCCGCCGCTCGACGACATGACCATCTTCTGCATGCAGGCCGGCGAAGTGAACACCGGCGAGTTCGATTCGTTCGCCGCGCTCCTGCCGCACGCCAAAGCGGCCGGTGCGTGGGTCCACGTCGATGGCGCATTTGGCTTGTGGGCGCGGGCGTCGTCGAAGGCGTTTCTGACGGACGGTATCGACGGCGCGGACAGCTGGACCACGGACGGCCACAAGTGGCTGAACACGCCTTATGACGGCGCGATGGTGATCTGCCGCGACGCCGCCGCGCTCGCTTCCGCGATGAACAGCGATGCCGTCTACCTCACCGGCGCGCCGGACGCGCAGAAGAACCTGACGCTGGAGTTCTCGCGCAGGCCGCGCGGTATTCCGGTCTGGGCGGCGTTGCGCTCGCTCGGGCGCGCGGGTGTCGCGACGATGATCGAGCGGCATTGCGCGCAGGCTTCACGCATTGCCGAGGGCTTGCGCGAGGCGGGCTACGAGGTGCTCAATCGTGTGGTGATCAATCAGGTGCTGGCGCGCGCGTCGACCGACGAGCAGACCGTCGCGATCCGTCAGGCGGCGCAGGCCTCCGGCGATACCTGGTTCGGCGCCACGGTATGGCAGGGGCGGCCCGCGTTCCGGATCAGCGTGTCGTCGTGGCGCACGACCGACGAGCACGCGGACCAGCTGGTCGCGCTGCTCGCCGATCTCAAGCGGCGCGTCTGAACCTCAATCCGCGTGTGCGCGGTCGAAGGCCCAGACGTCCGGGAAGCCCATCAGCTCGCACATCGCGGAGAACGGATACATCGCGTCCGCCGCGCTCTCCGTGTTCTTGCGCGCGAGGATCTGGCCGTACGCGTCCTTGAGCGCCTTCGCGGCGGTCAGGAAGCCCGTCGCCGGATAGATCGCCAGTGTGAAGCCGAGCTTCTGGAACTCGTCGGGCGCAAGCTGCGGCGTGCGTCCGCCTTCCACCACGTTCACCAGCAGCGGCTGGTCGAAGCTGCGGCCAATCTTCTCCAGTTCCTCGACGCTCTCCGGCGATTCGATGAACAGCACGTCCGCGCCCGCCTTCGCAAACGCCTCGGCGCGGCGCAGCGCTTCATCGAGACCGAGCGAGGTGCGCGCATCGGTGCGCGCGATGATCTGGAAGTTGCTGTCGCTGCGGCTTTCCGCGGCAACCTTGATCTTGCGCACCATGTCCTCGAGCGGAATGACTCGACGGCCCGGCGTGTGGCCGCACTTTTTCGGAAACTCCTGGTCTTCCAACTGGATGCCCGCCGCGCCTGCCTGTTCATAGCCGCGCACCGTATGCGCGACGTTGAGCAGGCCGCCGTAGCCGGTGTCGCCGTCGCAGATCATCGGCGTATTCGTGCCGCCGCAGAACGCCGCGACGCGGTTGACCATGTCAGTGTACGTGGCGAGGCCCGCGTCCGGCAGGCCGAGGTACGACGCCACCGTGCCGAAGCCGGTCATGTACAGGCATTCGAAGCCCATGGAGTCGGCCATTTTCGCGGAGATCATGTCGAAGATGCCCGGCGCGGTGACGAGGTCCTTGCGCGCGAAACGCGCTTTCAGCGCCTGGCGCTTGCTTTCGTGTGTGACGCTCATGAGGTCTTCCTTTCGTGACGATGTGAAGTAAGGATCAGCGCTGCGATTCGTGCGAGAGCGGCGAACGGGCAAGCGGGTCGCCGGGTTCGAGCGACGGCGCGATGTCTTCCAGCGAGCGCCGGTTCGTCTCGATGCCGAACACCGCCAGCACGACGGTCATCACGACCAGCGTGCCGATGATCATCGACAGCACGTCCTTGACACCGCCCGCCGTGTACATCACCACGACGAGCTGCGGCGCGAAGATGCCCGTGATGCGTCCGGCGCAGCCCGCGATGCCGTTGGCGCGCATGCGGTTCTCGGTCGCGAACAGTTCGGGAATGTAGGTGGCGATGCCGAGCGCGACGAGCAGATAGGTGAGCGTGAACAGCAGGAAGCCGAGCAGCGTGGCCATTTCGACGCCGGTTGAATGCCCGTACAGCCAGCCGACCACCGCCGCCAGCGCCGAGACCACGATGAGCCCGTTCCTGCGGCCGATGCGGTCGGCGAGGAACACGCCGAGCAGCGCGCCCGCCGGTCCGCCGAGCGCCATCAGCGACGAATAGCCCAGCGACGACGCCATGCCGATGCCCTGTTTCATCAGGAAGGTCGGCACCCAGACGATGAAGCCGTAGATGACCATGTTGACCGCCACCTGCACGACGATGGACACGAAGGTGCGGCGAATCTGCGCCGGCCCGAAGAGTTCGAGCAGCGTGGTCTTGCGCGTGACGGTGCGGGGCACGTCGGCGATGGGCGGCAGCGGCGCGGAGCGCGACGACTCTTCCTCGGCGGCGCGCAGGATCGCTTCGGCTTCCTCATAGCGGCCTTTCGATTCCAGCCAGCGCGGCGATTCCGGCATTTTCTTGCGGATCACCCACACGATCATCGCTCCGATGCCGACCATGGCGAACATCGCGCGCCAGCCAATCGACGGAATGATCAGGTAGCCGAGGAAGGTCGAGAAGAACAGCGCGGAATTCGTCATCAGCGACAGCATCGCCGACCACTTGCCGCGCACGGCGGGCGGCATGAATTCGCCGATCGAGCCGTAGCCGACCACGATCTCCGCGCCCAGCCCGAGCCCCATGAAGAAGCGGCACACGATGAGCCAGGTCATGTTGGGCGCGAAGGCGCCCGCGATCGAGGCCAGCCCGAAGACCGCGAGATTGAACTGATACGTGAACTTGCGGCCCTTCGCGTCGCCGAGCACGCCCGCCGCGAAGGCGCCGAGCAGCATGCCGATGAAGGTCGACGAGAGAAACGCGGCGTTCAGCTGCAGGTTCGACCAGCCCGTCTTGGTGAGCGCGCCGAGCACGCCGCCTGCGAGATAGACGTCGAACGAATCGAGAAACATGCCCGCGCCGATCAGCCATAGCACGCGCTTGTGAAAGCCGGAAATCGGCAGCCGGTCCAGACGCGGACCGGCGTTGACGGTGCTGACGGTGGTGTCAGCGGTGGTGGTGCCTTCGGTGCCCAGCATGTCGTGTCTCCTCTGTCGTCCAAGCGACTTTTTCAACGACGGTTCATCAATGCTGTTGCTGCTCGACGGTCATGCGCGACGCGTCATGCGGATGCCGCATGCTCCCTGTCGTAACGGTCGAGCACCGCCTTTTCGGCGGCAAAAATATGGCAGCGCGTGATGGCTTCCGCCCACGCGACGTTGCGCTGTTCGAGTGCCATGACAATTTCGAAATGCTGGCGCGCGCTGCGTTCGCGGTCCGCGTCGCTATAGGTGTCGAAGGTCCACTTGATGAGCGGCGTTTCTTTCATCGACTTGAGCGAGCGGTCGAGCCGCGCATTGTTGGCGGCGGCCGTGATGATGGCGTGGAACTCGCCGTTGGCGGCGAACCAGGCCTCGCAGGATTCGGGCGTGGATGGATGCTGCGTGATGGCGAACATCGCATCGGCCAGCGTTTTCAGATGCGCGATGTCCGGCGCGCCGATCCCAAGCGCCGCGCGGCCCGTCAGATACGGCTCCACCAGCAGGCGCGCTTCGAAGATTTCGCGCGCGTCCTGCAGCGTCCATGCCTTGACCCGCACGCCGTAGTTCGGGCGGGTTTCGACCCAGCCTTCGGCGTCGAGACGGCGCAGCGCCTCGCGCACCGGCGTGCGGCTCACGCCAAGGCTGCGGGCAAGTTGCTCCTCGCGCAGATACTGGCCCGCGCCGTACTGGCCGCCGGCGAGCGCCTCCTTGATCGCGAGATAGACGTCGTCGGCCGAGCGCGCGGGTTCCGGCGAAGTTGTATGCAAAACCTGCTGAGTTTCGGCCACGAAACAGCCTTTTCACGTGTTCGACGGGATCATTGTATGCAAAGTGAGCCCGTTGAACCGTGGGGGATTTCCCGCAGTGCCTGCTTACTTCCGGTGTTTCGCCATGTAGCCGAGATACGCGATAAGGGCGTCAAGATCGCTGTCGCTGATCGCGTTCTGGTCGAAGGCGGGCATTTTCATGTCCTGCCACGCGCGGATCGACTTCGGATTGCGGACGAACGACTTCAACACCCACGGCTGGAAATACTCGGTTGGGTTGTGCGGCAGATTGAGATCGGGGCCCATCGAGGCATCGCCGGCGCCGTTCATCTTGTGGCACACGATGCATTGCGTCGCGAACACGGCCTGCCCGCGCCGGATGGGCGAATTTGCCGGCACGTTCCGATCGACCGCGAGCTGCGGCCAGCGCGCGGCGAGCGTCGGCGCGACGCGGATCGAGTCGACCTTGTAGGGCCATTGCTCGCTCGACACGCCCGACAACGCCGGATCCAGCCACACGACATAGAAAGGACCGATGTCGCCGCCTTCGGCCAGGCGCGGCCAGGGCGCGTCCGGCGTCTCGATGGCAAGCCACGGTTCAGCGCGCTTGCCGGCCTTGCCAAACAGCAGTTGCGGAGAAAGATGCGTGACGAAGCCGTCGCTGGCAGTGATCTGGAGTTCCTGTTCCGCGGGCAGCGCGTTGATGCCGAGCAGCGCGCGCAACGGCACGGCGCGATAGGTCATCGTGCGATGAAAGACGACGTCGTTCGGAACGTGGATGGTGGCGACGTCGGGGCGCGCGAGCAACTGCTCGGTCGTGAGCGAGCGCTCGCCGCCGACGTTGATCGCCAGGCTCGCCGCCCACGATGCGGCGCTGAAGCTCATCAGGCTCGCAAGAACGAGGACACGGTGCAGGTTCATCGCATGTCCCTCAGCGCGTGTTGCTGAACAGCGGCGAGGCGAGACTGGCCGCTGCCAGTTCGTTCGCTGCGGCGAGCAAGGTGGGGCCGAGCGTGGCCATGCGTTTCTCGGTGAGCCGGAACAGCGGCCCCGCGATGCTGATCACGCCGATCGCCCGATGGCCGCGTCGCTGAACCGGCGCGGCCATCGCCGTCATGCCCGGCGCGAAGACCTCGTTGATGGTCGCGTAGCCGCGCGTGCGGGCCGCATGCACGAATTCGAGCAGGCCGGTCACGGTGGTCGGGGCGCGCGGGCCGTACTGCTTCGGCGTGCCGAAGCCCTGGCGCGACACGAGTTCGAGCGCGCGTTCGTCGCTCATCGTCATCATCCAGGCGTGGCCGGTCGCGCTGCACGAGAGGATGGTGTCCATGCCCATGTCCGGGTCGTAGCGCAGGCCCTTGAGCGCGCCTTGCGCCTTCGCGACCCACGTGAGGCGGTCGCCGTCCACGATCGCCAGCCGCACGAGTTCGCCCGATTGTTCGGCGAGGCGATCGAGCATGCTCTGCGCGATATCGACGATGCCCGACGTGGCCAGATAGCTCAACCCGAGACCGACGAGCCGGGTGGTGAGCACGTAGTCCCCGTGCTCGCGCAGCTGGCGCACATAGCCGCATTGCTTCAGATCCACCAGGAGGCGATGACACGCGCTGCGCGGAATTTCGAGCTGGTCGGAGATCATCGCGAGCGGCGTGCCTTCCATTTGCGTCGCGAGAAATTCGAGGACCGCCATGGTTCTTTCGGTGACGCCGGGCATTGCTTCCTCTTGCTGGATCGGGCGGTGACGAGCCGCATGATTGCATATGGCGGGATGAAATTCCACCCTGGAACGGTGTCCCAGCGCTGCTGATAATCTGTGCGCCATGCCAGTTCCAACGGCGATAAATGGAGAGGAGACAGACACAATGCAGGCACCCACACAAGCGCATCAGTCGATGCGTACACGCGCCGTCACGGCCGCCGCCATCGGCACGGCGCTCGAATGGTTCGACTTCACACTGTACGGCGCGCTGGCCGCGACAGTCTTGCCGAAGCTGTTCTTTCCGTCGATGGACGCGACCTCCGCGTTGCTCGCCTCGCTCGCAACGTTCGGCGTCGGGCTTGCGGCGCGTCCGCTGGGCGCGATCATCTGCGGACACCTGGGCGACAAGCTCGGCCGCCGCAATCTGATGCTCGGCACCGTCACCGTGATGGGCCTCGCGTCGATGCTCATGGGCTTCCTGCCGACCTACGCGAGCATCGGCGTATGGGCGCCGCTGTTGCTGGTGATCCTGCGTATCTTGCAGGGCTTCGCGCTCGGCGGCGAATCGACCGGCGCGCAACTGATGGCGATCGAACACGCCAGTCCGGATGCACGCGGCAAGTACTCGGGCCTGCTCGGCCTGTGCTCGCCGCTCAGTCAGATCATGGCGAACGGCGTGCTGCTCGGCCTGTCATCGACGATGTCGGCGGAGGCCTTCGACAGCTACGGCTGGCGCATTCCGTTCATCCTGAGCTTCGTGCTGGTGGTGGTCGGCGTGTATATCCGGCTGCGCGTGGCGGAAACGCCTGCGTTCGTGGCGCTCTCGAAGACCGAAGTGGCGGATGTCGGCAGCCCGTTGCGCGATGCGCTGCGCCTGCACTGGCGCACCGTGTTGCGCTGGATGCTGTTCTTCTGCGGACCGGCGGCGATCTTCTATCTGATCGTCGTATTCTCGCTGAGCTATGTGACGAAGACGCTCGGCGTGCCGAAGCAGACCGGCTTCCTGCTGCTGATGGGCGCGAATGTCTGCGCGATCGTCGGTGCGCTGGCGGGCGGCATGCTGAGCGACCGGATCGGCAGGCGGCGCGCGCTGGCCATCGGCTCGACGGCCACGCTGCTGATGCTGTTCGTGTACTTCCAGATCCTCGACACGAAGAGCTTCATGCCGATGCTGCTCGCCATGGGCTTCTTCCTCGGCTTCACGCAGTTCCAGAGCGGCATCCAGCCGGTGGCTTTCGCCGAAGCCTTTCCGACCAACGTGCGTTATTCGGGCTCCGCGCTGGCCTATACGGGCGCGAATCTCGTGGCCGGCGGTCCGATGCCCGTGCTCGCGGTGTGGCTCTTCGCGGTCTGCAACGGTTCGCCCTGGGGCGTGGTGGCGGTGTGCGTCGTGTTCAACCTGATTTCGCTCGCGATGATCCTGACCGCGCCGGAAACGCTGGGCATCGACATGAACCGTACCGACTCCGCGGCGGAAGTCGCGGGCGCGTCCTCGCCTTCTTCCCTGCAATCACACTGAACCGACGAAGCTGATGAATCCCACTGTCTATGTCCTGAACGGCTCGAACCTGAACATGCTCGGCAAGCGCGAGCCGCATCTCTACGGCACCACGACGCTCGCGCAGGTGCAGGCGCGCACCGAAGCACTTGCAGGTGAACTCGGTCTGGCCTGCGAGTTTCGCCAGACCAATCACGAAGGCGTCATGGTGGACTGGCTGCAGGAAGCCTTCGAGAAGGACGCTGCCGTGATCATCAATCCGGCCGGCTTCTCCTTCTCGTCGATTCCCGTGCTCGATGCCATCAAGCTGATCCGCAAGCCGGTGATCGAAGTGCACATCACGAATATCCATCAGCGCGACGAGCAGTATCGGCATTCGCTTGTTTCGCTGGCGGCGCGCGGCGTGATCTGCGGGTTGGGGCCGCAGGGGTATTTGCTTGCGTTAAGGGCGGTGGCGGAGATGTTGCGGGAAGCGGCTTAGCTTTCGCCCGCCGTGAACTGCGCCCGCAACGACTTGCGGATGATCTTCCCCGTCGCGGTCATCGGCAGCTCGGCGGCGAAGCGTACTTCACGCGGATATTCATGTGCGGCGAGCCGCGTGCGCACGTGGTCCTGCAATTCGCGCACGAGCGCTTCGCCAGGTTCGAAACCCTCGTTGAGCACGACCACCGCGCACACGATCTCCGTGCGCCGCGCATCCGGCACGCCGATGACCGCCGCAAAGCGCACCGCCGGATGCCGGATCAGACAATCCTCGATCGGCCCCGGCCCGATGCGGTAACCCGCGCTCGTGATGACATCGTCGTCGCGGCCGAGGAAGCGGAAGAAGCCGTCTTCGAGCGTGCCGAGATCGCCGGTCAGCAGGAACTCGCCGCGAAACTTCTGCGCCGTCGCGGCTTCGTCCTGCCAGTAGCCGAGGAACATCACCGGGTCCGGCCTTTCAATGGCGATGTGCCCCGGCGTGCCGTCGGGCACCGGCACGCCGTGGTCATCGACCACGGCCACGCGATGCCCCGGCACCGCCCGGCCAATCGCGCCGCTGCGCGGTTCGAACCAGCGCGCGCACGATGACAGCACCATGTTGCATTCGGTCTGTCCATAGAACTCGTTGATGGTGACGCCGAGCATCGTGCGTCCCCACGACAGCAGTTCCTCGCCGAGCGATTCCCCGCCGCTCGCCACCGAACGCAGCGCCAGACCGTCAGGCTTCGCACCGGGCTTCGTGCCTGGCGTCGCGCGCATCATCTTCAGCGCGGTCGGCGGCAGGAAGGTGTGACTCACCTGATGGCGCGCGAGCAGGTCATACGCGGCGGCGCCGTCGAACTTGTCGAAACGGCGCGCCAGCACCGGCACGCCGTGATGCCATGAAGGCATCAGCACGTCGAACAGACCGCCGATCCACGCCCAGTCGGCGGGCGTCCAGAACAACGTGGCGTCGCGTGGAAAGCATTGCTGCGACATCTCCACGCCCGGCAGATGACCCAACAAGATGCGATGCCCGTGCAGCGCGCCCTTCGGCTTGCCGGTCGTGCCGGAGGTATAGATGATGACGGCGGGATCGTCGGCGGCGGTATCGACTAAAGCGGGTTCATCGGATGCGGCTTCGATCGCGGGCCAGAAGTCCGACTCGGCACAGAACACATGATGCAGATCGGGCAACGCGGCGCGGATCTGCGCGATCTTCGCGGCGCCTTCGGCATCGGTGATGACGGCCTTCGCGCCCGAATGCCCGAGGCGGAATTCAATGGCGTCCATGCCGAACAGCGCGAACAGCGGCACCGCGATGCAGCCCATCCGGTACGCCGCGAGATGCGCAATGGCAGCTTCCACCGACTGCCGCACGAAGATGGCGAGGCGGTCGCCGCGTTCGACGCCTCGCGCCTTCATCGCATTGGCGAAGCGGTTGGAGAGACGCTTGAGGTCATCGAAGCTATAGCGCTGCTGCGAGTGATCCGCGGCTTCGACGATCAGCGCCAGGCGGCCGGAGCCGTCCGCCCATTTGTCGCAGACATCCTGCGCGATGTTGTAGCGCGCGGGAATGCGCCATTCGAACTGCGCTGCGACGGCTTCGTACGAGTCACCAGACGGGAGCATGGGGCGAGGGCGGGAAGGTTGATCGTGCGGACATCATACTTCGGCCCCCTGCGCGGCAACCGGTTCAGTCGATCCGTTTCTGCCGGGCCGCCACCGCCCCGGCGACGAGCGCGACACCGATCAGATAATAGAAGCCATCCAGCGAACTCAGGAAGTTGGCTTGCTGCGCCACGAGGCGGCTGATCTCGCCCAGCGCGAGACTGCTGGCCTCGGACGCACTGTGCCCGCTGTTCAGGAAGCCGCCGAGCAGGCTTCGATAGGCATTCTCGAAGACCGGGTTGTACGGATTGATGGTTTCGACAAGCCGCGTCTGATGCAGCGCGACGCGATGCTGTTCGAGAATGATGATGGTCGCCGTGGAGAACGAGTAGGTCAGCTGCTTGACGATGTTCTTGAAGCGATAGCTGTGGCTGTATTCCTCGATCGCGAAGACGCGGAAGGTGAGGTTCGCGACCGGCAGCGCGATGAAGAGCAGCAGCATGCCGCGCAGGATCATCGGGGCAATGAGCCAGCCCATGCTGACGTCGGGCGGCAGGTTGACCATCCATTCGCCGATGAACGCGGCCATCAGGAAGCCGGTCATGATGAGCCACTTCTTGTGCTTGATGCGCGCGGAATAGCGAAAGTAGATCACGGCCATCCCGAGCGACACCATCGAGGTCAGTCCGACCAGCCGCCCCGCGTTCTCCACCGGATAACGCAAGCCGCCTTCCAGCAGACGCGAGACGAGGAAGCTCATCGCGTTGTTGATGTAGTAGAACCCGATGTATAGCACGATGCCGACTTGAAACGTCTTCTCGCGCAAGGCCTGAAGGCGCAGCAGCGGACGAGGATGATGCCATTGATGCCAGACGAACCAGCCGAGCGCGAGCACGCCGGAAGCCGTCAGCACGATGAGTTCGGGCGAACCGCTGAACAACTCGAAGCGCACTTGCTGCATGACGATCTGCAACGCGCCCTGCGCGAACGCGAAGATGATGTAAGGCCAGAAATGGGTGTCACCGCGTTCTTCGGGCTGTACGCGTCCGGTCGAGGGCACGGCGAGGAAGGCGAGCAGCGCGAGCGCGGCGCCGCCGATTGCCGTGCAGGTGAACAGCGCGCGCCAGCCGAGCCACGCGACGAGATAGCCGCCGCACAATGGCGCGAGCGCGGTGCCGAGCAGGATCATGTTGAGGAAGCGGCGCGTCGCGGGTGGGCGCAGCTGCGGTGTGAAGCGCGTCTGAATCAGGATGCGCGCCGCGCTCATCATTGGCCCGATGAAATAGCCCTGGAAGCCGCGCACGAGCGCCAGTTCGAGCGCGGACTCGGCGAACGTGGCCGCGACCGCGCCCGCCGCGAACAGCAGCAGACAGCCCGCGATGTATCGACGGTTGCCGATCCGTTCGATCCACCATTGCTGCTGCAGGATGCCGAGCACCGACGCGACCGCATACGCGCTGGAGGCCCAGACGAGTTCATCGGACGATGCGTTGATGCCGCCCGCGATGGTGCTCGTGAAGAACGAGAAGACGGCGTTGTCGAAGTAATCGAGCCCGGTTGCCAGCGCAATGGCCCACGCGAAGGAATCCGCGCGCAGGCGCTCCGCAATCCTTCCCGGCAAGCCGAACGATGCCGCACTCATGCGTCATCGTCTCCCGCGCTCGCGGGTTTGCGCGGCTTGCGCGCGGCCAGCCGCTCCTGCAACAGCGCTTCCTTGCTTTCGCCCGCGATGCGCCGCCGCAGGTAGTCGAGGTCGTCGGCGAGATCCTTGCGCACCGCCTGCGCTTCCTTCAGCTCGCGCCGCACGCCCGCGATGCGCGCGTCCACCGCTTCGATCTGCTGCGACAGCGCTTGCTCGATCTCGCGCAGCGACGTGCTCGAATAACCTGTGCGGCCTTCGCCGAGCGTTTCCATCGGCCGCTTGAGCATCTCTACGATGCCCTGCAACGAGAAGCCCAGCGACCGCAACCGCAGGATGCGCGCGAAGCGTTCCAGATCCTGTTCGCTGTAGAGCCGGTAACGGCCTTCGCTGCGGCTCGGCGTGACGAGCCCGCGTTCCTCGTAGTACTTGAGCGTGCGCGGGGTGACTTGCAGGCGTTCGGCGGCGTCGCGGATGGTGAGGAGCGCGGAGGGCGTGGACATGACGAGTGGCAGAAAGCGATGCCTGGCAGTATAACGCAAACCTGTACGTTCACGTGCAGGTTTGCCGGGCATGAGGCATGCTCGCCCTGAACACCGCTCTAGGCTGCGCGTTGAACCGGAACGCAGTGATAGACTCCAACGGCCTTTCACCGGGCCATGCGGCGCCCGCATCGGACGCTGCCCGCACGTCACGAACGCCACGAACAAACGACACGAATGAAACGATTCTCGATGATCCGCGATTTCCACCTGGCAGACTGGTTCACGCTGGGGAACGCGGTATGCGGCACGGGTGCGCTGTTCTCGGCGATGTCCTACCTCGACGATTCCGATGTCCTGCACATCTATCTTGCCTGCGCACTGGTGTTCGCGGCGCTCGTCTTCGACGTGCTCGACGGACGCATCGCGCGGTGGCGTCAGAAAGCGTCGCTGCTCGGCAAGGAACTGGATTCGCTCGCGGACGTGATCTCGTTCGGCGTCGCGCCGGCGATCATCGCGTATGGCTTCGGCATGCGCGGCCTGTATGACCGTGTGATCCTGGCGTATTTCGTGGCGTGCGGCGTGTCACGTCTCGCGCGCTACAACGTGACCACGGAAGAGATGTCGGGCGCCGCCGGCAAGGTCACCCACTTCGAAGGCACGCCCATTCCCACGTCCTTCCTGATCGTGCTGCTGCTGACGGTCGGCGCGGCGCTGGGCGCGATCGGCGAGAACATGTGGTTCGGCTCGGCGCGCATCGGCGGGTTCGTGCTGCATCCGCTCGTGCTGGTCTACGCGATCTCCGGCTCGCTGATGATCAGCCGCATCCGCATCCCCAAGCCGTAAGCGCCCGACGGGCGGCGTCAGTGGTGCGACACGTGATGCCGCCCGACCAGCAGGAAATGCACGAGCGCCAGCAGCGGAAACACCGTTGCGCAGACCGCGACGAGCGGCCAGCCGCCATGCTCGTAGATCTGGCTGGCGAACGCCGAGCCGCATGCCCCGCCCACGAAGATGCTCGTCATGTAGACCGCGTTCAGCCGGTTGCGGCTCGTGGCATGCAGCGCATAGATCTCGCGCTGGCCGAGCACCATGTTCATCTGCACCGCGAAGTCGAGCAGGACGCCCGTCACGACCAGCGCGCCCACGCCCCACGCAGGGTGAATCAGCACCGGCAGGTACGCGAGCGCTGCGAGGATCAACGCGGTGAAGGTGGCGCGCACGGTATGGCCGGCATCGGCGAGACGTCCGGCGATGGGCGCCGAGGTCGCGCCCATCGCGCCGATCAGCGCGAAGATGCCGATGGCCGTCTGCGAAAGCCCGTAATGCCGCGTGAGTTCGATGGGAATCGCGGTCCAGAACAGGCTGAACGAGGCGAACATCAGCGCCTGATACAGCGAGCGATGACGCAGCACCGGCATCGTGCGGACGAGATGGCCGAGTGAGCCGATCAACTGGAAGTAGGTTGCCTGATGATTCGGCTGACGGCGCGGGATCGTGAGCGCGAGGACGGTCGTGATGACGACCATCAGCACGGCGGCTGCGGCGAACATCGCGCGCCAGCCGAAGTGACCCGCGACGATGCTCGACACCGGCCGCGACAGCAGGATGCCGAGCAGCAATCCGCTCATGATGGTGCCGACCACCTTGCCGCGCGATTCGTCCGGCGCGAGGTGTGCCGCGAGCGGAATCAGGATCTGCACCGCGACCGACGAAAAGCCGATCAGCAGCGAAATCACGAGGAACCAGCCGGGCGTGTGGGTGAACGCGGCGGCCGTCAGGCTCGCGATGGAGACGAGCGCGGTCGCGATCATCAGCTTGCGGTTTTCGAGCAGATCGCCGAGCGGCACGATGAAGAAGAGGCCGAGCGCATAGCCGATCTGCGTGAGCGAGACGATCAGGCTCGCCGTGCCGCCCGCCATGTGCAGTTCGGGCGCGATGAGTTCGGTGATGGGCTGCGCGTAATACAGATTCGCGACGATGGCGCCGCAGCAGAACGCGAACAGCGCGATCAGGCCGCGCGTGAGTTCGATGTGCTTGGTGCCGTCGAGCGTGGTCGATGTGGGTGTCGACATGAGAATTCCTTGAATGGCAGAAACGGACTATACGGTGTTGCGGCGCAACCTGCTTGTGGCGCCCATGCTTGAGGTGAAGCGTAGTCGTTGCGTCCGGACGATGGAATCCCTCTAGAATGCAAGCTTGCGTTGCGTGCTGTGCAACGAGAAAAAGGCGCGGAATGGACAAGCTCCAGGCACTCAATACGCTTCTTGAAGTGGCGCAATCGGGCGGCTTTGCGAAGGCCGCGCGGCGTCTGGGTGTCGCCACGTCATCGGTGACGCGGCTGATGGACGCGCTCGAAGCATCCCTCGGCGCGGCCTTGCTCACGCGCACCCCGCGCAAGGTGAGCCTGACCGACGCCGGCGTCGCTTATGTGGAGCAGGTCGGCCGTCTGCTCGACGATCTCGCCGAAGCCGACGAAAGCGTCTTCGACAGCGGCGCTGCGCCAGTCGGCGTGTTGCGCGTCGCGGTGCCGTCCACCTTCGGGCGGCTGCGGCTGGCCGCGCATCTGGCGGCATTCATGGCGGAGCATCCGCGCGTAGTCCTCGATCTCGTCGTCGCGGACCATTACGCCGATCTCGTGACCGAGCGTATCGACGTCGCGGTGCGCATCGGCGTGCCGGACCGCGACGGCACGCTGATCGTGCGCAAGCTCGCGGACAATCCGCGCGTCGTCGTCGCGAGCGGTGACTATCTCCGGCAGCGCGGCACGCCCGCTTCACCCGGGGATCTCGCCGCGCACGAGTGCCTTCGTTTCGCGTATGGCGGCGGCCATCGCACGCGGCAGGAATGGACCTTCCGTGTGAAAGGCGCCGAGACGCGCGTGGAAATTCACGGACATCTGTTGTCGAACAATCTGGACATGCTGCTGCAGGCCGCCCTCGCCGGACGCGGCATCGCGCTGCTGCCCGCCTGGCTCGCGGATGCCGATGTGCGCGCCGGACGGCTCGTGCGGCTGTTCGATGGCCATGAAGCGAGTCCGCACGAGAAGGGCGTCGTGATCCATGCGGCGTATCTGCCGAACCGGCGGCAGTCGAGCAAGGTCCGGGCGCTCGTGCGTTTCCTGGAGGCGCGCCTCGCCGGTCCCGACGCGACCTGAACTTACGTACCGGCATCCTATACACACATATGATTTGCCGGCGTCCGGCCGCTGCGTAAGATGGATTTCATCGAGGCGGCGGCCGGTCCCGTGCCCGCCGCTCTCATTCGCACGGTTCAGGACCACGCCCTTGTCATTCCCTTCCAGAGTCTCCGTGATCGACGACGACGAATCCGTTCGCGTCGCTTCCTCCAGTCTGCTGCGGTCGCTCGGGTGGGAGGTGAGTCTGTATGCGTCGGCGGAAGCGTTCATCGACACCGATCCGCTCGACGGCCTCGCCTGCGTCATCACCGATCTCAACATGCCCGGCATGTCCGGCCTGCAGTTGCAGCAACGCCTGCATGCGCTCGCGCCCGGCGTGCCGGTGATGTTCATCACCGCATTCGCCTCCGACGCCGCGCGCCGCCAGGCGCTCGACGGCGGCGCGGTCTGCTTCCTCAGCAAGCCTGTCGACGGAACCACCGTCGCCGAGTGTCTCGATCGCATCAAGCAAGCTTTTTGAAGGGTTAGAATCGGCCGACGATCCGGCCGCGGCTCGCCCGGATCTCCCTCAACGAACGTTTCCCCGAACGCCCATGACCATGCCAGTCGCTCCGTTCGCCGTTCGCTTGTCCCCGCTGTCGTTCCTCCAGCCGTGATGGAGGCACTTCAGGCCGCGCCGCCCACGGTGCGTCACGACAGCCGCATCGTGTCGATGCTCGCAGCGGCCATCGCGCTCGCCGTCTTCCTGATCGACGCGCTTACGCCGCTCGATATCGCCATCGCGGTGCTGTATGTGGTCGTGGTGCTGCTCGTCAGCTCGACGGGCAAGCGCCGGGCGACCATCGGCACCGCATGGGGCTGCGTGCTGCTGACGCTCATCGGCTTCATGCTCTCGCACGATCAGACGGTTTCCGGCAGCGCGCTCGCGCGTTGCGTCGTGAGCCTGCTCGCGATTTCCACGACCGCCGTGCTCGCCTTGCGCAACCAGACCGCGATCACCCAGCGCCAGCGCATGGAAGCCGAACTGGAGCGTCAGCGCGAAGAACTGCGCAATACCATCGATGCCATTCCCGGCATGGTGTGGAGTGCATCGCCGGAGGGACGGCTGATCTTCGTCAACCGGCGCTGGAACGATCTCGGCGTGTCGCTCGGCGATTCCGGTCCCCAAGGCAACGGCGACATCTGGCGCACCATCGTGCATCCCGCCGACATCGCGTCGATGCAGCGCGACTGGCAAGCCGCCATCGCGACGGGCGCGCCGTTCGAGAACGTTTCGCGGATGCGCGGCGGCGACGGCGTGTACCGGTGGATGCATATCGGCGCGGAGCCGTTGCGCGACGCGTCGGGCGCGATCCGGCGCTGGTACGGCGTCAACACGGACATCGAGGCGCGCAAGCAGGCCGAGCACGCACTGCGCCGCAGCGAAGCGTTCCTGCTGGATGCGCAGCGGCTCTCGCGCACCGGCAGCATTGCGACGAGCCTGCCCGCCGGCACCATGTGGTGGTCCGACGAGGCGTATCGCATCTTCGACTATCCGCGCGAGGTCACGCCGTCCATCGACGCGATCGTGGCGCGTGCACATCCCGACGACGTCGCCACCGTGCGCGGCGCGCACGAGGCCGCGTTGGACGGTGCGCGCGAGATCGATGTCGAGCACCGTCTGCTGCTGCCGGACGGGACGGTCAAGCATGTGCATTTCGTCGCGCATCGCGCGGCGGCGGACGGCGAAGGCGAAGGCGACGAGACTGTCGGCGCCTTGATGGACGTCACGGAAACCAAGCGCGCGCAGGAAGCACTCGCGCGCTCGACGGCGGAACTCGCGCACGTCACGCGCGTGACGATGCTGGGCGAACTGGCGGCGTCCATCGCGCATGAAGTGACGCAGCCGATGGCGGCGATCGTCACGAGCGGCGACGCGGGTTTGCGCTGGCTCGGGCGCGCGACGCCGGACATCGGCGAAGCGCGGCAGGCGATCACGCAGATGATCCGCGACGCCCGGCGCGCGAGCGAAGTCATCGCCCGGATTCGCGCGATGGCCCGCAAGCGCGACAGCCAGCCCGCGACGCTCGACATCAACGAGATTGCCGGCGAGACCCTCGAACTCGTGCAGCGCGAACTGGCGCGCCTTCGCGTGGAAGTGCGCACTGAATTCACGATGCCCGCGCCCGTGGTGCGCTGCGACCGCGTGCAGTTGCAGCAGGTGCTCATCAACCTGCTGATGAACGCCGCGCACGCCATGTCGGGCGTGGACGGTCCGCGGATCCTGCGCATCGCGACGAGCGCCGGCCTGGACGCGCCGGGTCACGTATTGGTCACGGTGCAGGACACGGGCACGGGAATCAGCGAGGAGAGCGCGCGGCGGCTGTTCGACGCCTTCTTCACGACGAAGGCGGAAGGCATGGGCATGGGGCTGTCCATCTGCCGATCGATCATCGAGGCACACGGCGGCAGGATCTGGGCGGAAGCGCCCGAGGAAGGCGGTGCGCGTCTGCGCTTCGAGCTGCCCGGACACGAAGGAGACGACGATGAGCACTAACGGCAACGCGGACGGCGCAATGGTCTATGTGGTCGACGACGACGAGTCGATGCGCGACGCGCTCGGCACGCTGCTGCGCTCGGTCGATCTGAACGTGACGAGCTTTGCGTCGGCGCACGAGTTTCTCGCGTACGACATGCCCGACGTGCCGAGCTGCCTGATTCTCGACGTGCGCCTGAAAGGACAGAGCGGCCTCGCGGTGCAGGAACAGATGGCGGCGAGCCAGCTCGGCCTGCCGATCGTCTTCATGACGGCGCATGGCGACATCGCGATGACCGTGAAGGCGATGAAGGCCGGCGCCAGGGATTTTCTGGCGAAACCGTTCCGCGATCAGGACATGCTGGACGCCGTGGCCCAGGCGCTCGAAAGCGATGCGGCGCGGAGAACCGCGAACCGTTCAGTGGCCGATCTGCGGCGTGCCTATGAACTGCTCACGCCGCGCGAGCGCGAGGTGCTGGCGTTCGTCGTGTCGGGGCTGATGAACAAGCAGATCGCGGCGGAAATGAACCTGAGCGAGATCACCGTGAAGATCCATCGCGGCCAGGCGATGAAGAAAATGGCGGCACGCTCGCTCGCCGATCTCGTGTTGAAGGCCGAAGCGCTTGGCGTGAAGCGTGCGCAACGTCTATAAGCGGCGCGTCACAGCGAGCGGTCGCGTTCCTCGAGCCCCGTAACGGCCTGCTGCACGCGGTCCGGCGATGCGATCCGGTACGTGCCTCGCGCACACGTCTTCGCTTCGAAGAGCGCGGCGTCGGCGCGCTTCAAGGCGCTTTCGAACAGCTCGCCCGGTCCGGCGAGCGCCATGCCGGCGCTCACGCTCACTTGGTCGGTGATCCCGTCCGTCAGGTCATACGGCTCCGAGAGTTCGCGCAGGATCTTCTGCACGAAGGCTTCGCCGGAGCCGCTCGCGATAAAGGTCGCGACGATCGCGAACTCGTCGCCGCCCAGCCGCGCGGCCAGCTCGCCGCGCCGCATTGCGTTGCGCAGACGGTCGGCGACCTGGCGCAGCAGTTCGTCGCCGGCGTTGTGGCCGTAGGCATCGTTGATGCGCTTGAAGCCGTCCAGATCCACGTACATGACGAAGACTTTCTCGCGTCCGGCGCCGCCCGCCATCAGGCGTTCGGCGTGATCGGACAGGTAGCGGCGGTTCGGCAGGCCCGTCAGCGAATCGTGATGCGCCCAATGCAGGATCTTCGCCTCGGTCCGGCGGCGCTCCGTCACGTCCTCGATGATGATCACCGTGCTGCCGTCCGGCACCGGATTGCGGATCAGCTGGAGCTGGCGTCCGTCGCTGAGCGGCAAGTCGAGGGGCGCGTGGCCGTCCTTGAGCCATTGCGCAGAACGCGTGGCGAACTCGCGGCGCAAGGTCTCGCCGAATCTCGCGATGCCCACATGGCCGATGAAATCCGCCAACGACACGTTCAGGCGCAGCGTGTCGTCGCTCACGCCGAACAGGTCGGCCGCCCGGCGATTCGCGATGATCACCTTGCCCGCCTGATCCACCGTGCACAGGCCGTGTGGCATGTGGGCAAGCGCGGCGTCGAAGCGCGCGGCGATCTCCGCGTGGCGATGCTCGGCGGTCATCATCGCGACGAGACCGCGATAGTGGCGTCGCACGACCGCGGACATCGCGGCCAGATAGAGAAAGAGCGGTGGCACCAGGATGCCGTAGCCGGCCGGCGCCAGCAGCGCGCCGATGCCGATCGGCGCGGCGCCCAGGCTGACCTGCGCGAGCGCCAGGTGCGGCGTGCCCGCATTACGGGAGCCGATGCCGCCGAGCGAACCGGCGGTCACCATGATCGCGAGGGCGGTCAAGACGGCGTCGCCGGACGCGACGCACGCCATCGTGCCGAGGCCGGGCGCGAGGCACGCCGCGAGCGCGAACGGCGCATAGCGCCGGGCCCACGGTCCGGGCTGCGCCAGCGCGGCGGCGCGCAAGGCGCGATAGCGGCACACGATTCCCAGGCGAACGGCGAGCAGCAGGACATCGGTCACCAGCCAGACGACGGTCCAGGGCGCATGGAGCCGCACGCAGGCGATGACCGCGACGAACGCGCTCGACAGCCCGGACAGCAGCAGCGGACGGACATCGACGACGAGCGTCGACAGCAGTGCCGCGCGCATGGCGGGCGTGATCGTGCCGTCCTCTGTCGCCGGGGTGGCGAGAATCGAATCGATCAGGGACGGGGTACGTTGCATACAAAGGACCGGCGCGCCGGGAAGAGGAAGAAACAGCACCGGCGGTGAGAGTAACGCCGGTGCGCATATTTACGGCAGTGCCTGCAGAAATCTTGAGCGACGTCGGCCACCCGGGCGTCGCTGCCGCATTGTGCCCGTTCCGCATGATCGTTTGACGACCGCGCGCTGCAAAAGCCGCGCGACGCGGGTTTTGCCTCATCGAAAGCTTTCGGTTCACGGACGATCATGGATGACGGTCCGCGGCGTGCCGGCCGGTGGCACCGCGCGCATTGTGATATCGATGTGAAGACAGCGTCGTGAAGAAGGCCTGAGAGCCGTCAGGCGATCGATAACAAGGAGACGTCATGGACACGAATTCACTCTCATCCGGCACACCGGACGGGTCGCACGCCGAACACCGCAAGCAGACCAGGAAGGCCACGGCGAGCGGCTGGATCGGCTCGGCGCTCGAATACTACGACTTCTTCATCTATGCGCAGGCTGCGGCGCTGATCTTCCCGCAACTGTTCTTTCCGTCCGGCAATCCGAAGGTGGCAATCGTCGCGTCGCTGGCCACTTATGGCGTCGGCTATGTCGCGCGGCCCATCGGCGCCTTCGTGCTCGGCCATTTCGGCGATACCCACGGCCGCAAGACCGTACTCGTGCTGTGCATGTTCATGATGGGCTTCTCGACGATGGCCGTCGGCCTGCTGCCGACGTATCACAGTGTCGGCATGCTCGCGCCCGCGCTGCTCGTGATCCTGCGTCTGGTGCAGGGCTTCGCGGTGGCGGGCGAGATTTCCGGCGCAAGCTCGATGATTCTCGAACACTCGCCGTTCGGCCGGCGCGGCTATTTCGCGAGCTTCACGTTGCAGGGCGTGCAGGCCGGCCAGATTCTCGCCGCCGCCGTGTTCCTGCCGCTCGCGTACTACATGCCGGAGGACGCCTTCAATTCATGGGGCTGGCGCATCCCGTTCCTGCTCTCGGCGGTCGTGCTGATCGCGGGCTATATCATCCGGCGTGAGGTGCACGAAACGCCGGCCTTCGAGAAAGAAGGCGAGCGGGGCGCGGTGCCGCGTTCCCCGATCGTCGACGCCTTCCGCTACAACCTCGCCGACATGATCCGCGTGGTCTGCATGGCGCTGATGAACGTGATTCCGGTGGTCGCGACCATTTTCGGCGCGGCGTATGCGGTGCAGGCGGCGTACGGCGTCGGCTTTCACAAGAGCGTGTACCTGTGGATTCCGGTGGTCGGCAACATCCTCGCCGTGATCGTCATTCCGCTGGTCGGCAACCTCTCCGACAAGATCGGACGCAAGCCGCCGATCATCGTCGGGGCGATTGCATCCGGGCTGCTGTCGTATCTGTATCTGTATGCCATCAGCATTCACAGCGTCGGCATGGCGATCATCGCGTCGCTGCTGATGTGGGGCGTCGTCTATCAGGGATATAACGCCATCTTCCCGAGCTTCTATCCGGAGCTCTTTCCCACCCGCACGCGCGTGTCCGCCATGGCCATTGCGCAGAATGTCGGCACCACGATTACGGCGCTGCTGCCCGCGCTGTTCGCCACCGTCGCGCCGCCGGGATCGACCAACATCCCGCTGACCATCGGCTCGATCACGCTCGCCGTCACGATCATCTCGGCCATCGCCGCATGGAGCGCGCGCGAAACCTACCGCATTCCGCTCAGCCAGCTCGGCGAGGCCGATGCGCGGGAAGTCGAGAAGACCGAATACGAGCGGCTGCGCGCGGAGTCGGTGGCGAATGCGCGTGCTTCGTGAGTTTTCTCTATCACTACACAGGTGAACGCCGGTGAATCCAGCAGCAGGCAAGACACGCATTGCCGTGGCGGGCGCGGGGTATATCGGTCAGGCGCACATGGGCGTGGCGCAGCACAGTGCGACCTGCACGCTCGCGGCGATCGTCGATCCGGCGCCCGCCGCCGAGGCCATCGCGGCGCAGGCAAAAGTGCCGCTCTACGCCACGCTCGATCAACTGCTCGCCGCAGACCGTCCCGACGGCATCGTGCTCGCGACGCCCAATCAGCTTCATGTAGAGCAGGCGCGCACATGCCTGGCGGCGGGCGTGCCGGTCCTGCTGGAAAAGCCCATCGCGCCGACGGTCGCCGAGGCGCAGGCGCTCGTCGATGACGTAGAGCGCTCGGGCGCGAGGATGCTGATCGGGCATCATCGCGCGCACAGTCCGATCATGGCGCGCGCGAAGCAGGTGATCGACGAAGGGCGGCTCGGGCCGCTGGTCGCGGTGATGGGCAGCGCCGTGTTCTTCAAGCCCGACGAGTACTACGCCGGCGCGCCGTGGCGGCGCGAGCCGGGCGGCGGTCCGATCCTGCTCAACATGATCCACGAGATCCACAACTTGCGGATGCTGTGCGGCGATATCGTCGCGGTACAGGCGTTCGCTTCGCACGCGACGCGCGGCTTTGCCGTCGAGGATACCGTCGCGATCAACCTGCGCTTCGCCAGCGGCGCGCTCGGCACCTTTATGCTGTCCGACACGGCGGCGTGCCCGCGCAGCTGGGAGCAGACATCGCAGGAGAACCCGGCCTACTCGACCTATCCCGACGAAGACTGTTACGTGATCGCCGGCACGCTCGGCTCGCTCTCGGTCCCGACGATGCGCCTCAAGTCCTACGCCACCCCCGCCGACCGCTCCTGGTGGAAGCCTTTCGACGAGGAAATCGTGACGATGCAGCGCGCCGATCCGCTTGCCTTGCAGATGGAACATTTCGGGCAGGTGGCGCGCGGCGAAGCCGAGCCTATTGTCAGCGCGCGCGACGGACTGCAGAATCTGCGGATCACCGAGGCCATCGTCGAGGCCGCGCGCAGCGGCAGAATCGTCGAGACCGTCTGAATTTCCCATCCCTTCGAGGACAAGTCATGGCAAAAATCCTGACGCTGCATGGCGTCAATCTCAACATGTTCGGCAAGCGCGACCCGAAGCAGTACGGCACGGCGACGCTCGCGCAGATCGATTCCGAAATGAGCGCGCTCGGCAAGGTGCTGGGTGTGGACGTGGAGGGCTATCAGACGAACATCGAAGGCGAGATGTGTTCGCGGATTCATCGAGCCTTCGAGGAAAAGGTCGATGCCATCGTCATCAACGCGGGCGCGTGGACGCATTACAGCTATGCGATCCGCGATGCGCTCGCCATTCTGACGGTGCCGGTCATCGAGGTGCACATGTCGCATGTGCACGCCCGCGAGGAGTTCCGCCACAAGTCGGTGTTCGCGGAGATCGCGAAGGGGCAGATCTCCGGCTTCGGCGTGGACAGCTATCTGCTGGGATTGCGAGCCGCTGTTTCCGCGATCGGCGCGGGGAAGTGAGGCTCGGGAAGAACGGCTCCTGAAACGTGTCCGGCGTGGCGGTCAAGGAGGCCGCGCCGGTGTAGGGCAAAGGCGCTGCGGTCGGGTGGGTCAGACCGTGTGGCCGAAATCCTTGTGTTTGGCGCCGGATTTGCGCTCCGCCACACGTACGCGCGCCGGTTGTTGGTCGCGCCGGGTGGCGCCCCGGATGAACAGCACCGCGCAGAGTGCGCTGATGGCCCAGACAGCTGCAATGATCGTCAAGTAGTTCATGTCGTTCTTCCTGATGCTTCTTTCTGCTGCCTGTGCGGTTCGTCGACGCGGGCGGCGGTTCTGATGTCCAGCCCGTCCCGCGCGCTTCACCCGTCTTGTCTCAAACTCAAGCCTGCGAGGCCGGCATCGTCAGAAGACGGCCGATCAGCCGTTCCGCGATGGCGTGCTGCTCGGTGATGGTGATGGCGTCGTCGGTTGCGGCGTCCGGCGCGGCGCGCAGCGTGCCCGCCAGGCGCATGATGTTGTCCGACACCGACTGCAGCTCTTTCAACAACTCGGCTTGCGTCGCCGACACGTCCTGCTGACTGTTCCCTGCAAGCACTTCAGCCGTGCGATGCGGCCTCGCGTTACCTTCCATCGTCTGAAACATGTCGACCCCCGTGAGTGGATGATGCGATTCTCCCGCCGCCGCTCGAAAAGCAATCCTCCGAACAACACCTGATTCCGGCCTCAAATCATTTTGTGGCCCGTAACCGATGCCTCGCCGAAGTTGCAGCAGGTCCGCCCAGCAAGGCTTTGCGGCCATCGGGCGGAAACATCGCGAATTTTTCGTGGCTTCTTTTTCAGACTGACAGCACGAGCGTGCTGGACGGAAAGGGTGGGCCGCTCAAAAAAACAACACTTTTTACATGAAATGGCGCGGCGGGAGGCGGGCGAAATGACGCAAATTTTGAGGGTCGCAAGAGTTGCGCGGTAATTCTTGCGGCTTGGCGCGCGTTTTGGGGATTCCGCGAGGCGGAGAACGGGCGGAATCGGCTACTATCTCGAAACCAGAAGGCGGTCACGCACTGCGCGTCAATCGTCCCAACCCTCGCTGATCTCTCGTCCTGACACGCTCACCATGTTCGAACACATCGATGCCTATCCCGGCGACCCCATCCTGTCGCTGAACGAAAACTTCCAGAAGGACCCGCGCACCAGCAAGGTCAACCTGAGCATCGGCATCTACTTCGACGACGAAGGCCGTCTGCCCGTCATGAAGGCGGTGCGCGAGGCGGAACTGTCGATCCTGCAGGATCTCGGTCCCAAGCCCTATCTGCCGATGGCCGGCTTTGCCCATTACCGCGACGCCGTGCAGGCGCTCGTGTTCGGCAACGACAACCCGGCGCGCGCCGCCGGCCGGATCGCCAGCGTGCAGACGCTCGGCGGCTCGGGCGCGTTGAAAGTGGGCGCGGACTTCATCAAGCGCTATTTCCCGCAGTCGAAGGTCTGGGTGAGCGACCCGACGTGGGAAAACCACCGGTTCATCTTTGAGCGCGCGGGCTTCGAAGTGAACACCTATCCGTACTACGACGAGGCCAGCGGCGGCCTGCTGTTCGACGCAATGCTTGCCGCCATCGACAAGCTGCCGGCGAAGAGTGTCGTGCTGCTGCACGCGTGCTGCCACAACCCGACGGGCGTCGATCTCGACGACAGCCAGTGGGTGAAGATCATCGACGTATTGCAGAAGCGCGATCTGCTGCCGTTCGTCGACATGGCTTATCAGGGCTTCGGTTCCGGTCTGGATGAAGACGCCTTCGCCGTGCGCGAACTTGCGCGCCGTGGCGTGCCGGGCTTCGTCGCCAATTCGTTCTCGAAGAATTTCTCGCTGTACGGCGAGCGCTGCGGCGGCCTGCACGTGATCTGCGACGACTCCGCCGCCGCCGACCGCGTGCTCGGCCAGCTGACGAGCGCGGTGCGGTCGAACTACAGCAATCCGCCGACGCACGGCGCGAAGATCGTCACGCAGGTGCTGAACACGCCCGAACTCAGGCAGTCGTGGCAGGACGAGCTTGCGTCGATGTGCCAGCGCATCGCGCGCATGCGCCAGGCCATCCACGACGGCCTCAAGGACCACGTGCGCGGCGAGATGCTGACGCGCTACGTCAAGCAGCGCGGCATGTTCACCTACACCGGACTGGTGGCGGAACAGGCGGACCGTCTGAAAGAGGAATTCGGCGTGTACATCCTGCGTTCGGGACGCATGTGCGTCGCGGGCCTGAACGACAGCAACGTGCAGATCGTCGCCGATGCGATCGGCAAGGTGCTGGCGGCTAAGTAATCCTCCAGCTTAGACCAGCCGCTACATCGCGGGACAGGACAGCACTTTCTGCGGCGGCAGGCTGCCCGGTCCCGTGTCCACTTTTGTACCGCGTGTCGGCGTCAGGATGAGCCGCACGCTGTTCGTGCCTTCGTTCGCGAGTACGTAGACGTCGCCGCTTCCCTCCGGCTGCCAGTACACGCGATACACCTCCCCTTCCTTGTACACATGCAGCGCGCCATGCCGCACCGCGCCGCTGCGCCAGAAGTTCACGCTTTCGCCCTCGCGTAGCGTGATCGGTGCGTCCTGCCCGCCGGTCGCGCTTTCGAGCGTGCCGCAGACGGCGTCGTCGGCGCGGGCGGACAGGCAGACGGCAAGCGCTGCCAGCGCGCCGGCGCAGATCGTCAGGGATGAGCGTTTCATCGTCGTGCGGCTCCTCTTAAGAACAGCGGCGCGCGTGCGCCGTGCCGCGCTGGTTGCAAGATACGCGCCGCCGTTCTTTTTCCCGTGTGCTACTTTGAATGAAGCAGGCCGGCCCGGATGACCGCATGCGCATGCGGCCGGGCCGGCATGCGGCGTTCGATCATGGAGGCCCTCATGTCAGTGATCGCACCGGACGAAAGAGCGGAGTTTCTGGCCATCCTGACGCGCCATCGGCTCGACGAGCAGGATTTCCTCGTGCAGGAGGGCGGTCAGAACGATGTCGTCGATGACGTGTATCCGTTACAAGGGCTCGTCACCATCACGCGGCGCTCCACGCTCAAGGAGCGCGAATACCGCATCGGACACGGCACGAACTGGACCGCCGCGTTCGAGAAGGATCTGAACAAGGGCGTGTTCCGTTGAGCAGCACGCCTGAAGGAAGTGAGCTGAAGCAGTCTTCCATCACGCATCTTTCGACGCGGAGCAGGCGATGAGACCCATCGAATTCAAGTCGTTCAAGGCGCATGTCGCGATGATGCTGCGCGATCTGCCGCGCGGCGTGACGGCCGATCTGACCGACGTCGCCGTCGCGTACTGGAACGGGACCCAGGTGGTGGGCGTCTATCTGCGCGACCACGGCCGCCTCGACGAGGACTTCGACTTCGACGAGAACGCCTGGGGCAACTGGCGCGAAGAATTCCTGATGTGGCTGGATGCGCCGCGCTTCACCGAACGCGCCGACCTGAAGGCGGCCTTTGCCACCGGTGCGGTCGCGGCGCTGCCGCCCGGCGGCCTCTGGCCTGCATCGTAAGTCACCTGTAAAGCTTGTCCATCGCGTGCTTTCATCCGCCGAAACGGCACGTTGGTTGCTCCTGACGACGACGCGACAGCGTCCGAACCACGACCGCCCGTCGGCCGTGTCTCGCCATTCATCGTCACTGAGGGAGTCCAGCATGGCTGGCAACGGAAGACTTCATTCGCTCACGTTCTTCACGGCCATCGTGTTCGTCGTCATCGGCCTGCTGCTCGGGATCGGCGGGGCGTACCTCGTGGCGGTGAAAGGCTCGTGGTACTACGTGGTCACGGGCGTGGCCATCGTCTTGACCGGATTGCTGCTGCTCATCCGGCGCCGCTCGGCGCTTTTGCTATTTGCACTCGTGCTGTTCGGCTCCACGCTGTGGGCCGTATTCGAAGTGCATTTCGATTTCTGGCAACTGATGCCGCGCCTGTGGGTCTGGCTCGTGCTCGCCATCTGGCTGCTGATCCCGTTCGTGCATCGCGGGGCCATGTTCGGGCCGCCGTCCACCGCACGGGCCGCGCGCACTCCGCTGGCGGCGGCGATCATTCTCACGTTGCTGCTCGGCGCCGGCACGTATTTCCGCGATCCGCACGACCTGTCCGGACGCATCGACGTGGAAGCCGCCGCCGATGCCAATCAACCCGACGCGAACGCCGGCACCGGACGCAAGCCCGGCGACTGGACCGATTACGGCGGCTCCCCGCTCGCGCAGCGTTACGTGCCGCTGACGCAGATCACGCCGGAGAACGCGCATCAGCTGAAAGTGGCCTGGACGTATCGGACCGGCGACATGCCCGGTTCCGGCGATCCCACCGAGACCACCGACGAGAATACGCCGATCAAGGTCGGCGACACGATTTTCCTGTGTACGCCGCATAGCAAGGTGATCGCGCTGGATGCCGCGTCGGGCAAGGAGAAGTGGCGTTTCGATCCGCAGATCCAGAGCCCGGTCGGATTCAAGCATTGGGAGCATATGACTTGCCGGGGCGTCGCTTATTACGATCCGGCGATGCATGCGGCCGCTGCTCCTTCCGATGCGGCGGCTTCCGCTCCGACCGATGCCGCCGCATCCGCTCCGGCCGATGCCGCGGCCTCTGCTCCAGTCGATGCCGCAGCGTCAGCACCCGCGCCCGTAACAACGCCCGCGCAAACCACCGCGCTCGCTGAGTGCCCGCGCCGCCTGTTCCTGCCCACCGCCGACGCCCGCCTGATCGCCCTCGATGCCGACACCGGCAAGCCCTGCGCGAGCTTCGGCAAGGACGGCGCGATCGATCTGCGCGCCAACGTCGGCCCGTTCACGCCGGGCGGCTATTACTCGACTTCGCCGCCGGCGCTGTTCCATAACCTCGTGATCGTCGGCGGCCACGTCACCGACAACGAATCGAACAACGAACCTTCCGGCGTAATCCGCGCGTTCGACGTGAACGACGGCCATCTCGTCTGGAACTGGGATCCGGGCAACCCGGACGCCACCGAGCCGATCGCGGCTGGCGGCACCTACGTCCGCAATTCGCCGAACATGTGGTCGATGTTCAGCGTCGACGAGAAGCGCGGCATGATCTACCTGCCGATGGGCAACCAGACGCCGGATCAATGGGGCGGCCAACGCACGCCGCAGGCAGAGAAGTTCGGTGCGGGACTCGTCGCGCTGGACGGCGCGACCGGCAAGCTGCGCTGGAATTATCAATTCACGCATCACGACCTGTGGGACATGGACGTGGGCGGCCAGCCGACGCTCATCGACCTGCAGACGGCGCAGGGCACGCAGCCGGCGATCATCGCGTCGACGAAGCAGGGCAGCATCTACGTGCTGAATCGCGAGACCGGCCAGCCGATCGTGCCGATCAACGAAGTGCCCGTGCCGCAGGGCGCGGCCAAGGGCGACCATACATCGCCGACGCAGGCGGTCTCCGCGCTCAACTTCAACCCGCCGCGCATCCGGGAGGCGGACATGTGGGGCACCACGCCGTTCGATCAGCTCTGGTGCCGGATCAAGTTCAAGAGCCTGCGTTATGACGGGCCGTTCACGCCGCCGTCGGAGCAGGGCACGCTGGTGTTCCCCGGCAACTTCGGCGTGTTCGACTGGGGCGGTATCTCAGTGGATCCGGTGCGGCAGATCCTGATCGCGAATCCGGACTACATGGCGTTCGTGTCGAAGCTGATTCCGCGCGAGAAGATTCCGGAAGGAACCGGCGAGAAGAAAGGCAGCGAGACCAGCGGCATCAAGCTGGCGCGCGGCACGCCGTTCGGCTTCGAGATCAATCCGTTCCTTTCACCGCTCGGCATTCCGTGCCAGGCGCCGCCGTGGGGCTACATGGCGGGCGTCGATTTGCGCACGAACAAGATTGCGTGGCAGCACAAGAACGGCACGATCGTCGACAGCGCGCCGTTGCCCATTCCGATGCCGCTCGGCGTGCCGAGTCTGGGCGGAACGATCGTGACGGCGGGCGGCGTGGCGTTCCTGACCGGTACGCTCGATCAATACGTGCGCGCCTACGACGTACACGACGGCCGGAAGCTGTGGGAAGCGCGCTTGCCGGCGGGCGGACAGTCGACGCCGATGAGCTATGCGGACGCCAGCGGCAAGCAGTATTTGCTCGTGACCGCGGGCGGTCATGGTTCGCTCGGAACCAAGGCCGGCGATTACGTCATTGCCTACACGCTGCAATGACGCATGAGCCGTGAGATTACTGCGCGCGCCGGTAGGCTTCGGCCATCAGCGCGCTGACCTTGGCGCGGGCATCGAGCGCGTCGCGCGTGGCTGCGCGCAGTTTGGCGACGAGGAAGGAAACGAGGGCGATCGGGGTGGCGGCGATGATTCCCATGGCGGACTCCGTACTAGGGGTAACTAACTAGGTAATAACCCTAGGTTAGCATATTTTGATGCGGTGCAATAAAACGCTTTCACAAAACTGCATCAGTGTGGGCATTTCGTATGCTGATTAACCGGGATCGCCGTGCGTTGAAATGTCGGCACGGTGATTCCTGATCGTTCCGTCTCTCCGTCAAGGAGTTGCACATGAAAGCGCTCGTTCCTGCCTGTGCTGCTGCTGTCGGCGCCGCGCTGCTCGCGGTCATCATCGGCGCATGCAGCGGGGGCGGCTCCGGCGGTGATGCCTCCTCATCGGCGGCGGGCGGCGGAGCGGCTTCGGGAGCATCGGGTGCTGGAGGTGCGTCGAGTCCGGCGGGTGCATCGAGTCCTTCAGGCGCTTCCGGCAGCAACGGCAACGGCTCGACCGCCGTCAGTCATCCGATGGACGTCACCACCTGGCACAACGACATCGCCCGAACCGGCCAGCAACTGGCCGAAACCGTCCTGACGCCCTCGAATGTCAATACGGCGACGTTCGGCAAGGTGGGCGTGTTCAACGTGGACGGCGCCGTCGATGCCCAGCCGCTCTTCCTCGCAGGCGTGCCCATCGCGGGCGGCACGCGCAATGTGCTGTACGTCGCGACCGAGAACGCGAACGTCTATGCCTTCGACGCCGACAGCGGCGCCGTGCTCTGGAAAGTCTCGACGCTCGGCAACGGCGAGTCGCCCAGCGACGATCACGGCTGCGCGCAGATCACGCCGAACATCGGCGTCACGGCGACGCCGGTCATCGACCGTTCGCGCGGGCCGAATGGCGTGATGTACGTGGTCGGCATGTCGAAGGACGGGTCGGGCGGCTATCACCAGCGCATCCACGCGCTCGACGTCGCCACGGGCGCCGAACTCTTCAACGGTCCGACGGAGATCACCGCGAGCTATCCGGGCAACGGCGCGGGCAGCCAGAACGGCCAGGTGCCATTCACGCCGGGCCAGTACGCCGAACGTGCCGCGCTGCTCTTGCTGAACGGCGTCGTCTACACGTCCTGGACTTCGCACTGCGATTTCATGCCGTACACCGGCTGGGTCATCGGCTATAACGCCGACACGCTCCAGCAGGCGAGCGTGCTCAACCTGACGCCGAACGGCCAGATGGGCGCGATCTGGATGAGCGGCGCGGGACCGGCATCGGACGGGCAGGGCATCTATCTGCTCAATGCCAACGGCACCTTCGACCCGACGCAAAACGCCCAGGAGATGCCGATCAACGGCAACTACGGCAACGGCTTCCTGCGCATCGACCCGAATCCGCTGCGAGTGCAGGATTACTTCCAGGCGTCGAACACGGTGCAGGAGTCGAACGAAGACGAGGACCTCGGCTCGGGCGGCGCGATGGTGCTGCCCGATTTCACCGATGCCAACGGCGTCGTCCAGCATCTTGCGGTGGGCGCGGGCAAGAACTCGACCATCTACGTGGTCAACCGCCTGTCGATGGGCAAGTTCGACTCGAACGCCGACCACATTTATCAGGAACTCGTCGGGCAGATCACGGGGCCGATGTTCGCCGGGCCGGCCTACTTCAACAACACGGTCTATTTCGGCTCGATTGGCGACAGCATCAAGGCGTTCGCGGTATCGAACGCTGCGTTGTCCGCGACGCCCACCAGCAAGACCGCGAACACCTTCGGCTCACCGGGCGCGACGCCGAGCATCTCGGCCAACGGCGCCGCGAACGGCATCCTGTGGGCAGCGGAGAACGGCACGATCGCCGGGCTGCGCGCCTACGACGCCAGCAACCTCGCGACCCAGCTCTACAACAGCGGCGACACCAGCGGACGCGACCAGTTTGGCCAGGGCAACAAGTTCATCACGCCGACGGTCGCGAACGGCAAGGTGTATGTGGGCACGAAGAGCGGCGTCGGCGTGTTCGGACTGCTGGCGAAGTGAGCGCGCTATCTCACGGCGCCGGATGCGCCGCGACGAACGACTTGAACGCGCTGTAGGCCGGCTTGGGCGTCTTGCCGTCGTTCAGCATGATGCCGTACGGGCCTTCGCCGCCGCTGGGGTCGTCGTAGAGTTCGTAGACCTGCAGTGACGTGATGCCGTATTGCGCGGAGATCGACTTGAGTGCGCCCAGCATGTTGACCGACAGGTAATCGGCGGCCTGTTGCTGGGTGCCCGGAAAGCTCGGCCGGATACCGACTTCGTTGATCCACACCGGCTTGCCGAAACTCTTCAAGGTGCCGATCACGTTGTAGCAACCCGTGCCGCCGCACGCGTGAGTGATGTCGCCTTGCTCGGAATACCAGTGCCAGGCCGTCACGTCCCAGGTGACTTTCGGATGGCCGCTGGTGCCGTCGGGCTGCGTGCCGTTCGCGAGCATGACATCGAAGCCATAGTGCATCCAGGTATTGCCGCCGATCACGATCTTGCCCAGCGGATCCAGCGACTTGATCCCCGCGATCAACCCGCGCACCACGCCGCGTGCAATCTGGAAGCGTGCGTTGTCGAAGTCGGTGCTGCGCACGCCGTCCACCCAGCCGACGAGACATTGCGCCGCGAGCTCGTTGGTCACTTCGTAGTACGCGTAGCGCTGCACGGCGACGATCTGTCGGGCGATGGAATACGCGACGCTGTAGGCATCGCTCTCGCCGGCGAAATTGAGTTCGAGCAGGATGACCGGATACACGGTGATGCCGCTGGCGGCCATGGTCCTGGCGACGTTGGCGAGGGTTCGGGCGCCTGGCGCATCGCGCACCTCGATGCGATACATCTTCACGTTGAGATCGCGCAATTGCGACCGTTGCAGCGCCGGGCTCGAGATGGCATACGCGCCGGTGTTGTTATGGCCGTTGATGCCGTAGGCGATGTCGCGGGCACTCGGGTACGTAAGCGGCGCGGGAATGACCGGGCGCGCGGCATCGCTGACCGCGGCGGGGCCGGCGCTGTCCGAGCCGCCGCCGCACGCCGCGAGCAACAGAGGCAGCGTGAGCGCGCCGAGCTTGTGGACGAGTTTCATGATGAGGTAAGGACGCGAGAAATATCGAAGCGATACCCCGAACCGTTGCCGATATCGAATTGATGGGGTGGACGCGAACCGGAGGGACGCGGCGTTGTGATGGTTCGATGGGAATGCGCGTCGGCGGCGGGCGTCTGGCCGGTGCACGCACGTTCTGCGGAAGGGGCAGGAAGAGGCCGCGAAGGCCTTGTTTGGCGAAGCTGCGGGAACGTGAGGGAGCGTGCGTAGATGACTATAGACGCTGATTCCGCGCGAAATCAAGGCGTGGCGTCGCCAGGCAAACGCACGAAACGGTAGACCTCCGAAAGCCCGTTTTTGCCTCGGCCGAACGGTCGGAATGCAGTCCGGTGCCTGTCTGGAGAAGAAGGCGCGCGCGGCGGGCTTTGCGCGCATGCCGGAACTGAGCGAAGCCGTGCAGGCGACGCGTGAAGCGGCCCGGCAGCGCGAGTGGCTGTTTTCCGATTCGTTCGGCACCGATGCCGCCGCGCTCCGCGAAGCCGCTCGCGCGCTGGAACGCCTGGACGCGACGCTCGTCGGCTTGTGTGTCGAACATGTGGTGCGGCAGACCGCCTCGCGCGGCGCCAAAGGCAAGGCGCGGCGCGCCTGAGCATCGACCCGTGACAGCGTTCAGGGCGATGACCTGATCCCGGACGGCACGGCATCGAGCTGGCGGAATACACTGAGCCAGTCTTCGAGATGCCAGGTTTTCGACACGCGGTCGCCGCGTATTTCGTGGAAGGAGTGAATCGCGAAACGAAGCGGCTTGCGGGTGGCGGCGATGCCCATCAGCGGCCCGGCCTGTGTGCCGCTCACTTCGGCGCGCACGCCCACGCGATCATCCTGCACCAGCATGTCCAGAATCTCGATGCGCATGTCGGGCAGCGCAATGGCGAGATCGGCGAAGATGGGGATCATCTGGTCGGGACCGGGACGCTCTCCGGGCGGTTCGGGAAGATACGCCCAGTCCGGTGTGACGGCCTCGCGCAGCAGCATGAGATCGTGCGTGGCAAACGCACGATAGAGCCGTTCGACTGCGTCTTTCGCAGCCGCGTGGGTAAGCTGGCCTGCCTGCATGGCGCCTCCGTCATGAGCGGGTTGGCATGCGGTGGAAACTGCGGCATAACGCACCCACTGTACCGCAACCTGTCGTGAACGCGCAGGAACGCCCGGGAGTCATGTTAAGCTCACGTCTCTTCGCTGGGGAGTAGCCAGCTTTTCCGTTCGGAAAAGCGTCCATGTCAACACGCTCGGTCGTTCAGACCGTGGCATGGACAACCGTCAAGGGTTGGCAAGACCATCGACAGAATCCGCGACCGGTCGGGCGCGCGTTCTGTCGTTCCATCTTGCCCGGCCAGAGCGCTACTCGATGAACCTCGCCTCCACACTATTCCTCGCCTTCGCCATGTCCACCGACGCCTTCGCGGCCGCCGTCGGTAAAGGCGCCACGTTGCACAAGCCGCGCATTGCAGAGGCCCTGAAGACCGGCGTGATCTTCGGAGTGATCGAGGCGCTGACGCCGCTCGTCGGCTGGGCGCTCGGCAAGGCGGCCGCGCACTACGTCACCGCGTGGGACCACTGGATTGCGTTCGCGCTGCTCGGCCTGCTCGGCGCGCGCATGATTCGCGAAGGCCTGCGCGCCGCGGAGCACGAGGAAGAAAAGCCCAACTCCCACTCGTTCTGGGTGCTCGCGCTCACCGGCTTCGCCACCAGTATCGACGCCATGGCGGTCGGCGCGGGCCTCGCGTTCATCGATGTCGATATCTTCTCCACGGCCGCGACCATCGGCTTCGCGACCATGCTGATGGTGACTATCGGCGTGATGGTCGGGCGGCTCGTGGGCGCGACCATCGGCAAGCGGGCGGAGATCGTCGGCGGGCTGATACTGATTGGTGTCGGCTGCGTGATCCTGGCCGAGCATCTCGGCTATCTCAACTGAGCTTGCCCGCCTGTCCGCCGCGCGGCGTGAAGTACGCGAGCGCGGCGGCGACGATGAACAGCGCCGGCACATCGCCGGCCAGATGGCCGATATGCGCATGAGACTGCGCGCCGCCGAATGACTGCACGGCCATGATGGCGCCGTGCACGATGCTCGACCACACCGTGAACCAGATGAGACTCAGGTGCCGCAGCGGATCGCGCGAGGCGATCAGCAGGAATACGCCGAGCGTCGCGTAGAGGCCGACGATCATCAGCGCGTACTCCGAGCGGCCTCCGTGCTCGCCTTCCCAGGCCCAGCCGGAAGGCCAGAGCAGCATCAGGGGATAGAGGGCGAACAGCGCGATCAGCCCGACGATCACGAGCACGATGCGCAGGCAGGCAAGACGACGGGCGTCGGTCATGGTGATCTCCTTCGCCGCATGCGGCATGAGCCTCACGATACGCCGGAAAGCACGCGTCGCGAAGCTTGGGATGCGTGTTCGGCGGGCAGCGTCTTCCACCAAAATTCGGCGCGAATACGATAACAAAAACTGCCTTCCGGCCGATACGATTCGTGCTTCCACTGCCTTCTTTCACAAAAGCAGCATGGCGCGTCCTATCAGGCGGCCCATGCCGGGGAGCACGCATGCCACGTCCGATTTCCGCACGCATTCATCTCGACGCCATCCGTCACAACCTGCAATTCGTCCGGGACACGGCGCCGACGTCGCGCGTATGGGCCGTGATCAAGGCGAACGCGTATGGTCACGGCATCGAGCGCATTTATCCGGCGCTCGCGGACGCCGACGGCATCGCGTTGCTCGATCTCGACGAAGCCGTGCGCGTGCGCGAGCTCGGCTGGCGCAAGCCAATACTGCTGCTGGAAGGCGTTTTCGAACCGGCTGACGTGCAGGTGGCGGACCGGTATCGGCTGAATGTCACCGTGCACTGCGACGAACAGCTCGACATGCTCGAAGCCGCACGCCCGCGTGAGCGCATCGACATCCAGCTGAAGATGAACTCGGGAATGAACCGGCTGGGCTTCCGCCCGGCGGACTATGAGCGTGCGTGGCTGCGGGCGTCGCGCATCGGATCGATCGGTTCGATCGGCCTGATGACTCATTTCGCCACCGCCGATGATGGCGCAATCGACTGGCAAGTCGACGCCTTCGACGCCGTCACGCGCAACCTGCCGGGCACGCGGTCCCTGTCGAACTCGGCGGCGGTGCTGTGGCACCCGCGCGCGCATCGCGACTGGGTGCGGCCCGGGACGATCCTTTATGGCGCGTCGCCGAGCGGGTGCGCGCGTCATATCGCAGGCGTACCGCTGCGCGCGGCGATGACGCTCGAGAGCCGCATCATCGGCGTGCAGACGTTGCAGCCCGGCGAGACGACCGGCTATGGGCGCATTTTCACGACGGATCGACCGATGCGCATCGGCGTGGTGGCGTGCGGTTACGCGGATGGCTATCCGCGCCACGCGCCGGCCGGTACGCCGGTCATGGTGGCGGGCGTGAGGACGCGGATCGTCGGGCGCGTGTCGATGGACATGCTCACGGTCGATCTCACGCCCTGCCCGGCGGCGGGTATGGGCGCGCCGGTCGAGCTGTGGGGCGCGCACGTCGGCGTCGACGAAGTGGCGGAGCCGTCCGGTACGATCGGCTACGAATTGCTGTGCGCGCTGGCGCGTCGGGTGCCGGTGCGCTGCGAGGCGGCTGAAATGGCCGCGGCGGCCGTCTACGAGTGACCCGGTTGACGTGCCGCTGCGCGAAGCATCAGCGCGTCGCGGCCATGAAGAACGCCGTGGAACGCTGCGGCGTCACGCCCACGATGCTCATCTGATTGTTCACGACGGTCGCTTCGACCGGCATCGTCACGCCGCTGCCCGTCGCGCACGCGGCGCTGGTGAAGTTGAGCGAGCCGTCCAGAACATGCTTGCCGGTCGCGCGCGGCTTGAAATTGCCGGTGAACGTGCAGGCGCCCTGCGAACCGGTGACCGCGCCGTTGGCGGCGAAGGTGATCGTCGAGACGGTCGTGACGCTGGCCGGGTTGGTCCACGTGCCCAGCACGTCGCCGATGACGAGCGGCGTGTCGTAGGTGGCGCTGTAGTTGCCGTTGAAGTTCAGCGCGGTGGCGTTCGGCTTGGTGTTGATCGAACTCGTCGCCGAGAACGCGCTCTTCGCCGTGAACGTGCCGCTGAGCGTGCCCGCGATGATCTCGCCGGTGTAGTGCAGCGCGACGACCGCCGGATCGGTGAATGCGCCGTCGGTGGCGGTGACGAAGCCTTCGGTCATCCAGACCAGATCCTGATTCAACGTATAGATGCTGAAGTACTGTCCGGTCTCGAGGACGATGGTCTGCGCCGCCAGGCCGGTGTCCGTTGCGCCGAACCAGATGCCTTCGGGAATGGCATGCGACGTCTTGGCGACGCAGGTCTTCGTGAGGTCTCCGTTCGTGACACATGTTTCGTCGCTTCCTCCGCCTCCGCAGGCGGCGAGAACGGGCAGGGCGAGCAGCATCACTTTCGGGAGCAGTTTCATGGGAACGTTGGAGGTTGTTCTTGTCGATGAGCGTGGTGGGCGCGCGGGAAGGCGCGCCTGCCATGCGTTATCGGAACGTTCGGACGAAACTTGAGATGAGGTTTGTAGCCAGGCCGCTATGCCATTCCTGATCGGCACGCTATGACATTGATTGGCGGGACATCCCTCACCACCGCGCCTCCCCCGCCCCCGGCCTGACCGACTCCCGCGCATACCCCGCCGGCGTCCGCGCCAGCTGCGCGCTCGGCGTCACCGCCACCAACTCGCCAAAGCCCGACGCATACCGCGTCATGAACGGCGCGACATCCGGCGTCGGCGCAGCGATACCGCCTTCCACGCGCCCCAGTCCGCGCAACCACTGCCCCGTCTGCGCGAGCGATACCTGCACATGCCAGCTGCCGCCTTCGCGCTGCTGCCGCCACAGCGCCGCCGCCGCGCCGAACGCCATCAGGAAGCCGCTCGCCATGTCGAGCATCTGCATGGGCAATGCACGCGGCTTGCCTTCGCCGGCTGCTTCGCCTTCGACTGCGTTGAAGCCCATCGCCGTCTGCACGAGCGAATCGAACCCGCGCCGTTGCGCCCACGGTCCTTCCGTGCCGTACGCCGTCAGCGAGACATAAACGATGCCCGGCCGCCGCGCCGCCAGCGCATCCGGCCCGAAACCGAGCGCCGCCAGCCCGCCCGGCCGATACCCCTGCGAGAACACATGCGCCTCGTCGATCAGTTGCCCGAGCGCCGCGCGATCCCGCTCCGTGCGCAAGTCGAGCAGCGCCGAACGCTTGCCGCGACTCGTGTCCGCAATCGCCGGAATGTTCGGCAGATGCGGCGCGTTCACCAGCATGACGTCCGCGCCGAACGCAGCCAGCGTGCGCCCGCCGACCGGCCCCGCAAGAATGCGCGTGAAGTCGAGCACGCGAATGCCATCGAGCGGCCGCGCGGTTTCAGCCAACGCAGGCAGCGCGCGCGGCGGCGCATCGCCGATACGGGTCAGCGTCATCAACGGTTGCGCGGCGATCGCACGCGCGTGAGGCGTCGCGTCCCATTCGTCGAAGCTGCGCAGCATCGTGACAACAAGCCCTTGCGCCGCCGCAGCGTCCTCGAAGTCGCGGCCGCGCCAGGCCAGCATCGCGCGCTCCGCGTCCGCGCGCGTCGCCGCCTTCGGATTGAGACCGAGCAGGCGCAGCGCGCCGTCCTGATGATGTTCGAAGTTCGCGTGAATGCGCACGTAGCCGTCGGCGCAGCGATACAGGCCGGAGAAGCGTCCCCATGTCTCGGGTGCTTGCCCGTCGACGGTGAAGGCGCCCGTGCACTCCACGGCCGCGTGCGTCATGTCCACCGACACGCGTTGCCGGTCTACGCCCCGCGCATGCGCCAGTTCGCACGCGGCGAGCGCCGCTGCGGCGACGGTCGCCTGCGCCGCCGTGCCAATGGCGAAGCTCGATGGAAAGACCGGCTCGCGACCCGGGAGATCGATGAAAGAAAGCGCATCGCCGGGCAAGCCGGCGATGCGCCAGAGCGCGTGAAGCGTATTGGAAGCTGAAGCGGACGTTTGAGCGGACATGATGGATGGGCGCGCGTGCTTCGTGAGGAAGAAGCCCCCATTGTCGCGCCGACCGCGCGCTCGCGCTCGACCCGCCGCTCAGTAAATAGCCTCAGTGACGCCGCGTCGCCAGTTCCGCGCCTTGCCGCAGCGCTTCGAGCATGCTGCCTTCGTCGGCGATGCCCTTGCCGGCGATATCGAATGCCGTGCCATGATCCACCGACGTGCGGATCACCTCCAGCCCGACCGTCACATTGACGCCCGCTTCGAGACCCAGCACCTTCACCGGACCGTGCCCCTGGTCGTGATACATCGCGACGACGAGATCGAAATCGCCGCGTCCGGCGCGATAGAACAGGGTATCGGCGGGCAGCGGACCGGTCACGTCGAGACCGCGTTCCTGCAGCACCTTCACGGCCGGAATGATCTTCTCTTCTTCCTCGCCATAGCCGAACAGGCCGTTTTCGCCCGCATGCGGATTGATCCCGCACACGCCGATGCGCGGCTTGCTGATCCCCGCCTTGATGAGCGTCGCGTTGCCGCGCTCGATCGTGCGCTGGACCAGACCCGGCTCGATCTTGCGGATGGCGTCGATGATGCCGATATGCGTCGTCACGTGGATCACGCGCAGTTGCGGCGCGACCAGCATCATCGAGACTTCGTCGACGCCGGTCAGGTGCGCCAGCATTTCCGTGTGGCCCGGATACTTGTGGCCGCCCGCATGCAGCGCTTCCTTGTTCAGCGGCGCGGTGCAGATCGCGTCGATCTGGCCGGCCTGCGCAAGCTCGACCGCGCGCGCGATGTACTGATACGCGGCATCGCCCGCGACGGCGGACAACTGGCCGAACGGCAGATCATCGGGAATCAGGCCGAGGTCGATGCAATCGATCGTGCCGCGCTCGTAGCGCGCTTCCGGCGCGCCCTGGATGCGTCGCACGCTGGCGCTGACGCCGGTGAGTTCGATCGCGCGTTCGAGGCGGCGTGCATCGCCGATCACGAGCGGACGGCACTGCTGGTAGACCGCATCGTGCGCGAGGCTCTTGACGACGACTTCCGGACCGACGCCGCTTGCGTCGCCCATCGTGATGCCGATTACGGGGAGGTAGTTGCTCATGATGTTCGTCTGGGTGAATTCGGTTACTGGCGCGCGACGGGAAGGTCCGCGCCGCGCAAGTGCAGGTAGGCGCCGAGCAGCGCATGCTCGCTGCCGAACGCGCCCGCCTTGGTGACGACGGCCGGCCCCGCGCCGTTCGCGGGCCTGCCGAGCGCGACGCCGGCTTCCACCTCGCGCAACAGCTCGAGGCTGCCGACCTGCGCGGCGGCAAGCATCGCGCGCGCGGTTTCTCCGCCGGTCGCGATCAGGCCGCCCAACTGGTCGAAGTGCGGTGCGACGAGCGCGGCAAGGGCATTCGACAAGCGCGCGCCTTCAGCCGGATCGAAGGCATCGTCGCGGCCGATGCGCACGATCGCGTCCTCGCGATCCCGCACCGTTCGGCCAATGCGTTCGTGCCACGCCTGCCATTCCGGATGACGCGCGCCGTCGCGCAGCACGGCGGGCGGCACGATCATCTCGCGGACGCCGGCTTCCGCGCCGAGCAGCGCGCACTGGCGCTCCGAGATCGCCGAGAGACTGCCGACCAGCGCGAGGATCGGGCCTTGCGTGCCGTCGAACGGACGGGCGCCGTGGGTATCGGCTTCGGTGGCGAAGAGATCGGGCAACGCGGCCAGTTCGCGCGCGAGCCCGCCCGAGCCGACCCAGAAGAACGACGCATCGAGCGCCGCCGTCACGCGGGCGAGCGAGGCGAGATCCTCGCTGGTTTCGGCATCGACGATGATCGCATCGACGCCGTCCGTTGAAGCCGCCGCCGACGTCACCATCGCCGCGACATCCTGCGGCGCGGCACGAAACGCTTCGAGCGATACATGCGCGACGCGCAGTCCCACCATGTCGAGCATCGCGCGCAGTTCGGGGTTCTGGCCGGCGTGTTCCAGCTGCCAGGTCTCGGTTTCTTCGAGCGGCACGCCGCGCACGATCACGCAGCCATCGCGCACCGCGCGGCCGGTAGCGGGAAAGGCGGGCGCGACGATGGCCGGTCCCGCGATCCGCGCGAGCGCCGCCACTTCGGCGGTCCAGTTGCCGCGCAAGGTCGAATCGATCTTCTTGTAGAGCCGTCGGCCCGGCGCGCGCAACGCCTGCCACGCAGCAGCCACGCGCTGCGCGGCTTCGGCGGGCGCGAGGCGGCGCGTGTCGGTATCGGCGGCGATCACGGCCGCGTCCTGGGACGGTGCGTTCGCGTCGAGCGACACGACCGTCCTGCGACCCGCCGCCGCGAACGCGATGGCGCAGTCGGCGGCGCCCGACAGATCGTCGGCGACGATCAGCAAGCTGTTCATTGCGTGGCCTCGCGTGTCTTCGCGGTGGCGCGCGCCTGGTCCCGGGCGTTGGCGCGTTTCGCGATCGACGCTGTCAGGATCGGCGAGACGATGGCCGTCACTACCACGCAGGCGGCCACCAGCAGCGTCGCCGATTTGGCCGCTTCGTTATAGACCGGATTGGCCGCCGCGATCAACGCCGGCACCGCTGCCGCATTGCCCGCGGTATTGGCTGCCGCCGCGCCCGCGACACCCGTGCCGCCGGTGAGACGGTCAGCGAGATAAAGCGGAATGCCCGTCACGATCACGACCGCGAAGCCCAGACCAATGCCGAGCAGTCCCGCCTGCCAGACTTTGTGCAGATCGAGGCTCGCACCGAGCGCCAGCGCGAAGAACGGGATCATCACCGGCACGGCGCGGCCGAGGAAGTCGCGCATCTCGCGGTCGAGATTGCCGAGCAGCATGCCGACCGCGAGCGGCAAGATGCTGCCGACGAGCGTCGGCCACGGAAACGCCGCAAGGCCCGCGACGCCCAGCGTGACCATGGGCAGGAACGGGCCGGATTCGAGCGACATGATGGTGTACGCGCCCACGTCCTCCGAGCGGCCGTACTGGCCCATCAGCGCCATGTAGAGACCGCCGTTGGTGTCGTTCATCGCGGCGACGACGGCCAGCGTCGAGATGCCCGCGAACAAGCCTGAGCTGACCGGCTGCTCGCCGAGGAAATGCCCGAGCACGATGCCCGCGACAATCGCCGTCCCGACCTTGGTCGCGAACAGCGCGCCGCCCTTGCGCAGCAGGTAAGGCGTCGCCTTCACGTCGATGCCCGCGCCCATGCAGACATAGAACACCGCGAGAATCGGCAGCGAACCGGTGAACAGCGCGTTCGTGAACGAGCCGAAGAACTTCGGCATGCCCGGCGCGAAGGTCGCGATCAGCGAGCCGATCAGCAGCGGGACGATCATCATCCCGCCGGGCACGCGCTCGACGGCGCGCTTGATGTGAATCTGAGCCATGCATGTCTCCAAGTGGTTTCTGGCCGAATCACGCAAAATATGATTGATTCGATCAATTTGGAGTGTAGCGCTATCGTCCGGTTCGCGCAATTTGCGCAATGTGCGGGTTTGTACTGATCGTTTCGATCATTTGTGTCCGTCGGAAGATGATCGAAACGATCAAAGGTCAAGCATGCGGCGGGCCCGCCGGGTTCGCTACACTGTGCGTCCCGCCGGGAAGCCACCAAGTCAGGGAACAGGATGAAAGTAGAGAAACGCCGCGAAGCGATGCTCAAGGCCGTGCTGTCCGGCATGAACGATGTCGCCGCGCTGTGCGAGCACTTTGGCATGTCGGAAGCAACGGTGCGCCGCGACCTGAGCGCGCTCGCCGGCGAGCGGCGGCTCGTGCGCACCTACGGCGGCGCGGCGTCGGTGGGCATGCATGAACCGGAGGAATCGCTCGACACGCGCCGCGAGAGTTTCCGGGAACAGAAGGAAGCGATCGCCCGCGCGGCGGTGCGCCACATTCAAGACGGCGACACCATTTTCCTCGACGGCGGCACCACGACCGCCGCGCTGGCACGCCTGCTTGCGGGACGTACGGCGATTCATGTGGTGACCAACAATCTGCTAGCAGTGGGCGCGCTTGCGGCGGCGGACGTGCGCGTAACGCTGATCGGCGGCGATGTGCGGCCGTCCAGCATGAGCACGCTCGGGCCCATCGCGCAGGTGGGGCTGACGCGCGTCACCTTCGACAAGGCGTTCCTCGGCGCGGACGGCGTCGTCGCGGGCCGCGGGCTGTGCGAGGCCACGGCGGAGCAGGCGTATCTGAAGGAATGCATCGTCGCGCAGGCGGCGGGCGTGTTCGTGCTGGTCACGTCGAACAAGCTCGAACGCGCGAGCCAGCAGCACTGGACGCCGCTGGACCGCAACTGGACGCTCGTCACCGATGCGCTGGCCGAAGCGCCGCTGCTCGCCCGTTTCAGCGAGCGCGGCAATGTGACGGTGGAAGCGGCGGCGCTTACGTCGAAAGAAGCGTGACCAGCGCGACCGCCGAGTCGCCCGCAAGCTGACCGCCATTGTTTTCCGCGAGCGCGACCTTCGCGCCCGGCCGCTGCCGCCCGCCGGCCTGGCCGCGCAACTGCTGCGTCAGCTCGACGATCTGCGCCACGCCCGTCGCCCCGACCGGATGACCACGCGACAGCAAACCGCCGCTCGGATTCACCGAAATCCTTCCGCCGATGCCGGTATCGCCCGAACGGATCAGCTTCGGCGCATCGCCGGGGGCGCACAGGCCGAGGTTCTCGTAGTGGATCAGCTCGGCGGGCGCGGAGGCATCCCGCAGTTCGACCACGTGCACGTCCTCCGGGCCGATGCCGGCCTGTTCATACGCCTCGCGCGCAGCGCGCACGGCGACGAGTTCGCCCGTGCCGTCCGCTTTCGCCGACACGATCGAACTCGCGCGAATGAACACCGGGCGGATGTCGTGCCGCGCCGCGAAGGACTCGGAGCAGATGAACACGGCCGCGCCGCCATCGCCGATGGACGAGCACATGAACAGCGTCAGCGGATCGCTCACCATGCGGCTCGACAGCACTTCCCCGACGCTCGTCTCCTTGCGGAACTGCGCGTGCGGATTGAGCGAGCCCGCGTGACGGCTCTTCACGACGACCCGCGCGAAATCGCTGGCCTCGGCGCCGGTCCGGGCCATCCACTTGCGCGCCTTCGCCGCGTACAGATCCATGAACAGCGAGCCGGTGCCGGCCGTCACGCCTTCGGGCAGCGGCTCTTCGAGATCGACGGCCTTGGCGAACGCGTCGAACGACACCGCCTTGTCCTCGTGCGAGAGCTTTTCCACGCCGACGACCAGCGCCGTCTCCGCTTGCCCCGACGCCACCGAGAGCCACGCGAGATGCAGCGCCGAACTGCCGGACGCGCAGGCGTTCTCGACGTTGAACATCGGCTTGCCGTCGAGCCCGGTGCGTTCTGGCCCGTGCTGAAGCCGCCCTATCGGCTGGCGAAGACGCCCGCCTGCGTGCGGGGTATTCCGGGCGCGCCGCGTCATGTGAGTGACTTCAGCCCCGTCCCGCCAGCGCCAGCACGCGTTCCAGTTCCGGAAGATCGACCGGCTTGACGAGATGCGCGTCGAAGCCCGCAGCGCGGGTGCGCGCGCGGTCTTCATCCGAGCCGAGCCCGGTCATCGCCGCGACGACCACGCGCGCGCCTTCGTCGCGCATGCGGCGGATCACGTCGAAACCGGTCAGGCCGGGCATCGAGAGATCGAGCAGCACGACCTGCGGCCGTTCCGCCTCGAACAAGGCGAGCGCTTCGGAACCGTCATAGGCCGGGCGCGTGCGATGGCCCAGCATGTCCACGAGCAAGGTCATGCTGTCGGCGGAATCGCGGTTGTCGTCGACCACGAGCACGTCGAGCTGACGGGTCGCGGCCGTGCCGGACGTCGTGCTCGCGGGTGCGCCCGTGGCCGGCGGTTCCGCGAGCGGCAGCCATAGCGAGAACGCGCTGCCCCGGCCCGCGCCGCCGCTCTTCGCTTCCACATGGCCGCCGTGCAGTTCCGTGATTGCCCGCACGAGCGTCAGGCCGATGCCCAGCCCGCCTTCATCCGGATGCGCGCCCGGCGGATGTTCCTGCACGAACAGGTCGAACACGATGGCGAGCGCTTCCGGCGAGATGCCGCGCCCCTGGTCGATCACGCGCACCATCACCGATGAGCCGCGCGGACCCACTTCGAGCGTGATGGTCGAGGCGGGCGGACTGAACTTCGATGCGTTGTTGAGCAGGTTGTTGAGCGCCTGCACGAGGCGCGTGGGATCGCCGTTGACGTACAGCGGCTGGCCGCTGTCTTTCACGACGATGCGCTGGCCGCGTGCGTCGATCAGCGGCTGGCTGGCCTCGACGCTGAGATGCACGACCGTGGCGATATCGATGACATCGGTACTGAGGCGGATCTTGCCCGAGCTCACGCGGCCGGCTTCGAGGAGATCGTCGACGAGCCGCGTCAGGTGCGCGAGCTGCCGGTCGACGATCTGACGGCTGCGGATCACTTCTTCGTCGCTGGTGGCCTTGAGCTTCAGGATGCTGACCGCGTTGCGGATGGGTGCGAGCGGATTGCGCAACTCGTGGCCCAGCAGCGCGAGAAATTCGTTCATGCGTCGGCTCGACGCCTCCAGTTCCTCCAGACGCCGCCGCGCGGTCATGTCGCGCGTGATCTTGACGAAACTGCGCTCGCCGCCGGAACCGTTCGGCAGCGCGCTCAGCATCACGTGCGCCCAGAATTCCGAGCCGTCGCGACGCATGTGCCAGTCTTCGTGTTCCACGCGGCCGCGTTCGGCGGCCAGCATCAGGTCGTCCATGGGACGGTCGCGGCCGTGTTCGTCCGACGTGTAGAACAGCGCGAAATGCCGGCCGATCGCCTCGCTGGCCGTGAAGCCGTAGATGGCGCGCGCGCCCTCGTTCCACGAGCGCACGTAGCCGTTCTGGTCGAGCATGCAGATGGCGTAGTCGCTGACCGAATCGATCAAGAGACGCAGGCGTTCGTTCGCCTCGCTGGCGCGCCGCCGGTCGGTGATGTCGTGCACGAAGCAGGCGAACTGGCGCTGGCCTTCATACCAGACTTCGCTGATGGTCAGTTCCGCGGCGAATTCACTGCCGTCGCGGCGCAGCGCCGGCAACTCGACGCGCCGGTTGATCATGCGCGCCTCGCCGGTGGCGAGATAGCGCGTGAGCCCGGCACGGTGCCCGTCGCGCAGACGTTCCGGCACGATCAGCGCCGCCAGTTCGCGGCCCACCGCTTCGGGCGCTTTCCAGCCGAACAGCAGCGCGGCGGCCTCGTTCCAGTCGACGATCATGCCCGCTTCGTCCATCGACACGAACGCGACATGCGCGTTGTCGAGCACGGTCTGGCGGCGGCGCATGGCGTCGGCGAGCTTCTTTTCGTACTCGAGCCGCAGGGACGACTCCACCGTGAGATCCGCTGCGACGCTCGCGTTCTCCTTGAGCAGCTTGCGGTTTTCCTGCGCGAACTCCTCGCGCGCGATGGTTTCCGCGATGCAAGCGCAAAACGCGTTGAGAATGCTGATGTCGGACGGACCGAAGAAATCCTTTTGCCCGGAAATCAGTTTCAGGACAGCGACCGAACGGCTTTCGTAGATGACCGGCGCCACGACCATCGACACCGCGCCGACAGCCTCGCACGCGGCGCGGTCCACGCGATGATCCGTGGCTGCATCGCGGCAGATGAGCGCCTGCTGCCGCGTGATGCACAGACCGGACAGGCTGCCGGCGGTGGGCAGGCGCACGCCGATGTGCGCGGCTGCGGCGCCGCTCGCCGCCTGATAGACGAGCTCCTCGCCCTCGATCCATTCCACCACCGCCGATGCGACGCCTGCGACTTCCCTCAAGGTATCGGTGACTTTTTGCAGATAGGCGGACAGCGGCAGCCGCGAATGCGCGAGGCTGGCGAAGGTGGCGAACCAGCGCTGGAAATGCACCTGACGCCCGTCTTCCGCCTTGTTGCGCTTTTCTGAAGTCGATGCCTCGGAGTGAGTCCGCATGAGCCGAATATCCAATCGATGATTTGCGATGGTAATCGCGAACGTATCGCAGGGTTTGAACAGATAATCGGATCAATTGGAACACAAAAGGTGGTAAAACGTTTGCGGTTTGAGGGTTTTTATTAAATGCAATCTGGAACAGGGCGTTTCGCGAAAATCGTCGGGGCGCATGGTTGCGCCCTTTTGCGAATGCCCCATTCCAGACCCTTTTACTCGCTTGCCCATTGTTGCGCGCATTCGGCCGCGAAATCGCGGTACGTACGCGGCGGACGTCCGAGCAATTGGGACAGGCGCTCGATTTCATGCGCATTCGCCACGGCGCCGTCTTGCTGGTAACGCTGCATCATGAGCCGGATGTCATAGGCGAGCCACTCGGGTCCTGCGCCTTTCATCCGTGTTTCGAGCGCGTCGAGATCGTCGCCGCCGTAGCGGATTTCACGATTCAGCGCGTCGCTCCAGATGGCGACAATGCTGTCCGCCGTCAGCGCATCCGGTCCGACGAGTTCGTACGTGGCGGGCGGCAGCGGTTCCGCGCTGCGTTCGCGCCGCAGCAGTTCCCGCGTGGCGGCATCGCCGATATCGCGCACGTCGACCATCGAGATGCCTTTCGCGCCGATCGGCATGCCGAAGACGCCGTGCTTCAGAAGCGCGTCCTTCGTGCTCGCGTCGTTCTGCATGAAGTACGCGGGGCGCAGGACGGTTGCGGGCAGGCCGGCCTGCTCGATCATGCGTTCCACCGCATGCTTGCTGGTGAAATGCGGCACGTCCGCGTACGCCTCGCCCTTGAACACGGACAGATACACGATGCCTCGCACCCCGGACTCGCGCGCGATGCTCAGCGCCTGCAAGGCTTGCGTGAGTTCGTCGGCTGCGGTGGGTGCGAGCAGGACCAGCGGGTCGACGTCCTGCAATGCGTTGCGCAGCCCGCCAAGGTCGCCGAGTTCGCCCTTGATGGCTTCCACACCGGCGGGGAATTGCGCGCGCTCCGGCGAGCGCGTCAGCGCGCGCACGCTCGCGCCGCTGCCTTGAAGATGCTCGAGCACCTGGGTACCGATGACGCCGGTGCTGCCTGTCACGAGGATGGTCATTTCGAAACTCCTTAATGATTCAGTTTGGACGCTGTTACGATAATCGTTCCGATTTGGCGTTGATAGACCTTGGTTCGAGACTCTTCGTCTCGTCAATGGAACGAAAATGGACCTGATCGCACTCGTGGACTTCAATGCCGTCGCTTTGCACGGTGGTTTCGGCCCTGCGGCGCGCCAGACCGGACGGCCGAAGGCCACGCTGTCGCGGCATGTCGCCGAACTGGAGCAGAGCCTGGGCGTGCGGCTGATCGAGCGCGGCGCACGCACGCTGCGCCTCACCGAAGAGGGCCGCGCGCTGCATGAACGGACGCGCGGCCTGCTGGCCGAGATCGACGACGCCGGGGAAGCGCTCGTCGCGCGCGCCCCTGTGCCGCGCGGACGATTGCGCGTGAGCGCGCCGATCGTTTTTTCGCACGTGATGTTGCCGGGCATCGCGTCGCGCTTCGCGCGGGACTATCCACAGGTCGAGCTGGAGATCGTTGCCGAGGATCGCGTGGCGGATCCCGTGCAGGACGGCTATGACCTCGTGATCCGCGTCAATCCGGATGCCGATGAATTGCTCGTCGGACGGTGTGTTGCCACTGACCGGCGTGCGCTGGTTGCGCCGCGCGACTTTGCAGCGGATGCGGGCGCGGCGACGCTGCCTGCGGTCGTGCTGGCGCGCACGGCGAACGAGGTGTGGCGGATCGAGGATCCGGATGGCGGCACGCGAGAGATCACGCCTGAACCGGTGTTGCGGCTGTCGTCGCTGCTGATGGCGCGCGAAGCCGTGCTCGCGGGCGCGGGTGCGGCGTTGCTGCCGGGCATGCTCGTCGAAGCCGACGTGGCGGCGGGCCGCCTTCAACTGCTCGGATACGAGGCGGGGCCGAACGTGGAGCTTTGGGCGCTCTACAGTTCGCGACGTCTGTTGAGCGCGAAGGTCCGCGCGTTCGTCGACATGTTGAATGCGGGTTAAGACGCTTGAATTCGCGTCTTGCGAGCAACGTTGTCGGGTTTTGGATTTTTTAAAACAGCTTGATCCGAATTAATGATGCTTGTCGGCATTAATTAATTCGGATGCCTGTTCTTGACAGAGTGCGCCCTTCGAAGAATTAGGAAATATCGCGTTATATCGCAGGCACTCGCGAAGATAAATTGACAGTCGGTTGAATACGCAATCCGCGTGTTCCGCTTCAGATCGATTGTCGAGGTTTCATCGTGTCGAATGCCGGGTTACAGAATAGTGGAATGCTCGAGCGCAGCGCGGCGGACATCGCCGGGAGCGCGCTCGGCTCGAAGCGCACGATTACCTTGAGCGGGGCCGCGCTGCCCGTCGCGGGAACCGGTGAACCGGCGTTGCGCTTGCGGTCGATCGAGGGCGAGGAAGTGCTTTCCCGGCTGTATGCGTACACCATCAAGTGCGCCACGCCGCTCGATTCCGTGATGCCCGGTCAGGCAGCGGCGAACCTCGACCGGAACGCAATGATCGGCAAGGAACTGACCGTGTCCATCGAACTGGAGGGCATGGGGCTCGGCAGCGTGGTCAATATCGGCGCGGGCGTGCGCGAGATCAGCGGCCTCGTCACGCATGCGGACTACGTGGGCCAGTCCGACCGTCAGAGCCTCTATCGGCTCGTCCTGCAACCCTGGCTGGTGCTGCTCGAACAGCGCTCCGACTACCGGATCTTCCAGCGCAAGACCGTGGTGGAGATAATCGAGGAGGTGTTCGAGAACTACCTGTACTCGTATGAAATGCGGCTGTCCGAATCCTATCCGGTGCTGGACTACCAGGTTCAGTATGGTGAAACGGATTTCGCGTTCATCCAGCGGCTGATGGCGGAGCACGGCATCTACTGGTTCTTCGAGCACAGCCAGTCTTTCCATCGCATGGTGCTGGTGGATCAGGTCGGCGCGCATCGGCCTGTTCAGAGCCCGGCGTATCAGACGCTGAGGTACTTTCCTCCGGGGCACAAGACCGACGCCGAACACATCAGCAAGTTCGAAGTCAACGGCAGTCTGCAACCGGGGCGTGTCACCACCAATGATTTCGACTTCAAGAAGCCGCGCGCCACGCTGATCAAGCAAAACGAGCTGCCGCTGGAAACCGATCACAACCGTCTCGAGCGCTACGAATGGCCAGGCGACTACACCGATCCCTCACACGGTGAACAGTTTGCGCGCTTGCGCATGGAAGAGTGGCGCGCGCAGGGAGAACGCGCTTCCGGCTCGGGCAACGTGCGCGATATCGTCTGCGGCACGACCTTCAAGCTCGAAGGCTTTCCGCACGAAGCGGCGAACCGGGAATATCTGGTCATCGAATCGCGGGTCGTCGCGTCCGAACCGGATCAGACCAGCAACTCGGGCCACTATCTGTTCGTGGCTTCGTTTGTGGTGCAGCCGGCGACGGTCGCGTTTCGGCCGTCGCGCAAGGACTATCCCAAGCCGCGCACCAGCGGCCCGCAGACCGCCATCGTCACGGGACCGGCAGGCCAGGAAATCTGGACGGATCAATACGGCCGGGTCAAGCTGAGCTTTCACTGGGACCGCTCGGGCGTGAAGGACCAGAACTCGTCGTGCTGGGTGCGCGTGTCGTATCCCTGGGCGGGCGGCGGCTATGGCGGCGTGAATATTCCGCGTATCGGCAGCGAGGTGATCGTCGACTTCGAAAACGGCGATCCGGACCGGCCGATCGTCGTGGGACGGGTCTATAACGCGGAGTCGATGCCGCCCTGGCCTCTGCCGGCCAACGCAACGCAAAGCGGAATGTTGTCCCGCTCGATGAAAGGGGGCGTCGAGACTGCGAACGGCATCCGCATGGAGGACAAGCAGGGCGGCGAGGAACTCTGGGTGCAGGCCCAGAAGGACATGAACACGACGGTCAAGAACAACGAAACGCACAAGGTTGCGGCGGATCGCGAGAAGTCGGTGGGCGGGAACGAGACTACGACAGTCACCGGCACCCGCACCGAGACCGTGACGAACGACGAGACCATCACCCTCAAAGCCAACCGCAAGCGCGAGGTGACGGCCAACGATACGTTGACCATTGGCGGGGATCAGAAGACCGACATCACCGGCAAGCAGACGCATACGGTCAGCAAGGACCGCACATCGACGGTGGTGGGGAAGGAAACCTTCACGGTGCACAAGGATCGCGAGGCCGAGGTTATCGGCGCGGAGCATGAAACCGTCCACCTGGCCAAGACCTCGGACTTTCTGAATAACCACACGGTGAACGTGACCGGTCATCAGAAGTTCGTTGTCGGGAACGGCCAGGAGGTCGAAGTCACCAATAACGTGCTGCTCACGTCCACGACGCAGATCAAGCTTCAGTGCGGCGCGTCCTGCATCACGATGATGCAGGACGGCACCATCACCATATCAGGCGTCAAGATCACCTCGACGGGCACGGACAGTCATGCGATCCACGGCTCGACCGTCACCTTCGACGGCTCGACCATCACCAGTAGCGCAACCGGCGAACACACGGTTCAGGGCGCCAAGCTGAAGCTCAATCCTTGATGCCGGCCTCATGCAAGACTGGAAACCCACCAACCCGGTAGAGCGCCGGCTGATGGCCGCGCATGAAGACTGGCTTCGCTTCGCCCACGACCCTTCTGCGCGGCTGCTCTACTGGCATGCCAATCCGGCCGACATCGAACTGCTGAAGACGTTCTTCCAGGGACAACGGGAACTGTCGAATGCCGTGCTGGAGTTGAGCGCGCCTTTCGAAGACGCGGATCAGTACGTCACTGCTCTGGCCGAAGAAGTCATCCGGTTCTATGACGCGCGTCGCGAAGGGTCCGCAAGGGCGGGGATTGTCGCGGACTGGCAGCCTCCCGTGCGCAACCGCGAGCCTGCTGCGGCTTATTTTCTCGCGCTGCTTGGCAGTCTGATGCGGCATCACCCGGATGTGTTTCCGGGCGTGGTGCTCGTGCTCGTTCCAGAGCGCATCAGCAAACTCAAGGCGTTCGCGGCATGTCTCGAGACGCTGTTGCTATTGCTGGAGGGCGCTTACGCCGATCTGTCCCGGCGGCTAAGGTTGACGCTCTACGGAACCGAGCCGACGTTCCTCGACGGCCTCGCGCAACGGCAAGCTCACGCCGTGCGCGTGATCCATGGACGCTATCAGATGGACGCGCTGCCTCGGGAACTCGCCGCGCAATCGGGCGAGCGTGGGACGTCGGGGCAGTTCAGGCGGCTGTTCGTCGAACTTTCGGAAAGCGTGTCGCATGAGGATCCCGCTCGCCTCGAACGCTTGCGCGGGGCGGCGCTTGCCGTGAGCAACGGCCGTCAATGGTTCGATCAGAGCGCGACCGTGCATCTGCTGGCCGGCGCGGCGTATCTCAAATGGGGCGATACCGAAAACGCGTTGCATGCCTATCGCGAAGCGGCTGCTTCCGGGCAGCAGGCGCGCGCCGTGGCGGCCCCCGCCGGAAACAAGCTCGTTCTCAACGGCTTGTTCGGCGAAGCGAGCGTGCATGTCATGGGCGAGCGCTATCTCGATGCAGCGCGTTGCTACGCGGGCGCGGCGCCGTATGCGCAGGCGGAGAACGACGCCATCATGCTGGTCGAGGCCTATCGGATGCAGGCATGGTGTCTCGATCGCAAACGCGAACGCGCGGCCGCGCTCGACGCGGGCTTCAACGCGCTGAACGCCGGCATGGGCATCGATCCGGCGTTGCGCGCGAACAGCAACCTGCAACTCGTGGTCGCCTGGATGCTGGCGCGGATCGACTGGCTGCACACGCGGCGCAGTCAACTGGAGGGCGCACTGCGGTCGCTTTATGGCACCGACTGGAAACAGGCGGTTCAGCCGCTGGAGCCCGCCGAAGTTTCGGCCCGCCTGATGGAACACGACGCCGACTGCAATAACGCAGGCACCGGGACGCAAGCGACATGACGATGCTGGCAGTGAACCACCTGACGCCAGTGGTCGGCATCGATGTGCATTGGGTCAATCTCCCGCCGTCGCCCGCGCCGGTTCCGCTGCCGCACCCGCACGTGGGCGTCGTGCTGGATCTGCGCGAGTACGCGAATGCTGCGCTGGCGGTCATGGGCAGCATCGTGTTCAGCTTCGTCGAGGAGCAGGTCGGCGGCGTGATGCAAAGCGATCTGGTTCAGTCCGGCCTGGGCGCCGTCGATGCCGTCATGAACAACGACGTCGTCAAAGGCGGCATGGACGCGCTGAAAGCGGCGAACGCGCTGCAGCGGAAGGTGAGCGATGCCTTGGGCGGCCGCGTCGGGTCGGGCGGCGGGGGCGCGCCGGTCACGATCAACGGCTTGCTGCGCGCGACCGCGGGCACGCACACGTTCCATGCACCGGGCCTGCACTTTCCGTTGGGCGCGGGCTTTGCCGCATCGGATGCACGGGGACCGTCGCAGGATGCGGAGTCGTTCATGGGCAGCCGCACCGTGCTGGCCAACGGCGACCCGATGTCGTTCGAGGCGCTGCCGGCGTTGAGCTGCTGGTGCGCGGGCATGCTGCCGATGTCGCACAACAGCGCGCATACCGAACGCAAGTACATGTCCTTGCCTACGGCCACGATGCTGCCCATTCCGGCCGATCGTCCCGTGCTGGTGGGCGGCCCGCCCGTGATGAACATGATGGCGATGGCGGCCGGACTGTTCAGGGCGTTTCGCGGCTCGGCGCTGGCCAAAAGGCTGTTCAAGAACTTCCCGTCGGGCTTCATCAAGTGCGTGATCTTCGACGCGGAGCCGGTCAACTCGATCACCGGTGAAGTGGTGGTGCAGCAGCACGATTTCACCATCGACGGGCGCTTGCCGCTGGTGTGGGATCGCTACTACGCGAGTCACGACGCCTTCCTGGGAACGCTGGGCCGCGGCTGGCGCAGTCCGGCCGACATTCGCGTGGACTTGCTGCGCGATGAGGAGCACGAGAAGGCGCAATACAGCGCGGCGGTCACGTTTGCCGATCACGCCACCGCGTTCGATCAAATGCCGCACGAAAGCGGATGGCCCGCGCGGACGCATGACCGCCAGCATGGTCATGCGCTTTATATCGAAGACGACGAACTGCGCATTCGTACGCGGGCGGGCCTCGAATACGCGTTCTTGCTGCCGGACGACTGGCACGCGCGCGTGCCGGTCGTGGACCGAGGGCAGACGCTGGGTTTGCCGTTATCCCGGATGGCCGACCTGAATGGCAACGCCTGGCATATCGAGCGGCGCACCGATGCGCTTCACCACGGCGTCTCGATGCGCTTCATCGAATACGCGGGAGGCCGTCCCACGGGGCGCGAGCTGCGTGCCGCTTCGGGAATCGTCGCGGGCTGTCTCGGGGCGCTCGCGCTGCACGATGCACAAGGCGGCGTGCATCCGCTGGTGACGTACCAGCAAGACGCGCTGGGCAACCTGGGCGCCGTGCTCGATGCGCACGACGCGCCCTACTGTTTCGAGTACGCGCAGCACCAGATGGTGAGGCATACCGATCGCAACGGCCTGTCGTTCTACTACAGCCACGCGATGCACGACGACGGCCAGTGGCGCGTGAGCCACGCATGGGGCGACGGCGGCCTGTACGACTACCACTTCGAGTACGACCTGGCGCATCTGGAGACGCGCTTCACGGATTCGCTGGGCCACCTCACGGTGCTGCAATACAACGAGCAGCAATGGCCGGTGGCGCGCATCGATGGTGCGGGCGGCGTGCGCAGCTATCAATACGATGGCGAAGGCCGCACGATTGCGGAGATCGACCCCGCGGGCAACGCAACGGAATGGGAATACGACGGGTATGGCAACCTGCTCGCGCACAGGCTGCCGGATCGCACGGTGGTGCAGACCGAGTATGACGAGCAGCATCGGCCGGTCGCGATCACCGATCCCGAAGGAGGCGTGTGGCGCCAGGTCTGGGATACGCGCGGCAATCTGCTCGAACAGGTGACCCCCTCGGGGTGCTCGAGCGCGTTCACTTATGACGCGCTTGGGCAGCTGACGCAAGTGGCGGACGCGGCGCGGCGTTGCACCAAGCTGAACTACGACGCGTATGGCTATCTGGCCAGTCTGACCGATGCACTGGGACGCGTCACGCACTTCGCTCACAATGCGCGCGGAAATCTGCTCCACCGTGAAGCGCCGGGCGAAGGAACAACCCGCTATGCATGGGACAAGAAGGACCGTCTGATTCTCTGCGATCTTCCCAGTGGGGCATGGGTGCGTTGCGAGTATGACGGCGAGGACAACCTCATCCGCTACGAAGACGAAGCGCGGCAGGAAACGCGCTTCACGTATTACGGACAGGGGCAGCTTCAGACGCGCACCGATCCGGACGGCAGCGTCACCCGCTATCACTACGATACGGAAGAACAGCTGATTGGCGTGAGCAATCCGCTTGGGCAGACCTGGCATTTGAAGCGCGATGCAGCGGGCCGGTTGATCGAGGAGATCGACTACTTCGGGCAGGCGCGCAGATATGGTTACGATCCGGCGGGGCACTTGACGCGCAAGGTAGATCCGCTCGGGCGCGTGTTGACCATCCGTTGCGATCCGTTGGGAAGGATCGTGAGTCGCATCGCGGAGAGCAGCGGTGAGGACGAGCACTACGCCTATAACAAACGCGGTCAGTTGATCGAAGCGCGCAATGCGCATGGGCTCGTTGAACGCGATTACGACCTCGACGGGCGGCTTACAAGCGAGACGCAGAAGCACGCCGATACGCTCGGTAGCTTGAGCTACCAGTACGATGCGGCGGGTCAGTTGCAGACGCAGCAGCGCGAGATGCGCGGCTTGAATGGCGACGTGTGTTATCGGCAGACGCTCAGCCATGAGTACGATGAGTCGGGATTGGCTCGCGCGCTGAGCATCGATACGCATGAGCCGATCCGCTTCACGCATGATCTGGCGAGCCGCTTGAGCGGGATCGAGTTCGCGCCCGGACTCGATCATACGTTCAGCTACGACAGCGCAGGGCGGCTCGCGCGACAGACCGCGCGGCGTGCGGGGCATCGCGAGACGCATATCGGCTATGAATATGACGTCAGTGGAAATCTGATCACTCGCAGCGATAGCCGGCTCGGGGTGGATCGGTATCGATACGATCCGCTGGGGAGAATCGTCGCGCATACGGATCCGGGGCAGCGCCTGCGTCGGTATGTGTATGACGCGCAAGGTGATCGCTTCTCGCAAGTGCGCGCGACCGAGCAGGGCCGTGAGTGGCACCATCCGGACGGCGCGCGCTGGTGGCTGGATGCGGCGGGGCAGCTGAGCGAGCGTACGCATCCTGCGCGGGGCGTCGAGCGGTTCACGTGGGACGTGTTCGGGCGCATGGTGGGTTTCGAGAACACCGCAAACGAGCGATGGGTGTATCGATATGACGCGCTCGGTCGGCGCATCGGCAAGCAGGCGGCGGATGTCAGGCCGGAAACGGGGCAGAGGCATCGCGATGAAGGGGCGCGGACCTGGTTCGTGTGGGACGGCGATGCGATGGCCGGTGAGGTGCGGCAGACGGCGCTTATCGAGAGTGAGGCGCGGTTTTATGTGTATCGGCAGGGTGGCTTCGAGCCACTCGCGATGCAGGTCGATGATGGGACTGGCAAGCGGATTTACTTCTATCAGAATGATCCGAATGGTGCGCCAGTCAGGCTAAGCAGCGCGGACGGTGACATCGTTTGGGAAACGCACTACAGTGTGTCGGGCGGGGTCGATTGGTGCGAAACGCGGAAGGTCGAGCAGGCGATTCGGTTGCAGGGGCAGTATTCCGATGACGAGTCGGGGCTGCATTACAACCGCTATCGGTATTTTGATCCGGGTACTGGGCAGTTCATTAGTCAGGATCCGATTGGATTGATTGGGGGCATCAACCCACACAGATTCGCGCCGAATATTTTTGGCTGGGTTGACCCGCTTGGTCTAACAGTCAATGCCTTAGAGCTTGCTCGAAGGAGAGCTGCGGAAGTCGCAGCAGGTGGTGGTTGGGTGCCGACCATGACAACCGCGGTCAGAAACACAAGGACTGGTGAGGTTTTCTATGGTCATAGCGGAACCCAACCAACAAATATTGCTTCTGTTCTTTCGTCAAGAATGCCCGCAAAAAGTTTGGAGCCGTGGGCCATTAATAACTGCGCCGAAATAGAAGCAATAAATAAAGCATTAAAATCAGGTTCTTCTGTTCACGACTTGGAGATGGCAACTGTCAGGACTAAGACTGGTAAGTCGGCGCCGAAATGCAAGAATTGCATTCAGACTTTTAAGGCGTGGGGCGTGAAAGTTTTAACAGAATGAAAAGATGAGCTATCATTTCAATTTGCAAGTCGAAAAGCTATTAAGAGAGAATGGCTGGCATCCCAATAGGAAAATTGATCCTGATGCATACTTTGCTACAATCTTAAAGCAAAGTGGATATCTCTATCATGATGCGGCTCGTGGTTTCCTCAAACAATTCGGGCATCTAAAGATCACTCACAAAGCATATTCATCTGAAGAATCAGATGAGTCAGTATTTAATCCGTTGGAACCGGCTGATTGGGTGGACTATAAATGGGTTGGTGAATTATACGAACCTCTGGCGATTGGTCGTTTGTGCGTAGTAGGTTATGGGTTCTCTGAGCACATGGCATTTTTTTTGTCAGAATCTGGGGCTCTATATGGAGGGTATGATAACTATTTCTGCTTAATTGGAGATTCTGTTGAGAGTGGTTTAGAAAATTTGTTTTTTGGTCACGACTTTCAGCAAATAAGCTAGCCTGAAGAGTTTTATCTGGCGTTTCGATAAAATACTGACGCCTCTGAAAGTATTATAGCGAAGAGTCGTTGATTGGATTGAGAGATAACGATCCATAGGGAAGGGCTGCACATGGCAGCCCTTTTGATTTATTCGGTGACAATGACAAGCCGCCCGTACTCAACGTAAGTTTGAGCGGGATCGAGTTCGCGCCGGGACTCGATCATGCGTTCAGCTACGACAGCGCGGGGCGGCTCGCGCGACAGACCGCGCGGCGGGCGGGGCGTCGCGAGACGCATATCGGGTATGAATATGACGTCAGCGGGAACCTGGTCACTCGCAGCGATAGCCGGCTGGGAGTGGATCGCTATCGGTACGATCCGCTGGGAAGAATCGTCGCGCATACGGATCCGGGGCAGCGGCTGCGTCGGTATGTGTATGACGCGCAAGGTGATCGGTTCTCGCAGGTGCGCGCGACCGAGCAGGGCCGTGAGTGGCACCATCCGGACGGTGCGCGCTGGTGGCTGGATGCGGCGGAGCAGCTGAGTGAGCGCACACATCCAGCGCGGGGCGTGGAGCGGTTCACGTGGGACGTGTTCGGGCGCATGGTGGGGTTCGAAAACACCGCAAACGAGCGATGGGTGTATCGATATGACGCGCTCGGTCGGCGTATCGGCAAGCAGGCGGCGGATGTCAGGCCGGAGACGGGGCAGAGGCATCGCGATGAAGGGGCGCGGACCTGGTTCCTGTGGGACGGCGATGCAATGGCCGGCGAGGTGCGGCGGTCGGCGCTCGGCGAGCGTGAAGCGCGGTTTTATGTGTATCGGCAGGATAGCTTTGAGCCCCTGGCGATGCAGGTCGATGATGGGGCCTGCAAGCGGATTTACTTTTATCAGAATGATCCGAATGGTGCGCCGGTCAGGTTAAGCAGCGCGGACGGTGACATCGTTTGGGAAACGCACTACAGTGTGTCGGGCGGGGCCGATTGGTGCGAAACGCGGAAGGTCGAGCAGGCGATTCGGTTGCAGGGGCAGTACTTTGATGAAGAGTCGGGGCTGCATTACAACCGGTATCGGTACTTTGATCCGGGCACTGGGCAGTTTATCTCGCAAGACCCGATTCGACTGCGGGGAGGGGGCAATCCATACCAATTTGCCCCAAACACAATTGCATGGAGTGACCCCCCTTGGCCTAATTAGAATATTTCGGGCAATGAAAAAACAGAATGGTAGTTTTATCTCCAGTCCGTTGTCAGGGTCTCCAAACATGAATCAGAAGGGCGCTAGAACAGAATTCAGCAACCCGAAGCATAACGACTTCAAAGATGTAATGAGCCCGGATGATATGGTAGGGCCGTCCACAACAGGAAAATGTGGTTTAAGCTCTAGTCAAATACCCAATGATCTGCGCGAAGGACAAGTAGACGCGGTGTTTGATACCAATAAACTGCCCGCAGGCTTGACATGGATAAATGACCATGACGATCATGTTTCGATCTATCCGGCAAGAGATATGAAATTCTCAGAGTATCAAACCTTGCTCAACGGCCTTGGCTGGGAGGGCTAAATGGATCCCAATCGATATCAAAGTGCGTTGATCGCCTTGAACGATATTTTGAAAAATTGGTCCACTGGATCGCAGGAAGTCGTGGACCTGTTCTTGATGAAATTGGTTGAAACTCAATGGCGGAGAGGATGTGTTTATAAACTGCTGATGGATTCGGGAAAAAATGACAAGCAAATTTCCGAGGAGGCCAATAATTACATAGACGATGTCGTGACAAGCGTTACGGGTTTCTGCTCGCTCGATTCAATAATGAGATTCCCTGATGAACCGACGGAATCGGATTCGATCTTGAAGTATGTGCGAGGAAATTCATGGCGAACTAAGTGAATACAACTGGTATCGGTACTTTGATCCGAACAGCGGCACCTTCATTTCATAAGATCCCATCGGGTTAAACGGTGCGGCGAATCCATATACTTATGCGCCTGATGTCTTGGGGTGGATTGATCCACTTGGATTAAAGAGACGAAGGAAGAACGGCAAGAAAAAAAAGAAATGCACACAGGAAATTTCACGCGGAGAACAGCCGAGCACCTCGGCTTTAGCAAAGGCGGAAGAAGCGAGAGATGAGCTTTTACGCAAGTATGGAAGGCGTTCTGCGACTTATACCGGTGGACATAAAGACGGTAAGATTACGAGCGGGCGATCTAGAAATCCAACTGGATGTGCGGAGGATGATGTGGCTCGCCAGTTAGGAGATGATGCTAACTCTACAAAGGCAAAGGGAAATCGGCGCAACAAAGAAACAGGAGAACTAGAAGTAGTTGAAATCCCTGTTTGCGTCCGATGTCAAGATAAGTATGGTAGAGGTCAATTTCCAGAAGATGTTGCATATGACAGCGGTGGAACTTGGGATGTCGAAAAGGCCTTATGAGGTAGAGATATCTAGAATAGATTGGAGTTGTTTCGATGACGTAACTGGAAGCGCCGAAAGTGTAGCATTGGCCTTGTACGAGTTTTTGAAAGACGATATTTCGAATGAAGAATTGGATGCAGCATATTGGAAAATTGAAAATCGTGTTGTCGTTCAGGGACAGTTATTCAGCTCCGCAATTCCTGTTACATCGGTGCTTGCTGCCAGCCTGCTTGAAAAGCATAGTTTTTCAGTCAAAGTAATGGTGTTCGAAATTCTGTATCAAATATTATCGGGATCAGATTTATCGGATGATAATAATGGTAAAAGTCCGATCCTCGAAGAATGCCATAGTATGGCAAGGGAAGGATTGTGGCTTTTATACCATGAGCTAAATGGTGCTCACGCTGAGGCCGCATTGGAAATATTGGATTTGCTAGAATTAGATAAAAATAGGCTTAATGCGTTCAGGTGATAAAAACTGATTGCATGCGAAAGTAAATCTATCTGATTCTTGAGGATGAGAACATCGAGCACATTGCGCGAACTGCTGCTCCCTGATCGGTCTTACTCGCGAACGTTAGACTGACCGACGATTACGACGCGGCGGGTCAGTTGCAGACGCAGCGGCGCGAGATGCGTGGCTTGGATGGCGACGTGTGTTACCGGCAGACGCTGAGCCATGAGTACGATGAGTCGGGATTGACTCGCACGCTGAGCATCGATACGCATGAGCCGATCCGCTTCACGCATGATCTGGCGAGTCGCTTGAGCGGGATCGAATTTGCGCCCGGACTCGATCATGCGTTCAGCTACGACAGCGCAGGGCGGCTCGCGCAACAGACCGCGCGGCGTGCGGGGCATCGCGAGACGCATATCGGGTATATGAATATGACGTCAGTGGAAACCTGGTCACTCGCAGCGATAGCCGGCTGGGAGTGGATCGCTATCGATACGATCCGCTCGGAAGAATCGTCGCGCATACGGATCCGAGGCAGCGGCTGCGCCGGTATGTGTATGACGCGCAAGGGAATCGGTTCTCGCAGGTGCGTGCGACCGAGCAGGGCCGTGAGTGGCACCATCCGGACGGCGCGCGCTGGTGGCTGGATGCGGCGGGGCAGCTGAGCGAGCGAACGCATCCTGCGCGCGGCGTGGAGCGCTTCACGTGGGACGTGTTCGGGCGGATGGTAGGGTTCGACATTCGCCTAAGGGTTAACGTTCCCCGCAGTTCAGATTAGTCGTGTAGTCCCTGCTCCAACCGCTCCATAAAATTACGCATATAAGAAAAGCTTTGAAGGCAGAGCGCGTGTTGGTTTGAGAGGTAGCCAACTAGGGATAGCGCCCCGCATAGGCGGGGCGCGCGTCCTGACGGCAGCTGTGAACTCACTTCAAAGAACCACGCAACGTCTCCGCCGCCGCGACCATATTCCTGAGCGCCGGAATAACCTCGTCCCACTGACGCGTCTTCAGTCCGCAATCCGGATTCACCCACAGCCGTTCCGCCGGAATCCGCTCTGCTGCCTTCCTCATCAGATTGACGATATGTTCCTGACTCGGAATGTTCGGCGAATGGATGTCGTACACACCTGGCCCGATCTGATTCGGATACTTGAAGTCATCGAAGGCATCCAGCAGTTCCATATCCGAACGTGACGTCTCGATGGTGATCACATCCGCATCCATGTCAGCGATCGAGGCGATGATGTCGTTGAACTCCGAGTAGCACATGTGCGTGTGAATCTGCGTTTCATCCTGCACGCCATTGGCCGTGATGCGGAACGATTCCACCGCCCAGCGCAGATACGCATTCCACTGCGCGCGCCGCAACGGCAAACCTTCGCGAAGCGCCGCTTCGTCGATCTGAATCACACGCACGCCGACCCTCTCGAGATCCAGGACTTCCTGACGGATCGCGAGCGCCAACTGTTGGCACGACACCGAGCGAGGTTGATCGTCACGTACGAAAGACCAGTTGAGGATCGTGACCGGACCAGTCAGCATGCCTTTCATCGGCTTGCTGGTCTGCGATGCCGCGTACCGCGTCCATTCCACCGTCATGGCCTTCGGACGGCTGATATCGCCGAACAGAATCGGCGGCTTGACGCAGCGGGATCCATACGACTGCACCCAGCCGAACTGACTGAACGCATAGCCATCCAGCTGCTCGCCGAAGTATTCGACCATGTCGTTGCGCTCGGCTTCGCCATGCACGAGCACGTCGAGCCCGAGCGCTTCCTGCTCGCGCACCGCGCGGGCGATTTCCTGCTCCATCGCCGCGCGATAGCCGACGTCGTCGAGTTCGCCGCGCTTGAACCGGCTGCGCGCCTGACGAATCTCGCCGGTTTGCGGGAACGATCCGATCGTCGTCGTCGGGAAGGCGGGCAGGCCGAGAATCGCGGCCTGCTTCTTCGCCCGTTCTTCATAGCCGTGTTGACGCTTGCCGAGCGTCGCGTCGATAGCTGCGATGGCCGCCTTCACCGCCGGGTTATTGACGCGCGGAGACCGACGCCGGCTCTCGATGCAGGCAGCGTTCGCGCCAAGCTCATCGGCGACGGATTCACGGCCATGATTCAATGCGCCGGCCAGCACCTCCAGTTCCCCGAGCTTCTGCAGCGCAAAAGCGAGCCACGACTTGATCTCGGCATCGAGTTGAGCTTCAGTAGTGAGGTCGACCGGCACATGAAGCAGCGAACAGGACGGCGCGATCCACAACCGATCGCCGAGTTGCTGATGCAGCGGTTCGAGCCAATCGAGGATCGCGTTCAGGTTGCTTTTCCAGATATTGCGTCCGTTGATCGCGCCGACGGACACCACCGCCGTGTCCGGCAGTTCAGCGACCGCGGCCTCGATTTCTTCACGTGCATTGATCGCGTCGATATGCAGCCCGTCGATCGGCAATTGGCTCGCGAGCGAAAGGTTCTCCTGCAACTGGCCGAAGTAAGTGGCGAGGAGCACTCGCACGCGTCGGGCGGACAGCGCATCGTAGGCAGTGACGAACGCAGCGCGCCATGCTTCGTCCAGTTCGGTGACGAGCGCCGGCTCGTCGATCTGCACCCAGTCCACACCTTGCGCCGCGAAATGATCGAGCAACGCGGCGTAGACCGGCAGGATGCGCGGCAGCAGTGCGAGTTTGTCGCTGTCGTCTTTCGCCTTGCCGAGCCACAGATACGTCACCGGCCCGATGATGACCGGCTTCACATTCACGCCCAGCGCGCGCGCCTGCGCAACCTGTTCGACCAGATGTGACGTATCGAGTTTGAAGTGCGTGTTCGCATCGAACTCAGGGACGATGTAGTGATAGTTGGTATCGAACCACTTGGTCATCTCGCCGGCGGCGACACCCGCGCAGCAGCCGGCGGGCGCTTCGGCACCCGCCGCCGAGCGGCCGCGCGCGACGCGGAAAGTGTTGTCCAGCGCGTCGCCGTGGAAGTCCCGCACGCGTTCGGGCAGATTGCCGAGCGTGAAGCTCATGTCGAGCACCTGATCGTAGAACGCGAAATCGCCGACGGGTACATAGTCCAGACGCGCCTGTTCTTTCCAGTGACGTTCACGCAACTGCGCGCCGGCCGCCTTGAGTTCATCGAGCGACGTTTCGTTCTTCCAGTACTTCTCGAGCGCGAACTTCAATTCGCGTCCGGCGCCGATGCGCGGAAAACCCAGGTTGTGTGTCGTGACCATCGCGGGTGTCGTCCCTGAAAGTGTGGGTAGCGACGATGATAGAATTTCCGATGTATGAATAAAAATGGTAAGTTTTCATACAAGGATCAAATTTGTTCATGGAGCGCGTCATGCTGGAACGCAGTCATTTGCTCGTCGTGCGTGAGGTCGAGAGGCAAGGTTCGCTGACTGCCGCAGCGGAGGTTCTGAATCTCACGCAGTCGGCGCTGAGTCACACGGTCAGGAAGCTCGAACAGCAATTGGGCACGGCGGTCTGGACGCGTGAAGGCCGTTCCATGCGCTTGACGCAAGCGGGTCACTACCTGCTTGGTCTGGCGAATCGCCTGTTGCCGCAGTTCGAGCATGCCGAAGCGCGCATGAAGCAGTACGCACAGGGCGAGCGCGGCACCTTGCGCATCGGCATGGAGTGTCATCCCTGCTATCAGTGGCTGCTTCGCGTGGTCTCGCCGTATCTTGCGAGCTGGCCCGACGTCGATGTGGATGTGAAGCAGCGTTTCCAGTTCGGCGGAATCGGCGCGCTGTTCGGCTTCGACATCGACATCCTGGTGACGCCGGACCCCTTGAAAAAGGAGGGTTTGCGCTTCGTGCCGGTGTTCGACTACGAACAGGTTCTTGTGGTCCCGGAGGACCATGCGCTGGAATCGGCGGACTATGTCACGCCTGAACAGATCGGGTCTGAAGTGCTCATCACCTATCCGGTGGAAACCGACCGGCTCGACATCTACACGCAATTCCTGACGCCGGCCAATGTCGTGCCGCGCCGGCACAAGGTGATTGAGACGACGGACATCATGATGCAGATGGTGGCGAGCGGCCGGGGCGTCGCCGCGCTGCCGCGCTGGCTCGCGGAAGAGTATGCGGACCGCATGCCCATTGCGCCGCTCAAGCTGGGCCGCAAGGGCATCGCGAAGAAGATCTATCTCGGCATGCGCGAATCGGACCAGGGCATCGACTATCTGGCGGCGTTCGTCGACCTGGCGCGCGGGGCCGACGGCGCGCACGCACGTATGCGGGCGTGAACCTCGGCTTCACGCGTCGATATGAAAGCTCACCACCTCCTGCACCCGTTCCAGCGCGAGCCGTAACGTCTCCACATCCACCGAGCCCAGCGCCAGCCGCAACGCATGCGGCACGTGCGCCGTCGTGCAGAAAGGCTCGGCCGTCGATACCGATATCCGTTCCTGCATCAGCGCCTTCGCGATGCGATCCGCGCGGACCTCTTCCGGCATCGGCAGCCAGATGAAATAGGACGCAGGATGCGCCAGCCGTTTCAGGCGGCTCAACGCGCGGGCCGCCACGGTCTGGCGCATCGTGGCATCGGCGCGCTTTTCCGCTTCGAGTCTTTCGACCGTGCCGTCTTCGAGCCAGCCGCAGGCCAATGCTGTCATCACGCCAGGCGTGTTCCACGTCGTCACCCGGATCGCGCGTTCGATCTTCGCCACCCACTCGCGCGGCGCCACGACATAGCCGACACGCAATCCCGTCGCCACGCTCTTCGAGAAGCCCGACACATACACCGTGATGTCCGGTGCGAGGGCAGCAAGCGGAGGCGGCGTGTCATCGGCGAGAAAGGCATAGGCGGCGTCCTCGATGATGAACAGCCCATGCTTGCGCGCGATCGACACCAGTTGCTTGCGTCTGCTCGCCGTCATCACCCAGCCGAGCGGATTGTGCAGCGTGGGCATCGTGTAGATGGCGCGCACGCGACGCCGCTTGCAGAGCGCTTCGAGCGCATCGAGATCGGGTCCGGCGCCGGACGCAGCCAGCGGCGCGAGTTCCAGCCGCTGCGACTGCGCCAGCAACTTGAAGCCGGTATAAGTAAGTGCGTCCACCGCAACCACATCGCCGGGCTTGAGCAGGCCCATGACAGTGGTCGCGAGGCCATGCTGCGCGCCATCGACGAGCAAGACTTGCTCAGCGTCGATCGAAAGCCCGCGGCGTTCGAGATGACGCGCGACACACGCGCGTTCGTGAAGCCGTCCGGCATGCGGCTGATAGCGCAGCAAGGCTTCCAGATTCCCCGCCGATGCGAGTTGCCGCAACGCCGTGCGCAGCATTTCCGTCTGGCCGGCCAGCGCGGGATAGTTGAAGCTCAGATCGACGATATCCGAGGCGATGGCGACCTGATCGATGCCCAGCCCGTTCGGCAGGCCGGCTTCCTTCACGAACGTGCCGCGTCCGGTCTCGCCGCTGACGAGTCCCATTGCGTCGAGTTCGGCGTACACGCGCGTGGCCGTGACGATGCCGAGTCCCTCGCGCGCGGCCAGTTCACGATGCGTCGGCAGACGCGTGCCCGGCTTCAACCGGCCCGATGCGATGTCTTCAGCGATGCGGTCGACGATCTGTTTATAACGTGCAGGCTGTGGCATAAGACGCGTCCAGAACAGGATGTATCCATGACAATCATTTGATTGTATTCATGACCGACCGTAGCATGCCTGAACTCTCCCCGCCATGAAAGGTTGTCGCCATGCACATCGCCATTCTTACGTTCGATGGGTTCAACGAACTCGACTCGCTGATCGCGCTCGGCATTCTGAATCGCATCAGGAAGCCGGACTGGAAGGTTTCGCTTGCGTGTCCGTCGGCGGAAGTGACGTCGATGAACGGCGTCGTCATCCGGGCGCAGGCCACGCTGGAGGAGGCGAGCACAGCGGATGCGGTGATCGTCGGCAGCGGCGTGCGAACGCGCGACGTCGTGGCCGATGCCGCGTTGATGGCGCGTATCCGCCTCGACCCCGGCCGCCAGTTGCTTGCGGCCCAGTGCTCGGGAACGCTGATCCTCGCGAAACTCGGCCTGCTGAACGATGTACCCGCCTGCACCGACCTCACCACGAAGCCTTGGGTTCAGGAAGCCGGCGTGCGCACGCTCGATCAGCCTTTCGTCGCGAACGGCAATGTGGCGACAGCGGGCGGCTGTCTTGCATCCCAGTATCTGGCGGCCTGGGTGATCGCGCGTCTGGAAGGTGTCGATGCGGCATGCGCCGCCTTGGACTATGTCGCGCCGGTCGGCGAAAAAGACGAATACGTCGAGCGCGCCATGAAAAATATTCTGCCGTTCGTGGACGCCGCCGCGCACGTATGACGTAGCGGAATTCGTGCACTGCAAAGCCCGTCGCCATGCGTGCGACGGGCGTTTTCATGCTGCATCCGCGCATGCGGCAAAACTCCCTCGAAGCGCAAGGCCGTCCGGGAAAGTCCCGAGAGAAACATCAGACGTCTGATGTACATTTCAGTGACTGCTAACCCCCGAGACCTTCATGCGCCTGAGCGTCGAGCGTTCGATGAGCGACAAGATCCAGGCGTCGCTTCTCGACATGATCCATGAGCGCAAGCTCAAGCCCGGCGATCAGATTCCCACTGAAATAGAGCTTTGCGAGCTGCTCGGCGTCGGCCGGTCCAGTCTGCGCGAGGCCGTGGCGCAGATGATCTCGCACGGGCTGCTGTCGCGTCTGCAAGGCAAAGGCACCTTCATCAGACAAATTTCGCTGAAACTGCACGGCGGACTGGATGATCTGATGTCGGTGACGGACATGATCCGCAGCGTGGGCGCCGTGCCGTCGACGAGCCGCAAGCAGATGGAGCATGTGGCGGCATCGGAGAGTCTGGCGGAGAAGCTCGGCATCCGGCCCGGCGATCCGTGCGTGCGCATCGAGCGCGTGCGCCGCGCGGACGACGCCATCGCCGCGTATTGCATCGATACCATCCCGAAGCACGTCTTCGACGGCGCGGAGGGCGAGTTGGGCGAATCGCTGTTCGGCATGCTGGAGCGCACCGGACGCCGGCTGTCGCATACCCATACGTCGATCCAGCCGACCATCCTGACGCCGCGCGACCTGCCGGAACTCGGCGATGGTTTCGGCCTGTTCCTGCTGCTGGACGAAGTGGATTTCGATCAGAGCGGCGAGCCGCTCTGCTACAGCAACGACTACTACAACACGAGCATCTTCAAGTTCGATCTGGTGCGCAAGCGTCGTTGAGCGCGCGTGCCGGAGCACATCGGAGGAGGCACCGATGGAGTTTGAAGCTTTCACGGCGCAGGAACTGGCCGCGTATCTGGGCGGCGTGCCCGACGTGCGCGCGCTGCTGGGCGATCCCGCGGATCTCGATGTCGCGGAAGTCGGCGACGGCAATCTGAACTATGTGTACTTCGTGACCAACACGAAGACGCCGCAGCGCAGTGTCGTCGTGAAGCAGGCGCCGCCGTTCCTGCGTCTGGTCGGCAAGACCTGGCCGCTGTCGTGCCAGCGCATGGAGCATGAAGTCGCCGCGTTGCGGCGCTTCGGCGCGCTCTGTCCGCAACATGTGCCGAAGGTCTATCACGCCGACAGCACGCGCTTCCTGATGGTGATGCAGCATCTCGCGTCGCATCGGATCCTGCGACAAGGCCTGATGGACGGCACGGTCTATCCGTTGCTCGCGCAGCATCTGTCGGCGTATCTCGCGCATACGCTGTTTTACGGCTCCGATCTCTTTCTCTCGGCCGACATCAAGAAGCAGGCCGCCGGCGCGGCCATCAATCCCGAGTTGTGCAAGATCACCGAAGATCTGGTCTTCACCTTTCCGTTCGAAGCGCATCCTTCGAACGTCTACAGTCCCGCACTGCCGCAGGCGGCCATCGAAAGGCTCAGGACGCACGAACCGCTGCGCGCCGCCGCCGCCGACATGAAATGGGCCTTCATGAACCACGCGGAAACGCTGCTGCACGGCGACCTGCATACCGGCTCGATCATGGTGAACGCGGAAGACACTTTCGTCATCGATCCCGAGTTCGCGTTCTATGGCCCGATGGGTTTCGACATCGGTGCGCTGCTGGCGAACCTGCTGCTCGCGTACTTCTCGCGCGACTGGCACGGACGCCTCGACGGACGCAATCCGCTCGAATACCAGGAATGGCTGCTCGACCAGATGACGCGCATCTGGAACGGCTTCAGCGCGCAATTCGTGGCGCTGTGGCGCGATCACGAAAGCCGCAGCAAGCGGCCGTTCATCGGCGGCGGCGCGGACAGCCGCGCGGTCGCGGCCTATCGTGCGCACTTCATGCGCCGGCTGCTCGCCGAGTCGCTCGGCTTCGCAGGCTGCAAGATGATCCGGCGCATCGTCGGCATGGCGAAGGTCGCGGAGATCACGCGCATCACGGATGTCGAGGCGCGGGCGCGCATCGAAGTGCGCTGTCTGCGTTGCGCGGAAGCCCTGCTCGTACAGCGCACCGCGCTGACTGACATCGAACAGGTCGCCATGCTGGCGCGCGAGCTTCAGCGCGATGCCGTGGCCATGTGACGGCGCCTTCTTTTGCACAGGCACAGGGAGAGTTCATGGATTCGCAGCGCTTGTTCAACACGCTTCCCCCGACGATCGAATGGCGCGACGGCGATCTGCTGCTGCTCGACCAGACGCGTCTGCCGCATGAGATCGTGGTGGAGAACGTGGCGGACGTGCAAGCCGTCTGGCGCGCCATTCGCGAGTTGCGCGTGCGCGGCGCGCCGGCCATCGGCGTGGCGGCGGCCTACGGACTGTGCATCGCGATGCGCGACTCGACCGCGTTGCCCATTGCGGAGTTTCGCGCGGCGCTCGAACGTCAGGCGGTGTGGCTCGAATCCGCGCGGCCCACGGCGGTCAATCTGAGCTGGGGCCTGCGACGCATGCTGGACCGCGCCCGCGCGACGGACGCGCACGATGCCGCGACGCTGTATCAGGCTTTGGTCGAAGAGGCGCGCCGCATCCACGAGGAAGACGTGGCGCTGTGCGAAGGCATCGGCATGCATGGCATGGCGCTCATTCGCGAAGGCAGCGGCGTGCTCACGCACTGCAATGCCGGTGCGCTTGCAACCACCGGCACCGGCACGGCCACCGCGCCGATCTACGCGGCGCATCGCGCGGGCCGCGCCTTCAAGGTCTATGCCGATGAAACGCGCCCGCTGTTGCAGGGCGCGCGTCTCACGGCGTTCGAATTGCAGCAGGCGGGCGTCGACGTGACGCTCATCATGGACAGCGCGGCGGCGTCGATCATGTCGCAAGGACTCGTCGATCTGGTGATCGTCGGGACGGACCGCGTCGCGGCGAACGGCGACTTCGCCAACAAGATCGGCACGCTCGGCGTCGCCATCGCGGCGCATCACTACGGCATTCCGTTCTATGTCGCGTGTCCGTCGTCGACGCTGGACCTGCACACCGCCGGGGGCGCGCGGATCGAAATCGAGGAACGCGCGGCGGAGGAGGTCACGCATCTCGCCGGGCGGCGCGTTGCGCCCGACGCCATCCAGGCGCGCAATCCGGCTTTCGATGTCACGCCGCATGCGCTCGTGACCGGCTTCATCACCGAGCGCGGCATCGTGAAGCCGCCGTTCGAGCACGCGCTGCGCAGTCTGTTCGCGGCCGAGGGGAATGCCGCATGAGCGCGGCCGGGGAAGACGCGCTGCGGCGCGAAATCGTCGAGACGGCGCTCGAGATGGAACGGCTGGGCATCAATCAGGGCACCTCGGGCAACGTGAGCGCGCGGCATGGCGACGGCTTCCTGATCACCCCAAGCGGCGTCGCCGCGCGCGAGCTGGACGAGGAACAGATCGTCCGCTTGCCGCTCGACATCGCCGATGACGCCGACCTGCTGCGCACCGCGCGGCCGTCTTCGGAATGGCGCATTCATCGCGACATCCTGCGCGCGCGGGACGACATGCACGCCGTCGTCCACACGCATTCGATCGCGGCCACCGCACTCGCCATTCACGGCCGCGAGATTCCCGCGCTGCATTACATGGTGGCGGCAGCCGGAGGCAACTCCGTGCGTTGCGCGCCCTATGCGGTGTTCGGCAGCCAGCAGCTGTCGGATCACGCGCTGGCCGCGTTGCAGGACCGCCGCGCGTGTCTGCTCGCGCATCACGGCGTGATCGCGTTGGGAACGGACCTGTCGCGCGCGGTCTGGCTCGCGCATGAAATCGAAGTGCTCGCGCGGCAGTATCTGCTGGCGTTGCAGATCGGCGCACCGCCCGTGCTGTCGGATCAGCAGATGGAAGAAGTGCTGGAGAAGTTCAAGACTTATGGCAGGCGCAGCAACGAAGCTCGCTGACGGCAGCACGGAGCAAAAAGCCAGCGCAGCGCTCACCGCAACGTCATCGCATTGAACCACTCGTACAACGGAGACAACCATGGCCTGGAGTTCAGCAAGATTCGACAGTTGGGGCACCTTCGGCAAATCCACGGGCGCCGTCGTGCTGTGCGCGGCCGCCGCGCTGACCGGATGCTCGAAGAGCGACAACTCATCGTCCACGAGCAGCACCAGTTCAGCGGCGAGCGCGAGCGCGCCCACCAGCGCACCCGCAAGCGCGGCAACGACGAGTTCGGCGGGCGGCAAGCCGAAGATCGGCTTCTCGATTGCGACGCTCAACAACGCGTTCTTCGTCGGCCTGAAGGCGGGCGTCGAACGCGGATCGAAGGAGCAGGGCTTCGAGCTCGTGCAGACCAACGCGAACGGCGACGCGCAGCAGCAGGTCAACGACGCCCTCAACCTGCTGAGCCAGGGCGTGACGGCCATCGTGCTGAATCCGATCGACTCGAAAGCGATCATCCCCGCCGTGCAGAAGGCGAACGAGATGAACGTTCCGGTGTTCACGCTGGACCGCGGTTCGGACGGCGGCAAGGTGACGTCGTTCGTCGCGTCGGACAACGTGGCGCTCGGCCAGACCGGCGCGAAATGGATCGCCGAGCAACTGAAGAAGCGCTACGGCGAAGAGAAGGGCAACGTGGTGGATCTGATCGGGCTGGTCGGCACGACGGCGGCGACGGACCGCGAGAAGGGCTTCAGCGAGGAGATCGCCAAGTATCCGAACATCAAGGTCGTCGCGCGTCAGGAAGGCGCCTTCGACCAGGAGAAGTCGCTCAATGCGATGACCAATATCCTGCAGAAATTCCCGCAGATCGATGCCGTCTTCGGCGCCAACGACGACAACACCGTGGGCGCGGAAAAGGCCATCGACAATGCCGGGCGCTACAAGCCGCTCGGCGACAAGGAGCATATCCTCGTGATCGGCGCCGATGGCACCGCGCAGGCGCTCTCCGCGATCCGCGCGGGCAAGCAGGACGCCACCATCTCGCAGAATCCGATCATGATGGCGGCGAAGTCGCTGCAATTCATCGCGGATTACAACGCGAAGAAGGACGTGCCAGCAAACTACGCGTGGCCGACGATGCTGATCGACAAGTCGAACATCGACTCGGATGAAGTGAAGAAATACGGACTGTGGTCGGAGGAAGTGAAGCAGTAAGGGCAACCGGCGGCCGCGTGTCCTTCGAGGACAGGCGGCCCGCACACGGAATGCGGATCATGACAGTCGAAACACAGGCTCACGCGCGTACCCCCGCCACATCGGCCAAGCCGTTGCTGCGCATGCAGGGCATCGTGAAAAGCTTTCCTGGCGTGAAGGCGTTGCGCGGCGTCAGCCTCGAGCTGCACGCGGGCCACGTGATGGCGATCGTCGGCGAGAACGGCGCGGGCAAGTCGTCGCTGGTGAAGACGCTTTCAGGCGCCTACGAGCCCGATGAAGGCACGATCGAGATCGACGGCATGCCGCTCGCGCGCGGCACGAATGCCGCCATCGACGCGGGCGTGGCCGTGATCTATCAGGAGCTTTCGCTCATCAACGACATGACGGTCGCGGAGAATCTGTTTCTCGGCCGCATGCCCGCGCGCAATGGCTTCGTGAGGATGCGCGAAGCGAACCAGATGGCGCGTGAAGCGCTCGCGCGCGTCGGGCTGGACAACGTGCCGCCCTGGATGCGTCTCGGCGACCTGCCGCTGAACAAGCGCCAGTTGGTGGAAGTCGCGAAGGCCATCGCACGCGACGCGCGCATCCTCGTGATGGACGAACCTACCGCCGCGCTGCAAAGCCACGACATCGCGAATCTGTATGCGGTGGTGCGGCGGCTGCGCGCGGAAGGCATGGGGATCATCTTCATTTCGCATCATCTCGAAGAGGTGTTCGAACTCGCGGATTCGGCTGTCGTGATGCGCGACGGCGCGACGGTCGGCGCGCGACCGATGTCCAAATGGACCGAGGCCGATCTCGTGCAGGCCAGGGTCGCGCGCACTCTCGAATCGTTATCTACCTGGGAGCCCCGAGAATACGGTCCGGTCGTACTCGAAGTCCGCGATCTCGCCAGCGCTCCGCTGCTGCGCAACGCGAGCTTTGCGGTGCGCGCGGGGGAAATCGTCGGCGTTGCGGGGATCGCGGGCGCCGGGCGCACGGAGTTGCTGAAGACCATCTTCGGCGCGCTGCCGGTGACAGGCGGCGAAATCCACGTGCGCGGCAAGAAGGTGAGCAATCACTCGCCGACACAAGGCGTGCGGCATGGCCTCGTCTATACGTCGGAGGACCGCAAGCTCGAAGGGCTGGTGCTGGAGGCGAACATCGAGGAGAACATCGCGCTGTCGAGCCTGAAGGCGCTGGCGAGCGGCGGCTTCGTCAGCCGCGCGAAGAAACGCAAGCTGGCGCACGACGCCAGCGCTCGGTTCGGCGTGCGTGCTTCGTCGGTGTTGCAGATCACCGGGACGCTTTCCGGCGGAAACCAGCAGAAAGTGATTCTCGGCCGCGCGACGGCAACGAGCCCGTCCGTCATCATGCTCGATGAACCGACGCGCGGTATCGACGTGGGCGCGAAGTCGGAAATCTACGCGCACATGGTGACGATGGCGCGCGCGGGTGCGGCAGTCGTCATGGTGAGTTCGGAACTGCCGGAACTGCTCGGCATGTCGGATCGCGTGCTGGTGATGTATCGCGGCACTATCGTGACCGAGATTCCGCGCGATCAGTCGAACTCGGAAACCGTCATTCAGTGGGCAACGACAGGAGCAGGCGCATGACCTCCACAGCAGCCGATCGTGCGGATTCCGAGGCGCTCTCGCGCCGGGTGATCCGCCAGTTGCGCAGCGGCATCGGGCCGTTGTTCGCGGCGCTCGTCATCATATGCGTGGCGCTTTCCATTGCATCGCCGGAATTTCTCACCACCAGCACGCTGACCAACATCATGGTGCAGGTGTCCGTCGTGGGCATCGCGGCGGTGGGCGGCACCTTCGTCATCATCACGTCGGGGATCGATCTCTCGGTCGGCTCGCTCGTGGCGCTGAGCGGCATGGTCGCCGCCACCGTGATGGCCGGCTCCAGTCCGGGCGCGGTGGGGCTCGGCGTCGCGGGGCTGTGCGTGGCGCTCGCCGTCGGCGCGGGGGCGGGCGCGCTCAATGGCCTCGCGGTCTCGTGGCTGCGGCTCGTGCCGTTCATCGTCACGCTCGCGGCGATGGCCATGGCGCGCGGCCTCACGCTCGCCATTTCCGATGGCCGCACCAAGTTCGATTTCCCAAGCGCGTTCACGCTGTTCGGCGCGAAGACGGTCGCCGGCCTGCCCATGCCGATGGTCGTCATGCTCGTGGTCTTCGTCATCGGTCACGTGTTGCTGCGCAAGACCACCTTCGGACATCAGGTGTTCGCCGTCGGCGGCAATCAGGAAGCGGCGCGGCTCGCGGGCATCCCGGTGCGGCGCGTGGTGTTCTTCACGTACATGCTGGCCGGCGTCACGGCGGCGATCGCGGGCATCGTGCTGGCCGGGCGGCTCAATTCCGCGTTGCCTTCCGCTGCCAATGGACTCGAGTTGCAGGTGATCGCGGCCATCGTGATCGGCGGGACTTCGCTCGCGGGCGGGCGCGGGTCGATTGTCGGCACGTTCATCGGCGTGGTGCTGATCGGCGTGATCAATGTCGGTTTGTCGCTGCTCGGCGTGAATCCGTTCTGGACACAGTTCATTCAAGGCGGCGTCATCTTCGCCGCCGTGCTGCTCGATGCCCTGAGCCAACGGCGCAAACCCTGAACACATTGGAGACGCCCACCATGAAGAAGATCATCAACCAGCCTGACGTATTCGTCGACGAGATCATCGAGGCGCTGCTGCTCGCTCATCCGCACTGGATTCGCGCCGCCACCGCCGATCAGCGCGCACTGGTTCGCGCCGATGCGCCCGGCAAGGGGCGTGTCGGCATCGTGACGGGCGGCGGCTCGGGTCATCTGCCGGGCTTTCTGGGTTACGTCGGCGAGGGCTTGTGCAGCGGCGTCGCGGTGGGCAACGTGTTCTCGTCGCCGTCGTCGGAGCAGATCTTCGAAGCGACCAAGGCGGTGAGCGGCGGCGCGGGCGTGCTGTACGTCTACGGCAACTATGGCGGCGACGTGCTCAACTTCGATCTCGCGGCGGACCTGGCGGAAGCGGAAGGCATCGACGTGAAGACGGTCGTGCTCACCGACGACGTCGCCTCCGCACCGAAAGACCGCGCAGCCGACCGGCGCGGCGTCGCGGGCATGGTGTTCGCGTTCAAGTGCGCGGGCGCGGCGGCGGAGCGCGGCGATTCCCTCGATGACGTGACGCGCATCTGCGCGAAGGCCAATGCCAACTGCCGCACGATGGGCGTCGGCCTCTCGCCCACCATTCTCCCCGCCGCCGGCAAGCCCACCTTCACGCTGCCCGAAGGGGAAATGGAGATCGGCATCGGCATTCATGGCGAGCCGGGCACGCATCGCGGCAAGCTCGAATCCGCGGATGCGATCGCCGAACGCATCACCACGCAGATCACCAGCGATCTCGCCGCGCCGAAGGGCTCGCGTGTCGCGCTGCTGGTGAACGGTCTGGGCGCGACGCCGCTGGAAGAACTGTATCTGCTGTACCGGCGCTCGGCGAAGCTGATCGCGGATCAGGGGCTGAAGATTGCGCGCTCGTATGTCGGCGAATATGTGACGAGCCTGGAAATGGCGGGCGCGTCGATCACGCTCATGCTGCTCGACGACGAACTCGAAGCGCTGCTCGACGCTCCCGCGCGCTCGCCTTTCTTCCGCGACGGCACCGAATCCTGAAGGAGCGATCCATGAGTGTGACGAGCCAGGAACTGCGCGACATCCTCACGCGCACGCTGAACGCGCTCCCCGCCCATGCAGATGAACTGCGTGATCTCGACGCGGCGCTCGGCGACGGCGATCTCGGCATCACGGTGCAGTCGGGATCGGTTGCAGTGGTGAAGGCGCTGGCCGCGCTGCCCGCCGAAGCGACGCTGAACGAAACGCTGCTGGCGGCCGCGAAGGCGTTTTCGACGGCGAATCCATCGACTTTCGCGGCGCTGGTCGGTGGCGGACTGCTCGCGGCGGCGAAGACGGTGAACGGCAAGGATGCGTTGAACCGCGACGATGTGCTCGCGATCGGTCAGGCGGTGGCCGGTCGCATCATCGAGCGCGGCAAGAGTCAGGTCGGCGACAAGACCGTGCTGGATGCGCTCGTGCCGAGTCTCGACGTGCTGGCCGCGTCGCAGGGCAACGCCACAGACGCGCTCGACGCGATGATCGCGAAAGCCGACGAGCAGGTCAGCGCAACGGCCGCGATGCAGTCGAGGAAAGGTCGTGCGGCGTGGGTGCAGGAGCGCAGTATCGGTCGTGCCGATCCGGGCGCGACGGCGTATCTCCGCTTTCTCCAGGCCTTGCGACAAGCACTTCCAGCTTAAGCGCGCTTCTTCTTCAACACGACTTCGCCCTTGCCCGAATGCACGACCTTGAGTTTCGTGCGGGCGAGGGCGAGCGCTTCTCCCTGCGTGCCGACGCACGGACCCGAGCCGGGCAGCGGCTTGCGCGCGCTTTCGCGCAGCGCGAACACCGACATCATGCCGATCACCGAGGCCGCCATCAGATAGTAGGCGGGCATCATCAGGTTGCCGGTGGCATCGACGAGCCATGCCGTGACGAGCGGCGTCGTGCCGCCGAACAGCGACACCGAGACATTGAAGCCGATCGCCAGCGCGCCGTAGCGGATGCGCGTCGGGAAGAGGGCGGGCAGGGAAGAAGGCATGACGCCGGTAAAGGTGGACAGCAGCGCGCCGAACATCAGCAGGCCGAGAAACACGAGAGAAGGCGCACCGGTCCGCACGAGCAGCAGCGCCGGAATGGAGAGCGCGAACAGGCCGATACACCCCGCCATCATCACGGGCCGGCGGCCAAGACGATCGGAGAGATGGCCTGCGCACAGCGTCATCGGGATCATCAGCAACATGACGAGCAGCACGAGCAGCAGGCCGCGCGTCTCGGCGAAATGCAGCGTCGCCGACAGATAGCTCGGCAGATACGAAAGCGCCATGTAGTCGGTGACGTTGAAGATCAGCACGAGGCCGACACATTGCAGCATCGGCTTGGCCTGATGCGACAGCAATTGCAGGAACGACTCCTTGGGCCGCGAGCGCTCGTCTTTCTCGCGCGCCTGCGCTTCCTTCTTGAACGCGGGCGTTTCCTCCAGCTTCATGCGGATATACAAGCCGACGAGCCCGAGCGGCCCCGCGATCATGAACGGCACGCGCCAGCCCCACGAGAGCAGCGCTTCGTGCGACAGCAAGGCGGTCAGCAGCGCGACGGTGCCCGCGCCGAGGATATAGCCCACCAGCGTGCCCACTTCGAGGAAGCTGCCGAAGAAGCCGCGCCGCGCATCGGTGGAGAACTCGGCGATGAAGGTCGCTGCGCCGCCATATTCGCCGCCGGTGGAGAAGCCCTGCACGAGCCGGGCGAGCAGCAGCAGGACGGGCGCGAAGATGCCGATCGACGTATAGGCCGGAATGAGGCCGATGCAGAAGGTGCCGACGGCCATCATGATCATCGTCATCGCGAGCACGCGCTGGCGGCCGATGCGGTCGCCGAGCGGGCCGAACACCATGCCGCCGATGGGCCGCACGAGGAAGGCCGCCGCGAAGGTGCCGAAGGTTGCGATCAGCTGCGCGGACGGACCGCTCGACGGAAAGAACACCTGGCCCAGCACCACGGCGATATAGCTGTAGACGCCGAAATCGAACCATTCCATGGCATTGCCCAGCGCCATCGCGCCGACCGCGCGTTTGAGCAGCGCGTGATCGACGACGGTGATGTCGTCCAGCGTGACGGGCGGTGACGGCTGCGAGGCGGCATGACGCGCGTGCGTGGGGCTCACTTGTCTCACTCCTGTAGTGCAGGCTAGGGAGTGTGCGGATCATCGGACTGGCGTGCCTTCGCTCACGCGTCTGGAAACCGGCGGAAAACGACACGGCAGCGCTGCGGTGTCGGCGACGCGCGAACAGGGCGGCTTCAGAGCGTCGTCGTGCCGCCGACACCCGGAGCATGCGGCGGGCGCGTGCGCTGACGCGCTCGCCCTTTCATGGCGGGCTTCGCGGGCATCTGCCGCGCACACTGGCATGGGCCGTGCACTTCGGGGCGCGTGACGTTATCGATCCGCGAAGGAAGCCGCCATGAAACCCCAGCTCATCATCATTCTTCTCGCCGCCAGCGTGGCATGGTCCGCCGTGCCTGCGTCAGCGGGCGATTGCAGCATGTCGAAACGCGTCTGCCGGGTTTCGCATGCGGAGCGGACCGCCGGCCCCAAGGTGCGCGGCGTCGACGCCTATCGCACCCAGCCCGAAAAGCACGAGCAGCGCGCGCAGCACGAGCAGCGCGACAGCATCGACGCGTGGTATCGCGGAGGCTGAGCTCCGCGCGCGGCGTTCAGTCGAGCGTGATGCCGTCGAAGCGGTGTCCGCCAAGCGGGCTGATCAGATAGCCGTGAACGCGCTTCGAGATCGGCTGGAAGATGTTGGCGTGCGCGAGCGGCGTATAGGGCACCTGGTCCTTGAACACCACTTGCGCTTCCTCGTACAGCTTCGTGCGCGCATTCTGATCCGTGATGAGCCGGGCCTTCGCGAGCAGGTCGTCGAACTGCTTGTTGCACCACTTCGCCATGTTGCTGCCGTGCACCGCGTCGCAGCCCAGCGTGGTGCCGAGCCAGTTGTCCGGATCGCCGTTGTCGCCGAGCCAGCCGTACAGAATGGCGTCGTGTTCGCCGTCGGTCTTCGCGCGCTTGTTGTACTCGGCCCATTCGTACGTCACGATGTTCGCCTTCACGCCGATCTTCGCCCAGTCGGACTGGATCAGCTGCGCCATCAGACGCGCGTTCGGGTTATAGCCGCGCTGCACCGGCATGGCCCACAGCGTGATCGTGAAGCCGTCCGGCAAGCCCGCTTCCTTCAGCAGCGCCTTTGCCTTCGCCGGGTCGCGCGGCGCGTCCTTCAGCGCCTTGTTATAGGACCATTGCGAGGGCGGCATCGGATTGGTCGCCACCGTGGCCGCGCCTTCGTAGACGGTCTTGATGATCGCCTGCTTGTCGATGGCCATGTCCAGCGCGCGGCGCACTTTCACGTTGTCGAGCGGCTTGTGGGTCGTGTTGTAGCCGACATAGGCCACGTTGAAACCGACGCCCGACAGCACCGTGAGTTTCGAATCCTGTTTCGATGCGGCGATATCGGCGGGACGCGGGAACGACGTCACCTGACATTCGCCGCTCGCGAGCTTCTGCTGACGCACGGCCGCGTCGGGCGTGATCGAGAAGACGAGCTTGTCGATATGCACGTCCTTGCGGTTCCAGTAAGTCGGATTCGCTTCGTAGCGGATGGTCGAATCCTTCTGGTAGTCGCGGAACACGAACGCGCCGGTGCCCACCGGCTTCTGGTTGATATCTTCCGGCTTGCCCTGCTTGAGCAATTGCGCTGCATATTCGGCCGAGACGATCGACGCGAATTCCATCGCGACATTGCGCACGAACACCACGTCCGGCGTCTTCAGCGTGAAGCGGACCGTGTTGTCGTCGAGCTTCTCCACCGAGGCGATGTTCTTGTCGTAGCCGAGATCGGTCAGGTAGGGAAAGCTGACCGGATGCGCCTTCTGGAACGGCTCGTTCGGATCGATCATGCGCTTGAACGTGAACACCACGTCGTCCGCGTTGAAGTCGCGCGTCGGCTTGAACCAGGCTGTCGACTGGAACTTCACGCCGCGTCGCAGATGGAAGGTGAAGGTCTTCGCATCCGGCGACTCGTCCCATTTCTCGGCAAGGCCGGGCGTGAGATCCAGCGTGCCGCGCTTGAATTCGACCAGCGTGTCGTAGACGGCGTGAGCGCCTGCGTCGAAGTCGGTGCTGGTGGTGTACTGGGCGGAATCGAAACCGGCGGGGCTGCCTTCGGAACAGAACACGAGCGTCTTGCTCGCAGCCGATGCAGCCTGTGAAGACAGGGCGAGCGCGGCAAGGAGGGATACGGCGAGAGTGCGTCGTCTGGTGATCATTGTTCTTGTTGCCCGGAAGAGTTGGCTGGCCGCCCTGCGGCGGACGCGAACCCTACTCTACCCGAGCCGACTTTTTTTCTCGCGACGCGGTTCTACAGCGCCCGCAATGCGAAACGCTTGAGCTTGCCGGTTTCCGTGCGCGGCAAGGCCGCGAGGAAGGTCACCAGACGCGGGTACTTGTAGGGCGCGACGTTGCGCTTCACGAAGGCCTGCAACTCGGCGGTGAGCGCATCATCGCCGATGAAACCCGGATTGAGCACGACGAACGCCTTCACAATTTGGCCGCGCGTCTCGTCCGGCACGCCGATCACGCCGCATTCCGCCACCGCCTCATGCTTCATCAGCACGCTTTCCACTTCGGGCCCGGAGATGTTGTAGCCCGCAGAGACGATCATGTCGTCGGCGCGCGCCTGATAGAAGACATACCCGTCTTCATCGATCACCACGGCATCGCCGGGCAGGTTCCAGCCGTCGCGCACGAAGTTCTGCTGACGCGGGTCCGACAGATAGCGGCAACCGGTCGGACCGCGCACCGCGAGCTTGCCGAGGGTGCCGGGCGGCACGGGCTGCATGGCGTCGTCGACGGCCTGCACGACATAGCCGGGCACCGCGCGGCCGATGGCCTGCTCGCGCACCTCCGCGCCCGCCGACGAGATGAAGATATGGATCATCTCCGTGCCGCCGATCCCGTCGATCATCTCGATCCCGCTCGCGTCACGCCACAGAGCGCGCGTGGAGGCGGGCAAGGCTTCGCCGGCGGAAACGGTCTTCTTCAGGCTCGATACATCGAAGCGGTCGATCAGCGGCGCCATCTGCCGGTAAAAGGTCGGCGCGGTGAACACGATGCTGGCCTTGAAGCGCTCGATGGTGTGCAGCAAGGACTCGGGCGTGAGCTTTTCCAGCAGCACCGTGGAAGCCCCGGCGCGCAACGGAAAGCACAGCAGCCCGCCGAGCCCGAACGTGAACGCGAGCGGCGGCGTGCCGCAGAACACGTCGTCGGGCGTGGGCTTGAGGATATGGCGCGGGAACAGGTCGCACATCGCGAGCACGTCGCGATGGAAGTGCATGCAGCCCTTCGGCGCGCCCGTCGTGCCGCTGGTGAACGCGATGAGGCAGACATCGTCGGCGGCGGTGTCGCAGGCGTCGAAATGCTCGGGCTTCGATGCCGCCAGCGTCTCCAGCGCGGCCGGGGCATCGTCGTGGAAGGTGAAGACTTGCGCGAGCGTGGCGCAATGATGCTCGCCCGGCTCGCGACAGCGCGTGAGTTCTTCAGTCAGGCGCACGTCGCACAGCGCGACCGAGATGCGCGCCTTGTCGATGATCTGCTTCAGTTCCTTCGCGCGCAGCAACGGCATGGTCGGCACGACGACGAGCCCCGCTTTCAACGCCGCGAGGAACGCCACCGCCATCTGCAAGGTATTCGGTCCGCGCAGCAACAGCCGGTTGCCGGGACGCAGGCCCATTTCATCGACGAGCACATGGGCGCTGCGATTCACGAGCGCATTCAGTTCCCGATAACTCGTCGCGCGCGGTTCGCCGTTCACGTCCGACCAGATCGCGGGACGCTCGCCATGACCGGCTTCGATGGCTCGGTCCAGCAGTTCGGTCGCGCAATTCAGGCGCGCCGGATAGGCGACATCGGCATGGTCCAGCAGAAGCACGGGCCATTGATCCTGCGGCGGCAATGAATCGCGCGCGAAGGTATCGACGTGTGCGGACGGTTCCATGGCGCGCTCCGTTCAGTCGGGAATGACAGCCGTTGCTTCGATTTCCACCAGCGCATCGTCTTCGATCAGCGCGACGACCTGCACGGCGCTCATCGCGATGTCGTAGTCGCCGATATGCTCGCGAAACGCCGCGCCGATTTCCTTCGCCGCCGCGAGATACGCGCGCTTGTCGGTCACGTACCAGGTCATGCGCACGATGTGCTCCGGCTTGCCGCCTGCCTCGCGCAGCACGGCCGCCACGTTGCGCAGCGCCTGCGCGGCCTGCGCGCCGAACTCGCGGCTGACGAAGCGCGCCTGTTCGTCCCAGCCAATCTGGCCGGCGATGTACACCTGCGTGCCGCGCACCGCGACGCCGTTCGCATAGCCGCGCGGCTTGATCCAGCCCGGAGGCAAGAGCGTCTTCTTCATGTGTCCGATTCCTCCTGCAAGGCGCGGCTCGTGCCCGGCGCGAACTGCTCGATGGCGCGGGCGATGTCGCCGGGAATGTCGATTGAACGGCCATCGTCGAGCGAGGTCGTCACGAGAACCTGTCGGGAGCGGAAGCGCACTTCGCCGTTGCACTGGCACACGATCCCGATGCGCACCGAACGCTGTCCCACCGAATCGACACTCAGCGAGAGCGTCACGGTTTCGCCGAGACGGCTGGGCCGCGAGAATTCGCAGTTGAGCTTGACGATGGGCAGCCCGACCCGGCGCACCGAAATCATGTGCGCATACTCGATGCCGAGCGCGTCGTCGAACCAGTCTTCGACCAGCGCGTTGGTCATCACGAGGTATTGCGGAAAGTAGACGATGCCGGCCGGATCGCAGTGCGCGAAGCGGATGCGTACCGGCATCTCGAAGGTGGGTGTCATCGCGTGCTGTCTCCCTGCGCCTTCAGCAGATCGCGCCCGACGATCAGTTGCTGGACTTCGGTGGCGCCCTCATAGATGCGCAGCGCACGAATCTCGCGGTACAGCGACTCCACCGCCATGCCGCGCTTCACGCCGAGCCCGCCCCACAGTTGCACGGCTGCGTCGATGACCTGCTGCGCGCCTTCGGTCGCATGCCACTTCGCCATGGCGGCTTCGCGCGTGACGCGTTCGCCCTGATCGCGCAGCCAGGCGGCGCGATAGACGAGCAGCGCGCTGGTGTCGATGGTGAGCGCCATCTGCGCGAGCTTCGCCTGCGTCAGCTGGAAGTCGCCGAGGGTCTGGCCGAACATCTGGCGTGATGTTGCGCGCGCCAGACCTTCTTGCAGCGCACGCCGGGCAAAACCCAGCGACGCTGCCGCGACCGAAGTGCGGAAGATGTCGAGCGTGCGCATGGCCAGCTTGAAGCCTTCGCCGGGCGCGCCGAGCATCTGGCTGCGCGGCACTTTCAACGCGTTGAAACGCAGCCGCGCGAGCGGATGCGGCGCGATCACGTCGATGCGCTCGGCAATCTCGAGCCCGGCCGTGTCGGCATCGACGATGAACGCGCTGATGCCCCGCGCGCCCGGCGCTTCACCCGTGCGCGCGAACACCACATAGAAATCCGCAATGCCGCCGTTCGAGATCCAGGTCTTCTCGCCGTCCAGCACGTAGGTGTCGCCATCGGCGTGGGCTTGCAGCGACATCGCGGCTACATCAGAGCCAGCTTCGGGCTCGGAGAGCGCGAATGCCGCCAGCGCTGTGCCGGCTGCGACGCGCGGCAAGTAGCGCCGCTTTTGTGCATCGGTGCCGGCGAGCGTGATGGCGCCCGAGCCGAGCCCTTGCATCGCGAACGCGAAATCCGCCAGACCGTCGTGCTTTGCGAGCGTCTCGCGCAGCAGACAGACGGCGCGCGTATCGATCGCATCGCCCGATGCGCCGTAAGCCGTGCCGCCGATGCAGTGCCCGAGCCAGCCCGCCTCGCCGAGCATGCGCACGAGCTGTTTGCAGGCGGTGTCGGGATCGGCGTGATCGATGTGCTTCAGATGTGCCGACGCCCACGCATCGGCCTCGCATGCCAGCTTACGATGACGATCCTCGAAAAACGGCCACGCGAGCGCGCTGTGCGGATCGACGGTCAATTCAGTCTCCTTCGAACACAGGACGGGACTTGGCGGCGAAGGCGCGGTAGGCGCGCTCGAAGTCGCGCGTGCTCATGCAGATGGCCTGCGCCTGCGCTTCGGCTTCGATCGCTTCGTCGATGCCCATGTTCCATTCCTGATGCAGCATCTTCTTCGTGATGCCATGGGCGAAGGTCGGTCCCGCGACCAGATCGGCGGCGAGGCGCGCGGCTTCGTCCCGCACGGACTCCGGTTCGCACAGGCGGTTGTAGAAGCCCCACGCGTGCGCTTCCTCGCCCGACGCCAAGCGGCCCGTGAACAACAGTTCCGACGCGCGTCCCTGCCCGATGATGCGCGGCAGGATCGAACACGCGCCCATGTCGCAGCCCGCCAGCCCGACGCGCGTGAACAGGAACGCCAGCTTGCTGCGCACGGTGCCGAGCCGCAGGTCCGATGCCATCGCGAGAATGGCGCCCGCGCCCGCGCAGACGCCGTCCACCGCGGCAATCACCGGTTGCGGGCAATGGCGCATGGCCTTGACGAGATCGCCGGTCATTCGGGTGAAGAGCAGCAGCTCGGGCATTGGCAGATCGATCAGCGGCGCGATGATGTCGTGCACGTCGCCGCCGGAACAGAAGTTCTCGCCTGCGCCCTGGATCACGACGGCATGCACGTCCGTCGCGTAAGCCAGCTGGCGAAACAGGTCACGCAGCTCGGCATACGATTCGAAGGTCAGCGGATTCTTGCGTTCGGGCCGGTTCAGCGTGATCGTCCCGACGCCGCCCGCCACCGACCAGAGGACATGTTGCGCGCGATACCCCGCGAGTTCGATGCGGTTGCCGGCGAGAAGCGCGGCGGCGGATGAGGTCATCGATCGCTCCTTCATTCCTTGAATGTCTTCAACAGATGCTGCTTGAGCTTGCCGAGGCGCTGATGCGTCTGCGACTTCTCGTTCAGTTCGAGTCCGCCAAACATCTCGACGACCCATTGCTCGTGGGCGGCGGCCATCTTGTCGAACGATGTGCGGCCTTGCGGCGTGAGACGAACGCTGATCGAGCGGCGGTCGTCGGGATCGGCGTAGCGCGATACGAGCCCTTCCTTTTCGAGCTGATCCGTGATGCCCGTCACGTTGCCGCCCGTCACCATCATGCGGCGCGACAACTCGGTCATCCTGAGTCCTTGCGGATGCCGTTCGAGTTGTGCCATCAGGTCGAAGCGCGGCAGCGTGGTATCGAACCCGGTGCGCAGGCGCTTGCGCAGTTCGGCCTGGACGAGGTTGGTCGTGGTCAGCATGCGCAGCCACAGACGCAGGCCCATGTGGCTGTCCGCGCCGGTGCTCATCTCGAGATCGACGACATTGTCCGCCGGCTTTTCGACGCCCTTGCGCGGGGCTTTTGCGTCGCTGGCGGCGGGCGCTTTTCGGTTGCGTGCGGCTTGCGTCACGTGACTTCTCCACCGGAAACGGAAATGGACTGGCCGTTCATCGAAGCCGATGCGGGCGCGCAGAGCCACAGCACGGCGCTGGCGACTTCGTCGGGCTGGATGAAACGGCGTTGCGGGTTGTTGCGCATGAGCGCTTCGCGTGCGTCCTGCTCGCTGCGTGAAGTCTTCGACATGATCTGGTCGAGCGATGAACGCAGCAACTCCGTCTCCGTATAGCCGGGACAGACGGCGTTGACCGTGACGCCCTTCGTCGCGACTTCGGCGGCCAGCGCGCGCGTCAGGCCGATGACGCCGTGCTTCGCGGCGCAATAGGCCGCGACGTACGCATAGCCGATCTGCCCGGCTGTGCTCGCGACGTTGACGATGCGGCCGAAGCCGCGTTCGAGCATCGAAGGCAGCACGGCGCGGGTGCAGAGAAACACGCCTGTGAGGTTCACGTCGAGCATGTGTTGCCACAACGCGGCATCGGTTTGCGTGAAAGGCGCGGCTTGAGCGTGGCCCGCGTTGTTGACGAGCACATCGACCGGGCCATGGCGTTCGACGGCGCGCGCGAAGGCATCGGCGACTGCGGCTTCATCGGTCACGTCTACCGGCACGCAGGCTGCGTCCGTGTAGGTGCGCATCGCATCGCGTTGCGCTTCAAGGCGGACAAGGTCGCGGCCCATCAACGTGATGCGCGCACCGGCTTGCGCCAGCGCTTCCGCGCATGCGGCGCCTATGCCGCTGCCGCCTCCGGTTATCACCGCATGTTTGCCGTTCAGAGAGGACATGGTCAGACACTTCCTTCAGCGCGTTGCGCGTGTTCGGCGGCGCTGGCACGCTCGCGTTCCAGATTGCGTTCGAGTTGCGATTTCGCGGCGGCATATTGCCGGGGCCACGCGACATCGAAATAGCCGATCTTCGCGGCTTCGTTCAAGGTCCACGATGGATTGGCCAGATGCGGGCGCGCCACCGCGCACAGGTCGGCGCGTCCGGCCGCGATGATGCTGTTGACGTGATCCGCCTCGGAGATCGCGCCCACTGCCATCGTGGCGATGCCCGCCTCGTTACGGACGCGGTCGGCGAAGGGCGTCTGGAACATGCGCCCGTACACCGGCTTCTCGTCCTTGCTGACTTGGCCCGACGAGACATCGATCATGTCGGCGCCCGCCGCCTTGAAAGCGCGTGCGATTTGCACGGCATCGTCGGGAGTCGTGCCGCCATCGACCCAGTCGTGCGCCGAGATGCGGACCGACATCGGTTTGCCCTGCGGCCAGACGGCGCGCATCGCGCTGAACACCTGCAACGGATAGCGCAAGCGGTTCTCCAGCGAGCCGCCGTATTCATCGGTGCGATGGTTCGTCAGTGGCGACAGAAAGCTCGACAGGAAATAGCCATGCGCGCAGTGCAGCTCGAGCCAGTCGAAGCCTGCTTCATCTGCCATGCGAGTGGCGCGCACGAATTGCGCCTCGATCTCGCGCAGATCGTCATGTGAAGCTTCGCGCGACCACTGGCTCACGTCGCGCAGATATTGCTGCGGCGATGCGGAGACGAGCGGCCAGTTGCCGTCCGGAAGCGGTTGATCGATGCCGTCCCAGGCCACCCGCGTCGATGCCTTCGCGCCCGCGTGACCGAGCTGCATGCCGATCTTCGCGTCCGACTGCCCATGCACGAACCCGACGATGCGCCGCCACGCCGCGAAATGTTCGGGCGTGTACATGCCGGGGCATCCCGGCGTGATGCGAGCCTCCGCTGACACGCACGTCATCTCCGTCATCACGAGCGCGGCACCACCCATGGCGCGTGCGCCGAGATGCATCAGGTGATAGTCGCCCGCGATGCCATCGACGGCGGAATACTGCGCCATCGGCGATACGACGATGCGGTTCTTCAGCGTGACGCCGCGCAGCGTGAAGGGCGTGAACATCGGCGGGACGGCGCGTTGGATCGTGTCGCGCACGATGCCCGAGCGCTCCGCGAGCCAGTCTTCGAACGAAGCAAGATAACGCGCGTCGCGCTCGCGCAGGTTTTCGTGCGAGATGCGTTGCGAGCGGGTCAGCAACGAGTAGGCGAATTGCTCCGGCTCGAACGACGCATAGCGATCCACGTTTTCGAACCATTCGGTCGAATTGCGCGCGGCGTTCTGGATGCGCAGGACGTCCACGCTGCGCACGCGGGTGTAGTGATCGAGCGCGCCTTCGAGATCGCCTTCACGCTTGGCGAACGCGGTGTCGATGCTGTTCGCCAGTTCGATCGCGTCTTCCAGCGCGAGCTTCGTTCCCGAGCCGATGGAAAAGTGCGCGGTATGCGCGGCATCGCCCATCAGGACGACGGGCGTGCGCTTGCCGTTTGCGTCCTCTCTCCAGTGAACCCACTCGCGATTCACGACACGCGGAAAGCGTATCCATTGCGCGGAGCCGCGCAGATGCGATGCGTTGGAGATCAGCGGATGGCCGTCGAGATAGCGGGAGAAGAGCTTTTCGCAGAACGCGATGCCTTCTTCCTTGCTCATGTCGGCGAGGCCTGCCGCGCGCCAGACGCGTTCCGGGGCTTCGACGATGAAGGTCGAGGTGCTTTCGTCGAAGCGATACGCATGCGCCTGGAACCAGCCCCATTCGGTCTTTTCGAACGCGAACGTGAAGGCGTCGAAGCACTTGTTCGTGCCGAGCCAGACGAAGCGGCAGTCGCGCAGGTCGATATCCGGCTGATACGTGGACGCGTATTTCTGACGGATCGCGCTGTTGGCGCCGTCGCAGGCGACGATGAGATCGGCTTCGTAGTCTTCGTCGTTCACGACGTGCGTTTCGAAGACGAGCTTGACGCCGAGTGCTTCACAACGCGTCTGCAGGATATTGAGCAGACGTTTTCTTCCGATGCCGCAAAAGCCGTGACCCGACGAGCGGACCGTGCTGCCGTTGATATGGACTTCGATGTCGTCCCAGTGATTGAAGGCATCGAGGATGGCTTCGGCGCTGGGTGCGTCGGCGGCGCGCAGGTTGCCGAGGGTTTGATCGGAGAAGACGACGCCCCAGCCGAAGGTGTCGTAGGGGCGGTTGCGCTCGACCACGATGACTTCGCTGGCGGGATGCCGGCGCTTCATCAACAAGCCGAAGTACAGACCCGCCGGGCCGCCGCCGATGCAGACAATGCGCATGCCGGGTTCTCCAGTTCGCGTTTGCTCGTGGAGATAATTTAGAATCGAATAGTTTAGATGTCAAGTAAATGGGCGGGAGGGATTTCCCGGTGCAAGCGCGCGTCGAGCGCTCAGTCCAGCCGTTCCCGCGTAACCAGCCCGCTCGCCGCGTCCCACTCCTTCGGCGTCATCCTCTTCACTAGCACGCCGATCGTCCAGATATGCCCTTCGGGATCTTTGGCGCGATAGGTTCGCTCGCCGTAGAACTGCGTCTCCGGCTCCGCAACGATAAGGGCGCCTGCAGCACGGGCGTGTTCGCAATGCGCGTCCACGTCCTCGCCCTCCGCGAGTTGCACATGGACCGATTGCGTGTTCTTGCCGTCGATGGAATGTGGGCTGCGATGATCGTCGCTCCATTCGCGCCCGATCATGACAACCGAGTCGCCGAAGGTCAGTTCGCCGTGCACGAAGTCGTCACTGGCGTCGAGGATCACGAACAGCGGTTTGAAACCGAATGCCGCTTCGAGAAAGCGAAAGCCGAGTTTCGGATCGCGGTAGGACACCGCGCTCGACAAACCTTTGGGACGATAGAGTTCGTTCATGTCGATACTCCCGGGCGAGGATTGAATGAAAAGCGTGAACGCCTGCTCATTCTATGCCTCGCGGCCGGGAGGCTTCTTCGGTCAACGTCGTGCGTAATCCCTTGCGGAACACAACGATGAGGCGAGGGCAAGCTTCGTTTCATCCTCGCCACGCAGACGCGCGAGCCAGCGGTTCGCATCCTTCGACATCGCCGTGATGGGGCTCGTCAGACGTTGCAGCATGGCTTGCCCTTTGGTGACCACCTGCACGTTTTCCATCATGCCGCGGTCTTCGTGATCGAGGATATGGCAATGCATGACGAACTCGCCCGTGTAGTCCTCGTAGACGGTGCGCATGGTGAGCGTATAGCCCGCCTTGATGAACAGCGTGTCGCGCACCACGCCCTTAAGATGGCAATACTCGGTATCGGTGCCTTCTCCGGAGTTGCAGTCGCCGTTCGCATCGAAGATGGACGTCGTGCCATTCTTGATGTCCATGATCTTGAACTTGTTGATATGGATATGGAACATGTGCGGAGCAAAAGGCGACGCCGTGATGTTCCATTCATCGGTCGTGCCGAGCGTACCGGTCACGGGAATGGCTGCGGGATCGTAGCCATCGCCATTGATGGTGAAGCCGGTCGGAAGCGTGATGTCGAACGTCGCATTGTTCACCTGTTCGATCGGACCATCCACCTCGGCGGTCGGCGCGAAGGCGGTCAATTGAAGCGAATTCAACTGGCTCTTGACCGTCGACGGCAGCAGCGGATTGGCTGCGACAAGCTGATTGCGGATATAGACCCAGTACTTCGAGTGACTGCCTTCCGTCGTGTTCGGGATGTTCACGCCGGGACCGACCCGCGCGAGCGACAGCAAGCGCCGATCCTTGACCTTGGTCGCGGTAGGCCGGAAGTTGATGGTCTGCGAACTGGGCGCGGCTTCATCGAGAATGCAATAGAGTCCCGGCGATGGGAACGCCACGAGCACGTCGCTACGATAGCCGGGATTCATCGCGTTGACGTCCTTTTCCAGCATGCTCGTCATGGTGATGCCGTCTTCCGCGAATTCCAGTTGCTTGACGACTTCGCCGCTGCACACCTGATCGAGCGTGATGGTTTGCGATGCCTTGGTGCGCGAGTTGGAGAGTGCGTTGGCGGCCGTGTTGGTGGCGGCGTTGACTTGCGCCGCGCTCAGCGAAGTCGAGTCCGCCACACCGAGCACCGCGAGATTCGCACGCACGATCTTCACGTTGATCGTGTCGCGATTACCGCCATGCACCATGCGAAAGCGGCGCACCTCGCCTGCCGGCACGAAGGTCAGCGCACTCGGAAAGACCGGCTGCACTACGCCGTTGATCTGCGTGTAGTGCCCCGAGACGATCCACGATGAATTGGCGCCGGGCGGCTGGCCCACGCGTGTATCGAAGATAAAGCCGAGTTGATTGGTATAGCCGCGAATCTGCCCGATCTTGCCCGCCGGGCAGCTCCACTCGCCGGTCGTGGAATCGAGCAGGGGCGTGGTGGAGGTGGCATCGGAGAAGCACGCGTACTCGATCTGCTGGAACAGCAGGACATGTTCACGCAGCGGCAGCGGGAGCAGACGGCGCTTGAGTATCGTGTCGATATCCGCGCTGCCTGCCTGAGTGCTGCGCGCCTGCCGCGAGCCGCGCACGATCAGCACGCCGGCCATGCCGCTCGATACGTCGATAGCCGTCGAGCCATGCAGGTGCGCGTGATACCAGAACGTCCCCGACGGATGATCGGAAGGAATCTTGTACACGTACTTGTGCTGATACGCGCCCAGCGCAGGGTTGGCCTGGACATCGGCTTTCGGATGGACCGTGAGCAGCACGTTGTCGGCAGGATCCATCGGCGAGACATGCAGGCCGTGCGTGTGGATGTTCGTGTCGTTGAAGCAATGCGGCGTGATGTGCTCGGTCTTCGGATTGTCGCTCGCCGGGCAGGTATCCGCCAGGTTTTTTGGCAGGTTGTTCGTGAAGTTGAGCGTGAGCGTCGACCCGGTCTTGATGCTGATGGTTGGCCCCACCGGACAGCCGTTGTACGAGCGCATGTTCACCGTATCGAATGCGTTCGTCGACGGGTTGTAGAGCTGGTACGTCGCCATTTGCGCCGTCAGGGAAACGCTTGCGGTATTGCCGGATGGATTCAGCCCCGCTGCGCATTGCAGGCGCTGGATGATCGAAGCGAGTCCGTTCGAAGTCGATACGACTGTGTTGTCGGCCGTGCTGTCGGCGGTGTCGTCAACATCGGTGAATGAACGTGCGTTCAGGTTAGCCTGGGCGAAACATAACCCAGGCATGACCGCAAGCGCGAAGATCAGAGCGTGGCATGCCTTGACCATCGATAGAATGGTTTTCATAACCTCTCTCCTCGTTGCGATTCATTGCGATCGCTCATCCGCGCAAAGGGAGATTAGGTAATTACACATTGCGTCGCGCGGCTATCGATTCTCCAACGTGGGGAAACGCACATAGCTTTTTCGTGCACCGCGACGCGGCTGTTTTTTCACTTCTTTATTGCCGTTTTTTGGGCGTGCATTGGCCTCATGAAGCTTCTCAACTACCTCCCCGGTAAATCTCGCGCATCTCCGCAGCCTGGGCGCTGTTCTGGAATTCGGCCTGTTCGCGCGTGAGGGGAGCGGGCGTGTCGGATTGCATGGACGCTGGGTACGGCTCGACGACTGGTTGCGCATCGATGTGCGCGACACGGGAATCGGCATCGCGCAGGTGCATCGCGAGGCGATCTTTGCCGAGTATTTCCAGATCAACAATCCGGGTCGCAACCGCTCGAGGGGATTGGGGCTGGGGTTGTCGATCGTGCAGCGTGTGATCCGCATTCAGTCGGGACACGGGATGAGCTTCGCCTCCGTGGAAGGGCGCGGGTCGCGCTTTTCGCTCTACGCAAGAATGTCCGAAGCGAAGCCTGCGGCGTGCGCGAGCGAGACGGCCATCTCAGCCAACGCGCGCGATCTCGACGGCCTTTACGTGCTGCTGTGCGATGAATTCCCTGGGCGTGAGTCCAAAACCTGGCGCGTCCCACGGCGCGTGTGCTTCCCGCGCTGGCGGCTCCGGCTCCTGACCGGCTTCGAACGCGCGTCTCATGCCGGCGATGCTCATGGCCGGCAGGAACACGCCCCCTGAGAGCACGGCGCCGATCGCGGCATGCCGCGCCGAAGGCGAGAACGACTTCGGCACATAACCCTTAGCGCGCCGTTCGATGCAGCGGCTGACGGTCTCCACGCGTTCATCGGCGGAGATCACGACCACGGGCAAGGCAGGCCGCGGGTCCTTCAGGCGGACGAGGCCCTCGCAGCCGTGGCCGTCGGGCAGTTCGAGAGCGAGGAAGACGATGTCCGGATGATCCTGCGTCGCGAGCTGCGTGCCTTGCGCCAGGGCAAGTTATGCCGAAGCTCAAAGCATGGTACACGCGCCTAGCGGTGCCGGCAGGACGATGTGCCGCATGCCCGGGACTATGCCGAATTCGTCAACCCTTGCGAGGCGATCGCGCAAGACGGGCCAAATTCGGCTCCTTACTATCCGTTTTCATCGCAGGACATCCGTCCCGAATCAACATCCCTATCTGAGACCATCGGTTATGGCAAACGGTATTTCGCAGAAGCCGCACGATGAGAAGGCGCTCGCCTCGTATCGCCGTCGCGCCATCTTTGCAACGATCATCGGCAACGGCTTCGAATGGTTCGACTGGACCGTCTACAGCTTCTTCGCGGTGACCATCGCCAAGCAGTTCTTTCCCACCGGCGACGACCTGTCCTCGCTGCTGATGGCCGTCGCGACGTTCGGCGTGGGCTTCGTCATGCGTCCGGTCGGCGGCATCGTTCTTGGCGTGCTCTCGGACCGGGTCGGCCGCAAGTTCGCGCTCTCGCTGACCATCGTCCTGATGGCGCTCGGCACCGGCATTCTCGGCCTCACGCCTTCGTACGAAACGATCGGCGTCGCGGCGCCGCTGCTGATCGTCGTCGCGCGGCTGCTGCAAGGCTTCTCGGCGGGCGGGGAAATGGGCGGCGCCACGGCGTTCCTCACCGAGTACTCGCCGCCGGAGAGCCGCACCTACTATGCGAGCTGGATCCAGGCGAGCATCGGCTTCGCGGTGTTGGTGGGGACCGGCATTGGCACGCTGGTGACGTCCTTGCTCGAACCCGCGGCGCTCAATGCATGGGGCTGGCGCATTCCGTTCCTGCTGGGCATCCTGATCGGCCCGGTCGGCTACTTCATCCGCAGCCGTCTGGAGGAAACGCCCGTCTACAGCGCCATGAGCGAGAAGGAAAAGACCCATTCGCCGCTCACGGAAATCGTGCGCACCTATCCGCGCCAGACCTTCGCCAGCTTCTCGATGGTCATCCTCTGGACCGTCAGCAGCTATGTGTTCCTCTACTACATGCCGACCTATTCGGTGCGGTCGCTGCATCTGCCGCAATCGGCCGGGCTGATCTCCGGCATGCTGGGCGGACTCGTGTTGTTCGTCGCCTCGCCGATCGTCGGCAAGCTCGCGGACCGCTTCGGCCAGCGCCCGTTCCTCGCCGGCGCCGCCTTTGCCATCATGCTGCTCGCCTATCCGATGTTCGCGTGGGTCGTCAACGCGCCGAGCCTCGGTTCGCTGCTCGTGTTCCAGGCCGTGTTCGGCTTTCTCATTGCGGTCTATACGGCGCCGGTCCTCACCGCGATGGCCGATCTGTTTCCGGCGCGCGTGCTGTCCACCGGGCTTGCCGTCGCTTATAACTTTGCCGTGATGATGTTCGGCGGCTTCGCGCCGTTCTTCATCACCTGGCTCATCGCGAAGACGGGCAGCAGCATGGCGCCCGCGTTCTACGTGATGTGCGCCTGCGCCGTCAGTCTGGCGGGAACGTTTTATCTGGGCGACAAGCGCGACCGCTTGGCCGTCGCAAACTAGGAGAGTGCATGTCCATTACGGTTTTGAAGAACGGTAACGTCCTCGATCTGGAGAAAGGGGCGTACCTGGAAGGGTATTCGGTGGTCATCGAGGGCAATCGCATCGTCGAGGTCACCGACGGCCGCGCCGAATTCAACGATGCGCAGGTCATCGACGTGAAGGGCAAGACCGTGATGCCCGGCTTCATCGACTGTCACGTGCACGTGCTGGCGTCGAACGCGAATCTGGGCACCAATGCCGCCCAGCCGAACATTCTCGCCACCATTCGCGCCTTGCCGCTGCTCGACGCGATGCTCACGCGCGGCTTCACGACCGTGCGCGACGCGGGCGGCGCGGACTGGGCGCTCATGCATGCGGTCGAGTCGGGGCTGATTCCGGGGCCGCGCATCTTCCCGTCGGGCAAGGCGCTGTCGCAAACGGGCGGCCACGGCGACTTCCGTCCGCGCAGCGATACCTTCGAGCCGTGTTCATGCTGTTTCCGCGCGGGCGCCATTGCGCGCGTGGTGGATGGCGTGGACAACGTGCGGCTCGCGGCGCGCGAGGAAATCCTGCGCGGCGCGACGCAGATCAAGATCATGGCATCGGGCGGCGTGGCGTCGGAGTTCGATCCGATCGCCAACACGCAATACTCGGAAGACGAGATTCGCGCGATCGTCGCGGAAGCCGAGGCGGCCAATACCTACGTGATGGCGCATGCCTACACGGGCCGCGCCATTGCGCGCGCGGTGCGCTGCGGCGCGCGCACGATCGAGCACGGCAATCTCGTCGATGAAGCCGCTGCCAAGGTCATGAAGGAACACGGCGCGTACGCCGTGCCGACGCTCGCCACCTATGACGTGCTGGGCGTGTATGGCGAGAAGCTCGGGCTCTCGGCGGATTCGATCGCCAAGGTCGAAGGCGTGCGCGTGGCGGGCCGCGAGTCGCTGAAGATCTTCCGTGACGCCGGCGTGCCGATGGGCTTCGGCTCCGACCTGCTCGGCGAGATGCAGGAGTTCCAAAGCAACGAGTTCCGCATTCGCTCGGAAGTGATCGGCAATCTCGAAACGCTGCGCTCGGCCACGATCATCGGCGCGCAGGTGCTGAACCGCGTGGGTCAGCTGGGCGTGATCGCGGCGGGTGCGCTGGCAGACGTGCTGGTGGTCAACGGCGATCCGCTCGTGGACATCGAGGCTGTCGCGAACGGCGCCGAGCGCATCGAGTACGTGTTCCAGAACGGCAAGCGGGTGAAGCACGCGCCGCCGATGTAACGCGGTCATTCACGCTCGCTGCAATGCCTGCGCCGCCCGCATCGTCCGCATCGTCCGGATCCGTCGGGCATGCGGGCGGCGCCGTTTGATGGATGCCGCGCGGCGCCGCCGCTGTGCCGAAATCGTTATCGGCGCGGGTGTGTTTCGCCAAGACCGCGCGGTGGCCCTTGCTTATGATTTTCGCCATGAAAACACTCTCTCATATCGACATCGTCGATTCGCATACCGGCGGCGAACCCACGCGCCTCGTGATCTCCGGCGGTCCCGATCTCGGCCGCGGTCCGCTCGCAGAACGGCTCGCGATCTTCCAGCGCGACTTCGACCGCGTGCGCGAAGCGGTCGTCAATGAGCCGCGCGGCTCGGACGTGATGGTCGGCGCGCTGCTGTGCGAACCGCACGATCCATCGTGTTCGGCGGGCGTGATCTTCTTCAACAACGTCGGCTATCTCGGCATGTGCGGTCATGGGACCATCGGCCTGATTGCCTCGCTCGCGCATCTGGGCAGGATCGCGCCGGGCGTGCACCGGATCGAGACGCCGGTGGGCGTCGTCGAAGCCGAACTGCATGACGACGCCAGCGTGACCGTGCGCAACGTGCCCGCATATCGCTATCGGGCCGACGTGGCGCTCGATGTGCCGGGCGTCGGGCGCGTGCATGGCGACATCGCGTGGGGCGGCAACTGGTTCTTCCTCGTCGCCGATCATGGCCAGGCGCTCGACCACGCGCGCGTGGAAGCGCTCACCGACGTCACGTGGGCCATCCGTGCCGCGCTCGAAGCGAACGGCGTGACGGGCGCAGACGGCGCGCTCATCGACCATATCGAACTGTTCGCGGATTCGCCCACGCCCGGCATCGACAGCCGCAATTTCGTGCTCTGTCCCGGCAAGGCCTACGACCGGTCGCCCTGCGGCACGGGCACGAGCGCCAAGATCGCGTGCCTCGCGGCGGACGGGTTGCTCGCGCCGGGTGTGTCTTGGCGGCAGGAGAGCATCGTCGGCAGCGTGTTCGAGGCAAGCCATGAACGCGACGACACACTCGCGCCGGGCTTCATCCGGCCCAGCATTCGCGGTACCGCGCACGTGAACGCCGAAGCGCGGCTGATCTTCTCGAACGACGATCCCTTCGCATGGGGCATCCGCACGTGACCATGAGTGCCGGGTCGGGGCTTCGGCATCCGGATGTGATCGTGGTGGGCGCGGGCATTGTCGGGGCGGCGTGCGCGCATGAACTCGCGCTGCAGGGCGCGGATGTGCTGGTGCTGGATCGCGCGGGCATCGGCGGCGGCGTGACGGCGGCGGGCATGGGCCATGTCGTGGTCATGGACGATACGCCGGCCGAGTTCGCGCTCTCTTCGTGGTCGCGGCGCCTGTGGCTCGATCTCGCGCCGCGCCTCGATGCGCGGCAGGCATTCGTGCGTTGCGGCACCGTCTGGGTCGCCGCCGACGACGAGGAATACGATCTCGCCGCCGAACGCCGGGATGCGTTGATGCGTCAGGGCATTGCGTGCGAGATGCTCGACGCGCAGCAGTTGCGCGAGGCGGAGCCGTTTTTGCGGGACGGCTTGCGCGGCGGCATGATCGTCCCCGACGATGCCGTGGTCTACGCGCCCTCGGCGGCCGCGTGGCTGCTTGGCAATGTGCCGGACATGGGCGCGTCGTCGGGGCGTGGAAGCATTGCTTGCCGGACTGGCGTGCAGGTCACGCGGCTCACCGGCGACGGCGTGATGCTCGCCGATGGCGAACGCCTGTGCGCGGGCGCGGTGCTGCTTGCCAACGGTCTGCAGGCCACGGAACTGCTGCCCGGTCTGCCGATGCAGGCCAAGAAAGGGCATCTGCTCATCACCGACCGCTATCCCGGCACCATCCGCCATCAGATTCTCGAACTCGGCTACATCAAGAGCGCGCACAACACGACCGGCACCTCGGTGGCGTTCAATGTGCAGCCGCGTCCGACCGGGCAGTTGCTGATCGGTTCGTCGCGACAGTTCGACAGCGTCGATCCGGCCATCGAGCCGGCCATTCTGGCGCGCATGCTGCGACGCGCGAGCGAGTATCTGCCGCAACTGCCGACGCTCAATGCAATCCGCGCGTGGACCGGTTTCCGGCCCGCCACAAGCGACGGTCTGCCGCTGATTGGCCCGGCGGATGGTGCACAGACCGTGCCGCTGTGGCTCGCGACGGGTCATGAAGGGCTCGGCGTGACGACCGCGCTCGGGACCGCGAAGCTGATTGCCGCGCAGATGACGGGCGCGCAGGGCAGCTTGCCCATCGACGCGACGCCTTTCCTGCCGGCGCGCTTCGGCGATACGCGTTCCGTGCACGGGGTCAGCGAGGGAGTCGCGCATGTCTGAAACGCAGTTGACGGTGCTCATCGATGGACATCGTGTCAGCGTCGTGCGCGGCAGTTCGGTCGCGGCGGCGGTAGCGCTTGCGGCGGGCGGCGCGAATGGGATCACGCGACGCTCGGTGAGCGGCGCGGCGCGTGCTCCGCTGTGCGGCATGGGCGTATGCCAGGAATGCCGCGTCACGATCGACGGCGTGCGGCACAGACTCGCCTGTCAGACCGTGTGTGCACAGGACATGTCGATCGAGACGGGACACTGACTGGGATGAAGTACGACATTCTGATCGTCGGCGCGGGGCCGGCGGGATTGCAGGCTGCACGCGTGGCGGGCGAAGCGGGCGCGAAGGTCGCGCTCGTCGATGACAATCCGTTGCCCGGCGGCCAGATCTGGCGGCAGGGACCGAACCATCCTGCGAAGGGCGCGGCGCGAACGGCCATCGATAGGCTCACGCGTTCCGGCAACGTTACGCATCTCGGCGGGACACGCGTGGTTCAGGCATTGCCCGAGCGACAGCTTCTCGTCGAGGATGCATCGAGCGGATACCGGATCGGCTACGAAAAGCTGATCGTCGCCACCGGCGCACGCGAGCGCTTCCTGCCTTATCCCGGCTGGACGCTGCCGGGCGTGACGGGCGCGGGCGGATTGCAGGCGCTCATCAAGGGCGGCGTGCCGGTGCGGGGCGAGCGGATCGTGATTGCCGGAACCGGACCGTTGCTCTGGGCAGCGGCAGTGACCGCGCGTGAGCAGGGCGCGCAGGTGGCGGCCATTGTCGAACAAGCCGCTCCGGGCGACGTGAGACGCTTCGCCGTGGGGCTGGCAAGCACGCCTGCGAAGCTCGTTCAGGCGTTGCGCATGCGCCTCGATCTGCGCGCGACGCCTTATTACTGCGGCGCTCACGTTGCTGAAGCGGAAGGCGAGTCACACATCACGCACGTGCGCATTCGGCGTGGCAATGAAGACATAAGGATCGCGTGCGACCGGCTTGCGTGCGCCTATGGCCTCGTGCCGAACACGCAGACCGGGCTGGCGCTGGGTTGCCAACTCATGACCACGATGGACGGCACGACTGCCTTGCAAGTCGACGAATGGCAGGCGAGTTCGGTGCCGCATGTCCTTGCGGCCGGCGAATGCACGGGCGTCGGCGGCATGGAGCTTTCCGCGCTCGAAGGCCGGATCGCGGCGCATGTAGCGCTCGGTCAGCGCGATGACGCGCAAGCACTGTTCGGGCAGCGCGCGCGCTACCGGCGTTTCGCACGGCGCATGCACGATGCCTTCGCGCTCGATCCGTCACTGCGCGCAGTGGCGGCTCCCGACACGATCCTGTGCCGTTGCGAGGATGTCCGCTTCGGCGAGGCGGCGCAGTATCGGACGTGGCGGGACGCGAAGTTGCAGACACGCTGCGGCATGGGACCGTGCCAGGGCCGGATCTGCGGCGAGGCCGCTGCGTTCTGCTTCGGCTGGGGACCGGAAGGACAGCGTCCGCCGTTCTCGCCGGCGCGCATCGGGACCTTGCTCGAAGCATGATGAGCGAAGGCATAATCGCCGCTCACTGATTCGCTCAAAAGCGCAATGCCCGACATGCTTCTGCCCGCCGCCGCCGAACACCACTCGATGCAGCAAATGGTGGCTCATTTCTCGCTCCTTGAGCCGCTGTTCGACGCCATGCCCGACGTGGTGTTCTTCGTCAAGGACAACGAGGCGCGCTATCTGATCGTCAACAGCACGCTGGCGATGCGCTGCGGCCTGAAGAAGAAGGAAGCCTTGCTCGGCAAGACCGCCGAGGACGTGTTTCCGGCGCGTTTCGGCGAGGTCTACACGGCGCAGGACGCAAATGTCGTGCGCTCGCAAAACCGCCTCGTCGATCAGCTCGAACTGCATCCTTACCCGGGACGCCGGCCCGGCTGGTGCCTGACCTCGAAGGTGCCGCTGCACGATACGCAAGGCCGCATCCTCGGCGTGGCCGGCATCTCGCGCGACCTGCGGGCGGCGGAGGACACGCATCCCGCGTATCGCCGCCTCGCCGTGGCCGCGCAGCATATCCAGGAAAACTACGCACAGCCTCTGAGACTCGCCGATCTGGCGACGCTCATCGACATGTCGGTGGCGCAGATGGAACGCTACTTCGACAAGATCTTCCATCTCACGCCGCGCCAGATGCTGCTGAAGACCCGGCTCGATGCCGCGTCGCGACTGCTTGCAGGCGACGACAGCATCACCGGCGTCGCCACGCAGTGCGGCTATAACGACCACAGTGCCTTCACGCGTCAGTTCAAGGCGACGGTGGGCATCACGCCAAGTCAGTACCGCGCGCTGCTGCGCACCGCCGAGCGTCGCTAGGGGCCACGAAGGCCGCGCGCCACTGTGCCGATTTCGTCTTTTCGTGGCGCGAATGCACGCAAGCCGCAGGCGTTTTGAATGGCGATACTTCAGATCATGGCCAAGGGCATGAACCCGCCGCCGAAACGTCACGCGGGCACGCCCGCCATGCAGAAACATTCAACGTCCAGAGGAAGCACATGAGCAAGAACATTTTCACGGGCGCCATTCCGGCGCTCATGACGCCGTGCACGGCCGAGCGCACGCCCGACTACGACGCACTCGTCGCGAAAGGGCGCGAGCTCGTCGGCCTGGGCATGAACGCCGTGGTCTACTGCGGCTCGATGGGCGACTGGCCGCTCCTGACCGAAGCGCAGCGCCAGGAAGGCGTGGCGCGCCTCGTGGCCGCCGGTGTGCCGACCATCGTCGGCACGGGTGCGGTGAACTCGAAGGAAGCGGTGTCGCATGCGGCGCATGCGGCCAAGGTCGGCGCACACGGCCTGATGGTGATTCCGCGTGTGCTGTCGCGCGGCGCGTCGCCCGCTGCGCAGAAGGCGCATTTCTCCGCGATTCTCGAAGCGGCTCCCGCGCTTCCGGCCGTGATCTACAACAGCCCGTACTACGGTTTCGCCACGCGCGCTGACCTGTTCTTCGAACTGCGCGCGAAGTACCCGAATCTGATCGGCTTCAAGGAATTCGGCGGCGCCGCGGACATGCGCTATGCCGCCGAGCACATCACCAGCCAGGACGACACCGTCACGCTGATGGTAGGCGTCGATACGCAGGTCTTCCATGGTTTCGTCAACTGCGGCGCGACGGGCGCGATCACCGGTATCGGCAACGCGCTGCCGCGTGAAGTGCTGCTGCTGGTGGACCTGTGCGGCAAGGCGGCAAAGGGCGATGTCACCGCGCGTCGCCAGGCGCGGGAACTCGAGGCGGCGCTTGCCGTGCTGTCGTCGTTCGACGAAGGAACCGATCTGGTGCTGTACTACAAGTACCTGATGGTGCTCAACGGTGACAAGGAGTACACGCTGCACTTCAACGAAACCGATGCGCTCAGCGAAGCCCAGCGCCGCTATGCCGAGACGCAGTACGATCTGTTCCGCAAGTGGTTCGCGGGGTGGTCGAAGGAAGTGATCGCCTGACGCGTGTTATTCGTACGGGCCGCGTGACGTGTTCACGCGGCTGCTTTTTCCTCTGGAGCCGTCTTTTGAACATCGCCAAAAGAGCCATTGCATTCGGCATCGCGCTGCTTCCTGTGGTGTGCCACGCGCAGGCAGGCGGCTGCGACGCCAAGCGCCGTTCACTGGAGCAGGAGATTGCCTACGCCCAGGCGCATGGCAACAAGCAGCGCGTCGATGGACTGGAAACCGCGCTCGCGCAAATGAACGCGAATTGCACCGATGCCTTGCTCAAAGACCAGGCGCAACGCAAGGTGACGCAGGCTCAGCAGAAGCTGGCTGAACGCGAGCGCGATTTGCGCGAGGCGAAAGCGGACGGCAAGAGCGCGAAGAAAATCGCCGAGCGTCAGAGAAAGGTCGATGACGCCCACGCGGATCTCGAACGCGCGCAGGCGGAAGCGGCGCAGTAACGCTAGCTGCCGGCGCCTGACGAGGCGACCCTCATTCAGGCGTCTTCATATCCAGCTCGAAGTGCGGCGCGTTGCGGCTTTCAAGCAGATGCAGGAAGCGATCCTGCGTCGCCCGCGCGTGCGCAGGGAGATACTGCACCAGCGCCGCGCGATCCTTGCGCTTCACGATATCGATGATCTGCTCGTGTTCGCGCAGGTTCAGGTCGAACTGTGCGTTCTGTTCGTCCGGCGTTGCTTCGGCTTCCATCTTGTAGAGATGCACCAGCAACCGCCGGACATGACGGTGCGTCGATTGCGCGAACTCATAGAAGAAGCCGTTGCGTACTGCCTGATTCATCCGCATATGGAAGCGCTCGTTCAGCGCGGTGATGTTGAGGAACGCGCGCGCTTCCACCTGCTTCACATACTGCGCCTGGATGGCTGACAGGTCGTCGGCCAGTCCCGGTTCGAACCGCATCAGTTGCGCGAGGATGTTCTCCGCCAGCTGATGCGCGACCAGAATTTCGCCGATCTCCTCGAAGTCCAGCTTGCGCACAAAGGTCCCGCCGCGATTCGGCAGGATATTCACGAAGCCTTCCGCCACCAGCCGGTTGACCGCCTCCCGCGCGGGCGTGCGGCCGAGCATGAAGTCGTTGAGCAGCATCGGTTCGTCGATACGGCTGCCCGGCGGAATCGACAAGTCGATGATGCGGGACCGGATGGCGTTCACCGCGGCATCGGTCTGGCTCATCGACGCTTCTCCTGCCGCGCCGTCGACGGCGTCCTCCGGCAAGGCCTGCGCCTTCTCGTCACCCTTCTTTCGCGTGGTGGTCTTACGCGCGCTCTTTGCCGTTGCGGCACGTGTTCTGGGCATGAACCTGCTCTCCTGCGACCGATCGTCGGAATTTACATATACGGCAAGTATATAGAAATTCCGTATCGACCCGGAATCCGCGTCATGAAAGCCTTCGAGCGACCTCAGAACACGTTATTTTAAAAAGTATACGCCACGTATATTAGCGTGCTATGTTTGTTCCAACGGTGCTTCGGTGCGGCCTTCGAGGTGCGCCTGAACGCCGCTTCCACGACTCGAAGAACAGGGACATCGCATGACAGAAATCATTGAAGGCATCGAAACGCTCGTCGGACAAAAGGTCCGGCGCGACATCAGCCGTCTCGTGGCATTCGCCAGGGGCAACCTCGCGCGCGCGGCCGAGTCCATCGCGACGCATGCCTCGCCGCATGTCGGCATCGTGTGCGGATTCTTCGTGCGCCATGCCGAGCCGCCTTCGCCGGAAACCGACGGGCTCAACGGCATGGCGCAACTGGCCGCGGGTCTCGTCGAAGCGGGCATTCGTGTGACCGTCATCACCGATGCGCCCTGCGCCAAAGCCGCATGGGCCGTGACAAAAGTGCTGCCGGGCAAGGTGGCACTGGAAGTCGTGGCGGTCGACGATACGGCAGTGCGTGATCTCCGCGCGCGGCTCGAAGCGGCGGAGCATCCGCTCACGCACCTGGTCGCCATCGAACGCTGCGCGCTCGGCTCGGACGGACGTGCGCATCGCGAGCACGGCTGGGACATCTCCGACGACACCGCCGCGCTCGACTATCTCTTCACCGATGAAGGCTGGACCGCGCCGTGGAAGACCATCGGCATCGGCGACGGCGGCAACGAGATCGGCATGGGCGTGTTGCCGAAGGAGATCGTCGAGCAGGACATTCCGAACGGGCCGCTGATCGCCGCGCGCACCCCGGCGGACTATCTGATCGTGTCGGGCGTCGCCAACTGGGGCGCGTATGGACTGCTGGGCGCAATCGCGGGCTTGCGGCCCGAACTCGCGACGCGCCTGCTGAAGCACTTCAACGGCGCCTTCGAACATCAGGTGCTGGAGGCGGCAGTGCAGATCGGACAGGCTATCGACGACAGCCGTGTGGACCGGCTCGGCCAGTTGCAAATGACGATCGACCGCCTGCCGCTGGAGGATCACGTAGCGATCATCGACGGCATCAGTGCGCTGGTCGCGCGCGGTGCGGCGTCGGGCGTCCCGGTCTGAGGCAACGCTCATGCGACCCGACCCGTCCATTGTCCTGCTGCATGCCACGCCGGTGGCGATCGAACCGGTTGCGCGGGCGTTCGCTTCGATGTGGCCGGAAGCGCGCCTGTCGAACCTGCTCGACGACGGCCTGACCACCGCCCGCGCGCAGTCCGAGGAGCTGACGCCGGCGCTCGCGCAGCGCTTCGTCGATCTGGTGCGCTACGCCCACGCTACCGGCGCCGATGCGATCCTCGCGACGTGTTCGGCGTTCGGGCCGGCCATCGAGGCTGCGGACCGCGCGTTGCCGGTGCCGGTCTGCAAGCCGAACGACGCGATGCTCCAGGATGCGCTCGCATGCGGACGGCGGTTCGCGATGCTCGCCACGTTCGCGCCCGCGTTGCCGACGATGCAGGCCGAGTTCGCGGAGGAGGCCGCGCGGCTCGGCGTGGAGGCGACGCTGGACACCTTCGTCGTCGCCGATGCAATGACGCGCCTGCGTGCCGGCGATGCGGACGCGCACAACGAACTCGTGGCGCGTGAAGCCGCGAAGCTCGACGGCTACGACGCCGTGTTGCTCGCGCATTTCTCGACGTCGCGCGCGCTGGAGCGGGTCAGCGCGGCGGTTCGCGTGCCGGTGTTTGCTGCGCCGGAGAGCGCGGTGCGGCGACTCAGAAGCCGTCTCGGACTGTAGGGGAGATATCGACATGACGATCCCGACTTCTTCTCGGACGCCGCTCGTGCTGATGAGCACGCTGGCCGTGCAGGGTGCGCTGGCCGAGGAAGTGCTGCCGGCGTTCGAAGCGCAATTCGGCTCGCACGTGCAGCCTGTCTTCGACCCGACCAACGTCCTCATCCAGCGCATCGCGCAAGGCGAACGCGCGGACGTGATGATCGCAGTGAGCGCGTGCATCGAGGACCTGATCGCGCAACGGGTGCTGAGCCCACATGGCGCGCGGGAGATCGCGCGCACGGGCATCGGCGTCGCGGTGGCGCACGACGCATCGCTGCGGCCGCTTGCCACGGCCAACGATCTTCGTCATGCGCTGCTCGACGCACGTTCCGTGGCGTACTCGCGCACCGGCGCAAGCGGCGTGTACTTCGCCGACTTGCTGGAGCGCATGGGCATCGCGGAACGCATCAATGCGAAGGCGACCGTGATCCCGAAAGGCTTGACGGGCGAATGCATCGTGCGCGGCGAAGCGGACCTGGCCATCCAGCAGTTGAGTGAACTGGCGATCGTGAAGGGCATCCGGATAGCCGGTCCGTTGCCCGACGAGGTCCAGTCCCATACCCGCTTCTCCATCGCGGCGTTCGCCCATGCGACGCGGCGTCCGGAAGCCGAAGCCCTGTTGAACTGGCTGGATGCGCCGCTTGCGCGCAGCGCCTATGTCCGCCACGGCCTCGAATGTCTCGACCGATCTTCATCGGAGCGTTCATCATGAACTATCACTTCGACTTCAGTTTCCTGCACGAGTACTGGCGCGATCTGCTCTACGGCGTCTGGCTCACGATCCGCATGACGCTGATCGCCACCTTGCCCGGCTTCGTGCTCGGCATCGTGCTGGCGGTCGGCCGTCTGCACGGAAGCGCGGCCGTCTCGCGTGCGATCCGCGCCTATGTCGAGGTCATCCGCAATACGCCGCTCGTGCTTCAAGTGTTCTGGATCTTCTTCGGACTGGCCGCGATCCGTCTGCATGTCCCGGCGTTCGGCGCGGCCATTGTGGCGCTCGTCGTCAACGTCAGCGCCTATACCGCCGAGATCATGCGCGCAGGACTGGAAGCCGTGCCGCACGGGCAGATCGAAGCGGCCTCGTGTCTGGCGATGTCGCGCCGCCAGGTGCTGTGGCACGTCGAGATTCCGCAGGCCATCGAGAAGATGTATCCGGCGCTGGTGAGCCAGTTCATTCTCATGCTGCTGGCCACGTCGATCATGTCGCAGATATCGGCGGAAGAACTGACGGGCGTCGCAGATCTCATCCAGTCCATCACCTTTCGCGGCTTCGAGGCGTATGTCGTCATCGCCGTCGCCTATCTCGCGCTGGCCAGCGCGCTGCGCTGGCTGCTGCTCGCGGCAGGCGGCGCGCTGTTCCCGCGCCTGCGCATGACCGGCGCGCGGGGAGCACGCTCATGAGCTTCTTCAATCTCACCGATGCGCAACTGGCCTTCATGCTGAAGGGCGCGCTCTCCACGCTGGAACTGTCGGTCGCGGGCGCGCTGGGCGGCGCGCTGATCGGTCTGCCGGTGGCGCTGATGCTGGTGTCGTCGCGCGGCGTGCCGCTGGCGCTGAGCCGCGCTTACGTGCACATGTTGCAGGGCATTCCCTTGCCGGTGGCGATGTTCGTCGCGTACTTCGGCATCGGGCTGTTCGGCTTCGACGTGCTGCCGGTGATCGCGGCCTCGATCGCGCTCGCCATCAATGCGGGCGCCTACCTCGCGGAGATCTGGAAAGGCGCGATTCTCGCCGTGCCCGCGACGCAATGGGAAGCGGGCGAATCGCTGGCGCTCTCGTACCTGCAGCGCATGCGCTACGTGATCCTGCCGCAGGCGTTGCGCATCTCGGTGCCGCCGACGGTCGGCTTCATCGTGTCGCTCATCAAGAACACGTCGTATGCGGTGGTGATCGGCATGGGCGAGCTGACCTATTCATCGCGCATGGTCAACAACACCACGTTCGAACCGTTCCTCATCTTCACGCTCGCGGCCGGCGTGTATTTCCTGCTCTGTTATCCGGTCGCGCGCATCAGCGTGCATCTGGAACGTGCCGGCCGCTTCGGCGCGCGCTCCACGGGAGACTCCACACAATGAACACCATGGTCAGTTTCCGCGGCGTGCGCAAGGCGTACGGCTCGACGGAAGTGTTGAAGGGCATCGATCTCGACGTGCAGCGCGGCGAGGTGATCGCGCTGATCGGCCGCTCCGGTTCCGGCAAGAGCACGGCGCTGCGCTGCGTGAACGGTCTCGAGCGCATCAGCGGCGGTTCGCTCGAAGTCTGCGGACACCGGCTCGACGCTGCCGACGTGGATCTGCGCGCGTTGCGGCTCGATGTCGGCATCGTGTTCCAGAGCTACAACCTGTTTCCTCATCTGACCGTGCAGCAGAACATCACGCTTGCGCCGCTCAAGGTGAGGCGGACCGGACGCGCGGAAGCGAACGAACTGGCGGCGCACGTGCTGGATCAGGTAGGACTCGGCGCGCGCGGGGCGGCGTATCCGCATGAACTGTCGGGCGGTCAGCAGCAGCGCGTGGCCATTGCACGGTCGCTTGCCATGCAGCCCGCGGTGATGCTCTTCGACGAAGTGACCTCGGCCCTCGATCCCGAACTGACCGGCGAAGTGCTGCGCGTGATGGAGCGGCTGGCGCACGACGGCATGACGATGCTGATCGTCACGCACGAAATGGCCTTCGCGCGTTCGGTGGCGCGCAAGGTGGTCTTCATGAACGACGGCGTGATCTGGGAGCAGGGCGGCGCGGAGATGCTTGCTTCGCCCCGTTCCACCGAGCTTCAGTGTTTCGTCGGCAACGGCTTGTAGTTCCTGTTTATCTCTCCTCTAGAGGCACATGAAATGACGTTCAAAAGCAACCTCAAGGGCCTGCTGGCGATTGCGCTGGCCTTGTGCGTGACGGCCGGCGCGGCTCGGGCGGACACGCTCTCGGACATCAAGTCGCGCGGCACGATCAACGTGGGCATCGACTTCACGCATCCGCCCTACGGCATGATCGACAAGAATGCCGTGCAGACCGGCACCGACCTCGATATCGCGCGCCTGATCGCGAAGGATCTGGGCGTGAAGCTCAATGTCGTGCCCGTCAACGGACCCAACCGCATTCCGTTCCTGCTGACGGGCAAGGCGGATATCGTGGTCGCCTCGTTCTCCGTGACCGACGAGCGCAAGAAGGTCATCGGCTTCAGCCGCGCCTATGCAACCGAGCCGATCTTCGTGGTCGCGCCCGGCAAGAACACGCTCAAGGATGTGACGAGCCTGTCCGGCAAGACGGTGGCGACCGCGCGCGGCACGACCGCGGATCTCGATCTCGTCGCCGCCATCAAGGACAAGAACGTCAAGGATGTGAACATCGTGCGCTATCTCGACGAAGCAACTGAACGCACGGCGGTTTCGTCGGGCCAGCAGAGCATCTTCGTGGCCGCGCTGGCGGATGCGCTCGCCGTCAAGCAGGCCAGCCCGGCCGGCCACTTCGAGTATCAGTTCCAGGTGGCGGAAGATCCGCTGGCAATCGGCCTGAAGAAGGATGACGCGGCCATGCAGGGATGGCTCGATTCCTGGGTCGCGAGCAATCTGCAGAACGGCAAGCTCAACGCGATCTGGAAGCAATACTTCGGCATCGACCTTTCACGTTCCGTCTATTGAGGTACGACGCCATGACAGCTTCGAATGCACAGGCGCCGAGCACGCTGCTCACGCCGGTCAGGGTGGTGGGAACGCTCGCGTTCGTCAGCGGGCAATTGCCGCGCGAACAGGGCGAGTTGAAATATCGTGGCAGGGTGGGCGATGCCGTGAGCCTGGAAGACGCCGAGTCTGCCGCGGCGCTTTCGGCGAGAGCGTGTCTTGCCGCGCTCGAACGCGCATTGGGTTCGCGTGAACGCATCGCGGCCATCGTCAAGCTGACGGGCTTCGTCGCCTGCACGAGCGAGTTCACGGCGCAGGGCAAGGTGATCGATGCCGCGTCGCGCGTGTTCATCGATGAACTCGGCGGGACGATCGGCGCGCACGCGCGCAGTGCGATCGGTGTGCAGCAATTGCCGCATGGCGCGCCGGTGGAGATCGAGCTGATCGTCGCATTGCGTGAGGCGGCGTGATGACGGCCGCGAGCGAAGCCCAACCCTTGCGATTCTGCGCGAATCTCAAGTGGCTGTTCACTGAACTGCCTTTCATCGAGCGCTTCGAGGCTGCGGCCAAGGCGGGCTTCGCCGCGGTGGAGTACGCGTCGCCGTACGATTTCGATGCGGCTACGCTCCGCGCGACGCTCTCCGCGACCGGCCTCGAACAGGTGCTCATCAACACGCCGGCGGCCATGCCGGGCCACCCGGGCGCCAATGGCTTCGCGTGCATGCCCGGTGAACGCGAGCGCTTTCGCGAGGGCGTGCAGCGGGCGCTGCGGTATGCAGCGGAACTCGGTTGTCCGCTCGTTCATGTGATGGCGGGTCTCGCTCCCGCAGACGTGTCACACGCGCAGGCAAGCGCTACGTTTCGCGAGAACCTGCGCTGGGCCTCCGATGCCGCGCAAGGCAGCGGCGTGACGCTCTTGCTCGAATGCCTCAACCAGACCGATGCGCGAGGCTACTTCCTGCGTGACCTCGATCATGCGAGCCAGATAATCGAACAGAGCGGGGCATCGAATGTGCGTCTGCTCTTCGATGCCTACCACTGCCGCATGATGGGCCAGGATGTGGTGGAACAGTTCGCGCTCCACGCGCGGCATATCGCTCATGTTCAGTTCGCCGATGTGCCGGGCCGCCATGAACCCGGTTCCGGCGACATGCCATGGAAGGAACTGACAGCGTGCATTCGCGGTCATGGGTATGGTGGCTGGATCGGATGCGAGTATCGGCCCAAGGTATCGACACTCGAAGGCCTCGGATGGCGGACCGCGTTTCCACGCGATAGATGAACGTACGTGCTGGCATCGACACGGCGCTTGCATCGCTCTTCTTTCTGCCGTAAAAGTTCGCTAGCCACGCCGAAGCTGCGCAGCATGCTGTCCATCGTTTCAATCGAACCCGTAAATTTCACAATATGCGCGCTAGAGTGCGCATAGTCAGACCACACCCGTTCCATCGCTCTGCGTCTTTAAAGCTTCACGCAACGCCAGCACAACAGCGGATTGCAATTCTTCGTATGAAACCTCGTGCGCAAACGTTTCAGCTCGTGCCCGATTGTTGCTTCCGACCTCGCCGCGCCACACACACGTGGGCATCCTCAGAACTGATGAATACGTCATCCAGGGAGTTTCGATGGAGAGACCATCCGCCAGCTCGCCGCGTTCGCCCGAACTTGCGCCGAACGCTTCCATGCCCGTTTCGTCCGGCAAGGCCGGCACGTTCATAAACGATTTGCTGTGTGGAAGCAGGCCGCTGTCCGGCCGTGCTTTCTGGGGCATCTGTATCGCGATCGGCCTGCTTGCGCTTGCCTTGCGTCTGATTACGCTGGGCAGCCGCTCATTGCAAATGGACGAGGCCTACAGCGTATGGTTCGCCGCGCGGCCATGGTACGAGCTCTGGCACGTCGTCCCGCTGTACGAGATTCATCCGCCGATGTACTACTCGCTGCTCAAGATCTGGATCGGCTGGTTCGGCGATTCTGAATTCTCGGTGCGCGTGCCATCGGTCATCATCAGCACGGCCACCGTGCTGGCCGTCGCCGTGAGCGGCAGGCTGTTGCGCGCGGGTCCGGTGATCGAGCGCGCGGGACTCATCGCGGGGCTGCTCATCGCGGCCAACAAGGGCAGCATTCTTTATGGCGAACTGGCGCGTCCCTACGCGTTCGAAGCCTTCGCAGCAACAGTCGCCATCCTCTGTTCCGTGATCGTGCTGAGGGAACTCACCGACAGCCGCGCACCGGAAGAAGGCAACGCTGCACCTCAACGAGGACGATTGCTGCCCGCGCTCGTCGTGCTTTCGCTTGCCGCATGCGGGACCTTGTGGTCGCACAACACGGCGGTGCTCGTTGCCTTTGCAGTCGGGCTTGGAATGTTGGTCGCGACGCTCGGCTGGGCACGCGGCAACCGCCTCATGGCGGCCTTGATCATCGGGGCGCCGTTCGTGGTGGCGCTGGCGCTCTGGTCGCCTTACGTCCACTTCCTCATTGCCGCGACGAAGTATGTGCAGTCGTCGTTCTGGGTCAAGCTCGAATGGATCGACTTCCTCAAGGCATGGTCGCTGGCCGCCGGCGCGCGGCTCACGCTGCTGCCCGTATTGCTGCTCTGTGCCGGGGCATGGCTGATCCTGTGGCGCACCTGTCGCGCCGTGGCGGTGCATGTGGCGATCGTCCTGCTGCTGCCCTTCGTGTTCATCGTCGCCTACAGCGTGCTTGTACGGCCCATCTTCATGGACCGCCTGTTCGAGTGGATGGCCGCGCCCATCATGTTCCTGACGGCGCTCGGCATCGTGTGGGCTTTGCCGCGCAATCGCATTCGACTCGGCGTGCTCGTCCTGTTGCTGCTGCTGTCGGGCGTGCAGGCGGTGCAGCTGTATCGCGGCGTACAGGAAGACTTCCGGGCAAGCGTGGCGGAAGTCGCGAATCATCGCCGCAGCGGCGACCTGCTAATTGTCAGTCCGAATGAAGTCGACGTGGCCGTGCAGTATTACGCGAAAAATTATCGTGACTTCCCGGACGTGCTCGTCATGCCTTCGGCCTTTCCTGCGATCGGATTGAAGCGGCCGTATATGAGCAATGTCGCCGCGCCTGGGATCATTCCTGAGGATCGCGAGATTGTCAGGGCCGCGCTCGCGACGCACGGACGCGTCTGGCTGATCCAGCGCAATCCCGGCGGCTTCGATCCCGACTCCGTGGTGCGCAACGAAATACTGTCACTGCGCAAGCCGGTGCAGGTTCACGACGAGCATTCGCCTGAGCTGCAGCCCGAGCTGTTCCAATAGCTTCACGGAAGAATTCGAGTTATGTGCGCCAGCGCACATAACTCGGACGCCATCCTCGCTATGAGCCGACAGAGATTAGCAAAACGCGCGTGCGGGAATGAGGATTGCAAATGTTCGCACGGCGTGAAACACCTCTCCGCGATGAACGTTTTCATTTCATGGGTGTCTTGTAAGACAGCCCATCAGGACGAGCCAGTATCGCTGATGTCACTGCAACGCGAGGCAACCTGAGCCATTGCAGGTTCGCCCTATCACCGAATCGCACGCGCGAGCTTCTTTCAGCGCTGCTCATGATCGGTCATCAGCCACGGTAAAGGAAAGTCATGAACACTCCTGTTTTTGAGGCCGTCCGGCTGGACGATGTCCTGCTGAAGCCCGATCCGATCGATCCCGCGTGGATCATCGAAGGACATCCGGTAGCACGCAGCGGCCAGTGGTCGCGCAGCCGCGACACGACCACGTCGTCGTGGGTCTGGGATTGCACGGCCGGCCGCTTCAGATGGTATTTCGATGCCGACGAAACCATCTATGTGATCGAAGGCGAAGTGATCGTCACGTCGGAGGGACAGGCGCCGCGTTCACTGCGTGCCGGAGACGCGGCGCTGTTTTATGCAGGCACCTGTTCCGAATGGTATGTGCCGAAGTACGTGCGCAAGCATGCGATCCTGCGTCCGCATATCTCGAAGCCGGTGTTGCTGGCGCTCAAGATGAGCCGCCGGCTCAGGCGCAGGCCGAGCGGTTATCTGCCTCGTTCATCGCTCTGAACGAAGCGGCCTTGCAAGCGAACAGGCCGGACCCTCGACAGGTCCGGCCTGATTCATCACTCGCAGTGCTTCAGCACAACAAGCGTCAGAAGTTGAACTCGGCGGACAGCAGCACCGTGCGCGGCGCGGCATTCGTGATGTACGTGCCTTGCTGGATCCAGTAGCGGCTGCCGAACAGGTTCTCGATGTTGGCGCGGAAGGTCACGTCCTTGCTCGCAATGCGCGTGCTGTAGCGAAGGCCCGCGTCATAGCGCGTCCACGACGGCAGGCGCAGCGTGTTGGTCGCGTTGTAGTACTGCGCACCCGTGTGGATGATGCGGCCATTCACGCTCAGGCCCGGCACCCACGGCAGGTCATAGTCGGCGCCCAGGTTGAGGGCGAACTTCGGCACGCCGGCCGGATCGTTGCCGTCGTTGGCGCCGCCAGCGGTGCCTTCGAGCTTCGGATCGTAGAACGTCGCGCTCGCCATCATGCGCAGGTTGCGGAACACTTCGCCGTACGCCGCGAGTTCGAGACCGCGCACCTTGGTGCGGCCGTCGTAACCGTAGACCAGTGTCGTCGGGTTCAGGACGCCATTCGGCTGCGAGATCTGGAACACCGACACCGAGGTCATCACGCGTCCCCAGTCCGCCTTCACACCCGCTTCGTACTGGTTCGACTTGTACGGTGCGAAGACCTGTCCCACGTTCACTGCACCGGCAGGCGCGCTGCCGCCGTTGGTCAGACCCGAGGTGAAGTTGCCGTACACCGAGATGTTGTTGAGCGGCTTGAACACGATACCCGCGAGCGGCGTGATCGCTTGCTGATCGATCGTGCCGGTGCGCGAACCCGACGACACATCGTAGTTGTCGAGGCCGATGGTCTGACGGCGGAAGCCGCCCGTGATCAGCAGGCGGTCATTGAAGAACGACATCGTGTCGATGACCTGCTGGCTGTTCAGACGCAACTGCGCGCTCCGTTGCGCGTCGCCGCGCGGCGTGGTCATCGGCGGGAGCGGCGTCGGGTTGTACAGGCTCGACGGCACCGCCTGGGCTGCCGTGCCGAGCGCGTAGAAGTAGCCGTCTTCCTTGTTCAGGCTCGTGATGCCGGTGACCAGCGTGTGCTTCACGCCGAAGGTATCGAAGTGGAAGCGCAGGCCCGCATCGATCGTCTTCGTGCGGTTGTAGGCGTCGTAGTAGCCGTTGCGAACCGAGAAGTTGCCCGCGTTGGTCATGCCGCTCGCCGACGGGAAGTTCTGCGCCGACGTGCCGTAGTGCTCGCCTGCCGCGCCATAGACGGTCACGTGCGGGTTGATGTCGTATTCGAGGCGCGTCATGACGGCCGAATCGCGCAGCTTGAGCTTCGAGCCGGGATAGAGGTTGGCATAGCCGGACGGCACGGCCGGCACCGCGGTGGCCGTGCCCAGGCCGATCTGCGAGCGGAGCTCGTCCGTGTTCTCGGAGACGTTGTACGCGTCGAACGACCAGCGCAGGTTCTTGCCGCGATAGTCGAGGCCCACGGCGCTGTCGCCCTGCAGCTGATTGCCGTGCGCGATGCTCGTCTGGCCATCCTTGATCTGGCCGTTCACACGGATGCCGAACTGCCCTTCGTCGCCGAAGCGCCGGCCGACGTCAGCCGCGACACCGAACTGTCCTTTCGATTGATACAGCGCGGTGAGACGCGTGAGCGGGGTGTCGTCGGCGCGCTTGGTGACGATGTTGATCGCGCCGCCGACGCTGCCCGACGGTCCCATCCCGTACATCAGCGAGCCCGGGCCCTGCAGCACTTCGACGCGGTCCAGCAGGTTCACCGGCACGCGCGCCGTCGAGACCATGCCGTAGAGGCCGTTCAAGGCGACATCGGTGGCTTGCACCGCGAAGCCGCGAATCTCGAACACGTCGCCGAAGCCGCCGCTGCTTTGCTGCGTACGCACCGACGCGTTGTTCACGACGACATCGCCGATCGTGCGCGCCTGCGTGTCCTGGATGAATTGCTCGGTGTAGTTGGTCGTGTTGAACGGCTGGTCCATCACGTTCGACGTGCCGAGCACGCCGATACCGCCGCCCCGCGCCACCTGGCCGCCCGCGTAGGGCGCGGGCAGGTCGCTGGTGGACGTGCCCTTCACCACGACGGCGGGCAGGGTGGCCGGCTGAACCGACGACGCTGCGTCCGTGCTCTGCGCGTGAGCGATGCCGGCGGTTGCCGAGGTGGCGATGAAACCGAAGAAGAGATGCTGGACGGCGCGGGAAACGGCGGTGCGTCGGCAATTCGACGCCTGGGTTTGGCGATGAGACATGACGTGCTGGATCTTCTGGCTGGAGGGGTGAGGGCGACGCAACGTGAAACGTTCCGAATGAGAATCGTTCGCAAGTGTAAGTTAAGCGTTCACTGGAGGAAACGGTTTGTTACGAAATTTCCGGGGAGAATGGATTCATGTCGGAGGAAAACGTTTGCGCGGGGAACATCTGTTGCGCCGTAATTACACTCGATGTAATTGGCACGCCGCGCCCGCGTCACTACTGTGTGGTCATCGCGCGGCCATTCCGGCGGCGCTGGCCAACAGGAGAGATTCATGTCCAGCCACCTCATTCACACGACGGCATCCGCACCGGCGCAATCGCGGCCTGTGCTCGAGCAACTGCAACAACGCTTCGGCCTGATTCCGAACATCGCGGGGGCGATGGCGGCATCGCCGGTACTGATCAACGGCTTCATCGGGCTGTTCGAGCGCGTGCATGCGAGCAGCCTGACCGAGCCGCAGATCCAGACGCTGCTGCTGACCAACGCCGTGGTGAACGCGAGCGAATGGCCGGTCGCGTTTCACACGGCGCTCGCGCTGAAGGAAGGCGTAGCGCCCGCCGATGTCGACGCCATCCGCCATGGCGCCTTGCCCGCTGACGCCACGCTGGCGGCTCTGTCGGGGCTGGCGCGCGCGCTGATCGAAAGGCGTGGCCGGATCACGGCGCACGACCAGGAACGCTTCCGCGCAGCGGGCTTCAGCGACGAGCAGATGCTGGAGGTGATCGCGGTGGTGGCGGCATCGACGATCACGAACTACGCGGGCAGCGTCACGCAGCCGCCGCTCGAACCGCAATTCGAAGCCTTTGCCTGGCGTCAAACACAGGAGATCCGATGAACGACACGCGGTCCGACCGCCCGGCGCCGCCCTCCGGTCTCGGCGACCTGCTGCGCTACTGGCGCGACGTGCGTGGCGTGAGTCAGCTCGATCTTTCGCTGGACGCAGGGATTTCGCAGCGGCAGATCAGCTTCATCGAAAGCGGACGCAGCGTGCCGGGCCGCGACACGCTGCTGACGCTCGCCCAGACCCTCGACGTGCCGCTGCGCGAGCGCAACGCGCTGCTGCTCGCAGCGGGCTATGCGCCGATGTATTCGGAAGCGCCCTGGAGCGCGCAGGAGATGCATGGCGTGATCCGCGCGCTGGAACGCGTGGTGCGCCAGCACGAGCCGTTTCCGGCCATCGTGATGGACCGGCACTGGAATGTGCTGATGACCAATGACGCGGCGCCGCGCTTTTTCGGCTGTTTCATCGACATCGCCGCGCGCACGGGGCCGCGCAACATGCTGCATCTGATGTTCGATCCGCACGGCATGCGGCCGCACATGATGTATTGGGAAGAGCTCGCGCGCAGTCTGCTGCAGCGTGTGCAGCGCGAGTCAGTGGGCCGCGTGCTGGACGCGGGCACCATGCGGCTGCTGGATGAACTGCTGGCCTATCCCGGCGTGCCGCAGGACTGGCGTACGCATCACGAGCCAACTGCCACGCCGGCCACGCCGGCCACGGCGGGCGCGCCGGCCATGCCGGTCATTCCGATGGTGTTTTCACGCGGCGCGCGCGTGCTGCGCTACTTCTCGCTCGTCACGACGGTGGGCACGCCGCAGAGCGTGGCGGCGCAGGAGTTGCGCCTCGAATGCATGTTCCCTGCCGACGATGAAACCGAGGCGCATCACCGGCAACTCCTGGCCGACGATGCGCATCATCGCGGAACCACTACCAGCGGACGTTGAACGTGCTGCACAGCTCGTCGATGGCGGATTGTTGGAGCGGTGCGGGGCGCGGCGTGGTCATGAGCCACAGGCGCGCGGTTTCTTCCAGTTCTTCCAGCGCCCAGGACGCGTGCGAGACGCTGCGTTCCCATACCACCGGACCGAGGCGCTCCAGCAACACGGCGCGCACCGAAGCTGCACGCGCCGCGATTTCAGCGGCCACCTGGGGATCGCCCGGACGCCGATAGCGCACCAGCGGCACATGTCCGACCTTCATCACGTAGTACGGCGTGATGGGCGGCAACACGTCTTCATCGCTCCACACGCCCGCGAGCGTCAGCGCGACGAGCGAGGTGGAATGGGTATGCACGACGCCGCGCGTGTCCGCGTTGTTCGCGTAGATGCGCCGATGCAGCTCCAGCGTCTTCGAAGGCCGGCCGCCGGAGACGTGCTGGCCTTGCGCATCGACCTTCGCGATATCGGCGGGGTCCATGCGGCCGAGGCAGGCGTCGGTCGGCGTGATGAGCCAGCCGTCCTCGCAGCGCGCGCTGATGTTGCCCGCGCTGCCCACCGTATAGCCGCGCGCATAGAGACTCGCGCCGACCGTGCAGATCTCCTCGCGCAGTGCCGCGTCGCTGCCGGTGTTGATCATCGCGCTGCTCATGAACGTTCTCCCTCGGCATAACGCAGCGCCTTCGCGAAGAAATCGCGTGCGCCGAAATTGCCCGACTTGAGCGCGAGCACCAGCGGCGTCTCGCCCAGCGCGACCGTCACGGGCACGCCCGGATCGATCGGCGGTCCGATCTGCAGCATGTTGACGTCGAGCGCCTGCACCACCGCGCCCGACGTCTCGCCGCCCGCTACCACGAACTTGCGCACGCCGCGCGCTTTCGCTTCACGCGCGATGGCCGCGAGCGCGTCTTCCACGAGCTTGCCCGCCGCCGCGACGCCGAGTTCGCGCTGCACTTCGCCCACTTCCTCGGGCGCGGCCGTCGCGTAGATCAGGACGGGCTGTCCCGCATTGCTGTCGATGAATGCGAGTGCCGCTTCAACCACTGCCTCGCCGCGCGCGAGTGAACGCGGATCGACGCGGAAGGCGGGACGCGCGGCTTGCCATTCGGCCACCTGCGCATTGGTCGCCTTCGACGCGCTGCCGGCCAGCACGAGCGCCGGGCCGCTGACGGACGGCAGGTCGGCGGCCTGTTCGTTCGGTTCGATCAGCCCCGCGCGGCGGAAGTTCTCCGGCAGCCCGATGGCGACGCCCGAGCCGCCCGTCACGAGCGGCAGGTCGGCGCAGGCTTCGCCGAGGGTGCGCAGGTCGGCGTCGGTGAGCGCGTCGGCGATGGCGAGGCGCACGCCGTCCGCACGCAGCCGCGCGATGGCTTCACGCACCGCCGCGGCGCCGGCCGCAACAGTGGCGCTGCCGATCAAGCCCACTTTCGATTGCGACTGCCGTTGCAACACGCGCACGAGGTTGGGATCGCGCATCGGCGTGAGCGGATGGTTTTCCATGCCCGACTCGTTCAGCAGCGCATCGCCGACGAACAGATGGCCGCGATACACCGTGCGCCCGTTCTCCGGAAACGCCGGGCAGGCGATGGCGAAGTCGCCCTCGCTGCCGTTTTCCGCGAGCGCATCGAGCAGCGCTTCGGCGACCGGGCCGATATTGCCGGCGTCGGTCGAATCGAAGGTCGAGCAGTACTTGAAGAAGAACTGGCGGCAGCCTTGGGCGCGCAGCCAGTCGAGCGCGGCGAGCGATTGCGCGACAGCGTCCTGCGCGTCGATGGTGCGCGATTTCAGCGCGACCACCAGCGCGTCCACGTCTTCGGCCACGGCGGATGCGGGCACACCGATGGTCTGGATCGTGCGCATGCCGCCGCGCACGAGGGTGCTGGCGAGGTCGGTGGCGCCGGTGAAGTCGTCTGCGATGCATCCCAGTACGGGACGGCGTGTGCGTGTGTGCATGGTGTTCCCTCCGTGCATCGATTGTACGGCGCGATGATCGATTCGTGTTAAACCGTGTTAAAAAAATTGACGTGAGTGGTAAAGAGCGTTAACGTCTGCGTTATTCGACGTAGACGATGTCCGCGTTCCTTTTTTCCCTTTATTTCCCTTTATTTGCCCGTCGTCGGCGGAAAAATCTGCCGGCCACGCCTTTTTGCGCGGATCCCAAGATGAATTTCGAGCTTCTCTTCGCCTCGCCGTCGTCGGCCCAGACAGTCCAGCCGGTGCGCTACGCGCTGACCGGTGCCAAGGGCGGTTTTGCCCGCACGCTGCTGGCGCAGACGCGGCTGATCGACCGGCTGGTGCCCGCCGCGCTGTGCGATCTCGACGTTCCCGGCCTGCGCGCGATGTGCATCGAACTGAGCTTCGCCGAGGCGTCGCTCGTTGAATGCACGGACGCGGCGAGCGTCGCCGCGCTCGCGCCCGGCCAGATCGCGCTGGTCGCGGATGTCGCGCTGCTGGCGTCGTCGGAATGGGACATCCTCGTCGAGGCGACCGGCAATCCGTCAGTGGGGTATCGCGTGGCGGTGGCGGCGCTCGAAGCGAAGCGCCACGTCGCGATGGTCAGCAAGGAAGTCGATTCGGTCGCGGGCGTCGCGCTCGCGCGGCTCGCGGAGCGCCAGGGCGTCGTGTATACGACGGCGGACGGCGACCAGCCGTCGAACCTGATCGGCTGGGTGACGTGGGCGCGCGTGCTGGGTCTCGACGTGGTCGCGGCGGGCAAGTCGAGCGAATACGATCTCGTGTTCGACGCCGACACCGGCAACGTCACGCAGCTCGACCAGACCTTCCCCGCGCCGGAACTCGCCGGCCTGATGACGCTCGGCGACGACATCGCCGCGACGCTCGCCGCGCGCCGCGAGGCATTGCGCGGCCGCAAGACCTCGGCGACGGCGGACTACTGCGAAATGAGCGTGGTCGCGACCAACACGAACCTCGTGTCGGACGTCGAACTGCTGCATTACCCGGTTGCGCGCACCACCGAACTCGCGGACATCTATGCGCTGCGCGAAGACGGCGGCGTGCTGTCGCGCGGCGGCGTCATCGAAGTGTTCAACATGCTGCGCCGTCCCGACGAAGCGAGTTTCGCGGGCGGCGTGTTCGTCGTCGTGCGCACCTTCGACGCGCCGACCTGGGAACTGCTCGCGCAGAAGGGCCACGTGGTGAGCCGCAACGGCCGCTATGCGTGCATGTATCTGCCGTATCACTTCATGGGCGTCGAAACGCCCATCTCGCTGCTCGACGCAGTGCTGCACGGCCGGCCTTCGGGCGCCGCTAAGCCGGCGCAGTGCGTCGTGCTGGCGGGCCGCGCGAACGTCGATATCGCCGCGGGCACGGTGCTGCACATGGGCGGCCATCATCACGACGTGACCGGCGTGCAGGCCGTGCTGCTCGATCGCAGCCGCGCGCCGGGCGACGTGTCGCCTCTCTATCTCGCGGCCCACACGACACTGGCCCGCGACGTGAAGGCAGGCGAGCTCATCACCATCGCCGACCTGCGCAACCCCGACGAAGCGCTGCTGCGCGCGTGGGAAGAAGGCTGCGAATAAGCGTAGCGGACTACAAGACACACTGAAACAGAAGGAAGGGGAGACCATGCGGGGAGAATTTGGAACGATCACGATGGCGGTGATCGCGATCATCGTGCTGATCGTATTGATTGCGCGGTTCAAGCTGAGTCCGTTCATCGCGCTGACGCTGACGGCGCTCGGACTCGGCCTTGCGGCAGGCGTGACGCCCGAGCATGCCATCGACAGTTTCACGAAGGGCTTCGGCGGCGCGCTCGCGCGTACCGGCCCGGTGGTCGGACTGGGCGCGGTGCTAGGCGGCATCATGATCGGCACGGGCGGCGCGGACCGTATCGCCAATGCGTTCGTCGGCAAGCGGCCGCTGTGGCTCGCGCCGTGGACGGTTTGCGCGGCGGCGCTGCTGATCGGCATGCCGCATCTGTTCGACGTGAGCTTCATCATGCTCGCGCCGCTGGTCTATACCATCGCGCGCCGCACCGGTAGCCATCTGCTGTATATCGGCTTGCCGCTCGCTGCCGGCCTGTATGTGTCGCACGGTCTGCTGCCGCCGCATCCGGCGCCGACGCTCGCCGTCAACGCCTATCACGCGAACACCGGCCTCACGCTGCTGTACGGCCTGATGATCGCGATTCCGGCGGCCATCATCACCGGTCCGCTCTTCACGACGCTCGCGCGCCGCTTCTTTGGTCCGGCGCCGGATCTCGCGAAAGGCCCCGGCGGCACGCGTACCGATACCGAAAGCTCCGGCGAAGTCTCGCTCGCCTTGTCCGTGCTGTGCCTGCTGATTCCGCCTGCATTGATGCTGATCGGCACGGTCGGCATGGACTACAGCGTGAAGGGCACCGGGCAGTATGTGTTCTTCCAGTCGCTCAACGACCCGATTCTCTCGCTGCTCGCCGCCGTGATCTTCGCGTTCTTCGCGCTGGGCATCAAGGGACGCTTCCCGCTCGCGGACATGCAGAAGATGATCAGCAAGGGCATCGCGCCGCTGTCGGCGATCCTGCTGATTCTCGGCGCGGGCGGCGGCTTCAAGCAGATGCTAACGTCGATCCATCTCGACACCATCATCGTTTCGCATACCTCGACGTGGGCCGTGAGCCCGCTCGTGCTGGCATGGCTGATCGCGGCGCTGCTGCGCGTGTGCGTCGGCTCGGCGACGGTTGCGACCGTTGCGGCGTCGGGCATCGTCGCGCCGCTGCTGATGTCGCATCCGGGCGTCTCGCCGGAACTGATGGTGCTGGCGACGGCGTCCGGCGCGGTGATGCTGTCGCACGTGAACGACTCCGGCTTCTGGCTCTTCAAGGAGTATTTCCAGCTGACGGTGGCGCAGACGCTGCGCACCTGGACGCTGATGCTGTGCGTGCAGTCGCTGGTGGGACTGGGCGGCGTGCTGCTCATCAATATGTTCATCGGCTAAGATAGGCGACCCGCCGCGCGCACGGTGCGTCACGCGGGACGCCTAACCCAGAACCCTTCATGTCGAGCCAAGCCAAACCCGATGCCGCCGAAGTCCCGCTGATTCCCGATCAGCGGCGCGAGGCCATGCTGCGTCAGTTGCGCCGGGACAAGGTGCTTTCGGTGCATCAGTTGATGGAGTCGTTCAACTGTTCGCACATGACGGTGCGGCGCGATATCGCCGCGCTCGAGGAAGCCGGCTTCGTCTATACGGTGCCGGGCGGCGTGCGCATCGCGAGTCACCTGAACACCGAGCCGAGCCATCAGTCGAAGGCGGTGGTCGAGCAGCCGCAGAAGCAGGCCATCGCGCGCCGCGCCTGCGAAGCGCTGCGCCCCGGCATGTCCATCTATCTCGATGCCGGCACCACCATGCTGTCGTTCGTGCCGCATATCGCCGAACTCTCGAACATGACGGTCGTGACCAACGACTTCGAGATCGTGCGCGAACTCGCGAGCGCGCAGCATGTGAACGTCATCCACATCGGCGGCCAGCTCGATCACAAGAACCTCTCGAGCGTCGGCACGCTGGCGGCGGCCACGCTGCGTCAGGTCGTGCTCGACGTGGCCTTCATCTCGGCGAGTTCATGGGATCTGCGCCGCGGCGTGACCACGCCCTCGGCGCCGAAAGTGGAAGTGAAGCTCGCAGCCATGGATGCCGCATCGCGCACCGTGCTGACGGTCGCCAGTTCCAAGTACGGCACGGTCGGGCTCTACAAGGTCGCGAGCCTCGAGCGCTTCGACCAGGTGATCACCGACGATGGCCTCGCGCCCGCCGCGGCGACCGGCATCCGGCAATCGGGCATCGATCTCGCGCTGGCTTCGGTGGCGTGACGCGCCGCGTTCGTCGCTTTCTTGGCTTCAATGCGGTCTGCCGCGCCCTGCATGCCCGAGTAACACCACTACAATGAGCGCCGCACCCGGCGCGTCAATTTCCATTCGAATGGCCTGAGGAATCGGGCGGACCCGCCGTGCATGGCGACAGCGTTCGCCCCCTTCCTGGAGCGTCCATGTTCGGTAACTTGCGTATCGAAAGAGGCCCTGACTGGCAGGTCCACGTCTCCACGGACAGCTGGATGGTTGCGACACTGCTGGTCGTCGCGCTGCTGCTCGGCATCCTGCTCGCAAGCACCGTCTGCTATTACCTGACGCGCTGGATCATGCTGATGATCGTCAGCCGGCTCGCGCGCAAGGAAGGGCGCAAGTGGCTGGTCGCGGCGGAGCGTCATCGCGTGTTTCACCGGCTCGCGCCGCTCGTGCCCGCGGCGATCGTGTTCTGGGCGGCGCCGCTGCTCACCGGGCTGACCTTTCCGATCATCCCGGCGCTCGGCCAGCCGCTCGCCATCCTCGCTGCATGCTTCATGGTCGTGACGCTGGTGCGCACTGCGCTCGCGCTGCGCGACAGCATCGAGGAACGCTACAGCCACTTTCCGTCCGCGAGCGAGCGGCCCATCAAGAGCTTCCTGCAGATCGCCACCATCGCGGTCTATCTGGTCGCGCTGATCGCGATCGTCTCGATCGTGCTGGAGCGCTCCCCGGTGTATCTGCTGACGGGCCTCAGCGCGATCACCGCGCTGCTCATCATCATCTTCCGCGATTCGCTGCTGGGCTTCGTCGCCAGCATCCAGCTCGCGGCGTACGACATGCTGCGCGTGGGCGACTGGATTGAAGTGCCTGGTTTCGTCGCCGACGGCACGGTGATCGATATTGCGTTGAATACCATCAAGGTTCGCAACTTCGACAACACCATCGTGATGTTGCCCAGCCAGGTGCTGCTGGCGAACAGCGTGAAGAACTGGCGCGGCATGACGGAAGCGGGCGCGCGGCGGCTGCGGCATGCCATCCATTTCGATGTCGATACGATTCGCTATCCCGACGATCGCCTGCTCGCACAACTGCATGAAGCGTTCGATCTCCCGCTTCCCGTGCCCGACGACGAACGCCGCACCAATCTCGGGCTGTACCGCCGCTATCTCGGCGCGTGGTTCAGGGCGCATCCGGCGGTGCGGCGCGACATGCCGGTGGTGATCCGGCAGGTGCAAACGGCGGCGCCGGTGCTGGCGCTGGAAATCTGCGTGTATCTCGCGGAAATTCGCTGGGAGCGCTACGAAGCGCTTCAGTCCGACATGCTCGATCACGCCTATGGCGTCGTGCCGATGTTCAGCCTGCGCTGCTGGCAACCGGAACGCGGTACAGCCGTCGCGCCATGAGCGGCTAACGTTAATGCGGCAGTGCGGCATTATCGATCGAGTGTTAATCGATTTAACTTTCTCGATTAAAAGATTGAATGGAATTTGATTGATCTGGGAAAGACGATTGCTTCCACAATATAAATTGCCGATTGTCTGATTATCCCGGGTTATTTTTTCTGCCTGTTGTCTTTTGTTCAATTCTTTGACGGCTGAAAAACGGGGATGCAAAAAGAATGAAACTCGACGATTAAAAGAGAATTGCGTCGGACGGTTTCGTTTGTCGAAACAATAATAAGGTTTGATTGATATGAACATTGCTTTAAGGAGAATAATTTTCCTCCCGAAGGCGTGCGTTGAGAGACAACCAAGCTTGAAGGCTAAAGACAGGGTCGCCTATGCTTGCGCTAAGCCGTTAAGAGAGAAGCTCGACGAAACAGGAGTCCTGGCTTTGTTTTATGCGGGTGTGAAGCGAAAGCGCCGTCAGCCTGAGGAACGACGCAAACGTTGCCACAACCCGTGCTAAAAGGACCACTTCGTCGGCTCAAAACCTGAGAGAACTGCGTGCGCCTGAAAACCGCTCCCGCCACACCGGGAGCGGTCGACCATGCACGCAAGCCGGAGCTGACGATGGCCGTCGAAAACAGCTTTGCAAGAAAAAATGATTTGGTCGCACCTACACGCTTCGGTCGATTTAACTCCCTTTCCTTATTCCTTGGTTTTTCCCTGGCGATAATCGCGGGCCTTGCAAGCACTGACGCGCAGGCGCTGTGCCTCGGCACGACCTCGGTTTCGTGCACGGGCGCGAATGGCTCTTTTGTCGGCACGACGCCGCAGCAGACGGTGACGGTCCAGTCCGGCGCGACGCTCGCGCCTGGCCTCGGCACGGCGCTGACTATGTCCGGCGCCAATCCGACGCTCGTCAATAACGGCACCATCGATCCTTCGCTGCTCGGCGTCCTGAGCGTGCTGGCGACGGGCGCCGTGGTGGGCAATTCGTCGGCGAACACGGTCGGGATCACCAACACCGGCACGATCCGGGGCACGACGGGTCTCGTCGGCGTCAATCTCGCCGACCTGACCGGCCTCGCGCTGGTCGCGCAGAACGGCACGGGCGGCACCACGACGATCAACAACAGCGGCACGCTGGGCTCGACGGCGCTGCTCGGCCTCACCGTGATTCCCAACGATGCGGCCACGGTGGCGTCCTACGGCGGCGCGCGGACGGACTTCACCAACACCGGCACGATCAACGGGCGGGTCGCGTTCCAGGCGCCGACCTCGGGACCGGGCAACACCTTCACCAACGGCGGCACGATCAACGGCAGCGTGTCGATGGGCGCAGGCACCACGAACACGTTCACGGCGCAGACGGGCTCATCGGTGAGCACCGCGCCCGGCGCGAGCCTGAACGTGCTGGGTGTCGCGGGGCTGTCGCTGGGCTTTGCGGTGCCGGGCATCGTCGATGGCGGCGCGGGCGGCAACAACACGCTCGCGCTGACGCAGGCGTCGGGCGGACCTGCGACGGGCACCATCAATACGGCGAACTACATCAACTTCCAGCATCTCGGCGTGAACAGCGGCACGTGGACGCTCAACGGCGCCTCGACGGTGCTGGACACGACGCTGCTCGGCGGCTCGACGGCCATCTTCAACGACGGCGGCGCGTTCGGCACCGGCACGATCACCTCCACCGGCGGCACGATCCAGGCGGGAACCGCGGGTCTGACGGTCGGCAACGCGGTGAACCTCGGCACGGGCGGCCTCACGGTGCAGGGCACGAACGGCACGACGCTCTCGGGCGTGATGTCGGGCACCGGCGGCCTCACGAAGAACGGCACGGGCACCTTGACGCTTTCGGGCGCGGACACCTACACCGGCGGCACCAGCATCAACGCGGGCACGCTGGCGCTGGGCGCGGGCGGCAGCCTGGCGCCGGCCGGCGCGGTGACGCTCACGGGTGCGGGGGCGGGCTTCAACATCGCCGGGGCGAGCGGGCCGCAGACCATCGGCGGGCTGAATGGCGTGGCAGGTTCGCTGATCGGACTCGGAGCCAACACCCTGACGTTCGGCGATGCCAACAACGGCGCGTTCGGCGGCACGATCAGCGGCACGGGCGGCATCGTCAAGAATGGTGCGGGCACCGAAACACTGACCGGCGCGAACACCTACACCGGCGGCACCACGATCAACTCCGGCAAGCTCGCGCTGGGCGCGGGCGGCAGCCTGGCGCCGACCGGCGCCGTGAATCTCGCGGGCGCGGGCACGTCGTTCGATTTGAGCGGCGCGTCGGGCGCGCAGACCATCGGGGCGCTGAGCGGTATCGGCGGAACCTCGGTGCTGCTGGGGGCGAATTCGCTGAGTCTCGGCGGCGCGACCAGCGCGGCGTACGGCGGCACGATCAGCGGCACGGGCGGCATCACGAAGACCGGCACCGGCACCGAAACGCTGACCGGCGCGAACACGTATACCGGCGGCACCACGATCAGCGGCGGCACGCTCGCGCTGGGCGCGAGCGGCAGCCTGGCCTCGACCGGCACGGTGAATCTCAACGGCGCGGGCGCTGCGTTCAATATCGCGGGCGCGAGCGGCCCGCAGACCATCGGGGCACTGAGCGGGATCGGCGGGACGTCGGTCGCGCTCGGCAACAACGGGCTCACATTCGGCGATGCCAGTAACGCCACGTTCGGCGGCGCGATCAGCGGCGCAGGCGGCATCACCAAGGCGGGCACGGGCACCGAAACGCTGACCGGCGCGAACACGTTTACCGGCGGAACGACGATCAACTCCGGCACGCTCGCGCTGGGCGCGGGCGGCAGTCTGGCCTCGACCGGCGCCGTGACGCTCGCGGGCGCCGGTTCGGGCTTCAACATCGCCGGGGCGAGCGGGCCGCAGACCATCGGCGCGCTGAACGGCGTGGCGGGCTCGACGATCGGACTGGGTGCGAACACGCTGGGATTCGGCGATGCCGGCAACGGCACGTTCGCGGGCGCCGTCAACGGGACGGGCGGCATCGTCAAGAACGGTACGGGGACCGAAACGCTCACGGGCGCCAACACCTACACAGGCGGCACGACGATCAACGCGGGCAAGCTGGCGCTGGGCGCGGGCGGGAGCCTGGCATCGACGGGCGCGGTGAATCTGGGGGGCGCGGGTGCTTCGTTCGATCTCAGCGGCGCGACCGGCGCGCAAACGATTGGCGCGCTGAGCGGCGTCGGCGGAACCTCGGTGGCATTGGGCGGAAACGGCCTCACGTTCGGCAACGGCACTAACGCGACATTCGGCGGCTCGATCGGCGGCACGGGCGGGATCACCAAGGCGGGCACGGGCACGGAGACGCTGACGGGCGCGAACACCTATACCGGCGGGACGACGATCGGCGCCGGGACGCTTGCCTTGGGCGCGGGCGGCAGTCTGGCGTCGAACGGGGCGGTTACGCTCACTGGCCTGGGTTCGGGCTTCGATATCAGCGGCGCGAGCGGGCCGCAGTCGATTGGCGGTTTGAACGGCGTCGCCGGATCGACGATCGGTCTCGGCGCCAACACGCTTGCCTTCGGCGATGGCAATAACGGCACGTTTGCCGGGGCCATCAACGGCACGGGCGGCATCGTCAAGAATGGCGCGGGCGTCGAAACCTTGACGGGCGCGAATACCTACACCGGCGGCACCACGATCAACGCAGGCGGCATTGCGTTGGGCGCGGGCGGCAGTCTGGCCGCGACAGGCGCGGTGAATCTCGCGGGGACGGGCGCATCGCTGGATCTCACGAATGCGAGCGGCGCGCAGACGATCGGTGCGTTGAGCGGTGTCGGTGGCACTTCAGTGCTGCTGGGCGCGAACCCCTTGACGTTTGGTGACGCGACGAACGCCACTTTCGGCGGCGCGATCAGCGGCGCGGGCGGTCTGATCAAGAACGGCACGGGCACGGAAACGCTGACGGGCGCGAACACCTACACCGGCGGTACGGCGATCAACGCCGGCACGCTCGCGCTGGGCGCGGGCGGCAGTCTGGCGTCAAATGGTGCGGTCACGCTTACGGGCGTGGGTTCGGGCCTCGATATCAGTGGGGCGAGCGGACCTCAATCGATCGGCGGCCTGAACGGCGTCGCCGGTTCGACGATCGGTCTCGGCGCCAATACGCTCGCGTTCGGCGACGGCAACAACGGCACGTTTGCCGGCGCCATCAATGGCACGGGCGGCATCGTCAAGAATGGCGCGGGCGTTGAAACGCTCACGGGCGCGAATACCTACACCGGCGGCACCACGATCAATGCAGGCGGCATTGCAGTCGGTGCAGGCGGCAGTCTGGCATCGACGGGTGCGGTGAATCTGGCAGGAGCGGGAACATTGCTGGACCTGACGAATGCAGGCGGCGCGCAGACAATCGGCGCGTTGAGCGGTGTCGGCGGTACTTCGGTGCTGCTGGGCGCGAACCCGTTGACCTTCGGCGATGCCACCAATGCGAACTTCGGCGGCGCGATCAGCGGCACAGCCGGCATCGTGAAGAACGGTACGGGTACCGAAACACTCACCGGCGCCAACACCTTCACCGGCGGCACGACGATTAACACCGGCACGCTCGCGCTGGGCGCGGGCGGGAGTCTGGCATCGACGGGTGCAGTCACGCTCACTGGACCAGGGGCGGGCTTCGACATCGGCGGGGCGAGCGGGCCGCAGACCATTGGCGCGTTGAACGGCGCGGCGGGTTCTGTGGTTGGTCTCGGAGCGAATACGCTCGCCTTCGGCAACGCCGCCAACGGCGCGTTCGCGGGCACGATCAACGGCACGGGCGGCCTCGTCAAGAATGGCGCGGGCGTCGAAACGCTCACGGGCACCAACACCTACACCGGCGGCACGACGATCAACGCAGGCGGCATCGCACTGGGCGCGGGCGGCAGTCTGGCATCGACGGGTGCGGTGAATCTCGCGGGAGCTGGGACGTCGCTGGACCTGACGAATGCAAGCGGAGCGCAGACGATTGGCGCGTTGAGCGGTGTCGGCGGGACGTCGGTGCTGCTGGGCGCGAATCCGCTGGCCTTCGGCGATGCCACCAACGCAAACTTCGGCGGCGCGATCAGCGGTACGGCCGGCATCGTGAAGAACGGTACGGGCACCGAAACGCTGACCGGCGCCAACACCTTCACCGGCGGCACGACCATCAACGCTGGAACACTCGCGCTGGGCGCGGGCGGTAGCCTGGCATCGACGGGCGCGGTCACGCTTGCGAACGCGGGAACGGGCTTCGACATCGGCGGCGCGAGCGGGCCGCAGACGATCGGCGCGTTGAACGGCGTGACGGGTTCGGTGGTCAGTCTCGGAGCCAACACACTCACATTCGGCAACGCCGTTAACGGCACCTTCGGCGGTGCGATCAACGGCACGGGTGGTCTCGTCAAGAACGGTACGGGCACGGAAACGCTGACAGGTGCGAACACCTATACAGGCGGCACTGCGATCAACGCCGGCACGCTCGCGCTGGGCGCGGGCGGCAGCCTGGCATCGAATGGCGCGGTCACGCTTACGGGCGTGGGCGCGGGTCTCGATATCAGCGGCGCCAGCGGGCCGCAGAGCATCGGTGGCCTGAACGGCGTAGCCGGATCGACGATCGGTCTCGGTGCCAATACGCTCGCATTCGGCGATGGCAACAACGGCACGTTTGCTGGTGCAATTAACGGCACGGGCGGCATCGTCAAGAATGGTGGAGGCGTTGAAACGCTCACGGGCGCAAATACCTACACCGGCGGCACCACGATCAACGCAGGCGGCATCGCGTTGGGCGCCACGGGCAGTCTCGCTCCGACAGGCGCGGTAAATCTCGCGGGAACGGGCGCATCGCTCGATCTGAGCAACGCAAGCGGCGCACAGACGATCGGTGCATTGAGCGGTGTCGGCGGCACTTCGGTGCTGCTGGGCGCGAACCCGTTGACCTTCGGTGATGCCACCAACGCGAACTTCGGCGGCGCGATCAGCGGCACGGCCGGCATCGTGAAGAACGGTACGGGTACCGAAACACTGAGCGGCGCCAACACCTTCACCGGCGGCACGACGATCAACGCCGGCACACTCGCGCTGGGCGCGGGCGGGAGCCTGGCATCGACGGGTGCGGTCACGCTTGCGAACGCGGGAACGGGCTTCGACATTGGCGGGGCGAGCGGACCGCAGACCATCGGCGCGTTGAATGGTGTCACGGGTTCGGCTATCGGCCTGGGCAACAACACGCTTGCATTCGGCGACGCCGCCAACGGCACATTCGGCGGCACGATCAACGGCACCGGCGGCCTCGTGAAGAACGGCACGGGCACGGAAACGCTGACGGGCGCGAACACCTATACCGGCGGCACGGGCATCAATGCGGGCACGCTGGCGCTGGGCGCGGGCGGCAGTCTGGCATCGAACGGCGCGGTCACGCTCACGGGCGTCGGCGCCGGTCTCGATATCAGCGGGGCGAGTGGGCCTCAATCGATTGGCGGTCTGAATGGCGTCACTGGCTCGGTGATCGGGCTGGGCGACAACACGCTCGCATTCGGCGACGGCAACAACGGCACGTTCGCCGGTGCAATCAACGGGACGGGCGGCATCGTCAAGAATGGTGGAGGTGTCGAAACCTTGACGGGCGCGAACACCTACACCGGCGGCACCACGATCAATGCGGGCGGCATTGCTGTGGGCGCAGGTGGAAGCCTCGCTTCGACGGGCGCAGTGAACCTGGCAGGATCGGGCGCATTGCTTGATCTCACCAATGCAGGCGGTGCGCAGACCATCGGTGCGTTGAGCGGTGTTGGCGGTACTTCAGTGCTGCTGGGCGCCAATCCCTTGACCTTTGGCGATGCAACCGACGCCACGTTCGGCGGCGCAATCAGCGGCGCGGGCGGCCTTATCAAGAACGGCACGGGCACGGAAACGCTGACGGGTGCGAACACCTATACCGGCGGTACTGCGATCAACGCCGGCACGCTGGCGCTGGGCGCGGGCGGCAGTCTGACGCCCAACGGCGCGGTCACGCTCACGGGTGTTGGCGCGGGCCTCGATATCAGTGGCGCCAGCGGTCCTCAATCGATTGGCGGCCTGAACGGCGTCACCGGTTCGGTGATCGGCCTCGGCAACAACACGCTCGCATTCGGCGACGGCAACAACGGCACGTTCGCCGGCGCGATCAATGGCGCGGGCGGCATCGTCAAGAACGGCGCGGGCGTCACGACGCTGACAGGCGCGAACACCTACACCGGGGGCACGACGATCAACGCAGGCGGCATCGCGTTGGGCGCCACGGGCAGTCTCGCTCCGACAGGCGCGATCGATCTCACGGGAACGGGCGCATCGCTCGATCTGAGCAACGCAAGCGGCGCGCAGACGATCGGTGCGTTGAGCGGCGTCGGCGGCACTTCGGTGCTGCTGGGCGCGAACCCGTTGACCTTCGGCGACGCCGCCAACGCCACCTTCGGCGGCGCAATCAGCGGCACCGGCGGCGTGACCAAGAACGGCACCGGCACCGAAACACTCACCGGCGCCAACACCTTCACCGGCGGCACGACCGTCAACGCGGGCACGCTGGCCATCGGCGCAGGCGGCAGCCTGGTCGCGACCGGCGCGCTCAATCTCGCCTCGAACACCGGCTTCGACATCAGCGGCGCCAGCGGACCGCAGACCGTCGGTGCGTTGAACGGCGCAGCGGGTTCGGTCGTCGGCCTGGGCAACAACACGCTCGCATTCGGCGACGCCGCCAACGGCACCTTCGCGGGCACGATCGACGGCGCGGGCGGCATCGTCAAGAACGGCGCGGGCACCGAAACGCTCACCGCCGCCAACACCTTCACCGGCGGCACGACGATCAACGCCGGAACGCTCGCACTGGGCGCGGGCGGCAGCCTGTCGCCGACCGGCATCGTCGATCTGGTGAACGCAGGCGCGGCGCTCGACGTAAGCGCCGCCACCACGGCCCCGGCAATCGGTTCGCTCGCGGGCGCGGCCGGCACCAACGTGACGCTCGGCGCCAACACGCTGCAACTCGGCGACGCGAACGACGCCACCTTCGGCGGCACGATCTCCGGCACCGGCGGCCTGGTCAAGGCCGGCACGGGCACCGAAACCCTCACCGGCGCCAACACCTTCACCGGCGGCGCGACGATCAACGCCGGCACGCTCGCGCTGGGCGCGGGCGGCAGCCTCACGCCGACGACCTCCGTCACGCTGAACGGCCCCGGCGCGGGCTTCGACATCGGCGGAGCGAGCGGACCGCAGACCATCGGCGCGCTGAACGGCGTGAGCGGCTCCGTCTTGAGCCTCGGCAACAACACGCTCGCCTTCGGCACCGCGGCGGACGGCACCTTCGCGGGCGCCATCGACGGCGCGGGCGGCATCGTCAAGAACGGCGCGGGCACGGAGACGCTGACCGGCGCGAACACCTTCACCGGCGGCACGACCGTCAATGCCGGCACCATCGCGGTCGGCGCAGGCGGCAGCCTGGCATCGACCGGCGCGGTGAATCTCGCGAACGCCGGCACCGCGCTCGATGTGAGCGGCGCAGGCGCGCCGCAGTCCATCGGCGCGCTGAGCGGCGTCGGCGGCACCTCGGTCGCACTGGGCGGCAACACGCTGACCTTCGGCGATGCAGGCGACGCCACCTTCAACGGCACCATCGGCGGGACGGGCGGCATCGTCAAGCAGGGCACGGGCACGGAAACGCTCACCGCGGCGCAGACCTTCACGGGCGGCACCAACATCGGCGCGGGCAGGCTGGTGCTCGCGGGCGCGGGCGACCTCGCGCCGGGCAGCGCCGTCAATCTGTCGGGTACCGGCGCCGATCTCGACCTGAGCGCCGCGAACGGCCCGCGCTCGATCGGCGCGCTGAGCGGCGTCGGCGGCACCGCGGTCACGCTCGGCAACACCGCGCTGACGCTCGGCGACGCCAACAGCACCACCTTCGGCGGCGCCATCAACGGCACCGGCGGCGTCACCAAGGACGGCAGCGGCACGCTCACGCTCACCGGCGGCAATACCTTCACCGGCGGCACCACCGTGAACGCGGGCACCATTGCGGTCGGCGCGGGCGGCAGCCTGGCATCGACCGGCGCGGTCAACCTCGCGAATGCCGGAACCGCGCTCGATGTCAGTGGCGCGGACACGCCGCAAACCATCGGCGCGCTGAGCGGCGTGGGCGGAACCTCGGTCGCGCTGGGCGGCAACACGCTGGCCTTCGGCGATGCGGGCAACACCACGTTCGGCGGCACCATCGGCGGGACGGGCGGTATCGTCAAGCAAGGCAGCGGCACGCAGACGCTCACGGGCGCGCAGACCTTCACCGGCAACACGACGATCAACGCCGGCACGCTCGCACTCGGCGCAGGCGGTTCGCTGGACAGCGCGAGCGTCGTCGACATCGGTCAGCCCGGCGCGGCGCTCGACGTGAGCGGCGCCAGCACGAATCCGACGCTCGGCGGCCTCTCGGGCGTCGCCGGCGGCAGCGTGCTGCTCGGCTCGCACAGCCTGAATCTCGCGGTCAACGGCAATTCGGTCTACGGCGGCACCATCAGCGGCACGGGCGGCATCGTGAAGACCGGCACCGGCTCGCAGACGCTCGATGGCGCCAATACCTTCACCGGCGGCACCTCGCTCGCGGGCGGCACGCTCGTGCTCGGCAATACCGGCGCGCTCGGCTCCGGCGGCCTCAGCGTCGATGCTCCGTCGACCCTCGATACCTCCACGGCGCTCACCATCGGCAACGCGGTCACGCTGAACACGGGCGCGACCTTCGGCGGCAGCAACGACCTCACGCTGACCTCGCCGGTGACGGGCGGCGGCGGCATCACCAAGGACGGCGCCGCCAACCTGACGCTCGCCGGCAACAACAGCTACGGCGGCGGCACCACGCTCAACAGCGGCTCGATCACCGCGAACACCGGCACCGCGCTCGGCAGCGGCACCGTCACCCTCAACGGCGGCGCGCTCAACACGGGCACCACGCAAGTGGCCATCTCGACGCTCAACGGCGTGTCCGGATCGGCGGTCAATGTGGGCACGGGCGGCATCGCGGTGGGCGGCGGCGACTACGGCGGCACCATCGGCGGCGCGGGCGGCGTGACCAAGACGAGTCCCGGCACGCTCACGCTCACCGGCGAGAACACCTACACGGGCGGCACGACCATCAACAGCGGCACGCTGCAGGTGGGCAACGGCGGCACCAGCGGCAGCATCACCGGGCCGATCAACAACAACGGTTCGCTGGTGTTCAACAGTTCGGGCAACGTGACCTACGGCGGCAGCATCAGCGGCAGCGGCACGGTGACGAAGGTCGGCGACGGCACGCTGTCGCTGACCGGCACCAACACGAGCACCGGCCCGGTGGCGGTGGGCGGCGGCACGCTCGACGTCGCCGGCGCGATGCCCGCCGCACCCGTCACGGTCGGTTCGGGCGGCACGGTGTCGGGCAGCGGCACGGTCGGCAGCGTCGTGGTCCACGACGGCGGCACGGCTGCCGCCACGACGCCCGGACAGGCGCTCAACGTCGCCGGCAACGTCACCTTCGAGCCCGGCTCGAACTACAACGTCGGCGCGAATCCGCAGCAGCACAGCGGCCAGATCCTGGCGGGCGGCACGACGACGATCCAGGGCGGCACGGTCAACGTGCAGGCCGGCGGCGGCAAGTGGGGGCTCGACAACAACTACACCATCCTCACCTCGCAGGGCGGCGTGAACGGGACCTTCACCAACGCGACGTCGAACCTCGTGTTCCTCACGCCGACGCTCGGCTACGACGCCAACAACGTGTATCTGTCGCTGGTGCCGAACGGCGTGCTGTTCCCGTCGATCGCGGCGACGCCGAACCAGCGCGCGGCGGCCACGGCCATCGCCCAGCTCGGCGTCGGCAATCCGGTGTTCGACGCCATCTTCCTGTCCGACGCGCCGAGCGCCCGCTGGGGCTTCGCGACGCTCGCCGGCGAGATCTACGCGAGCACGCGCAGCATGCTGGTCGACGACAGCCGCCTCTTGCGCGACGCCGTCACCGACCGTCTGCGCCGCGGCCTCTCGCCGGAGGACGGACCGCTGGCGGCGCTGTCGTCATCGCAAGGCGCGATGTGCGACGACACCTCGACGAGCGCGGCCGGCACGACGCATCGCGGCTCCAGTGCGGCCTGCGCCGAGCGCGCACCGTGGCGGCCGACAGTCTGGGCGCAGGGCTATGGCGCGCATGACCGGCTGAACGGCCCGAGCGGCGTATCCGATGTGACGCAGACCACCAGCGGCTTCTTCGCCGGCGTCGATACGGCGGTGAACGATCACTGGCGCGTGGGCGCGGCGGCGGGCTTCGGTCACGGCTCGATCAGCGACGACCTCAACGCCAGCGCTTCGGTGGACAGCTATCACCTCGCGCTGTACGGCGGCGCGCAGTACGGCCCGCTGGGCGTGCGCATGGGCGGCGGCTACTCGTGGAATCACGCGGACACGGATCGCACGATCGGCTTCTCGGGCTTCAACGCGAAGGAAAGCTCGGGCCAGACGACCAAGATCGGACAGGTCTTCGGCGAGGTGGGTTATGGCATCGCGGCGGGGCCGGTCGCGGTGGAACCGTTTGCCGCGCTGGCCTACGTGAACGTGTCTTCGGACGGCTTCGAAGAAAGCGGGCCGGCTGCGCTCAAGGGCGATTCCGAGAACCAGGGCATCACCTATTCGACGCTCGGCGCCCGGGCTGCATGGCGCTTCTATCCCGGCGCACGCGGCATGCTGACCGCGCGGGCGATGGCCGGCTGGCGGCACGCGATGGGCGACACCACGCCGGTCTCGCGCGTGGCGTTCGTGGCGGGCGGGAATGCGTTCGACGTGACGGGTGTGCCGATCGCGCGGGATGCCGCTGTGGTGGAACTGGGCGTGGATGCCGCGATCACGAAGAACCTGAGCTTCGGCGTGCAGTACTCCGGCCAGTATGGCGGCGGTGCGCAGGATCACACGCTGACGGGGAATTTGCAGTGGAAGTTCTGAAGCATGGTGGCCGCGCGTTCGGCGCGCGGCCTGCCTTGTACGCGTGACGACCTACAGCGCCACTTCCGGCGGCGCCTGCCGGAAGAACTTCGTGATCCAGCACAGGTAAGCGATCCCCACCACGAACCAGACTCCGCCGAGCACGAGCGCCCGCGTCTCCAGGCTTGCGAGCAGCCAGATATCTGCGATTGCGCCAATGGCCGGGAACACCAGTCCGCCCAGCATGCCGATCCGGCGCTCGCCATGATTCCCTGACAGCCAGATGCGGATCACGCAGAGATTGACGGCCGTGAACGCGAGGAACGCACCGAAGTTGATGAACGACGTCGATGTCGCGACATCCATCTTCAACGCGATCAACCCGACCACGCCCGCAATCGCGATGTTGAACGCCGGCGTCTTGAAGCGCGGATGCACGAAGCCGAAGATGCGCCGCGGCAGGATCTCGTCGCGTCCCATTGCATACAGCAGCCGGCCGACGCTCGCCTGCGCCGAGATGCCCGAAGCAAACTGCGCGAGAATCAGGCCCGCGAGGAACACGCTGACGAAGAGATCGCCGCCGATCATCTTCGCGACTTCGAACGCGGCCGAATCCGTATCCTTGAACTCGGCGCCGGGGTGCGCGAGCTGCATCGTCCAGGCCGCGATCACGAAGATGGCCCCGCCGATCAGCGCAATCAGCACGATGGCGCGCGGCATGTTCTTCTTCGGCTCGATGGTTTCCTCCGTGAGCGTGGACACCGCGTCGAAGCCGAGATACGAATAGGCGGCAATCGCGGCGCCTGCCATGGTCACGCCGAGCGGGACGTGCGGCTTGAAGAACGGCTCGGCCATCGCGATGCCGCCCGGCCCGGCAACCGCTGCGGCGTAATGCCAGCAGAGCGCGACGAACAGCGCGACGATCACGAGCTGCAGGATCATCAGCACGATGTTGAAGCGCGCGGCCAGTTCGATGCCGACGATGTTCAGTCCGCTCGTCAGCACGATGAACGCGACGATCCACACCCACGACGGCACATGCGGGAACGCGGCGTTGAGATAGGCCGCGCCGATCAGCCAGATCACCATCGGCAGGAAGAAATAGTCGAGCAGTGTCGCCCAGCCGATCATGAAGCCGAGATGCGCGTTGAAGGTCTTGCGCGTGTAGGTATAGGCCGAGCCCGCCACCGGAAAGAGCCGTGCGAGCTTGCCATAGCTCAGGGCCGTGAAGACGATCGCGATGAGTGCGAGCAGATAGGCGAGGGCGGCCGTATCGCCGCTGGCTTTGGCGAGCACGCCATAGGTGCCGTACACGATCAGCGGCGCCATGTAGGCCAGGCCGAACAGCAGCACCGACGGCAAGCCGAGCGTGCGTTTCAGATGCGTGGGTTCGGAAGATGAAGTCTGCATGATGTCTCCTGGCCGCAGCGGCGGCCGGTGTCGTTGTGATTCTGTGATTCGACCAGCGTGTGGTGCGGTCAGCCGGCCTTGCGGGTGCGTGCTTCGAGCAGCAGCGAACGGGTGCCGTCGGCTTCCTGCACGGCCGTCAGGCCTAGCGGAACGCGCGCGTCATGGTGGTAGTTGTAGTGCTCGCGGCTGGCTTCGAGTCGCCTCAGGTCGATGTCCGTTTTCGTCACGCTCTCTGCGCCGCCCAGTTCGATGACGGTTTCGCCGAAAGGATCGATAAGCGCGGACAAGCCGGGGAACGTCAGCGCTTCATCGCCGGAGCCGCAGCGGTTGACCATCAGCGCGAACATCTGGTTTTCCATCGCGCGCGCGGCGATGGCGCGGCGATGCACCGGACCGAACGGATCCATGTTGCCGTTCGTCACGAGCAACAGGTCCGCATCCAGCGCGCCAATCGCACGCGCGGTCTCGGGAAACTCGATGTCGTAGCAGATCAGCAGGCCCACGGTGAGGCCGTTCCACATGCAGGTGGAGAAGCGGTCGCCCGGCGTGTAGATGCCGATGTCCGACGCCCACAAATGCGTCTTGCGATAACGCAGCGCAATCTCGCCGCGTTCGTCGATGAGCACCGTCGTGTTGTGAAAGTGCGCGCCTTCGCGCTCGGTGAATCCCACCGCTGCGGCCACGCGGCGTTGACGTGCGGCGTCGCGCACCGCGGTCAACGCGGGGCCGTCGAGCGCCTGCGCCAGTTGCTCAACGTTCTCGCGCACCGGAAAGCCTGACAGCGTGGTCTCGGGAAACACGATCAGCTTCGTGCCGCCGGAGGTGTCGGCGTTCGAGATCGTCTGTACGACCTTGCGCGTGTTGTGCGCGAGATCGCCGTCGATCAGTTGCAGTTGCGCCAGCTCCACTTGCATTGCCCGTCTCCTTCCATATTCCTTTCAGACGCACTGAACACGCCAGATGCGTCGCGCCATGTGATGATTCGCGCTTGGACTGCCGGCGTCACGGCCGATTATCAAGGTAATATTTTTGGCGAGAAATTACCCATCCGGGGTACCCCACAGGAGCACTGCATGGAGCTGGAATGGCGGGATCTCGCCTTTCACCGGGAGATCGGCTCGGCCATCGAGGCCCTCGACGGCCCGCAATTCTGGGCGCGTCTCACGCGCGTGCTGGAGCGGCACGTGGCCTTCGACAGCTGGGTCGCACTGCGCTTCCTGCGCGATGACACGCCGCACGTGCTGGCCGAGCAGGCCTTGCCCGACGGCAAGATCGACGTGCTGTTCCAGCACTATCTGTCCGCGATGTATCAGCTCGATCCGTTCTATCTCGCCGCCTTCGAGATGCGTCAGTCGGGCTTCTACACGCTCGCCGACGTCGCGCCCGACAACTTCCGCATGACCGAGTATTACCAGCGGTACTTCAAGCGCAATATCGTCGGCGATGAAGTGCATTTCAACGTCTACATGGGGCAGAACGAAACGATGGGTCTGTCGCTGGGCAAGACGAGCCGTTATGACGATCGCGAGACCGCGCTGCTCACGCTCTATGCACCGTGGGTGCTGGCGCTGATGCAGCAGCGCGTGCGCTTCGAGCGAGAAGCGGTGCACGAGGCGCATGCGCCCGTGGAAGGCGATGACCAGCACATGGCCGCGCGCTTCGGCACGCTCGGCAGCCGGAGTGGACGCAGCGTGCTGACGGCGCGCGAGACTGAAGTGGCGATGCTGATCCTGCGCGGCTTTTCCTCACGCGCGATCTCCGAGAAACTGGCGATCTCGTTTGAAACCGTGCGGGCGCACAAGAAGCACATCTACGCGAAGCTCGGCGTGAGTTCACAGTCCGAGCTCTTCGCGATGTTCTATGAGTCCGACATGGATGCGAAGTGAGTCTCGATGAATAACCCCTTGCACACGACACCCGTCGCGCAGGCGCAGCTGCGCTTGCAACAGGCGCGCCGCCTGCTCGCGATTGCCCAGACCGGACTTCACTACGCCACCGGCGACTTCGACCGCGAGCGTTATGAGGAAATTGCGCAGATCGCGCATGCGCAACTCGCGGAGCTGGCGTCGATGGATACGCAGCACGTCGCGCAACTGTTCGCCTTCGAGTCGGGCTACGCGAATCCGAAGCTCGACGTACGCTGCGCCGTATTCGATGACGAAGGGCGCATCTTGCTGGTGCGCGAACTCGCGGATGGCAGGTGGTCGCTGCCGGGCGGATGGGCTGATATAGGCGTATCGCCGGCTGCGAACGCGGCCAAGGAAGCGCGCGAGGAAAGCGGCTTCACCGTCGATATCGTGCGCCTGCTTGCCGTGTGGGACATGAATGCGCATGCGCACCCGCCGTCCGTGTTCCATATCTGGAAGCTGGTGTTTCTCGGGCGCATTGCGGAGGCCGGCGAGATCATCGGCAGCGAGACGAACGAGACCGGATTCTTCCCGCTCGATGCACTGCCGCCGCTCTCGCTGGGCCGCATCCTGCCCGAGCAGATCAGGCGGCTCGATGCGTTGCGCCGCAGCGATCAGGTCGACTTCGACTGAAGCGCCTGCGCGCCCGGACCCACTCTGTGAATGTTGGCGGCGTACACCCAGTCGCGCGCGTGGTGGGCGATGAAATCCATGAACGCGGGCGGGCCGCTGCAATAGATCTGCGTGTTGGCGCGTGCGGGACTGAGCGCATGCGTACACGCCTGTTCGAAGAGCGCATGAGGCAGATCCACATGACGATGCACCTTGCCGTGATGACGCAGGGCGTCGATCTCGTCGTGCTGCGCGCTGCGCTCCGCGGACCGCACGAAATGATGCAGCTCGAAGCGTTGTCCCGCAACGGCAAGCCGCCGTGCAATGCCCGCAATCGTCCTGGTGCTCGTGCCGCCCGCAAACAGGATGGAGCGCGGGGTGTGCTGCTGCTGCTCCGGAATCGCGGATAGGCCCCGCGGGCCTGTGATGACAGGACTCAAGGTGTCGCGCATGTCTTCTCCATGGATCGTTCGTTGGTGTGCCACGAATCGAGGCGGCATCGACAGCAATGCGCCTTCTGACCGAGAGTAGGTGCAGGCCGGGACGGCAACAAGGCGCGTGGCCGCATGTCTGTCATATAGGCATGCTGATAAGCGGTCTCCTCGTTTCATCTGATCGAAGACGTTTCGTGCGACGTCCGGTCAAGCACGAAAAAGCGTGCGTTTTCGCTTCATCGGTCCGTGAAGTCTGCCTACACTACGTGCTTCGGCTTACGTCAAGGGGAAGCGATCATGTCTCTTCAGACACATGGCTATGACGTCCTGCACAATTCCGCGCTTGAATCACGGGACGGCGTTCACGCTCGAAGAACGCAAGGCCTGGCGCATCGAAGGGCTGTTGCCGCCCGGCGTGAGCTCGCTCGAATTGCAGATCGCGCGCACGCATGCCGAGCTGTCGCACCTCGACAGCGACCTGCAGCGCTACCTGTTTCTCTCCGACTTGCAGGCCCGCAACGAAACACTCTTCTATGCGTTGCTGATGTCCGATCCGGCCACCTACATGCCGATCGTCTACACGCCGACAGTCGGCGAAGCGTGTCAGAAGTTCGATCAGATCTTCCGGGCCACGCGCGGCCTCTATATTCCGATCCACGCGCGCGGCCGCGTCAGGGAGTTGCTCGGCAACTGGCCGGAAACGGACGTTCGGTTCATCGTCGTGACGGATGGCGAGCGCATCCTCGGGCTCGGCGATCTGGGTGTCGGCGGCATGGGCATTCCAATCGGCAAGCTGGCGCTGTACACCGCCTGCGCAGGCGTGCCGCCGATGCACTGCCTGCCCGTCACGCTGGATGTCGGCACGAACAACCAGACCTTGCTCGAAGACCCGCTTTATCTTGGCCTGCGGCAGGAGCGCGTGCGCGGCGCGGACTACGATGCGTTTCTTGACGAATTTGTGAACGCGGTCCAGGACGCGTATCCAAAATGCTGCATCCAGTGGGAGGACTTCGCGAACTTCAACGCGGTGCCGTTGCTGGCGCGCTACAAGGACCGGGTCTGCACCTATAACGACGACATCCAGGGCACCGCGGCCGTCGCACTGGCCGGCATCTACGGCGCATTGCGCATCTCCGGACAGAAGCTGACCGAGCAGCGTTTCCTGTTCCTCGGCGGCGGCTCGGCGGCGACGGGCATCGCCGAACTCATCAGCGAAGCCATGGCGCTCGAAGGCGTCGACATCGACGCGGCCCGCGCGCGCAACAGCCTCTTCGACATCAACGGACTGATGGTCCGCTCGCGCACGGATCTCGCGGCGTTCCAGCAGCCCTTCGCGATCGATCACGAACCGCTCGACAGTTTCGTCGATGCAGTGCGCGCGCTCAAACCCACCGGCATCATCGGCGTGAGCACGGTGCCCAAGCTGTTCAGTCAGCCCGTGATCGAAGCAATGAGCGAGATCAACGAACGCCCGATCATCTTCCCCTATTCGAATCCGACTTCGCGTTCCGAGTGCACTGCCGAGGAAGCGTACCGCTGGTCGAAAGGGCAGGCGATCTTCGCGAGCGGCAGCCCGTTCGGACCGGTCGAGATCGAAGGACGGCAGTTCGTGCCGGGACAGGGCAACAACGTGTACATTTTCCCCGCGATGGGCATGGCGGTCTTCGCCACTGAGGCAACGCGCGTGACCGAAGACATGTTCATCGTCGCGGCCAAGGCAGTCGCCGAGCAGGTCAGCGACGAAAGTCTCGGCAAGGGTCTGATCTACCCGCCGCAGAGCGGAATCTTCGAGGCGTCGATGCACGTGGCCGCCAAGGTGGCGGAATACATCTTCGAGCAGGGACTCGCGCGCGTGAAGCGGCCGGACGATCTGCTGGCCCACATGAAAGCGGTCGCCTATGTGCCGGCGTATCGGCCGCTCAGTTGAGATAAGTCGCGCCCCAAACGCAACGAGCGACCGCCAGGGTCGCTCGTCGTGCTTTGAACTACGCGGGATCTGCGGATCCCGCGTCATGCATTACATCGGGTGGGATGCAACGAAGTTCTTGTAGGCCGTGTAAGCCGGCTTTTGCGTCTTGCCGTCGCCGCGCAGCAGGCCGAAGTTGCCTTCGCTGTCGTCATACAGTTCGAACTGCTGGATCGACTGGATGTTGTACTTCGACGCCACGCTCTGGAACTGCGCCATCATCGTGTTGCCGGACATGTAGTTCGCGATCTGCTGATCCGAGCCGTAGTTCGGACGGACGCCGAATTCGTTGATCCAGATCGGACGGCCCATCGACTTGAGCACGGCCAGCATGTCGTAGCAACCCGAACCGCCGCATGCGTGCGTCATGTCGCCCTGATCCGAGTACCAGTGCCACGCGGTGATGTCCCAGTTGACCGTCGGGTGACCGTGCGTGCCGTCCGGCTGCGAACCGTCGAGCAGCATCTGGAAGAACGAGTAGTGCAGCCAGGTGCCGTTGATGATGATCTTCGCCGAGCCGTTCACCGACTTCACACCCGCGATCAGGCCGCGATACACGCCGCGTGCGACGACGAACGGCTGGTTCTTGTAGTGCTTCCAGTTGGTGCCGTCGACATTGCCGTTGAGCGCTTGCGCTTCGAGTTCGTTGGCGACTTCGTAGTATTGCCAGTTGTAGGTCTGCGCGACCTGGCGGCCCAGCGTGTAGCCCGCGTTATAGGCATCCTGCTCGTTGTTGTAGTTGGCGCCGAGCATCAGCACCGGATAGACCGTCACGCCGCCGGCGGCCATCGTCTGCGTCATCTTCGCGACGACTGCGGCCGAGGCCACGTTGTACACGTCGTTACGATAGATCTTCGCGCCGAGGTCCTTCAGCTGTGCAAGCTGGGTTGCCACCGGCGTGCCGTCGTAGGCACCGCCGTTGGTGTTGCGGCCATTCACGCCGTAGAAGATGGACGAGCTGGTCGCCGCCTTCGCGGTGGATTCCGGTAGATCGCTGGCCTTGGCGGTAGCGGCTGCGTCGAGGGCGGAATCACCGCCGCCGCCGCATGCGGCGAGCAGGACGCTGGTGAGGACGGCGGTCGCGACGGCCGTGATCTTGCGTGCGGAGAAAACGTTGAAGCGGCGAACGGAGGTTTGGTTACGATTCGTCATTGCGATCAGCAGGGCTAATGGGTGAGCGCAACGATCGTGAATTTCTACACGCTTGATGGACCTGTCAGTGCACGATTCAAACTGCTTTGAATCGCTTCAATCCGTTCTCATCGTGGGGTGACATTAATTAGTCATCCGGAAGATGAGCGCACCAGTCCTGTCTGCCGCGCTCATCGCGCTGGCGGACGGTTGGGACGACACGGATTTTTTACCGACAAGTTCCAGCGCGTGACACGACTAGCGCTCTGGATGGCAGAGTCGAGCAAATGAAAGGGTCATTCGCCCGGTTAAGCCTCGTGAAATAACATCAGATCATTTTCAAGGCTACGTCGACGGAGCTGGTACAACGTTTGCGCGCGTACGGTAAAAAAATCCGATTTCTCGGAGGTTCCTTCCCGGTTCAGCAAGCATTGCCGAAAACCTGATCAACGGAACGAACTTTATCTTCTTATGAGATGAATGTAAACGCTTGTCTCAGTAAAAAAATCTTTTGTCGTACTTGGGATGCAGCAAGAATTGCAGTCACGCGCAAAACGTTCACCGTAGAAACCCTGATCGCGAACGCGCGTGCGAAATGCAAGGAGTCTTGAATAGAATTTACCGGGTAGAAATTGCGCCAAGCCTCTCGCTATCACCGTCATTAGCTTTCGCATAACAGGTATTCGAGCGTCGCCAGGACGCCGGTACTAAGCTCGGAATTCGTCGTTTCGCAAACAGCGAATCGACACTGGCAGCGCCATCGAAACTGGCGTGCTCAGCCTGATCTCCCTCCTGCTCGAAAGCTTCCGCATGGCCGAATTCACTTCGGCCGTGTGTCGGGCCGCGTTCGTCCGTTCGGGTGACATCAACGCTGAATCCGCTTGCCTCGCGGCGCAGACAATAACGAAGAAATGGCAGGAGACACGAATGGTCGATAACAAGGATATCCGGCGCGTCGCATGGTCGAGCGCGATCGGCGCGACGCTCGAGTGGTACGACTTCTTCATATTCGGATCGGCGGCGGCGCTGATCTTCAACAAGCTCTTCTTCCCGGCCTTCGACCCCGTCGCGGGCACCATCGCTTCGCTTGCGACCTTTGCCGTTGGCTTCATTGCGCGTCCGCTGGGCGGTATCGTGTTCGGTCACTTCGGCGATCGCATCGGCCGCAAGGCGATGCTCGTCATGAGCCTCACGATGATGGGCAGCGTGACCTTCCTCATCGGCCTGTTGCCGACGTATGCGCAAGTCGGCGTCGCTGCACCGATCCTGCTGACGGTGATGCGCTTCCTGCAAGGCTTCGCCGTGGGCGGCGAATGGGGCGGCGCCACGCTGATGGTGATCGAGCATGCGCCGGCGAAGAAGCGCGGCGCGTTCGGCAGCTGGCCTCAGTGCGGCATTCCCGCCGCGCTGTTGTTGTCGACTGGCGTCATGGCGCTGACCACAGCGATGTTCTCCAGCGAGCAATTCGCCGCATGGGGATGGCGCATTCCGTTCCTCGTGAGCGGCGTGCTGGTGGTGTTCGGCATCGTGCTTCGGCGCAGCGTGTCCGAATCACCCAGCTTCAGGAAGCTGCAGAAGGCCAACGCGAAGGATCGTCTGCCTATCGCAACCGTGCTCCGGAGCGAGAAGCGCAAGACGCTTTGCCTGCTGGCCGCGCAAGCAGCGGAGAACACGAGCTTCTACGCCATCGCGGTCTATTCGCTGGTGTATCTGACGCAGGACCTGCACGTGCCGCGGCCGCTTGCCTTGCGCGCGCTGATGATCGGTGCGTTCCTGCAAACCGTCACGCAGCCGATCTTCGGCGCGCTTTCGGATCGCATCGGCCGCAAGCGGGTTTATATGGGCGGCATGATCTTCATCGGCCTGTTCATCTTTCCCTTCTATGCGATGCTTCATACCGCCAGCTATCCGATGATCGTCGCGGCCATTTCGATTGCGCTGATCGGACAAGGCAGCACACAAGCCACGCAGCCCAGCCTGATGGGCGAACAGTTCCACGCGGCGATCCGCTATAGCGGCGTGTCGGTGGCGTATCAGTTCGCCACCGTCGTATGGAGCGGTCCCACGCCGATTCTCGCCGCGCTGATGGTGGGCTGGGCAGGCAGCTACTGGCCGCTTGCGGCGTATATCGCGCTCGCTTCCGTGATCTCGGTGATCGGCATCACGCAACTGCGCGAGGCCGCCGGCCAGGAACTTGGCGCGGCGGAACCCGCGGCCGTCGAGGACGACGCCGGGCAACGCGAAGCCGCCGCAGCGTAAGCACAACCTTCATCAGGAGACAACCCACATGATTCGATTCAGGATCGGCAAGATCACGGCGACGCTCGTCGAAGAGATGGTGGATCACTCGTTCAACTTCCTGAAGTACTTTCCGCTGGCGACCGAAGAGGCGCTCGCCGAGAACCTCTCGTGGATGACGCCGGGCCACTACGACGCGGCCTCGGGGCGCCTGTTGCTCAGCATGCATTCCTGGCTCCTCGATACCGGCAAGCACAAGATTCTCATCGACGGCTGTGTCGGCAATGGCAAGGACCGGCCCGGCCGGCCCGACTGGTGCGGACTCGACACGCCGTTTCTCGATCGGCTCGCTGCTGCCGGCGCGACGCCCGAAGAGATCGACTATGTGCTCTGCACGCATCTGCATGCCGATCACATCGGCTGGAACACGCGGCTCGTCGGCGGGCGCTGGGTGCCTACGTTTGCGAACGCGAAGTATGTGTTCTCGCGGCGCGAGCACGCGTTCTGGGAAGCGAAGTGCGCGGCCGACGCAGGCAAGGGCGGCCCGCATCTGATCGCGTATCAGGACAGCGTGCTGCCCGTGATCGAAGCGGGCCAGGCGATGATCGTCGACGACTACGCCGAGCTGGCCGATTGCCTCACGCTCGAACCCGCGCCGGGACATACGCCGGGACACGTTGCGATCTGGGTCAAGTCCGACGATGCGCGCGCCGTGCTAACAGGCGACATCATCCATCATCCGGTGCAGGTCCGGTATCCGCAATGGAGCTGCTTCGGCTGTATCGATCCGGTGCAGTCGGCAGAGACGCGCGAGCGGGTTTTGCAGGCCAGCTGCGAGCATCGCGCGTTGTTATTGCCCGGGCATTTCATGGCGCCGCATGCGGGCTATATCGACGAAGCGCGCAACGGCTTCGCACTGCGCTGGGCCGATCCGGATGCGTGATGAATGCTAATGCGCGTCGATGAACGCGACGACATCGGCCAGCACCGGAGAAGGCTTGCCCGGCTTGGCCGAGAATGACTCGACAATCGTCACGTGCCCGAGCCCCGGGTACTTCTTTAACTCCACCTTGTCGTGATGCGCGCGCAGGACATCGGCGAAGCGGTCGCTGTTGCGCGGATCGACGTCCTTGTCGTCGGTGCCGGCGGCCAGGAACATCGGCGGCTCGTTGCCGTCGACGAAGGCAATCGGCAACGCCTGTGAACGCAACGCGGCAGGGAAAATCTCGTCCATGTGCGGGTCTGTCGTCGGAATGACGGCGTACGGTCCCGCCAGCCCGATCATGCCGGCAAGCGAGCGGTTCGACAGGCCATGCGCCGCCAGATAGCGCGGATCGGTCGCGAGCATCGACGCCATGTGTGCGCCGGACGAATGTCCCATGACGAACAGGCGCTGCGGATCGCCGCCGAATTCATGCGCGTGATCGTGCGCCCAGCGCACGGCCGTGGCGGGATCATCGAGGAAGCTGGGGAAGACCGTGTCCGGATACAGGCGATAGTCCGCCGCGACGGTCACGATGCCATGTGCGGCGAGCGCCTGCGCCACGCCATGCGAGTCCGAGCGATGGCCGCTCTGCCACGCACCGCCATAGAAGTACACGACGATGGGCCGCTTTGAACCGGCATCGGCAGCCGGGGCGTATAAGTCGAGCCGCTGGCGCCGCGCGGCGCCATAGGGGATGCCGCCTGCTTCGTCGTGTTCGCGCGCACGCGGGGCAATGACGCCGACCGCGCAGGCGGCCAATGCCGCGGAGATGAATCGTCGTCTGGTGATGACACGCATGGTGCTGTCGACCCGCAATGGTTCCGGTACAGCCGTGATTAGACGATGTCTCGCGCGGCGCTGTACGTGCGCAAGACATCGCTCACACCATTTGTCCGGATCGGAAGGAGGATCGAAGCGCTTGATGCGCGCGCAGTGTTCGGTATCGCACCGAAGCGTGGCACGCGCGGCACAAACGACAACAAAAACGACAAGTCCCGGTGGACGGCTGCGCGCCGTGCACCGGGACTCTGCTCACATGAAGCTCAGGCTTAGTGCGATGCCTGCACGGCCGCCTTCATGGTCGCGTAGATGGCCTTCTTCTGGCCGCTGTTGGTGAGGATGCCGTAGTCGCCGGTGGGATCGTCATACAGCTCGTACCACTGGAAGCCCACCACGCCATACGTGTTACGCGCCGCGTACAGTTCCGGAATCGTCTTCGTGATGTAGGCCTGCGCCTGCTGCGTCGTGAAGTCGAAGTTCACACCGATTTCCGTGAACATGATCGGCAGGTTATAGGCGTCGTGAAGGATCTTGAGCACGTTGTAGTTGGTGCCGTCCTTGCCCCAGGTGTTCTGGGGATCGAGACCGTCCGAATACCAGTGCAGCTGGATGATGTCGGTCTTCACCTTCGGGTGTCCGGTCGAGCCGTCCGGCTGAACGCCCGTCAGCATGCCCTTGTACCAGCCCAGATAGAGGAAGCCCGCCGATGCCGTCGCGATGACCTTCGTCTGTCCCGCCGTATCGACCGAACGCCAGCCGTCGTAGTAACCACGCAGCGCGCCGCGCCAGATCGGCCAGGTCGTGTTGTCGTAGTCGGAGACATTGACGCCGTCGTTGGCGATGCGCTTGTTGTGAACGTCGAGATCGTATTCGTTGCCGAACTCCACCACCGGCACGCCCTTGAGCTTCGTTGCAGCGTAGGCCGCCATGTTATAGGCGTAGGTGTAGGCGCTCGATTCGGTCGGCGTCTTGCCGTTCAAGGTCGGATCGTCCCAGGGATAGGCGTCGATCAGCGGCATCACCGTGACGCTCGTACCGAGACCGGGGATCACTTTTTCGGCCAGCGTATCGATCTGATCGTAGCCGTGCACGTCCTGACGAATGCCGGTGAGACCGAGGTCGACCATCGTTGCTGCCTGGGTGCTCAGCGGAGTCTGCGAATAGACGCCGCCGTAGGCGTAATGCTCGTTGACGCCGAAGAAGGGCATGCCCGGCGCGCCCGATGTGGACGTGCCCGTGGACGCCGCGCTCGTCGACGATGCGCTGGACGGCGCCGACGCGGCGGTCGAAGACGAAGCAGGCGTCGAAGTCGATGCAGGCGAAGAGGCCCCTGTCGAGCCCGAGGCGGAGCCCGTGCCCGTCGATGAACCCGTGGAAGTGGCGGGACGCGGGTCCGCCGAAACGACCCAGGTGTTGTTCTGCCAGACCCACCACAGCTTGTTCACGTTCTGCTGATAGATCTTGCCTGCGTACCAGAGCAGCGAGATCACGTCTTGCGAGAAGCCGGCTTTCACATTCGCGCGATAGATGACGCCGTTTTTCACGGTCCACACGGCGCCGCTGGAGTCGTTGAGCGACGTCGCGGGCGGAATGACGGTGCCGCTCACGGAAGCGGGATGCCGGTTGATATCGATGACCGTCGCGGGATCAGCGCTGTTGGCGACGCTCGACGGACCACCGTTGTCACTCCCGCCACCGCAGGCTGACAACATGAGGGCACCTAAACAGTATGCATAAGCACTCGTACGGAGATTTTTCATTTCTTTTAGATCCGGAAATCGTTGATTGGAATCGCCGGAGAAAAACGTCCCCACCGCTATCGAATGGCCATTCGAAGCAGTCGGAAAAGTGGCGATCGGGCTAGGGCGTTCGCGGGAGAAATACAGTGCGTAACGCGCTTTCGTCGGTTTGTTGGCGACTTGAAGAAATGTTACACAGCTGAATCAAGATGAGTATGACGTAAGAAGTAACTTCTTGTAACGAAAGTGGACGATGCGAAAAAGTTGCATGTCATTCCATAATACGAATGTAATTGGATGCCGCTGAAGGGCTTGCATTATGGCTTTTGAGTCGTCCCGGATAGCTTTTATATTGGTTATATAAAACAGGATGAACGAATGCGGTAAATCTGGCAATTCGCGGTTTTGTATCGCCGAAGAAACATGTTTGTGAAAGTTTGACGACAGCCGGCGCTTTTTTAGTCAGGTTATCGAAAGGCCCAATATGCTGGCCATGTGTCGATTTTCGCTTTGATGATTCGTCGTCGATGTATTCCCCAACCTGTCCTGAGAAAAGGAAATCACCCATGGCTACCGGAACCGTTCATCTGCACCGCGTCCTGCGCACTCTGCCTGAACGCGTCTATCGCGCTTTCCTCGAACCCGACGCCATCGCGAAATGGCTTCCGCCCTATGGCTTCACCTGCCGGGTTCATCAACTGGATGCGCGCGTCGGCGGAACGCACAAGATGTCGTTTCATCAATTCGGCACGAGCAATGGCCATTCATTCGGCGGCGAGTATCTGGAACTGGTGCCGAACGAAAAGCTCTGCTACACCGATCGTTTCGACGACTCCAACCTGCCCGGCGAAATGCGCGTCACCGTGTCCTTGCGTCAGGTTTCCTGCGGGACCGAAGTGAGTGTCGTGCAAGAGGGCATTCCGGAAGCGATCCCGGTGGAGATGTGTTATCTCGGCTGGCAGGAATCGCTGCTGCAACTGGCGAGACTGGTCGAGCCGCAGATTCCGGAGTGATGAGCGCGCATCCCGATGCTTCAGGCATGCACGCCCAAGTGAGCCTGAAGCATGGGATGCATGTCGCACGTCGCGGTTTTTTATTCGAGGGCGTTCGCGGGTTACGATGCGTGAAGAGAGCAAAGAGCGATTCTGGTGGACGCAAGGCATGTCCGCCTGTCGCATAACGAGAAAGCGCAGCCATGCAAACGAACCGGATCGTCCTGACGCTGTACGTGGACGAAGAAGCCGCGGCCGCATCGATCACGGCCAGTCTCTTGCACCGACTCCAGCGTTCTGTCGATCACATCGTGATCGAGGGAAGCGTTGAAGCATGTGAGCCGTCACGCACGGCAATCATGCTCGTTGCCGTGCTCGGCCCGCGGGACGTCGTGGAGTTCGCTCATCAACTGCATGACTGGCTCGCCCGCAACGGGTCGGCCGACATCGCGATCGGCACGAATCCGCTGACATCATGCCGCGGGTTATCCACCGGCCAATTGCGCATGCTTCTCTCGAGTGTCATCGAGGACGAACACGCACAGGGCTAGTGCATCGGCGTTCATCTCCAGTAGCCGACACCATAGCGCGGCCCCCACCAGCCCGGATGTCCCCAGTACCCGACCGCGACAGGCGGCGCATAGACAGGCGGCGCCGCGTAATAGGCGGGTGGCGGCGCATAAGGCGCATAGGGAACGTAAGGAGACACGGGCACGACCGCCGGCGCCATCACGACAGGCGCGACCGGCATGCCGATACTCATCCCGACGAAGACATGCGCCTGAGCCGCGCTGATGCATCCAAGGCTCAGCACCGTCGCGGCGACCACATAACCGATCTTCTTCATGATTGTTCTCCTCAGAACGCGGTGCAGCGTGAGTGCGCATCGGTTGAGGATGATTCTCGGCGTCGTGAATGAGCGGCGAATGAGGACAGGGCCCGGCCTTCACGCAGCCTGCGCGGCATCGTGCAGTCAAACCGAAAGCCTGTTTCGATCCCGCACATCGCATTAAACGAGTCAGCTTTCCTACTATGACCATGCAGGCCTGAAGTGCATGAAGAAGCGTATTCAACACAACAACCTCTGCAAAGGAAAGCCATGAAGTCAGCCTATGTTCTGATGACCCTGACGTGTGCCCTTGCCGCTCAATCGGTGTTTGCGGACGACCAAGCCGTCGCGCCCATGAAGATGACCTGCGAGCAATTCACCCAGCTCGATGACGCCTATCGCCCTGCGCTCGTCTACTGGGTCGCGGGCGTGGACAAGCTCGGCATCAAGGAAACGGACAGGGTCGTGGTCGATACGGCGCATCCGGTCGGCGAGATCGTCGCCACGGAATGCAAGAAGGATCCGAACGCGCCGTTCGTGAAAAAAGTGCGGTCGATGATCAAGTCCAACCAGATCTCGCTCTTCGACCATCATTGAAAAATGTTGCGACGGGCATCGCGGCATGGCCGCGATGCCTTTGCGTTCATGACTCGAGCGGCACCGCACTGACGCACTTGAGTTCGTCGAGACAGACGCTGGACTTGACGCCGCTTACGCCGGGAATGCGCATCAACGTGTCGAGCAGGAATTCCGACAGCCCCTTGAGATCCCGCGCGATCACCTTCAGCATGTAGTCCACGTCGCCGGCCACGGCGAAGCACTCCTGGATCTCGGCCAGCCGGCTGACCACGCCTTTGAACTTGGCCAGATCGCGCACGTGGCCGCGCTCCATCGTCACCTGAATGAAGGCCACCACGCCGAAGCCGAGCACCTGGGCATCCAGACGCGTTTCATAGCCCTTGATGACGCCCATTTCCTCCAGGCGCCGATGTCGCCTGAGCGTCTGCGCGGGTGAGAGACTGATGGCTTCGGCCAGTTCGAGATTGGAAATGCGTCCGCGCGCCTGGAGCATGGCGAGCAGGCGCAGGTCGATGCGGTCGATTTCGATGGTCTGCAATTTTCTTTCTCCCGTGGAGCAAACGATGAAACCCGCATGCACGAAGATGGGCTTCGACGCGGCAAATGCGAAATCATAGCGTGTCCCTGTCCGGCGCCGAACCCACGCAGCTCGATGCCCTGCTGAACGGAATCGTGCGGCGCTACCGGCTGACGGAGATCGGCCCGACGTCGTGGCCGCTCGATTCAGCGCAACCCGCGACGACGCTCGCCCTCGACATCGAGCGCGCGCGCGAGGCAAGCGCACGCGGCGAGGCGCCCGACGCCGCCTGTCGTCTCCGTTTCCTGCATACGCTCGCGCGCCTGATTGGCGATGCCATGCATCCGGATTCCGGCGATCCCGCATTCCAGGCCATGGTGCTGCGCCATCGGGCGGCCTGTGTGGGCGAATACGCGTCGCTCTCGGCGCACGCTGAACAGGACCGACGGCGCATCCGCACCGACGTGGCGGCGCTCGCCCATCCGGCGAAGCTCGACCGCGCGCCGGCGGGTGTCCGGCGCAGCTTGCTGGCACGCTTGCACGTAGCCGCGTCGGCCGCGCGTCCCGGCGAATTGCGCGTTGCCGTGCAGGCATTGCTGGACCTTCCCGACATCGCCGCCGATGCCTCGTTGCACGAAGCGCTGGCGCGTCTCCAGCGCGGTGCGCCGCTCGAACGGCTCGAGCGTCTCCAAGCGCTGGAGCAGGATGAACGCGTGCGCCGCTATCGTTCGTTGTGGGATCGCCAGGGACCGCCGCCGGGCAGCGCCGAGGCAGCCGCGCGCGGCGCTCGATCGCGGGCGCGGGGAGCGAGCGCGGAGACGTCGGCGGCGCAGGCGCTGGGCGCGCTGGCACGGCGGCTCAACCAACTGGACGCGGGGCGGGCGGAGTATGCCGTCGTGACCTCGATGCGCGTGCCGGCGACGATTCCCGGCAGCGCGGCGCGGGCCAAGAGCGAGTGGGATGCCGTACTGTTGCGGCGCGCACGGCCGGGCGCGGCGGCTTCGGCCTGGGACGTGTGTCTGTTGGTGGAAGCGAAATCCTCCGTCGATGCCGCCGCAACCGACTTCCCACGCCTGCTGCGCGGGGTGCGGTTGCTGGCGTGCGCCGACGCGGACGTCGAGTACGCCTTTGGGACACGGGAGGGCGAAGTGCGCCTGCGCGGCGCGTCGCTGGCTGCGTTGCGCACGGACGAAGCCGCATTGAGGCGTTCAATCCTGTATTGTTGCGATGCGCCCGCGGAGCCCGCGCCGCGCCTGCTGAGCGCGGCGGGCCGCATGCAACTCCTGACCGCTCCGACGAGTCTGAGCTTTGCGGCGCGGCTGGACGAAGGCTTCCTGGCGGAACCCGCGGAACTGGAACCTGTGTGGAAGGAGTTGCTGTCCTCGCCCCGCTGGGCTACCGTGCTGAATCAGTACCCGATGCTGCGTCAGGTCCGGGAGTTGATGGTTCATCCGCATGATCTGCTCGCCGTGGCAGGCGATGCGGCCGACCGCCGCTGATCGCGGCGCGCCGGGGGGCGATAATGTCCGTTTTGCCGATGAGCCGGCCACCCGGCACGCACCAACCGAAGGCATGTGGACTGCTGGACTTCATGTGTGCCACGTGAGCGCCAGCAAGGCCATCCCTGTTTAATTACCGATCGAGCTTGCCATGTCAGAAGCTGTTACAAATCCGCAAAATGATTTCCTGAACGCGTTGCGCAAAGAGCGCAAGCGCGTCGCTATTTTTCTTGTCAACGGGATCAAGCTGACGGGCCATATCCAGTCGTTCGATCCTTACATGGTCTATCTCAGCTCGACAGCCGGTGCGCAATCCATCTACAAGCACGCCATTTCCACCATCAGCGAAGATCACGATCGTCCGCATCGCACGGATCGCCCCGAGCGCCGTCCGCACGGGCCGGCCCGCTAAGCGTCGCGGCGGCGCCTTCCTCCAGCTTCCCTTCCCGTTGCGCTGACTGTGTCGCGAGCCCCGATCGCCGGGGCTCGACCGAACGCACGTTCTAGTGCCCGATCTCGCGCCAGTTCCGGCGCGATACAATTTCCTTTCTCAAAAGAGACCCCGGATGAAATCCCGATCGCTGAGTCAGGGTTTGTCTGCGTCCGTTAGGAAATCATATTGTGCGGCAGGAAATCTACACTGATTCCCCTGAAACGGGCGGCGCGCGCTTCGGCAACGCCGTGTCAGGTTCAACCGCATAACGAGGGAGAGGGCACGTGGCATTGCAAGAAGACGGCACGCTCAAACGCGGCCTGAAGAATCGTCATATTCAGTTGATTGCGCTCGGCGGCGCGATCGGCACCGGATTATTTCTCGGTATTGCACAGACCATCCGGACAGCCGGGCCATCGGTGCTGCTCGGTTATGCAATTGCCGGCATCGTTGCGTTTTTCATCATGCGCCAGCTGGGCGAAATGGTGGTCGAGGAACCTGTCGCGGGCTCGTTCAGCCATTTCGCCGACAAGTACTGCGGCCAATATGCAGGCTTCCTGTCAGGCTGGAATTACTGGGTGCTCTACATTCTCGTGTCGATGGCCGAGCTTTCCGCCGTCGGCATCTACGTCCAGTACTGGTGGCCGGGCATGCCCACGTGGATCTCGGCGCTCGTCTGCTTCTGCGTCATCAACGCCATCAACCTCACGAGCGTGAAGTCGTACGGTGAACTGGAGTTCTGGTTCGCGATCGTGAAGGTGGTCGCCATTGTCGGCATGATCGGCTTCGGCGGCTATCTGCTGTTCTCCGGCAGCGCAGGCCCGGAGGCCGGCGTGTCCAACCTGTGGCGCCACGGCGGCTTTTTCCCGAACGGCGTTTCGGGGCTCGTGATGGCGATGGCCGTCATCATGTTCTCGTTCGGCGGACTGGAGCTGGTCGGCATCACGGCGGCGGAAGCGGATGATCCGTCCCACACCATTCCGCGCGCGACCAACCAGGTCATCTACCGCATTCTCATTTTCTACGTGGGCGCGCTCGGCGTGCTGCTGTCGCTGTATCCGTGGCAGAAGGTGGTGACCGGCGGCAGCCCGTTCGTGCTGATCTTCCACGCGATGAACAGCAATCTCGTCGCGCACGTGCTCAATGCCGTCGTGCTGACGGCGGCGCTCTCGGTCTACAACAGCGGCGTGTACTGCAACAGCCGCATGCTCTACGGCCTCGCGCAGCAGGGCAATGCGCCGCGCGCGCTGCTGCGGGTCAACGCGCGCGGCATTCCGCTCGCCGCGCTCGGTGTCTCGGCGCTCGCGACAGCCGTCTGCGTGCTGATCAACTACCTGATGCCGGGCAAGGCGTTCGAACTGCTGATGGGCCTCGTGGTGTCCGCGCTGATCATCAACTGGGCGATGATCAGCCTGATTCATCTGCGGTTCCGTCGCGCGAAGGCGCTCGCCGGCGAAACGACCACGTTCCGCAGCCTTGGCTATCCGCTGACCAATTACCTGTGTCTCGCGTTCCTTGCCGGCATCCTCGTGGTGATGTGCATGATTCCCGACCTGCGCATGTCGGTTTATCTGATTCCGGTGTGGCTTGCGGCGCTCGGTATCGGATATGTCGTGCGCAACCGGCGGGCGCGGACGGGGCTGGCGGTGTCGCGGTGAAGATTCATTCGCGCAGTCCCATGGCGCGCAACAGCGCATCGATCTGCCCGAACGCGTCCTGCTGCCACTGGTCCGGCGTGCGGTCGCCCAGCGCTTGCGTGTCTTCCACGAAGCGCCTCACGCAAGTGGGGCCGTGGGCATCGAAGGAAGCGAACTTGTCGGCGATGTGACCGAAGCCCCGCGCGCCGCTCGCATGCTCCAGCAGCGGGCGGCACTCGGACGCCAGCGTCTCGATGCCGCCGGGATAGTTGCGCACGCAATAGTAGATGTCGTACGCATCCTTCTGCTTGTAGCGGCCCGCGAGCGCATGGCCTTTCATGGCCAGCAACGCCGGGATCGAACAGACGGCGATCTCCACGCGGTTCGTGCCGCCGTTCGGCATCGGTCCCGCCACGGCCACCAGTTGATAGAAGCGCATGGCCAGGTCGGCGCCGTCGGCGCGCTGCACGGCGAAGTCGCTGATCAGCGGCGGCACGTTCTTGACGATCTCGGCGTCGCGCGGCATCAGAAAATCGACGATGACGTCGATCGCTTCCCCGCCGTCGCGCACGGCAACCTGCCGCACCAGCTGGAAACGCCGCAGGCCGGCGCGCTGGGCGTAGCCATGGCCTTGCAGCGTGCCGACGAGCGTGGCGTACTCGCCGTCGCCGAGTGCTTCCGCATCGAGCCCGACATCCACGTCGAGCGTGCCGACGTGCGGCATGTCCTCGTTGGCCAGCAGCAGCCACGGCACCGCGCCGCCGATGATGGCGAACTTGCCCTTGAAGCTGCCGAGGATCTGACCCATTTCGATCAGCACGGACTTGACGGCGGCGGTGGTGCGGTCGTCGTAGTCGGCGGCCGATTGCGGTTCGTGGGAAGGTGTCATCGGGACCATGGAAGCTTTTCCTGGCGCAGGTGGTCGGCGGCCTCGGCGCCGCGTTCGCCGGCGATGGAGAGGTCGAGATAGGTCTGGACCGGGCTGGTGCAGATTGCGCCCGGCGCGGGCTCGATGGTATCGGCCAGCAGCGCCGGATCCTTCGGCAGAAGGATGTTCACGTTTTCGCCCTTCAGGACAGGCGCCAGCTTGAGCGCGGCTTGCAGCGCGCGCAGGCCGTCGTCATCGGCGAAAAAATAGTGCGTGCCGGTGCGTCCGTAGGGCGCCAGCCACTGCGCCGCCGAGAACGATGCGAAGGCCGCATGCCCGGCCGCGTCCGGGGCGCGCAGTGCGGCGCGAGCCGCGTCTTCGAGCGCGCTACCGTGCAGCGGCGTATAGAAGCGCAGCAGTTCGCCTGCCGGCGCGCTGTAGCTGTCGCGCCATGCGTCCAGCAGCGCGGCCGGCGCACGGAGCACGAGGCCGTCATTCGAAGTACGCGCCCATTCGCGATCGAGCAGGCCGTTGCGGACATTGCTGACATGCCCGAGGCTGACGCCCGAGATGTCCGCCAGGTCGCTGACGCGCCACGCACGATCGGGCTCGCGCAGCATGGCGCGCAACACTTGCGCGGATTTCGGCCTGAACAGGGACTTGAGTTCGCGTTGTTCCGCCTGCGGCTTGTCCGCCACGATGCGCTCGATGAAGACGCCGCCAAACGCTATCCGGGTGTTGCCCTGCAGGTCCAGATAGCTCGCGTGTTCCGCGCTGCACATCTGCCTGACTGCGGGCGAGATATAGGGGGCGATGAAGACCGGCGTGGCGTCGGGCGGATGGCGCGCGACATGACGGCGCAATTCCAGCAGCGCGCCGCGGGCGTAGCGCGGTTGCCCGCTCGGCTTGAGCACGCAGATGAGCAAGTGCGGCTGGTCATTGAACCGGACCCGGATGGTCAGGTCCGGTAACCACTTGTCCGGCGCGGAGACGTCGTTGATGCCCTCAACCCTGAGAGCCGGGACATGCGCGAGCACGTCCCGCAAGGCCTCTTCGGCTTGCTGCAGACTGGGATCGGACTCTTCGGCGGGAAAGGGTATTTTCATCAAATTGGCTGGTTTCAGCATTTGTTGAAAGTACCATATTTACTGAAAATCAGGCAGTTTTCAGTGTTTTGGCCTGTTTCAACATTTGCTGAAACCGGCCAATTTACTGAAATTCGCTTGCCAGCGTCCGTCCTTGAACGCGGTGCGCCGGCCGGACAGGCGGCGCTTCGCCCGCACTCAATGAATCGACGAAGGGTGTTTCGCGAGCGCGGTCACCTTGACCGTCATGTACGGGAACAGCGGCAGCGCCGAGAGAAGGGTGTGCAGTTCGTCGTGCGAGTCGACGTCGAAGACACTGTAGTTTGCGTACTCGCCCACCACGCGGTGCAGTTGCTGCCACTTCCCGGAGCGCTGCAGTTCCTGTGAGTATTCCTTCTCGCGCGCCTTGATCGAATCGGCCGTGGCCGCGGGCATGTCGTGCGGCAGGTGCACGTCCATTCGTACCAGATAAAGCATGTCGTTTCTCCGGATGGTTGGAGACATCTACGCCGGTCCAGCCGCGCGCGGATGCCGTGGTGATGGAGCCGTGCTCAGGCGCGCTTGTCGCGGCGATAGAACGCGAGCTTGTCTTCGTCGATCTGCAAGCCGAGGCCCGGTCCTTCCGGCAGATGGAGGTCGAAGTCGCGGTAATGCGGGCGCGCGGTGACGATGTCGTCCTTCAACAGCAGCGGGCCGAAGAGCTCGGTGCCCCACGCAAGCTGTGGCAGCGCGCTGAAGCCGTGCGCCGAGGCGATCGAGCCGATGCTGCCTTCGAGCATCGTGCCGCCGTACAGCGAGACGCCGGCCGCGTCCGCGATCGCGGCGGTGCGCAGCATGCCGTAGATGCCGCCCGATTTCGCGATCTTCAGCGCGAACACATCGGCGCAGGCGTTGCGCACCAGTTCGAGCGCGTCTTCCGGCCCGGTCACGGCTTCGTCGGCCATGATGGGCACGATGAAGCGCGCCGCAAGCCGCGCCAGCGTGTCGCGTTGTTCGCGCGGCGTCGGCTGTTCGATCAGGTCGATGCCCGCGGCCTGCAGCGCCTCGATGCCGAGCGCCGCGTCGGTCTCGTTCCAGGCCTGGTTCACATCCACCGTGACCTTCGCGCGATCGCCGAGCGCCGCCTTGATCTTCGACACGTGCGCCACGTCGTCACGCACGCCGCGCCGGCCGATCTTCAGCTTGAAGGTGTGATGGCGGCGCTCGGCGAGCAGCATCTCGGCTTCCTCGATGTCGCGCCCGGTGTCTCCGCTCGCGAGCGTCCACAGCACCGGCAGCGTCTTGCGCACCGCGCCGCCGAGCAGTTCGTTCAGCGGCACGCCGAGGCGCTTGCCCTGCGCATCGAGCAGCGCGGTTTCGAGCGCGCACTTGGCGAAGCGGTTGCCGCGCGCGACCTTGTTCAGCCGGAGCATCGCCGCGTTGATGTTGGTCGCGTCCTGACCGACGAGCGCCGGCGCCAGATAGGTATCGATGGTCAGCTTGATGCCTTCAGGACTCTCGTCGCCATAGGACAGGCCGCCGATCGTCGTGGCCTCGCCGATGCCTTCGATGCCGTCGCTCGAACGCAGGCGCACGATGACGAGGGTTTGCTGCTGCATCGTCGCCATGGCGAGCTGATGCGCGCGGATAGTCGGGAGATCGACCAGGATCGCTGAGACGGACGTGATGTGGGCGTTCATACCTGAAATGTCGGGAAGGGAGGGTTGCTGAAGTATTGCGCGCCCGATATTCGCCTGTCCAAGACCATCGACGTCTAGTCTCATACCCCCGAGGTATGAGTGTGTCACGTACCCCGGTCGGTGCGCGGGGTGTAGTCGATGCGTTCCTCCTCATACAGCCGGTAGATGAGTTCGAGCATCTCGCGGATGTCGCGCGACTCGTCGAGCGCACGCATGCTCATGATGATCGGCGAGACGAGCGTCGGATCGTCGAGTTCCTGGTAGCTGACGTCGTCGCGCTTGAGACCGTAGACGCTGCTCGGCACCACGGAAATGCCTTCGCCCGCCGCGACCAGGCCCAGCGCGATCTGCAACTCGCGCACTTCATAGGTCTTGCGCGGCGCGAGCCCGCGGTCCTGGAACGCGGACAGCACCTGATCCGCGTAACTGGGACGCGGCGCCTTCGGAAAGATGATGAGCGTTTCGTTGATGAGGTCGCGCAGCGCGAGCACCGGCTTGACCAGCGAAAGCGGATGACCCACCGGCAGCGCGACGATCATCTTTTCCTCGCGCAGGATCACGCGGCGGATGTTGGCGTCTTCATGCCGGATCCGGCCGAACCCGACGTCGATGCGCCCGTCTTTCAGCGCGCGGATCTGGTCCATCGTCGACATCTCGTGAAGACTCAGTTCGACGGTGGCGTTTTCGTCGCGGAACCGGCGGATGATCTTCGGCAGCATGCCGTACAGCGTCGAACCCACGAATCCGACCGAAAGACTGCGTTCGATATTGCCCACGCGCCGCGTCATCGATTCCAGCTCGGAGGTCTGCGCCAGCAGCTGCACCGCGTGGGAATAGAAGAACTTGCCCGTCTCGGTCAGCTTGAGCGGACGCGACGCGCGTTCGAACAGCTGCACGCCGAGCGTTTCTTCGAGTTGCTGGATCTGCCGGCTCAACGGCGGCTGGGCGATATGCAGTCGCTGCGCCGCGCGCGTGAAGTTGCGCTCTTCCGCCACCGCGACGAAATAACGAAGATGTCGCAATTCCATTTCGATACCTCCTGGATATAGCCCAATACTAAATCAGTGTTGGACCGGGCGTTCTGGCGTCGACTATTCTGCCTTCACGCTCTGTTTCAGCACCCGATCATACCTTCCGAGCATATCTGTGCCGGCGCTGGAGCAGGGGTTAACCCCCACGAAAAAACAGCGAGACACAGGAGCAGACATGAACGTCAAAGTGTTCGATACGAAGGAAGTGCAGGACCTGCTGAAGGCCGCTTCCAACCTCGGCGGTCAGGACGGCAATGCCCGCGCGAAGCAGATTACGCATCGCTTGCTGGGCGACCTGTTCAAGGCCATCGACGACCTCGACATGACGCCCGATGAAATCTGGGCCGGCGTCACCTACTTCAACAAGCTGGGCCAGGATGGCGAAGCCGCCTTGCTGGCCGCCGGCCTCGGCCTGGAGAAGTTCCTCGACATCCGCATGGATGCGGCGGACCGCGAAGCTGACATCCATGGCGGCACGCCGCGCACCATCGAAGGCCCGCTGTACGTGGCCGGCGCGCCGGTGCACGACGGCGTGTCGAAGATCGATCTCGACGCCGATGCCGACGCGGGCCCGCTCGTGATCCGCGGCAAGGTGACGGGTCCGGACGGCAAGCCGGTGGCGCACGCGGTGGTGGAATGCTGGCACGCGAACTCGCACGGCTTTTATTCGCACTTCGACCCGACCGGCGCGCAAAGCGACTTCAACCTGCGCGGCGCGGTCCGGACCGGCGCCGACGGCGTCTACGAATTCCGCACGCTGATGCCGGTGGGCTACGGCTGCCCGCCGCAGGGCGCGACGCAGCAACTGCTCAACGCGCTTGCACGTCATGGCAACCGTCCGGCGCACGTGCATTTCTTCGTCTCCAGCGACCAGCATCGCAAGCTGACGACGCAGATCAACATCGAAGGCGATCCGCTGATCTGGGACGACTTCGCCTATGCGACTCGCGAAGAACTGGTGCCGCACGTGGTCGAGAAGAGCGGCGGCGCAGCACTCGGACTCAAGGACGATGCGTACCGCGAGATCGCCTTCGACATCCAGCTCACTTCGCTCGTGCAGGGCAAGGACAACCAGCTGGTGGAACGTCCGCGCGTCAGCGTCGCGGCTTAAGCGCCTCGCCTGGCCACGGCGGCGCGCGGACTGCGCGGCCGCCTTCATCCCCCCGAATCAATCTTCACCGATGCAAGGGCTTCGTTGACCGAAGCCCGCATAGGGAGAGCACTCATGTCCGCTATCAACGACCGAGCCCGGCAACTGGACGACCTGCTGCAAAGCGCCGTTCAGGACGACAAGGAAAGCGGTGTGTACCGCTGCCGCCGCGACATCTTCACGAACGCCGATCTGTTCGATCTCGAGATGAAGCACATCTTCGAGAGCAACTGGGTTTATCTGGCGCACGAAAGTCAGGTTCCCGCGAACAACGACTACTACACGACGTGGATCGGCCGGCAGCCGGTGGTCGTGACGCGCGACAAGACCGGCGAATTGCATGCGGTCATCAACGCCTGTGCCCACAAGGGCGCGATGCTCTGCCGCCGCAAGCATGGCAACAAGGGCAGCTTCACGTGTCCGTTCCACGGCTGGACCTTCTCCAACACCGGCAAGCTGCTGAAGGTGAAGGACGAGAAGACCACCGAATATCCGGTGCAGTTCAACAAGCAGGGCTCGCACGATCTGCGGCGCGTGCCGCGCTTCGAGAACTATCGCGGGTTCCTGTTCGGCAGCCTGAATCCGGATTCGATGCCGCTCGAAGAGTACCTCGGCGAAACCCGCGTGATCATCGATCAGATCGTCGATCAGGCGCCGGACGGACTCGAAGTGCTGCGCGGCAACTCGTCCTATATCTACGACGGCAACTGGAAGATGCAGATGGAAAACGGCTGCGACGGTTATCACGTCAGCACCGTGCACTGGAACTATGCCGCGACGATGGGCCGCCGCAAGGTCGAAGGCACCAAGGCCGTCGATGCCAACAGCTGGAGCAAGTCGGTGGCGGGCGTGTATGGCTTCGAGCACGGCCACATCCTGCTGTGGACCCAGACGATGAATCCGGAAGTGCGGCCGGTGTACCAGCATCGCGAGGAACTCAAGGCGCGGGTCGGCGAAGTGAAGGCGGATTTCATCGTCAACCAGACCCGCAACCTGTGCCTGTATCCGAACGTGTTCCTGATGGACCAGTTCAGCACGCAGATCCGCGTGGTGCGTCCGCTCGGCGTCGACAAGACCGAGGTCAGCATCTTCTGTTTTGCGCCGAAGGGCGAAAGCGCGGAGCAGCGGGCACTGCGCATTCGTCAGTACGAGGACTTCTTCAACGTCACCGGCATGGGCACGAGCGACGACCTCGAGGAATTCCGCGCGTGCCAGGCCGGCTATGCGGGCACGACTGCGCTGTGGAACGACCTGTCGCGCGGCGCGCCGTTGTGGATCGAAGGCGCGGACGAGAACGCCAGGCACATGGGCCTCAAGCCGCTCATCTCGGGCGAGCGCAGCGAGGACGAAGGGCTGTTCGTCTGCCAGCACGAATACTGGGTCGAGGTGATGCGCGACGCGCTGAAGAAGGAGCACGCGGAGGTGCCGGCATGAACATCGACTACCAGACCATCTGTGCCGCGCTGTATCGCGAGGCGCGCTTTCTCGATGACCGCCAGTGGGACGAATGGCTCGGCTGCTATGCGGAAGACGTGACCTACTGGATGCCCGCGTGGGACGACGACGACCAGCTCACCGACGATCACGAAAGCCAGATCTCGCTGATGTACTACCCCGACCGGGGCGGACTCGAAGACCGCGTGTTCCGCATCAAGACGGAACGCAGCGGCGCCTCGTTGCCCGAGCCGCGCACGAGCCATAACGTGACCAACGTGGAAGTGATGGCGGAGCGCGGCAACGAAGTGGACGTCCGCTATAACTTCGACACGCTGAATCATCGCTACAAGATCACCGATCATTTCTTCGGCACGATCTTCGTCACGTTCCGCAAGGTCGACGACATTCTCTTGATCGCGAGAAAGAAGATCGTGCTCAAGAACGACACCATTCGCCAGGTGCTCGACGTGTATCACGTCTGAGTCCCGCGATGAGAGACAGCACGCAGGAGGCAACATGACCAGCTTCAACATTGCACTGAATTTCGAAGACGGCGTGACGCGCTTTGTCGAATGCAAGGCGGGCGAGAAAGTGCTCGACGCCGCATTCCGCGCCCGGATCAACCTGCCGATGGACTGCTCCGACGGCGTCTGCGGCACCTGCAAATGCCGCGCGGAAAGCGGCCGCTACGATCTCGGCGACGAGTACATCGACGACGCGCTCACCGAAGACGAAAAGGACAGCGGTCTCGTGCTGACCTGCCAGATGATTCCGGAGAGCGATTGCGTGATCGCGGTGCCGGCATCGTCGACGGCCTGCAAGACCGGACAGAGCACGTTCGCGGCGACGGTCACGAAGATCGAACCGCACAACGACGCCGCCGTGGTGCTCGAACTCGATGTGGACGCCGCAGCGCCCGTGTTTCTCGCGGGCCAGTATGTGAACATCGACGTGCCCGGCAGCGGTCAGCATCGTTCGTATTCATTCTCGTCGGCGCCGGGTGAAACGAAGATCAGCTTTCTCATCAAGAAGATTCCGGGCGGCGTGATGAGCACCTGGCTCGACTCCGCGCAGCCCGGCCACAAGGTCGAACTCACCGGGCCGCTCGGCAGCTTCTACTTGCGCGCGGTGGAGCGGCCGCTGCTGTTCCTCGCGGGCGGCACGGGGCTGGCGCCGTTCCTGTCGATGCTCGAAGTGCTGGCGCGCGCGGATTCGCAGCAGAAGGTGCATCTGATCTACGGCGTGACGCGCGATCTGGATCTGGTGCAAGTCCAAGCGATCGAGGCCTTCACCGCGAAGCTGCCGAACTTCACGTTCAGCACCGTGGTCGCCGACGCGGCGTCGGCGCATCCGCGCAAGGGCTGGGTCACGCAGCACATGCCGGCCGAGTCGCTCAACGATGGCGACGTGGACGTGTACCTGTGCGGCCCGCCGCCGATGGTCGATGCCGTGCGCAAGCATTTCGACGACAACGGCGTGAAGCCGAACAGCTTCCACTACGAGAAGTTCACGCCCAACGCCGCGCCGGTGACCGCATGAGCACGCCACGTTTCGAAGGCAAGGTGATGGTCGTGACGGGCGCGGCGCAGGGCATCGGGCGCGGTGTGGCGTTGCGCGCGGCGGCGGAGGGTGCGAAGGTGCTGTTCGTCGATCGCGCGGATTTCGTCGCCGAGGTAGCAGCCGAGGCGCGGGGTGCGCAGACCGCGGGCTTCGTCGCGGATCTCGAAACCTACGAAGGCGCTGCCGCCGCGATGGCGTTCGCGGTGCACGCGTTCGGCCGTATCGACATTCTGATCAATGGTGTGGGCGGCGCGATCCGCATGCGCCCTTTTGGTGAATTCGAACCGGCGCAGATCGACGCAGAGATCCGCCGGTCGCTGATGCCGACGCTTTATGCCTGCCACGCGGTGCTGCCGTATCTGCTCGACAACGGCGGCGGCACCATCGTCAATGTGTCGTCCAACGCCACGCGCGGGATTCGCCGTGTGCCGTATTCGGCGGCGAAGGGCGGCGTGAATGCCATGACGCAGGCGCTCGCGATGGAATATGGCGAGCACAACATCCGCGTGGTCGCCGCCGCGCCGGGCGGAACCGAGGCGCCGCCGCGCCGCGTGCCGCGCAATGCCGCCGGCGATAGCGAGCAGGAGAAGACCTGGATGAACGAAGCGGTGCGGCAGGTCAAGGAATCGACGTTCTTCAAGCGCTACGGCACGCTGGACGAACAGATTGCGCCGATCCTGTTTCTCGCGTCCGATGAAGCCAGCTACATCACCGGCGCGGTGCTGCCGGTGGCGGGCGGCGACAACGGCTGAATATATCGAGCCGATAAGCTTGCAGCCGCTTAAGCCAAAGCACTATAAGCACACTAAAACTTTGCTTAAGCTCGCGCGGCCGCTTCGCTTGGAAATTCCGTCAAGGCGGCCAAGCGCGTCTTAGCGCAGGATATCGCCGGCGCGATGTCCTGCCTCGACGCCATCTATCAGGATCACCGCGCCACGCGAGTTGTTCGTTCTGAGCGGCAGGATGACCCGATAGGCATCCGATCCGTACCACGCGCGAGCCTTGGCCAGCGACGGAAACTCGATAATGATCAGATCGCCTCGCCACTGGCCCTCGCGCACCTCGGGCGGCGCGCCATGCACGATGAAGCGGCCTTCGAACGGTGCGAGCGTGGCATCGATCCCGTCGAGATACTGAATGATGTCGTCGTTCATGACGACTTCATGAAGATGCGCAACGGCATAAGCGGACATGATGGCCACTCCATTAAGCGTGTAAGTCCATGTTCGCGGTAAGACTGAGCGATGTCGATTACCTGACAGGTAAAAAGCGCTCCATTGAGATCTTGTATTCGTCATACCAAGCACAACTTTTTTAAATCACTTCGACAAACAGTAGCGGAGTCCCGATCATCTTTATTATTCTTTAGCCTTCGCAGGTAATAATCGCGAAAGCATCGAGCTTGACTTCTCAAGAACCGGAGGTTCGCAGATGAAAGGGCACTCGACGTTTGGCGTGATGGCAATCGCTTTCGCACTATTGCTTGCCGGATGCAGCGGCGGCAGTTCAAGTTCCGATTCGGGATCGTCCGCGGGCGGTGCATCGTCGGCATCGAATCCCTCTTCTGCATCGAGCCCGACGGGCGCGTCCACTCCGTCCGGCGCCAGTTCGCCTTCGGGCGCGAGTACGCCTTCCGGCGCAAGCACGCCCTCTGGTGCAAGTTCGCCATCGGGCGCCAGCACGCCGACGACGACCCAGCCATCCGCATCCACCCCCGCCGACGTCACCACCTATCACAACGACAACCTCCGCACTGCCCAGCAATTGAACGAAATCCGGCTGGCGCCCGCCAACGTCAACGCCAACACGTTCGGCAAGATCGGTTTCTATACGGTGGACGGCGCCGTCGACGCGCAACCGCTCTTTCTCGGCAGCGTGCCGATTGCAGGTGGCACGCACAACGTGCTCTACGTCGCCACCGAGGCGGGCAGCGTGTACGCGTTCGATGCTGACACCGGCACCGTGCTGTGGCGCGTGACCACCTTGCCAACGGGCGAAGTGCCCAGCGACGACCACGGCTGCAACCAGACCACGCCGACCATCGGCATCACGTCGACGCCGGTCATCGACCGCACGCGCGGACCGAACGGCACGATCTATGTGGTCGCGATGTCGAAGGACACGGGCGGTGCGTATCACCAGCGGCTCCATGCGCTCGACATCGCCACGGGCGCCGAGCTGTTCAACGGTCCCGCGGAAATCACCGCTTCCTATCCGGGCACGGGTTCGGGAAGCGTCAATGGCGTCGTGCCGTTCACGCCGGGACAGTACATCGAGCGGGCTTCGCTGTTGCTGCTCAATGGCGTGATCTACACGGCCTGGAGTTCGCATTGCGATGCACTGCCGTACACCGGCTGGGTCATCAGCTATAACGCGGCCACGCTCAAGCAGGCCGGCGTCCTGAACGTCACGCCGAACGGCGAAATGGGCGGCATCTGGATGAGCGGCGCCGGTCTTGCATCGGATGGCACGTCGGTCTATTTCCTCGACGGCAACGGCACCTTCGATCCCACCACCAACGCGCAGGACATGCCCAACAAGGGCGACTTCGGCAACGGCTTCCTCAAGGTCTCGCCGACGCCGACCCTGCACGTCGCGGACTACTTCGAGCCTTCGGACACGGTGGCGCAGTCGAACGCCGACCTCGATCTCGGCTCGGGCGGCGTGCTGCTCCTGCCGGACCTCAAGGACATCAACGGCAACGTGCGGCATCTCGCGGTGGGCGGCGGCAAGACACGCGCGCTGTTCATCGTCAACCGCGATTCGATGGGCAACTTCGACTCCAACGGCGACCATATCTACCAGGAGCTGTTCTCGACCATCTTCGGCCCGATGTTCAGCGCGCCCGCGTTCTACAACAACACGGTGTACGTGGGTCCGGCCGGCGATCATCTGAAGGCGATCCCGGTGGTCAACGCGGTGTTCGCGACGACGGCGTCGAGCCAGAGCTCGCAGACCTGGAGCTTCCCGGGCCTCGCGCCGGTGATCTCGGCGAACGGCAATACGAACGGCATCGTGTGGGGCGTGGAGAACGGCACGGCCATCGGCATCCTGCATGCCTATGACGCGGGCAACCTCGCCACGGAGCTCTACAACAGCAATCAGTCGGGTACGCGCGATCAGTTCGGCAGCAACAAGTTCATCTCGCCGATGATCGCGAACGGCAAGGTCTATGTCGGCACCAAGACGGGCGTGGCCGTATTCGGCCCGCGTTGATGATGGAGCGATGAACACAGGCGGGGGCTGCATCGATATAAGATCGCAGTTTCCCCACCTGTGGAGCGCTTCATGCAATTGACCCGTCTTCTGGTCCCGACCTTCGTGCAGACGCTGCAGAACTTGTCCGCATGGCTGGACAAGGCCGCCGGGCCCGACAAGGACAAGAGCGGCGAAGCGGCCGCCGGCCTCGACATGCTGATGACGCTGCGTCTCGCCCCCGACATGTTCCCGCTCGCCGCGCAGGTTCGTTTCGCATGCTTTCAGGCGCAGGAACCGGTGTATCGCTTGCGCGGCGAAGACGTGCCGCAGGCGTTGCGGCAGGTGCGGGAAGAAGGGGTGAAGTCGAACGAAGCGCCGGGCACCTTTGCCGATGCCAAGGCGCGCATCCAGGAGGCGGTGTCGTTCCTGTCGCTGCTGACGCCGGATGCGCTCGATGACGCCGCGAACCGCCCGATCGCGCTGGATCTGCCGAACGGCGTCATTTTCGACATGACCGGCGAGGAATACGCGCGCGACTGGTCGCTGCCGCAGTTCTATTTTCATGCGGTGACCGCGTATTCGATCCTGCGCAGCCACGGCGTGGTGCTCGGCAAGCCGGATTACGTCGCGCACATGTTCCCGTATATCCGGCCCGGTACGTTGCCGCAGTCCTGACGCCTCGGGCTATCGATATCACGCGTACGCCGAAGATTGGGCACAATGCTTGCCTCCGAGCCTGTGCTTTGTTTGAGCCCGATCCCTTCGCATGAAACCCGCCGATCCCGACGTCTCTCCCGCCCTCGAATGCCGCCGCCTGACCAAGACCTACGAAGGCGGGCGCGTGGTGCTCGATGCGCTCGATTTCGCGCTCGGCGCGGGCGAGTTCGTTGCGGTGATGGGCGATTCGGGCGTGGGCAAGTCGACCTTGCTGAACCTGATCGCGGGACTGGATCACGCGGACAGCGGCGAGGTGCTGATCGACGGCTCGGTGATCTCCAGCCTCCCTGACGATGCCGCCACGCGCCTGCGCCGGCAGAAGCTGGGCTTCGTGTTCCAGGCGTTCCACGTGCTGCCGCATCTGACGCTGTTCCAGAACGTCGCGGTGCCGTTGTTGCTGAACGGCGCATCGCCCGATGCGGCGCATGCGATGCTCGCGGCGGTCGGTCTGGCGGGCCGCGACGGCGACATGCCGCGTCAGCTGTCCGGCGGTGAACTGCAACGTGTAGCGATTGCACGGGCGTTGGTGCATCGGCCGCGTTTGTTGTTGGCTGACGAACCCACCGGCAATCTCGACCCGCAGACCGCGCATGAAGTGCTCGGGCTGTTGCGCGCCGAAACGCAATCGACCGGCGCGGCGACCGTGATGGTCACGCACTCGGAAGCGGCGGCCGCGTTCGCCGACCGCGTGGTGATCCTGCGCGACGGCGCATTGCACGCTGCAACTTTGCAGCGATGAGCGGCGCCAGGATGAAGCACGGCTTCGACACGCTCGCACGCTGGCTGCTTGCCGCGCAATGGCGCAGTCAGCGCGGCCGCGCGCTGGTCGCGGTGCTGACGATCGCGCTGGGCGTCGGTCTTGGTTACGCGGTGCAACTGATCAACGGCGCGGCCTTCAACGAGTTCTCGGCCGCCGCGCGAAGTCTCTCGGGCCAGGCGGACTTGCAGGTGCACGGCGCCCAGCCTTTCATCGACGAGCAGATCTATCCGCAGCTGGCGACGCATGCGGGCGTCGCGGTCGCGAGTCCGGTGCTCGAAGTCGATGCCGCCGTGCCCGGCAAGAGCGCGCCGCTCAAGCTGCTGGGCGCGGACGTGTTTCGCGCGCGGCGCATTGCGCCTGATCTGGTCGGTGTGCCGTCGCCGCAAGCGCCGCTCGATGTGCTCGCCGGCGACGCCATCTTCCTCTCTTCCGCCGCGCAGACCTGGCTTGACGCACGCAACGGCGCGCGCGTCGAATTGCAGAACGGCACCGCGCCCGTGACGCTGCGCATGGCGGGCGGGATTGCGCGGACGCGGCCCGGTCAGCGCATCGCCGTGATGGACATCGCCGCCGTGCAGACGCATTTCGCGCTCGAAGGCAAGCTCTCGCGCGTCGACCTGCAACTGGCGCGCGGCGTGGATCGCGAGGCATTCCGGCAGACACTGCAACGTGAACTCGGCGCGCGCTTCGTCGTGACGGAAACGAGCGATGTCGAAAGCCGCACGGACCGGCTTTCGCGCGCGTATCGCATCAACATGAACGTGCTCGCCCTGGTCGCGCTGTTCACCGGCGCATTCCTCGTCTTCTCGACGCAGGCGGCGGGCGTCGTGCGCCGCCGCGCACAATTCGCGTTGCTGCGCGTGCTCGGCATGACGCGCGCGGCGCTCGTGCGGCAGATCATGGTCGAAGGCGCATTGCTCGGCGTCGCGGGCGGCGTGCTCGGCATCGCGCTCGGCTTCGCCGTCGCGGCGCTCGCGCTGCGCTTCTTCGGCAGCGATCTCGGCGGCGGATACTTCCCGGGCGTCGAGCCGCGTGTCGCGTTCGAACCGGTCGCGAGCGGGATTTTCCTGGCGCTCGGCATCGGCGTCGCGCTGGCGGGCACGCTCGCGCCGGCGCTCGAAGCGGCGCGCACCCGGCCCGCGCCCGCGCTCAAGGCCGGCAGCGAGGAAGCCGCGCTCACGCCGCTCGGCACGCCGTGGCCCGCGCTGGCCTGCCTCGTGCTCGGCGCAGCGCTCACGCAGGCGCCGCCGCTGTTCGAGACGCCCATCGCCGGTTATGTGGCGGTCGCGCTGCTGCTCGTCGGCGGCATCGCGCTGATGCCGCGTCTCACCGCCAGCGCCTTCCGTCGCGCGCCGCGTTCCCGCAGCGCCGTCGCGACGCTCGCGCTCGCGCGCCTCGCGAATGCGCCGGGGCAGGCGTCCATCGCGATGGGCGGCGTGCTGTCGAGCTTCACGCTGATCGTCGCAATGGCGATCATGGTGACGAGTTTCCGCGTGTCGGTGGAAGACTGGCTCGCGCATCTGCTCTCCGCCGATCTCTACGTGCGCATGGCGGCCAGCGGCGACACCGGCGGCCTCGCTCCCGCGCAGCAGGCACAGTTGGCGGCGGTGGACGGCGTCGCGCATGCGGCGTTCACGCGCACGTCGAAACTGACGCTCGACGCCGCGAAGCCGCCCGTCGTGCTGATCGCGCGCGAACTCGATGCCGCCGATCCCGGCGCGACGCTGCAAATGACCGGCGCCGTGTTGCCGACGTCCGCGTGGCGTGCCGACGAAACGCCGGTGTGGGCCTCGGAGGCGATGGCCGATCTGTATGGATATCGCGTCGGCGAGCGCGTGACGCTGCCGGTCGGCGGAACGGACGCGCGCGTTGTGGTCGCGGGAATCTGGCGCGACTACGTGCGCCAGACGGGCGCATTGCAGATGCGGATCGGCGACTATCGCAGGCTTACCGGCGATCTGACCGCAACGGATATCGCCATCACGCTGCGCGCCGGTTCCAGTGCCGCGCAGGTGATCGGCGCGCTCAAGCGGCTGCCGTTCGGCGGCACGCTTGAGTTCTCCCAGCCCGGAGAGATTCGCGCGCGCACGCTCACCATCTTCGATCGCAGCTTCGCGGTGACCTATCTGCTCGAAGCGGTGGCGATCGTGATTGGCTTGTTCGGCGTCGGCGCAACTTTCTCGATGCAGACGCTCGCGCGGTCACGCGAGTTCGGCATGCTGCGCCATGTGGGCGTGACGCGCGCGCAGATTCTGGCGCTGCTCGCGTCCGAAGCCGGCTGGCTGACGCTGCTCGGCATCGCGCTGGGTTGTCTGCTCGGCTTCGCGATCAGCCTGATTCTCGTGTTCGTCGTGAATCCGCAGTCGTTCCACTGGAGCATGTCGCTGCATGTGCCGTGGACGCCCATCGCGGTCATCGCGTGCGTGATGCTGGCCTCTTCCTGCGCGACGGCGGTGTTGTCGGGCCGCCGGGCGGTGTCGGTCGATGCGGTGCGCGCCGTCCGGGAGGACTGGTGATGCGCGCATGGATCGCCATAGGGTTGCTTGCCTGGCTGGGCCTGTCCAGCGCATGCGCCGATGAGCCCGCGTTCGCGCCCGTCGTGCCGGGGCAAGCAGTCGACTGGCCGCGCGACAGCGGCGCGCATCCGCCGTATCGCACCGAATGGTGGTACGCGACAGGCTGGCTCGACACGCCGGAGCATCAGCCGCTGGGCTTCCAGATCACGTTCTTCCGCTCGAATACCGGCAAGGGCGGGACGGACAGCGAGAGCGCGTTCGATCCGGCGCAGTTGATCATCGCGCATGCGGCGCTGTCCGATCCCGCGTACGGACGGCTCGTGCATGACCAGAACATCGCGCGGCAGGGCTTCGGCCTGGCGTACGCGCGGGAGGGCAACACCGACGTCAAGCTCGACGGCTGGCGCATGACGCGCGCGGCGGACGGCAGCTACGCGGTCGTCGCGGGCGCCGCGAACTTCGCGCTCAAGCTCACCTTCACGCCGACCCAGCCGCCGATGCTCCAGGGCGAGCGCGGTTATTCGCAGAAGGGGCCGTTGCCGGAGCAGGCGAGCGACTACTACAGCGAGCCGCAACTGAAGGTGACGGGCAGCGTGGTGCGGCCGTCCGCCGATGGCCGGGCGCGCGCGGCGACCGCCGTGACGGGGCGTGCATGGCTGGATCACGAGTGGTCGAGCACGCTGCTGTCGCCGGATGCTGCGGGCTGGGACTGGCTCGGCGCGAATCTCGACGATGGCGCTGCGTTGATGGCGTTCAAGGTTCGCGCGCGCGATGGCCACGCGATCTGGGCGCACGCCGCGCTGCGCGACCGCGATGGCCACTCGACGCAATACGGTCCCGGCGACGTGGAATTCACGCCGCTGCGGCAGTGGCGTTCTCCGCGCACCAACACCGTGTATCCGGTCGCGATGGATGTGCGTGTCGGCGCGTTGCACTGGCGGCTGAATCCGCTGCTCGACGATCAGGAACTGGACTCGCGCGAGTCCACCGGTGCGCTTTATTGGGAAGGCGCGGCGACGCTCGATGGCAACCCGCGCGGGCACGGGTATCTGGAGTTGACGGGTTATGCGGGGGCGATCGGGATGGAGAAGCGGTGAGTGCCGATCGCACGTTGTGACAAGCTCGACTGAGCAGCCTTGATTCACACCCCCGGACTCTTGTCCGGCCGCACGTCGAGCAGATGCATGGTCTGTGTGGCGATATCGACGAACGGCGGCCCGGCCACCGCGCCGCCGAAGTGCGAGCCGCGCAGCGGGCGGTCGATCGACACCGCGATGACCACGCGCGGCGCCTTCGCCGGCACGATCCCGACGAACGACGCGCGATACTGATGCCGGTCATATCCCTTCGACGTCCACTTGTACGCGGTGCCGGTCTTGCCGGCGACCGTGTAGCCCGGCACGGCTGCCTGCGGCGCGGTGCCGTCCTTGCTGACGACGCTCTCCATCATCGTGCGCACTTCGCGCGCGACGCGCGCCGTGAACACGCGCCGGCCTTCCGGCGGCGCCTGATGCGTGTCGCGGCGGTGGATCGACGCGCGCACGAGCCGGCCATCGTTGGCGAAGCTGGTATAGGCCTGCGCCAGTTGCAGCAGCGACGCGGACAGCCCGTAGCCATACGACATCGTCGCCTGTTCGATGCGCCGCCAGTTGCGATACGGCCGCACACGGCCCGACGAAACGCCCGGCAAGCCTGCACGCGGCGCGTGCCCGAGTCCGAGCGCGCGGAAGTTGCGGTACATGTCGCGCGCCGGAATCAGCAGCGCGATCTTCGTCGTGCCGACGTTGCTCGACTTCTGGATGACGCCCGCCGTCGTCAGCGTGCCGAAGTTCTTGTCGTCGTGGATGGTGCGGCCGTCCAGGCGCAGGCGGCCGCCGTCGGTCGGCACGACGGTATCGGGCGTGATGCGGTGCTGTTGCAGCGCGAGCGCGATGGTGAGCGGCTTCATCACCGAGCCCGGCTCGAAGATGTCGGCGACCGCGCGATTGCGGACCGCCATCCCGGTGCGGCGCGTGTGCTGGTTCGGGTCGTAACTCGGCCAGTTGGCCATCGCGAGGATTTCGCCGGTGTGGGCGTCCAGCACGATCGCCGAGCCGGAGCGCGCGTTGCTGCGCTCGACCGCGCTCTTCAGCGCCTTGAATGCGGCGTACTGGATGGGCCGGTCGATCGACAGCGTCAGGTCCCGGCCGTTCTGCGGCGGCGTGGTGTCGAGGGTATCGATGACCTGGCCGCGCGCATTGCGCAGCACGCGGCGATGGCCGTCGGCGCCGCGCAGCGTCGTTTCGGCGAAACGCTCCAGGCCTTCCTGGCCGCTGCCTTCGGTGCCGGTGAAGCCGGTGATCTGCGCGGCAATTTCGCCTTCCGGGTAGTAACGCCGGTAATCCTCCTGCATCGACAGGCCGGGGACGTCGAGACGCATCGCCCGTTCGGCGACATCGACGGGAACCTCCTGCTTCAGATACGCGAAGCCGCGATGCGCCGCGTAGATTTTTTCGATATCGGCCGGAGCGACGTCGAGCAGGCGGGACAGCGCATCGATCTGCTGTTGCGAGACGCGCTCATCGAGGTTCGACGCATCCACGAAGAGCGTGCGAGTCGGCAGGCTGACAGCGAGCGGGCGGCCGTTGCGATCCAGAATGCGTCCGCGGGAAGCGTGCATCGGCCAGTCGCGTACTTGCCGTATGTCGCCCTGGCGACGGTAGAAGGCGTCGTCCACGCCCTGCACCCAGAAGGCGCGCACCGTCAGCGCGATGAACAAGGCGGCAAACGCGCCGCTCAGCGCGCGCGAGCGCCAGCGCGGCGGCGGCGTCAACGTCGTGGGCTGGATGTCGTGACGTGCGATCCCGAGGTACTTCCGTTCTTGTGGTTTCATGCCGCGATTATGCGGGAACGCACTTCCGGGTGTCGAATTGAAAAGTCTGCAACCGGCGTTATCCACCGTTAATTTCGTTCAAACTTCGTGCAAAAGGTTTATTAAGGGGCAGCTTAAGTTTCGTTTAAGAAAGTTCTCTTAGTCTCGGCCAACCTGAACGTGCCGCCCGTTGCGGCCGATTTCATCGCACTCGACTTCATGTTCGCTTGCCGTTTCGCTTCGTTTTCCCCGACGATCCGCCTGTTTTCGCGGCAGATCGAATAGCGCGCGCAAGCATTCATGCCGCCCGCGGTCAAGACCGCGCCCTTTCGTTCCGGGTGATGCCCTTCCGTCGCCCGTTTAGTTTTCCGCCCATGCCCTTCTCACCCGCAGCCGCCTTGCCCGGCAAGGCAGGACGAGTCTTTTTCGCTTGCGCGGTCGGTTCGATCTGTTCCGTCGTGATCTGCAATTCGCTCGAGCACGCGCGTTCGTCCTCTTCAACCGTTCTCGAAGATATGCCGCCTGTGTCGCTGCGGCAAAGCGCCGCGCCGGCGTCTGTCGCGCCACCTGCACCGGCACCGGTGCGAACCACTGAAAGCGCCACAGTCGACCAGACCTTCTCGCAGGCCGCGCAGAGTCTGGGCATCGATGCCGGAACCATCGCGACGCTCACGGACGCCTTCGCGGGCAAGGTCGACATGCGCCGCGATATCCGCAAAGGCGACACGCTGAGCGTCATCTACGACCGCAAGCCAGGCGACGATCAGGCGCAGGATGCGCCGCTGGCCGTGCGGCTGACCACCGGTTCGTCGTCGCACGATGTGTTCCTCTATCGCGATCCGGAAGGCGATGCGCGCTATTACTCAAAAGACGGCGACAGCACAACGCCCGGCTTCTCGCGCTATCCGATCGCCTTTACGCGGGTATCGTCTGACTTCTCGCTGCGCCGGCTCGATCCGGTGACGCATCGCTGGCAGAGTCACGACGGCGTCGATCTCGCTGCGCCCATCGGTACACCGGTGCATGCGTCGGCGCAAGGTACGGTGACTTTCGTCGGCAGGCAGACGGGCTATGGCAAGGTCATCATGCTCGACAACCCGGCGCCGTATTCGACCGTGTACGCGCATCTGTCGCGTTTCGCGAAGGGTATCCGCAACGGCGGGACGGTGAAGCGCGGGCAGGTGATCGGCTATGTCGGCGAGACGGGCTGGGCAACGGGCCCGCATCTGCACTATGAAGTTCGCGTCGACGACGTCGCGATGAATCCGCTCACCGTGGACCTGCCCAGCGACGACCGTTTGCACGGCAAGGAGCGGCGGCGTTTCGCGAAGGAAGCGGAAAACCTGAGCGCGGAGCTGAGCGGCTGATTCCCAAGCGTTGCGCTCAGGCGACCAGTCCGACCGAGCGCGTCGCCGGCTTCGGCTCGCGCCGGCTGGCCGCGACCCAGCGGTTCTTGCCGGCGCGCTTGGCTTCGTAGAGGGCGTTGTCGGCGTCGCGGAGGACGCCGTCGAGCTCGTCGTGCTGATGATCGAACATCGCAATGCCGATGCTCACGCCGATGCGCAAGGCCAGATCGCCGTCCGTGTGGAACGGTTTCGACAGTTCGCGTACGACGGTGTCGGCGAGCACAAGCAAATCGTCGCGCGGCGGCGTGACGATCACGAACTCGTCGCCGCCGAGTCGCGCCACCAGCGCGCCTTCCCCCGAGAGATGCCGCAGACGGCGCGCCACCAGCGCGAGCAGCGTGTCGCCGACTTCGTGGCCGTGCGCGTCATTGACGGCCTTGAAGCCGTCGAGATCGAGATAGAGCAAGGCGGTCGGCGCGCCGTTACGCGCACGGCCCGACTCGCGCGAACGCGCCGCCTGGAACAGGCCCGCGCGGTTCAGCAGGCCGGTCAGCTCGTCGTGACGCGCGCGACGGTCGTTTTCCTGCTCGGCTTTCATCGTCGAGACGAGCATGCCGTTCAGGCGCCATGCGGCCGCGCTCATCGCGAACAGGTAGAAGGGAATCTGCAAAAGCGTGAGCCAGAGCGTCGGCTCTCCGGCGAGCACGGCGCCAAGACAGCACGGCCCCAGCGACAAAAAGATCATCACCGCCACCAGACGCGGCGCGGCGAAATTGCGGAAGCAGATGCCGCCGACCATCGCGGCGGCGGAGAGGAACGAGAGCGTCGCGGCCACCCAGTCGCCGGACAGCACCGAAACCAGCGCGCCGTAGCCAACCGTCGCGCCCCACAGCGGCGCGAGCAGCACATACGTGTCGGTCAGCGTGGACTTGCCTTCGCGTGCACATCGGCGCGCGATCACCAGCACGACCAGCCGGATCAGGCAGACGGCAATCTCGAGCGCGAGCCAGATGTGGAAAGCAGTGGTCGGATGGCGGCGGTCGAGCACCCAGGCCACCGCGACCGTGTTGAGCACGCCGCCCGCGAAGATCGGCAAGGTGCCGAACAGGCTGCCGACGAGTGCGACACGGATCGCGCGGGGAATGTCGGCTCCCGCGTGCAGCAACCACGTGGCCGCACGTCCGCGCGGCAATGTGAATACCTCGGTCTGATGGTCCATGTTGGATTCCGGCGTGGTCCGGCGAGGGCGGGACACTCGCGGAAAATCGGACCACATCGCAGATATCGGACGTCGGGCTCCCAAACTTTAGTGAGGAACACCCGCACGCGCGGACTTTTATACTGACGGCTCCGAACGACAACCTCCCTCACTCCACATGGCCCTCATCAACTACATCACGCAGATCCAGTTCGATTTCGGCGCGGTGCGCCTGCTTGCCGGCGAGTGCGAGCGCATCGGCATGCGCCGCCCGCTGATCGTGACCGATCGCGGCATTCGTGCCGCTGGTCTCGTCGATACGGTGCTCGCCGCGCTCGGCGCTTCACAGCCCGCGCCGGTGTTCGACGCGACGCCGCCGAATCCGAACGAGGCCGCGGTGCGCGCCGCTGTCGCGCTGTTCAAAGAGCATGCGTGCGATGGCGTGATCGCGGTGGGCGGCGGTTCGTCGATCGATCTGGCCAAGGGCGTGGCCGTCTGCGCGACGCACGAAGGCCCGTTGCAGAGCTTCGCGGTGATCGAAGGCGGGCTGGCGCGGATCACGGCGAAGACGGCGCCCGTCATCGCGATTCCGACGACCGCAGGCACCGGCAGCGAAGTAGGCCGGGGCGCGATCCTGATTCTCGACGACGGCCGCAAGGTCGGCGTGATTTCGCCTTACGTGGTGCCGCGCGTCGCGATCTGCGATCCCGAACTGACGCTCGGCCTCCCGCCGATGATGACCGCCGCGACCGGCATGGACGCCATTGCGCATTGCCTCGAAACCTTCATGGCGCCGGCCTTCAATCCGCCCGCCGACGGCATCGCGCTCGACGGACTCTGGCGCGCGTGGCGTCACATCGAACGGGCGACGCGCGACGGCTCGGACCGCGTGGCGCGCTGGAACATGATGAGCGCGTCGATGCAGGGCGCGCTGGCGTTCCAGAAGGGACTGGGCTGCGTACACAGCCTGAGTCACTCGCTGGGCGGCATCAATCCGAAGCTGCACCATGGCACGCTCAACGCCATCTTTCTGCCGGCGGTGATCGCGTTCAACCGCAGCGCGCCGACGATGCAAGACGAAGGCAAGCTGGAGCGCCTTGCGCAGGCGATGGGCCTGTCTTCCGGCGATCAAGTGGGCGATGCTGTGCGCGGGATGACGGCGACGCTCGGCCTGCCGCGCGGTCTGGCGGAACTCGGTGTGACGCGCGACCTGTATCCGCGAATCATCGCGGGTGCGCTGAAGGATCACAGCCACAAGACCAATCCGCGTGAAGCGTCCGAGGCCGATTACGCGGCGATCCTCGATGCTTCGATGTAGGGACAGGGCGCAAGCCCTTGCGTGACGGCGCAGGTGCGGCATTGCAACAAACACTTAAGGGAAAACCCTTAACTCTGTTACAATGTCGCAAAGTTTGAGGAACAGATCATGCGCCGTCACCACCAAGTCATCGAGAAAGTCGCTTTTACCTTGCTCACGCTGTCCGCAGTTGTCGATGCAAGCTACATCACCTGGGAAAAGCATCCCAACTTCCGCGAAAACGTCACCGAAATCGTCAAGCTGAGCGCTGATCTCTCGCTGGCGAACCCGGGTGTCGGCGAGCCTACGCCGCTCGTGCCGCTGGCATTCAACTAAGGTTCAACTAAGCCGCTTCATTCCGGCGCGACCTTTCTCGTCGCGCCCGCTGCTTCAAGTCCATACCGGTTATTCGGCCCGCCGTCGCACGGCGCGCGCCGGCTGCCTTATGCTGGCGGCTTCTTGTGCCGTCGCCGCCCAGCATGTCCTCCGCTCTCCATTCCGACGTCGCTTTCGCCGACCCGCTGCGCCGTTTCGCGCGCGCGATCGGGCAGATCGTCCTTCAGCGCAACGCCGCGACCGGCGCGCTCCTCTTCCTCGCCGTGCTCAGCGCGAGTCCGCGCCTTGCATGCGGCCTCCTGATCGGCACGCTGACCGGCCATGTCATCAGCGCGATCATCGAAAGCGACGACGCGCCCGTCTTCCGCAACGACCTCCACGGCTTCAACGGCGCCCTTGCGGCGCTGGCGGCGTTCGCGTTCATCGGCGATGTCTCGCAGGCGGGCGCCGTCGCGATCGTCGCGGCGATGGGCGCAACGCTGCTCGCCCACAAGCTGTCGCACGTCCTGGCCCGCTTCGACTGGCCGTTCTTGTCGAGCCCGGCGATCCTCGTGACCTGGTGCTGGCTGCCGCTGTTCAGCGGACGCGGCGACACGGGCGCGATCCCGCAAGTCGCGGCAGGCGTCGTGCCGATGCTCGAAGCGGCCTTCGCGGGACTCGCGCCGATCACCTTCGCCACCGGCGCCATAGCAGGCGGACTGATTGCGGTGGGGTTGTTCGCGGCGCGGCCGTCGCAGGCGGGCTGGGCGCTGGCCGGCAGCGCGCTCGGCGCCATGCTGCACGGACTGGGCGGCGCGGGCGATGCCGTCGTACTGTCGGGCGCATGCGGTTTCAACGCCGCGCTTGCCGCGCTGGCGGCGGCGCCGCTCGGCAGGCGCTATGCGTTGTTCGCGATCGTCGCGGCAGTGTTGATCGAACGGCTGATCGACTGCGCCGGCATCGCCGCGCTGACCGCACCCTTCGTGCTGGCGTCGTGGCTGACGATCGCGCTGCAACGCCGCCTGGTCCGTACCACTCAAGCAGGAGACTCGCATGTCATTCACCCACACGCCTGAACGCCGGATCGCGCAGGATGGCCCGCGCAGTGCAGCCGAAACGGCCGCGCGCGTCGATCTGGCGGCGGCGTATCGGCTCGTCGCGCTCAATGGCTGGGACGACGTCGTCTACACGCACATCTCGGCGAGCGTGCCGGGAGAGCCAGGACGCTTCCTGATCAATCCGTTCGGGCTGACGTTCGACGAAGTCACGGCGTCGAATCTCGTGAAGATCGATATCGACGGCAATGTGATCGGCGAGAGCGTGCATCCGGTGAACGCGACGGGCTTCGCGTTGCACGGCGCCGTGCACGCGGCGCGCGAGGATGCCGTGTGCGTGATGCACCTGCACGTGCGCGAGGCGATTGCCGTCTCGGCTCAGCCGCATGGCTTGCTGCCGGGATCGCAGCATGCGATGCGCTTCCATGGCCACCTTGCCTATCACGACTACGAAGGCCTGGCCTTCTCGCCGGCGGAAGGCGAGCGGCTGGTGACGAGCCTCGGCGCGCATCGCGCGATGCTGCTGCGCAATCACGGCCCGCTCACGCTCGGACGGACCGTCGCCGAGGCTTATGTGCTGATGGATATGCTCGTCAAGGCATGCGATATTCAGCTGCGCGCGCTGGCGGGCGTGAACAAGATGATCGTGCCGACACCGGATGTCGTCACGCGTACCGCGGCCCAACTGCATGATGACGACGCCATCGAAGGTGCGCTCGAGTGGCCGGCGTTGCTGCGCAAGCTGGACCGCATCGACGCGTCATATCGCGACTAAACCCAGCAAAGGAGAGCAACGCAATGCCGACATTCAACATCCAGCTGTTCGAAGGCCGCACGGCGGAGGAGAAGCGCAAGTTCGTCGAGGCGATCACGCGCACCACGTGCGAGACGCTCGGCTGCGAGCCGGGCTCGGTGGATATCATCCTGACGGATGTGAAACGCGAGAACTGGGCGACCGCGGGCAAGCTCTGGTCGGAGCAGTGAACGCGGCGCGCATGCGGCGCGAGGCCGCATGCGCGCGCGAGACGATTACATCGATGCCTTCACGGCCAGACGGAACTTGTGCAGCAGCGGTTCCGTATAACCGCTCGGTTGCGTGCGGCCTTCGAACACGAGCGCGCAGGCCGCTTTGAACGCGAAGGAACTGTCGAACGCGGGAGCCATCGGTTGGTAGACCGGATCGGCCTCGTTCTGCTGATCGACGACCGCGGCCATGCGTTCGAGCGTCGCCTTCACCTGCTCTTCGCTGACGATGCCGTGACGCAGCCAGTTCGCAATGTGCTGGCTCGAGATGCGCAGCGTCGCGCGGTCTTCCATCAGGCCGACATCATGGATGTCCGGCACCTTCGAACAGCCGACGCCCTGATCCACCCAGCGCACCACATAACCGAGAATGCCCTGCGCGTTGTTCTCGATCTCGTTCGTGATGTCCTGTTCCGACCAGGTCGGCTTGTCGACGACGGGAATCGTCAGCAGGCCGTCGAGCAGTTCGTTCTTCTGCCCTTCGTAGTCGTGGCTTTCGAGCTCCTGCTGAACCTGCTGCACGTCGACCATGTGATAGTGCAGCGCATGCAGCGTGGCGGCCGTGGGCGACGGCACCCACGCGGTGTTCGCGCCCGCGCGCGGATGCGCGATCTTCTGTTCGAGCATCGCGTGCATCAGGTCGGGCATCGCCCACATGCCCTTGCCGATCTGCGCGCGGCCACGCAGCCCGGTGTTCAGGCCGACGAGCACATTGTTGCGCTCGTACGCGTTGATCCACTTCGACGACTTCATGTCGCCCTTGCGCATCATCGGGCCGGCTTCCATCGATGAATGCATCTCGTCGCCGGTGCGGTCCAGGAAGCCCGTGTTGATGAACGCGACGCGCGCGCCCGCCGCGGCGATACACGCCTTCAGGTTGACGCTGGTGCGGCGCTCCTCGTCCATGATGCCCATCTTGATCGTGTGACGCGGCAGGCCGAGCAGGTCTTCGATGCGCGAGAAGAGTTCGTCGGCGAAGGCCACTTCGGCGGGGCCGTGCATCTTCGGCTTCACGATATAGATGGAACCCGTGCGCGAGTTCATCTTGTTCTTGAGGTCGTGCATGGCGCCGAGCGTGGTCATCACGCCGTCGAGGATGCCTTCCGGAATCTCGTTGCCGTCGCGGTCGAGCACGGCGGGATTCGTCATCAGATGGCCGACGTTGCGCACGAACAGCAGCGAACGTCCGTGCAGGCTCAGCGTCGAGCCATTCGGCGCGATGTATTCGCGATCCGGATTCATGCTGCGCGTGAAGCTCTTGCCGTTCTTCGTGACCTGTTCGGCGAGATGACCCTGCATCAGGCCGAGCCAGTTGCGATAGAGCTGGGTCTTGTCGGCGGCATCGACGGCCGCGACCGAATCCTCGCAGTCGATGATCGTGCTCACCGCCGCTTCCATCAGCACGTCCTTGACGTGCGCGGCATCGGTCTTGCCGATCGGATGGTCCGCGTCGATCTGGATCTCGAAGTGCAGGTCGTTATGCTTGAGCAGGATGGCGTGCGGCGCCTTGGCATCGCCCTGATGGCCCGCGAACTGTTCGGCGTTGGCGAGGCCGCTCTTGCTGCCGTCCTTCAACGTCACGACGAGCGCGCCCTGTTCGACGCTGTACTTCGTGGCATCGGCATGCGAGCCGTGCGCGAGGGGTGCGTTGTCGTCGAGAAAGCGGCGTGCGTAGGCGATGACCTTCGCGCCGCGCTTCGAATTGAACTGGGCGGTTCGCTCGGCGCCGTCGGTGTCGTCGATGGCATCGGTGCCGTAGAGCGCGTCGTACAGGCTGCCCCAGCGCGCGTTGGCGGCGTTCAGCGCATAGCGCAGGTTCGACAGCGGCACGACCAGCTGCGGCCCGGCCTGCTCGCCGATCTCGCGATCCACGTTCGCGGTGCTGGCCTGCACATGTGCGGGCGCGGGCACGATGTAGCCGACGTCTTCGAGAAACTTGCGATAGCCGCGCAGGTCCTGCACGGGGCCGGGATGGCTGCGATGCCAGTTGTCGAGTTCGGTCTGGAGGCGGTCGCGCTCGGCGAGCAGCGCGCGGTTCTTCGGGGCGAGGTCGTGAACGAGCGCATCGAAACCCTTCCAGAAGGCGGCGCTGTCGACACCCGTGCCGGGGATGGCTTCTTCATCGACGAACTTTGCCAGGCTTGCGTCGACCTGCAGACCGTGTTGTTGGATCATGTCGTTCATGGGCACTCCGGCTGAATTGCTGTGACTCTGGGGTTTGGGGTGGGCTGGTTGTGTATGGTAGCGCGTCTTGGGGGAGGATCGAAGCGGGGCGGTGGGGGAGAGGGTGTGCCGGGGAGCACTCCCACTTGTGATGCAAGGCCAGGAACGTCGATTTGAAAAAAACGAGTCTTGGGGGGGGGGGGGCCCAAAAAAACAAAACCAAACACCGCAAAAAATACAAACCCGGCCCGGCGGGGGGGGCGGGGCCCCCCCCACAAACAC
>NZ_JARUXR010000003.1:1311758-1395667 GCF_031451215.1 Caballeronia sp. LZ034LL
GGGGGGCCCGCGCCCCCCCCCTGTCCCCCCCACCCCCCGCCCCCGCACAACCAACAAAAACCCGGCCGGCCCCCCCCCCCCCCCCCCCCCCCCCCCCAAGACTCGAAAATACTGCAAGCGCGGGCAGACAGGTTTGCCCTATCCCCCCAACAAATCCTCAATCATCACCGGCAGCTTCCTCACGCGCACGCCGGTCGCGTGATACACCGCGCCGGTGATCGCCGCCGCGATGCCCGCCAGCCCGATCTCTGCGATACCCCTTGCGCCGAGTTCGTTAAAAACGGTATCGGGATAATCGAGAAAGGTGACGTCCATCTTCGGCGTGTCGGCGTTCGTCGCGACCACGTAATCCGCGAGACTGCTGTTCACCGGCGCGCCGCTGCGCTCGTCGTACACCGTGTGCTCGAACAGCGCCATGCCCACGCCCATCACCACCGCGCCCTCGATCTGGTTACGGCCCGCACGCGGATTCAGGATCTTGCCGCCATCGATCACGGTCACGACACGGCTCACGCGCAGCCGCGCCGTCAAAGGATCCCACGTCACTTCAGCGAAGTGCGCACCATAGGAATGGATCGACCACTTCTTCTTGAGCGGATCGTTGAAGCCGCCTTTCGCGCTGCCGCTGCCCGACGCCGCATGCAGCTTCGCCGCCTCGAGAATCTGCGCGTACGGCACGCCGCTACCCGGCGGCTGATCCTTGCGATGCACGTGCCCGCCCGTCATCGCGAGTTCCTCGGGCTTCGCGCCGTTGAACGGCGAACCTTCGGTCTTCGTGGCATGCGTGAGGAGCGTCTTAATCGCGCCGCGCACCGCATCCGATACCGCCGGAATCACCGAAGCCGTCGCCGCCGATCCACCCGACACCGGCCCGAGCGGCAGCGCCGTATCGCCGAGACCGACTTCGATCTTGCCGAGCGCGATGCCGGTATGTTCCGCGACCAGCTGCGCGAGGATCGTATAAGTGCCGGTGCCGATGTCCTGCGTGCCGCACGCAATGCGCGCGGTGCCGTCGGCGCGCAGATCGACGGTCGCGTCCGCCGAGAAGCGCAGGCCCGGCCAGCTGCATGCGCCCAGGCCCCAGCCGAGCGTGAGGCCGTCCCGCTTCATCGAGCCGACTTCCGGCGTGCGCTTGCTCCAACCGAATTTCTCCGCGCCGGTGGTCAGGCATTCCACGAAGTGTCGCGATGAAAACGGCAGGCCGCTGCTTTCATCGACCTTGGGCTCATTGCGCAATCTCAGTTCGACCGGATCGATCTTCAATGCGACGGCCAGTTCGTCCATGGCGCTTTCGAGCGCATACAAACCCGGCACCGCGCCGGGTCCGCGCATCGACGTGGGCGAGCCGACGTTGCGCTTCACCGTGCCGCCCGTGACGCGCAGGTTCGGCACGCTGTACATCGACGGCGTGGCTTCGCCGCAATCTTCCGCGTACTCGTCGGCGAGTGCCGCGTGATTCACGAAGTCATGCTGCAAGGACACGAGCTTGCCGTCCTGCGTCGCGCCCAGCCGGACGCGCTGTTGCGTCGTCGGCCGGTGGCCGACGTTCTGGAACATCATCTTGCGCGACAGCACGAGCTTGACGGGCCGTTCGAGCTGCCGCGTCGCGGCCGCCGCGAGCAGCGAATGCGGCCACATCCACAGCTTGCCGCCGAAACCCGAGCCGAGGTAACGCGAGATCACCCGCACCTTTTCCTTCGGCAGGCCCAGCATCTGCATCAGCGCGCCCTGATGATTCGAAACAGCCTGGCTCGTCTCGTAGAACGTATAGCCGTCGCCGTCCCAGTGCGCGACGGTGGCGTGCAGTTCAATCGGATTGTGCGTCTCGACCGGCGTGACATAAGTTTCGTCGATCTTCACCGGCGCGCTGTCGAACGCCATGTCCGGGCCGCCGCGTTCGCTGTGCGTGTCGAGCTTGCCGCCGTCATCGAGCGCGGCGCTGACGTCGTGCGGCGTCTTGTCGTAACCAACCTTGACCGCTGCTGCTGCGGCGCTCGCGGCCTCGAAGGTATCGGCCACGACGAGCGCCACATACTGCCCGTAATAGCGAATGACGTCGTCTTCGAACGGCGGACGGTTTTCATCGACCATGCCGGTCTCGATCGAACCGCCCGCGAGCCGATAGAAGCGGCCGATATTGCCGCGGTGAAGAATCAGTTGCACGCCGGGCATGGCCTGCGCGGCGGCGAATTCGAGCGACGTGATCCTGCCGCTCGCAATGGTGGCGCCGACCGGCACGGCAATCAGCATGCCGGGCAGATCGACGTCCGAGGTGTAAGTCGCGCGGCCGCAGACCTTCAGCGGTCCGTCGATGCGCGACTGGGGCCGTCCAATGACGGACGGCGTGGTGTCGGGCGCGGTGGACATAGTCAGGTTTCCTTGGTCGGGTTCAGGACGCTTGCGTGACGAGCTTGAGCGTATGCACGATGCAGCGCTTCGAGAGCTCCACCTTGAAGCCGTTCTCGCTTTGCGGTCTGGCATCGGCAAGGGCGGCATCGGCGGCGCGGCGGAAAGTCGCCTCGTCGGGCGCTGCGCCCTGCAACACCTGCTCCGCTTCGCGCGAGCGCCACGGCTTCGTGCCGACGCCGCCCAGACCCACGCGCGCATGTTCGATGCGCCCGTCCTTCAGCGCGACCACCATCCCCGCCGACGCCAGCGCGAACTCATACGATGCGCGATCACGCAGCTTCAGATACGCCGACCGCGCGCCTTGCGGCAGCGGCGGCACGGTGACGTGCGTGATGAGATCGCCGGCGTCGAGCACGTTCTCGCGATCGGGCGTCGTGCCCGGAGTCAGGAAGAACTCGTCGACGGGAATCGCGCGCTTGCCGCCCGTGCCTTCCACGTGAATGGTCGCTTCGAGCGCCTGCAACGCGACGCACATGTCCGACGGATTGCTCGCGATGCACGCTTCACTCGTGCCGAGTATCGCCATCATCCGGTTGAAGCCCTGAATGGCCGAACAGCCGCTGCCCGGTTCGCGCTTGTTGCAGGGCGAGGCGGTATCGCGGAAATACACGCAGCGCGTGCGTTGCATGATGTTGCCGCCGGTCGTCGCCATGTTGCGCAACTGCACCGACGCGCCCGCGAGCACCGCCTGCGACAGCACCGCATAGCGTTCGCGGATCAGCGCGTGATGCGCGAGGTCCGAATTGCGCGCGGTCGCGCCGATGCGCACGCCGCCATCGTCCGTTGCCTCGATGGCATCGAGCGGCAGGCGGCTGATGTCGATGACGCGCATCGGCCGTTCGACGTTGAGCTTCATCAGGTCGAGCAGCGTCGTGCCGCCTGCGAGAAAGCGCACTTCGGCGCCTTGCTGGGCCGTATGCGCGAGCGCGCCGCCATTGATCGCGTCGCGCATGTCGCGCGCGCGGGAGAGCTGGAACGTTTCCATGATGCTCTCCTTATTTGGCCGGCGTCTTGCCGGCGCGCACCGACTGGATCGCCATGACGATGTTCTGATAGGCGCCGCAGCGGCACAGGTTGCCGCTCATCGCTTCGCGCACGTCTTCGTCGTTCGGGCCGATGGGTTCGTCGAGCAGCGCGACCGCCGACATCAACTGGCCCGCCGTACAGTAGCCGCACTGATAGCCATCGCATTCGACGAACGCGGCCTGCAGCGGATGCAGTGCCTCCACTTCGCCGATGCCTTCGATGGTCGTGACGGTATCGCCATCGCATGCGGCCGCGAAGCACAGGCATGAGTTCACGCGGCGTCCGTTGACATGCACGGTGCACGCGCCGCACTGGCCGTGGTCGCAGCCTTTCTTCGTGCCGGTCAGATGCAGATGCTCGCGCAAGGCATCGAGCAATGTCGTGCGCGGATCGAGCGAAAGCGTATGACTGCGGCCATTCACGTTGAACGTGACGCTGGCGGGCGCAGCCGGCGTCCGGACCGGGGCCAGTGCTTCAGTGCGGGCGGAACTGGGCGTGTCTGCGTGAATGGTTTTGGATTGGGGGACAGGGCGTTGTGGCATCGGGCATTCTCCAGGGATAGCGCGTGGAAGCTGCACTGCATGGCAAAGACCGCCCGGGCAGGCGGCCAGGCGTGAGAGAGCGAAGATGGAGCGAGAGCGTGACGGCGCGCGTCAGGCGGAGAGCGGGCAGCCGGGGAAGAGTCTGCGCAGGGCGCGCAGGACTTCATGTGCCGCAGGGACGCGTGTGATGACGCTCTAGCCAACTCAAGCCAGTATAGGCAGCGGACGCGAAACTTTCTCGACTGCAAGCTTGCGCGCGCGGCCGGTCTTGCGCAGGCGCACGAAGCATGCCCGGCGTCGAGCTTCAGTGCGGGAACACGGCGCGAACGAAAAGATAGAAGAGATAGACGCCGACCGTCGTGAACGCAACGAGCGCCACGAGGACGAGGAACAGGCGCACAGTCATCTGCATGGCGTCAGTCCAAAAAAAAGGCCGCTTGCGCGGCCGGAAGGAGGGGTGGATCGGTCAGGCTTCAGGCTAAAGGCGCATTCTTAAGTCAGACTTAAGTGCGCCACTCTTTCGGGCTGGCCGGGCCATTCTCCTTCCTTTGCCAACTCGATGCAGCGAACTTACCGCAACGCTTCGCTATAACGGTCGCGCAGCGGAATGATCGTCAACAGTGCCACCGCGCTGCCGAAGATCACGTAGTAGCAGATCGAAAGCGGGTCGCCGGTGCTCATCGTGAGCCATTGCACGATGGCCGGTGCAAAGCCGCCGAAGATCATCACCGCGACGTTATAGCTCACCGAGATGCCGGTCGACCGCACGCTCGAGGGCAGCAGCTCCGAGATGAACGCCGGATAGCAGCCCTGGAAGATGCCGAGGTAGGTCATCAGCAGCGCCTGGCAGACGATCAGCATCGGCAGGCTCGGATGCGCGGTCAGTACCGCGAAGATCGGATACGCGGTGAGCAGCGACAGCGCCAGCGCGGTCAGCATCAGCTTCTTGCGGCCGATACGGTCCGACAGGCGCCCGAAGAACGGGCAGCACACGAGATACACGAGCGCGCCGATGGTCGAGCTGATGAGGCCGTCGGTGAGCGCCATGTGCAGCACGCGGGTGGCGTGGGTCGGCAGATAGAGCAGGAAGATATACGTGCCGATGGTGCCGAACACCGTCAGGCCAAAGCCCGCGAGCACGGAGGTCCAGTGCTTGGTGGCCGTGTCGCGGATGGGGCTTGAGCTCAGTTCGTTCTTCTGCGCCTTCTCGACGAACACGGGCGATTCATCGAGCTTCGAACGCAGATACAAACCCACCGGCACGATCAGCAGACCGACCACGAACGGCACGCGCCAGCCCCAGCTATTGAGATGCTCGGGGCTCAGCGTGCGTGTCAGCACCGCGCCGAAGAACGAGCCGGCGAGACTCGCGGCCGCCTGCGCGACCATCTGGAAACTGCCGAAGTAGCCGCGCTTGTCGGCGGGTGCGTATTCGACGAGAAAGGCCGTCGCGCAGCCCACTTCGCCGCCCGCCGAGAAGCCCTGGATCAGCCGGCCCAGCAACATCAGCAAGGGCGCGGCGATGCCGATGGCCGCATACGTCGGCGCGAACGCGATGATCGCAATGCCGACCGCCATCAGCGAGATGGTGAGCGTGAGCGCCGACTTGCGTCCGACGCGGTCCGCCACCGCGCCCAGCACGATGCCGCCGAGCGGCCGCGTCAGGAAGCCGACGCCGAAGGTGGCCCAGGTTGCAAGGAGCGAGATGGTGGGACTGGTGGCGGGGAAGTAGAGCTTCGAGATGATGACGGCGAAGAAGCCGTAGACCATGAAGTCGAACCATTCGAGCGCGTTGCCGATGGTCGACACGACGATTGCTCGTCGGCCGGACAGGTTGAGCGCGGCGTTCTGTTCGGCCGCGTGGGCTGCAGGAAGTACGGTGCTCATCGAATGCACTCCGTGGGCGTGGGGCGATTGATCAAATGCCAGACTTTATTGGCCGACGACAGCCGTGTATCCGGCCTGCACCGGGTAGGCGAGCAGGCCGCTGCAACCCTCAAACATTACGCCTGGCTGAAATAAGAAAATATAGAATTTCTGAACTGACACTCAAGGAAACCTGATTGAACGATCGGGTTTGTCCCTAGCCACGATGAGCAACATCCGCTTTCTGCGCACCTTCATTGCCGTCGCGCGCTACGGCTCCTTCGCTGCCGCCGCCGAAAAGGTTGCGCTCACACAAGCCGCCGTGAGCATGCAGATGCAGTCGCTCGAAGACGATCTCAAACGGCCGCTGTTCGATCGCGTGGGGCGGACTAACCGCCTGACGAGCATCGGCAAGCAGGTGTTGCCGCAGGCGGAGCGCATCGTCGCGCTGTACGACAGCATGCGGCACACCGGTCTCGATGACGAGATCGCCGGCTCCGTGTCCATCGGCGCGGTTGATTCGGCCATGGGCGCGCTGGCATCGGTCGTTACGGAATTGAAAGGTCAATACCCGAAGCTCGATGTGCGTCTCTTCACCGGCAAGGCGCTCGCGCTCGCGCCGCAAGTGGAGGCCGGCGAGATCGATGCGGCGGTGATCGTCGAGATGGCGGGCAAGACGCCGGCCAGTCTCAACTGGACGCCGCTCTATTCGGAACCGCTGGTCGTGATCGGCTCGCCGGGCGGCGCGGCCTCGAGTGCGGCCGAGATGCTGGCCAGCCGGCCGTTCCTGCGCTTCGACCGCGCACAGCGCACCGGCGTGTTGATCGAGCGGGCGCTCAGGCACAACCGCCTCGTGGTGAACGAGTTCCTCGAACTGAATTCGCTGGAAGTGATCGTGGAACTCGTGCGGCAGGACGCGGGCGTGTCAGTGGTGCCGCTGCTCGAATACGGCTCGTGGGCAAGCGACCCGGCCTTGCGCGTGATGCCGCTTGCACGGCATACGCCGCGCCGTGTCGTCGGCATGCTGGAGCGCAAGATCCACGACCGGCATGCGGTGATGAGCGTCGTGCAGGAACGCATCCGGTTGCGGTCGCATGGCGCAATGCCGCTCGCGAACGGGACGTGACACCCAAGCTTTGCTTAAGTGACGGACAAGAAATATCAGCTTTCCCTGTGAATTGCGGCCACTGACAATGCTCGGGCAAGCTCGCACGTCCAACCATCACTGAAGAGGAACGCATGTCGATCATTCCCGAGATCGCCGCAAGCCGCGCCACGATTCAATCCATTCGCCGCGATATCCACGCGCATCCCGAACTCTGCTACGAAGAGGCCCGCACCGCCGAACTCGTGGCGCACACGCTCGAAAGCTGGGATATCGAAGTGACGCGCGGGCTGGGCAAGACGGGCGTGGTCGGCGTGTTGAGGAAGGGCAGCGGCAAGCGCGCCATCGGCTTGCGCGCCGACATGGACGCGCTGCCCATCCCCGAACTGAACACCTTCGCGCATGCGTCGCGTCACGAGAACAAGATGCATGCGTGCGGTCACGATGGCCACACCGCCATGCTGCTCGGCGCCGCGCAATATCTGGCGAAGCATCGGGACTTCGACGGCACGGTCGTCTTCATCTTCCAGCCCGCGGAAGAAGGCGGCGGCGGTGCGAAGGCAATGATCGAGGATGGTCTGTTCGAGCGCTTCCCGGTCGATGGCGTGTTCGCGCTGCACAACTGGCCCGGCATGCCTGCCGGTGAATTCGGCGCGCGTGTGGGCGCGACGCAGGCGTCGAGCAACGAGTTCGAGATTCGCATCGAGGGCGTCGGCGCGCATGCCGCGATACCGCACGATGGCGTCGATCCGGTGTTCACTGCCTTACAGATCGGCACGGGCTTGCAGAGCATCGTGACGCGCAACAAGCGCCCGGTCGATGCCGCCGTGCTCTCGATAACGCGCATGCAGGCGGGTCATGCGATCAACGCAATACCCACTACCGCGACACTCGCCGGCACGGTGCGCACGTTCTCGACCGAGGTGCTCGACCTGATCGAGACGCGCATGAAGGAGATCGTCAGCGCGACGGCGGCGGCGTATCGCTGCAAGGCGGAAGTCAGTTTCCTGCGCAACTATCCGCCGACCGTCAACACCGAAGCCGAAACGCAGTTTGCGCTGGGCGTGATGCGCGACATCGTCGGGGCGGAGAAAGTGAATCCGAACGTCGATCCCACCATGGGCGCCGAGGATTTTTCATACATGCTGCTGGAGCGGCCCGGTTGTTATGCGTACATCGGCAACGGCGTCGGCGCGCATCGCGAACATGGGCACGGCATCGGTCCCTGCATGCTGCACAACAGCAGCTACGACTTCAACGACGAACTGCTGCCGCTTGGCGCCACCTACTGGGTGCGGCTCGTGCAGGCGTTTCTCGCACGTGCCTGACCAGGAGAGCGCACATGTTTTCATCGACCTATCGCGAGGCGCGTCAGCGTTTCCTCGACTCCGCCGCCGAACGCCGGCTGACCGTGGATACGCGCGTGCTGGAGGGCGTCGCCGGACTTGAAGGCGAGCTGCTGGCGACGGATGTCGTGCGCATCGGGCCGCGCACGGCGCGGCGCATGCTGGTGCTGACCTCGGCGACGCATGGCGTGGAGGGCTTCTGCGGCTCGGGCGCGCAGATCGCATTGATGCGCGACGACGGACTGGCCGCGCTGATGAAGCAACTCGATGTCGCGTTGCTGCTCGTGCATGCGATCAATCCCTATGGCTTTTCCTTCCTGAGCCGCACGACGGAAGGCAATGTCGATCTGAACCGCAACAGCATCGACTTCGCAGCGCCCTTGCCGCAGAACCCGGGCTATGCGGAACTGCACGAACTGCTGATCCCGGCCAACTGGCCGCCCGACGAAGCCAACGTTCAGGCCATTCGTGGCTATATCGAAGAGCGCGGTGAGTGGGCGTATCAGCAGGCAGTGACGACGGGCCAATACACGCATCCGCAAGGCCTGTTCTATGGCGGTGCGGAAACTGCATGGAGCACGCGCACGATGCGCGAACTGCTGACGGAGTACGGCGAGGGCTGCGCATCGATCGGCTGGATCGACTTCCATACGGGACTCGGGCCGAGCGGTTTCGGCGCGAAGATCTGCGTGGGCGATGTGCCGCGCGCGCGTCGCTGGTGGGGCGCGGACGTGACGAGCCCCGCGGACGGCACCTCGATTGCGGCGGATATTGCCGGACCGCTGCTCGATACCTTGCGGCAGACGTGTCCGCGTTCGGCCAATGCGTCGATCGCGGTGGAATACGGCACGGTGCCGCTCACCGAGATGCTCGACATGCTGCGCGCGGACCAATGGGTGAGGCAGCATGCCGATGCACCCGATGCCGTGAAGCACGCGATCCGCCAGCAGATCCGCGCGGCCTTTTATATCGATGACGATGTCTGGCGCGGCCAGATTCTCGGACAGGCGCGCGCGGCGGTGTTGCAGGGGTTGTACGGCCTGTCGCGCGAGTGCTGATCGAAACGGGCCGCACACGCCGCTGCGGCCCGCTGCATCACAGCGACATGCAGCCCGCCAGGATCACGCGCCAGCCGGGCTGTTCCGGCTCATGTTCGGCACGCTGTCCGTAGATTTGCAGGATCAGCTGGCCGTCCTTGGCGAATGCTTCGAAGCTCGTGACATAGCCGCAATCGGACGGCTTGCTCACGATCCAGCAGCGTTCTATCTGCGCATGCTCCACGTGCAGACGATATTGCTTGTTCATGACGTTGAGGTACTGAGCGTCCTTCATCAGCTTCTCGACCTTGCCCGTCGATATCTGCACGCAGCCCGCATTGCTGACGAAGATCGCGAGGCTCACGTCACGCAGCTTCGATTCCGTGAACACTTCCATCAGCGAATCGGCGGCGACTTCGCGCGCGAGGTCGGGCTCTACGCAGCGATAGAGTTCCTGACGGCTCTTGCCGTGCTTGCGCATCAGGAGATAGAAGTCGTGCGGATCGGTCATCGCACGCCATTCTTCGCTGATCGATTCATTGGACGCGCTGGGAAGGCTATGCGGCATGGCGCGAGGAGAGACCGGTTCAACGCGCGCCGTGACGCTCTCGTCTGCGCATCGATGCCGCTCCACGAGTGCCTTGAACGCCTGCATGTTCGTATCCTGCGTCGCATAGATCTTGTGCACTGCCTTTCCGGCATCGTCGAAGATCTGGATGGACTCGAGCGTACGGTTCGGCTTTTCGTCGCGCAGGAAAAAGAAGTGCTTCCAGTGACGGAAGAAGATCCGCAGATCGAGACCGCCGGGATTGAGAACCAGACCCGCTTCGGCCGATACGCTCATCTGCCGATAGCCGTTCAGATACTGATTCGTGAACACGCCGGTCTGAACGCTGATCGCATGTTCGTTCCTCGTGATGCCGCGCACTTCGCCGCAGGCTTCGAGCGCCGCGATGAACGCCTTCACGTCAGGCACGTTCAGCGCAATGGCATCCATGCCGACGCGTGCGCGCATCATCGTCAACTCGTCGATCTGAATATCCCGGGCGATGTCGTACGCATACTCCTTTGGGATCCTGTCTTTCACTGCATCGATGATTTCGTTCATTGCCTCTCCCTTGGTCATGACGGATGACAACGAGATTACGCTCAAGGCGTGGCTAAGGGTTTCCCTTTAGCGCTTTGCTTGACGAAACTTAAAAGGCTCACGTTAAGTTGCTTAAAGACAAGAAAAGAAGTTATTTCGAAATGTCTCAAACCTGCTTAAAGACTAAGCAATTTGCTATTGATCGTCATTGCGAAGGGCATAAGAATGATTGGCTGAAAGGAAGTTGATAGATGAACTTCTTTAAGCGGCCGCAAGGTCTTCTATTCCCGTCTGGAGCAACTCATGCAGCTCATTTCCCGTCTGATTCGAATCCTTTCCGTGACCGCTACGGCCGGCTCGGCGCTGATGGTCCTGTCCACCGCGCAAGCGAATACGCAGGCTGCCGCCGACGTCGCCGCGCAAGCCGAGCCGCAAGCTCACACGCTCGACATGAAGGCAACCGTCGTGAAGGTTCACGCTGATACGAGCAGCGTCGAGGTGAAGGGTCCGAAGGGACGCGTCGTGGTCATCGAGGTGGATCCCGCCGTCGCGGACGTGAAGAAGCTCAAGGCCGGCGACGAGGTCCACGTGTCCTATCGTGGCGCGCTGTTGATTTCGGCCGATCCGGTGGATCCGAAGGCCGCCGAGTCGCGCGTGATCGCCGACGAAACCTCGCCGGCTTCAGGCGGTGTCGTCGTGAAGAAACACGGCGTGCAGGTGGTGGCGGTGGTGCAGAAGATCGATGCGGCCGCGCGTGAGGTCACGCTGGCCGGTCCGAAGCACACGGTCACGGTGCAGGTGGCGCCCGACATGCCGCTCGACAAGATCAAGGTCGGCGACCGCGTCACGGCCACCTACGTCGCGGCCACCGCCATGAACGTCACGCGCGACGGGCACGTGGTCAAGTAACCGCACAGGGGCGCGTTGCGCCGAGCGTCACATGTTGGTCCAGGACGAGCACCAGCCGCGTCCGGCCACGAGCTTGTCGCCGAACAACGTGCAGCCGCCCCATGCATCCGTCGCTTTGCCCTGGAACAGCGAGCAGTTGGCGCACGTCTGCTCGGCCGCGTAGTTCGCGTACTTCTTCTTGTCGACCTTCGCGGCGTTTTCGGTGTAGCCAACGGCCACCGCGGCCGGGTCGGATTCGCTCAGATGGGCGGCATCGGCCCGGACGCGCGTGAGCCACAGCGCGGGCAATGCGCCTGCGCCGGCAATCATGAAATTACGGCGGCTGATGGGTTTCATGGTGAACCTTTGTATGTGTGGGGAGGTTCCTGCGCGCCAGTTTTTCCTGTCTTTTCCAGCACTTGGCGGCAAGCGTTTGCGAATCATACGGCCGGTCGTTTTTTTGTGAAGGCCTTGAGGCCATTCTCATGCAACGCGCAGGCTACGTCGCTTAATCCGCACGCTGCTAAACCTTTGCGCGCCGCGGCCGTAATCAGGCAGAACGCGTTTGCAACTGCGTGAATCATGCCCGCGGCGCCTTGGCTGCGGATCAATTCGAAGGAGAAGAACCGTGAGTGGAATGGACTGGATGATGGCAAGCGTGTATCTGACGGGACTGGTCGGCAGCACGCTGTTCATGAGTGCGCTGGCGCGGCGCAGCCTGAATCGGGTGGAGGAACACGGCCACTAAGTCTTTCAGTTTGCTTGTGCCAAGCTTCTTCGTTATCTGAATACCGCCTTTGCGCAGGCGGCGCAAGACGGGTCGAGAGATAGTCCCGCACAAGCCGCAAAAACAAACGCGCCGGGCGATCGGCTCGAAAGCCCATCGCCCGGCGCGTCATTCAAATGCTTCCGGCGTCTTAGTGAAACAGCTTGACGGCCTGCGTCAGGGTATTCGTCACGCCCCATGCAAGCGGGATCAGCACATAAGCCCAGAACAGCACCAGCAGTCCCTTGTTCGACGAACCGCCTTGCTGGATATCGTTACGCGAATTCATTGCGAATCTCCTTTCTTCAGTCTCAGCTCGCGGTCTGCGCCGACGTGTTCATGTGATGCTTCTCGTGCACGCGCGTCACGAGCAGGTTGCAGACGAAACCGATCACGAGCAGGACAGCCATGATGTGCAGCGTCATCGTGTAGGCATCCGCGCCGGTGACGCCGTGGGCGACCTGATAGGCGCGCACATAGTTGACCAGCACCGGACCCGCGATGCCCGCCGCCGCCCACGCAGTGAGCAAACGTCCATGAATGCCGCCGACGAACGCCGTGCCGAACATGTCCGCGAGATAGGCGGGGACGGTCGCGAAGCCGCCGCCGTACATCGACAGGATGATGCCGTAGGCCAGCACGAACAGCGCGATGTTGCCGGCGGTCGCGAACTGCGGCACGAGGAAGTACAGCACGGCGCCCAGCACGAAGAACACGAAGTACGTGTTCTTGCGGCCGATCCAGTCGGACGCCGACGCCCACACGAAGCGCCCGCCCATGTTGAACAGCGAGAGCAGCCCGACGAAGCCGGCCGCCGCACCTGCGGTGATCGAGGTCTTGAAGCTTTCCTGGATCATCACCGAAGCCTGGCCGAGCACGCCGATACCCGCCGTGACGTTCAGGAACAGCACGAGCCACAGAAGATAGAACTGCGGCGTCTTGAGCGCCTGGTCGATATGCACGTGGTTCTTCGTGATCATCTTGCTGGCGGTGACGGGCGGCGTCCAGCCGGCCGGTTTCCAGTCCGCCGGCGGAATGCGGATGGCGAGCGCGCCGATCGTCATCGAGATGAAATAGAGCACGCCGAGCACGAGGAAGGTTTCCGCCACGCCCGCGCTGGTCGCGCTCTTGAAGTAGTTCATCAGCGCGACGGAGCCGGGCGCTGCGATCATCGCGCCGCCGCCGAAGCCCATGATCGCCATGCCCGTGGCCATGCCGCGGCGGTCCGGGAACCAGCGGATCAGGGTCGAGACCGGCGACACATAACCGAGCCCCAGTCCGATGCCGCCAATCACGCCATAGCCGAGATACAGCAGCACGATCTGATGCAGATAGACGCCGAGCGCCGAGACGAGGAAACCGCCGCCGAAGCAGCAGGCCGCCGTGAACATGGTGCGGCGCGGGCCGACCTTTTCGAGCCACTTGCCGGCAAAGGCCGCCGAGAGGCCGAGAAACACGATGGCGAGCGAGAAGATCCAGCCGAGCGTCGTCAGCGTCCAGTCATCCGGCGCGGACTTGGTGATGCCGATGATCTTCGTGAGCGGGGCGTTGAACACCGAGAATGCATAGGCCTGACCGATGCACAAGTGAACAGCGAGGGCGGCAGGCGGCACCATCCAGCGCGAGAATCCGGGCCGGGCGATGGTCGCCTCCTTGGAGAAGAAAGTTGTCGGGCCGTGGGCGGCCCCTTGATTGATTGTGCTGTTCATGGTGGTCTCCGTGGCGCGTCATGCAAGCACGTGCGCGCGCATCGTTACTGAGGTGCAGACGCCGGGGTCACCGGTGCAGCAGCCCGCCGTGGTTCATGCAGGCGCGCGATGCGGTTTGCATCCTGCGTCTGCAAGGCCATTTCGCGCCGCAAACATGCTGCGAAAGCACATATGCATGCGGCGCTTTGCCACGGCTGGGCATGAACATAGACAACTGTGAAAGGCTTTGCAATATGAACACTCGTGCCATAAGCGTTTGCCCTCAGCGCAAGGCACTTGCCGGTGTGGCGCATCGCTACAGCCGGGCGCAGGTGTTCTGAATGTGAACAGCACAGGATCGCCCCGTACAAACCCTGAGCACATCGCGCTGAGCCGCATGCCGGCGTGGTCGGCGAACCCGCGATGCGTGCAGCGCGCTCATGGCATGGAACTCGCAAACCAGAGCGACCGGCGCCGGTCAACGGCTGTGCCGGCCCGTTCACGTCGACATGCGAGGAGCACACAGAATGAATCACGCGGAGATGCAGTTCCTGAGCACGGAGTACCCGTACAAGAAGCAATACGGCAACTTCATCGGCGGCAAGTGGGTTGCGCCCGCGGGTGGCGAGTACTTCGACAACATCTCGCCGATCACGGGCGAGCCCTTCACGTCGATCCCGCGCTCGCGCGAGGCCGACATCGAAGCCGCGCTGGACGCGGCGCACGCCGCCAAGGTGGCTTGGGGCAGGACGTCGGTCACCGACCGCTCGAACGTGCTGCTGAAGATCGCGGAACGCATGGAGCAGAACCTGCAGCGCCTCGCGGTGGCGGAATCCATCGACAACGGCAAGCCGCTGCGCGAGACCATGGCCGCCGACATTCCGCTGGCCATCGACCATCTGCGTTACTTCGCGGCGGCGGCGCGCGCGCAGGAAGGCGGCATTTCGGAGATCGATCACGATACCGTCGCGTATCACTTTCATGAGCCGCTGGGCGTTGTCGGACAGATCATTCCGTGGAACTTCCCGATCCTGATGGCGATCTGGAAGCTCGCGCCGGCACTGGCCGCGGGCAATTGCGTGGTGCTCAAGCCCGCCGAGCAGACGCCGGCTTCCATCCTCGTGCTGATGGAAACCATCCACGACCTGCTGCCGCCGGGCGTTCTCAATGTGGTCAACGGCTTCGGTCTGGAGGCCGGCAAGCCGCTCGCATCGAACAAGCGCATTGCGAAGATCGCCTTCACCGGCGAGACCACGACGGGCCGTCTCATCATGCAGTACGCCAGCCAGAACCTGATTCCGGTCACGCTGGAGCTGGGCGGCAAGAGCCCGAACATCTTCTTCGAGGACGTGCTGAACGCCGACGACAGCTTCTTCGACAAGGCGCTCGAAGGCTTCACGATGTTCGCGCTGAATCAGGGCGAGGTGTGTACGTGTCCGTCGCGCGCGCTGATTCAGGAATCGGTCTATGAGCGCTTCATGGAACGCGCGCTGAAGCGTGTCGAGGCGATCTCGCAAGGCCATCCGCTCGACACTAAAACGATGATCGGCGCGCAGGCTTCGCAGGAGCAATTGGAGAAGATTCTTTCGTATATCGATCTCGGCAAGCAGGAAGGCGCCGAGTGCCTCTCCGGCGGCGAGCGCAGAAGCTTCGACGGCGAGCTGAAGAACGGCTACTACATCAAGCCGACCGTCTTCAAAGGCCATAACAAGATGCGCATCTTCCAGGAAGAGATCTTCGGACCGGTGTTGTCCGTGACGACTTTCAAGACCGAGGAAGAGGCGCTCGAGATCGCCAACGACACGCTCTATGGACTGGGCGCCGGTGTATGGACGCGCGACGGTACGCGGGCCTATCGCTTCGGCCGCGCGATTCAGGCGGGACGCGTGTGGACCAATTGCTATCACGCCTATCCGGCGCATGCGGCGTTCGGCGGTTACAAGCAGTCGGGCATCGGGCGGGAGAATCACAAGATGATGCTCGATCACTATCAACAGACGAAGAACATGCTCGTCAGTTATAGCGACAAGCCGCTCGGCTTCTTCTAAAGCCTTTCCGGCAGTCTGTGAGGCCGCCGTCGATTCCGGCGGCGGCCGTTTTCAAGGACGGGGACATCATGAGCGAACAGGACGTGCAGCGCGTGACGGCGACAGCGGCCGCCCAAGAACTGATCGAGAAGCTCAAGGCCGAACATGGCGACGTATTGTTTCATCAATCCGGCGGCTGCTGCGACGGCAGTGCGCCTATGTGCTTTCCGGTGAACGAGTTCATGGTCGGCGGATCGGACGTGAAGCTCGGCGCGATCGGCGGCGTGCCGTTCTACATGACCGAATCGCAGTATGAGTACTGGCAGCATACGCAACTCATCATCGATGCGGTGCCGGGGAATGGCGGGATGTTCTCGCTGGAAAGGCCCTCCGGATTGCGGTTTCTGACGCGTTCGCGCTTGTATAGTGATGACGAGAATGCGTGGCTCGAGAAGCATCCGGTAGAAAAAGTGGAATAGACATGACGATGCGTATCGTCGTCTGTGCTTCACCGCTGGAAGCGACTCCTCACGAAACGAACGCGCACGAAACAATTCCGGTTGCCAGCGATGCCTCGCCCGATTGAAAACTATCGGCTCGGGTTATCGCTTCCTGTTTGATGACTTCGCACTCAATGCTCTGCATCAATAAAGTCATATTCTGATGCAGGCTAAAGGCATATAACTTCCCGACTTCACTATGGGCGTCAGGCGAACTCCGGCTCGCCAGGCGCGTGAAGCATTGCGCTTCTGGTGACGAAGTTGGCGTGCGAGGCTCCGCACTGCAAGCATGAACTTGCTCTCGGTGAGGCCCTTCTCGCGTCGAGACCTGTTTCATCTTCTACGTCAAAGAACGAGATGTCGCAGGCGGTGCCGTCAAGGTTCGGCGTGCCACACCGAGCCTGAATATCCCGAACAGGAGAGGGTTCATGGCTGTGACTACAAGCTTTCCCGGTGTCTATGTAACGGAAGATCAATCTCCAGCGTTATCGGTCGGGACCGCTTCGACCACGGTTCCGCTGTTCAGCATGCACTATGAGTTTTCCGGCACTGCGGTAAGGTTCGAATGCTGGCTCGATGTCGTCAATTATCTCGGAACCGGTCTGGATCTCGAAGATGCCGCAACAGCGGGACTTCGGGCTTACTTCGATGCAGGCGGCGGGCCTTGTTATGCCGTCTCACACGACTACCTCGAAAGGGAGGCTGGCAAACTGTCCTCAACAGTCAATCTGATCGTCGAGAACAGTTTCGACATTCCCCCTGAATTCAAGGATCTGAAGTCAGACGATGGAATTTTTCTGATCCTGGATGGACCCAAGGACGAACTCACCACCGCAGACCGCCCGACGCGCTATGGCAAGAATGCACTGGCGGCCGTCTACTATCCCTGGATCAGAGCGAAGTGGACCAAGGCTGACATAGCGCCAAGTGCGGTCATGGCAGCGCTTTACTGCAAGAATGATAAGAACCGCGGAGTATGGAAAGCGCCCGCCAATATGCCATTGCCCGCAGGTTTCACACCGAAGTACAAAGTATCCGATGATCTCCAGGGGCGGTACATGTCGGCGCCGGCGATCAACATGATTCGTACATTTCATGATCAGAACCCGGTCGTCTGGGGCGCACGTACGCTGGATGAGACCGACGAATGGCGATATGTACCGGTACGGCGTCTGTTCATCAGTGCCGAGCGCGATATTCGAGCTGCGATGAACGCCCTGATGTTCGAACCCAATATGCCGAACACCTGGGAGAAGGTGAGATCGGCTGTCACCAGCTATCTCCGCGGCCTCTGGCAGCAGGGTGGTTTGACGGGCATCTCCGAGGAAGAAGCGTTTTTCGTGCAGATCGGCAAGAACGTCACGATGTCGCAGGACGATATCGAGCAGGGAAAGATGATCATCCGTGTCGGCATGGCAGCGACACGGCCTGCGGAATTCATCATCCTTGAGGTTACGCAGAACGTGCAAAGCGCTTGAGGCCTGTCTACAAACCGGCTGTTCATTGCTTGCGGGCGGGCGCGTAGACGGAATGACCTCTCTTGGCACGCATGACGCACGCCATTAACCGATGTGGAAAATGAAAGATGAATGAGACGACAACTTATCCCGGCATCTATGTGTCTGAGAGTGCATCACCAGCAGTCAGCGTAACCCGCCTTTCATCCTCCGTACCGTTGTTCTGCATGGGAGACGATTTCTCGAATGAACCGGTTCGATTCGATAACTGGTTCGATGTCGTCAACTACCATGGCGGAAACGTCAAGACCGGCGATCAGAAAACGTGGGCGCTTCGTGGCTATTTTGAATGCGGCGGCGGCCCTTGTTATGCAATCAACTTCAGGCATCTGCTGGAGGGTGTAAAAACGCTGCAAGGGAGAATCAGCCTGGTCGTTGCAACCGCCAATGACCTCACGTCGAATATTCAAAGCATCCTCGATGTCGATTCCACTCTCTTCATTATCCTTGACGGGCCATATGAGGAGATCACTGCGGCAGGGTTTGACGCCGGCTATGCAGCCACGTCCCACGCCGCGATGTACTACCCTTATCTGCGCGCAAGCTGGACGACGAGCGATATTCCAGCGAGCGCGTTGGTTGCCGGTCTCTATTGCCGGAACGACGCTACCCGAGGAGTCTGGAAGTCGCCGTCCAACCTCCCTCTGCCTCGGGGTTACACGCCGAAGTTCAAAGTCTCGGACGACATCCAGGGGCTGTACAACCAGGGAAAGGCCATCAACATGATCCGTTCGTTCGGCGACGAGACGCCCGTAGTGTGGGGCGCGCGTACGCTCGACGATACGGACGCCTGGCGCTACGTGGCCGTACGCAGGCTGTTCAGCAGCGTCGAGCGCGACTTGGGGAGTGCAATGGAGCAGATGCTGTTCGAGCCGAATACGCCTCTGACCTGGGAGAAGGTCCGCTCGGCAGCCGTCAGTTATCTGCACGGATTGTGGAAACAAGGCGCACTGGCCGGCACGTCGGAGGATGAAGCCTACTTCGTACAGATCGGCAAGGAGGTGACGATGCTGGACGCCGACATCGCGCAGGGCAAGATGATCATGAAAGTCGGCCTGGCTGCCGTGCGGCCCGCCGAGTTCATCCTCCTCCAGTTCACCCAGAGCATGCCGGGAAGCTGACAGTCACTCCCAGCGCGGCGGCCGCTTTTCAATGAAAGCCTGCGTACCTTCGAGCGTAACGTCTTCCATCATGTTGCACGCCATCGTCTCCGACGCCAGCGCATACGCGTCCTCGATGCCGCTTTCAAGCTGCCGGTAAAACAGACCCTTGCCGGCCGCAACCGCTTCACGCGGCTTGGCGGCAATGCTCGCTGCAAGCTTGCCGACTGCATCATCAAGCTCGCCCGGCGGAGCGACGCGGTTCACCAGCCCGCGTTCCCGCGCCGTGGCGGCATCGATGAATTCGCCGGTCACCAGCATTTCGAACGCCGCCTTGCGCGACAGGTTGCGCGACAGCGGCACGCTCGGCGTTGCGCAGAACAGCCCGAGATTCACGCCCGATACGGCAAAACGCGCATCGCTCGACGCCACCGCCAGATCGCACATCGCGACCAACTGGCAGCCCGCCGCCGTCGCAATGCCGTGCACGCGCGCGATCACCGGCTGCGGCATCTGCTGGATCGCGAGCATCATCCGCGAGCAGCGTGCAAAAAGCGCGTGATAGTACTCACGCGAAGGCTCGGCACGCATTTCCTTCAGGTCATGCCCTGCGCAGAACGCGCGTCCTTCGCGGGCCAGCACGAGCACGCGCGCCTCTGACGACGCCACTTCCCGCAACGCGTGTTCGAGCGCGTCGAGCATGGCTTCGGACAGTGCATTGAAGGCTTCCGGCCGGTTCATCGTCAGCCGGACCACTCCTTTGACGCCATACGCATCGTGTTCCATTCGCACCAGTTCGCTCATGCATCCGCTCCTTCAGAGATTGAGTGCCGCAACCGATCCCGCGCGCTTGCGCAGTTCGAACTTCTGGATCTTGCCGGTCGAGGTTTTCGGCAACTCGCAGAAATCGATCGCACGCGGCACCTTGAAGCCCGCGAGCTTCGACTTGCAATACGTGATCAATTCCTCTGCGCTGACCTGCGCGCCTGCCTTGAGCTCCACGAATGCGCAAGGCGTTTCGCCCCAGCGTGTATCCGGCTTTGCAACGACGGCCACCGCCAGCACCGCCGGATGCCCGTACAACACGTCCTCGACCTCGATGCTCGAAATGTTCTCGCCGCCCGAGATGATGATGTCCTTGCTGCGGTCCTTGATGCGCACATAGCCGTCCGGGTAAGCGACGGCGAGATCGCCGGTATGGAACCAGCCGCCCCGGAACGCTTCTTCGGTTGCGGCCGGGTTCTTCAGATAGCCTTTCATGGCGATGTTGCCGCGGAACATGATCTCGCCGATGGTCTCGCCGTCAGCAGGCACCTGTTCCATCGTGTGTGGATCGCGCACGGTCACGGCGTCCTGCAAGTGATAGCGCACGCCTTGCCGGGCATTGAGATGCGCGCGCTCGTGAACATCGAGCGCGCTCCATTCCGCTTGCTGCGCGCATACCGTGGCGGGGCCATAGACTTCGGTCAGGCCATACACATGCGTCAACTCGAAGCCCATGCGCTCCATGCCTTCGATCATCGCGGCAGGCGGCGCGGCGCCTGCAACCATCGCATGCACTTTCTGGTTGATGCCGGCTTTCCATTCGTCCGGTGCGTTGACGAGCAGGTTCTGCACGATCGGCGCGCCGCAGTAATGCGTGACGCCTTCGCTGCGGATCAGGTCGAGCACGCCTTTCGCGTCGATGCGTCGCAGGCAGACGTTCACGCCCGCGCGCGCCGCGACCGTCCACGGAAAGCACCAGCCGTTGCAATGGAACATCGGCAGGGTCCACAAGTACACGGCGTGCTTCGGCATGTCCCATTCGAGGATATTGCTGACGGCATTGGTGTACGCGCCGCGATGGTGATACACGACGCCCTTCGGATTGCCCGTGGTCCCCGACGTGTAGTTCAGGCAGATGGCATTCCACTCGTCCGAAGGCGGCGACCACTCGGATGCGGGATCGCCGCTCGCGAGCAGCGCCTCGTATTCGATCTCGCCGATGCGCTCGCCGGGGCCGGTGTATTGCGGATCGTCGATGTCGATGACCAGCACGCTCTGCGGCACGTCTTCGAGCGCGCGGCGCATGACGTCCGAGAACTCGCGGTCCACCAGCACCGCCTTGGCTTCGCCATGCGTGAGCATGTAGCCGAGCGTGGCGGCGTCGAGGCGCGTATTGAGCGTGTTGAGCACGGCGCCCGACATCGGTACGCCGAAATGCGCTTCGACCATCTCGGGCGTGTTCGGCAGCATCGCGGCCACGGTATCTCCATGACCAATGCCGCGCGCCACAAGCGCCGACGCGAGCCTGCGCGTGCGCGCATAGGTCTCGGCCCAGGTGCGTCTGAGATTGCCATGCACGACAGCAGGGCGTGCCGGATACACCGACGCGGCGCGCTCGATGAACGACAGCGGCGTGAGCGTCGCATAGTTGGCGGCGGTTTTGGGCAGGCCGTCTTCGTACATGCCGGTGGACATCGTGATCTCCGTGTGCGCAAGGATGCGGGTGATGGCAGTCTCACCCAACTGTATTAGCTGATTGTTATGATGCCCGCGAGCGGCATCGGGCTGATGCCCGACTCGCTCATGGTTTGCCCTGATCAGGCGAGGTCGTCGAGCTTCACCTCGAAGCCGCGCTGCACGCCCGGGCGGGCGAACAGCGTGTCATACCAGCGCTTCACGTTGGGGAAATCGTCGAGGGAAACCTGATGGCGCTCGTGGCGCCAGGCCCAGCCGAGGATCGCGAAGTCCGCCACGGACAAGGCGCCGGCGACGAACTCCACCTGACCCAGGCGGGTGTCGAGCACGCGATACAGGCGGCGGGTTTCATCGGAATAGCGCTTGAGCCCGTAGCGACGATCGCTTTCCGCCTCGACCGCCCGAAAATGGTGCACCTGGCCCGGCATGGGTCCGAAGCCGCCCATCTGCCACATCAGCCATTCGAGCACCGGCACGCGGTCGCGCAGGCTTGCCGGCAGAAACTTGCCGGTCTTCTCGCCGAGATAGAGCAGGATGGCGCCGGATTCGAAGACGCTGATCGGCTGAGTGCCGGGGCCGTCGGGGTCGATGATCGCCGGGATGCGGTTATTCGGGCTGATGCGCAGGAATTCGGGCGCATGTTGTTCGCCCTTGCCGATGTTCACCGTCCTGACGCTGTAGGGCAGCTTCATTTCTTCCAGCGCGACGCTGATCTTGCGTCCGTTCGGTGTATTCCAGGTATGCAGTTCGATGGTCATGGCGGCGTCCTTGTCTTATGTTCAGCTCAGTGCGGGCGCGACATGGCGTTGAAAGCCCGCGCGTTGCGTCACGCCGATGTACCAGCGTTCGAGGTTGGGCAGCGCGGGACGGACGAGTTCCGCGATCCCGAACCAACGGCGGGCATAAGCGCCGATCACGATATCCGCTAGCGTGAACGTGTTGCCTTCGAGATAGTCGCGGTCGCGCAAATGAGTGTCGATGACGCGCCAGAGTTTCTCCACTTCGCTTGCAGCGGCGCCGAGCTGCGCCGTGTTGCGTTCTGCGGCGGGGGTGCGGACGTAGCCCCAGAAGAGCGCGCGTTCGGCGGGCTGCAGGGTGGACAGTGACCAGTCGAGCCAGCGGTCGGCGCTTGCGCGGGTCTTGGGATCAGCAGGATAGAGCGAGTCTTGCGAAGCGTATTGCATCGCCAGATAGCGCAGGATCGAGTTGGATTCCCACAGCACGAAATCGCCATCGACCAGGGTGGGTACGCGGCCGGTCGGATTCATGGCGAGATAAGCGGACTCGTTGTTGCGGCCGTACTGCATGCCCGCGTCGATGCGGTCGAAGGGAAGATTCAGTTCTTCACAGCACCACAAGACTTTCTGCACATTGACGGAGTTGGCGCGGCCCCAGATTGTGATCATCGGGTGGATCTCGTTGAGTGGAGAAGTATCGCTATCTTAGCCGCGTTCGGATCAGCCAGGCTTCGGCCGGCCTCTGCCGGTTCTTGCCAGTACGAAAAGCGCGCCTCGATGTGCTGTTCACTGCTCCAGAAAAAACATGTTGTCGCACCGCACACGCGCCGCCTCAACATGTGAAGTTATCTACAGTTGTTTGCCATTCTTCCGATTCGAATCGCGCCTTCATTACTCGGTATTCGATGCTTGATTAGCGATACTGATGCACTTCGTTTCCGATAACTTCAACCAATAAAACAGCGCCTCTCTCCGTTGGTTTAGATCTATCCGAACGTTCGGTTCGGACGATCGGAGAACGCTTGAAATTCAATCAGCTATCACCCACAGGTGACATTGTAATGAGCGTTAAGCGCCTGCTTCGCGCCGATTCATGATGGCCTTGTACCAACGATCACTCAGCAGAGTGTGCGGCGCGTCACGAAAACAGGAGCTCGAGAAATGGCGACAACTTCGGCACAAATGACTTCGTCCTATCCCATCCCGACTTATCGATTCATCGTGTCGGTTGGGAGCGAGGATATTCCCTTCAACAACGTAACGGGTCTCAACATCACGTACGAGACCATCGAATACAAGGACGGACTCGGCAACTGGTTCCGGATGCCCGGTCAACTTCAGGCTGTCGATATCACGTTGAAGAAAGGCGTATTTCCCGGCGACTCGAGGCTGTATGAATGGATCAACCAGATCGCGCAGAACAAGCTCGAGAAGAAGGATCTGACGATCAGCCTGACCGACACCAGCGGTACGACTCCCCTCATGACCTGGACGGTCGACAACGCGTTCCCGAAATCGATGACGTCGCCTTCGCTGGACGCGACGAGCAACGAAATTGCGGTTGAAGAGCTGTCGCTGATGGCGGATCGCGTGACGTTGAAGATGGCGGCCTGAGCGAGGAGCTTTCCATGACTGTTGATACGAGTTATCCCGGCATCTATATCCAAGAGGACGCGTCTCCGGCGCTGTCGGTCAGTCAGCTTGCAACCGCAGTACCGCTGTTCTGCATGAAGGAGACCTTCGGAACAAGCGTCGTTCGCTTCAGCAGTTATCTGGACATGGAGCGCTTTTTCGCGGGCAAGCCGAATTTCGAGGACGCGAGTGTGTCGGGCCTCCGCGCCTACTTCGAATCCGGCGGCGGACCTTGCTATGCGGTGTCGTTCGAGAGCGTTCTGGAAGCTGCGGATCTGTGGCGGGATTCCATTACGCTGGTCGTGGCCAACGGCAATAACATCACCACGTCGGTGGGCAATATCACGGATCTTGCTGCGTCGCTGTTCGTCATTCTGGACGGGCCGAGCACCGAGATCACCGACGAGAAGGCAGCGAACGGTTATACCGCCACGCCGTTCGCGGCCGTGTACTACCCCTGGCTGACGGTGGCATGGAGCACGGCGGACATTCCGCCGAGCGCTGTCATGGCCGGTCTTTATTGCAGGAACGACCGGTCCCGTGGCGTCTGGAAGGCGCCGGCCAACCTGGCTGTGCCGGGCGGATACACGCCGAAATACATTGTCAATGAAGACCTGCAAGGAATGTACAACACAGGTCGTGCAATCAACATGATCCGCACCTTCAACGACACGGGGCCGCTCGTCTGGGGCGCACGCACGCTGGAGGACTCGGATTACTGGCGTTATGTGCCGGTGCGCCGCCTGTTCAACAGCGTCGAGCGGGATGTCAGAAGCTCGATGAACTCGATGGTCTTCGAGCCCAACACCCCGCCCACGTGGGAGAAGGTGCGTTCGGCCATCAACAGCTATCTGCACGGCTTGTGGCAGCAGGGCGGCCTTGCGGGTGCGTCGGATGAAGAAGCCTATGTGGTGCAGATTGGCGAGGGCGTCACGATGTCGAAGGACGAGATCAACCAGGGAAAGATGAAGGTTCTCGTAGGACTGGCTGCGGTCAGGCCGGCGGAATTCATCATCCTGCAGTTCACGCAGGACATGGCTTGAATTCGCTTCATTCGTCGTAGCCGATTCACGTTTGTCGAGGGAAAGATTCCAATGGCCGAAGTTGTCTCTTATCCGGGTGTTTATGTAGCGGAGGATGCTTCTCCCTCGATTTCTGTTAATCAGTCGGCTACTGCGGTGCCGGTGTTTATTGGTTACGTGTTGAAGACTGACGGCAGCAAGTTCACAGAGTTCGAATGCCTTCGCGTGAATTCATGGTTCGATTTCTGTTCCATCGCTAAAGCCAACGCTTCTGCGAACGTTTCCTTGGACTCCACGTTCGACGAGATGACCGGAGAATACTCGTACCACGTCACCGAAGAGTGGTACCTGTCATTCGTATCAATCGGCATTCAGCACTATTTCGAGAACGGAGGCGGCGCCTGCTATGTCTGCCCGCAATATTCCGAATCCGATGGAAGCGAGCTTCCTGCGGCGATAAAAAGATGCCCGGAAATCACATTGCTGGTGGTGATCGGCGATGCACCTTCTGACCGCGATCAAACGTATGGGTACCTGAACACGCTGCTGGGATCAGGCTCGAACTATTTTCTTATAGCGGAATCGATCGACGGATCAACGGTGCCCTCTACTGTGCCGGAATTCACTGCCGCGTATTACCCGTACCTGAACAGGGACATTCGGGCGTTCATTCCCGGTTACGCTGAAATCCCGGTCACGGGTTATCAGGATCAGGCAGGCAACACAGTCGAAACGGTGGCGGAACTCAAGTCGATCAATCCGGATCTCTACCGGAGAATCTCCGTCGAGATGGCTTCTCATTTGCCGACGGAAATCGCAACCACTCCTGTCGCAGCAATGGCCGGCGTCTACTGCTCAGTAGACCGGGCGCGCGGCTGCTGGAAAGCACCGGCGAATGTTCCCCTGTATGGCGTGCTGTCACTGAACAAAGCAGTCACCAACGCCCAGCAAGCCACGATGAACTGCAAAGGCATCAACGTAATCCGCGAAGTATCAGGCCGCGGCATTACGCCATGGGGCGCACGCACAATCGCCGGCGCCGACTCCAATTCCGACACGAGCTGGCGCTACATCCCCGTTCGCCGCCTGTTCAACAGCGCCGAGGCGGACATCAGAAAGTCGATGCAGACCATGATGTTCGAGCCGAACACAGCGCCGACGTGGGAAAAGGTGCGCGGCGCGATCGACAGCTATCTGTTCTCACTGTGGCGCAACGGCGCGCTGGCCGGTACCGCGCCTGAAGAAGCGTACTTCGTGCAGATCGGTGAGGGCGTCACGATGAGCGACACCGATATCGCCGCCGGCAAGATGATTGTCAAGGTCGGCATGGCGGCGGCCCGGCCCGCTGAATTCATCATCCTGCAGTTCACGCAGGACATGGCTTGAGCATCCGGCATCCGTCGCAGCCGTATTCACATTCCTATAGGGGAAGATTCCAATGACCGAAGTTGTCTCGTATCCAGGCGTTTATGTAGCGGAGGATTCTTCTCCTTCGATCTCCGTGAATCATTCGGCCACTGCGGTGCCGGTTTTTGTCGGCGATGTAAAGAAGATCGACGGCAGCAATTTCACGGAATTCCAATGCTTTCGCGTGAGTTCATGGCTTGACTTCTGTTCCGTTGCCAAAGTCAACGCTACCGCGAGCGTGGCTTTGACCTCCACGGTCGACGGGGGTAACTATTCGTATGTCGCGAACTACACGAGTAGCCTGCCTTTATTCTCAATCGCCATCAAGCATTATTTCGAAAACGGGGGCGGCGCCTGCTATATCTGCCCGCAGTACGACGTATCCAAAGGAAGCAAGCTCCCGACCGCGATAAAGAACTTTCCGGAGATCACGTTGCTGGTGGCGGTCTGCGACGAGTCTGCCGACCGCGATGCAACGTATTCAAATCTGAACGCGCTGCTTGGCTCAGGCTCGAACTATTTCCTGATTGCCGAGTCGGCCGACGGATCGGCGACTCCCTCGACCAAGGGCGAGTTCACCGCGGTGTACTACCCGTCCCTGATCAAGGATATCCGGACCTTCGTACCCGGAGACGCGGACATTCCAGTCACGGGCTACAAGGACCAGTCCAACCACGCTGTCAAGAACGTGGCGGAGCTCAAGTCGGTCAACCCGGACCTCTACAAGACGGTTTCTGCCTCCATCGCTTCGAGCCTGCCGACGGAACTTGCGATCACGCCGGCCCCCGCCATGGCCGGCGCGTATTGCGCGGTGGACCGCGCGCGCGGCTGCTGGAAGGCGCCGGCCAATGTGGCCATGTATGGCGTGCTGGCCCTCGACGCATCGGTCACCAATGACCAGCAAGGCACGATGAACAGCAAGGGCATCAACGTGATCCGCGACCTGCCGGGCCGTGGCATCACGCCATGGGGCGCGCGCACGCTCGCCGGCGCCGACTCCAACTCCGACACGAGCTGGCGCTACATCCCCGTTCGCCGTCTGTTCAACAGCGCCGAGGCGGACATCAGAAAGTCGATGCAGACCATGATGTTCGAACCGAACGTCGCGCCGACCTGGGAGAAGGTGCGCAGCGCCATCGACAGTTATCTCTTCTCGCTGTGGCGCAGCGGCGCGCTGGCCGGTATGGCGCCGGAAGAAGCGTACTTCGTGCAGATCGGCAAGGGCGTCACGATGAGCGACACCGATATCGCCGCCGGCAAGATGATTGTCAAGGTGGGCATGGCGGCGGCCCGTCCCGCTGAATTCATCATCCTGCAGTTCACGCAGGACATGCCGGCCTGAGCCATTGCGACGACCTGTGCGCATCTGAGGAGAGTGTTTCCATGAATGGCATCGAACAGCCCGGCGTGAGCTACAGCGCGGAAGTCCTGACCGGGGAGCCCGCGCCGGAAGATACCGCCGTTCCCGTCTTTATCGGGTACACCGAGAGCGGGCCGCAATGGTCGCTCAAGGCGATCAATTCGCTCGCCGAGTTCCAGGCTGCCTATGGCGGCCCCGCGCCCGAAGGCTTTGTTCTTTGTCATGCGGTCCGGCATTACTTCGACAACGGCGGGAGAACGGCGTATGCGCTGTCGCTCGGTCCGTATTCCAGCCTGACCGACTTGAGCCGCAATGCCTTGCTCGACGCACTCTCGGACGAGCGCATTGTCCGCTGCGTCCTGGAAGAGGAGCGCATCACGCTGGTCTGCATGCCGGAAATGATGCGCCTGTCCGATACCGACACGGATGGCTGGGCAGAGGCGTGGTCCGCCGTGTCGCGGATCGTCCAGGCGCGTCGCGGCCTGTTCGGCATCCTGGACACGCCGGAGGACCCGGCCATGGCGCGCGCGTGTCTGGACCGCTTCGTCAAGCAGCAGGCGGACGCGGCTCAATGGACCGGCGCGTACTGGCCGCGCTTGCAGACGGACTACGTCGACGACGCGGGTGCTGCCATCACCGTGCCGGCCTCGGCGGCCGTCGCGGCGGTGATGGCGGTGGTGGACGACGAATACGGCGTCTGGTGCGCGCCGGCCAATGTCGCGCTGTCGCGTGTGGTCACGCCGACGCGTCCGTGGCTGCAATCTTCCGGCTTGTTCCAGACTTATGGCGCGTCGATCAACCTGATTCGCAGCTTTCCCGACGATGCCGTGCGCATCTGGGGATGCCGCACGCTGATCCAGGATGCGAGTTCGCCCTGGCTATACGTTCACATCAGGCGGACCTTGTCCTGGATCGAAGCCGAGGTCCAACAGATTGCCCGGCCGTTCATGTTCGAAGCAAACATCCTGCTTACCTGGATTCGCTTGCGCGGCATCGTGCATATCTGGTTGCGGGAGTTATGGCTTGAAGGCGGACTCTATGGCGAACAGGAAAGCGACGCCTTCTTCATCCAGATTGGACTTGGGGAAACCATGAGTCAGGATGATATCGATCAGGGGCGGATGATCATGAACATCGGCGTGGCCGTCGCCTATCCGGCGGAATTCATCGAGGTGAGCCTCACGCTCGATACCCGGTCGTCGCTTGTTTCCTCACTGGAGAGCATCTGATGGAAGGGCGCTTTTACGAACCGTCGCTTTCGCATCATTTCTCGGTCCTGTTCTTTCTCAACCGGATACCGATTCCCGACATCTTCGACATGAGATTTCAGAAAGTGGGCGGCCTGTCCCGCGAACTGGGCGTCATGACGCACAACGAGGGCGGTGAGAACCTGCGCAACCAGTACTTCGCCGAAAAGCTGACGCACGGCTCGCTGGTGCTCGAGCGCGGCGTCATGACGCTGACGCCCTTTACTGCGTTGCTGAGCGCTCAATTCGCCAGCGGCAAGATCATGTATCTGAACGCCGTCATCACGCTGTTGCATCCCGGGATCATGCCGCTCACGAACTGGCTGGTGACCAAGGCGGTCCCGGTGCGCTGGCAGACCGGCGACCTCAACGCGAAAGGCAATGAAGTGCTGATCAATACGTTTGAACTGCGCTACCGCGACATGATTCCGCTGGGAGTGAAACTCTGATGCTTGAAATTCGCGAGTTGATCATTCAGGCCCGGGTCACGGCGGGGGAGAGCGGCGAGGCGGAAAGCGAGCCGTCGGGGCGCGATTTGAGCGAGCGCATGATCGAGATCATTGCGCGGCGAGTCGTGGAATTGATGCGGGAACGTGAACTGGAGCGGCTGCAATGAGTCTTCGACCGAAGAGGCCCGTCAAGCTCAAACTCGAATCCTTCAACAACCGGGATGGCGATGGGCCGTCGCTGCACTTCCAGGCGATGTATAACCCCGATTCGGTGAGTCTCGGATTTCACACGAACTTTGCATCGGACACTTTCATCAACTCGAACTGGAAGAACAACCGGTTCGTTCAGACCAAGCCTGGCGGGCTGTCCCTCGAATTGCTGTTCGACGCAAAGATGCCGGGCAAGCGGATCGACATCGACGGGCAGCTGCACAAGCTGCGCAGGCTCTGCTATGACGTGGACGAGACGCACTGTGAACCGCGCTACATCAAGGTGGTCTGGGGCGAAATGAAGTGGAGCGGCTCCGGCTATTTCTTCGGGCGCCTGCAAAGCCTCTCGGTGCGCTACACGCTCTTCGAAAGAGACGGCACGCCGCTGAGAGCCACGGCGACGCTGCAGCTCGCCGAGGATCAGAGCTTCAAGAAACAGCTTGCCCAGGCGATGAAGAATTCGCCTTCGAAGGCGGTCGCCGCCGCTAAGGCGGCCTCCTCGCTAGCCTCAATAGCGAAGAAGGTGTCGGGCTGGATGAAGAAAAGCCCAGGTTATCTGAAGATCGCCAAGGACAACAACCTTGACAGCATCGATGGCTTCAAGGCCGGCGACAAGCTGAAGATCGAATCGGACAAAGGGAGGCACTGATGCGCGCGAGCCCTACGGTCAAGGTCCGGGTCGGCAGGTGGAATCTGCGGTTCCTCAAGCTCAGTGCCGAGCGCGTGGAGATCCTGCATCGCATCAACAGCATTCCCAGCGCGCGGGTAGTACTGACAGTACAAGGCAATCCGCTTCAGGAAATCTTCAAGGACGAGATACTCGAGCTGGAAGTCGGCCGGTGCGTGGCCGGTCAACCTGTTGAACTGACGCTGGTGGACACGGACAAGAAAGAGCATCTGATGTTCAAGGGCGTGATCGAGCAGCGGACCATGAAGGCTGGCCGGGAACGCACCGAATTGACGCTCCGGCTTCGGCACAACCTGGAGAAGCTGCGCAATTCCCATCGGTCACAGGTGTTCCAGAACATGCCGGAGGCGCTGGTGATGACCAGTCTGCTGGCCTCGCAGCAGATGCTCTCGGTTATCAGCGACATGGATCAGCTGTGCGAGCAACTGGTGCAGTTCGACTGCTCGGACTGGCGTTTCATCCGCGAACGTCTTAGCGCCAACGGCGTATGGGCGTTTCCGGCTCCGGACCGTGTCGTGATAGCGGCTCCGAAGTTCTCGGCGCCCACGCTCACGATCAGACAGCATGCCGCGGTGGACGATGAACACGTGCTGATGGAGGACGCAACCTGGACTTTGAGTGAGCGAGCTCAGCCGGAAAAACTGAAAGCGTCCACTTGGGACGATCATCAGCAGCGTCTCGACACCGTCACTGCCGATGACCTCTCTCTCGGCACGGGCGCCTTCGACAGCACGCGCGGCAACACCATCAACTCCGCATCGTGGCAATTCAACTACAGCGCTCCGCTAGGGCTGAAACGGACGACGGCGCTTGCGCGCGGACTGTTGCTGCGCCTGCAGGCGGGGCGTGCGAGCGGCGAGTTCAAGATCAATGGCACGGCCAAAGTCGTCCTGGGCGATACGGTTTCCATTGAGGGTTACGGAAGTTCCTTCGATGGCAAAGGCATCGTGACTGCGGTCCGGCATCACATCGACAGAGAGGCAGGCTGGCGCACCACGCTGACGCTCGGATGCGACGACATGAGCAGCGAGGACGTGCCGCCTGCACAGGTCAATGGATTGCACATCGGCGTCGTCAAGAACTTCAAGAAGGACATGGGCGGCATGAACCGGCTGCAGGTTCATCTTCCCGTCCTCGGCGACAAGAGCGACCCGTTGTGGGCGCGTCTCGCCAAACCCTACGCAAGCGACATGAGCGGCTTCTGCTTCTATCCGGAACCGGGCGATGAAGTGATCGTCGGCTTTCTTGATGGCGATCCGAGTTTTCCCGTGATCGTCGGCTCGATGCATAACCCGAAGAACCGTGCGCCAATCGATCTGGACGCGAAGAACGACGCGAAGGCGCTCATCGTCGGCAAGCAGGGCATGTCATCGCAACTGCTCTTCGATACCGGCGAACCGCGTATCGAATTGAGTTCTCCGCAGGAGCAGCTTGTCTTCAAGAAGGGTTGCAAGATCATGTCGACAAGCGGGCTTGCGCTGACGAGCAATCAGCTGAAGCTTTCAGGGGCAAGTTCGGTCTCCGTCGAGAGCATGTCCGTCAACTTCGACCAGAAGTCGACGCCGCCTAAAAAGTCCTAGTTATCCAGAGGTGATTTGCATGATTGATGACTCTGTACTGACCAGCATCTTTGGTCGCGGCTGGGCGTTTCCGCCGGCGTTTTCGCCCGAGGAGGGCGTGGTCATGTCGGAGGGCGTCGAGGACGTCAGGCAAAGCTTGCGCATCCTCTTCGCCACGGAGCCCGGCGAACGGATCATGCGGGAGGAATACGGATGTGCTCTGTATGACGTGATGTTCAAGAACATCGACAGCGAGCTGACCAGCGAGATCAAGCGGCGCATCACGGATGCGGTCCTGAGTTGCGAGCCGCGCGCGAATCTCACTGACATTCTTGTCGTGCAGGCGGAGAGCAATCGAAGCGCGGTTGAAGTGGGCGTGACATATCGGCTGCGCGGGAGCGAGATCGATGAATACATGTCCGGAACGCTGGATCTGAATCAGGCCATGAGGGGAGACTTCCTGTGACGACGCCAATCGTGTGCGATGGAGATCAGCTGATGTTCGAGCCGATGTTCGGCCCGCGCCAGGTGGTGCTTTCGGCGCCGGCCTCGATTACCGGCACGGGGATCGCGATGATCGGCAAGCGGCGCATCTGCGTGACCGGCGATGAAACGCGCGCGCTGTGGACTGCGCAGTATTTCATGCCCGGTCATAGCCCGGGCACGGGCACGGTCCGGATAGTGAAGCTTGACTCCAGTCAGAGCGCGCCGTTCGTCAAAGGGCGCACGCCTTTTATCCTCAAAGGAATGCAATTCACGGCGCAGTTCACGCCGACCGTGCCGGCCGTTCTCTCCTCGCCGCCCGGAACGCCGGATTCGACCGCGCCCAGCAGCGGGCGTGGCGTGTTCATGCCGCGCCAGTTGTTCGGGTGCGCGTGATGCAAACAGGATGAAGCGAAAGAGCAAGGAGGATGTCATGGGTAAGACGACGGTGAACGGGCTAAGGACAGGACATGGCGGACATTAGTCATCTGACGAACAAGCTTGTCCCCTGTGGGGCAGGCGAACGCTTCCGTCTCGATGGACGAAGCGACGAACAAGTACTACAGCAGTTGAAGGACTACGCTTCGCTGATTCCTTTCGATGCGTCGCATAGCTGGGCCGATGTGCTGTTCACAGCGGGCGCGACGCCGGCATCGCTGGCTGAAGTCTTCAGCCAGCCAGAGAAAGCCGATGGCAAGTTGGGCCCTCAGCAGGCGTTCATCCTGGCATTCATGCAGATGCTCAAGACGCCGCGTGCGCTGCTCAATGCATTGCCATACGCGCATCGCGAGATGTACTACCGTGACCTGCTGGGTCTGAAGGAAGCGCCGGCGCGCGCCGACAGCGTGGCGCTCGGCTTCGCGCTCAGCCAATCCGCGCGTGAATGTTTTCTGGAGGCAGGCACGCAGTTCGACGCCGGCGAGATCGATGGCGTGAAGCTGCGCTATGCACTCGATCGCTCCTTGCTGGTCAATCCGGGTGTCTGGACGGATTTGCGCTGGAAGATCCCGGGCGAGGGCAGCGCGGCGCAGACGTGCATTGCTTTCGATCAGACCCAGGCCGACTGGAACGCCAATGGCGTGCGGCTGTTCGATCCGGAAGCCACGCAGACGCCGGTGTTCGAGGGCCGGCTCGTGGCGTCGGGCGCGCTTGCCGCGCCTGCGGGAAAGCGCACCTTCACGATCACGTTCGAGAGCGCCGTGAGCGCGACTGTTGTCGCGTCCGCTCAGGTGAGCAGCGAGGACGGATGGCTGCCTTTGAACTTCTCGACGCTCTCCTCGGACAATTTGACGATGACGTGGTGGCTGGGCGACGATCAGCCTGCCATCGTGGCGCCGCAGGACCTCGACGGGCTGACGTTCGATGTCGCCGTGCTCAGGCTCGGCAATGACGCCGGCGCTCAGGTGCCGGCTGTGAAGTCGCTGAGCCTTGTTGTGGAGGGGGACAGCGCGCTCGCTTACGGCACCGACACCGGCGCCGCTCCGCTCGATGGGGCGAGCTATCCGTTCGGCACGATGCCGGTTACGGGCGCGGGCTTCAATCTCATCGCGCCGGATTGGTGCGGTCAGGCTGCGTCCGCCACGCTCACCGTCACGCCTCGCTGGGTGGGTCTGCCTACGACCAACTTCACGAAGTGGTACACCAATTACAGTGATGCGCCTGAGCAAAATGGCGACTTCAAGGTCCAGGCGCTACTGATGTCGGGCGTCGAACGTGTCGTGCTTTCCTCCAGCCCGACCGATGCGAGCAAGACCGCGCCACAGTCGCTGTTTACAGGCGGAAGCGAAGCAGCGCCAGTTGCGGCTGCGCTCGCGGTTGCAGTACCAGCGGGGCTGGCCGCGCTGAGTGACGCCACATCGAATCCCACCGACTGGCCGCGCTGGATTCGCTTCGAACTCTCCGGACGCGATTTCGGTCACCAGGACTATCAGAAGCTCGCGGGCAGCAAGACGCTCAATCCGCCTTATACACCGCAGATGAACGGTGTCGGGGTCGAGTGGAAGATCCAGGTCGCGGAGTTTGCGCAATACGTGCTGACGCCCTTCGGTTATGACGGCTCTCCGGATGCCGCGTCCACGGAAGCGGCGCAGGCGTGTCTTTATCTGGGCTTCACGGATGGAACGCCGGGTGAAACGATTTCGCTGTATTGGGAGATCGACAGTCCACAGGGAGTCGAACCGGAATGGCAATACCTGAATCAGCAGAATGACTGGGTGAGCCTCGCCGATACGCTCGTCGACGGGACGAACGGTCTGCGCGACAGCGGCATCATGAGTGCGATTCTGCCGCACGACGCGTCGGACGCCGCTGCTCAGATGCCTTCGGGACGTTTTTGGCTGCGGGCGCTGGTGGCGAAGCCGACGTTGGATATGAACGGCGGTGAGGTTGTGGAGGAGGCTGCTGATGAACCCACGACGGATGCTGATGCGGACGCCGGGACGGATGCTGCAACGGATCCTGCTGCTGACGCATCGACAGACGATGCCGCTGATGCCTCAACAGATTCTGCTACGGACCCCGCTCCCGAACCGGCTCCCGAACCGGCTCCCGAACCCGCCCCAGAACCCGCCCCGGAGCCCGCCCCTGCACCCACGCCCGAATACGCTTACGTGTGGCTCAAAGGCATTCTGGCGAACGGCATGACCGCGTCGCTCCAGTCTCCCGAGAGCGCGCCGGCGAGCCACTTTCTTATCCCACTCGCGGCATCGACGATTACCCGGCCAGTGCAGCCTGTCGCCGAGCTGGCGCCGATTGTTCAGCCCTGGCCATCGAGCGGTGGCAAGGCAGCGGAGACGCCGGCGCAGTTCATGTCGCGCAGTGCGGAACGTCTGTTTCATCGCTCGCGCGCGCTGACGTGGCACGACATGGGCTCGCTCATCAAGGCCCGGTTCGACAACGTGTTCGAAGTCGCAATCCCGCCAGTGGACAACATCACCGACCTTCCCGCACCCGATCCCCTGAACCTGCTCATCGTGCCCATCACGGAGCGAAAGGATAACGACGATCCCTTGCGGCCGCGCCTGAGTCAGTCACATCTCAATGCGATTCAGGCCTATGTGCAAGGCATGGCTTCGACGTGGGCCAGGATCGCGGTCGTGAACCCGACTTATCGGGACGTGCTGATCGCCTACGACATCTCCTTCAATGTCAATTCCGACTACGGTTATCGCCAGCTTCAGGAGAAGCTCGAGAGCCGCTACATGCCGTGGATGCAGGGCGGTCAGCGCGGCCTCATTCTCGGCAGCACGTTGGACTTTTACGACATGGTTGCCTTCATCGAAGCGCAGCCGTTCGTAACGGAAGTGGTGAACATGACGCTCGATGGCGACTGGCTATCTATTCATGCTGCAACGAACGAGGTGCTGATCCTGACGTGGACGGGTACGACGCAAACGATGCCAAAGCTGGCGAACCATGGCAGGAGGAATAATGCTATCGAAGCGTGATGTGTTTGAACTGGTACAGGACGACATCCATTTCGATTCGCTCTGGGAACGGGCGAGGGAGACCGTCGAGCAGTTCGGCGGTCAGGTCTGGACTGACACGGGCGAGCACGATCCGGGCGTGACTTTCCTGCAGGGCTATGCGTACGGCGCATCCGACCTCGGTTACCGGCATACCTTGCCGCTGGTCGATCTGCTTACGCCGCCGCTGGCCGAGCAGACCGAAGGGGGCGGCGTGTTTCCGGCGGAGTTCGGTCCTCATCAGGCGCTGACGTGCGGGCCGATCACGCTTGAGGATTACCGCCGCGCGCTGCTTGATCTGACGGACAGTACTGGAAGCTATTTCTTGTTCCGCAACGTGCAGTTGCTTCCACTCGATTCGGATGGGTCCGATGCGCGGCAGCAGGATTATCGCTACTACTACTCTCCGCAAACTCTCGAGTTCAGCTTCAAAGCGCCGAATGATAAGGCTGCCGTCAAGTACTGGCTTCGCGGTAACTATTCCCTGCGGTTTGAGCGAACACGCGAAGCGCTGGTTAATACCAGTGAACCGGATAAGCAGTTGCACGCGTTCTTGACTGACCACCGGAACTTGTGCGAGTCGGTTACGCACACCATTTGTGAAACATGGCAGAAACTCAATCCGTTAGTCGAGATAGAGTTGAACGAACACGTGCAGGATTACGCGGCTGTTTTTGCAGAACTTTATCGCACGGGTGAGGATTATGTTTCGCCGCGCGTGTCGCATGAAACTGCCGATACACTGGAAGGCCGAGGCGCTTCAGCAACTGAAATCTACGATGGTCCCTGTTTGTCCCATGGCTGGCAAAGCCGGCTGCCTCCGGCAACGGATTACACAGTCCATATTTCCGTAAACCTTAGTGGTCTTGCCGCCCGCTGGACCCGAATAGCGGGCGTCAAGAGTGTCCGGTCGATAAGAACCGAGCAGGCAACGAGTGATCCCGGGTGGGAGTGGCGATCCGACGTAGGATACTATCCGCTGCTCTGGGGCGACGACCCGCTGACCAAGATGACGAGTTCCGTCAAGCTGATTACCGCGGACGGACGATATGTGACAGCAACGAAAGCAGAGATCGAGGCAAAGCTTGCATCGACGCCGGTGGAAGACAACCCGCCGAAGGTGCTGCCCTACGGAAAGGTACGCGACGTCGCGCAGTATCACCCTGTCACCGACAAGATGCCTGCCTGCTACAACCTGCAGTTGCCGCTGAACGCGGGTGGCCCTCAGGCGCTGTACCAGTTTCTGCTGCCTTTCGAACAAGCGATGTCGAACAGTTGCCGCCAGTTGGCCATGCTGCCGGCATTGCTCTCGTTTATTCGCCAAGGCGAGACGACGTGGGGTGCGCAATGGCCCTATGCCGAAGGCAGTGCGGGTGACGGGGCGCATTCCGCGTACAAGACTGACCTGATTGAGCACAGCGCGTCTGCCGCGGTCGACGGGGTGCAGGAACGGAAGCTGATCGATCATCTGCTCGGCTACTTCGGCACTGAAGCGGCTTCCCCGATGCTGGACACGTCCAAGAGTGAGTTTCTGACGATTCAGCAGTCCGCGTTGAGTCAAATCACTACGCTGGCCTATCAACGGGCGAGCATACGCGTGGATCAGGTGTCTGCGTTGCAGAAACGAATCGCTGCGCGCATGGGATGGGGACAGGCACTGTTCGACGATGACGTCGACATGGGTGCGCTGCCGTTCTATCTGGTCGAGCATCGTGCGCTTCTGCCGCAGAAGCCTTCGTCCCTCTACGACAGCCCCATGACGCCGGAGCAGCTCACGCTTTCCGCCGACAACCGGATGCTGACCGTCGTTTGCAGCCACGAGCATTCGCTTGACCAGATGCTGAAGGGACAACTGATCGAGTTCACCTACACGAACGAGAGCGGTACGCACGTGGCACAGGGTGGGATCGTGGATAGCTACGATTCTCACGCTTATACGTTTTCAATCGATCTGACGGCGAATCCGTTTCTGAGAGTGGTGCTTGAACCAATCCTGACCGCACAGGACAACAAGAAACTCACTTGGAATAACGCCGCGTCGTGGCTGAAAAAGATCGTCTATCCGCTGCGATATGGTCCCGGCACATCGGAAACGCCGGGCCCCGAAGTCCAGTTGACGATTCCGGACGACTTCCCGTTTCCTTCCTGTCTCCAGAAGGGGGACACGGTTTCGATCAACTCGATTACTCAGCTGGGTATTGAACCTTGGTCGATGAAAGTTGAGGTCGTGAGCGTGGACCGGCTTGCCGGGATGCTGTCGATCAAGCCTGTGGTCGGCGAGCAACAGGCGTTGCCGGCGGTATCGGCGCAAGAAAGCTATGCCTGGCACGCGCTCGACAGTACCGACCGCTTTTCGATGATCGTGAGCCTGGTGCTGAATCGCAACATGTTGCCGCAGAACGGCGACGTCTACGCGACCGAAGCGTGGATCAAGCGCTGCGTGCAGGCGGAGTTGCAGGCGCATATCAGACTGATGATTCACTGGCTCGATGAGGACGAAAGCAAACCGCAGTCGTTCGGCAGCTTCGCGTTGAGCTATGCCGCGTGGCAGAACGCGCAGACAGTGACGAGCACATCGACTTTCCAGATCACGTGGAAGCTTGGGCTGGGGCGACCGCCAGCCGGACTTAATACCGGCATCGGAGCTCTCCGAATTGCGACGCCGGAACAGAGGGACGCCGTGCTCGGGCCGGATGGCGACCAGTGGAATATCGACGTGCTATTTGAGAACGCGCTGTTCTTTGTTCCAGAAGATGTTTTCGGAAAACGGAATGGTTTCAATTGAGGTTTAAGGCACCATGGAAAACGAAACGAACGAACTGACAGGTGATTCAGTCTCCGACAGCAATAGGATGACTACCGCTGAACTGAAGGTCCGCTTCGAAGCCGGATCAGTACCGCTGAACACGGACTTTGCTGCACTAATCGAAATGTCCGAGTGCGGACGCAGGGCTATCGGTAAAAGTGCTGATCAGACCAGCAATACGATTGGAGTGGGTTTGCAGATCGCCGTGGATAGCAATGCCGCCAACAAGGGCAAGCTCTCAGCGAAGCTGAGAAAAGGCCTTCTTTTCGACAACGGCAGCATCAGGGCGGGTGATGAGGCCGCAATCCACGTCGAAGGCAGCACCATGAACGTCAAGGTGGGTATCGGTGCCGGAATCGCCAACGACTCCGTGAGTGTGAAGGCCGACAAGTACATCAAGGTCAGCTCGTCCGGCGTGAGGGTCGATACCGACGCACTGCTTCCGCGCGGCATGATCTTGATGTGCTGCGGAACACGACGCCGGAAGGATGGCACTTCTGCGACGGCTCCAAGGTGACTGTCGCCGATGGCACTCAGGTTGCGTTGCCGGACCTGCGGAAGCGCTTCGTTCTGGGATCCCAGACGCTTGGTGATTTGCTGGCTTGAATAAGGGAGGCGCAAATTGGGGGATTCGGGCTATCAGGTGACAACGACTGCTAAAGCGTGCGTGTGAGCGTAGAAGATCACGTTCTGTCACGGTGAACCCAACCTACTGCCAACTTGCCTACATCTTGAAAGTGTAGCAAGGCGACGTGATGAGTACCTTCATCCAACGAAGCCCGTTACTTGTCGACACACCCTTTGAACAAAAATAAAGCGCCGCGTGCCAGCCGAATAGCGGACGCATAACACGCTGATGTTTTTCCAAATGGATCCGGACGACAGCGACCCCCAGTCGTTCGGCTGATTCGTATTGAGCTATGAAGTGAAACGAACTTAATTGAGGAATAAGGTACTATGGAAAACGAAGCTAACCAACTGCCAGGCGACTCAGTTTCCGATAGCAACGGGACAACCAGCTCGGAACTGAAAGCCCGCTTCGACGCCGGATCGGTACCGCTGAACACCGACTTCGCTGCGCTGATCGACATGGCAGAGTGTGGGCGCAGGGCCGTGGGCAAGAGTGCTGATCAGACTAGCAACAAGGTGGGACAGGGTTTGCAGATTGCGGCGGATAGCGACGCCGCCAACAAGGGCAAGCTATCCGTGAAAGCGGACAAGTACATCAAGGTCAGTGATTCCGGCGTGACGGTCGACGTCAATGCGCTCTTCCCGATGGGCATGATCGTGGCGATGAACGTCGTTAATGAAAGCGATATTCCGGCTGGTTGGGCACTCTGCGATGGCCGTGCTGTCACGATGAGGAACGGGAACACCTGGCACACTCCAGACTTGCGGGACAGGTTCATCATCGGCGGCATGCCGGGACAGATAAGCAGAAAGGGTGGGTCGGCTTGGAATTGGGCGGATTCCAATAACACGGCAGGATCTTTCTCTTCAACTACAGATTCAAATACTTCGAATATCGAGATCGGAGACCATACTCTTAAAACGGAGCATATTCCCCCCCATGTGCACGAGTTATCCTTGCAGCTAGGCACACTCCATTATCAGTACAGCGATATGGGCGATATGAAAATGTATTGTGAGGGCGGCCCGCCCATTTTCACTGGGGCCACCGGAGGTGGGGAATCCTTCAGCCACCATGTAACGGACAGCAAGCATTCGCACACCGTTTCCGTGACTCCGCCTTTCCAGGTGCTCGCCTACATCATGAAGCTCTAGCCACCCGGCTCTCGCTCATCCGATCCTGATTACCATGCGCACGACCATCCAGAGCGTCTCGCTAATCGTGGACACGCGCCACGATATCCACGCTGCGGTGACGGACCGTTGCGCAAGGCTGTTTCGCGGCTCGTTAAAAGAGGATATTTCCAACCTCGTGAATGAGTACTTTCATCGCGAGAATGATATCCAGATCGCCGAGTTGCATCTGGATATCGGAACCCTGCGGCGCGACGAGATTGACACGGTCATGCCGAAGCGGATTCTTGCGGAATTGCGGCAGGCGCTTGCCGGACATGCTATAGCGGAACAAATCCACGCGGCCGAGTCCATGGAATTCGAAGAAGCGCGCAATCCCCCTATTGACGTCTTCGCCCGCGAAGGAGAGCGGCCTGCGCCATCCGATACCGAGCCAAGCGCTATCGACTTGCCACAGCACGACATCCCCTCGCAAGAACGCGTGCTGCAATCCCACTCGGTGACTCTGGCTTTGCTCGAACAACACCTTGCGTCCTTGGGCCAACACGAGCCGCCCGAACGAATCCTCACCTGGCTGGCTCCAGCGTGCCTGCATCGCGAATCGCGGCAGTTCCTGCTGGAACGCGCCAGGACGATGCCTGAAGCTGCTCATGCACTGGAAGTGCTATCGGGCGAAACGGAGGCTACAGAACTAGCGATCTTCCTCAAGGCTCTAATCTGGCTCCGAAACAATCCGTCCTTCATTCATTCAAGCCAGGTTCCCGAGTTACCGGACATTCATGAACTGAAAGGCGCGCGCTTAAGCGAAACGCTCGCATTCATGGAAAAGTCCTCACACGCGGAGATACGCAGCTGGCAAGCCAAGCTATGGCGCCATGAAACCGTGCGCGCCAGCCTACGAAAAAGTCTCACGCAAGCGGAAACGCGACGGCTGGAGCGCCTGGCGCGCGCCTATCCCGAACGCCGCATCGCACAGCGACCCGAAAACGAAAGCGCGACATCAAAAGTGCAGTCCGTAGCCGGCGCAGGCCTGATCGTTCTGTGGCCTTTGCTGCCCGATCTTCTTCGCAGTCTGCACCTCTGGGACGGTGAACGATTCGCAAGCACTGACGCGCAGGAACAGGCAGCCGCATCGCTCGACTGGCTCGTCTGGCAAGACGCCGGAATCGCGCTGCGCACGCATGGCTTTGCTTACCGTCTGTGCGGCCTGGCAAGTCTCACCGATGAAGAAGACGACGACCCACCCGAACCCCCGGAGGAACAGACCAGGACACTGCTGGAAAACTGGCTTTCCCAGCTGCCGATGAAACTGCCCAGTTGGAAATCCCTTCAGCCGGAAGACATCCGCGCGCTGTTCCTGCAGCGTCCGGGTCAACTATCCACGCAAGGCCCCGTGCCCGTGCTGACGATAGAACCGCAACCCTTCGACATCCTGTTGCGGGATCTGCCGTGGCCCTTGTCCACCGTGGTGCTCCCGTGGCTCCCGAAGCCGATTGACGTGAACTGGCCGATACCGAACCTCGATACGAGGATGTTCTGATGACTTCACCGCTCATAGTCGACCCTGTGGAACGGCAGCGTTCCGCCGATGCCTGGAATAGCCTGATGCACGAAGTCGAGCGCATCGACTTGTTGTTGCAGCGCGAATATCACGTGCGCATGGAGCGGATGTGGTCGGGCGACGTGTGTCTTTCGCGTCAGGATATCGAGGCGCGACTCGACGCCCCGCGCGGCATTCCGTGCTGGATGGAAGCGGAAGATCTGGCAAGCGAACGCTCCTCCGGCGTCAGCGTGCTGTCCGAGGCTGACGCGCCGCTCGACCAGCTCGTAGCGCGCTTCGGTCTAGACCGGTTCGAACGCGAGATCATCCTGCTCGGCGTGCTCCCGCATCTGGACACACGCTATCAGACCATGCTGGCGCTGCTGCAGGGAAAGGGGCGTCACTATCCCACCGTCGAGCTCGCGCTGAACCTGTTCTGTTCATCGTGGGCCGAACGCCACGCCGCGCACAAAAGCTTCCTTCCGCAAGCGCCGCTGCATGAACATCAACTTTTGGTGCCCGTCCATCCCGGCGATGCCGCGCGCGATGGCTGGGGCCGCACGCCGCTCTGCACGTCGCTGGAGGTGTTTCACTTCCTGCAAGGCAATCGTTTGCAACCGACAGATTTGCAATCATTCTGTCGATGGGAACAAGCGCTCTCCGCGCAAGCCGGCGATGCACGCATCACCGCGCTGATCGACGTCCTGCGCAACGCGATCTTCGATAGTTCGTCGCCGGCCGTGGTGACGCTGCGCGATGCCGTCGAGAGCGAGGTAGTCAGTGCACTCGCTGCCTACCGGTGCGGCGCGCTCATCATCGATGTGCAGCGCCTGCCGACGGAGGAAGAGCCCGCGTCCTTCCGCTTCGCACAGGCCCTGCGCAACGCGCGGCTGCATGATCGTGCAGCGGTCATTCGCGGTCTGGAAGGCGCGGCGGCAGCCGTGCGCGACACACTGCTTGCGCAACTCGCGGCCTGCGCGCGCGGCGCGGCGGTGCCGATCCTGTGTCTGGAGGACCGTCGCGCAAGCGTGCTTCGTCTCTCCGGCGTTCCTCACGTCACCTTCGACATGCCGCCGCGCACGGCACAGGAACGGGCCGCGGCGCTCGTCGAGCAGGTCGGCGACGCAGCGATCGACGCACTGGCTCTCAGCCGCCGCTTTGCCTTCCAGCCGGACGAACTTGCGCAGATCGGCTGGGAAGCGTCGTTCTATCGAAGCCGGCGCGCGCCGGATGCAGAAACCAGCCAGAGCGACTGGACCGAAGCACTGCGCCATCGCGCGCGGCAGAACTTCGGCAACCTGGCGACGCGCGTCGAACCGCAGCGTACTCCCGCTGATCTCATCGTCACAGCCGACATGCGTCTTCAGCTTGGCGAGATCGTCGCGGCGGTACGGCATCGTGAAGCCTTGCTCGAGCGAGGCTTCCTCGAAAAGATTCATTACGGCACCGGCATCAGCGCGCTGTTCCATGGCCCCTCCGGAACCGGCAAGACGATGGCCGCGGAAATCCTCGCCGGACAGCTGTGCACGGATCTCATCAAGGTGGATCTGTCGAGCGTGGTGAACAAGTACATCGGCGAAACGGAAAAGAATCTCTCGCGCATCTTCGACATGGCCGAGGCCGACGCAGGCGTGCTGTTCTTCGACGAAGCCGACGCACTGTTCGGCAAGCGCAGTCAGGTCAAGGACGCACACGACCGTCACGCCAACATCGAGGTGTCGTATCTGCTGCAACGCCTCGAAGCCTTCCCCGGTCTCGTGATTCTCGCGACCAACAATCGAGGCCATCTGGATGAAGCCTTTATCCGGCGCTTCACCTTTGTGACACGTTTCGTGTATCCGGACCCGGCGCTGCGGGAAGTGATGTGGCACGCCATCTGGCCGGCGCAGATGAAGGTGGATGACGGCATCGACTTCGCGGACCTCGCCAGACGCATCGACGTCACTGGCGCAAGCATCCGCAACATTGCTCTGCTGGCGGGATGGCTCTCGATGTCCGAGGACTCGCCGGTAGTCAGGAAACATCACATCGAGCAGGCCAGCCTGCGTGAACTCGCCAAATCAGGGCGCTTGAAGATCTAAGGAGCAGTTTCATGGCAGACATCATCGCGTCCGATACAACCATCCTCAACCTTAACCAGGCCATCTACGATGCGCTGGCCGAGTATGTTCCCGTCGATGTCGATTCAGGCGTGTCGATCATCTTCGATCTCCCCAATGTCGACAATCCGCCATCCGAGCCCACGCTGAGCGTGTTTCTCTATCAGATCTCCGAAGACCTGCAGATGCGCACGTCTCCGGGACGCATGACTTCCTACAACGCGGAGACGAAGCAGTCCACCGTCGCGCCGGGATGGGTGAACGTGTGCTGCAACTACATCATCACGTACTGGGACATGGGCCAGAACGAGATCATCAGCCCCGGCAGTCCCGGCAGCGCGCCGGACAACCCGTCGCTCAAGGTCATGAATCAGGTGATCAACGCGCTCATCAACAATCAGGAGATCGGCGGCATGCCCGGCGCCTATGCGCGCATGATTCCGCCCAAAGCCGAGTTGAACAGTCTCGGCAACTTCTGGCAGTCGCTCGGCAACAAGCCGCGCCTTTCGCTGAATCTCTCGGTGACGGTGCCCGTCGTTCTGACTGACAAGCAGAAGATGGTCGCAAGCGTGCAGGAGACGGAAGTCAAATCGCAGCAGCCGCCGTTCGACGAGGCGGTCTGACGGCAATGAACGTTCGGCGGTGAGCATCGCGGATGCCGGAAGGGACGTGATCATCGCCTTCATGCATCCAGCGGGGGCTATCGATGCTCGTTTCAGAAGCAAACGTCTTGCGGAACCGGAGACCTTCAGGGCATTCGCCGGCCGCGAGTGCGTGGATCGTCGAACATGGGGAGGAGGACGCAGACGAGCCCGTAGCGGCCGCCGCCAGCGAGAAGCCCGAGGCCGCGCTGGCGGGGATGCTGGAACGCTTGCTTGTTCCCACGGTGATGCAGATCGCTGGAGGCGTATTCCAGCATGCGTTCGTCGCGAATTGCGCGCTGGAGCAACTGGCGGAAATCAGGAAGAGCGACGCGCCATGGGATCAACAGCTTCTTCAAACCGCGCGGCTCGCCACATCGTTCGAGGAATGGCTGCCGTCTTCCGTCAGGCCAGGCATCAAAGGCATGACGCAGCGACTGGAAGATGCCATGCATCTCTGGCAGGCGTTCCGGCGTGTGCTCGCCAGCCTGCAAGCGCTCGATGACCCGCGACGCCCATGGCTGCAAAGAGCCGAAGACTGCATCGGCGTGCTCGACCGCGATGCGGACTGGCTTCCTTCCAACGTCCAGCGTACGCTCGGCCCGCTCAGAAGGGTTGTTCAGTATGGAAAGGCGATCCAGGAACTGCGCTGCCTGTTGCAAACGACGTCCGATGAGGTCTTGCTCGAAGCGGGCGGCTCGCGCCTGGGACTCGACGCAGTCCTCGACGAGCTGGCTGCGCAATTGCCCCCCGTTCTTGCGAGCCGGCTCGAGGCGCGCCGTGAGGGCCGCGACGCGCTGACGTTCTGCCGGACCGAGACGGAGCGCGCGTGTCTTGCTTATCAGCAGGTCAGTCAGAGCGGGACTTGGGAGGAGACCTTCGCGGCCGTCGGCGGCTGGCTGGGGAATGACGCATCCGATGATGGCGACGCGCTCGCCACGATCCGGCAACAGCTTGATGCATTCCGCTCCGCCTACGACGACGTCTGCGCGCTCCTGTCCGGCTCGGCGAACTTCGAACTGCGTCTGCTACGCCTGGCGGACTACCTTCAGTCCGTGAATGACAGTGTCTCGCGAACGTTCCTGGCGGAGCGGCTCCATCCTGCCATCGACGCATTGACGGGACTATTGCGCACCTCCGCCGCGGCGAGTTCGTTCTATCAGGCGTTCCTGGCCATTTACCGCAATGACTCGCCCTGGCAAGGCAAATTGCAGAACCTGCGCGACCTGATGGAGCAGTTCGCCAGCGCCGGCCTTGCCGATTGTCCTGCTTCAGTGCAGGACGTCTTCGGGCAGATGACCAGCGTCATGCACATCTTGGCCGAGCTTTCGTCGCTCGGGCAGGCATCCGGTGCGCGCGAGGTAATTGGACGCGTGGCATCCGTCGTGAACCGGCTCGAAGCGCTTCTGCCGGCTTTGGAGGCTTCACTGCCCGATGGTGCGATGGCGCGAGTGGATGGCATCTTCCGCACCGTCGAGTGGTTGACCCGACAGATCCAGACGCTGTCCGAGCTTCCCGAAGACGCGACCCTGGCCGATTACCTGACGCGCTTGTTTCAGGAGGGCGATGCGCCGTCGTGGCTGCCGACGTTCATGCAACCCTTGTCGGCGTTCGGGCATCAGCTCGGTGAAGCGCTGCAAGCCTATGAGGACGCGCAATGCCCGGCTTTCCCGCGTTCGGGGCCGTTGAGCGAACAACTGAACTGGGTCATCGCAGCGCTTCAAAGCGACAAGCTGACCGATGCGACCGTGAAGCTTCTGCCCGCCAGCCTCGCGCCGACGGTGCGCCTGAGCCGGGGCTTGCTGATGCGCGTGAATGCGTTTCCGGTTGAAGCTTCAGCGGTCGAACGCGCCAGCTGGCTCTTGACCGAGCTTTCCGGACCGGATGTCCGGGCGCTCCTGAATGACCACGGAGGCTCGCAGTCGGGTGTGCTGGGCGAATACATCGCAGATGAGGATTTCCACAAGTGGCTCGACCTCCTGCACCATCTGATGAAGGGAAGACTGGAGGCGGGCTGGTCGGGCGGCTTGATGGCGGCGATGCTGGAACATTGGCGAACTATCGGATCGGCTCTTTGCTCGGTTGCCTTGCGTTACGTCCCGGGCGGCTTGTTCATCAAGCAGGTTCGTTCCTGGGTACACCGGGTCCGGCCGCAAGAGGACTGGATGGCGACGGCGGATGACTTCATCAGGATCGTCGCAAGCGATATCAGGGAGGACGTGTCGAGCGGCCGTTTTGCGATGCTCCAGCTCTTTCCCGGCGCGACGGCGGAAGGTCTCGACCATGCAGCCAAGGCGATCCGGCACTTCACGCTGGATTCGGAGCAATGGGACTGGAACGCCCTGACGCAGGAATATGCCAGGGACTCTGCCCAGCAAGTGCTCTTCGATGCACTCCTGCTGGTACGGCTGACGTGGTCGCTGCATCGGCTGGCGACGTCGGACCCGCTGATCCGGGATGCAACGCTCCAGAGTTTGCAACGAGACGTCGAGCATCTTCGGCTGTTGGGCTGGCGCGGCATGACGTCGCTCGAGCACCTGCTGCCGCTGGTTCCCGACCTCTGGGCCTTGCGCGGACGAATCAATCTCGAGTCAGCGAAGACCAGCAACTGGTTCGAGTGGGCCGCCGCCGTGTGCGGGGCGCTCGCGAGATACGACACACCCGCCATACAGCGTTTCAAGCAGAAGCTCGAAGAGCAGACCGAGGCCCTGCTGGCGAACGCGCTTCAACAGACGCTGGCATCGTTGTCAGGCGGACTGTTCGCGGAGCACATCGCTGACAGCCCTGATGAGATGCGGTTGTCGGTGATTCCTCCGCAACTGGCCCAGCGGTGTGCGGTCGCGGAAGAGGAGGATCAGGAAGGCTTCGTCGTGAGCGAGGAGCGCCGCTATGTCCGCGACGATGGCCGGCTCTATCTCGTGCGCTGGGATAGCGACGAGCGTGCCTGGTCGGTCGTTACCGGCGACCGCCTCAATGATCGCGCCACGGGCCTTCCGCTTGAGCGGATCATGGGCCGCTGGTGGGTCCGGCCGCGCTTCGCGAAGCTTCCAGGCGGAGGGTTGTTCAGCTGGATCTCGACCACGCCAACAGCAAGCCCGACAGCTGTGTCGTTTTCGACCGAAGCACCTGGCGCCATTCTGGCCGTCAATGCGCATGACAGCGACTCGCCCGATGCATTCGTCTCGAACAACCTCGAATACTGGACCGAAGAGGGGGAAGTCAGACTGCGCGATTTCGTTATCATCTCCGGCGAGAAGGAGCAGTCGAGCGGCAGGGTGAAATGGGCGGTCGGCCTCACGGGCGCATTCCTGTTGTTCCTGACATCCGTCTATGTCTGGAGGGCGTTCCGCAGGGGCGCAGTGCCCCAGCCGACACTCCGGGCCAACGACAGCAGCGCGAGCACGAAGGCCGAAGGCGAAGCGCTGGTGATGGAAGGCGCGCAGGCGTTCGAGATGGTCGAGATGGTCGAGATCGTCGATTCGCAGACCACGGTGGACATCGAACAGCCGATGCCCGGCGTCGAATCCAACGTGGAAGGCGTTCCGGATACATCTGCCGTCGCGGAGCCTGTGCGCGAAGAACGCGCGGCCTGGCGGCCGTCGCGTGGCGAGATGGCGGCGCTTGCGGTGCTCGGCGGCGCGTCGCTCGGCATGATGGGCTGGGCGTCGTTCAACGCGTGGCAAGGCCGCCGCTCGCAGGCGCTGGTGACGGCAGTCGATCTGGACGCGGCACGCGAAGTCACGAGGCGCGAATTCGAAATCGTCGTCGATGCGCCGTTCGACACTCACGCTTCTGAATCCGCCGGACGCGAACGCCGAAGTGCGAATGGCGCGCGCGGCGCGTCCGCGATCGGGCAATGGCCGCTGCCGCGCAACGCGGAGATCGATACCGCCTTGAGTGCCGAAGTCGCGCTGCGCTTCGATCCGAGAGACAGCTATAAGCCACGCCGAGGAGACTTCGGCGCCTCGCATCTCGGCGGGGTGTATTGGGACTCTCCGGGAGCGAAGGCTTATCTCTTCGTGGCGGATCGTTACTGGCGGTTCATATACTGGAGAAAGAAAGGCGAGTATCACAGGGCGTGGATTGAACCCGAGAACGAGCGGAACACATCTCTGGACATCAAGAAGCGGGACGACGGCATGTGGTCGCTCGTGGATGCGACCACAGCCACGCAAGCCCCTGTCGTGCAGCCGGCGACGAGCAGCATCGATGAAAAGGCGCTCGTCGCAATCAAGGCATGGGACGCCGAAAAATCCTTCAAGTACGCCGAGCAGGCCGCGGGAATCGAAGGCCGGGTCTATACCAACTGGGACGGCGCTTATCTTTATGCAAGCGGGAATTACTGGCCAGCCGTAGTAATCCACGAAAACCTGATCCGGGTACTGCAAGAGAAGCGGACCGGGGCACAGGTGCTATACCTCAGGCGTCAGGAGCCGGGTAGTCCATGGAAGCTCGCGAGGGTGGTCAAGCCGGAGAGTCTGCCGGTCAGAATTGCGGTCTCGCCAGATCTCGCTGCGCGAGCCAAGGCGGTGCTCACTGGTGAGCCGTGGACGTCAGCGTGGACACCCGACGAACTTCCGTGCATGTTCCGCAAGTCTGGATCTGAAGCGAAGTACCTGCGGATCGACGACACCCTGTATCGATGCAGTGAAGTCGATACGAAGTGCGTCAGCCATTTTCCGGAGCGGCTCCTGACGCTCGTATGGCGGCTAGAAGCTGACGCGGCGACCATGGCGGCTGTTCCGTTGCTGGCCGGTCAGGACACGAGCGGCGCCTGGCAATCCATCTTGAGCGATCGGGACGGTCGGTATTGGATTGAAGAGCGCGTCAGGTCGTCGAGGGCACTCGAGCGACACGTGGCGTCCCTCCCGGTCATGTCCGGCACGCCCGAAATCTGGCAACTGGCGCCGGTATCGCCGGGGCTCTATGCGACCGTAAATTGGATGCGGTATCTCCGCGTCGGGGGCAGGCTGTATCCCTGCGTCAAACGAAATCTGGATCCTCGGGCATTTGCGAACCAGGCTCCCGAGACGGTGATGGATGTTCAGGGTGCTTATGCAGGTTATGTCTCGGGTCGGGGTTGGGCGCTTTTCCGCACCGGGGCCAGCGGCAAGCTGGAGCTCGTGCAGGTCGAGGATGACACCGCCACCGGCTTCGGCGCGCTCCCTTCAGTCAGCAGTGAACTCGCGCAGCGTGTTGAAACATTCGATACGGCGCACGCGCTTCGCTACGATAGCGCGGGCATGGGGCATGCAGGCGTCATCTATGCGGAGGACGGACAGCTCAGCATCAGCGTAAATGGCCGCTACTGGCTATTCACGCTGCTTTCGCCTCACATGGGGATCATCTTCGGCGATTCATCGGGGCAGGCGTCCTGTGTCGTGACCATCTCTGACGGGCAATGGCAGGCTTACGGCGGCAGCGCGACTTCCCTTGGCTTGCAGGATGTTCTCGCGATCGGTATGTATCACGGGTTTGGCGCCACGCTGGAAGCAGCCGTCGGCAGTGACGCGCCGACCACCTGGTCCCAGACGATCGAACTGCTCGACAACGCGGCGGACAACGCGTTCCATGGCAGTTACCAGAAGCCGGCGAGTCACGAATTCAGTCAGGCGCTGAGTTTGAAGTTCCAGGTTGCCTACCTCAAGTCGATCTCGGATTCCTCCGGGAAGCTGAGAAAGACATTGCCGGCTCCCGACATGAGCGAACTCAACAAGAAATGGGATGCCGAGACCATCAAGCGCTATTGGCCACTCTTCCAGCCGGATCAGGAGTCGCTGACCGATCCCGACTTCACGGAGGTCTGCGCATTGCGCGGCGTGACGCCGTTGCAAGTGGGACAACAAGCGGAAAAATTGAAAGTCCTGAGAGCGGATCTGGTCGACCGGAAGGCACTGGCGGACACGAACGTTGAGACATCCAAGCGGGAGTACGATAATGCCGTCACGCTAGACGCGGCCTCTGTCACCCCTATCCAGGCCTTGCTTACGAGCAACACCGTAAATAATGCGAAGCTTACCTGGGAATATTGGAAGGGTGAACAAGCGCGTCTTAAAGTTCTACAAGACGAGGTTGAGAAACTCGTGCGGGATCAGGATGTGCTGGTCGATCTGTATTTTGAGAACCCGTTCGTCGAAGGTGTCGCTGTCGGCTTTGAAAGAGAGAGGGCAGCGCTCGAAGCGCTCAAACGCCAGGCACCGACAGGTAGTCACTGGCGGTATGGGCTCACGTACACCGATCTGATCGCGAAGCTTACAGCTGAGATGTTCCGTGAATTTTCGCGCGACAGCGAGAGCGGAAAGTTGCAGGTCATTGACGCAGCTCGCCTCTATCTGCAGCAGCAGTGCGCCAGCCTGGACGAATATGCGGCCTTGATTGGGAGATTGTCTTCGGTGTCTCCCAAACAGCGCTCCCTTGCATGGCGCGGAGATTATCGCGACACGATAGCCGCGCAAGATCTGGCCGTCATACTGGTCGACTCCTGCATGAATGCGGTCAATGACGAAGAGCGTGCCGAGGGAGTGCGCGTCATTACCGCCACGCTCTACCATCTTGCGAAGACGGGAAGCGATCCTCTTTCCATTGATGTCGTCTCGCTGGAAACAATTCTCGATGAATTCGAGACGGAAGCCAGAAAGCTGAATCCGCTGCGCACACCCGAGCGTCCCAAAAATTTCCTTTCGTTGTCTCAGTTCAAACCGACTACCTTGACGGATGGTGATACTGCTTTCTACCAGCAGTTCGTCGAGTACGAGACCAGCGGTTCAATCGACTACGAGGCCGCATGGATCTCGAACTTCATGCTGGTGAAGTTGCCATTGACGATTGACGATTTTTACGAGATCAAGCAATCCTATTTCGTCGATAACACCGTCTTGGGTCGTAGCGACATCCTGATCAAGCTGAATAGTGGACAGTGGCTCGTCGCGTATTGCTATCGCGGCGGCCTTATCGATCCGCGAAGTAATGTCTATCTGTACACCGATGATGAGATGAGGCTGATCCAATACTGGCAGAAACTTCCTTCTATCAGCGACGGCTACAGGTGCTCAGCAACCTGGTCAGGTACCAATCTGGTCTTCGAGAAGCCTGTTTATACGCTGAAGCATGAGAGCACCGTACCCCTGAACGCAACAAAAGAGTTGGCGCAAGAACTGGCACGGCTTGGCCGGCAACATCTCGTCCTCGTCAAAAAGGAGTTGAAGGCTGCGCTATACGGACCGGCCTGGTGGCAGCTTTTCGCCAATCTCGTGCCGTTCTGGGAGATGGGCTATGGCTCATGGGTCGATCCGGAATACGAAGTCAGTGCAACACAAGTGATACTGGACGTCGTGTCAGTCCTCTTCGTAGTTATTCCTGGGGGGGCGGCGCTGTTGCGCGCAGGAGCGAAAGCAGGCATTGGGATGATTATCATGCAGGGCTTGCGTCATGGGCTGAAGGGCCGGGCGCTTCTCAACTATGTCGCCCTCCAGGTATCCAAGCTGCTTCCCGCATTCATGCGGACCGGCTTCCTGCTGATGACCCGGATGTTGCTCGAAATCATCTCGCCGATTCCGCTTCCAACGAGGTCTTCGTCCTTCCGGGTCAAGCCCGTGAAGCTCGGCAATGTTGCAGGATCGGGCGATACCGCTTTCGTTCGCAGTCCGAGTGCGATCATACCCACGGAGGCAAACAGACTCGCTTTCACCCCGTTGAATGACGCTTTCCAGATGTCGCCAGTGCAGCGACCTTCGGGCGTGTACATGCCGACGGATTTGCGCGGCAACCACTTCCTGCCGCCAGGCGCGCCGAGTCCCTCTGGAAACCGGCTCATGCTGGAATTCGAGCCCAGCCCGTTGGGCACCCGCTTCCTGCCTCAAGCCGAGGCAGGTCCGTCGAGTGCCGCGCTTGCTCCGAGCTCAGACCTGGGTCTTTCTCTGGTCCGGGAGAACATCGATCAGGCCAAGCCGTGGAAATACGTTCTGAAGATTGACAGGAAAAGCTATGGACTCGTTTTCGACCAACAGTCCAATCAGTTTCGTTTAGTCTATCCAGACGATTGGTCCCAGCCCGGACCTCTTGTTTATTACACCGCCGAGGGATGGCGACAGGCGCCGATGCTTGGCGCCGCGCGCGCGGCCTCCGAAAGCAAGGCTATCCTGCAGAAAGATCCGGGCCTAAGCCTGGTGCGCGCGCGCGTGCTGAGAGGCCAGGTGCGTGCCGGACGCAAGTCGGGACGAGAATCGCTGACCGTGGCGCTGAAAGTCCTGCACGATCCGGAAGCACGCCCCTCAGTGGACAAGCTTCTGGACATGTTCATGGGACAACATTCGCCTGCACTGAAGAGCGAACTGGATATGAAAATGCAGGGTTCTCTAGTCGCGTTGAGACGTCTGAGATCCTCCAAGGACGTTTTTTACAAAGTGACTTATCCAGGTGATTCCAAAGCAAGGATGTCGGTTCCGCGCGGCGGAGAAAACTTTGAGCCACCGCAAGTCCTTAGTACGTCCTGGTACGGCAGAACAACTATGAGTCCGGCGGATAATTTCGGAGGACGCAAGCCTTACATGATGACTGTCTATGCCGGTGGCGCGCAGGAAATGCAGGATCTGGCACATCAAGCTTATCCGCAGGCGTTTGCCCGGACCATGATTCACGAGACTTACCATATGGTGAACAAGTCTGTCATCGACATGTATCCTTCGATGACTCATCGAGGCTATCACGTGGAGGCGCTTGTCGGCAACGCAACGGGTTTCATGAAGACCAGCGATGCCGCTGGAAACGTGGTGAACCTGCCCATCAATGATCTGGTGAGGCTGCCCGAATACGACGGAGCAGTGAAATTCTCACTGCCGTTCCTGCTCGAGAATTACAAGCCCTACGAATATCAATACATGTTCATCAAGCCGAACGGCCATGTGAATGTAGACGATCTCGTAGGCGTCTTCAGAAACAAGTCCGAATTGGGCGATGTCTTGCGGCACGCGAGAGACAATATTTCGCCTGCAATGAAGGAGAACCCCGACAGCTACAGCTTCGTCGTGGAAGGGCTCGAAAAGATCCGTAAGCGGCCTAACGACATCAAGAAGTTCTTCGACGACTACGATCAAATCCTGAAAGACGGGCCAACCGACGAATCCGAGTTGATATGGCCATATTGACGAGGCGAAGCAGTTGAGGAAAGCGTCGTAACGGTCCTTACTTCTGTTTTGCTGCATCGCAAAAGCAAACGGCACGTGCCGCCCCCCTTCCTCGTTATCACTGATTCATTCGCCGCACCCCCCGGTGTTACTGTTCATCGGCAAATCCTTAATTGCTGCATGTGTCTGGCTTGCGTCGCTCCACAAATCGAAAACAACGCGCTTTGCGCGGCCACCGGAAACGTCGCGATTCCGGTCGACAGGAGGCTGATGATGTCCAAGATCAAGACGTGGCGGGGATGCCGTACCGTGGCTGCCATGAGCGCAGTGATTGGAACGGGTCTCGGCGTGTCGCCGGGCACGCATGCGGCGGGGGAGCCGATCAAGATCGGCGTCATCAGCGAGGAGTCCGCGGTCGCGGGCGCTTCCATCAGCAAGGCCGCCCAGCTCGCGGCGGAAGAGATCAACGCCCATGGCGGCGTGGACGGCAGGCAGATCCAGATCATTGCCTACGATGACCACTCGTCGGCGTCCGACGGCGTGCGCGCCTTTCAGCGCGCGGCCAGTCAGGACAAGGTGGTGGCGATCATCGGCAGCTACATCAGCGAAGTGGCGCTCGCCATGGAGCCGTGGTCAGCGCGCCTGAAGATGCCCTTCATCACGCCGGGCGCCGCCAGCAACGAGATATCGAAACGCGTCCACGACGATTACAACAATTACAAGTACACCTTCCACGGCTGGATGACCTCGGCGTTCATCGCGCAGTCCATCTGCGACTTCTCGCACGACATTCTCGTGGGCGAGTTCAGGATGAAGACGACGGTCGTGATGAGCGAAGACGCCGCCTGGACCAAGCCGCTCGACGAACGCTTTCTCGAATGCCTGCCGAAAGCCGGGCTCAAGGTGCTGGACCATATCCGCTTCAATCCGGATACCTCGGACTTCACGCCGATCTTCAATCAGATCGAGGCGAAGCATCCCGATACGATCACCACCGGCATCAGCCACGTGGGCGTGCAGCCTACCGTGCAATGGCATGACCAGCAGGTGCCGATCCCGATGACCGGACAAAGCTCGCAAGCCACCACGACAAGCTTCTGGAAGGACACCAATGGCGCGACCGAGGGTGTTATCACCGCATCAGCGGCGGCGCCGGGCGTCGCGATGACGCCGAAGACCGTTCCCTTCGTGGACGCTTATCAGAGGCACTTCGGCGGCGTGTCGCCGGCTTACGACGGCTTCACGAGCTATGACCTCGTGTACATCATCGCTGATGCCATTCACCGCAATCAAGGTTCGACGGACCCGGACAAGATGGTCGATGCACTTGAGAAGACCGACTATGTGGGCACAATCGGACGCTGGCAGTTCTATGGCAAGAACGATCCGTTCACGCACGCGCTGAAGTACGGCGAAGGGTATATCACCGGCATCAACCTGCAATGGCAGAACGGCAAGCAGGTTGCGATCTGGCCGAAGTCGGTGGCGAACGCCAAGGTCAAGTTCCCGGCTTTCGTCAAGGTGCAGGCAGCGGCGAACTGAGGTCCTCCAAGGCGGACGAACGTGCGCGTCCGCTTCTTTCATGCTTTCCGCGGGGACCGGTTCCACCTGAACATCGATCCGACAAGGACCGCCTATGCTTGCGCTGCAGATCCTCATCGATGGTTTCGCGATCAGTTCGCTCTATGCACTCGGCGCGCTGGGCTTCACGCTGATCTTCGGCGTATCGGGCGTGCTGAATCTCGCGCATGGCGGCGTCATGCTCATCTCCGCGCTGCTCGGCTGGGCGCTCGCGGGCGAGGCCGGCCTCGGCACGTATCTCGGCACGCCGCTGGGCGTGCTTTGCGGAATGATTGCCGCCTACATCACATACTTCATGGTGGTGCGGCCCATTCAGCGCTCCAGCGCCATTCCGCGCGAGGAGAAAGAAATCTTCGTGCTTACCGGCACGCTGCTGTGGGGCATCATGATTCAGCAAGGCATGGCCTGGCTGTTCTCCGACAACCCCGTCACGATGCGCCCGCTGATTCCCGGGGTCACGAGTCTGGCGGGCGTGCGCGTGCCCTATAACGAGATCATGATCGCCGTGGTGTGCTGGATCGTGATCGGTCTGCTGTGGCTGTTCGTGAACCGCACAAAGGCGGGCAAGGCGCTGCTCGCGGCGTCGATGAATCCGCGCGGGCTCACGCTGCTCGGCTTCGAACTGTCGCGCATCTATCTGCTGGCCTGGACGCTGTATGGCGTGCTCGCGGGCGTGGCCGGCGTGCTGCTGGCGTCCTTTCTCGGCGTCAGCACGAACAACGCCGGGCAACTCACGGCGAGCGCGTTTTCCATCGTCGTGCTGGGCGGCCTCGGCAGTGTGTCCGGCTCGTTGCTGGCGGCTTATGTCGTCGGTTATCTGGAGACCGTGACCGCGTATCTGATCGCGCCGACATTGCGTCCCTTGCCCGCGCTGCTGTTGCTCGTGCTGGTCGTGTATGTGCGGCCGCAGGGCTTTCTCGGGCGACGCTGATCATGAAGATTTTCGGAGGCTCGCGTCTGATTGTCGTCGCCGTTGTCCTTGCGGTGATCGCCGCGACGCTGCCGTGGTGGCTCACCGGTTATATCCTCGGCGTGCTGACGGTGGCGTACTACTTCGGCGTCTTCGCGATGTCATGGGACCTGTTGTTCGGCTTCGCGGGCGAGGTCAACTTCGGACCGACTTTCCTGATCGGCCTCGGCGCCTATTCGGCCGCGATTCTCAATGCGCATGCCGCAGCGCCCATTGCCATCTGCGTGATCGCCGGCGGTCTCGTCGCGCTGGTCGGCGGTCTGCTTCTCGCCGTGCCCGCGCTGCGCCTGCGCGGTCCGTACTTCGGTCTCGTCACTCTGGTGGCGGTGCTCCTGCTGCAAAACGCCATCGTGATCTTCGCGGGCATCACAGGCGGTGAGATCGGCATGATGGTGCCTGACGTGATGTCCGTCGATGCCAGCAACAACTACTGGATCGCGCTTGCCTTCCTGATCGTCTGCGCGATCATCCTGTTCGGACTGTCGCGCTCGGCCATCGGGCTGATCCTGCAAGCCAGCGGTCAGGACACGGTGGGCGCACAGGCGCTCGGCTTCAACGTCGTCAAGCACAAGCTCGCGGCCTTCTGCATCAGCGCGGTATTCTCGGGCGTCGCGGGCGCGATGCTCGTGTTCTATCAGGGCACGGCTTCGGTCAGCACCGTGGTCGATATCGGCATTGGCGTGCAGATCATCATCGCGGCCGTGCTCGGCGGCAGACGCACCATTCTCGGCGCGGTGCTGGGCTCGATCTTCCTGATCGTCGCGGGCGAGTTTCTAAGGCCGCTCGGCCAGATCAATACGTTCGTGGTCGCAGCCGTGGCGCTCGCGGTCATCCTGTTCTTTCCCGATGGCCTGCTCGGCAACCTCCTGCGCGTGAGGGAACGCGAATGATCGACGACGCGAACCGCGCGCCTCTGCTTGCCGTGCACCGACTGACCAAGCGTTTTGGCGGTCTGGTTGCGGTGAAGGACATCAGCTTCGACATCCGGCCGGGGGAGATTCTTGGCCTGATTGGACCGAACGGCTCCGGCAAGTCGACGGTCATGAAGCTCATCATGGGCATCGAGCGACCGAATGCGGGCTCCATCCAGGTCGACGGTGTGGAGATGGCCGGCTGGCTGCCGCATCGCATTGCGCGCGCGGGCGTGGGCATCGTGTTCCAGCATTCGCGGCCGTTGCATCGCCAGACCGTGCTGGAACATATCAAGCTGGCGCTGTTGCCCGATTCGCTCGTGAAGCTTGCGGCCGATCCGCATGTCGACCGACGGGCGCGCGAGATTGCTGAACGCGTGGGGCTGGGCGGCGTGATGCATCGGCATCCGGCTACCTTGCCATTCGCGGATCTGCGGCGCATGGAAATGGCGAAGGCGATCGCACGCGATCCGCGTGTCGTGCTCGTCGACGAACCCTTTGCCGGTCTCACTGCCGCCGAGTCCGAAACATTTTCCGAACTGATTCGCGGCTTCCGCGCGGAGGGGCGCGCGGTGCTGCTGGTCGATCACAACGTAAGGAGTCTGGCGGCGCTCGCGGACCGGGTACTCGCGATGTATCTCGGCGAATACGTGGCCGAAGGCACGGCGGACGAGGTGATGCGCAACGAGACGGTGCGGCGCGTCTATCTCGGCGGCAAGATCGAGGCACGCGAGCGTGTTACGCAGGTGGCGAACAGCAGGCCCGAGATTCTTCGGGTGGAGAATGTGGGCGTGCTATACGGCAAGGCGCGCGCCCTCGACAGCGTGAATCTGCACGTTCGCGAGGGCGAGTTCGTCTCAGTAGTTGGGTTGAACGGTGCGGGCAAGACAACCTTGTTCAATGCCATCTCGGGACTGGTGCCGTACCAGGGAACGATACGCTATGGCACGCAGGATCTGAAAGGCATGAGCGGCGCGGCGATCGCGCGCGCCGGCATTGTCCAGTGTCCTGAAACACGTGAGCTATTCGGCGACATGACGGTGCGCGAGAACCTTGATCTCGGTGGTTATCATCTCGCCGACAAGATTCGCGCAGATCAGCTTGAATGGCTCTTCGAGCTGTTTCCCATATTGCGGGCACGCCAGGCGCAGACTGCGCGCACGCTGTCGGGCGGTGAACAGCAGATGCTCGCCATTGCGCGTGCGCTGATGATGCAGCCCAGGCTCCTCATCCTCGACGAACCCACGCTTGGCCTCGCACCGGTGATACTCGAGCAGTTGTCGAAAGCGATGGAGTTATTGCAGAAGACAACGCCGATTACCGTGCTGCTCGGCGAGCAGAACGTCACGTTTGCATTGCCGCACGCGGACCGTGTCTATGTGCTCGAACACGCGCGGGTTGTGTGGGAAGGCAGCCCGGCGCGCTTCGAGAAAGAGATGGGGCACGGCTTTCTCGAAGCTATTCCTTCCGGCATTACGGGTGGCGTGCGAGCGAAGGCTTGATGCGTTGCGCATCTTCAACCTCATGACCTCATCTCCCTCAGCGGTTTAAATTTGACTCGCGGTCCTCTTCGTTCCTTTCCAAACAGAAAGCTATCAGACGCTTAAGTCTGAATCGTCGCATTGTTATATGCGTTAAGTAATCTCGCTGATCCCCTTCATCATGCACGGTGCGCGTCGCGTGGAAAAGTTATCCGCATCCGGATTCGAACCAATCGGCTGAGCGCGTTTCATTGCAAGTGCGGGAGCATGGGTGGATCTGTATTTCGAAGATGAAGGTTTGAGGAATCGCCGGGCGTCATTATTCGACCGGCGCGTTCAAGGTACGGGATGGAGGGTCGAGCACGCCGGGCCGGATGTGATCGAAGAGTCCGAACAGGTCTCGCGAGGCGGTCAGGCCGGCCTCCAGCAGATGTTCGAACAAGTACTGGTTCGCGCCGTGCTGCAAGTGGCGGGGGGCGCTTTTCATCATGCGCTCGCTGCGAAACACGCTTTTGAGGACGTGGAAGCCATCTGGTCGAGTGCCGCACCGTGGGACGAGCAATTGATCCAGCTGGCCGATATGCTGCCGCGCTATGCGGAGTGGCTTCCCGGGTGCATGCAGTCGCGCATTACCGCGACTGCCGATAACCTCAAGGGTGCGATCGGCATCTGGCAATGCGCGAAGAATGTCGGCGAGTCTCTGCGCCGCGTGGACGAGCGCGGCGGATCATGGATGGACAAGCTGGACAGCTCTCTGCGTGCGCTGACACGCTTCGAACGTCGTCTGCCGGCGCGGATGCAGCCCATGCTGGCCAGCCTGAAAAGGATCATGCGTTACGCGGATGCCGTGCGCGAATTGCACGGACGACTTCGCTCCGGAGAAAACGAATCGAGCGAGCGGAGCTGGGTCGGCCCGCTCGCACGCAGTCTTCCCTCCGAACTCTCGCGCATGCTTCTGGAAGACGCGGACTCATCGACGCTGATGCGCGAGGTCGCGCGGGCCTATGAGGCGTTCGAGGCCGCGCGTCGCGGCGCGTCCGTGAAAGAGGTTGTGGAGGCGCTGAAAGACTGGGCGGGCGCGAGACCAAGAGAGACGCTGGATTACCTCGATACCATCAGGCGTCACATCACTGCGTACCTTCATGCCTATGAAGCGATGAGCGCAATCATGAGCCGTCCCACGAGTTTGCGCGCGCGTCTGGAAGGATGCGCCGCCTATATCGCGGAAGAATGCTCTCCGGAGCTGAAGCATTTGCTTCCCGAGCGTGCGTTCCCGGCTATCGATCTTTTCGTTGGCTTGACCCGGGGCTATGCCGCGGCGCGAGGCTTTCATGCATCGGCGATGGCCATTACCCAAGCCGACCGTCCCCTGAATGAGAAGCTGACTGGATTGATGCAGGCGATCGATCGATTTGCGGCCGCTGATCTTAAGCTACTGCCTCAAAGCGCGCGAGACCTGATTTTGAGGGTGTCGCAGGTATTGCGCGTGACGGCTGCGGGTTTCGCCATCGGCCAGGCAGCGAATGCTCAGGAGACGATTCCGCGTTTGCGTGCGATTGTCGAGCAACTCAGGGGCTCGCTGCCGCATTTGCTCGAAGTGCTTCCCGAACGGTCCGGAGACTCGACCGAGTCCGTGGTGCGTGCACTGGACGTGATGGTACGACAGTTCGAAACGCTTTCGCGCCTGCCTGCAAGCCCCGGATTCGAGGATGTCATGCAATCGTTTCTTCAGGATCAGGGCGCGACGTCCTGGCTGCCTGAATTCATGCAACCGCTGCTGCAAGTGGCGCGTCAATTGAGCAGACTGCTGCCGGCATGGAAAAGTTATCCGGATTCCGGATCGCTTGCCGACCAGCTGAGCTGGACCCTGGAAACGCTGCAGAGCGAGCATCTTACTGACGAGACCCTTGGACGGCTTCCTGACAGCGTCGCCGGGATTGTTCGGCCCGGTCGCGTCGTGTTTCTTCGCATGACGCGCTTTCCCGTCTCGGCGCCACCGGTCGAGCAAGCGCAGTGGCTGATGTGGCAGCTCTCGGAACCCGAACTGGCGCATCTGCTGGAGGCCGGCGGCCTACCGGTGACGGAGTGGCGGAGGGCGTTCATCAGCGACGAACATGTGGGCGCCTGGTTCGACGCATTGCTCGAGCTCACACAGTGCAAGTCGTGGACGGCCGCGGCGAACACTGTGTTCAATCTTGCATCGCTGAGTCATCTTCCGGCGGCGGCGCTCTCGACCCTGGAAGGTGCGCTGGCCTATGTCCCCTTCGGCACGCAGGCGAAGCAAATCCTGCACTGGGTGAAGAGCACTCAGATCGCAACGACCTGGAAGCAAACGGCGCGCAACTTCTTCAGCACCGTCAAGAAGGACGTCACGGACGATCCCGCCGCGGCATTCCGATGTCTTCCCGGCGCGACGCCCGCCGATCTTGCAAGAACCATGACACTGGTGCAACGCCTGTCGATCTATGCCGATCATTGGGATTGGGCGGGAGTGTTGTGCGATCTCCGCGAGTCCTCGGAGTCGAAGGTGCTGTGCGATGCCTTGTTTGCCATGCGGCTCGCGTGGTCCTTCCAGGCGCTGGCCCGCGCGGATGTGGAGGAACGAAGCGAGCGACTGGAACGGCTCGAAACCGATGTGCGCAAGTTGCACATGCTGGGCTGGACCGGCATGAACACGCTGGTCCATCTGTTGCCACTGTTGCCTGCGCTCTGGGAACTGCGTGGACAGGTCCGGATTGAAACATCCGGAGCGCAGAACTGGTTCGACTGGATCGCCGCGATGATGCGTTCACTCGCGGACAGTGACACACCCGTCGTTCAGCGGCTGAGGACAAGAATCGAAGAGCAGACGGAGGCATGGGTTGCCGGTGCGCTTCAGGACGCCATCACGTCGGTGTTGGGCAAGGCCTGCGCCACGACCATCAGCGGTGAATCCAGCGGGGCAGTGCTGGCGCCTCTTGCGGCGTGCTTTGCGCGTGATGTATCGCTTGCAGGCGCGGAGGAAGACAGCCAAGGCATCTTCCGGGTGGATGGACGCTGCTACGTTCAGTCCGACGGACACGCGTTCCCGGTGAAATGGGATTCGGAAGAGCGCGCGTTCTGCCTGATCGTGAACGAACGAGCGGTGAATGAACATGGACAGCGGCCGCTTGTAAGGATGATGGATCGATGGTGGACAAGGTGTCGTGTGCGAGGGGGCAAGGGCGGCGGACCGGTTCCGATCCCGCAACTGGCCGAAGCGGACATCGACGCCTTGCCAGTGTTTGCGGATTCGGAAGACATCCTCGAGGCGCGCGGGATCGAATACTGGAATGAGGACAACCAGGTCAGGCTGCATGACTTCGTCATGGCGTCCGATGAACAGGACTTGTGCGCGCGCTGGAAGCCCATCGTGGCGGGAGTGGCGGGCGGTTTAGGGCTGTTGGGCGTGATCGGGTACTTCTGTCATATGGCGATCGGCCGGAGGCGCTCAACGGTGTCCGGCGATCAAGACAAGGAGGTCAATGAACCCTTGGCCGAACCGGCTATACCGCTCCAGGATCTGACGGAAGTAGGCCCCAGTGAGGCGTCGCAGGAATCGAGCGAGTTGCTCGACAAGCCAGCGGCAACGCAGATAGTACCGGGCGATGTTGTAGAGGTTTCACCCGGCGCTCAGGTTGCGCGATGGCGCCCGACGAAAGCCGAGTTGATCGTGGGCGGGCTGATAGGGAGCATGTCGCTGGCTGCGGTGGGATGGGCGTCCCGTCAGGCGTGGCTAAGATATAGCCGGTCCACCGGCGCTGTGGATGATGCGGTTCTGAGCGTCGCTCATCAGGCTGCTGCGCGTCAGATGGACATCGTCGTCGATGTGCCGTTCGATGCCAGCGCGCTTCATTCGGGTCATGTGGTTTCCAGGCGGCAGGCGGTACCTCGGGGAGCAGCTGCGCAGGATGGTTCTATCGAATTTTGGGCCTTGCCGCGCTATTCGGAGGTAAGTGATCACCTGACGGCCACGGTCCTGGAACGTTTTACTCAGTCGGCCCACTACAGACCGAAGAAGGGTGACTTCGCGACGATTGTGTTCGTCGGCTTATACTTAAATGCACAGCACAGCACAGCCGCGCGTATTTCTTCATTGCGGGGCGCTATTGGCTGTGCGAACCGTTGGATCCCAATACGGCGAAATCGTACGGTTTCGACAATATCGTTTGTAGAGTCAGCTCTTCGAACACCGCCGACAAAACAATATTTATCGAGAAGAGAGATAAGAAATGGACCCCGATGCTTGCTCCCACCAGGCCGGTGCCCGCCGTTGCGACAGAGAGTTATCTCGATCCATCGGTGTCGAGAGCAATCAAGCGCTGGTCCGTCGAAGAGGTGTTTCACTATCCTCATGAGGCTGCAGGCGTTGAAGGACGGCTATATACCGATTGGGACGGTGCCCATTACATTGTGATAGACGGAAAATATCGCTCCGCTACGGTGTTTCACCCCAATCTGCTGTGCGTCTTTGGCGACGCGGGTGTTTCCGCAGAAAGGTTGTATCTCAAACGGAACCCGGCCAGCAAGATCTGGGAGATTGCAACGGTCGTCAGGCCGCAGCCCATGCCCAGAAAGTTCTCCGACGATCTGATAGCCCGAGCAAAGGCATTCCTGATCGGAAAACCTTCGGTGACCGATCTGGTGGAGGACGAGTCACCGGGCATGTATTACACCGTTGGATCCCAGGATCAGAAGTTCTTGCTTCTTGATGGTCTCTACTACAAGTGCAAGAGAGTCGAGAACGACTTGTTCAAGTATCCGGGAGGCAGCTATCGCGAGATATGGGAGATTCATAACATCGACGTGGCTCCCTATCGGGATCCAATTCATGCGGCACTGGACGAAAAAATGAATTGGCGGTCATTGATTCATAACGATCGTAACCAGTTCTGGCTGGAGGATATCGAGTACGTGTCCATCGCTTTGGCGGATCGTGTGACGGCTCAAGTCATCCCTGTAAACATCAATTATCCGGCCGCAGCGTCGGCTCTTCTACCGGGAAAATTCGAGTCCTACACTCGAGCCCCATTGTTGAGAATCAGAGGAAAAATCTTTATCTGTGAGACGGTCACCATTCCATCCGAAGATTTTTCAGAAAAAACTTTTTATGAAACGATCAAGATCGGCGACCAGTACGCAAGTTTCAATAGCCCTTTCTGGGTGCCGCTGCAGAAAGACAAGCAGGGAAAATGGGTTCTGGAAGAGAGCAGCACAGCGGTATCCACGGCCGATAGCGGCATCTTCTCGGTCAGCAAAGGCGTGCAGGGCATTGTCGCGTCTTTCGATCCCACCTATGCTTTCGCGGACGAGAAGACCGGCATGGGCGTGGACGGAAATGTGTACTTCCACGATGATCACTTGTATCTGTGCATTAGTGGAAGATATTGGCCGTTTTCGCTTCTGGCGCCTCACCTGGGCATTGTTTTCGGCGATGCCGGACGAACCAGAATGTGCACGTTGGTCAAGTCCGGAGGAGAGTGGACTGCTGTCTCCAGTGCTCCGATGTTCGCGGCGATGAGCGAGCTGTTCCAGACAGGCTTGTTCCAGGGCCTCAATAATTCATTGAGTACGCTTCTGGGAAGAGACGGATTTACAACCTGGTCTCAGGTGCTCGATGCGCTTGACTACTCGGCGGATCACGAAATTTATGAAAGTTATCAACACCCGGAAAGTGAGAATTTCAGGAAAGCGATGAAGCTGAAATTTCAGACTGCGTTTCTGAAAAGCATAACGGAAGAGAGGAGCGCCGGATTGAGTCCGTCCAGACGTGCAGTCGGCGTCGACGCCAGTCGGCATTGGAACTCGAAGGATCTCGGTCGATATTGGAAGTATCTTACGCACGAGCGCGAGGCATTCGACGATATCGATTTTCGCGAGGCTTATCTCGTGCGCGGCTCGTCGATTGATAGAGCGGCCGCGCTTGAGACGGCGCGAAAGCAAAGGGACACGGTGGTGGCTCAGCTTGAGCCCGCCATCAAGGCGAAAGAGAAGGTGGAGGAGGCGCTACGCGTGATTCCGGGGTGGGAAAAAATGGAACTGCAAAAGGCATATTGGGAAAAAGAAATTTCCCGGCTCACGGCACGGCGCGACGCGTTCAACATCACCATTATGGAGCTCGAAGAATGGCTGAGCAGTTTTAAGGACAATGTTTTACGCAGCCGGAGTCGCGCTGGGGTATGCGCGGGAGACTGCTGAGCTGAAGTCTTTAGCAGGTACGAGCGCAAGCTCCAGTCACTGGCTATACGGGTTGATGTATAACGGGCTGATTTCCGACGTGGTCTGCGAGATCATCGCTCAAGACCGCGTTGATCCCGCAGGGGCGCAACTGGCGGTTCTGGAAGGTGCTCGCCTTTATTTGGAAACCCAGTGGAGCATTCATCACAATTTCTCGGACCTGCTTGCAAAGCTGGCCCGCCTGCCTGAGAGCCGTTATTGGTTCAAGCCGAAAGGGGATTACCGCGACATCCTGTCAGTTGAACATTCGGTCAAGGCTTTGGCTCCCGATATCCTTCCTGCCATCAATGGCGTGGAGCAGGTCGCCAGCGCACAGGTTCTCTCCGCTCTGGTCTATCACCTTGTCACGTCGAACAAGCGTGCGTCTTCGGTCAGCGCCGGCGCCCTGGAAGTGATTCTTATGAAATTCGATCTGGCGAAACGGGATCTCAATCCGTGGAAAGAACTCGGAGAGCCACCCGCGAATTTCTTTTCCCTTTCACAAATAAAGCCGAGTTCGCTGACTGGCGGTGATATCAAGTTCTACGACCAGTTCGCAGACTACGATGACCTGGGCTTCATGAGGTACGAAGCCGCGTGGTTAGCCTCGTTGAAGATCGTTGGGGCCGGACTGACGATCGATGAGTTGTTCGATGTCAAGCAGGTTTATATGATCAACGACACGGATAATGACTGTCGTGAGGTCTATATCAAGCTGAGAAGTTCAGAATGGTTGGTGGTCACGCTTTACATTCCGTTCGGAGCGAGTGCTAAGGTTGATGTTTGCAAAAAGATGCCGGAAAGTGAACTCAATAACGAAACACTCAGCTATAAATACATTCACCCAAAGATCGGGAATGGAGAATATTGGTCCGGGGAAAGGATCAACATACCGCCGAATCATTGGACTTTCAGCATGGGCCCGGAGCTGGATGAAGAACTGAAACGGTCACTGCCGTCGGGGACAACAGTTTTGACAGTGGTGACTCGGCTGTTCAAAGACTCGCTCTTTGATACGGTCGAGATAATGAAAAAAGGCATGTACACCATGTCCAAGGCGAAAGCGTCTGTGCCCCCTCTGCCCTTTTTCGGCGAGTTATACATATGGTTCGTGGACCGTCACTACAGACCATCGTTCGAGGAGGTCACGCTCGATGTCGTGATGACAGCCATGCTGGTCGTACCCGGGCTCGGCGAGCTGTTCGACGCGGGGGCTTCTGCAGTCGTGCGGATCATGTCGCAAGGCATCCGAAACGGCCTGACTGGTACGGCGCTTCTCCGGTACACGGTGTACGAAGCGGGCGACCTGGCAGCGGACGGGGTCATACAGACGGCTAAGGCGTTCGCCGTCATGATCATCGACTTCCATAGTCCGGTTCCCTGGCGTTCGCTGAATCCTGGGCCCGCTTTCGAAGCCGCAAATTTCGGTCGGGCAACAGTCTTGAAAGATCAGGATCTGTTCTTCGGCGCGAGCGTCTACCTGCCCCAGGATACGATCGATATCGTCTTCAAGAAGATAGACGACGAATTCAAGCTCGTGGAGAGTCAACTTCCCGCAGGCAAGCTCGAAGCGGTTCATGCCGTGTACAACGGCTCTCAGGCCGAGCCCGTCGCCAGTGCCTCGACGAGCGCTGCGGCAGGCGCTTTTGCAAGCGCATCGACAAGCACGGATACGAAGCTCTGGAAGGTGGTGGGCAATGAGAACCTGAAGAATCTCTATTTGCTCGAACAGAGTGGCAACCGCTATCTGCTGACATTCGACGGCGCGCGCAATCAATACCGTCTGGTGAACCCTGCCGCCCCGACGGAAGCCGGTGAATATGTCTATCACACCGATCGTGGGTGGCGACAGTCTCCTCCCAAGTCGCTCAAGGGATTTCCCTACGAAACCAAGCCAATCCTGCATTTCGATACCCGCTTGACGAAGGAGCGCGGCAACGAAATGCGCGCCCTGATCCGCTCGAGCCGCGATGAAGGCCGCAGGGTGCTGACGAGCGGGCTGGAAACATTGCTCACGCAGGAATCGGACGTCGACAAGGTACTCGATATTTTCATGGGCGGCCATTCACCTGAAATGAAGAAGGAGCTGACGACCAAAATCAACGCGTCGGTCATCGCGCTCGAACAGCTAAGGCCGTCTACGGATGTCTCCTACGACCTGGGTGATCTGAGGGACAGCACCGCCGTCATGGGAACGGTCGCCGGGCCCAACCGGGTGCCGCCGCGAGATATCGTCACGGCGTCGTGGTCGCCGTCAGTGCGACTCACGCCGGCGAAGAACGTCGGCGGCGAATCCGTCGTGCTGATGGTGGCGTACTCGACTGGCATGAAGGTTTTCGAGAACCACTTGGCCGAGAGCTTCTCGGAGGGCATGGCGCTGACCATGGTTCATGAGAGTTTCCACGTGCACAGCAAGTGCCCCTTCGACTGGTATGCGAAGCTGGAGCAGGGTGGCATGGATGTGAACAACCTGATTTCCTATGCTGGCGGCCACCTGAAAGAGGCGGGAGCAGACGGGCAATTGAAGAATCTCAGCATCGATACCTTGTTGTCGGACCACCGGTACGACAGCCGCGTCAAATTCACGCTCGCCTATGCACGCAATCCGCCGAGCGTCAAAGACTCGGTCTACCGCTTCAAGACGGCTCAGGACGTAGAGAAGGCGTTCGAAAACAAGGAACTGGTTCGGGGCATTCTCAATGACACGTTGACGAACTTGTCGCCCAAGATGGCCTCGAATCCGGATAGCTTTGCCCTGACGATGTACGCGCTGAAAAACCTTCGTTCCGATCCGATCAAGATGAAGGAGTTCATTCGAAGGTATGAGAGCTTGTTCAACACGGACAAGGCGGAATTTGAGTCCTTGAGCTGGCCTTTCATCCAGCGCCCCGTTTAGCGCACGAGCAAGCTATAGCGCGTGCGCTGGCGAAAGCTTTCACCGGGCCGGAGCACGGCGTCGCTTCTTGCCGGACCGTCCATATTGATGCCATCGGGAAACCCGCCGGCTTCGAGACACAATCCCGCATGTTTTCGGTAGCGCGCTCCGCCGCGCGCCGCTTCGCCTTCAAGATGATTGCCGGTATAGAACTGCAATCCGCGCGCGTCCGTCGTGACCCGCAATTCGCGGCCGCTCGATGCGTCATACACCGTGGCCGCATCTCGGAGATCCTGCGACTTGCCGTCGTGCAGCACGTAGCAATGGTCGAAACCTCCAGCGAGTTTCACTTGCTCATTGGATTCATCGAGTCGCGCGCGAATCGACTGCGGCTGACGCAAGTCAAACGCCGTGCCGGACACGTCTTCGCGGGCAATGGGTATCGAGCCCGCGTCGATCGCGAAGTACGCATCCGAAGCTATCGTGATCTCGTGATCGCGAATGTCGGCCTCCGGCGCCACGCTGCCGCTCAGGTTGAAGTAAGCGTGATTCGTCAGGTTGAGCGCGGTGGGCGCGTCGGTGCGCGCTTCGTAGTCGATGGATAACGTGCCGTGTGCATCGAGCGCATAGCGCACGCTCACGTCGAGATTGCCGGGAAAGCCCGCTGCCCCGGCATCCGAATGCAAGCTCAGGATCAGTGCGGCGCCGTCGATGCGCGCCTGCCACATCTTCCGATGAAACCCCGCCGAGCCGCCATGCAGGTGGTTCGCGCCTTCATTGCGCTCGACCTGATAAGCGACACCGTCGATAGCAAAGCGCCCGTCGCGAATCCGGTTCGCCCAGCGCCCGATGATCGCGCCCATGAAGGCCGTGCTGTGCAGATAATCGTCGGGTGCATCGTGGCTGAGCAGCACGTCGGCGATATGGCCGTTGCGGTCGGGCGCGCGCCACGAGACCAGGGTTGCACCGAGATCGCTGATATCGATCTGCATGCCGCTCTCATTGCGCAACGTAAAGAGTTGAGCACCGCCCCAGGGGCGCTTCGTGATGGAAGTTGATTGTGTCATTCAGGCTGAACCTCAGGGACGGGCGGCGACTTCATCGAGATGCAGCAGGAGATCGGCGGGATCTTCATAAACGCGCAGTGCGCCCGAACGCTCGAGTTCGTCGCTGCCATATCCGCCCGACAGCAAGCCGACGCCCAGCGAGCGGCAGCGGCGCGCGGCAAGCATGTCCCAGATGCTGTCGCCGACCACGACCGTATTCTCGATCGGCACGTTCAGGCGCGCGGCGGCGGCGAGAAACAGATCCGGGTCCGGCTTCGCATACTTCACCTGGTCACGCGTGACGACCACCTGCTTCGACGGATCCACGCCCAGCGCTTCGAGATTGAGCTGGGCGGTTTCCATGCGCCCGCTCGTCGCGATGGCCCAGCGCGTGCCAGCCTGCGTCAGTGCATCGAGCAGTTCGCGCGCGCCCGGCAGCGGGCAGACCTGCGCGCGCAGCCGCTGGTAAGCCGCCGCATGCAGCTGACGCAGCCGCTCGACGCGGTCCGGACTGATACTGCCATGAGTCTCGCGCAGCAGCTGATTCGTGAACAACCCGCCGCTCATGCCGATCTTGCGATGAATGCGCCACACCGACAACTCGATGCCTTCCGCATCGAGCGCTTCCTTCCACGCCAGCACATGCTGATAGACGCTGTCGACCAGCGTGCCGTCCAGATCGAACAGGAAAGAGGTTTCGATACGCATGTTCCGCTCCTTGTGAATGGGTCCGCTCTTGCCATCATACGCATTGATGCAGGTGCGACCCGGCGGCCGGCTCGTCGTGGATGCGATAATGGATGTTTGCGCCGCAAGGCCACCCAAGCGCGGATTCTTCGCGCGATATACCAGTTTTTTGCATCGATAACGCATGACGGAGCCCATCTTGACCCGCATCGACAATCCCTCCCGCGATCAGGAGGCAGGCGTGGCCGACTCCACGCAAGACACGACCCGCATCGACGACACGCGCATCGGCGCGGTGCGTCCGCTGATTTCCCCCGCGTTGCTGCTCGACGAACTGCCCGTGACGCCGGGCGTGCAGACGCTGGTGGAAGAATGCCGCGCGGGGATCGCCCGGATTCTGCACGGCCAGGACGACAGGCTCGTGGTCGTCGTCGGGCCGTGTTCCATTCACGATCACGATCAGGCCATGGAATACGCGCGCCGCCTGAAGACGGTCGCGGAGAAGCTGCGCGACGATCTGCTCATCATGATGCGGGTGTACTTCGAAAAGCCGCGCACCACGGTGGGCTGGAAGGGCTATATCAACGATCCGCGCCTCGACGGCAGCTTCCGCATCAACGAAGGTCTGCGCCGCGCGCGTGAGCTTCTGCTCGACATCAGCGAGCTCGGCCTGCCGACCGCCACCGAGTTCCTCGACCTGCTGAGCCCGCAGTACATTGCGGATCTGATCGCGTGGGGCGCCATCGGCGCACGCACGACCGAGTCGCAGAGTCATCGGCAACTGGCGTCGGGCCTGAGCTGTCCCATCGGCTTCAAGAACGGCACCGACGGCGGCGTGCAGGTGGCGGCGGACGCCATCGTCGCGGCGCGCGCCAGTCACGCATTCATGGGCATGACCAAGATGGGCATGGCCGCGATCTTCGAAACGCGCGGCAACGACGATTGCCACGTAATCCTGCGCGGCGGCAAGAACGGGCCGAACTACGACGCGGATAGCGTCGGCGAAGCTTGCGCGTCGCTGGCGAAGCTGGGTCAGCGCGAGCAGGTCATGATCGACTGCTCGCATGCCAATTCGAACAAGTCGCATCTGCGCCAGGTGGATGTCGCGCAGGACATCGCGCGGCAACTCGAAGCGGGCGAGCGCCGCATCACCGGCGTCATGATCGAGAGCCATCTGGAAGAGGGCCGTCAGGACCTGAAGCCGGGCGTGCCGCTCAGGCATGGCGTATCGATCACCGATGCCTGCCTCGGCTGGACGCAAAGCGAACCGGTGCTGGAGCTGCTCGCGGAGGCCGTGCGCAAGCGGCGGGCGCGCTGAGGGTTCCATTGAGGCACGCAGTAACGGCGATATTCCGCTAGTACCCGAGGGGAGCCGGAAGGCGGCACGATTGTCTTGCAATCACCCGCCTTCATCCGGAGCACCTCTCATGCTCGTTTCGAGCGCCACCTCGAGCAACGCCGCCTTCACCGCAGAAGGCGACGATTCGCCCAACCCCGAATCCGCGAATCCCGCGCAACCGGCCGAAGGCGCTTCACCGGCATCTTCCGACGAGGTCGAGCTTCCTCGCGCGGAGATGTCGACCCAGTCGCAGCTCGTTCCCGACGAATCCGCTTCGACGCGCGTCAAACGGGACGACTCCAGCGAAAGCTCCGACGAAACGCTCGCCTCCGCCGATGCCTATGCCGACCATGTCGTACAGCTCGGCCGGGAACAGCCGTTGAGCACGACGGAGCTGGACGAAGCGCGCTGGAGCGCGGTGCGTTCCGTGCAGGCCAGTCACAGCATGCTGGCCGACTCGCAGACCGCAGATGCCATCGGCAACACGATACTGGATGCACTGAACCGGTCGCCGACCTTCCAGTCCATGGTGAGCTATAGCCAGCGTCATGGCGGCGAACGGCTGGGCGACCTCGACTACCGCAACGAGTATGACTACCGGGCCGGGTTCCACGGCGAGGAACGCGCCATCCGCAGCATGACGGCTGACTACCTGCGACGCCAATCGTCCACGGACATGCCGCTCCAAGTCGACGTCAGCGCCCATTCAAGAGACGAGTATCAGCCGCCGTGGGTCAATGTCGGCGTGGTGCCGAATGCGGGTTCTCCGCTCATGGATGCCTGGCGCGTGGGGTTGATTCACGAACTCGCGCATCAGCTGACCGACTCGGAAGATCCTTCGATGGACTCCTCGGAAGACCGCATGGGTCCGACCGAGATCCTCGCCTACCGGGTGGCGGACGAGCTGGGCTGGCACCCTCCGCGGTTCGAAAGCTATGGAACGGAGGATCGAACGCGTTATTTCATGCATCTCGAACGCGCCGCGCTGATCGACGCGGCCGAACGCAATGCGCCCCACGCCCGGGCCTTCTTCGAACGGCTCGACGTCCTGAGCGAACACGGCCATGCCAGCCCCGACTTCCATGAACTCGAAGAGCCGGCGGCGGGCGCCGTTGCGTCCGATCACACGTATTTCCAGCCGGAGCCTGCTGGCGCATCCACAAGCAATGCGAGCTCCGTCGGCATGATCCCCGGGGCAGCAGCGCCGCACAACGTGACCCAGCCGTTGCCGGAGCAGCCGCCGAACGAGGATCTCACCCGCGTGCAGTTCAGTCATGGCGAGCCGTATTTGTTCCACTTTGCGCAGAGCACGCCGCTGGGCCCGCCAACGGGCTTCGCTAGCGCATGGGCGGCATCGAGCGCCAGCTGGGACACGCAGGGCCGCTTCTTTCGCTATGGCAAGCCGGTGGACGGCAATCCGCACGTGCGTCAGTTCGATTTCGACGATGGCAGCAAGGTCGTCATCTCCGCACACCAGCCTCAACTGGCCAACAGCGATGGCACCAACTTCGAGAAGGGCGCGATAGGCGTGGGTGCGACGGTCCTGGGCGCGGTGGCCGGCGGCGTGGCGGGCGGCCCGGCGGGGGCGGTGGCGGGTGGATCGGTCGGCGCGGCCGTGGGCGCCGCGGCGGCGGCCAAGGTTCCGTACGACCGGATCTGGCAGCCGTACGACATCAATTACTACTACAAGGGCGCCGCGAGTCCTTTCTACAGCCAGTACATGTACCCCTGGGACAGCAGCCCGGATCGCGTCAAGCTGCTGGCGCAGTTGGCGGACCCGAACCTGTACCCCGACTATGCCGACAGCGATCCCGACAACTATTGGAGCTTCTGGCGCTGGCGCTCGGGCGATACGCCGCTGAGAACCTGACAGGGCGATGGCCTGAACGGGCCGAGCGGATTTATCGATGAATGTTGAGCAAGAGAGGGTTCATGTTTGTTTCGAGTACGAGTACCCATGCCAGTGTCACGTCCCGCAACGCCGCTCCCACGCCGGATGACGACGAACCGGCGTCTGCCGCTCCGGCGAAGCCGCAGCCTGCCGACAATGTCGAATCGTCGCACCTGCCACAAGCGGGCGACAGTGAAGCGCCGGCTGCCTTCGGTCAGACGGAAGACGCACCGTCGTGGGTGCCGACCCAGGCCCAACTACCCTCCGCCGACGTGGTCCCGACCCAGGCTCAAGCGTCCTCCACCGACGTGGACCCGACGCGCGTGAAACGCGAGGACACCGATCCACCAGCGGCCTCGTCCGACGCCTACGCCGATTACGTCGTTGAAAAAGGCCAGGCAAGCCCGTTGAGCGACGCCGAACTCAACGATGCGCGATGGGGCGCGATGCGTGCCGTGCAGAACAGCCACAGCAGGCTGATCGACACGCAGACGGCCGACATGGTCGGCAACACGATGCTGGATGCCCTGGACCGCTCGGAGACGTTCCGCGACATGGTGAGCTTCGGTCTGCATCAGGGCGGCGAACAGCTTGGCGACATCGGATTTCGGAACCGCTATTACTACACGCCGCGGTTCCAGGGCGATTTCCGCAACATCCGCGACATGACGTCGATGTATCTGCGGCTCAATCCCGCGACGAACATGCCGCTCTCGCTCTACACCAGCGCCCAGAGCAGAACGCCCGAGCAGCCGCCGTACGTGAACATCAGCGCCGCGCCGAATGAGAACTCGATGTATCTGGATGCGTGGCGCATCGGCCTGATTCATGAGATCGCCCATCTGACGACGAACTCGCGGGATCCTGACCCGAATGCGCCCGACACGAGCCTGGGTCCGACCGAGCTGCTCGCGCAGCGGGTGGCAAGGGAGATGGGCTGGCAGACGACCAACTTCACCAGCTATGGCGACAACGCGCGCAGCTACCATCATCAGCAGATGCAGCGCGCTGCGCTGATCGATGCCGCCGAACGCAACGGTTCGCATGCACGGGCCTTTTTCGAACGTCTCGATGTGCTCAGCGGGAACCAGGATGCGAGTCCCGACTTTCACGAACTGGGAGAGGCGTGGCCGGGGACCTCCGCCCCCGATCACACCTATTTCCAGCCGGAGCCTGCGGGCACATCCACGGGCAACGCGAGTACCGCCGGGATGATTCCCGACGCAGCGGCGCCGCACAACGCGACTCATCCGTTACCCGAGCAGCGGCCGAACGAGGACCTCACGCGTGTGCGGTTCAGTCATGGCGAGCCGTTTCTCTTCCGCTTTGCCGAGAGCGCGCCGCTGGGCCCGCCTACGGGCTATCGGAGCGCATGGGCGGCATCGAGCGCCAGCTGGGACACGCAGGGCCGCTTCTTTCGCTATGGCAAGCCGGTGGACGGCAATCCGCACATACGGCAATTCGATTTCGACGACGGCAGCAAGGTCGTCGTCTGGGCGTACGAGCCGCAACTGGCCGGCAGCGACGGCACCAACTTCCAGAAGGGCGCGATAGGCGTAGCGGCGGCGGTCGTGGGAACCGTGGCCGGCGGCGTGGCAGCGGGACCGGTGGGGGCGGTGGCGGGTGGGTCGGTCGGCGCGGGCTTTGGATCCGCGGTCGCGGCCATGCTCCCGTACGACCGGATCTGGCAGCCGTACTGGCTCGATTATTACTACAAGGGCGCGAGCAGTCCGTTCTATTCCCAGTACATGTACGCCTGGGACGATGACTCAAGACGCGTGAACCTGCTGGCGCATCAGGCCAACGCGAACCTCTACCCTGACTATGCGGACAGCGACCCCGACAATCACTGGAGCTTCTGGCGCTGGCGCTCGGGCAGTACGCCCATACGTACCTGAACGTGCCTGAACGTACCTGAAAACGCTATCTCACCGCCGCCGCATTGAGCGCATTGAGCAACGCGAGCGGATCGAACGGCTTGCGCAGCTGGATGGCGCCGGGCAACGCACGCCGTTCGTCAGCGCTGAGCGCGAGGTCGAAGCCGGTCACGAAGACCACGCCGAGCTCCGGCGTCTCGCGCGACGCAGCAATGGCCAGCGCCACGCCCGATTCGCCCGCGAGATCGACATCCGTCAGCAGCACTTCGAAGCGCTGCGCGCGCAGCAGCGTCATCGCTTCGTCGACGCTGCCGGCTTCCGTCAGATCCAGGCCAAGCGTGCGCAGCAGCTCCGCGCTGCTGGCGCGCACCAGTTCATTGTCTTCGACGTACAGCACGCGCATGTGCGCGAGCGCGTCGTCGGTCGGAGCGTCCGGGACGTTCGGTACGGCATGTCCGGCTGTCTCGGTGGGCTGTGTCTGCTCCGGCCGCTGCCCGAGCACATGGCGGACCTTGCGTGCCAACGCCTCGTGCGTATAGGGCTTGCTCAGCAGATCGATGCCTTCGTCGAGCCGTCCGGCGTGCACGATGGCATTGTCCGTATAGCCCGACGTGAACAGCACCACGATGCCCGGCACACGCTCGCGCGCCTTGCGGGCCAGCTCGGTGCTGCGCAAGGGGCCGGGCATGACGACATCGGTGAACAGCAGATCCACCGGCACACCGCTCTCGACGATCGCCAGCGCACTCTGCGCATCCTTCGCCCGCAGCACGCGATAGCCGAGATCCGCCAGCAGTTCGACGACCGTCGCGCGCACTTCCTCGTCGTCCTCGACGACGAGAATCGTCTCGCTGCCGCCCTTCGCCGGACCCGCGTCGATGGTGGTTTCGAGATCCTCTTCCTCACGCGCGCGCGGCAGGTAGATGCGCACCGTCGTGCCGTGTCCTTCCTCGCTGTACACCTTCACGTGGCCGCCCGACTGCTTGACGAAGCCATATACCATCGACAGGCCGAGGCCCGTGCCCTGGCCTTCGCGCTTGGTCGTGAAAAACGGTTCGAACGCGCGCTCCTGCACTTCCGGCGACATCCCCGCGCCCGTATCCGTCACGGCGACCATCACGTACTGGCCCGGCGCGACATCGGCGTTGCGCAGCGCATAGGCTTCGTCAAGTGAAGCGTTGCCCGCCTCGATCGTCAGCTTGCCGTGGGCGTTCATCGCGTCGCGTGCGTTGATCGCCAGATTGAGCAGCGCGTTCTCCACCTGGAACGGATCGACGAGCGTGTTCCACAAGCCGCCCGACACGATGGTCTCGATCTCGATGCCGTCGCCCAGTGCGCGGCGGAACATGTCGTCGAGACCGCGCACGAAGCGTCCGAGATTCACGACCTTCGGCGCGAGCGGCTGGCGTCTGCCGAAGGCGAGCAGCTGCGAAGCCAGGTTCGCGCCGCGCGCGACGCCCGCCAGCGCGTTGCGCACGCGCTGCTCGGCCTTCTCGCGTCCGGCCACGTCCTTGGTGAGCAATTGCAGGTTGCCGCCGATCACCTGCAGCAGATTGTTGAAGTCATGCGCGACGCCGCCCGTCAGCTTGCCGATGGCTTCCATCTTCTGCGCCATGCGCAGCGCCTCTTCGGCGTGGCGCAGCGCGTCGGCGGTTTCGCGGTCGGCGGTGACGTCGCGCCCCACGCCATGAATGCGCCGCGTGCGCGGGTCCAGCGCGACGTTCCAGGCAATCCAGCGCCAGCCGCCATCGTGACGCATGAAGCGGCATTCGTAGCGCGCGGACAGGCCGGTGGCGCGCAGGCGGTCGAGCTGCACGGCGGCGGCGGGGGCATCGTCGGGATGGACGAGATCCATCACCGTGTGCGAATGCAGGCGCTGCGAGTCGAAGCCGAGCAGATGCGTCCACGACGGGCTCACCCGCAGCAACGCGCCTTCGAAGCTCGCGACATAGAACAGGTCCTCGCTCAGTTCCCAGAGGCGGTCGCGGTCCGCGACGGCATCGGCTACGCGGCGTTCGAGCGTTTCATTGAGATCGCGCAGCGCATCCTGCGCCTTGGTGCGCTCGCTGATCTCGTCCTGCGCGGCCTGGAAGAGGCGCGCATTGTCGATGGCGATCGCCGCCTGCGATGCGATGCCGGACAGGATCCGCTCCGCGCGCTCGCCGAACACGCCCGCTTCCGGATGCCCGAAGAACAGGCCACCGAGCACTTCGCCCGTGCGCGACAGCACCGGCGCGGCCAGATAGCTGCATACGGCGAGATGACCTTTCGGCATGCCGTGATGCGGCGCGTTGTGGCCATAGCGCGGGTCTTTCGTGATGTCGTCCGAACGGACGATGCCGTCGCCCCCGAAGGTCGGCCCGAAGACGGCGGTGTTGCGCGGCATCGGGAAGCGGTCGAAGGTGTCCTTCGGCACGCCCGACAGCGTGTAGAGCGTATAGCGTCCGCCCTGTTCGTCGATCACGTTGTAGAAGAACGAGCCGAACGCGGCGCCGGTCAGTTCCGTCGCGGCATCGACGACGACCTGCACCGCGCGGCTCAGTTCGAGTTCGCCCGCCACCGTGTTGCCCACACGGTTCAGGATTTCCAGCGTGCGCGATTCGTCGCGCAGCTTCTGCTCGGTCTCGTGGCGCAGCCGCGCCAGCCGCAGATTGCTCGCGACGCGCGCCAGCAGTTCGCGCGCGGAGAAAGGCTTGGTCAGGTAATCGTCGGCGCCCGCTTCGAGGCCGCTCACGCGCGCCTCCTCGCCGGCGCGCGCCGACAGCAGCACCACCGGCGTCTCGCGCAGGCGGTCGTCCGCGCGCACGGCCCGCAGCAGGCCGAAGCCGTCGAGGCCCGGCATCATCACATCGGAGACGATGACCTCCGGCGGCGCGGCGCGGGCCATGGCGAGCGCCGCCTCGCCGTCCTGCGCGACGCTCACCGCGTGACCAGCGGCGCTCAGCATGCGGCGCATGTAGTCGCGCAGGTCGGCGTTGTCGTCGACGACCAGCACGCGGCCCGGCTCCGCATCGGCCGGCGTCGGCTCGACGGCGCCTTCCGCGCCCAGCGGCGCGTCTTCCTCGCGCGGCACGGTGTCCGCGTCGGCGCGCTCTTCGGCGTCCGGCATCCAGCGCAGCGCGGCATCCACATAGGAGCGCGCGCGGGCGCTGGCCTCGGCGGGCGGTGTGACGGGCCGGGCGGATTCATCGGCATCGGCGTGAAGGGCGGGCAGCCGCACCGTGAAGCGGGTGCCGTCGCCCAGCGTGCTCGCGGCCTCGATGGTCCCGCTGTGAAGCCTGACCAGCTCCTGCACCATGGCGAGCCCGATGCCGCTGCCTTCCACCGAGCGTCCCGTCGCGCCCGCGACGCGATGAAAGCGCTCGAACACGCGCCCGAGCTCGTGCTGCGGAATGCCGATGCCGGTGTCGCTCACCGTCATCTCGATGCCATGCTGCGCATGATCGCGCAGCGCGATGCGGATGACGCCGTCGAACGTGAACTTGAGCGCGTTCGACAGCAGGTTCATCACGATCTTTTCCCACATGTCGCGGTCGATGTTCGCGAGCAGCGGCGCGGCCGGCACGTCGATCTCGAGGCGCAGGCCGGCGGTTTCGATCGCCGAGCGGAACAGCGACGCCAGTTCCGCCGTGAAGCGGGCGAGGTCGGTGAGCTGCCGGTGGATCTCGATGCGCCCGGCCTCGATGCGCGAAAAGTCGAGCAGGGCGTTGACGAGCTTCAGCAGGCGCAGGCCATTGCGATACATGATCTCGACGAGCCGCCGGTCCTCCACGCCGATGCGCGCCGGGCTCGCGAGCAGCTCTTCGAGCGGACCGAGCATCAGCGTGAGCGGCGTCCTGAACTCGTGGCTGATGTTCGAGAAGAAGGTGGTCTTGGCGCGATCGATTTCCGCGAGCGCTTCGGCGCGGCGGCGTTCTTCGTCATAGGCGTGCGCATAGCCGATGGCCGCGCCGATCTGCCCGCCCACCAGGTTCAGGAACGCGCGATAGCCTTCGTCGAACAGACGGTAGGGATTCAGCGCGACGATCAGCACGCCCGCCCGGCCCGTCTCGCCCGAAGGCGCGATGGGCACGAGCACGGCGCGGTCCGGCGCGACGTGCCACGCGCCCGTCGGCAGCGCCGTGCCGAAACGCTGCCGCAAGTCAGTGACCACGCAGGGCTGGTTGTCGCGCAGCACGCTCGCAAGCGGCCAGGCTTCGGCGCGGGCCGCAGGATGATCCGCGCCGATGCCGCACGCGCCGACCCGCTCGGCCGTCTCGCTGCCCGGTTCAGCCGCGAACAGCAGCGCGAACGGCATGTCGCGGGATGCGCCTTGCAGCGCGGCGACCGACAGACTGCACGCGTCGCGCCAGGTGCGGGCGTCAGCGGCGGAAGCGGCCAGTTCGCGCAACACGTTGAGCTGGCGCTCGCCGAGCACGCGCTGGGTGTCGTCGCTGTTCGCGCAGATGATGCCGCCGGTGCTGCCGTGGTCGTCGGGGATCGGGCTATAGGAGAAGGTGTAGTAGGTTTCCTCCGGGAAGCCGTTGCGCTCCATGATGAGCAGCTTCTGTTCGACGAAGGTGCCTTCGACGCCCGAGCGCGCCGTATCCAGCAACGGGCCGATGTCGCTCCAGATCTCGCGCCATACCACCGAAGTCGGCTGGCCGAGCGCATGCGGATGCTTGCCGCCGATGATCGACTTGTAGGCGTCGTTGTAGAAGAACAGCAGGTCCGGTCCCCAGCCCACCCAGATGGGCTGGCGCGACGTCAGCATGATGCGGATGGCCGTCTTGAGGCTCTGCGGCCAGTGTGCGGGCGAACCGAGGGCGGTCTGCGTCCAATCCGCCTGGCGGATGAGGGCGCCCATTTCGCCGCCTCCCAGGAGGAAGCTCGGGTCGAGCCCGTCGCTCCTCGAATCCGCGATCAGATTGTCAGCTTTCATCGACGGTTGGTCTCCTCGCCCTGTCTCGATGTGGCGACGTGAAAGGTTCAGTGCCGGACCGCGCGTGCCGCCGCGTGTGAGCACGTCCGGATTCTCGCATGGAACGGGTTTTCAATTCTGCCGTGTGCCCGTGGCAGGCGCGTCCGCAAAGGCGCTCAGGCGCTCAGGGCGCGGCGACCGGATCGAGGCCGGTGGCGCGCACCGTGTCCTGCACCTGTGGCGAGGCGAGATAGCGCAACAGCGCGCGTGCTTCGTCGGGATGCTTTGCGCCCACCGGAATGCCGGCGGCGAAGCGCGTGACGGACTGCACCTCCTCGGGAATCCGGCCGACGAACTGCGCGCCCTGCACCGGCAGCAGTTCGCTCACCTGCTGCAGGCCGATCTCGTACTCGCCGTTCGCGACGACCGAGGCCACCGGGATTTTCGGCACCATCTTCGCCTTGGCCTTGACCTGATCTTCGATGCCAAGTTTCCCGAACATCTGGTTCTGGATATACACACCGCTTGCGCTGTCCGAATAGGCGATGGACTTCGCGTGCAGCAGCGTCTGCTTGAAAGCCTCCACGCTGCCGATGTCGGGCTTCGGTGCGCCCGCGCGCACCGAGACGCCGATGCGGGAATCGGCCAGTTCGACGCGTGAATCCGGCATCACCTTGCCTTGCTTGATGAGATCGTCGAGCGCATAGCCGACCATGATCACCACGTCTGCCTGCTCGCCCCGCGCCAGACGGTTCGGGATGGCTTCGGGCGCCTTGCCCATCGATGGGCCGAGCGCGGTATCGAGCGTATTGCCGGTGGACGCTGCGAACTTCGGGCCGAGGATCTTGTAGGCCGCGGTGAAGCCGCCGGAACTCATCACGTGCAGTTCAGCCGCCTGAACAGACGATGCGGCCGTGGCGACGAATGCGCTGACAGCGGTGCCGACAGCGAATTTCCTGAAAAGCGTTTTCATGGGCGTCGAACGTTGGGAAGGGGGGCAGCCGCATTTGAACCCAAAGCGGCGCATCGGCGCAAGCGCCAGCGTGCATCGGCATCGGAACGCATTTTGCTGGACTCGTTTTTGCTGAACGTGTGGTGCAGCAAAAACGATCAATAGACCAGCCGAATTCCCGTCGAACATGTCAAGACCGATGCCCAGGACTCAACCCTTATCAGAAGCAGGCGCGCACGAAGGCTTCGACATCTATGCGTCGTATGTCGTGAATGCGACGGGCATGCATATCGGCACGCTGAAAGTCGTGAGAAAGCGCGACAAGCGAGTGCTTTATCCCTTCGACGGTTGCGAGACCATCGGCCCGTTCGAATCGAGCGAGGATGCGCGGCACGCGGCGGAAGCCCTGGGCGTGCGCATCGTCGAGGCGGATATCGCGAATCCCGAACCCTGAAGGCGCTGCACGTTGTCCTGCGACATCCATTGCCAAGCCGCCGACGCGGTAAGAAGCGCCGCGTCATGCGTGGCCGGGCGGCAAGTTTGGCGCGTGTGATGGGGAAAACCCCAGCGCGGCGATCGTCCTAGGACATGCGGCCCATGCGGCATGCGTCTGTATCTTGAAGCTCAAGGCGGTGCAGGGCGCGCGAATCCGCGTGCGGCACCGGGCTACTGACGCATCGGGAAGACGACCATGAGCGAACAGCACCTCACACCGCGGCAAGGCCATCGGGCGCCGCAGTTTCACGCGCCATCGCGCGGACCGATCCGGCGCGCGATGGCAGCCTCGGCCATCGGCAATGCAACAGAATGGTTCGACTACGGCATCTATAGCTACGGTCTCACCTATATTTCGGCGGCGCTGTTCCCCGGCAGCACGGCGCAGGCCACGCTGTTCGCGCTCGCGGCTTTCGCGATCTCGTTCCTCGTGCGCCCGCTCGGCGGACTGTTCTGGGGGCCGCTCGGCGACCGGCTCGGCCGCAAGCATGTGCTGGCGCTGACCATCCTCATCATGTCGATGGCCACGCTGCTCGTCGGCCTGTTGCCTTCCTATGCGAGCGTCGGCCTGTGGGCGTCCGCGGCGCTGGTCGTGCTGCGCATGATCCAGGGCTTCTCGACCGGCGGCGAATATGGCGGCGCGGCCACTTTCATGGCCGAGTACGCGCCGGATCATCGGCGCGGCTTCTGCGGCAGCTTCCTCGAATTCGGCACGCTCGCGGGCTTCTCGCTCGGCGCATTGCTGATGCTCGGCTGCTCGGTGCTGCTCGGCAACGACGCGATGCACGCGTGGGGCTGGCGTCTGCCGTTCCTGGTCGCGGCGCCGCTGGGGCTGATCGGGCTGTATCTGCGCTCGAAGATGGAAGACACGCCGGTGTTTCGTGAATGCGCGGAAGCGGCGGAACGCGAGACGCATGCGGGCTTGCCGTTGCGGGAACTCTTTGCGCAGTACTGGCGGCCGCTGCTGCAACTCGGCGGTCTCGTGGTGGCGCTGAACGTCGTCAACTACGTGCTGCTCGCCTACATGCCGACGTTCATGAAGAAGGAACTCGGCATGAGCGACAACCTTTCGTTGCTGCTGCCCCTACTCGGCATGCTGTCGATGATGGTGCTGCTGCCGTTCGCCGGGTTGTTGTCGGACCGGATCGGACGCAAGAAGGTGTGGTGGCTGTCGCTGGTGGGCATCTTCGTCGCCGCCGTGCCGATGTTCTCGCTGATGTCGCATGGCATTGCGGGCGCGCTGATCGGACTGGCGGTGCTGGGGCTGCTCTATGTGCCGCAACTGGCGAGCATCTCGGCGATGTTCCCCGCCATGTTCCCGACGCAGGCGCGCTATGCGGGCATGGCGATCGCCTATAACGTGTCGACTTCGCTCTTCGGCGGCACGGCGCCCATGGTCACCGACTGGCTCATCGGCCGCACCGGCAGCACGCTGGTGCCGGCTTATTACATGATGGGCGCGTGTGCGGTCGGCGCGGTGGCGTTGCTGTTCGTGACGGAGACCGTGGGGTGCTCGTTGCGTGGACGCGAGATTCCGGGACAGGGCGAAGGGCGGCGTGATGAGTCGCTCGACGGGCTGGGGGAGCACAGGCACGCTTGAGCGGCGTGGATTGTTCCGTTGCCACGATTGCATGTCCGGGCGAGGACACTCAAGACCCGAGCACGCGCTTCGACTTCGACGGACCTACATGCCCAGGAAGTCCGTGATTCTTTGCATCTGACGCTCCGTCAGTGCTGGGCCTCTGCCGGTGAGATACGTGCGTAGCATTTCCGACGTGATGTCCGAATAGCCTCGGGCAGTCAATTCTGCTTGCAGACTTTGGGGTGCGGGTCCTTCCCCGTCGAGCCACGCATCGATTGAGTCGGACTCCGCCTGACTCAATTTCGTATGGTCCCATTGGAACTGTACGAGTTGCTTGCTTCCCCACGAAGGTTCAGGTTGCGGAGGAGTCACCGGGCCTTGTTGCGCCGTCCTGCTGGTTCCCGGCTGAGGCTCCTGCGTGGCGCCGCTGGTCCCTGGCTGAGGCTGTTGCGTAGTGCCGCTGGTTCCTGGCTGAGGCTGCCCGGCGCCGTGGGGCTCGGGACCCGTGCGTGGTCGTTTCGTCGGCGGTTCTGCCGTATCGCGTGCGTTGCCTCCTTGGATCCATTCTTGTGCTTCAGCCGAATAGCCCCCGGGCGTGTCTCGAACCTGTTGGACCCAATCTTCCCCTATGCCGGTTTCCAGGCTGCTTTCTGCGACTGATTTGCCCAGATCTTTTCCTAGCATGATCCTGTGGTATTGCTCCTCGCTCATGGGATAACGAATTTGATCGGGCGCGCGTGCGGGCTGGATTCTCCAGGGTCTGTCTTGCGGGATGCGGTCAATTGGAAGGTGATTTTTCGCGGCATAACGCATCCCGCTGTGATAAGCGGCCAGTTCGTTACCGTCGGTGATTTCGAGTGCGACCTCCCGTAGCGATTTGCCTTCCCGGAACCCTTCGTATATTCGCCAGCCGCGCGACTGATAGATCCGATCCTTCTTCCCCCCGATTTCCAGGGGTCTGAATTTGTCGCTCTCATTCACATATCGTTGAATCCATTTCTTGGCGGTGGTGGGTTGCACACCAAGTTCGTGCGCGACCTCCCTCAAGGTTTGTCCGCTTTCATAGAGGTCGAAGGCCTGTCGCATGTCCCTGATGGGTACCCGGGGCATGCCGCCCTTCAGGCCTGTGTCCAGATCGACTTCCCAGTTGCCCTTCTCATTGATGTGCATCTTGGGTGCATTGGGCGAGCCTTCACGCGGTTGCATCTGCCAGCGATGAGCGGTGTCGTTCCAGTTCACCGGATATGTTTTGCCGTCCTGCTGGATGTAAGGCTGGCCGCCTTCGTCGCGATACAGGCCGCGGTAGTCTGGGTCAGGGGTGAGCTTGCCGGAGGGTGAACGTGAATATTCCTCGGGCACCAGCGGGATGCCTGCCGTCGAGCTTGATGGAGGGATTGCGCTCTCCGGTACCGACGTGGAGAGTTCAGGTTTCGGCGCATTGACGGGTTCGCCATGCGCATTGGCTTCCACGGGTTTGATCTCGTCGGCGGCCTT
>NZ_JARUXR010000004.1:0-336494 GCF_031451215.1 Caballeronia sp. LZ034LL
CGCCATCGCGAGCGTGAGCAGCAGCGAGACGATCAGCACGATCATGGCGCTCTGCTTGCCGCCTTCCTTGTTCACGCCGACGTGCGTATCGAGCAGCAGGAAACGGATGCCCGCGCAGAAGTGATGCAGGTACGCCCACGACAGCACGAGCGTAACGATCTTGACGAAGGGGTTGGCGAGGAAGCCCTTGAAGGCGTCGAAACTGATTTCCGACGTGAGGCTCTGATCGAGCAGATACAGGATGAACGGCAGACACACGAAGAGCAGCAGGCCGCTCACACGATGCAGGATGGAGACCTTCCCCGCCAGCGGCAAGCGATACTTCGCGAGTTGGCCGATCCCGATGTTCCGGTACTCGGGCCTTGGTTTTTTTACGGCTTCAGCCATGCTAGACCCCAACTTGTTAACACACTAATCCGCGATTTTAGCGCCTTTTTATTTCGCGCTGCAGCGAGAAACCGTCCAATAGACTGTTGCTCCGCGCGTGAAGAAAGCGCCTGGCGCGCCCATTCGGCGCGTACCCACGACCCCGCTTCCGATCGATCAACTCAAGGATCAACTCAAGATCAACTCAGGTCGTTCTGATAGTAATAGCCGGTCGTGACATACCATCCACGCCGCACTTCGACCGGGCGATCGCCATAGGTATAGGACACGCGTTCCACCGACAGCAGCGGAAAACCCTGCGCCACCTGGAGATGCTGTGCAACGGCTTCATCGGCGGGAACGGCGCGGATTTTCTCCGACGCACGAATCATGCGCGTGCCGAACTCGGTTTCGAACATCGCGTAGAGCGGGCCCTTGTATTCCGACAGCCGTTCCGCCGTCAGTCCGCGAAACACCGCGCCCGGCAACCAGATTTCATCGAAGACAGTAGTTACGCCATCAAACTGCAACAGGCGCCTGATAAGAACGACGGGATCGGCCGGTTTCAGGTCGAGCTGGCGGGCAATCTCCGCCGGCGCGCGCAGGCGCTTGCATTCGAGCAGGCGGCTTACGTGAGGATGGGCGTCGCCGTCGTCGGGCAGCAGGCGCAGGAAGCGAAACTGCACGCGGTCTTCGCTGTGCGTCGCAACGAACGTGCCTTTGCCCTGACGGCGCACCAGCAAGTTGTCGGCAGCGAGTTCGTCGATGGCCTTGCGAACGGTGCCCTGGCTCACCTTGTAGCGCGCGGCGAGTTCGACCTCGCTCGGGATGATTTCACCAGGCTTCCATTCGCCGGATTCGAGGCCCTGCGTAATGAGCGCCTTGATCTGCTGATACAGCGGGCTGAACGTCGGCGACGGCACACCGGCGGCCTCAGCCGCAGGCGCGGTGCCGTTGGGGGTCGTCGAGCTCGCCGGGTTGGAATTCATGCCGCGCATTTCAACACAAAGGCCCGCCGTGCGTCCAGACCTTTCCCATAGAATCCTATGTCTTATATAAGACATAAGATAGTGTTGACTTTACCGGGGCACGCTCCTACACTCCTTGTCGAGCAAGGGTTTGCGGGTTGTCGCATGTGCGCACGAAACGCCGGTTTCCGGTCTTCGCCACGCGCGGCACATCGCCAGGCACGCCCTTTCGCTTTCGCCTCACGCCGACCGCCCCACTCGTTCGCGCACCGCTGCCTGCCCCACGTCTCGCAACGTCAAGCGCCGTCTCGAATGGGCGCCTTGCCGTCAGACCCAAGCGAATTCCTCGCGTCCTCACAGAACATCCCGCTGGCCTCGCGCTCGAAGAGAAAGATTCATCGGCATGACGGTCACGCCGCTCACGCATTCATGCGGCGCGAAACCCTATGCACACGTGCGCAACGCCTGCTGCGCCGGTGCTTTTCGGGGGTCGCGCGGGGCCAGGGCCGCATGTCTTCATCAACGCTTGGCGTATCGCGCATAAAATGGCGCTTTTCCCTTGCGTTCCACGCACCGTCCAGGAGAGTTATCAATGGCTAAGTCCGCAAAGCGCGTTGCCGTCACCGGCGCCGCAGGTCAAATCGGCTACTCGCTGCTGTTCCGCATCGCCAATGGCGATCTGCTCGGCAAAGACCAGCCCGTGATTCTTCAGCTGCTCGATCTGCCGCAAGCGCAAGCCGCCGTGAAGGGCGTCGTGATGGAACTGGAAGACTGCGCGTTCCCGCTGCTCGCGGGCGTCGTCGTCACGGACGATCCCAAGGTCGCCTTCAAGGATGCCGACGTCGCGCTGCTCGTGGGCGCCCGTCCGCGTTCGAAGGGCATGGAGCGCAAGGACCTGCTGTCGGCCAACGCCGAAATCTTCACGGTTCAGGGCAAGGCGCTGAACGACGTCGCCAGCCGCGACGTGAAGGTGCTGGTCGTCGGCAACCCGGCGAACACGAACGCCTACATCGCGATGAAGTCGGCCCCGGATCTGCCGAAGAAGAACTTCACCGCCATGCTGCGCCTCGACCACAACCGCGCGCTGTCGCAACTGGCCGCCAAGTCGGGCAAGCCGGTCGCGTCCATCGAAAAGCTCGCCGTGTGGGGCAATCACTCGCCGACCATGTACCCGGACTTCCGCTTCGCAAGCGCCGAAGGCCAGGACCTGACCAAGCTGATCAACGATGACGAATGGAACCGCAACACGTTCATCCCGACCGTCGGCAAGCGCGGCGCGGCGATCATCGAAGCACGCGGCCTGTCGTCGGCGGCATCGGCGGCCAATGCAGCGATCGACCACGTGCGTGACTGGGTGCTCGGCACGAACGGCAAGTGGGTCACGATGGGCATTCCGTCGGACGGCTCGTACGGCATCCCGGAAGACATCATCTACGGCGTGCCGGTCACGTGCGAAAACGGCGAGTACAAGCGTGTCGAAGGCCTGGAAATCGACGCGTTCTCGCGCGAAAAGATGGACGGCACGCTGAACGAGCTGCTCGAAGAGCGTGACGGCGTCGCGCATCTGCTGGGCAAGTAAGCACACGTCGTCTGGCGGAAGCCCTCGGGAAGCTCCGGGGGCCTGTCTTCACGTCCGCCACGACAGCGCGAGCGCCTGTGCGTCTCGCGCCTGATCCGCCCGCGCTTGAGCAAGCAGCACCATGTTCGAGCGCGGCCGAATCGGAATCAGAGCACCTGAGCAAGCCGGACCTCACTCCCCACATCGGACCCCACGCCGAGTATGCGCGCCCTCACTCCCGCCGAAGTGCTGTTTGACGGCGAACCGCAGCCCGCGGTTCTTCCCCCTTGCGATCACTACGCCGGCAGCGAAAAGCTGATTCGCAAATCGCTGGCCTTGCAGGCGCAACTGGGACCCGTGTTCGACATCACGCTCGATTGCGAAGACGGCGCCCAGGTTGGCCACGAGGCGGAACACGCGGAGATGGTCGCGTCGTTCGTGGGCGGCGAGGATGATCGCTTCGGCCGCGTCGGCGTGCGCATCCACGATTTCAATCACCGCGCGTGGCGCGACGACGTGCGCATCATCCTGCGCAACGCCCGCAAGGCGCCCGCCTTCGTCATGCTGCCGAAGATCCGCAGCGTCTTCGACGCCGCCGAGATGGTGGCCTTCATCGAGGCCTCGCGCTGCGAGTTCGGCATTTCGCAGCCGGTTCCCTGTCATCTGCTGATCGAAACTCACGGCGCACTCGCTGAAGCTTTTGAACTGGCGGCGCTGCCGGGCGTCGAATCGCTGAGCTTCGGCCTGATGGACTTCGTATCCGCGCACAATGGCGCGATTCCCGATACCGCGATGCGCTCGCCCGGCCAGTTCGATCACCCGCTGGTGCGGCGCGCGAAGCTCGAAATTGCAGCGGCGTGTCACGCGCATGGCAAGGTGCCGTCGCACAATGTGTCGACGGAAGTGCGCGACATGAGCGTCGTCGCGAACGATGCCGCGCGCGCCCGCAACGAGTTCGGCTACACGCGCATGTGGAGCATTCATCCGGACCAGATCCGGCCGATCGTCGAGGCCTTCTCGCCGCGCGCGGAGGAGATCGCGCTGGCCGCGGAGATTCTGCTGGCCGCGCAAAACGCGCAGTGGGGCCCGACGCGCCATGGGGACACGCTGCATGATCGCGCGAGCTATCGCTATTACTGGTCGGTGCTGCGGCGCGCGCATGCCACCGGACAAAGCGTGCCCGAGGACAGCGCGCCGCTGTTTGCAGCGCCGGCGCAGGCAACCTGAATCATCGAATCGCAGTTCAGCACCACGCCGGGACCGGGTCCGGGCGCATTCTTCAAGCACAACGAGTCACGCCGCATCGCGGACGTACGAAAGGAGACTGGAGAGCATGACTGACACCGCATCGACCGAAGCACCCGCAACCTCCACCGCAGGCGGTTTCAAACCGAAGAAGTCCGTTGCGCTGTCCGGCGTGACGGCGGGCAATACCGCGTTGTGCACGGTCGGCCGCACCGGCAACGATCTGCATTATCGCGGTTATGACATTCTCGATCTCGCCAACACGTCCGAGTTCGAAGAGATCGCCTACCTGCTCGTGCACGGCAAGCTGCCGAACGCCGCCGAACTGAAGGCCTACAAGACCAAGCTGAAGGCCATGCGCGGCCTGCCCGCGAACCTCAAGGCCGCGCTTGAATGGATTCCCGCTTCGGCGCATCCGATGGACGTCATGCGCACCGGCGTCTCGGTGCTCGGCACGATCCTGCCCGAGAAGGACGATCACAACATTCCGGGCGCGAAGGACATCGCCGACAAGCTGATGGCTTCGCTCGGCTCGATGCTGCTTTACTGGTATCACTACTCGCACAACGGCAAGCGCATTGAAGTGGAAACCGATGACGATTCCATCGGCGGACACTTCCTGCATCTGCTGCATGGCGTGGAGCCGTCGAAGTCGTGGGTCGATGCGATGCACGTCTCGCTCAACCTCTACGCCGAACATGAATTCAACGCGTCCACCTTTACGGCACGCGTGATCGCGGGCACGGGCTCGGACATGTATTCGGCGATCGCGGGCGGCATCGGCGCATTGCGCGGTCCGAAGCACGGCGGCGCCAACGAAGTCGCGTTCGAGATCCAGTCGCGCTATCTGAACGCCGACGAAGCCGAAGCCGACATCAAGCAGCGCGTCGAGAAGAAGGAAGTGGTGATCGGCTTCGGGCATCCGGTGTACACGATCTCGGATCCGCGCAACAAGGTCATCAAGGAAGTCGCGAAGAAGCTCTCGAAGGAAGCGGGCGATACGAAGCTCTTCAACATCGCCGAGCGCCTCGAAACGGTCATGTGGGACGCGAAGAAAATGTTCCCCAATCTCGACTGGTTCAGCGCCGTGTCGTATCACATGATGGGCGTGCCGACTGCCATGTTCACGCCGCTGTTCGTGATCTCGCGCACGTCGGGATGGAGCGCGCACATCATCGAGCAACGCATCGACAACAAGATCATCCGGCCGAGCGCGAATTACATGGGACCGGAGAATTTGAAGTTCGCGCCGCTAAATAAGCGAAAATAGCGGGCTGCGCGGGTCAGATCCTGCGAGGACAGGGTCACCCCGCGCGGCAGAACCGCCATTCAACCCAATGTTTTTGAAAGGTTTTATCGATGAATAAAATTTTGATCGCTGCAATCGCCGGCACGCTGGCTACGACGAGCCTCTTCGTCAGCGCCGGCGCTTTCGCCGCGACCGCGACCACGACCGAATCGGGCAAGGCCAAGGCCACGGCCAAGACGACCGCCAAGCGTCCCGCCCCCGCACGACGTCTCATCAAGCGCAGCCCGAAGGCCGAAGCCGCCGCGGCAGCCAAGGTCGATCCGATCCCGGACGGCGCAACAAAATGGTCCTGCAAGGACGGCAATGCTTTCTACCTGAAAGGCGACATGAAGCGTGACGCCGTCGTGACCGTCAACTGGGCCAAGAAGGACTACCGTCTGCCGCGCCAGGACACGACCACCGGCGCCGACCGTTTCCACGATGCGGCAACGGGCATGGATCTTGTGGTGATCCCGACGAAGGCGATGTTGTTCTCCGACAAGGATTCGTCGCGTCTCGCCGATGAATGCATGACGGCCGAAATGGCCGCCGGCGGCGCCGCACCCACGCAGTCGAACGCGCTGATCAAGCCTGCGCAGTAAGGCGGCTGAGCGCGCATCAACAGGAAATCTTCGATGTCCGCACCGATCTCCACGGTCCGGCCCGATCCGGACAAGGTACTGGTCGACATGGTCGACTATGTCCTCAATACTCGTATCGACAGCACGCTTGCGCTTGAGACCGCGCGCAACTGCCTGATCGACACGCTCGGTTGCGGACTCGAAGCCCTTTCCTACCCCGCCTGCACCAAGCTGCTGGGACCCATCGTGCCGGGCACGATCGTCCCGCACGGCGCAAAGGTGCCAGGCACGCAGTTCCAGCTCGACCCGGTTCAGGCCGCGTTCAACATCGGCGCGATGATCCGCTGGCTCGACTTCAACGACACCTGGCTGGCCGCCGAATGGGGCCACCCGTCGGACAATCTGGGCGGCATCCTCGCCACCGCCGACTGGCTCTCGCGCAGCGCCACGGCCTCCGGCAAGCAGGCGCTCAGCATGAAAGACGTCCTGATCGCGATGATCAAGGCGCATGAAATCCAGGGCTGCATCGCGCTCGAGAATTCGTTCAACAAGGTCGGTCTCGATCACGTGCTGCTCGTGAAGGTCGCTTCCACCGTCGTGGTCGGCCAGATGATCGGCCTCACGCGCGACGAACTCATCAATGCCGTCTCGCTCGCTTTCGTCGATGGTCATTCGCTGCGCACCTACCGGCACGCGCCGAACACCGGTTCGCGCAAGTCATGGGCGGCCGGCGACGCCACCTCGCGCGCCGTGCGTCTCGCGCTGATCGCGAAGACCGGCGAGATGGGCTATCCGTCGGTGCTGACGGCGAAGACCTGGGGCTTCTACGACGTGCTCTTCAAGGGCAACGCGTTCAGTTTCCAGCGTCCGTACGGCTCGTACGTGATGGAGAACGTCCTCTTCAAGATCTCGTTCCCGGCCGAATTCCACGCGCAGACCGCCGTGGAAGCGGCCATGACGCTGCACGGCATGCTGAAGGATGCCGGCAAGTCCGTGGACGACATCAGCCGCATCACCATTCGCACGCACGAAGCGGCGCTGCGCATCATCGACAAGCAGGGTCCGCTGAACAATCCGGCCGACCGCGATCACTGCATCCAGTACATGATCGCCGTGCCGCTGATCTTCGGCCGTCTCACCGCCGCCGATTACGAAGACACTATCGCGCAGGACCCGCGCATCGACGCATTGCGCGACAAGATGACCTGCGTGGAAGTCCCGCAGTACACGAAGGACTATCACGATCCGGACAAGCGCTCGATTGCCAATGCGCTCACTGTCGAGTTCAATGACGGCTCGCGGCTGAACGAGATTGCAGTCGAGTATCCGATCGGTCACAAACGCCGCCGCGCGGAAGGCATTCCGCTGCTCGTCGAGAAGTTCAGGACGAACCTGGCGCGCCGCTTTCCGCAGAAGCAACAACAGGCGATCCTCGCGGCATCGCTCGACCAGGCACGGCTCGAAGCCATGCCGGTGCATGAATATGTCGATTTGTACGTGATTTAAGCAGCGCAATTTCCTCGTCCAGCCCAAGGAAAACAACATGGCCCACAATCTCCACAACACGCTCAAGGAATTCGACAGCGGTTCCGGCAAAGCCAAGTTCTACTCGCTGCCGCAACTCGGCGACGCGCTGAAGATCAAGATCCAGCGCCTGCCGGTTTCGATTCGACTGGTGCTCGAATCGGTGCTGCGCAACTACGACGGCAAGAAAATCTCGGAAGAGCACATCGAGCAACTCGCGAACTGGAAGCCGAACGCTTCGCGCGTCGACGAAATTCCGTTCGTCGTCGCCCGCGTGGTGCTGCAGGATTTCACCGGCGTGCCGCTGCTCGCCGACATCGCCGCGATGCGTGGCGTCGCCCAGCGCGCGGGCAAGGATCCGAAAGCCATCGAGCCGCTCGTGCCGGTGGATCTCGTCGTCGATCACTCGGTGCAGATCGATCACTTCCGCGAACCCAACGCGCTCGACCTGAACATGAAGCTGGAATTCCAGCGCAACAACGAGCGCTACCAGTTCATGAAGTGGGGCATGCAGGCGTTCGATACGTTCAAGGTCGTGCCGCCGGGCATCGGCATCGTGCACCAGGTGAACCTCGAATACCTCGCGCGCGGCGTGCACAAGAAGGGCGAAGGCAAGGACACGGTTTACTACCCGGACACGCTCGTCGGCACCGACTCGCACACCACGATGATCAACGGCATCGGCGTGGTGGGCTGGGGCGTGGGCGGCATCGAGGCGGAAGCGGGCATGCTCGGCCAGCCGGTCTACTTCCTGACGCCGGACGTGGTCGGCGTCGAGCTGAAGGGCAAGCTGCGCGAAGGCTGCACGGCAACGGACCTCGTGCTGACCATCACCGAAATGCTGCGCAAGGAAAAGGTCGTCGGCAAGTTCGTCGAGTTCTTCGGCGAAGGTACGGCGTCGATCGGCGTGCCGGATCGCGCGACCATCGGCAACATGGCGCCCGAATACGGCGCGACCATGGGCTTCTTCCCGGTCGATGAAAAGACCATCGACTACTTCAAGGGCACGGGCCGCACCGACGCCGAAATCGCCGCGTTCGAGAAGTACTTCAAGGCGCAGAAGCTGTGGGGCGTGCCGAAGGCCGGCGACATCGACTACACCAAGACGCTGACGCTCGACCTGGGCACGGTGGCGCCGTCGCTGGCGGGTCCGAAGCGTCCGCAGGACCGCATCGAAATCGGCAATGTGAAGAGCAACTTCGTCGATCTGTTCTCGAAGCCGGTCGGTGAAAACGGCTTCAACAAGAAGGCCGCCGAACTCGACACGCAATACACGACCACCGACGGCGTCGACGTCAAGAACGGCGATGTGCTGATCGCCGCGATCACCTCGTGCACGAACACGTCGAACCCGAGCGTGCTGCTCGCCGCCGGCCTGCTCGCGAAGAAGGCTGTGGAAGCCGGCCTGACGGTGGCGCCGCACATCAAGACGTCGCTGGCGCCGGGATCGCGCATCGTCACCGAGTACCTGACGAAAACCGGCCTGCTGACCTATCTCGACCAGCTCGGCTTCACGCTCGCCGCGTACGGCTGCACGACGTGTATCGGCAACGCGGGCGACCTGACGCCGGAACTGAACGACGCCATCGTGAAGAACGATATCGTCGCGGCGGCCGTGCTCTCGGGCAACCGCAACTTCGAAGCACGCATTCACCCGAACATCCGCGCCAACTTCCTGGCTTCGCCGCCGCTGGTCGTGGCGTATGCCATCGCGGGCAACATCACGCGCGACCTGATGACGGAACCAGTCGGCAAGGGCAAGGACGGCCGCGACATCTATCTCGGCGACATCTGGCCGACGAGTGACGAAGTCCACGCGCTGCTGAAGTTCGCGCTCGACGCGAAGGCGTTCCGCGAGAACTATTCGCAGCTCACGAAGGACGGCGACCTGTGGAGCAAGATCGCGGGCGAAAGCGGGCAGGTCTATGACTGGCCGAAGTCGACGTACATTGCCGAGCCGCCGTTCTTCGGCAGCAACTTCTCGATGAAGCCGGCCGACTCGATTCCCGCCGTGAAGGGTGCGCGCGCGCTCGGCATCTTCGGCGACTCGGTGACGACCGACCACATCAGCCCGGCGGGTTCGATCAAGGAAACGTCGCCGGCGGGCGTGTGGCTGAAGGCGAACGGCGTGCAGAAGGCCGACTTCAACAGCTACGGCTCGCGCCGCGGCAATCACGACGTGATGATGCGCGGCACGTTTGCGAACGTGCGCATCAAGAACCTGATGATCCCGGCGAAGCCGGACGGCACGCGCGTGGAAGGCGGCCTGACGCTGCATCAGCCGAGCGGCGAACAGCTGTCGATCTATGACGCGGCGATGAAGTACATCGAAGCCGATACGCCGACCATCGTCTTTGCGGGCGAGGAATACGGCACGGGTTCGTCGCGCGACTGGGCGGCGAAGGGCACGCAACTGCTCGGCGTGAAGGCCGTGGTGGCGCGCAGCTTCGAACGGATCCACCGCTCGAACCTGGTGGGCATGGGCGTGCTGCCGCTGCAGTTCAAGGGCTCGGACAGCATCCAGTCGCTGAACATCACGGGCGAGGAAACCTATGACGTCGAAGGGCTCGGCGACGACTTCAAGCCGCAGCAGGAAGTCACGCTGGTGATCCATCGCAAGGACGGCAAGGAAGATCGCGTGCAGGTTCTGCTGCGTATCGACACGCCGATCGAGGTGGATTACTACAAGCACGGCGGTATCCTGCCGTTCGTGCTGCGCTCGCTGCTCGCGGCGTAGACTACGCTTGTTTTGCAGGTGACCGCGCTCGAAAGAGCGCGGGAACATTGGACCCGGCCTCGGCCGGGTTTTTTTTCGCCTTGGTGGGCGCGGCCATACCCGTTGTCATGCCTTGATCGCGGCGAGCTTCGCCGGCTGCGCACGACGACCGAACCACGCACGCATCATGTCGCCGGGACCGCGCGTGCGCACAGGGGCAGAAGTCGACGCCAGCGAGAACCAGCTCGCCTCCCGATTGCCGCTGACCCAGATCGTCGTATAAGGCGGCAACTCGACCGAGTCGCCCGCGCCCAGCCAGTGATCGTCCGTCTGGCCTTCGATGGTCAGCCAGATCTGGCCGCGCGTGACACGCAGCGTTTGAGGCCGGTCGATGATCCAGCGCGCAGGCGCTTCGCGCCCGTCCAGTTCGAAAGTCCGAATTTCACGCATGATGCCGCTCCTTCTGTTCACGTTTCGGAAGGCCACCTCCGTTCATGCAGTTCGAGCAGGAAGCAACCGTTGATGTCATTATTCGACCGATTCCGAACAGCTTGAATGTACAGTTATGAACAGTTGCAGCGGAACTGTTAAGCTGATTTGGCCGAACAGTTCGACACCTTTTTGACACTAAAAAATTGCGACGTTAGCCGTCTGGCCAGTCTTGACGGCGGTTTTCGGATGCGTTCGAATGGCGAAATGACACGGCTGAACAGCGAAATCACAACTGTTCACTCAGACTCACTGAACACTTTGGAACACCATGAACGCGCTTCCGCTTCATATCGACGGCGGCACCGGCGTGCCGCTCACCGAGCAGATCGTCAGCCAGATCGAGACGATGATTCGCTCGCGCCGCGTACTTGCCGGCGCCAAGCTGCCGTCCATCCGCCAACTGGCAGCGGAGCAGCACATCAGCCGCTTTCCGGTGATCGAGGCGTATGACCGGCTCGCGTCGCGCGGGCTGATCCAGCCGAAGCACGGCTCGGGCTTCTATGTGGCGAATCACGTCGAAGAGCGCGACAGCAGCGCCGGCAACTGCAATCCGCGTCTGGCGGAAGAGGAATCCACCCAGATCCTTCAGCAGTTCAACTACCCCGGCGAGACCCTGAAGCTGTCGAGCGGCTTCATTCCGGAAGCATGGCGCGAAGTGGACGGTCTCACGCAGGCCATCCGGCAGGCCTCGCGCAACGACGTGTCGAGCGTGATCGACTATGCACTGCCTCACGGCGACACGGGTCTGCGGCAGCAGATCGTGATGCGCATCAACGCGCTCGGCATCGACGCCGATCTGCCCAACGTGATGCTCACGAGCGGCGCGAGCCAGGCGCTCGACCTGGTCGTGCGCTACATGCTGAAGCCGGGCGACACCGTGTTCGTCGAGGATCCGGGCTACTACAACCTCTTCGGTCTCTTGAAGCTGCAAGGCGTGCGGCTGGTCGGCGTGCCGCGGCTCGCGAATGGCCCGGACATCGACGCCGCCGAGGCGCTGCTCAAGCAGCATCAGCCGAAGCTCTTCTTCGTCAACACGGTCTTCCAGAACCCGACCGCGACCAACATCGCGCCGCAGGTGGCGTTCAAGCTGCTGCAACTGGCGGCCCAGCATGGCTTCTCGATCGTCGAGGACGACATCTACGCCGACTTCCAGGCCGTGCCGACACAACGGCTCGCGTCGCTCGACCAACTCGACCGCGTGATCTATGTGGGCGGCCTGTCGAAGACGCTGTCGTCGTCGCTGCGTATCGGCTATCTCGCGGCGAATCGCGAACTGGTGAAGAATCTCGTCGACGTCAAGGTGCTGACGAGCCTCGGCGGCTCGCGCTTTGCGGAAAGCGTCGCGGCCAGCCTGCTCGAGCGCGGCACCTATCGCAAGTATCTGGAGCGCCTGAGAAAGCGCGTGCGCGATTCGCTGTCGAGCGCGGTGCAGACGCTCGAAAGCCACGGCTGGGATGTATTCGATGAACCGAGCGGCGGCAATTTCGTCTGGGCGAAAGTGCCGGGCATCGAGGATTCGACGGTACTCGTGAAAGCCGCCCTCGAGTTCGGGGTGACGCTTGCGCCCGGCAGCTACTATCGGCCGAACGGCGAAGTGAGTCCGTGGGTGCGCATCAATTCGGCCTATGCGGGCGACCGCCGCGCGGGACGCTTCTTCGCGGCGATGACGGAGCAAGCCATCGCCGGGAACTAGGCGGTCATTTATCCCGCTCGGCGAAGAAGCGTTCGAGCGCATCGGTCGCGTCGCGATCCTTCGCGAGCCGTGCGTAGAGTCCGGCGGCGCCTTCATATACGCGATGCTCGGCGAACTCCTCGCCGATGAACTGCGCGATCTCTTCCATCTCCGCCACCCAGCGATACGCCTTTGGCGGCATGCGCGGCACATTGCGCGAAAGCCATGCGGCGAGCGCGGGCTGGCTCTCTGTCAGTTCGGCGAAGAGCGCGTCGCCGGCGCCGTTGCGCATCGCGGCCAGCGACATCGCGGAACCGATTGCCGTCAGTCCCTTCGTGATGCCCGCGTACGACATCTTGAGCGCCGATGCCGCACCGATCGGACCATCGAGCACGTGGATGACGAGGCCGGCTTCGCCAAGCGGCTGCGCGTCCGGCGCATGCGGCCCGGACAGATAGAACTTCGGCGCGGCAGGCAGACCGATGATCGCGCCATCGACGAAAGGCGTGCCCGACGGTTCGAGCACCTGAGCCACCGTCCTGACCGTATCGGGATTGATGGCGTTGCAATCGACGTAGACGGCTTTGCGCGAGGCACGTTCGAGCGCCGGTGCAAGACGCTGCGCAGTCTCCACGGCCACCGCCGGCGGCACGACGGAGAGGATGAAGTCGCACGTGACGAGATCGTCGAGGCTGGCGTCGCGCATGCCGGCTTCCTGCGCCCGCTTCGCACTCGCGGCGCTGCGGCCCTCGAGCGACGTGAAAACCTGCGCGCCGCCCTGTGTCAGCGCATGTCCTACCGCGGATCCCATGTTGCCCGCGCCGAGCAGCGCGACAGTCGGTTTCTTCGCATCAGTCACTTGCATGCTCCATGTGTCGGGGTCGAACCACAGCATACCCTCGCCGCTTCGGGACCGCTCGCGCTAGCCGTTCTCGTCGTGATCGTCAGCCGCCTGACCGCGCAGTGCGCCGAGCCGCAGCAGCATGTCCCGGCCTTTCGGTGTCAGCGAAGGCAGCGCGTGACCGCTCGGCAGACGCGTCATCTCGATCAACGCCTCCTGACGCAGACGGACCGTATGGAAGCCGGCTGCTTCGACCAAATGAGGCGAGCGCTGGATCAGCAGCAGCGTGGATAGTTCGTGAGGGCTCAGCATGCGATTCTCCAGGAACAGGACGGGCAGATCACGCGCGTCCCGAACCCATCCTAGAGAGTGAAGCTGGCAATTCGGCTACGCACATTTTTCCGCGCGTTACGTGGTTACACTCTTGAAACTGACCCGTATTGCATGGACCTTGCGTTGCTGCTTACAACCCGCGAGCGATAAAAAAAAGCGGCCTCGACGAGGCCGCTTCCATGCAGCACATGCGCTGCAATTCAACGATTTAACGATGTTCCGTGACGAACTTCGTGACGAGATACGCTTCCATCGCTTCGCTGCCGCCTTCCGAACCGTAGCCGGAATCCTTCACGCCGCCGAACGGCGTCTCGGGCATGCCGAGGCCATGATGGTTGATCGACACCATGCCGCTTTCGATATCGTCGGCGAACGCAGCGGACGTGGCCGCCGAGCTCGTGTAGCCATAGGCCGCAAGACCATAAGGCAGGCGGTTCGCCTCGGCGATCACCTCGTCATACGAACTGAACGAAGCGATCGGCGCGATCGGGCCGAACGGCTCTTCGGTCATGATGCGCGCGCTCATCGGTACGTCGGTGAGCACGGTCGGCGCGAAGAAGTAACCTTCACGGCCGACGCGCTCGCCGCCCGTCAGCACCTTGGCGCCGTGTTCGCGCGCATCGGCAACCAGACGTTCCATGGCTTCCAGGCGGCGACCATTGGCGAGCGGCCCCATCTGCACGCCGTCTTCCAGACCGTTGCCGACCTTCACGGCGCTGGCCGTGGCGACGAAGTGATGCACGAACTCTTCATACACGGCTTCTTCGACGAGAAAGCGCGTCGGCGAGATGCACACCTGCCCCGCATTGCGGAATTTCGCGCCCGCCAGCATCTTTGCGGCACGCGGAATGTCGGCGTCCTTGAACACGACGGCCGGCGCGTGACCGCCCAGTTCCATCGTCACGCGCTTCATGTGCTCGCCCGCCATGGAGGCGAGCAGCTTGCCCACCGGCGTGGAGCCGGTGAACGAGATCTTGCGGATGACCGGATGCGCGATCAGGTACTTCGAGACATCGGCGGGCACGCCGAACACGAGGTTGACGACACCGGCGGGCACGCCTGCATCGGCATACGCCTGAACCAGCGCTGCGCAGCTCGCGGGGGTTTCCTCCGGGCCTTTCAGCACGACCGAGCAGCCTGCCGCGAGCGCCGCCGATACCTTGCGCACCGCCTGATTGATCGGGAAGTTCCACGGCGTGAATGCGGCCACCGGACCGACCGGCTCGCGCGTGACGATCTGACGCACCGCATCCGCGCGCGACGGGATCACGCGGCCATACGTACGGCGTCCTTCCTCGGCGAACCATTCGATGATGTCGGCAGCCGAAAGCGTCTCGATGCGCGCTTCGCCCAGGGGCTTGCCTTGCTCCATCGTCATGATCGCGGCGATGTCGGCCGCGCGTTCACGAATGATCTGCGCGGCGCGGCGCATGATCTTGCTGCGCTCGTAGGGCGACACCTTGCGCCATTCCTTGAAGCCGCGCGCGGCTGCGTCCGCCGCGAGCGCCAGTTCTGACTCTCCGGCCAGCGCCAGGCGGCCAATCTCGGCTTCGCTTGCCGGATTGATCACAGCCGTGTCGCGCGAGCCGTTGCGCCACGCGCCGTCGATATACAGCTGGACATTCGGATAAGCAGGAAGGTCGGAACGAGTGTTGCTCATGCATGTCTCCTTGAGTGTGGAGCGGCGCAACGCAAAGTTGCCCAGGATCGAAAAACGCAGGCGGCCATCTTATCGCGAACGCGTAAAATCTGCCGATGAACCCCGCCCCACTGATAGTTGCAGAGCGAATCACATGACTTCACGGTGAACCGTATGTTCGACCAATGCCTTTATTTCAACACGACCGCGCTGGCCCGCTCGCTCGAACGCGAATAGGCAAAAGCATTCAAGCCCTTCGGACTCACGCCGTCGCAGGCTTTCATGCTGCGCGCCGTCGTCGATCATCCCGGTCTGTTGCAGAGCAATCTCGCCGATGCCCTTGCTATCTCGCGCCCGACGGCCACGCGCACGCTCGACGGACTACAGCAGTTCGGACTCGTCGAGCGCTGGTCCACTGAAAGCGACGGCCGCGAATCCGCGATCCATCCCACCGATGCCGCGCATGCCGTGATGAAACGCATTGGCACGGCAAGCGCCGAAGTGACGCGCCGCATCAAGCGCAAGCTCGGCACGTCGCAGTTCGACGACACGGTGACGAGCGTCCGTCATCTGCGTGCATCGCTGGAATGAGCCGTTGAAAAAAATGCCCGCCGGATCGCTCCAGCGGGCATTCATGCCGCATTCGAAGCACACGCCGATTACATCGGCGGCACGACACCATCCTTCTCGACCACGATACGCTGCGCCGCGAAGTCCGAGCCCGCCGGGCTCGCCACGACGAACACCTTCTTGCCCGGCTTGAGGTCGTCATGCGTTGCAGGCGAGAAGGTCACGACCGGCACGTTCTCCGGCACCGTCACCGAGTTCGAACCGCCCTTGTACGAGAGCTTCAGGTCGCGGCCGCTCGTGCCCTGCACCACCTGGTCGACGTTCGCGTTGGTCATCGAGCTCTTCGGGCCGAGATCCCAGTCATAGTGACCTTCGCCGGTGCCGCGCGCTGCTTCCGGGAACACCAGCACTTCGGTGGCGGTGAGCTTGCCGTCCGTGCCGGTCATCGCCGCCGTGCCGACGAACGAACCCGGCTTGATGTCCTGCAGCTTGATGTTCTTCAGCGCGGTGACGGGCGTGTCCGACTTCACCGCGATCTTCACGGTGTCGCCGCTCTTGCGATGCACGGTCAGCGTATCGCCCGACAGCGACACGATATCGCCGCGAATGCGCGTGGGTTTGGCGGCGGGCGCCTGGGCAAAGGCGGTGGAAGCAAGTGCAAGCGTCACGATGCTGACGCCGAGTTTCATGCGGATCGACATGCAATCTCCTTGGGTTAATCGAAGCGGAAGCGTTGAGCGAAACACGGCGATCAGGACCCGCCGAACCAGTTGTAGCCCTGGTTCTCCCAATAGCCGCCGGGGTAATCGTTGGTCACGGTGATCGCGACAATGTGCTTCGGATTCTTGTAGCCGAGCTTGGTCGGCATGCGCAGCTTCATCGGAAAACCATACTTGGGCGGCAGGATCTGCCCGTCATAGGTCAGCGTCAGCAGCGTCTGCGCATGCAGCGCAGTGGGCATGTCGATGCTCGTCGAATAGTTGTCGGCGCAATGGAAGGCCACGTACTTCGCGCTGGTATCCGCACCGGCGCGGGCGAGGACGTTCGCGAAGCGCACGCCGCCCCACTTGCCGATCGCGCTCCAGCCCTCGATGCAGATATGCCGCGTCACCTGGCTTTCCTGCGGCAGCGCGTGCAGTTCGTCGAGCGTCCAGACGCGCTTGCCCTTCACCCTGCCGCCGATTTCGAGCTTGTACGCAGCCGGATCGACTTCGGGCACTTCGTCGATGTCATAGAACGCGTTGAACGGAAACGGCCGCGTGATCATCGACTCGGGATACGTGGGCGCGAGCGCGTTCGGATCGAACAGCAGCGCCTGCACATCGTCATTGAAGGACGAGATGCGCCGCAGCATGGCATTGACGGACTTGTCGTCGGTGATGTTGCAGCCGGAGAGCATGGCCAGTCCGCCGAGCGAAAGAATGCGCTTGCCGAACAGACGGCGCGCCGGCGCCTTCAGTTCCTTCGCCGCATCCTTGATGATGAGGTCGGCGTCGGGTCTCGATTTGAACAGTTTCAGCGACATGGATCAGCGGCCTCGAATCATCAGCACGAGCGAGCGCGGCACGAGCGCGACCATCGCGACGTGCACCACGAAGAACGCCACCAGGAAGCTCATGCCGAAGAAATGCACGACGCGGGCGTTGTCATAGCCGCCCATCAACGCGCGCAACAACGGGAACTGCACGGACTTCCACACCGCCAGCCCCGACAGAATCACGATCACGATGTCCACGATGACCGCGAGATAAGCGAACTTCTGCACGGCGTTGTAATGCGTGAGGTCGTCGTGACCAAGCTTGCCGCGCACGGCGGCCAGCGCATCGGTGAAGATGCTCTTGATGGACAGCGGGAACATGCGGCGGCGCAGGCGGCCCGTGAAGAGGTTCATCGCCAGATAGACGATGAAGTTCGCGACCAGCAGCCACATTGCCGCGAAATGCCATTGCAGCGCACCGCCGAGCCAGCCGCCCAGCGTGATGGCCGGGGCGAAGGTCAGCGACTTGAAGATCGGCGAGGCGTTGTAGATCTGCCAGCCGCTCGTCACCATGATCAAGACGGCGAAGGCGTTGAGCCAGTGCGTGATGCGCAGCCAGAGCGGTTGTACTTGCACGGGTTTCCTCGCGAATGGCGAAACAATTAGCGAAACAATGTGCAGGCATGTTAGCCACGCCGCGCTGAATGATCGATGACCCTTCAATGACTTTTTTGTCATTCTTGGCGGCCGACGGACGGGCTCTGGCTAGAATGTCGTCAATTCATCCGAACTCGAACCCCGCGCAGCGCGAGCATGACCATCCTCGTTATCGAAGACGACCGCAAGACCGGCGACTACCTGAAAAAAGGGCTTATCGAGTCCGGTTATCAGGTCGAGCTCGTGCGCAACGGCACGGACGGGCTGCATCAGGCGCTCGCGAACCCGTACGAGCTGATCGTGCTCGACGTGATGCTGCCCGGCATCGACGGCTGGCAAGTGATGGCCGCGTTGCGCGCGAAACGTGACTTGCCTGTCATTTTTCTGACCGCGCGCGATCACGTGACGGACCGCATCCACGGACTCGAACTCGGCGCGGATGACTACCTCGTCAAGCCGTTCTCCTTCACGGAACTGGTGCTGCGCATCCGCACGCTGCTGCGTCGGGGCGTGATGCGCGAGTCGGATACCTTCCAGATCGCGGACCTGCACGTGGATGTCCTGCGCCGCAAGGTGACGCGCCAGGGCGCCGACATCGCGCTGACCAACAAGGAATTCGCGCTGCTGCATCTGTTCTGCAAGCATCAGGGCGAGGCGCTTTCGCGCACGCTGATCGCCTCCGAAGTGTGGGACATGAATTTCGACAGCGACACCAATGTGGTCGATGTCGCCATCAAGCGCCTGCGTGCGAAGCTCGACAACCCGTTCGAGCTCAAGCTGATTCACACGGTGCGCAGCATCGGTTATTCGTTCGGGGAGAATCCTTGAAGCGGCAGTCGCGCTCACTCGCGGTACGCATCGCGCTGTCGTTCGTCGTGATCGTGTGCATCGTGCTGGCCATGGTTTCGGCAGCGCTCTATCACGCCACGAACGTGGCGCTCTCCACGCGCGCGGACTACCAGTTGATCGCGCGCGTCGAGCATTTCCGCTCGCTGCTGCACGATCTCTATACGATCAAGGAAATCGAGGCGCGGCCACGGCTCTTCGAAACCATGCTGGGCGACCGGCAGGACGTGATCCTGTTCCGGCGCGCGGGATCGGCGCCCTTCATCAACGTCAATCCGGAACAGATGTCCTTGCCGCCGCTGCATGTCGTGCCCGTGACGCAGCCTATCGGCCTCGACGATCTCTACGAAGGAACCCGCGCCGACGGCGTGCGCATGCGCTGGGTCGGCGCACAGGCGCGCATCGGCGATAACGGCGAGGTCGTGGAGATCATCGCGGCGCACGTGATGACGCAGGAAGCGCGCGTGCTGTCGGTCTATCTGGAGCGTGTGTGGCTCAACGTGATCGGCGCTGCGCTCGTCACCATGCTGCTCGCATGGTGGGTGACGAGCCGCGGTCTCAAGCCGCTCAAGCTGATGGCGGACAAGGCCGCGGAGATCGCGCCGGACCGGCTGTCCGCGCGGCTCGACGTGGCGCATGCGCCGGCCGAGTTGCAGAGTCTCGCCGCGTCGTTCAATGCCATGCTCGATAGGCTCGAACATGGCTATGAGCGCCTGCTGCAGTTCTCCGCCGATCTCGCGCACGAACTGCGCACGCCTATCGGCGTGTTGATCGGCGAGACGCAGGTCACGCTCGCGCACGAGCGCAACGTTGCCGAATATCGCAACGTGCTCGAATCGAATCTCGAAGAACTCGAACGGCTCGCGCGCATCGCGCAGAACATTCTGTTCCTGGCGCAGGCGGATCATGGGGAACAACGCATCGAGCGCGAGCGGCTCGACATTCACGACGAGCTCGACACGATCTGCACTTACTTCGAAGGCATTGCGGACGAGCGGCGTATTCGCTTCGATATCGACGCAAGCGGCGAAATGGTTGCGAATGCAATCATGTGCCGCCGGGCCGTGGGCAATGTGGTCGTGAACGCCGTGCGCTATGCGACGGCAGGTTCAGTCGTGCGTCTGCATGGACACGCGGACGCTGCAGGCGCGGTGGTGAAAGTGCGCAATCAGGTGGATGGCGATATCGGCCCGGAAGAACTCGGCAAGCTGTTCGACCGGTTCTATCGCGGGGATGCGGCGCGCAGCGAGTTCACGGAATCGAGCGGGCTGGGACTCTCGATCGTGCAGGCGATCATGCGGCTGCACGGCGGCAGCGCCACCGTCGAATCCCCCGGCGAGGGGTGGATCGAGTTCACGCTGCGCTTTCCGTCGGCGAACTAGAAGCGCCTGTCACACCGGCACGGCCAGCGCCTGGCGCTTCGCCAGCAAGCCGTGGATTTGCGAGACGACCGCCGCCCCTTCTCCCACCGCCGCCGCGACGCGCTTGGTGGAACTGGACCGCACGTCGCCGATGGCAAACACGCCCGGCACGCTCGTCTCCAGCGCCATCACGCCCTCGGTGCGGCCTTCATGCGCCTCCGGTCCGGTCAGCACGAAACCCTTGCCATCGACGTTCACATTGCAGTTGCGCAGCCAGTCCGTGTTGGGATCCGCGCCGGTGAACAGGAACAGATGCCGTGAGTCGAGCGTGAGCGGGCCGTCCGGCGTCTTGCAGTGGATCGCGTTCAACGCGCGGCCATCGCCCTCGAGCGACGTGATCTGCGTATGCGTACGCACCGTCACGTTCGGCAGCGAGCGGATGCGCTCCACCAGATAGTGCGACATGCTCGCCGCCAGCCCCGCGCCGCGAATCAGCACGTGCACGTGCTTCGCGTGCGTCGCCAGGTACACGACGGCCTGTCCCGCCGAATTGCCGCCGCCGACCAGCACCACCTCCGAGTTCTTGCACAGCTTCGCCTCGACCGGCGACGCCCAGTAATACGTGCCATGCCCTTCGTAGCGTTCGAGCCCGTCGATATCGGGCCGCCGATACGCCGCGCCCGACGCAATCACCACCGTCTGCGACGTGACGCGCGTGCCGTTCTCCAGTTCGATCTGGATCGGCGCGCAATCGCAGTGCAGCGACTTGATCTTGGTCGGGATCGCAATGTGGGCGCCGAACTTCTGCGCCTGCACGAAGGCACGCCCGGCAAGCGCCTGGCCGGAAATGCCAGTGGGAAAGCCGAGGTAGTTCTCGATGCGCGAACTGGCGCCCGCCTGGCCGCCCGGCGCGCGGCAATCGAATACCGCGACCGACAAGCCCTCGGACGCCGCATAGACTGCCGTCGCCAGTCCGGCCGGTCCCGCGCCGACGATCGCGACATCGTAGACATGCGCCGAATCGAATTCCGGCAGCCAGCCGAGTTGCGTCGCCACCTGGTTCTCGCTGGGCGCGCGCAGCACGGTGCCGTCCGGACAGATCACAAGCGGAAAATCCGCCGTGGAGGCCGAGATGCGTTCCAGCAAGGCGATCGCATCAGGATCAGCGCAGGCGTCGATCACCGTGTGCGGATAGCCGTTGCGGCGCAGGAAGCCTTGCAGGGACACGAGGCGCCCGTCGTCGGACTGGCCCAGCAGCACCGGACCGCTGCCCTTCTCGATCAAGCCCACGCGGCGCAGGATCAGCGCCCGCATGATGCGCTCGCCGAGCTCCGCCTCCGCGACCAGCAGCGCCCGCAGCCGCTCCGGCGCAATCACGATGCCCTCGACATCTTCGGCCGCCATGCCGTCGACGAGACAGGGCTTGCCCGACAGCTGCGCCACTTCAGCCAGGAAGTGCCCCGGCCCGTGCTCGACCACCAGATGCTCCTTGCCGAGCGCGTTGCGCCGCGTCACCCGCACAAGCCCCTTCAGCACGATCACCATGCCGCGCCCGGTCTCGCCCATGCGGAACATCCAGTCGCCCTGACGCCACCGCGACGTCTCGCCGAAGCGGCTCATGCGCTCGATCTCGCCGTCGGTCAGACGCGGGAACATCTGGTGTGCGCGGCTTTCGAGCGGCGAGTACGGCGCGTTGTCGTCGCTGACGGGCGGCGCGGCGGCGGGCGTCGGCACGACATTCGGGTTCTCGGGCGTTTCGCGCGCGCTCCAGGCGACGACGTTCGGCATGCTCTGACGCGAATGGTCGAACGGGGTGGTGCTCATGCGCGATCTCCGTGTGGCAAACCAGCTTCATGAAGGGATGCAGCGCTTGATGGTGTCGCGGCCGATGCCGCCGACTTCACCGACCAAGGGCACATCGCGGCCATCTCCGCGACTTCTTCAGGCGTCGTCGCGACGAGCTCGCCGAATTCGGTCAGCGTCGCGACTTCGAAACCGGCGAGGCGCCAAGCATCGAGACCGCCGGTGAGCGGCACGACATCGCGGAAACCGGCGTTGCGCATCGTCTTGGCCATCCACGCCGCCGAGACTTCGTTGGGACACGAGCAGTAGATGACGACCTTGCGCGACTTGTCGTAGTTCTCGATGATCCTCGCGAGATCGCGCTCGTCGGCGAACAGCGAGCCGGGAATCGCGGCGGGATCGAGCATGCGTTTCTCGGGCGAGCGGATGTCGAAGATCACCGGCAGCGGCTGGTCGTTCATCAGCGCATAGAGTTCGTCGACGCTGATGCGCGCCTTTTCGAGCGTCGCCATGAGCGCGCGGCGGCGCCACCAGCGATAGGCGACATAGACGGCCAGCAACACCGCGACCACCATCACCGCCTGCCGGCCGAGCTGCGAGATCAGCGCGAAGACCATTTCGAGCTGCGCGGCAAAGACGACGCCGACCGTCAGTCCGACCATGCCCCACAAGGCGACGCCCGCACCGTCATGCACGATGAAGCTGCGCAGCTTGACGCCCATGGCGCCGGCGAGCGGCACCGACACCAGCGAGAGGCCCGGAATGAATTTCGCGACCAGCAGGACGCGGACGCCCCAGCGGCCGAAGAAGCGTTCGGTCTTCTTCACGCAGGTATCGCGCGAGAGGGACAGCTTGCAGATGGTCTTGAGGGTCTTGTCGCCGTACTTGCGCCCGCCCTGGAACCAGACGAGATCGCCGATCACGCCGCCCGCCACGGCTACGCACAGTACGCCCGCGAGTGGCGGCCAGAACGCGCCGCCGTTCACCGCCATGAGCGCGATGGACGCGCCGACGATGATCATGGTCGGCATCGCGGGAACGGGCAGCCCGAGTGCCGAGCCCATTACGTTGAGAAACACGATCGCCGGGCCGAATCGATCGACGAGATGATGCAACGACATGGAAGACTCCCGCGCGGGAAGGATGCGTAATCACCGGGCGACGAGGCGGCGCGGCTCGGGTGCGGCTCAGGCGGAATACAGCCGCAAGGGAGCCGCAAACAAGCGCAGGAAGCATGAAAGCGACGGAGAAACGAGCGTGCGGACGCTCGTGATTCAACGCGGTGCATGCAGCGCCGGGCCGACGTTCGTCACATATAAGCGAACAGTGTAGCCCGGAAATGCGAACGAAAGCATGACGGCTGTCGCGCTGCCCCTGAACGCCGGGGCAGCGCGTGCAGGACGCGGCGCGGGATCAGGAATCCGCGATATGGGCGCGGATCACGTCGGCGAAGGCGGCATCCCCTTCGAGCCCCAGCGCTTCGGCGCGTGCGGTGTTCCACGCGCCGGGCCAGCTGTACACGATCTTCTCGATGCGCTCGTCGCGCTGGAAGTCGATGCGCGCTACCGCATCCTCGCCCGCCACCTCGCGCAGCGCCGCGATCATCTCGTCCACGCTGACCGAAAGCCCCGGCAGATTGATCACCGGCCGGTCGCCGAGCCTGCCGCGCTCGATCTCGCAGCCCGCGATCAGCGCTTCCACCGCGCGCTGCGGCGAAAGGAGCCAGACGCGCGTGTCGCCGCTGACGGGACACACCGAGCGTTCGCCGTTCAGGGGCTCGCGAATAATGCCGCTCGCGAAGGACGAAGCCGCCGCATTCGGCTTGCCCGGACGCACGCTGATGGTCGGCAGCCGCAGCACGCGGCCATCGACGAAGCCACGCCGCGTGTAGTCGCACAGCAGCAATTCGGCGATGGCCTTCTGAGTTCCATATGACGATTGCGGATTGAGCGCGGTATCGTCCTGAACGATGTCGGGCAACGCGCCGCCGTAGACCGCCACCGAACTCGTGAACACGACGCGCGGCCGGTGCCCCGCCGCGCGGCACACTTCCAGCAGCGCGCGCGAGGCGTCGAGGTTGATCTTCATGCCGAGGTCGAAGTCCGCCTCCGCCTGACCGCTGACGATGGCCGCGAGATGGAACACGGCTTCCGTCTGCGGGTCGAGATGGCGCCGCAGCACCGCCGGGTCCGAGATGTCGCCGGTTTCGGCACGCACGCGCGGGTCGTCCAGCAGGCGCTCGTCGCCGGGCCGCGCGATATCGAGCAAGACCAGTTCGGTGACCGGCTGGCCGTCGAGCGTGCCGCGTTCGAGCAGACGCCTGGCGAGCCGCTGGCCCAGAAAGCCCGCGCCGCCTGTGATCAGGATCTTCATGAGCGTCGTCTCCTCACAGATAGGGCTTGAGCCAGCCGAGGCCAGCGGACGTGCCGGCCTTCGGCTTGTATTCGCAGCCGATGAAGCCCGCGTAGCCGAGCGTGTCGATCAGCTCGAACAGATACGGATAGTTGAGTTCGCCCAGGTCCGGCTCGTGACGCTCCGGGACGCCCGCGATCTGGATATGCCCGATGCCCGCGTTGGCGCGCTGCATGTCGCGCTTGAGCTTGATCGCGATGTCGCCTTCGACGATCTGGCAGTGATAGATGTCGAACTGCACTTGCAGGTTCGGCGCGCCGATTTCCTCGCAGATGGCCTGCGCGTCGTCCTGACGATTCAGGAAGAAGCCGGGAATGTCGCGCGTGTTGATGGGTTCGATCACGATGCCGATGCCCGCCTTGCGCGCCTCCTCGGCCGCATGGGCCAGATTGGCCAGATAGACCGCGCGATGCCGTTCGCGCGGTTCCTCTGGCTTGATGAGGCCGGCCATCACGTGCAGTTTCTGGTTACCGAGCACCGCCGCGTATTCGAGCCCCTTCGCGACGCTTTGCCGGAACTCCGCCTCGCGGCCCGGCAGCGAGGCGATGCCGCGCTCGCCCGCCGCCCAGTCGCCGGGTGGCGCGTTGAACAGCGCCTGCGTGAGACCGTTGTCGGTCAGGCGCTGCCGGATGTCCTCGGCCGGATAGTCGTACGGAAACAGGAACTCGACGGCCTTGAAGCCGTCCTTCGCGGCGGCGGCAAAGCGGTCGAGGAACGCGTGTTCTGTGTACATCATCGTGAGATTCGCGGCAAAACGTGGCATGGGTTCGTGTCTCCGTTGCGAAGGTGCGAAAGGGTTTGACGTCGCGCGGTCGATGGCCGCTTCAGCTAGCGGCCTGCGACGCGGCGACGTCGAAAGTTACGGATGGGGGCATTTCATCACAGCGCCCGCAGCGCTTTCTCGAAGAAATCGGCGGTGCCGAAATTGCCGGATTTGAGCGCGAGGCCGAGCGCATCGCCCGCTTGCGCGCCGATGGACTGCGTCGCCGGCACGCCCGGATCGATCTGCGGGCCGATCCGCAGGCTGCGCACGTCCAGCGCCTGCACGACCGCGCCGGAGGTCTCGCCGCCCGCGACGACGAACTTGCGCACGCCTTCATCCCGCAAGCGCCGCGCGATGCCGGCAAGCGCCGCTTCCACCAGTTGTCCCGCCTGCTCAACGCCCAGCTGGCTCTGCACCGCCTTGACTTCGTCAGGCGACGAGGTTGCGTAGATCAGCACGATTTCGTTCTTGCCGAAGTGCTCGCGCGCGAACGCGACCGCCTGATCGACCACCGGCTCGCCGCGCGCGAGCGCCAGCGGATCCACGCGAAAGCTCGGCCTCGACGCGCGCCACGCCGCCACCTGCGCGTTCGTCGCTTTCGATGCGCTGCCCGCCAGCACGACCGCCTTGCCGTCGATCGACGGCAGCGCCGCCGCCTGTTCCGCATGCGCGAGCCGGTTGGCCGCGCCGAAGTTGCGCGGCAAGCCCAGCGCGACGCCGGAGCCGCCGGTAATCAGCGCGAGATCGCGGCATGCTTCGCCGAGCGTGTAGAGATCGGCGTCGGAGACGGCATCGGCGATCGCCAGGCGCACGCCTTCCTGCCGCAATCCGGCGATGCCCGCGCGCACCGCGTCCGCGCCTTGCGCGATCGTGTCGTAGCGCAGCAGCCCGACCTTCGATGGCGTCTGCCGTTGCAGGACGCGCACGAGATTCGGATCGGTCATCGGCGTGAGCGGATGATGCTCCATGCCCGATTCGCTCAGCAGCACGTCGCCGACGAACAGATGGCCGCGGAACAGCGTCCGGCCGTTCTCCGGGAACGCCGGGCAGGCAATCGTGAAGTCGTCGCCGAGCGCATCGAGCAGCGCGTCCGCGACGGGGCCGATGTTGCCGCGATCGGTGGAATCGAAGGTCGAGCAGTACTTGAAGAAGAACTGTGTGCAGCCTTGCGCGCGCAGCCAGTCGAGCGCGTCGAGCGACTGGCGCACGGCCTCTTTTGCGTCGATGGTGCGCGACTTGAGCGCGACCACCAGCGCATCCGCCTCGATGCGCGCGCCCGCCTCCGGCACGCCGATAGTCTGCACCGTGCGCATGCCGCCGCGCACCAGCATGTTGGCGAGATCGGTGGCGCCGGTGAAATCGTCGGCGATGCAGCCGAGCAGCGCTTGCGGCGCTTGTGTGTTGCCCGTCATGCCTTCGCTCCCTTCGGCACCTCGATGCCCGGAAAGATCTTGATGACCGCGGAATCGTCCTCGCCGCCATGGCCGGCGGTGGACGCCATCATGAACATCTGATGCGCCGCCGCCGACAGCGGCAGCGGAAACTTCGAGGTGCGCGCCGTATCCAGCACCAGGCCGAGATCCTTGACGAAGATATCGACGGCGGACAGCGGCGTGTAGTCGCCAGTGAGAATGTGCGGCACGCGGTTCTCGAACATCCACGAATTGCCCGCGCTGTGCGTGATGACTTCATAGAGCGCATCGGGATCGACGCCTTCCCGCAGACCCAGCGCCATGGCCTCGGCCGCCGCCGCGATATGCACGCCCGCCAGCAGCTGATTGATGATCTTGACCTTCGACCCCGCGCCGTGCGCCTCGCCCAGCCGATACACCTGCCCGGCGATCGCCCCGAGCACGTCCTCGCACGCGGCATAAGCGGCAGCGGGGCCGGACGTCATCATCGTCATCGCACCGGAGTTGGCCTTCGCCGCGCCGCCCCAGAGCGGCGCATCGAGCATCTGCACGCCCCGCGCCTCGCAGCGCGCGCCAAGGTCTGCGGCGAACTGCGGCGATACCGTCGCGCACGCGAGGACCACGCCGCCCGGCTTCATCGCGGGCACGGCGCCGGTTTCGGCGAACAGCACGGCTTCGGTCTGCGCCGCGTTGACGACGACCGTCAGCACCACGTCGCACTGCGCGCCGAGTTCGGCCGGCGATGCACACGCCACGCCGCCTTCCGCCGCGAACGCGTCCAGCACGGGCTGGCGCACGTCGCACGCGTGCACCGCAAAGCCCGCGCGCAGCAGCGAACGGGCGACGCCCATGCCCATCGCGCCCAGCCCGATAACGCCCACGTTTCTCGTCATGTTGTCCTCTTCGTCGGATAGGGATTCAGCAAATGCCCGCTTCCGCCAGACGGCGCGCGGCGTTGATGAGATGCGTCTGCGCGGCGCGGCGTGCGGCGTCGGCATCGCGTGCGCGGATGGCCTCGACGATCGCCGCATGTTCCTCGCGCACCTGCCGCATGAAGTCCTCGCGCAGCGCTTCGTTGCCGCGCGTGACGAGCGTGCCCGCTTCGAGATACTGGTTCAGGAAGGTGAGCGTTTTCAGGAAATAAGGATTGCCGCTGGCGGTCGCGATCTCGCGATGGAACGCGACGTCTTCCGCGACGCCGTCGCGCGCCTCGCGCACGGCCACGTCGATCTGCGCGAGCGCCTGGTCGATGGCCGCCATGTGCGCGGCGCTGTGCCGGAGCGCGGCTTCGCTGGCCACTTCGGCCTCGATGGCGCGGCGCAGCGCGAGGATCTGCACGACCGCGCCCGGCTCGACCGCCTGCGCGTAATCGATACGCAGCGGCCGGATGCCCGCCCGTTCGACGATGAACACGCCGCTGCCCTGGCGCGGTTCCACCATGCCTTCGTTCTTGAGCCGGGAGATGGCCTCGCGGATGACCGTGCGGCTGACGCCGAATTGCTGCGCGAGCACGGTCTCGCTCGGCAGCTTGCCGGTGCCGGCAAAGCTGCCTTTTTCGATCTGCTTCTGCAATTGCTGCGCGACGGTGTCGGACAGCGCGCGCGGCGGAATCTTCTCGAACATGCGGTGACGACGTGCTCAGTCCTGTCAGGTTGTCGGGTTATCATACAACTTAGTTCGACGCTAAAGGACTGGGCGAAAACCCTTGGTTTCTGGGTGATGTCTTCGTTATCAAGAAGAAGGCACGCCTGACCCCGCCACGCGCGATGATCCGCGCCGCGGGGTGGCCCTGCTTCAGCTCACTTGTTTTCGGAACACTTCAGTTTCACAACAGCAGGCTTTTTTAGTTCTAGTTTTAGTGCTCGTTTATTAAACAAGCTGCCTTCGAAATTCAGAAACTCGAGTGGGATAATCCGAAAGAAGCAGTGATGCTTTGAGGGTGTGGGTTAATGAATCAACCGAGTTGGAAAGTGCATTTTTGCGGCTTATCCGCAACACAGCGGGGCAAAACGCTGCCATCCGGCTGCTTCTGATTTTGCCAATTGGCTCCCACGGCTTTGGCGCTGGAATCGATCTTGATCGACATGCGCATACCGCCACCCTGATCGTTCGGGAGGACATAATCGCACGCGACGAAATTCCGCGCATTTAGAATATAGGCTTCCTTGAAACCCGTTGCGCGCAGATCCGACTCGTTGGCCATGATGTTTTCGCCCGTCCACTGCTTGCCATCGCCGGCTGCGGCCATGTAGGCAAAGCCGCCGTACGACCCGGGGGTCTGCTTGATATCGGAAACAGCGGGGCACTTCAGGGAAGCCGCCATGGCATTACCCGCGATTGCGACAGCAATGACCACACCAAATTTCAACACTTTGCTCGTTTTAATCATGTTTTGGCTCCAGCCAATATGGTGATATTTTCATCGAAATACAACTCTGGCGATTGCGCCTTCCATTTTCTCAATAAGAAGAAAGGGCAGTCACATTTACGATAATAATGCAGGGATTTTTTAATCAATCAGGTATTTTTGGAAATTTTTGTAGATTTACCGCGCAGTCAATTATGCGAACAACTCTATATCGCATTTAAGACGTGGGACATAAAGACATGCCAGTGTCTCAAGTCAAAGCCTGATGGACGTTTCGACCTGCGGCTCGCAATCGAGTCAGTGCAAAGCGATTTGCGCGATCGGCTCACCGGCTTCGGAATTCAATGACAAAGCGCAATGCCGTTGCGGCATTGCACATGGCGGCCTTATTGCGCGGACGGTGCCTCGATCTGCGCCAGCGCGTCGCGGATCGGGGCGACATCGCCCGGCCTAACGAGCCGCGCGACTTCCTTGCCATCACGCAAAAAGACGAGCGTCGGCCAGAGCTTGACCCGGAACGAGCGGCCGAGCGGCCGGCCGCTGCCGTCCTCGATCTTCATGTGCCGCACCGCGTCATGCTCCTGAAACGCCTGCGCAATCAGCGGCTGCGCCGCGCGGCAATGGCCGCACCAGTCCGTGCCGAACTCGACAACCAGCGGGCCGCGCGTGGTGTCGAGTTCCGCGCGTTCCGGCGCGGTCTTCACGTATTCGAGGTTCGTCGTCATGGCGCTCGTCCTTGTGTCCTGGTTGTGAGTTTTTCAGCAGGAAGCCTGCCCGCGCAAGCCTCGGCTATTGCCCGAATCCCGTCAGGCCGATCAGCGCACCGGCCGCCAGCAGCCACAGCGGATGCAGCTTCGTCCGGTACGACAGCAGCGCCACGGCGGCGGTGATCGCCGTCAGCATGACGGTTTCGTCGGAGGCCTCGGCGATCAGCAGCGCACTCGCCGCCACGAGTCCCGCCGTGATCGGCACGAGCCCGAGTTGCACGGTGCGCCGCCACGGACGCGTCTTGAAGCGTTCCCACGCGTGGAGCGCGGCCATCGTCACCAGCGACGACGGTCCGAACTTCGCAATCGACGTGACCAGCACGCCCGGCCAGCCGGCCACATGCCAGCCGATCAGCGTGACGACCATCATGTTCGGGCCCGGCGCCGCCTGCGCGAGCGCGAACAACGCCGAGAAATCGGCCTTCGACATCCATTCGTGCACCTGCACGACCTGACGCTGCATCTCCGGCAGGATGGAATTGCCGCCGCCGAACGCCAGCAGCGAGAGCTGGCTGAAGATGGCCGCGAGCGAAACCAGGTCGTGATTCATCGGCCCACCTTCCAGGCGACCAGGACCGAGATCGGCGTGAAGACGAGCATGGTCGGCAGGAGCGGCGTGCGCAGGAACGCGATGGCCGCGAACATCAGCAGCGCGACACCCGCCGCCTCGGGTTTGCGCCGCAGCGGCCAGAGGAGCTTCACCGCCATCGCGATCAGCAAGCCCGCCGCGGCCGCCGCGAGGCCGGCGAACAGATGCGCGATGCGCGGGTCATGATGCGTGCGCTGATAGATCACGCCGAGTCCGATCACGATCAGCGAAGGCCCGACCAGCAGCCCGAGCAGGCCCGCGAGCGCGCCGGGCACGCCGCGAAAGCGCATGCCGATCGCCACCGACAGGTTGATCACGTTGCCGCCCGGCAGGAACTGGCAGAGGCCGAGGAGATCGGTGAATTCGTCGGCATCGAGCCATTTGCGGCGCTCGACGATTTCACGCCGCGCCAGCGGCAGCGCCCCGCCGAACGCGGTCAGTCCGAGCGTGAGAAAGCCCGTGAAGATTTCCGCGATGCCGGGACGCGGCGCGTGCTGCTCGGTCATGCGCGTGCGGTGCGCGTCCGGCGCGCTTCGTAGGCTTTCAGATGCGCGTACGCCACTTCCAGCATCGATGCGCCCTCCACCTTCGAGCGCCGCCGCGCGATCAGATCGCCGACGATGTGATCCGCTTCGATCGGCGCGCCGTTCTCGAGGTCGCGCAGCATCGACGCGGTCAGCAGCGAGCCGCGCTGCCCGAAGCTCGCGCGCGCCCGCTCGATGACCGCTTCCGGCGGCGGATGATCGTTGTCCGCCGCGACGCCCTGGCACTCCATGAAGAGCCGCCTGAGCACGTCTTCGCCGCCGGGCGCATCGAGAATGTCGCCGATTGGCGCACGCATCAGGCACGTGCCGGTCGCGAGCGTGGCGAGGAACACCCACTTGTCCCACATCGATTGCAGGATGTCCTCGCTCACGTTCAGTTCGAATCCGGCGCCGTCGAGCTGCGCCGCGACCGCCTCGATGCGCGCGGAGCGTCCGCCGGCGCGCTCGCCGACCGTCATCGAATGCATGTTGTTCAGATGGACGATCTCGCCTTCGGCATCGAGCGTCGCGGCGATCACGCACTGGCCGCCGAGCACGTTGGCCGCGCCGAAGCGCGCGTCGAGCGCATCGAGATGCGCCATGCCGTTGAGCAGCGGCAGGATCACCGTGTCCGGACCGACAGCGGGCGCGAACGAATCGATCGCATTTTGCAGGTCGTAAGCCTTGCAGCTCAGCAGGATCAGGTCGAACGGGTGGGTCAGGTCTTTGGCGAGAGTCATCGGCGGGCAGGCGAACGTGAGATCGCCCTCCGGACTCTTCACCTTCAGGCCGCATTGCCGCAGCCGTTCCGCGCGGCGCTCGCGCACGAGAAACGTGACGTCCCGGCCCGCTTCCAGCAGCCGCGCCCCGAAATAACCGCCGATCGCCCCCGCACCCACTACCAGAATCCGCATGTCCCGCTCCTTGTCATTGAGTCCGTGTCAGGCCTGCCAGACGCCATAACCCGCTTCCCGCAAACCGATGCCCAGTTCCACTTCCATGTCGCACGCGCCGTCGTAGGGCATCGGGTTGTACATCTCGTACAGTTGCGGCAGGAGCCGCAGACCGTAGTCGCGCACGAAGCGGTTCGACTGGATGCCCGCCTTGTGCTTGTCGAAACGCACGTCCGGATCGATGCCCGTCATGCCCACATAGACGAACGGCTTGCCGACGACATAGTCCGGATTGGCGCGGCGAAAGCGCGCTTCGTTCCAGACCTGGTCGGACAATTCGACGACGTAGACCGAGTAATGATGGCGTCGCGCGCGCCGTGCGGGCGGCATGTTCCAGGCGCCTTCGCGGCGTGTTCGTTGCGGGCTGACATTCTAAGACGGGGCGGCGTCCGGCGCTCGTCCGGACAGCGCGCTCCCTGCTGGAAGCGCGTCAAAGTGGTAAATTCGGGTCGGTCTGCGTTCGCGCGTCTGACCGGTCCGGCCCATCGCCGGCCGCACCGTGAGGCGATCTCTCCACGCGCGGGCGCCGCTCCCATCGACACGTTTTCACCCCGAAGCCGCGCGCCACGAGCCGCGCGGCTTCGGTCTTTCGGAGATCAAGCATGAGCAAGCAAGCTATCGGCGTGGTGGGCCTCGCCGTCATGGGCCGCAACCTGGCCCTGAACATCGAGAGCCGCGGACACGCCGTTTCGGTCTACAACCGCAGCCGCGAGAAAACCGACGAACTGATTGCCGAACACCCCGATAAGAAGTTGGTCCCCACGTACACGCTCGAAGAGTTCGTGCAGTCGCTCGAAAAGCCGCGCCGCATCCTGATGATGGTGAAGGCCGGCGCCGGCACCGACGACACCATCGCCCAGCTTCGCCCGCTGCTCGAGAAAGGCGACATTCTCATCGACGGCGGCAACACCCATTTCACCGACACCATCCGCCGCAACCAGGATCTCGCGAAGTCGGGCCTGCATTTCATCGGCACGGGCGTGTCGGGCGGCGAGGAAGGCGCGCTGAAGGGTCCGTCGATCATGCCGGGCGGCCAGAAGGAAGCCTACGAACTGGTCGCGCCCATCCTCACCGAGATCGCAGCGAAGGCGCCGGACGGCGAGCCGTGCGTCGCGTACATGGGTCCGGACGGCGCGGGCCATTTCGTGAAGATGGTGCACAACGGCATCGAATACGGCGACATGCAGTTGATCGCCGAAAGCTATGACGTGCTGAAGCGCGTGGCGGGTCTGTCGAATGAGGAACTCGGCAAGGTGTATGTCGAGTGGAATCAGGGCGAACTGGATAGTTACCTGATTGAAATCACGTCGAAGATCTTTTCGAAGAAGGACGAGGAAACCGGCAAGGATCTCGTCGATGTCATCCTCGACCGCGCCGCGCAGAAAGGCACCGGCAAGTGGACGAGCCAGAATGCGCTCGATCTCGGCGCGCCGCTGCCGCTGATCACGGAAGCCGTGTTCGCGCGCGTGCTGTCGTCGCTGAAGACGCAGCGGGTCGCGGCGAGCAAGGTGCTGTCGGGACCGAAGCCGGGCTTCGAAGGCGATCGCGCGGCATTCGTCGAAGCGGTGCGGCGTGCGCTGTATCTGTCGAAGATCGTTTCGTATGCGCAGGGTTTCGCGCAGTTGCGCGCGGCATCGGACGAATACAACTGGGATCTGCATTACGGCGAGATCGCCAAGATCTTCCGTGCGGGCTGCATCATCCGCGCGCGCTTCCTGCAGAAGATCACCGATGCCTACAAGACCAATCCGGAACTCGCGAATTTGTTGCTGGACCCGTACTTCAGCGACATCGCGGCGAAGTATCAGGACGCGCTGCGTGAAGTGATTGTCGCAGCGGTGAAGGCGGGCATTCCGGTGCCGGCGTTCTCGTCGGCGATTGCGTACTTCGACGGCTATCGTTCGGAGACGCTGCCGGCGAACCTGGTGCAGGCACAACGCGATTTCTTCGGCGCGCATACGTTCGAACGGACGGACAAGCCGGGCAGCTTCCACGCGAACTGGGCGTGAGCGTTCGGGTGACTGAATGCTGAAGGTGAATGCGGCTCTTTCGGGAGCCGCATTTTTTTTGGGTGGGGGCTTTGGTTGATTGTGTTGTGGCAAGCGTTGCTGGCGTGAGTACACCCGGCTATGCTCGTGCGATTGCGTAACGGAACGACGCAACCGTCAAGCCGGAGGGCCGTTGATGATAGTCACGGAGCATCAAGCCTGGGACGCGCTCCTGACGTTCGTCGAAGCGCTCCTCGGACGAAACCACTTCACCCGCGACACCGATCTCTATCACGACCTCGATCTGAACCCCGACCGCATCTCGGCGTTTCTCACCGAGTGGAGCGCGGCGTTCGACGTCGACATGCGTGCGTTCGACATCACCCACTACTATCCCGCCAGCACGCTGAGCCTGTCACGTCTCCTGCTCACCGTGTTCAAAACGCCTTTCAGCCGCGCGTCGCGCGACACGCTCGGCGGTTGCCAATTGACCCTGGGCATGCTCGAAGCAGCGATGCTGGGCGGCAAATGGCCCGCCTCATGACACGCCCACCCACGCCCCGTCCTTCCCGTTGCTCCGCAACACCGCATCGATGAAGCGCAAGCCAGCGACGCCATCCTCGACCGTCGTGAGCCAGCCATCGCCCTGCGTCGTGCCGCTCGTGATACACGTCGCCGCATCCGCATAAAGCTGCGCGAACGCCTCCAGATAGCCTTCCGGATGCCCCGCCGGCACGCGCGTCGCGTGCACTGCCTCGGCGCTCTGCACGCGCCCGCGCGTGACCCGTTCCGACGCCCCGCCTATCGGCGTGAACCACAGTTCGTTCGGCGTCTGCTGATCGAACGACAAACCCGCCTTCGTGCCATACACGCGCAGCCGCAACGCGTTTTCCTCGCCCGCCGCCACCTGACTCGCCCACAACATGCCGCGCGCGCCGTCGTCGTAGCGGAACATCGCCTGCACGTGATCGTCCACGCGCCGGTTCGGCACGAAGGTCGTCACGTCCGCCGCCAGTTCCGACGGACGCATGCCGGTCACGTACTCGGCCAGCTGATACGCATGCGTGCCGATATCGCCGAGACAACCCGCCGGACCCGCCAGCGCCGGGTCCGTGCGCCATACGGCCTGCCGGTTCGACTGCGTCTCCACCGGCAGCGACAGCCAGTCCTGCGCATACTCGACCTGCACCACGCGAATGTCGCCGAGCAGTCCGTCCCGCACCATGCCGCGCGCGTGCCGCACGAGCGGATAACCCGTGTAGGTATAAGTCACCGCGAACAGCAGGCCCTTCTCGCGCGCAAGCTTCGCAAGCGCCTCGCCTTCGTCGAGCGACACCGCCAGCGGCTTGTCGCAGATCACGTGGATGCCGGCTTCGAGAAAGGCCGTCGCGACCGGCGCATGCAGATGATTCGGCGTGACGATCGCCACCGCTTCGACGCCATCGGTTCGCGCCGCCTCGGCCCGCGCCATCTCGCGATAGTCGTCGTAACTGCGCGAAAGGCCGATCGCCGCCGCGCTCGCCGCCGCCCGTCCCGCATCCGCCGACAACGCGCCTGCCACCAGCTCCCAGCGGTCGTCGAGCCGCGCCGCCATGCGATGCACCGCGCCGATGAACGCGCCCTCGCCGCCGCCGACCATGCCCAGCCGCACGCGCCTCATCGCGCCTCTCCGATGCCCAGCAGCCCGCGCATTTGCGCGCGGCTCGCGCCGCTGCCGGCGAAGTCGTCGAAGGCACGTTCCGCCACGCGGATGATGTGCTCGCGAATGAACGGCGCACCCTCGCGCGCGCCGTCTTCCGGATGCTTTAACGCGCATTCCCATTCGAGCACGGCCCAGCCCGGAAAGTCGTACTGCGCCATCTTCGAGAAGATCGCCTTGAAGTCGATCTGGCCGTCGCCGAGCGAACGAAACCGTCCCGCCCGCTCGGCCCATCCCGAATAACCGCCGTACACGCCCTGCCGTCCGTTCGGCCGGAACTCCGCGTCCTTCACATGGAACGCCTTGATGCGGGCGTGGTAAATGTCGATGAACGCGAGGTAATCCAGCTGTTGCAGCATGAAGTGGCTCGGATCGAACAGGATGTTCGCGCGCGGATGATCGTCCACCGCCGCGAGAAAGCGCTCGAAAGTCACGCCGTCGTGCAGGTCCTCGCCCGGATGCAGTTCATAGCAGACATCGACGCCCGCACGATCGAACTCGTCGAGAATCGGGCGCCAGCGCGCCGCGAGTTCGTCGAAGGCGGCTTCGACCAGACCCGCCGGACGCTGCGGCCACGGATACACATACGGCCAGGCCAACGCCCCCGAAAACGTCACGTGCGCGGCGAGTCCCAGCCGTTTCGACGCCGCCGCCGCCAGCTTGAGCTGCGCGATCGCCCATTCGGTGCGCGCCTCGGGATGACCGCGCACGTGCGGCGCGGCGAAGCCGTCGAAGAGCGTGTCGTACGCCGGATGCACGGCGACCAGTTGCCCTTGCAGATGCGTCGAGAGCTCGGTGATCGCAACGCCCGCGTCTTCCACCGTGCGGCGAATCTGGTCGCAATAGGCATCGCTGGACGCGGCTTTCTCCAGGTCGATCAGGCGCGGATCGGCGGGCACCTGGATGCCCTCGTAACCGAGCGAGGCCGCCCAGGCCGCGAGGTTGCCCAGCGTATCGAACGGCGCCTGGTCGCCCATGAACTGCGCCAGAAAGATCGCAGGGCCCTTGATGGTCTTCATCTTCCGCCTCTCAGTGGAAACTGCAGGGCCGCATGACGCGGCCCGCGCGCGTCAGAACGGCGAGTTCGGGAAATAGAACTGCTTGGCGTTGTCCTTCGTGATCAGCACCGAAGGAATGATGGTCGTCGCCGGCAGCTTGTCGCCCTTCAGCCGTGCTTCGGCCGTCAGCTTGATCGCGTCGTAGATGAACTTCGGCGAGTACGACACGTCCGCCGGCACGCGCTTGTCGCCGTCCATCACGCGCTTCACCGCTTCCTTCGATCCCGCACCGCCGAACACAATCTTGACGTCCGTGCGCTTGGCCTGATCGATCGCCTTCAGCACGCCGATCATCATGTCGTCGTCGGCGGCCCAGACGGCGTCGATATGCTTGAAGCGCGTCAGATAATCCTGCATCACCTTGAAGGCATCGTCGCGATTCCAGTTGGCATACTTCGCGTCGAGGATCTTCATGTCCGGATGCTGCTTGATGACGCCTTCGAACGCCGTCCAGCGCTCGTTGTCGAGCGTCGTCGGAATGCCGCGCAGCGCGACGATGTCACCCTTGCCGTCCAGCGCCTTCGCCAGATACTCGGCGGGGATCTTGCCGAACGCGGTGTTGTCGCCGGCCACGTAGGCATCCTGCGCGCTGGTGTCGGTCAGGCCGCGATCCACCACCGTCACATACACGCCCTTCTTCTTCACCTGCGCGACCGGCTGCGTCAGCGAGGCCGATTCCTGCGGGAAGATCACGAGCGCATTGATCTTGTTGACCGTCACCAGATCCTGCACCTGGTTGGCCTGCTCGGGCGCGCTGCCCGCCGTCTTCACGATGACCTTGAGATCAGGATGCGCCTTCTCCAGGTCCTTCTTCGCTTCATTGGCCCACCAGACGATGCCGCCCGTGAAGCCGTGATCCGCCGTGGGAATCGCGACGCCGAGCACGACCTTGTCGGCGGCCGACGCGGGAGCGATGGCGGCACAGGCGCTGGCCACGAGTGTCAGCGCACCGAGCGCGCGAAGCATTTTTTTCATGACGATGTCTCCGGTTTTATGAATGTGCAGGCGCGGCTAGCAGCGGCCGCGCTGCAGATACGCTACAAGGATGATCACGGCGCCCTGCACCGCCGCATTCAGATACACGCTGATGATGCTCGTCAGGTTCAGGATGTTGTTGATGACCGAAAGCAGGATCGCGCCGATCACCGTGCCGATCACGCGGCCGTCGCCGCCCTTCAGCGCGGTGCCGCCGACCACGACGGACGCGATTGCTTCGAGTTCCCACAGCAGGCCCGTCGTCGGCGTGGCCGATCCGAGGCGCGGCACGTACAGGATGGTGGCCACGGCGACGCACAGGCCGAGCAGCACATAGGTCACGATCTTCACGCGATCGACCTGAATGGCCGCGTAGCGCGCCACCTGTTCGTTCGAGCCGATGGCCTGCACATGCCGGCCATACACGGTGCGGTTGAGCACGAGCGCGCCGCCCGCCGCGACGATCAGGAACACCCAGATGGGCACCGGCACGCCGAACAGGCTCGCGTAATAAACCGGGCCGTAGAGATCGGCGAGCGAATTGTCGAGCGTGAGCGCGCCGCCGTCCGCGAGCCACGTGAGCAGCGCGCGAAAGATCCCGAGCGTGCCGAGCGTGACGATGAACGGCTCGATGCGTCCCTTCGTCACGAGCACGCCATGCGAAAAGCCGAACAGCGCGCCGAGCACGAGCGCCAGCACGATGCCGAGCGCGATGATCGCGAGCGGCGGCACCGCGTGCCCGTGAAAGCCCTGCAGCAGCCCGTTCATCACGTAGATCATGCTGCCCGCGATGAGCGCGGCCATCGAACCGACCGAGAGATCGATGCCGCCGGAGATGATCACGAAGGTCATGCCCACCGCGATGATGCCGATGAACGACGTGCGCGTGAGCACGTTCATCGCGTTGTCGACGGTGGCGAAATCGCCGTTGAGCAGCGTGCCGCCGATGCACAGCGCAATCAGCCCGATCAGCGGCCCGACGCCGAACAGGAAACGCGCGACGCTGGAGAGCCGGCTCTCGCTTGCAATGTCTTCAGTGTGTGCCGGTCGCATGCGCGATCAACCTCTCTTCGGTCAGAAGATCCATGCCGAGCGTCGCGACGAGTTCGCCCGCGCACATCACGGCGACGCGATGACACAGGCCAATCAGCTCGATCAGTTCGGACGAGATCACGATCACCGCGCGCCCTTCCGCGGCGAGCCGGTGAATCAGGAAATAGATGTCGCGTTTCGCGCCAACATCGACGCCGCGCGTCGGTTCATCGAGCACGATCACGCGCGGGTCGGGATGCAGGAACTTGGCGAGCGCGAGCTTCTGCTGGTTGCCGCCCGACAGCATCCGCGCACGCGCCGACAGGTTGCCCGTGCGAATGCCGAAGTCGCCGACCGCCTGCTTCAGCGCATCGCGTTCGGCGCGCATGTCGACGAGCGGATGCGCGTAGCGTTCCAGCGTCATCATCGTCAGGTTGTCTTTCAGCGCCATGTCGACATGCAGGCCGCGGCCCTTGCGATCTTCGCTCAAATAAGTGAGGCCATGGCGCATCGCGTCGCGCGGATTGCCGAGCTTCACGCTCGCGCCATTCACCGCGACGCGCGCCGCGCCCAGCGGCCGCAGGCCGACCAGCGCCTCGAACAGTTCCGTGCGGCCCGCGCCCACGAGGCCCGCAAAGCCGAACACTTCACCCTGGCGCACGGCGAAGCTCACGTCGTGCGCCCAGCCCGGCACCGAAGCCCGCTCGACTTCGAAAGCGACCGGCGCCGTCGCGGCGAGCGCGGGTTTGGCGGGGAACATGTCGGAGACTTCGCGGCCCACCATCAGGTTCGCCATCTGCTGGCGCGTGAGTTCGGCAGTCGGCGCGCGCGCGACAAAACGCCCGTCGCGCATCACGATGACTTCGTCGGTGACGCGCTCGACTTCATCGAGCTTGTGCGAGATGTACACGATGGTCGTGCCCGCTTCCTTCAGGCGCGCCATCAGCCCGAAGAGCCGCTGCGTCTCCGAAGGCGTGAGGGTCGCGGTCGGCTCGTCCATGATGAGCAGGCGCGCTTCGCGCAGCATCGCCTTCGCGATCTCCACCAACTGCTTCTCCGCGACGATCAGATCGCGCACCCGCGTATCCGGATTCTTGTGCAGACCCACTTCGGCGAGCCGCGCGCGTGCGGCCTCGCGCATCGCGGTCTCGTCGAGGAAGAAGCCCTTCTTCAACTCGTGCCCGAGAAACATGTTCTGCGTGATGCTCAGGTGATCCGCCAGATTCAATTCCTGGTGGATCAGCACGATGCCGGCCTCTTCGGCATCGCGTGAACTGCCGAAGTCGCGCGCACGTCCGTCGATCAGGATTGCGCCCGCGCTCGCCCGCTCGTAGCCCGCGAGAATCTTCATCAAGGTCGACTTGCCCGCGCCGTTCTCGCCGAGCAGGCCATGGATGCGCCCCGGCGTCAGCTCGAAGTCCACACCGTGCAGCACGCGCACCGGCCCGAACTGCTTTTCCACTCCGTCGAAGCGCACCGCGAGGCTCATGGTCAGGCGCTCCCACGCTGGATCAGCCGATGTGGCAGCAACACGCCCGGCACGTCGGCGCGCGGATCGCGCAGGCGTTTGAGCAGCAACTCAGCCGCCGATTCGCCGAGCTGCTGCATCGGTTGCGAGACCGTGGTGAGCGGCGGATCGACATGTGCCGCCACGGCGATGTCATCGAAGCCGACGACCGCGACGTCGTCCGGCACGGCGAGGCCCGCGCCGCGCAAGCCGTTCATCACGCCGATGGCCAGCGTATCCGAGACGGCGAACACCGCAGTCGGCCGCGTTGCGCCGAGCGCGGCAAGACGCGCGGCCGCGTCTTCGCCTGCGTCATAGTCGAGGCTGTCGAGTTCGATCAGCCACGCGGGATTCGGTTCGATGCCGGCGTCCTGCAACGCATCGCGATAACCGGCGAGCCGCTGACGTCCGTAGAGATAGCCTTGCCCCGAGTTGATCAGCGCGATGCGCCGGTGGCCCTTGCCGAGCAGATAGCGCACGACATCGCCGGCGGCGAGATGATTGTCGATGCCGACATACGGCACGCCCGCAGCGGGATCGAACTCGCAGCATGCAACCCAAGGCAACGTCGAGGCCTCTTCAGCCAGCGCCTTCTGCACGGCGGCCGGATCGAGGCAGATCGCGCCGTCCGCCCGCCGGCCACGCAACAGATCGAAATAGCTGCGCTCGCGCAGCGGGTCCGCGCCGGTATCGCACAACAACATGAAGTAGCCGTTCTGGCGTGCAACGCTGTCGATGCCGCGCACGATCGCCGCGTAGAACGGATTGCCGAAGTCGGGAACCATGGTGAGCAGCAGGCGGCTTTCGGCCGTGCGCAGATTGCGCGCGAGCTCGTTGATGCGATAACCGCTCGACGCCACCGCGGCACGCACTTTCTCACGCGTGACCTCGCGAACGTTCGTATGGCCGTTGAGCACGCGCGATACGGTCGCCACCGACACGCCCGCGCGCTGCGCGACATCGGCAATGGACACTTCCTCGCGTGGACGAACCGTCTCCGGCATACGCTGCGCCGCCGACCGGCGAACGGGATGTAATGGATTACATTATTTGATCGTATGGTCGCGAAGGCAACATCAATCGACTAGGGACAAACGCCAATCCGCTGCTTTCCGACAGCTGTCGATTTGGCGTGGCGTCAGTCGTCGTAGAGTTCGAACGGGCACATTCATGCTCGCGTACTCAACCTTCCGGAGACCCCTCTCATGCGATTCATGATGCTGATGATCCCGCGCGGCTACGAAAGCGCCGCACCCGGCACGATGCCGAGCGCCGAAGCCGTCACTGCGATGATGAAGTACAACGAGGAACTGCAGAAGGCCGGCGTGCTGCTCGCGCTCGATGGTCTCCATCCGCCTTCGATGGGCGCGCGCGTCAGCTTCGCAGGCGGCAAGCCGCGCGTGACGGACGGCCCGTTCGCCGAGGCCAAGGAAGTACTCGGCGGCTACTGGATGCTGCAGGTGAAGTCGCGCGACGAAGCCATCGAGTGGGCGAAGCGCTGTCCGGCGGGCGACAACGAAACGATCGAAATCCGCCAGGTCATGGAAATGGAAGACTGCCCGCCCGACGTGCAGCAGGCAGCCGCCAGCTTCGAAGACCTGCACAAGGCCGAGAAGGACTAGTCGCTTCGCCCGGCGTTCGGCTTGCGCTCAGCGCGGAATGCCCGTCAGGTAGATCGGCTTGTCGGTGGAGAGCGACTGCTTGACGGCGCGCCCGGTTTCATCGACGAGCACTTCCTCCTGGTCACGCGCCACCGCCGCGAGCACTTCGTTCACGACGTGCTCCGGCGTCGACTTCGCACCGGTGACGCCCGCGGTCATGTCGGTGTCGATGTAGGCCGGATGCGCCGCGACCACCAGCGTGCCCTGCTCGCGCAGTTCTTCGCGCAACGCATTGGTCGCCGCCCACATCGCCGCCTTCGAGAGGTGATACGCGCCGCCCGCCGGCAACGAGACCCAGCTCAGCACCGACAGAATGTTGATGACCGCCCCGCCGCCGTTCTTCTTCAAGACCGGCGCGAAGGCCTGCGTCAGCGCGATCGGACCGAAGGTGTTGATCTCGAGCACGTCGCGGATGCCCTGGGTCGAAGCCGGATCGACGAGCTTGCCGCGCGTCGTCACGCCCGCGTTGTTGATGAGCACCTGCACGTCCGTGTACGTGGCTGCGGCTTCGGCGATGTCGGCGGCATTCGTTACGTCGAGGCGAATCGCTTCGACGCCCGGAATATCGACGCTCTTCGGATCGCGCGCGGCCGCATAGACCTTCGCGGCGCCCGCCTTCAGCAACGAAAGCGCGAATTGCTTGCCGAGACCGCGATTGGCGCCCGTGACGAGTACGACTTTTCCCTTGATTTCCATGATGAACTCCGCTTCAAAGTGCATATGCACTAAATGACGTAAAAGAAAGGCTCGCGCGAGGCGAGCCGAGGTTGTTCCACTCACTCCATCGTCGTCAGTTCGAAGAGCGACTTGCGCAAGGCCTTCGCGCGCTGCTCGCCGAACTTCGCTTCGAATTCTTCCTGCGCCGCGCGCCATTGCGCCGATGCCTTGGCGAGCGTGTCCTTGCCGAGCGCCGTGAGCCGCAGACCGACGGCGCGTGAACTGCGCGACTCCTGCGCCGCCTCGACGATGCCGTCACGCTGCAACGGCTTCAGCGCACGCACGAGCGTGGTGCGGTCCATGACCATTTGCTCAGAGAGTTCGGCCATCTGCACGCCGGGCTTGCGGCCGATGGCCGCGAGCAGCGTGAACTGCGCGGCCGTGATGCCCGCCACGTTCAGATGCCGCTCGTACATCTGCGACACGTAACGCGCCGCCTGACGAATGGCGAAGCAGTTGCAATCCAGAGGAGATGAGTTGGAAGTCATGCACGGAGAATAATTTGTGCATATGCACTCTGTCAAGTCGGCAAATCAATGACGCCGATAGGCAGGACATCGGCGGCTTTTAGCCGGTGGAAGCAAATCGTCGCGCGCGAATGGGCGGCGAAACGCCCGAAGCCGCGCCCGGCTTGCGCGCAGGCGCCGTCGGGCCTGTGCCGAAATCCGCACGTCCGGCGCGACGAAACTTCAAGACGCGCCGAAATTGGCTTCCTACATTGCGCATGTCCGCTGTCCGAGCGTCGCCAGGCATGTCGGCGGCAGCGGTTACCCGCACGCTCAAGGGCAAGTCCGTCTTGCCGGCACGGAAGGGCTCGTGTTCCATTCGATTGCCACACTAAGAAGGAGAGGAAACCATGCGCTTTCTTACCCAACCTCTGGCCTGGGCCGTTGCCTGCGCCACGGTCGCGTTTGCTGCAGCGCCGCTGACGGCGTCGGCGGAAGACATGCCGGTGAAGGTCGGTTTCGCTGCGCCGCTGACCGGCGCGAACGCGGGATACGGAAAGGACCTCCAGAACGGCGTGCAGCTCGCGCTCGATGAAGCCAACGCGAAGAAGATCACCATCGGCGGCAAGACGGCCAAGTTCGAGATTCACGCGGAAGACGATCAGGCCGATCCGCGCATCGGCGTGCAGGCGGCGCAAAAGCTGGTGGATGACGGCGTGGCGGTGGTCGTCGGCCACTTCAACTCGGGCACGACCCTGCCCGCCTCGCCGGTCTACAACAACGCCGGCATTCCGATGATCGACCCGGCCGCGACCAATCCGACCATCACCACACGCGGCCTCGAAAACGTCTTCACGGTGATTTCAAGCGACGCACAGAACGCAGGCAACGCCGGTGTCTACGCGGTGACGACGTCGAAGGCGAAGCGCATCGCCATCATCGACGACCGTACTGCGTTCGGCCAGGGCGAAGCCGACGAGTTCGAGAAGGCGGTCAAGGCGAAGGGCGGCAACATCGTCACGCGTGAATACAGCGACAACCAGACCGTCGACTTCAGCGCGCAACTGACGCGCATCAAGGCCGCCAACGCCGATCTGATCTTCTTCGGCGGGCTCGACCGGCAAGCGGCGGCGGTCGTCAAGCGGATGAAGCAGCTCGGCATGAACGCGCAGTTCGTGGGCGGCGGCGGCGTGATGGACGCCGATTTCCTCAAGCTCGCCGGCGATGCGGCCGAGGGCGCGCAGGCCTGGGAATACGGCAGCCCGCTCGACAAGCTGCCCGACGGCAAGGCGTTCAGCGACAAGTTCCGGAAACGCTTCGGCGTCGCGATTCTCTCGTATGCGCCGTTCGGCTATGACGCGGCGTGGGCGGCGATCAACGCGATGCAGAAAGCCAATTCCATCGATCCGAAGGTGTACCGGCCGGTGCTCAAATCGAATTCGTTCGAAGGCATCACCGGGCCCATCGCGTTCGACAGCAATGGCGCGCTCAAGAATGCGTCATCCACGCTGTATCAGGTGAAGAACGGCCAGTGGGAATCGGTCGTCACCAAGCACGGCATGTGATTCGACTCGCGCGGCTCAGGCCTGGGCCGGCTGCGTCCGGGCCTCCAGCCGCGCACGCGTGTGTGCGGCCTCGTCGCTCAGCCAGCGGGCAAACAGCTGCAACGCCGCCGACGGCGCGGGCCGCTCCGGATACGTCAGCCAGTAGGCCGCGCCGCTCGGCACGCACAGCGTGAACGGCGCGATCACGCGCTGCGCCCGCAAGTCCTCTTCGATCAGCGCGACATCGCCGATGGTCACGCCCAGTCCCTGCATCGCGGACGAGATGGCGAGGTCGAGCGTGTCGAAATGTTGCGCCTTCGTCGACGGCAAACCCGGATGGCCGTATGCCTCGAGCCAGCGCAGCCAGTCGCGCCGATCCCGCGTGGGATGCAGGAGCGTCTCGCCGGCGAGATCGTCGGGAGTAGGCGAAGGCGGCCGCTTCGGCTTCCAGAGCGCCGGCGCGCACACGGGCGTCAGCACTTCGTCGAACAGATGATGGCTCGTCACGCCCTTCAGCGCGGGCGCCGCGCCGAACACGATGGCGGCATCGAACGGCTCGGCGCTGAAGTCGACGCCATGCGACACCGAAGCCGTCACCTCCACCACCAGCTCCGGCCGCTCGTTCTGCAGCCGGATGACACGCGGCAAGACCCAGCGCATTGCGCAGGTCGGGCACTTCACGCGCAGAATGCCGGATTGCGCGCCGCCTCGCGCCAGTGCATCGTCGATCTGGCCGAACGCCTGCTGCAAGGGCGCGATCAGCAACGCGCCGTGATGCGTCAGCGTCAGCCCGCGTGCCTGCCGGGTGAAGAGCGCGTAGCCGAGATGCGCCTCCAGTCCCGCGATCTGCCGGCTCACCGCGCCCTGCGTGATGTTCAGCGCCTCGGCCGCGCGCGTGAAATTGAGCTTCCGGGCGACCACCAGGAAGGTTTTGAGGACATCGAGCGAGGGCAGCGGTTTCATCGGGTTTGCGGCATGTAGCCATGATCTGCAAGCATGGCTAGTATGACAAAGTTTCGATTGTCCCCGCTTTATTGCCGCGGTTGAATCGACGGCAATTCTCGTCGAACCGCCCTTCCGGAGACACCGCCGTGCACAGCGCCTGCATTCCCGAATCGAAGCTGCCCAGCGTCGGCACGACCATTTTCACGGTGATCGGCCAGCTGGCCGAGGAGCATGACGCGCTCAACCTCTCGCAAGGCGCGCCGAACTTTGCCTGCTCGCCGAAGCTGATCGAAAGCGTTGAGCGAGCCATGCGGGCGGGACATAACCAGTATGCGCCGATGTCCGGCGTGCTCGCGCTGCGCGAGGCGATCGCGCTGAAAACCCAGCGGTTGTACGGCGCGCAGTACGATCCGGGCACGGAGATCACCGTGGTCGCAAGCGCGAGCGAAGGTCTGTACGCGACGATCAGCGCGCTCGTGCATCCCGGCGACGAAGTCATTTACTTTGAGCCGTCCTTCGACAGCTACGGGCCGATCGTGCAACTGCAAGGCGCCACGCCGGTCGCGATCAAGCTGTCGCCGGTGGATTTCCGCATCGACTGGGACGAAGTCGCGGCCGCCATCACGCCGAAGACACGCATGATCCTGGTCAACTCGCCGCACAATCCCACCGGCAGCGCGTTCACGGATGCGGACATCGAGCGGCTCACGGCGCTGACGCGCGACACGAAGATCATCGTGCTGTCCGACGAAGTCTACGAGCACGTCGTGTTCGACGGCGCGCCGCATCACGGCATGGCGCGCTATCCGGCGCTGGCCGAGCGCAGCGTGATCGTGTGCTCGTTCGGCAAGTCGTATCACGTGACCGGCTGGCGCGTCGGCTACTGTCTCGCGCCCGCGGCGCTGACGGCCGAGATTCGCAAGATCCACCAGTTCATGACCTTCGCCGCCGATACGCCGATGCAGATCGCCTTCGCCGAAGCGCTCGAGGACGAATCGAGCTATCTGGATCTCGCGCCGTTCTACCAGCACAAGCGCGATCTGCTCGCCAACGCGCTGGCCGGCTCGCGCTTCGAACTGCTGCCGAGCGCCGGCAGCTTCTTCATGCTGGCGCGCTACGACGCGATCTCCGACGCAGGCGACAGCGACTTCGTGCTGCGCCTGATCCGCGAAGCCCGCGTCGCGACGATCCCGCTGTCCGCGTTCTATACCGACGGCACCGACAACCACGTGATCCGCCTGTCGTTCGCGAAGGACGACGGCACGCTCATCGAAGGCGCGCGCCGCCTTTGCACGATCTGACGCTTTCCCTGGAGACCCATACGATGAAACTGAATTCGTTCGCCGCCGCCCTGCTCGTTGCGTGCGGCTTCGCAAGCGGCGCCGCTCTCGCCGCCGACACCTTGCGCTTCGGCTTGGAAGCGCAGTATCCGCCGTTCGAATCGAAATCCTCGACGGGCGAGCTGCAAGGGCTCGACATCGATGTCGGCAATGCGGTGTGCGCGGCCGCGAAGATGCAGTGCAAGTGGGTCGAGACGTCGTTCGACGGCTTGATTCCCGCGTTGCAGGGCCGCAAGTTCGACGCGATCAATTCGGCGATGAACGCCACGGAACAGCGTCGTCAGGCGATCGATTTCACGACGGTGGTGTATCGCGTGCCGACGCAGCTGATCGCGAAGAAGGGCAGCAGTCTGGAGCCGACGTCGGCATCGTTGAAGGGCAAGAGCGTGGGCGTGCTGCAGGGCTCGATCCAGGAGACCTTCGCCAAGGCGCACTGGGAGAACGAAGGCGTGAAGGTCGTGCCGTACCAGGACCAGAATCAGGTCTATGCGGATCTGAAGTCCGGACGTCTCGACGCGACGCTCGTGCTCGCGCCCGCCGGACAGAGCGGCTTCCTCTCGAAGCCGGACGGCGAAGGCTTTGCGTTCGTGGGCGCGCCGGTGCGCGACGACAAGATTCTCGGCAGCGGCATTGCCTACGGCGTGCGCAAGGGCGATGACGCGCTGAAGACGAAGCTCAATGCGGCGATCGAGAAGGTTCGCGCGGATGGCACCATCGACAAGTACGCGAAGAAGTATCTGGGGAACATCGATATTTCGGCGAAGTGAGCTTGCGAGGACGCGGCGGCGCTTTCGTCGCGTCCTCGTCTTACAGCAACAGGAACGCGCGGATCGCGAACTTTGCCGCGTCGAGTTCCAATAGGTCGAGGCTAGGCGCACGAATTGAGACGTGTCAACGCGTATCTACATGAAATCGCCTGGCCACACTCGCCCCTCTGCCGTTTGCCTCAGCAACTTTTTTTAAGCACAGGCACACTGTCGGCTCGATCCATCGTCCCCCCGAATCCGAGCCGCATGAGCACACCGACGACGCCCCGTCCCGCGCCCGCCCCGCCCTCGCCGCTCGAAGGCGGCAAACTCGTGCTCGCCACTTTTGCCGTGGCGCTCGCCACGTTCATGAACGTGCTGGACTCGTCCATCGCCAACGTCGCGATTCCGACCATCTCCGGCAACCTCGGCGTGTCCGTCAACGAAGGCACCTGGGTCATCACCGTGTTTGCCGCATCGAACGCGGTGTCGATTCCGCTGACCGGCTGGCTCACGCAGCGGCTCGGACAGATCCATCTGTTCGTCGGCGCGATCCTGATGTTCGTGTTGTCGTCCTGGCTCTGCGGCCTCGCGCCGAATCTTCCCGTGCTGCTGTTCGCGCGCGTTTTGCAAGGTGCGGTCGCCGGGCCGCTGATTCCGCTCTCCCAGGCCATCCTGCTGGGCTCCTATCCGAAGGAGAAAGCGTCGATGGCGCTTTCGCTCTGGGCCATGACGGCGACCGTCGGGCCGATCGCCGGACCCGCGCTCGGCGGCTGGATCACGGACAGCTATTCGTGGTCGTGGATCTTCTACATCAACATTCCGGTGGGCATCTTCGCGGCGGGCGTGACGTGGATGATCTACCGCGACCGCGAGTCGCCGACGCGCAAGGCGCCCATCGACGTGATCGGCCTGCTGCTGCTCGTGACCTGGGTCGCTTCGCTGCAGATCATGCTGGACAAGGGACGCGACCTGGACTGGTTCTCGTCGCCGCTGATCGTCGTGCTGGCGATTGTCGCGGCGATCGCGTTCGCGTTCTTCGTGGTGTGGGAGCTGACCGATTCGAATCCGGTGGTGGATCTGCGGCTGTTCGCCGGACGCAATTTCTTCGGCGGCACGGTGGCGATTTCCGTGGCCTACGGCGTGTTCTTCGGCAACCTGGTGCTGCTGCCGCAGTGGATGCAGCAATACCTGAACTACCGTTCCGTCGATGCCGGCCTGGTCACCGCGCCGCTCGGCATCTTCGCGGTGATCCTCGCGCCCGTCATGGGCAAGGTGCTGCCGCGCAGCGACGCGCGCATCATCGCGACGATGGCCTTCATCGGCTTCGCGTTCGTCTTCTGGCTGCGCTCGAAGTACGTGATCGAGATCGACACCTGGCATCTTGTCCTGCCGACGCTGCTGCAAGGCATTCCGATGGCCATGTTCTTCGTGCCGCTCACGGCGATCGTGCTGTCAGGGCTGCCGCCTTCGAAGATTCCCGCCGCGGCGGGGCTGTCGAACTTCGCGCGCGTGTTCTGCGGCGCGGTAGGCACGTCGCTCGCGGGCAATGCGTGGGACGACCGCATCGCGCTGCATCACGAACGGCTGACGGAGCAGGCAAACATCTATAACCCGACCTTCCTGCACTCGCTCGGCGCTTCCCAGACGACGCTCGATATCGGCGAAGCGCAGGCGCGCGGCATGTTCAACTTCACGGTGAATTCGCAGGCCGCGATGATGGGCCTCAACGATATCTTCCTGATCTCGGCGGTGATCTTCATTCTGATCATCCCGCTGATCTGGATCACGAAGGTGGCGAAGGGTGGTGGTGGCGGGGCGGCTTCGGGGGCGCATTGAGGTTCGCGAAGGCAAGAGCGCGAGCCCGATACGCTCGCGCGATCAATCGAGCTGGAAGCCTTCGTCGAGCACCGTGCGCATGGCCCAGGGGCAAAGCTCCGGAAACCGCTCGAACTCGATTCCCGTCTCTGCTTCCGCCAGGTTTCTGGCTTTCGACCACACCAGATCGATCCATTCCGGATTATCAAAGTTGGACTTGAGACTTGGCGCATCACGCAACACGAACTTCACTTCCTTCCGTTGCGTGCGTATCGTGCTTGTCCAGCTCCGGCTTCGTCGGTCTGCCTGATATTGCCACTTCAACATGTGCGCGAGCAGAACCGACATTCTGCTCACCAGCTCTCTCTGCTCGCTCCTTCCCACGGCCTCGATTTCCTCTGCGATATGCTCGATATCGATGGCCGCAAGCTTTCCCGCACGCAGTAACGCAGCCTGTTCCCTGGCCCACGCCACCACGTCCTTCTCATACGGTGTTCCCATCGGCTGACTCCCGTTCTCTTCCTGATTCCCGGTATCGCCGATACTAAGTTCGTTATCCTTGTTCATCCAGATCGTCCAAACGGCCAATGGCCAACGGCCAGCGCACATCACTTCAGGCCCAGATCCACCCTGCTGCCCGTCCCCTTGTCCTTGATGTCGTCCGCCTTCAGTTTCGGCGCCACGACGAAAACCCGCTTGCTGTCGATCTTCCCGTCGAAGTACTCCTGCACCGCCTGCGCGCGCTCCTGGGCGAGTTCGCGCAACGCGCCTTCGTCGACCGGCGCGTTTTGAGTCAACGCGGCTTTCATATCGGCATCCGGCAGCGACTTCGTCATGCCGATGAAGTTGGTCGGCTTCTTGAAATCCGCCGACTTGTAGACCTTGGTCAGATACTTGTCGTAGTCCGCATCCGACACCTTGATGGCGTTCCAGTCCACGTTCTCGCCATTGCCCGCCATGTCGCGCACCTTCGCGCGCTTGACCTGGGCGTCCACCCACGCCGAACGCAACGCCGGCTCGTCCACCTTCGGATCGACGCGGCCCGTCACGTCCACGCGCACCGATGGCTTGTCCACCAGCGCCTTCGCGATGGTTTCGAGCTTCTTCTGCGCCGCGTCGGTCAGATCCGCCGAGCCCGCATTGAACTCGATGTAATTGAGATCTTCCCCGCTGCCTCCGCCGAACGCATGCGCGAGCAGCGTGAACGGCGCCGTCACCGCCTTCTGGACCAGGTTGAGAAGAGCCTGCCACACCAGCCCGCCGATTGAAAACTCCGGATTGTCGAGCGAGCCAGAAATCGGAATGTTCACGTCAATTTCGCCGCGCGAATTCTTCAGCAGCGACACCGCGAGCCGGACGGGCAGTTTGGTCGCCGTCGAGTTGTCGACGTGATCGCCGAAAGTCAGCTGATCGATGAACAAGTGATTGTTCGCCGTCAGTTTGTTGTCGGCGAGCATGTAGTGCAGGTCGACGTTCAGCTTGCCCTTCGTGATCGGATAGCCCGCGTACTTCGACGAATAAGGCGTCAGGTTCGTCAGTTCGACGTCATGCGCACTCGCCGTCAGATCGAGCGCCGGTTTGTCGATCAGCGGATTCACCTGCCCCTTGATCGACACCGGCCCGTTCGCCGCGAGTTTCGCCGTGACGTCGACGGGCGCGGGCGTCGTCGAGTGCGTGCCGAACGCGCCGATCGTGCCGTTGATCGCGACGAGATTCGCCGTGTAGTTCGGCTTGATGAAGTTGTCGGTGTAGGTGACGCGGCCGTTCTGCAGCACGAGCTGCCCGAAGCGCAGGCTGACCGGCGGGCCGGCCTTCTCCGCGGGCTTCGGCGTCGCCGCTGCGCTCGCGGCGGCCGGCGGCGCGGCCTTGACCTTCTCGCGCGTGACCGGCTGCGTCGCGCCGTTCTCGTTGGCCACCACGCCTTTCAGGTTCAGCTTGCCTTGCGCGTCGAGCAGCACGCGGCCGTAGAAGTTCGCGAAGGTCACGCGCGCCGCCTCGACGTCCGTGCCGCGCTCGTCGTAGCTCACCTTCATGTTGGTCAGCCCGAGCAGCTTCCAGCCGGCGAAGCGGTCGTTGGTCAGCTTGTCGATCATGCGCACGTCCGTCAGCGACGCATCGCCCTTGTACGTCGCCGCGAGCGTCTTGCCGCTGCCGGACAGCGTCAGGTCGCCATTCGCGTTGGCATTGGCGCTGGCCACGTCGACGTTGAGCTTGTCGCCGAAGTAAGGCTCGAACGCGGATACGTCCACCTGATGGCCCTTCACGTGCAGCGCCAGCTTGAGCGGACTCACCGTCACGTTGCCGCCGAGCGCAAGCGTGCCCCGGCCGTTGAGCGTCAGCTTGCCGTCCACGGCAAGCGGCCGGGTCAGGTCGTCGCTGAACTGCTTCACGTTGAGCGCGAGCGGCGCGACCTGAAGCTTCACCGGGCGCGCCAGCGTCTCGTCGGTAAAGCCGGCCGAAGCGTTCTCGACCGTAATCTGTCCGATCTGGTAATGCCACTCCGGACCCGCTTCCTGCGCCTTCTGGATCTTGCGCGTCGCGGTGGGCTCCGGCGCGGCCTCGTGCGGACCGGCGAGCGACGCCAGATCAATGCTGCCGTCCTTGCGGCGCGTCGCGTCGAGCGCGAGGCCGCTCACCTGCACGCTGTCGAGCGACGCCTGGCGCGCCGCCACATCCACCTTGGCGATCTTCGCCTGCGCGGACGCCAGCTTCACCGGCGCGACACCCTGCGCCGTGGGCGCGAGCGTGACGGCGTCGAGCCTGACCTCGCCCGCGCCGACCTGCACGCCGCCATCCGGCTTGCTCCAGTCGACCGAAACCGGCAGCGTGGCGCCCAGTGTGCCGCTCGTCACGCGCGCCGCCATCAGGTTCGACAGATAAGGCTGCAACGGCGGCAGCGCGAAAGCATTCAGGCCGATCTTCGCGTCGGCCTGTTTGGCTGCGAGCATCACGCGGCCGGAGACATCGAGCGCGCCGCCGTGGTCGAAGGCCGTCTTCAGCGTGTAGGTGGCGGGCGTCTTCGCGAGCGTGGAGAAGCCGTCGAGCGTCACGCCGAAGCCGGTCAGCGTGGCCTGCACGCGCTGCTTCAGCAGTTGATCGTCGAGGGCGATCCTGCCGTCTTCGATCGCCAGATGGCGGATGGACACATCGAGCGGCGGGGCGTCCTTCTCCGGCTCCGCGGCGGGTGCGTGCTCTTTCGCAGGCGTTCCCTGCGACGTCCCGCCCGCCAGCTTCTGCACGTTGAACTGGCCGGACGAATCGCGCGCGAGATGCACGTCGGGATTCGCGAGCGTCACTTCATCCAGCCGATAAATATCCCGCAACGGCTCGGCATCGGCGATCTTCACATGCAGCGCGCGCGCCGCGACCAGCGGTGCGTTCGCTTTGTCGGTGACGGCGAGATCAGCGAGATCGGCGGTGCCGGCGATGCGGATCGTCGGCGCATCGCCGGCAATCGAGAAGCTGACGTTGAGGTCGGTGGACAGCTTGCCGCTCTTCACCGCGACCGGCACCGATGCCGGCGCATAGGACGCCAGTTGCGGCACGTCGAGGCCGTCCAGCGTCAGCGCGATCTCCGATTCACGCGACTGCGCAAACGGCTTCGTGCGTCCCTTCACGACCAGCGGCGAGCCGTCAATGCGCGCCTGCAACAGCGGCGTCACGAAGATGTCGGTAGCGGACGGCAGGGTTGCGATGAACGGAATGCCGAGCGCAAAACGGTCGATGACGTGCTTCGCGTCGAGCAGCCGGTCGTCGAACGTGATCTGGCCGTTTTCCAGGCGGATGTTGGACACCGAGAAGCGCGCCGGCTTTTTAGAGGGTTCAGCCGACGGTTTCGAAAACTTCTCGATGAGATCGGAGAAATTGAAATGCTCGCCGTCGTAGCGCACGACGTGGATGCGCGGCGAATCGATCTTCAACTCATTGACGACCGGCGCGAGCTTGATGACCGACGCCCACGAAGTACGCACGACGAGCCGCGATACGTCGATGAAATCGGCCGGGCTGCCCGGCGCCTTCGCGAGATTGGCGGGCGACTCGCCGATATGCACGCCGTCGGCTTCGAAGTCGAGCGTATAGGGATTGAGCGAGATGCGCCGGATGCTGACGGGCCGGTCGAGCTGCTTCGCGAGTTGCTGCTCGGCGACATGCCGGATGACCGGCGGCGCGACGAAGAAGCCGAGCGCGCCGATGACCAGCAGCGCGATCACCAGTCCGATGAAGATGCGCCGCGTGCGCCGCGCCTGCACGACGCCGCGCAGGGTCTGGCCAGCGGACGCGAGAGAAGACTTGCTGATGCTTGACATTCGATGCGCGGCGGGCGAGCGCGCCGCATGTGCGCCGCTCGAGCTCGCCGTCCGGGATAAGTGAAGCCCGAGTATACGACGGCACGGCCCGCAAACGTTCGCTCTTGCGCGCTTCAGAAGCACAAAGGCCGCGACGGATCGCGGCCTTTGCATGACGCTTCATGATCGCGCCCGGCGTTTCACTCGCTGTGTGTCACTCGCTGTGGTTCACTCGCGATCGACCGAAGGCGGCGCCCATGAACCATCGCTCGCCTGGGGCTTCGGCGCATAGAGGCGCAGCGCGAGCTGGAAGTCGCCTTCCGGCACCGGCAGCCAGTTCGCCGCGTGCGCGCGTCCCGGCGATTTCGCCGACAGGATCACATCGAAAGAGCCGTCACGGTTCTTTCTCAGCCGGTCGCGCTCCGAGATCGACAGGCGCGGCAGCTTGCCATTCGCGAGCGCGCCGTCCTTCGTATAGGCGGTGAGCGTCCAGAAGCCGCGCACCGGCGGCAGCGCATCCGCCGTGAAGTGCAGCGTGTACTGGTTGGCGCCGTTCAGCGCATGACCCTCGCTGTCGGTCCGGGCGACCGGCTTCACCTCGCCTTCCTTCGTGCTCGTCGCCACCTGACGGCGCGCAAGGTAAGCGCGCAGCGTGTAGTCGGTGCCGTAGATGCCGACGCCGTCGCCGAACCAGGTCCAGCCGTTCTTGGTCAGCGCATTGGAGGGCACCGTGGCAAGCCGCTCGCGCGCATCGCTCAGGCCGGAATCGAGCAGCGGCGCGTCCGTCTTCTTGAACTGCACCGGCTCGCCCGGCTTCACGCCCAGGTCAGCGAGCCCGCTCATCGCGTGGCTGTCGTCGGTGGCGGCGGGGTTGTCGTCGAGCGAACGGGCCAGGCGCGCAAAGAACGCGTTGGCGTCGAGCGCCTCGGCCTGCGCGCCGGGCGTCGCCGCGGCAAGACCGCTCGGCAGCGGCGGCACCGCCGGCTGACGCGCCGTGCTCGAACCCCACGCGCCGGCAACCACCGGCGTCGGATCCGACACGGAGCCCTTGGCGGGCGTCAAGGTGTCGATGTGCATCGCGGTCTGCAGCTTGCGCGCCTCGCGCAGGTCGCGCGGACCGTTCACGCGCACGCGCACCGACAGCCACACATAGCGCGTGCGAGTCTCGACGCGGGTCGCGCCCGTGGGCAGCGTGCCGGTCCAGCCGGCGGGCACGAAGGCGATGCGCTGCGGTTTCGGATACGGCGTGGTGTCGGCGCTGGAATAGAGGGCGTTGGTCCAGGCGTCGAACGCGCGGGCATCGAGATAACGTCCGCGCGGCGCGGCGGGCAGTGTCACGATCACCGGATCGGCGGAAACATCGAGCCAGGCGCTCGATTCCAGCGTATCGACACTCGGCCAGCCCGTCGCGCCGACCGGCGGCAGCGCCGTCGCATGGCGGAAGGTATTGAGCGCCCCCTGGCCCGGAGCGGCGCCGGCGCGTTCGCGCGCGATGTCGCTGGCGACCAGCGGGAAGCCGAACGTGTAGGCATCCGCCACCTGATTCTTCACCCAGCCGGGGCTGCTTGCTTTGACTTCATCGGGCGCCTTGGTGGCGCAACCGGCCAGGACGGTCATCCCCGCGAGGCTCACGCTCATCCACAGGGCAGCGTCGAGCGGAAACGTCCAGCGTCGGTGGTTCTTCATTCGAATTGGAATCCGGGTTTTCTTTCGATTGGGTTGGCTCGCAAATCCGGGATGGTCCATACCGGAACGCGGCTTCGGGTTGCGAGCGCAACACCGTGAGCGCCATCTCGGAATTCGGGTTTTAACTTATCCGCTGACGATAGGCAAGAAGCAGCTTGCAAAAGGCCAGCGGCGTTTCAAAAATCGGGGCGAAGGCGCCAGAAACGCACGCCGGCGATGTGTTCAGGCGGTTCCAGCGCGCCTTCGTCAGCCCGCACTACGATAGCGGAATACGGTGACGCTCATCGGTCGAAAAACGACCATGGATGGGGCTCATCGCCCGCATTGTTTCGGCAATGCACGACGCCGCTGCTGCTTTTCCTGCGCTTCCACCTTGACCTTCCCACCATTGGAAGCTCGATACTCGTGGTGTGAGGGAGTGCCGCGACCTGTCTGCCATCCGTCGATGTCGCGCATCCCAGTCAGACCGGAGTGTTCCAGCATGTCCACAGAATCATCCACGCAAGCATCCACGCAAGCCGCCCGCACCGCCGAATTCGCGGTCAGCGGCATGACCTGCGCCTCGTGCGTGATGCGGGTCGAGAAAGTCCTGAAACGCGTGCCCGGCGTCGAGAGCGTCGCGGTCAATCTCGCCACCGAGAAGGCCACCGTCCACGCCAGCGCCGCCGTCAGCGACGATCAGCTCGTCGCGGCGGTCGCGAAGGCCGGCTATGAGGCCGCACTCATCGTGCCCGAGGCGCCGGCGGCCGCGGCCGTAGACGCCGGTGTCGATCGCGAACTCATCGCCGTGCTGGTTGCCGCGCTCATCACCCTGCCGCTGCTCGCGCCCATGTTCGGCCTCCAACTCGATCCCTGGCTGCAACTGGCGCTCGCGAGCGTCGTGCAGTTCGGCTTCGGCGCGCGTTTCTACGTGGGCGGCTATCGCGCGGTGCGGGCGTTGGCCGGCAACATGGATCTGCTCGTCGCGCTCGGCACGTCAGCGGCGTGGGGGCTGTCTGTCTATCAGATGCTGGCGCACCGTGGCATGGGCGCGCATCTGTTCTTCGAGGCATCGGCGGTCGTCATTACGCTGGTGCGCTTCGGCAAGTGGCTGGAGACGCGCGCACGGCGCCAGACCAGCGCCGCGATCCGCGCGCTCAACGCACTGCGCCCGGCCACTGCGCGCGTGCGCGACCGCGACGACCCGGCGCGCGAACGCGACGTGCCGCTGGCGGACGTGCGCATCGGCGACATCGTGATCGTGCGGCCAGGCGAGCGCGTGCCGGTGGACGGCATCGTGCGCGCGGGCCGCACGCACATCGACGAATCGCTGATTACGGGCGAAAGCCTGCCCGTGGCGAAGGAAAGCGGCGCGCGCACGACCGGCGGCTCGGTCAACGGCGAAGGCGCGATCGAGATCGAAACCACGGCGATCGGCACGGAAACGACGCTCGCGCGCATCATCCGGCTGGTCGAATCCGCGCAGGCCGACAAGGCGCCGATCCAGCGGCTGGTCGAACGCGTGGCCGCGGTGTTCGTCCCGGCAATCCTGGCGATCGCCCTCGTCACGCTGGCCGGCTGGCTGTGGCACGGCGCCGGCGTGGAAACGGCACTGCTGAACGCGGTCGCGGTCCTCGTGATCGCCTGCCCCTGCGCGCTCGGCCTCGCGACGCCGACCGCGATCATGGCCGGCACCGGCGTCGCCGCGCGTCAGGGCATTCTGATCAAGGACGCGCAGGCGCTGGAACAGGCGCATGCCGTCGCAATCGTCGCGTTCGACAAGACCGGCACGCTGACCGTCGGCCGTCCGACGCTCGTCGAATTCGAGGCGGCTCCCGGACACACGCGGGAAGAAGCGCTCGCGCTGGCGGCCGCCGTGCAGCGTTCGAGCGAGCATCCGCTGGCCAAGGCCGTCGTGGCCGCCGCACTGGACGATCCGGACGCGCCGCGCTTCGAGGCGAGCGTGGCGCGCGCGGTCGCGGGACGCGGCATCGAGGCGAACGTGAACGACAGGCGTATCGCCATCGGCAGCGGGCGCTGGGTCGCGGAACTGGGCGCGGACGTGCCGCCATCGCTCAGGGAACGCGCGCAGGCGCTCGAAGCGCGCGGCAACACGGTGTCATGGCTGATCGAGCAGACCCAGGCGCGGCACGAGGTGCTCGCACTGCTCGCCTTCGGCGACACCGTCAAGCCGACCGCCCGCGCGGCTATCGAACGGCTGGCGGCGATGGGCGTGCAGAGCGCGCTCATCACCGGCGATAACGCAGGCAGCGCGCAGGCCGTGGCACGGGCGCTGGGCATACCGGCGGAGCGGGTGTTCGCGCAGACCCTGCCCGACGACAAGGCGCGCGTCGTCGCGCAATTGCGGGCATCGGCAAAAGGCATCGTGGCGATGGCCGGCGACGGCATCAACGACGCCCCCGCGCTCGCCGCCGCCGATGTCGGCATCGCCATGGCGAGCGGCACCGACGTCGCGATGGAAGCCGCCGGCATCACGCTGATGCGCGGCGACCCGGCGCTGGTCGCGGATGCCATCGACATCTCGCGGCGCACCTATCGGAAGATCCAGCAGAACCTGTTCTGGGCGTTCGTCTATAACCTGATCGGCATTCCGCTGGCGGCGTTCGGTCTGCTCGATCCGATGTTCGCGGGCGCGGCCATGGCGTTCTCGAGCGTGAGCGTCGTGACCAACGCGCTGTTGCTGCGCAACTGGCGCGCTCAGGCCGGCGCGGTGGACGAAGCGCGCGCCGGCAAGCCGATCACGCGTCCGGCATGACGCGCGTGCTCCGGCGCGACCGTCGGCTCGGCGGCAATGCGCGCGGCGACGTCCGCATCGAACGAAGCCGACTTCGGCGCGCCGCCGGTGTCGATGTGCATCAGCATCTGCTCGCACGCCGATACCGGTTCGGCTGAATCGCCCTCGAACATCTCCAGGTACAGATGAACGCGCTTGCGGTCATGCGCGATCACCCGCACGTCGACGCGCACCGCCGCGCCTTCCTTGATCTCCCGCAGATAGCTGACGTGCGCTTCCAGCGTGTACAAGGTGCGCTGGCGCGCGCGGCGGCCGGCGTCGTCGAGACCGATGCGGTCCATGAAGGCATCGGTCGCGAGGCTGTAGATCAGCATGTAGAAGGCGTCGCGCAGATGGCCGTTGTAATCGACCCATTCGGCCTTCACGGTGTCGCGGTAGATCATCGTCGCTCCTTCAGTCCTCGATGCCGTGCCGTGCCTTCGCCGCCGCAATCGCTTCGATGACGCTCGAAATGCAGTCGTCGCGATACCGCTCCAGCGCCTTGATGTCGCGTCCGCCGGTTTGCCGTGACGTGCCGTCGACCACGCGATCGATCAGTTCGTCGGTCAGTTGCGGCGCCACCAGCTTGGTCCACGGCAGTTCCAGCGCGGGGCCGAACTGCTGCATGAAGTGTCGCATGCCCGCCTCGCCGCCCGCCAGCGTGTAGGTCAGGAACGTGCCCATGAAGGACCAGCGGATGCCCGCGCCGTAACGGATGGCGTCGTCGATTTCCCCGGTGGTCGCGACGCCGTCGTTCACGAGATGCAGCGCCTCGCGCCACAGCGCCTCCAGCAGCCGGTCCGCGATGAAGCCCGGCACTTCCTTGCGCACCCGCAAGGGCCGCATGCCGACGGATGCATAGAAGCTCATCGCTGCATCGATCGCCTCGCCCGAGGTCTTGTCGCCGCCGAGCACTTCAACGAGCGGCAGCAGATACACCGGATTGAACGGATGCCCGACCACGCAGCGTTCGGGATGCAGGGCGCGCGCATAGAAGTCGCTCGGCAGCAGGCCCGAGGTCGACGACGCAATGATCGCGTCCGGCTTGGCCGTACGGCTCACGCGCTCGTGCAGCGCGAGTTTCAGTTCCTCGCGTTCCGGCGCGCTTTCCTGGATGAAGTCCGCCTGGGCCACGCATTCCTCGACCGTCGCGACCACGCGCAGGCGTTCCGGCGATGCCCCCGCAGCCAGCCCGGCACGCTCCAGCGCGGGCCACGCGTTGGCGACATTCGCGCGCAATTGCGCTTCGGCGCCGGGCGCCGGATCCCACGCGGTGACGTCGAGCCCTGCTCCGAGCGCACGCGCCACCCAGCCGCTGCCGATCACACCCGCGCCGAGCGCGGCGAATTGCTTGACTTGCATGTTGATGAGGTCCGTTTGAGTTCGAGCGAGTGAGGTTCAGGCGAATTGTTCGAGCGCGCGCTTGTCGAGCGGACGTTCGCCGCGCGCGGGCAGTCCCAGCTTCCTGCGGCCTTCGGCGGGCGTCAGCGCGCGCGCCCCCAGCCGCTCGATGATCTCGATCGCGCGCTGCACCAGCGAGCCGTTGGTCGCGTGGACGCCGCGATCGAGCCACAGGTTGTCTTCGAGCCCGACACGCACGTGGCCGCCGAGCAGCATCGCCTGGGCGACCATCGGCATCTGCATCCGGCCGATGCCGAACCCCGCCCAGTGCGCGCCGGGCGGCAGGTTGTCGACCATCGCCTTCATCGTGCCGGTGTCGGGCGGCGCGCCCCACGGAATGCCCATGCACAGCTGGAAGAGCGGCGGGTCATCGAGCAGCCCTTCCTTCAGCAGCTGGTTGGCGAACCACAGATGGCCCGTATCGAAGATCTCCAGTTCCGGCTTCACGCCGAGTTCCTGGATGCGCTTCGCACCCGCACGCAACTGGGCGGGCGTGGAGACGTAGATATAGTCGCCGTCGCCGAAGTTGAGCGTGCCGCAATCCAGCGTGCAGATTTCGGGCAGCAACTCTTCCACGTGCGCGAGACGCGTCAGCCCGCCGACGAGATCCGTGCCGCGCCCGAAGCGCATCGGCTCTTCGCCGGGGCCGATCTCGAGATCGCCGCCCATGCCGGCCGTCAGATTGATGATGACGTCCACATCCGAGGAACGAATGCGGTCGACGACTTCCCGGTACAGCGCCGGATCGCGGCTGCCTCTGCCCGTCTTCGGATCGCGCACGTGGCAATGCGCGACGGTTGCGCCCGCGCGCGCAGCTTCGATCGCCGCTTCGGCGATCTGCTTCGGCGTGACGGGAATGGCGGGATGCCTGGCCGTGGTGTCGCCGGCGCCGGTGACCGCGCAGGTCACGATGACTTCGTAGTTCATGGAGTTTCCGTTCAAGAAGACTGTTAGGGTTCCTGCTTTCCCTGCCCGCCCGAAGATCCGGGAAAACGTCGGGCGCACTGCTCAGCTTGTCAAAGCCCCAGGTATTGCTTCACTGCGGGCAAGCCTTCCTTGCCGTCGACCGTCTTCACGCCGGCCAGCCACGCATCCAGCACCTGCGGATTGCTCTTCAGATACGCCTTCGCCGCTTCCTGCGGGCGCTCCTTGTTCATCACGGGCTGCATCAGGCGGTTTTCCAGATCGGTCGTGAAGCGCAGGTTCGACACCAGCTTTCCGGCATTCGGACAGCGCGACAGGAAGTCGGTGTTGGTCAGCGTGTAGACGCGCGCCTCGCCATAGTTCGGGCCGAATACGTCATCGCCGCCGGAGAGGTAGTCGAGCTTCATCTGGATGTTCATGGGATGAGGTTCCCACCCCAGAAACACAACCGGCTTCTTCTCGCGGATGGCGCGCTCGACCGTCACCAGCATGCCCGCTTCGCTCGATTCCACCAGCTTGAAGCCGCCGAGTCCGAACTGGTTCGAATCGATCATCTTCTGGATCTTCGCGTTGGCGCTGCTGCCCGGCTCGATGCCATAGATCTTGCCGCCGAGCTCGTCGCGATGCTTCGCGATATCGGCGAAGGTCTTGATGCCTGCGTCGTAGGCATAGGCCGGCACGGCGAGCGTCGCCTTCGCGCCGGAAAGATTCGGCGGATCGAGCTTCTGAATGCTCTTCGCTTCGAGATACGGCTCGACGGCCTTCTGCTGCACCGGCCACCAGTAGCCGAGCGACACATCGATCTGCTTGCTCTTGAGGCCGGCCAGCGAGATGGGGACCGAGGCGACCGTGGTCTTCGGCGCATAGCCGAGTCCTTCGAACACGACCGACGCGAGCGCGGTGGTCGACGTGATGTCGGTCCAGCCGATATCGACGAAACGCACGGTCTTGCAACTGGCATCTTCCGCACGCGCGTCCTGCGTCAGGGCGAACGCCACGCCCGCGGCGCAGGTTCCGGCCATCAGCAGCTGGGAAATCAGGCGATGTCTCATTGGCGTTCTTCCGTGGTGGGTTATCTCGATGAGCCGGTTCGGGGCGCCGGCATGGATACAAAAGTATCGCCGCATAAAAGTGCGCGAACGTCCGCCGGCGACGGCGACTTGCCTGCCTGCGACGTCGTGTCGAAAATCAACCGCTCGTGCGGCTGCGGGCGCCGCGTCATAAAGTTTTTCATCGCGTGCCTTGATCTTGGCTGGCAGTTATCTTGCTCATGACAGGCGGATGATGTTAAGGAAACCGTTGCGTCGGGAATGTCGCGAGTGTGTCATTCAGCAACGCGACCATTCATGAATATGAAATGCGCGCGAGCAAGAGTAACCTTCGTTGACGGCGGCAGACTTTGTGGGTGTTCGAACATTGCCGTGCCTTCCGGACGAGTAATCTGCGTTTGAGGGATCGACGCCGGGCGTTGACACAGACGCATAAAAGGGAAAAAGAGAGATTTCCCGTCTGTGTTCGAGTACCCAGGCGCTTAAAGCCACGCAGTCCAATTACAGGTGCATAAAAATGGACCGACAGGACGCTATCCGAGAGCGTGCGCGTAGCTACGCGCGCGAGCCATTGTTTCAACCCGCCTTCGAGCAGATCAGCGCTTCACGCATGACAGCCTTCACTGAAGGCTTCGAGAAAACCATCGGCGAGCATTTCGGCAGTTATGCCGGATTGCATGCTTTTGCGTGCCGTGAATATCGGCAGTTCTGGAAATACTTTCTCGATTCGGCTGAAGGGCTTGAATGGTCCGGATCGGATGAACCGGTTTGTATTGGCACGCAATGCGAAACCGCGCGATTCTTTCCGAATGTCGAATTGAATTACGCCGAGAATCTGCTAGGCAAGCGCATTGCATCCGATGACGCCCCCGCGCTCACCTCCCGTTATGCCGATGGCCGCCGTATCGCCTACACCCGCGGCGAACTGCGCGAACGCGTCATGCGGCTTGCGCATGCACTGAGTGAACTCGGTCTGAAGCCGGGCGATCGCGTGGCCGCCATCATGCGCAACGACGGCGACGCGATCACTGTCGCGCTGGCGGTGACGGCGCTGGGCGCCACGCTTTCCACCGCAGCCCCGGAAAACGGCGTGCAGGCGATACTCGACCGCTTCGCGCCGCTCGAACCGAAGATGTTGTTCGCGCACACCACGCAGCGGCCTTTCGACACCGGCGGCTCGATCTCGGGTCACATTGCGGCTGTCGCGATGCAGTTGGGATCGCTGACGGATATCGTCTGTCTCGACGAAACCGAATTGCCCAGCTCCGTCACGGTGCGCCAGCACGAAATGCGTGCATTGATTCTGCACGGCAATGCCTTGCGTTTCGACTGGAAGCGCTTCGAGTTCAATCACCCGTTGTTCATCATGTTTTCGTCGGGCACCACCGGGAAGCCGAAATGCATCGTGCACGGTGCGGGCGGCACGCTCATCGAGCATGTGAAGGAACACCGGCTGCACAGCAACTTCGGTCCCGGCGACAAGCTGTTCTTCCATACCAGCTGCTCGTGGATGATGTGGAACTGGCAATTGTCCGCGCTGGCATCGGGCGTGGAGATCGTCACTTATGACGGCCCGGTGGCCGCTGTGGACACGCTCTGGCGGCTCATCGCGAACGAACGCGCGACGGTGTTCGGCACCAGCCCCGCGTATCTCAAGATGAGCGAAGACGCCGATCTCGAACCCGGCGCGCAGTTCGACCTTTCGGCGCTGCGCGCGATGCTGTCGACGGGCGCCGTGCTGTACGACGCGCAATTCCACTGGGTCCGCGACCGCGTGAAGCCCTTGCAGCTGCAATCGATCTCCGGCGGCACGGACATCATCGGCTGCTTCGTGCTGGGCAATCCGAACCTGCCGGTCTATGCAGGCGAGGCCCAGTGCCGCAGCCTCGGCCTCGACGTGCAGGCGTTCGACCAGGGCGCGAGCACCATCATGCCGGGCGAACTGGTCTGCGCCAATCCGTTTCCTTCACGGCCGCTCGGCTTCTTCGGCGATGCCGACGGCACGCGCTTTCACCAAGCGTATTTCGCGGCGAACGAAGGCGTGTGGACGCATGGCGATGTCATCGAGTTCTCGCCGCAGGGCTCCGCGCGCATGCATGGCCGCAGCGACGGCGTGCTCAACGTGCGCGGCATCAACGTGAGCCCGGGCGAGATCTACCGCATCCTGAGCGGCATCGCGGAAGTCTGCCAGGCGATGGCCGTGCCGCAGACGGACACCAATGCGGACGAAGCGGGCCAGCGCATCGTGCTGCTGCTCGTGCTGCGCCCCGGTGCGCAGATGAACGCGGCGCTCGCCGCGCGCATCCGACGCGAACTGAAACGTCAGGGCAGCGCGGCGCTGGTTCCCGACGTGACCGTTCAGGTGGACGCGCTGCCGGTCACGCACAACGGCAAACCTTCTGAGGCTGCGGCCCGCGATGCCGTCAACGGCCTGCCGGCGCGCAATGTCTCGTCGCTGGCGAATCCGGATTGCCTCGAACGCATTCGCGAACACCCGTCCCTTTCGCGCGTGAAGACCGCGTTGCCTGCGCCGGGCGAATCCGTCGCGCAACTCGAGGCTTATCTGTGCGCACTGTGGGAGCAGTGTTTCAGCTTTTCGCCGATCGGCCGCGACGACAATTTCTTTGACCTCGGCGGTCATTCGCTGCTGGCGGCGCGCATGCTCGCCGACGTGCAGCGCGCCACGGGCCGCGCACTGACCCTCTCGACGATGATCGTCGCGCCGACCATCGCGCGCCTCGCGGCCGTGCTCGCCGCGGGTTCCGAGTCGCAGACCACGGGCTCGACCGTCGTGCAGATGCGCGCGGGCACCGGCCGCCCGCTGTTCATGGCGCATAGCATCACGGGCTCGGTGATGGAGTGCCTGACGCTCGCGGGCATGCTGGAGAACGAGCGGCCCGTGTACGGCCTGCAGGCGCTAGGACTCGACGGCGATGAAGCACCGCAGCACAGCGTCGAGAAAATGGCCGAGGGCTACGTGCGGCGCATGCGCGAAGTGCAGCCGCAAGGGCCGTATGCGATCGCCGGCTATTCGTTCGGCGGGCTGATCGCGTTCGAGATCGCGCAGCAACTCGTGGCGGCGGGCGAACGGATCGAGATGCTGTGCCTGCTCGATACCTACGTGCACGAACACTGCCTGCCGTTCCCGCAATGGACGCGCTTCCAGGCGGACGTGATCGCCGATCGCCTGCGTGAATTCCGCTCGCTCGATACGCGGGCACGGCTCGGCTATGTGTGCACCAAGGCGGGCGCATTCGCCGACCGCGTGCGCATGCGCCTGGGACATCAGGCCCACAAGGCCGCGCCCGATGCGCAAGGCCTGCCGCCCGCGCTGCTGCGCGTGCGCGAGTCGATGCGCGTCGCGATGACGACTTACACGCCGCGTCATTACCAGGGCGGTCCGATCGTCTATGTACGCGCGACCGTCCTGGAGACGATGCGCGGCGATCCGCTTCCGGTATGGCAGCGCGTCGCGAAGAATGGCTTGCAGGTGATGAAGGTCGAGGGCAGGCACACCGATCTGGTGGTCGAGCCGCAACTCGCGACGGTCGCGCAGACGCTGACGCACGCGCTCTCCCGGGTCTGAAGGGGCAACGCGCATCACGATCCGGCGCGCTCTACGGGGCGCGCCGGATTGCGCATGCATTTTGCTCTTGCTACGGTGAACGGCCTATCTTCATCGAATCTCCGATGCCCGCTCCACAAGACATCCACTTTCTTCTGCTGCCCGAGTTCTCGTCGATCGGCTTCATGTCGGCCATCGAGCCGTTGCGGGTCGCCAACCGTTTCGCGGGCGATCTGTACCGCTGGCATATCCTCTCCGCCGACGGCGGCCCTGTCGCCGCGAGCAACGGCATCACCGTGAACGCGGAAGCCGCGTTCAATGACATCACGGACGCCCGCACCGTGTTTGTCGTATCGGGCTTCGAGCCGCTCGCGGGCTTCACGCGGGAACTCGGCGACTGGCTCAAGCGGCTGGACCGCGCGGGCGCGACGCTCGGCGGCATCGATACCGGCAGCTTCATCCTCGCGCGCTGCGGCCTGCTCGCCGGCAAGCGCGCGACACTGCATTGGGAAGCCGCAGCGGCATTCGCGGAACAGTATCCCGAGATCGAGACGAGCCAGGAACTCTTCGAAATCGACACGCGCCGCATCACCTGCGCGGGCGGCACGGCTTCCATCGACATGATGCTCGACCTGATCGGCCGCGAACATGGCGCGGGCCTCGCGGCGCAGGTGTCGGAGCAGTTCGTGCTGGGGCGCATAAGGCAACGTTCGGATCATCAGCGCCTGCAACTCGCCGCGCGCTACGGCATCCACAATCGCAAGCTGATCCAGGTGATCGGCGTGATGGAACAGAACATGGAGGAGCCGCTTCCGCCCGATGCGCTCGCTGCGTCCATCGGCGTCACGCGGCGGCAGCTGGAACGCCTGTTCTGCGCGGCATTGCAGGACACGCCGACGCACTTCTATCTCGGCCTGCGCCTCGCTCGCGCCCGCGAACTGCTGCAACAGACGGACATGTCGATCCTGGCGGTCTGCGTGGCGTGCGGCTTCGAATCGCCGTCGCACTTTTCGCGCACCTATCGCGCGCGCTTCAACACGAGCCCGCGCCAGGACCGCAGCGCACTGCGCAACGCCGGTCCCGCGCGGCTCGCCGCGGCCTAGAACGAGTGACGCATGCCGATGCGCACGTCGGACTGTGTATTGGTGGATGAAGGCGTGAAGCTGTAGCCGATCACGGCGTCGATGGGGCCGGAAGCGCGCAGATAGTCGCCGGAGATATAGACGTCGGTGCGCTTCGAGAGCAGGTAGTGCAGGCCGAGCGATCCCTGATTCCAGTGATTGCCTTCAAAGCGCGTGTGCTGATAGCCGCCGTATAGCGCGAGGTCGGGCCTGAAGTTATACGACGCGCCGCCCTCGTACACCTGCATGTGCGAAGTCTGGCCGAGGCCCTTGATGGTCGTGTACGTAAAGTTACCCGACAACATCAGGTTGCCGAGCGTCCAGGCCGCGCCCACTGCGAACGCGCCTTGCTTGTCGACGGGAAAAGAGTTCGCGCTGTAGAGATCGGTGACGGCGCCCGTCGCGGGATCGACGGATACGGTCGGCTGGCCGAGGAACGTGCGAGCGCCGATCATCGCGTAGGGATCGAACGCATAGATGCCGTTCGGGTTGTTGAGCTGCGTGTACGCGGCGCCCACGTTGAAGGTGTTCGCGGCATAGTGCGCGCCGACGCTCCACGCGCTGTTCTGATGGAAATTGCCCGACACGTTGCCGAACGAATACATGCCGCCGAACGTGAAGCCGCCGATGTTGTTCGACAGGAACTTGATCGAGTTGGGCAGGCGGTCGCCGTTCATGCGGTCGAAGTCGCCTTGATGGATCGCGTAGCCACTGGCCCATGCCGAGATGTTGTAGAGGTAAACGAACTCTTCGGTCATGTCGAGCTGATTGCCGAGCGAGACCGTGCCCCACTGGTTCTTGAGGCCCACGTACGCCTGGCGTCCGAATTCCGCGCCGCCGAACGCATAGCGGCCCGTGCCGAGACGAAAGCCCGATTCGAGCACGAAGACGGCTTGCAGTCCGCCGCCGAGATCCTCGACGCCGCGAAAGCCGAGACGGTTGCCGTAGGAAACGCCGTCATCGAACTTGACGACATGCGCGCCGCCGCTGTTGTTCACCCACGTGACGCCTGCATCGAGGATGCCGTACAACGTGACGCTGCTTTGTGCGTGCGCCAGCGCCGGAGCGAGACTCGCGCCTGCTGCGACGGCAAGGCTCGCGAGCCGGGCGCTGCGTGCAGTAGATGTCGTGCGGGTTGCGGCATGTCGCTTTCTCATGTGCTCGTCCTCTTCTTGTCGTGATCGGTTTCGTTGGAATAAGCGATGCCCTGCCTTCACGCTTCGCGTGATGACACATCGCCTGACCTGCCGGGAACTGCGGAGACTGCCGCTGACGCGCCTGAGTGGCTATGCGGCGAAACGGATCGTCGCGCCGGTGTTGTAAAAATAAGGTTCCATATATAAGACGGCTCGACCGTTTGCGACGGAAATCTGTCTCTCTGCGACTGATACGTTCCGCACCGGGATGAAAGCTGCCTACTTCACGTCGAGCGCTGTGTGCAGCGCTTCACTCTGCCCGTCACGGCATGCTCAAAGCGGGGGTTCGCGTTGCGGTCACGTTGCAGTGTCCAGGTCGACGCCCGAAGCCAGATTGATCGCGGCTCGCTTCGGCCGCAAACTCGCCTCAGCCACCGTACAGCGGACCGGAGATACCGATGAGCGCGCGTTAAGGTTACAGCCTAGACCTGCTTCACATGGCGCGCGATCCCGGGTGATCCGCACCGCCCTTTTCTTTGAAGGCTGTACACCTTCCCTTCACCATCATGCTCGTGAATCGGTAGCACCTCATCGCGCCGCTCCAAGACGTGACCAGAGCAAAGCGATTTCTTCAATTGACCGAGTAAGCATCAGATTTATCCAGTTCTCTTGCCGTTTTGATTACCTTACGATCACCACGCGCGGAAATTCTGCCCATCCAAAACGAACAATCTGAAGGTTCAAAACACATGAGCAACATTTTCTTGAGCATCGGTGAAGTAAAAGGCGAATCAGCTATTATCGGTCATGTAGGTGAAATTGAAGCACTCAGTTGGGGATGGCGACTGACTCAAACGACCCGAGTATCGTCGTACTCGGAAAGGCGAAAAGCCAGCCTTGATAATCTTTCGTTCGTCCATCGCGTCAGTCTCGCGTCAAACGGGCTGATGTCCATGCTGCTGAATTCGACTTGCGCGCAAAACGCGGTGCTATCGGTGCGAAGCGCGGACGCGCAGGCGTCAGCAGAAGGACTCGCCGGCAAGCTCATTCCGCCGCCCGATTTCATGAAAATCACCATGAAGAACGTCATGGTGCATGACATCCGCCCATACGGCTCCGCTTACGGTCACTTCGAGGAAGTCTTTCTGTCTTTCACCGAATTCAAGCGGGACTACATACCCACTGCCAAGGGCGGCTCCGTAGGCGGCATCGCATCGGTCTCCTATAACATCGGCTTGGCATGAAGATCAAAAGACCCAAACCCAATTGGCACACCGTTGCGGGGGGCGTCGCGATCCTGCTGTCGCAGACCCTTTTCATCCCTTCGGCGTACGAGTTCCAGACTCAATCCGTCACGGCCATAGGCGAGGTGGTCCGGCTGAATGCCGGGGGCTTTCATCCCGAAGTCGTGTTCACCACACAGAGCGGTGAGCGCATCTCGTTCGCCGGGAGTAGTCGTTATCCAACCGATGTGGGCGACAGGATCGAAGTGCGCTATATGCCCGACATCCCCAAGCTCGCCGAAATCAATCAGATCGAGAACATTTGGGGCATTGAGATTTACATCACAGCATTCTCCGCCATCTTCATCATCGGCGGCTTGTTTGGGATGCGGGCGTACTTGAACCGACAGGCGGAGAGCGATGCTTAAGCGGAGTTTGTGGACCTACGAAACGTCCAGCGGTGCCGGCGGATCGATTGGCGACCTTGCGTTATCGAGCGGACAGATCATTCTGAAAAGCCCGGAGGGCAACCTTCACGCATATCGATATCGCGGCTTCGGTCCGGGACTGGGCTACTCAAAACGCGTACCGAAGGAGATACAGCTACCTGACTTGAAGCTGCCGCGAGGCAAGACCGGGACCGCGACAGGCAGCACCACCGATTTCCCGGGTAAGGGTCTGGTGTACCGCCTTCACAAGCCCGAACTCAAGCCGCGTGACTTCGAAGGCTACACGCTCTATGCCGATGCCTCCGCGGGCTTCCTGATCGCGCAAGGCGTCACGAGTTTGCTTGTGGGCATCAGCGAGAAGGCACTCGTGCCCTGGATATTCGCGCCCGGTGTTTTTGCCCACGCCATCACCGCCAGTGCAAAAAGTGTCGTGATCCTCCGAGGGCAAAGCGAGGGCTTGATCGATGGCGGCGGGATTGGGTTCATGGTGGGTCACGTGTCTTACGAGGGTCCATGCTGAAGCGATTCTAAGGAGAAGCCACCAAGCGCCGCGCCGAAGCGCCTGAGTGTCCAGGCGGCGAGGCGGACCGATCCGCCCCGCACCCGCACCAATACCCACCTACTTCACACCCAGCGCCGCCTGCACCGCTTCCAGCCCATTGCCGCCGCTCGCAGTCGTCACACCATCGAGCCAGGATTTGAGCAACTCGGGATGATGCTTCAGCGCGTCGCTGGCGGCTTCATCGACGTGAGTCTTCTTCTCCAGCACCTCGGTGATGACGCCGTTCTCGAGATCCACATTGAAGGCCATCTGCTTGAACAGGCGTCCGAGATTCGGACACTGTTGCTCGTAACCGCTGCGCGCCACCGTATTGACCGTCGCGCCGCCGTAGTTCGGACCGAAGTAGCGATCGCCGCCGTCGAGATACGCGAGCTTGAACTTCGTGTTCATAAGGTGCGGCTCCCACGCAAGAAAGACGATCCACTTCTTGTCACGCACCGCACGCTCGACCTGCGTCAGCATCGCGGTCTCGCTCGACTCCACCACCTTCCAGTCGCCCAGTCCAAACGCCTTGTCGTCCACCATGCGCTTGATGTTCTGGTTCGCGGGCGCGCCCGGTTCGATGCCGTAGATGCGGTTATCGAACTTGTCCGCGTTCTTCGCGAGGTCCGCGAACGAATGCACACCCGCCGCGGCCACGTAATCCGGCACGGCCAGCGTGAACTTCGCATTGGACAAGTTGGGCCGCACCACTTCAATCGATTTCTCCTCGAAGAACGGCTTCACGAGCGGCGCCTGAGCGGGCATCCAGTTGCCGAGGAAGACATCGATCTGTCCTTTCTTCAAGCCCTGATAGGTGATCGGCACCGACAGGTTCGCCACGTTCTGCCGATAGCCCAGCGCCTTGAGCACGATGCCGCTCATGGCATTGGTGGCGTCGATGTCGGTCCACCCAGGGCCGGCCATGCGCACCTGCGTGCAGGACTGCGGCTCGGCGGCGAATGCGTGAGATGCCACGCAGGCAAGCGCGGCGGCGAAGAGCGCATCGATGAAGCCCTTTTTCATGATGGGTCCTGTCGTAGGTGGGGAGGAAAGAGGCACACGTCAGCGCTCGACGGCGGGGAACCGCGCCATGGCTTCGAGATCGTCGAGGTCGATATGGTTGCGCATGTAACGCTGGCTCGCATCCACGTGCGGCTGCCAGTCCCATGACTGGATGGTGCCGCGCGTGGTCGCCGCGAAGTGGAAGTGACGGCGGCGCTGGCTCGTCAGCACGTCCTGATGCAATGCGTCCAGATTCCAGCGGCGCGCGATCTCCGCGCGCAACTCCGCGACGAGCGGAGCGTGGCGTTCGGTATCGGCGAGGTTGGTGCGTTCAAAGGGATCGGACTGGACGTCGTAAAGCTGATCAGGATCCACGCTCGAATGGATGAACTTGTAGCGGCCACGCCGGATCATGACGATCGGCGCGATGGCTCCTTCCGCGAGGTACTCGCCGGTCGCCTCGTCATGCCCGCCGCTGCCCTGCAGATGCGGCACGAGGCTGCGGCCGTCGACGCTGTCGGGCCAGTCTTCCGGCCCGGTCGCTGCCACGCCGCGCGCCAGGTCAACAAAAGTGGGCAGCACATCCAGATGCGACACCGACTCCGTCACGCGACGTGCGCCGAACTGCTTCGGCGCGTGCACGATCAGCGGCACGCGGCAGCCGCCTTCGAAGAACGTCATCTTGTACCAGAGGCCGCGCTCGCCGAGCATCTCGCCATGATCCGACGTGACGACGATGATCGTGTCGTCGGCGAGCCCCGCCTGTTCGAGCGCTTCGAGTATCGATGCGAACTGGTCGTCCACGTAGGACACCGCGCCGTAGTACGCGCGACGCGCGTTGCGCACCTGCCGTTCGGTGGGCGGCGTGCGGTCCGCCTCGTACACATGGCGCAGACGCTTCGAATGGGGATCGCTGGCATCGAGCGAATCCTGATACGACGGCATATAGATGTCTTCGTCGCGGTACAGGTCCCAGTATTTGCGCGGAATGGCATACGGATCATGCGGATGCGTCAGCGACGCGACCATCATGAACGGACGCGCGTCCCGGCCCGCGTTGCGCTCGCGGGCGATATCGAAGAGCTTCTGGCGCGTGGTGAAGGTCACTTCGTCGTCGAAGTCGAGCTGATTGGTGCGCACGCACGGACCCGCGTCGATCACGGAGCTCATGTTGTGATACCACGTCGGGCGCGCTTCGGGGTCTTGCCAGTCGGGCGTCCAGCCGAAATCGGCGGGATAGATGTCGGTCGTGAGGCGTTCCTCGAAACCATGCAGCTGATCCGCGCCGCAGAAATGCATCTTGCCGGAGAGAATCGTGCGATAGCCTTCGGCGCGCAGGTAATGCGCGAAGGTCAGGGTTTCGGACGGCAACTCGGCGGCGTTGTCGTAGGCGCCGATGTTCGACGGCAGCTTGCCCGCAAGAAGTGAGAAGCGCGAAGGCGCGCACAGCGGACTTGCACAATAAGCCGACTCGAACACGACGCCTTCGCGCGCGAGTGCGTCGATGCGCGGCGTCTTCGTCACCGGGTTGCCATAGGCCGACAGCGCGAACGGCGTGAGCTGGTCGGCCATCAGTACGAGAATATTTTGTTTCGTCTCAAGCATGAAAGCGTGCCTCGAATAGAATCCACCACAGCAGGCGTTGGTTGAACAGCGGTTCAATGTGACTATTGCCGGTCAATTCGCGGCTGTGAAGACAGCAAAACGTTATGCGCCCATAAGGAGGGGTTATGCCGCGGCCGGATCGTCTGCCGCCCATGCAGGCGTTGTTGATGTTCGAGTCCGCCGCGCGTCTGGCGAGCTTCACCGCCGCCGCGCGCGAACTCGGTTCCACGCAGCCCGCGGTGAGTCAGCGTGTGGTGCAGCTGGAGGAAGCGCTCGGCGCGGCGCTGTTCGAGCGCGGGCATCGCGGCGTCACGCTGACGGAAGACGGCGTACGGCTGTTCGAAGCCGTGCGCCAGGGGCTCGACGTGATTCGCACGGCCACTGCGGACATTCGCTCGCGGCGCGCGCAGCGCACGCTCACCCTCGCCACCGACTTTGGTTTCGCCACCTTTTGGCTGATGCCGCGCCTGCCGCAGTTCAAGGCGCTGATGCCGGATGTCGACGTCAAGATCATCACGTCGCAGAGCATGCCGAGCGCATCGGGTCAGCAGGCGGATGTGGTGATCGTATTCGGCGATACTCAGGCGGACTGGAGCCCGCGTCGCGCCGTGAAGCTGTTTCCCGAATGCGTGATGCCCGTGTGCAGCCCGTCGCTGTTGCACAAGGTCCAGGCGCCGCGCACGCCCGCTGATTTTCTCGCGCTGCCGCTGCTCCATCTGGAAGCCACGCATCCGGAGCGCTGGCTCTCGTGGAGCGCGTGGTTCGAAGGGCACGGACTCGCCGCGCCGCCTACGCAGGGCGGCTTTACATTCAACAGCTATGCGCTCGTCACGCACGCGGCGGTGATGGGCCAGGGCGTCGCGCTCGGCTGGGCGCCGCTGGTGGACGAGCTGATCGCCACCGGCCAGCTGGTGCCGCTGTGCGAAACGCCGCTCGTCACGGAGCGCGGCTACATGCTGGTCACGCCGCGCGAGCCGTCGGCGGCGGTGCGGGCGTTCAGCGACTGGCTGCTCGAGGAATGCGACGTGGGCGTCTGACGTTTTTGTACTAGATGCGCGGCGTCTGGCTTCTATCGCGTCGACCCCGCCTTTTGTTCTACTGATGCGCACGCTCGCCGTATTTCGCGGCGCGCCGATCATCCGAATGTGGAGCACGCATGGCAGCCGATTCCCGCTTTGATCAACTGGTGCTTACCGTCTCGTGCCCGAGTGCGGCGGGGCAAGTGGCCGCCATCGTCGGCTTTCTGGAGCGGCATCACGGGTATATCGACGAGCTCACCGTCTTCGACGACGACCTGAGCGAGCGCTTCTTCGTGCGCTGCGTGTTCCATGGCGCGCGACCGGACGAACTGCTGGATCTGGCGATGCTCAAGCGCGAGTTCGAGCCCATCGCCGGACGCTTTTCGATGTCGTGGGCGATGCACGACCTGGCCGTGCGGCCGAAAGTGCTGCTCATGGTGTCGAAGCTCGAACATTGTCTCGCGGACCTGCTGTTCCGCTGGCGCATGGGCGAACTGAAGATGGATATCGTCGGCATTGGCTCCAATCATCCGGATCTCGCCCCGCTCGCGGAGCAGCATGGCCTGCCGTTCCATCATCTGCCGGTCACCGCGGATACCAAGGCGCAACAGGAAGCCCGCCTGCTCGATCTGTTCGACACCTCCGGCGCTGAACTGATGGTGCTCGCGCGCTACATGCAGATTCTCTCGGGCGAGACGAGCCGCAAGCTGAGCGGGCGCGCCATCAACATCCATCACTCGTTCCTGCCGGGTTTCAAGGGCGCAAAGCCCTATCACCAGGCGCACACGCGCGGCGTCAAGCTGATCGGCGCGACCGCGCACTTCGTCACCGACGACCTCGACGAAGGTCCGATCATCGAGCAGGAAGTGGAGCGCGTGGATCACGCCTACAGCCCCGAGCGGCTGCTCGCGACCGGACGCGACGTGGAATGCATCACGCTTGCTCGTGCGGTCAAGGCGTTCATCGAGCGGCGGGTGTTCATCAACGGCGAACGGACCGTGGTGCTGCGCTAACAGCGTGCGAGCTTGCGTGCCGCGCGTAACGCAAACGCGCCGTGCACCGCAAGCGACATCACCACCACGCTGCCGCCGATGATGGCGAAGCGCGTCGGTGTTTCGCCCAGGAAGGCCCAGATCCAGAACGGTCCGAGCACGGTTTCGATCAGCAGGAACAAGCCCACCTGCGGCGCCGGCAGCGTGCGCGCCGACGCCGCGATCATGCCTAGTGCCAGCGGCACGACCAAGGCGCCTTCGAGCGCCATCAGAAGCATCTGGTTGCCATCCGGAACGGCCGCACGCGATACGAACGGCAGCAGCACCACAGCGGCCAGCAGTCCGCCGAACGCCGGCGCCAGCGCCAGATCGCCACGCGACCGCCGCGACAGCAGCAACGCTCCTGCCATCAGCAGCGCGGTGGCCAGCGCCAGTGCATCGCCCGCGCCGACAGTCGCCCGCGTGGAGAAGGACGGCCACACGACCGTGACCACGCCGAGCAACGCGCAGGCGCACGCGAGCCAGGTCCTGCGCGGTGGCCAGTCCTTGAAGAACACGCCGGCGCCGAGCGCGGCCCAGAGCGGTGCTGTCGCGATGAGCGTGAGCATGTTCGAGATGTTCGTCATCATCGCGCTGAGGACGAAGGTAACGGAGGACAGGCCATAGCAGACGATGACCGCCCGTGCAGCCCACCCTCGTGCGACCGTCCGCCAGCCGGAGCCGTGCCGGAACAGCGTGACGATGACGCCCGCGAGCAACATCAACAGGCCGCGCGCAAACGCCATCTGGAACGGGTCGCCATGAATCACCCGCAGCAGCAAGGTATCGACGCTAAGCAGCACCGCGCCGAGCGAGGCGAGCATGAGGCCCTTGCCGGACGAGCCCATCGCCATGTTCCACGACTGGCCATGACGCCCCGCTGCATCAGGCATCGATGAGATCCCGCCGGACGAGCTCGGGGATCACGCACTCGGCGAACACCGAACCCACGGGCAGCAAGGGAGCGCCCGCGATCCAGCCTAGTTCCTCGATTTCTGCATGCGGCAGGCACACGCCGTCCACCGAGGTCAGCCACGCATGGATACGAATGGCGTATTCTTCACCTTCCGCACGCCGTTCATAGGTGCCAAACCGCTCGGCCTCAATCAGTTTCACGCCGAGTTCTTCCCGCAATTCCCGGCGCAGGCAGTCGAGCTGGCCTTCCGCTTTTTCCATCTTGCCGCCTGGCGAGATGAAAGTGGACGTGCCGCGCTTGCGCACGACGAGCAGACGCCGGTTCCTCACGATGATCGCTGCACATTTTTCGATCATGCCGCGCGGCTCAAAGATTATTGGTGATCGCGTCGCGAATGTTCGCCGTCCGCGTTTCCGCGCTACGGCTCAGCCGCAGCGTGTGATCGTCGTGACCCGTCAACAGGCTGATGATGTCGCGACAGAGCGGCTCCTTTCTCTGAAGATAGGCAAGCACCGTTTCGTCCGAAGGCTCGGTGAAACTGTCGGCGAAGATGGAGATGCCTTCCAGCGACTTGGTCGAGAGGCCGATCAGCAGCAGACGGTACTTGACATCATCGACCGATCTGGCGATTTCGTAGATCGGACTGTGATAGGTAATGCCGTACTCGCGCATGAGGCCGACGAAGTAATCCTTCGCGACCCTGCGCTGCTCCGGGAACTCCTCCTGATAACGGGCGATGCCATCGTTGATGACCTCGATACCATTGCGCAAACAGTAGTTGACGACATGCGCATGAATGGCGATCTTCTCGCCCAGCAGAACGAGGTTCTTGCGGTCCTGGACGATGTCGGTTTCCAGTGAAGCAATGGCAATGTTCCGAAACGCCCCGCTGATGTCTTCCACGACATGCCGCACCACCAGGTCGCCGAACCTGCGCTTCAGTTCATCGACGCGATGGGAAAGAATCTCGCGATGGATCGAGCAGCCGCTGTTGGCGCTGAAGAGGTGGACCGGAACACCCTGCAACATCAGCAGGCAAGCGGCAAGCGTGCTGTCGCGTCCGCCGGTGAACATGACAAGTTGAGGTGCGGTTGGCTTCATGGCAAGGCTCCGTCGGTTACCTTCAGGGCGTGCGCGATCCTTCGCGAACGGATCCCCGCGCTGGTCCCTTCAATGACAAATTTCACGACTTCGTCTGCGTCATCGAAGAGTCCGACGCTGTCGATGTCTTCCTGATGGATGAACCCCGCCGACAAGGGCTGCTCGCGCAGCCACGCAATCAGGCCGCGCCAGAACGCGCGATCGACCAGCGCGACCGGCTTCGATGCGAGCTTGCCCGTCTGGATCAGCGTGAGCATTTCGAACAGCTCGTCGAGCGTGCCCATGCCGCCCGGCATCACGACATAGGCATCCGAACACAGGCTGAAGGCAAATTTTCGCGTGAAGAAACGATCGAACGTCAGCGAGATGTCCTGGTCCCGCATGTCGAGCGGTTCGAACGGAAGCTTGATGTTGAAGCCGATGGCTTGCGTTCCGCCGGCCCGCGCGCCTTCCAGCGCCGCGCGCATGATGCCGGGGCCGCCGCCCGAGATGACGGACAGGTCCTCGCGCGCGAGCTTCCCGGCGATCAGCTTCGCCATCTCGAAGTGGCGGGAACCCGGTGCCGCGCGTGCGCTGCCGAAGATGCTGACCGCGCCGTTCAGTCTGCGCGACAACTCATTCACGCCGCGCAACTCGTTCAGTACTTCGCGATACACACATCCTCCGGTGGCTGACAGCAGATCGTTCAATGCTAAGATCATATTTCACGATCATTCATCATCCTAACTAATTATTTTAGCGGCCCCCGTGAATAAAATTGACAACCCAACGAAGCGAATGCCCACCCTTCGCGCCTTACTGAGTTTCGAAACGGTGGCCGGGTTTTCGAGCTTTTCGAAGGCCGCTCAATCGATCGGCATGACGCACGGTGCAATCAGCCATCAGATGCGAACGCTCGAAGAATGGCTAGGCCAGCGGCTCTTCGAACGGCACAGCGGCGGCGTGCGGCTCACGCGCAACGGCGAGCGTCTGAAGCAGGTGTGCAAGGACACCTTCGCCGCGCTGGAGGAAGGATGCCGGCAGATCAGGGAAGATCAGGCGGCACAGCGGCTCTCCATAGGCTGCTCCACTACCTTCCTCGCGCAATGGCTGCTCCCACGTTTTGAAACCTTTGTTCAACAACATCCGGCACTGGCCGTGTGCTTCCAGACGCGTGCAAACTTTGACGCGTTGCTGGACGGCACTGTCGACGTGCTGATCCTGAGCGGGCAGCCTCGCGCTTCGGTGGGCGGCGTGACGGTGACGCATCTGGCTTCGGAGCGTATCGGTCCGGTATGCGCGCCAGGCTGGCCGGATCCGCCCGTCAGGCCGGATCGGATGCTGGAACTGCCGCTGTTGCACGCATCGTCGAAGCTCAATGCATGGAGCGAATGGGGCGAAGCCCATGGCGTCGGGCTCGACGTATCGGGCGGTGCGGTCTTCGAGTCGCTGACGCTTTCGGTGGAAGCGGCGAAGGGCGCGCTTGGCTTTGCGATCGCGCCAGAATTCCTGGTGCGCAGCGAACTGGAGAAGGGAACGTTGATCGCTCCGCTGGGCTTTCATCCGGTGGATCGCGAAACGTGGATCTACACGCGCGATCCCGTCAGGCACCCCTCCAACGTGACGCCCTTCGTGACCTGGCTGCTCGAAACCGAACGAAGCGCACAGGACCGCAGCGGCGGCGAGCTTCACGCTCCCGAAAAGACAAATGGCCCGATCAGCGCAAGCTGATCGGGCCACTTTGATTGCAGCGAAAATCCGGGAGGCTTACTGGGTCCAGGAACTCACGCGGTCCGCGTGCGCGCTGATCCATGCATCGGCGGCGGCCTGCGGCTTTTCGCCGTTCTGCGTGGCCAGCATGACGCTGTCGATCTCACCCGGCTTCCACTGGAACTTCTTCAGGAAGGCCACCACGGGCGGCGCCTTCTTTTCCAGTTCCGGATTGACGACGTTGTCCACGTGCTCGGACTCGCCGAACACCTTCTTCGGATCGTCGAGGAACTTGAGCTTGTACTTCGCGAACATCCAGTGCGGCTTCCAGCCCGTCACGATGATCGGCTTGTTGGCGGCTTCCGAGCGCGCCAGTTCCGCCGTCATCGCCGAACCCGAGCTGGGCAGCAGCTTGTAGTCGAGGTTGTAGGCCTTGATGGCCTCGCTCGTCTTCTGCATCACGCCCGCGCCCGCGTCGATGCCCACGATACGCGAGTCGAATTCCGCCTTCTTCGCTTCGAGGTCGGACAGGCTGCTGACGTCCACGTTCTCCGGCACGATCAGGCCAATCTTCGCGTCCTGGAAGTTCGGTCCGAGATTGACGACCTTCGACTTGAAGTTGTTCCAGTAGGCGCCATGCGTGACCGGCAGCCAGGCCGACAGCGTCGCGTCCAGATCGCCGCGCGCGACGCCCTGCCACATCACGCCCGCCGCCACCGGCACCAGCTGCACCGGATAACCCAGCTTCTTCTCGATGATGCGCGCGGCGACATTCGACGTCGCGACGCTGTCATCCCAGCCTTCGACGTAGCCGATCTTGATGGTTGGCTTGTCAGCGGCGTTTGCCCCGAGGCTCGCTGCGAGGGCAGCGGTCATCGCCCCCAGAACGAGCTTTCTTCTCATCGCTTTCATTCGATTTCCCCTTAAGCGGCCCCACGCCGTGTAGCGTCAAGATTCACCAGCCAGAATTGGCCCGTAACGCGCTTTTCCGACATCGACTTGTCCAGAAACGACGCTCCTCCCTGCCCTCTCCCCGATACGGGCCTGCCCGAGGAAATCCGGTTCGTGCTCGTGCTTATTTGTCGACGACGAGATCGCTCAACGGCTTGCTGCAACACAGCAGCACCATGCCCTGATCGATGTCGCGCTGGCGGATGCCGCCCGCGTGCTTCATGCTGACTTCACCGGACACCAGCTTGACCTTGCAGGTGCCGCACATGCCTTGCGTGCATGAAGAAGGCAGACGCACGCCCGCCTTCTTGGCGGCATCGAGCACGTGTTCGTTGCTGCCGCATTCGATATCCCGGCGGCTCTTGGCGAAGCTCACCTTGTAGCGCGTGTCGACTGGTGCCGCTATGGGTTCCGCAACGGGTTCCGCAACGGGCTCTACAGGCGCCGGCGCGAACCCGATCGCCTGTTCGCGCGCTTCCACGAAATCCGCATGCATGGCGAGCGCATCGGCGACATGCGCCGTCGTCAGTTCGGCTGCCACTTCCTCGATCACGCCGAACGAGAAGCTCTCTTCGTGATAGTGCTTGCGATCGAAGCCGCCTTCGTCGAGGAGATCGCGCACCGCCTTCATGTACGGTGCAGGTCCGCAGGTGAAGACCTCGCGTTCCAGGTAATCCGGCGCGATCAGCTTGAGCAGCGGCAGGCTCAGGAAGCCCGTCACGCCGGGCCAGCTGGTGCGCGCGCCCACTCGCTCGCAGACGAACGACGCGCGGAAGTTCTTCTGATTGGAGGCGATCAGGTCCAGCTCGCGCGCAAAGATGATGTCGTCGGGCGTGCGTGCGCTGTGAACGAAGACGATGTCGGCGTCGTCGCCGAGTTCGTGATGCGCGCGGCTCATCGACATCAGCGGCGTGACGCCCGACCCCGCCGAAAGAAACAAATACTTGCGCGCCGGATGCCGCGCGCAGGTGAACTCGCCCGACGGCCCGAGCACCCTTACCGTCGTGCCCGCGACGACCGTGTCATGCAGCCAGTTCGACACCTTGCCGCCCGGCACGCGCTTCACCGTGATGGAGATGGTGTGCGGCCGCGTCGGCGCCGAAGAGATGGTGTAGCAACGGTTGATCTGCTCGCCGTCGATATCGAGTTCGAGCGTGATGAACTGACCCGGTTCGAACACGAAGGCGCGTTCGCCCGGCGCCTTGAAGAAGAAACTCTTGACGTCGTGGGTCTCTTGCCGGACGTGACAACAGACGAGCGTCTCGTCGGTGTCGCAATCCCAGCGCGCCGGCAGCGCGCCCCAGAATTGCGGCTGGGTGACACGGCTGTCGGTCGGCTCGAACGTGGCCTGATCGCGCATCATGCTTGACTCCTGCTTGCTGCTCGGGGTGCGCGCTTAGCGCATGAAGGAAACGACTTTCTCGCCGTGCGCCGCATCGACGCCTTCGGCCGGCGTGTTCGCATAGTCACCCAGACGATTGATGTACCACTCGCAGAACTTTTCGACGAGACCCTCCGTGAACGGCGAATACGGACCCGGTTCATACGCGTTGCTCTTCACGCCGAGCTGCGAATACTCGACCAGCGTGCGGTCCTGATCGTTCGTCGCGCGCCACACGGCGGTGAGGTTGTCGACGTCGTAGTCGATGCCTTCGCGCGCGTCCTTGTGCACCAGCCATTTCGTGCGCACGAGGGTTTCGCCGGCAGACAGCGGAATCACGCTGAACGTGACGATGTGATCGCTCATGAAGTGATGCCAGGAATTCGGCTGCGTCCAGAACGACAGGCCGCCGAGATCCGCGCGTTCGAAACCGCCCAGCAGCTTCTTCGACGCGACCTTCGCATCGAGCGTCTGCGATTCGCCGTCGCGATCGAGCGGCAGGCGCTGTGTGCGGAAGCCCGTCACGAGGTCCGAGAGACGTTCGATCTCGGCGGACGGCAGGCACATGGCTTCCCATTGCTTCGTGCGCTCTTCGACGGTCTTCTCGAACGCGGCCATGCCTTCCTCGTTGGCGGGCGAGCGTTGATAGCCGAAGCCGTACTCATAGAGCGAGATGGTCAGCTCGGGATGGTTCGCGACGCAGTGATAGCACTCGCGGTTGTTCTCCATCGTGAGCTTCCAGTTGCCTTGCTCGACGATGTCGATGCTCGCAGCAATCTTCGTGTCCCCGAGGCCGTGCGGCGCGAGATACGGCTCCATGGCTTCGCGCATCACGGCGAAGTCGACGGGCGGTTCGTCGGCGAGGCAGATGAAGATCAGGCCCGCGAGGTTCTGCACGTGCACTTTCTTGAGGCTGTGCTTGCAGCGATCGAACTGGTCGCCCATGTGCTCGGCGAACATCAGGTCGCCCGAGAGGTTATAGGTCCAGCTGTGATACGGGCACACGATATTGCCGAGCGAACCCTTCTCCTGGTTGCACAGGCGCGCACCGCGATGCCGGCAGACGTTGTAGAACGCGCGGATTTCCATGTCGTCGTCGCGCACGATCAGGATCGAGTCATTGCCGATCTCGACGGTCGTGTAATCGCCCGGCTCGGGGATATCCGGTTCGATGGCGACCTGGATCCAGGTCTTGCGGAAGATGGCATCGAGGTCGAGCGCGTGGATGTCCTCGCTCGTGTAGAACGGCGCCTCGAGCGTATGGCCCTTTTTGCGGCGTTCGATCATTGCGCGAACGTCTGCCGAAACTTTCATCGTGTGCTCCGTGTGCGTCACGTCTGGTGCCCCGCCACACACCTTTGAACGCGGGCTGCTGCTTTTTTGCTGCTCGTATGGGGGTCGAGAAATCAGTAATCGACCAGTTGATGCTCGCGCAAATACGCCAATATCACTTGTGCTTTTTCGACAGAACTTCCTTCAATTACGACGCTGCCGCCACGGCTTTCCGTGGTCGTCGCGGACAGCATGCGCGAGTGCCCCGAACGCTTCTCGGGCGCGGCCAGCTTCTTCGGCTTCGCACCGGCCGGACGCACCGTCCACGCGGCTTTTTCCTTGTCCGCCGCCACCACCGATGCAACCGGCGCGACATGCCCTTCGCGCAGGCGAGCATAGGCATACCGCGGCACGGCATTGGCGAGCGGATGCACGGCGACGAGCGCGGGCAACGGCGCGCGCACGCGGCGGCGCAAGCCCTTCGGCATGAACTGGCGCACTTCGACGCCGTCCGGCGTCACGCTGACATCCACGGCCGCGCCGACCAGCGGCAGATTCAGTGCGTCCGCGAGCTTGTAGGGCAGCGTGCCGCTGTCGTAGGCGCCTTCGGCGCGCGTGCCGGTGAACACCAGGTGGTAGCCGGCGAGCCGCTGCGCCAGCGCGGCGCAGGCATCGCCCTCGGTGTTGAGCACTTCGACCTTCGGTGCGCCGAGCGCGAGATATTCGGCCAGCGCCGGGTTCGCGGGATCGCCGGCGTGGAGTACGTCGAGTTGCGCACCTTGTGCTTTCGCGATGCCGATGGCGATGGTCAGCGCGGCGGCATCGTTGCGGCTGTAGCGCGCGGTGCCGCTGACGGGATGACGCCCGGTGGATACGAGAACGGCGATCTTCACGCTGCAACTCCTTCCGCGACGGACGCGGTCTGCACGACCGGCGTGCCGCCGGCCCGCGCCGCGCGCGCGGCGGTGGCCGCATCGGTCAGCGCCTTGATGGTTTCCTGCGTGTCCGCGACGATGGTCAGGTTGGCGCGCTTGGCAATCGGCGCGCTGGCGTCGAGATTGACTGCGATGACATGGCGGCAATCCTTGATGCCCTGCAAGTGCTGCACTGCACCCGAAATGCCGAACGCGATATACACGCTTGCCTCGACCGTCTTGCCGGTCGCACCGATCTGCTTGTCGCGCGTGAACTTGCCGTCGTCGACGGCCACGCGGCTCGCGCCGATCGCCGCGCCCAGCGTGCCCGCGAGCGCTTCGAACGCGGCGATGTCGGAGACACCGTTGCCCGCCGACACGATGAAGTCCGCTTCCTCCAGCGCCACCTGCGCAGCATCCATCTCCTCGATGCCGAGATCGACGAAGACACTCGCCTTCGCCGCCGGCACGATGACTTGCGCGGGCACCGCTTCGCCTGCGCCGACGAACGGCAGCCGCGCATCCACCGCATTGGCGGCGAGCAGCACGACGTCGGGCAGATCGCGTGAAGCGATTGCACGGCCCGCCTGTGCGTAGGACGCGACATGCCCGGCATCGAGCTCGACCACCTGCGTGGCGATCGACGCATCGGCGCGCGCGGCGTAGCGGCGGCCGAGATCGCCGTCGCCGGTGGCGTTGTCCGGCATGAAGATGCGCACCGGCGCGAAATGCGCGACGCAGGCCGTCAGCGCACGCACTTCCTCGTCGGGCGCGAAGCTGCGCCGGTCGAAACCGGGTAGTTCGATATAACGGTCCGCGCCGAGCGCGGCGGCATCGTCCTTGAATTCGCCGAAGGCAATCAGCACGACTTCGGTGGCGCCGTCCGCGAGCAGCGCCGCGGCGGCCAGCGCCTGACGCGCGTGATCGTCGAGTGAGCCGCGGTCCGTATGCGCGGCGACGAGCAGCGCGCGTGTCGCGGGCTGGGTCGTGCGGCGCGGCCTGGCGGCATCCTTGTGTGCGCCGTGCGTGAACTGCAGCATGGCGCCGTTGCCGATCTCGCCCAGCGTGATCCGCTTCAGTCCCGCCGCCGTGACGATGAACGGCCGGCGGGGATCGATTCGCTTGATATCGTTGTTCATCGCTTTACTCCAGCGCCGCCGCGACCAGTTCCGCCACGTCCAGCACTTCAGGACGCGGGCCGACCACACCCTCCAGCATCGCCGTACATTGCGGGCAGCCGACCGCGACCACATCCGCGCCGATCGACCGTGCATCGGCGATACGGATATCCGGGATGCGCTGCTTGCCGGGAATGTCGGTCAGCGGCGCGCCGCCGCCACCGCCGCAGCAGCGCGCGCGCATGCCGTGGCGCTCCATCTCGACGACCTTGATGCCGATGGTCTTCAACAGCTTGCGCGGTGCTTCAGTCTCGCCGTTGTAGCGGCCGAGATAGCAGGGATCGTGATAGGTGATCTTCTTGTCGGCGAGCACCGCGGCGGCCTTCGGCGTGAGCTTGCCGCTCGCGACCAGTTCGGCCATGAACGCGCTGTGATGCTGCACTTCGTAGTAACCGCCGAGCGCGCGATACTCGTTGCGCAGGCTGTGCAGCACGTGCGGATCCGCGGTAACGATGCGGCGGAACTGATACTGCGACAGCGTGTTCATCAGCTTCGACGCGCACTCCTGGAACGTGGCTTCGTCGCCGAGACGCCGGGCGGTATCGCCGGTATCCGTTTCCACGCCGCCAAGCACCGCGTAATCCACGCCCGCCTTGTTCATCACCTTGGCGAGCGCACGCAGCGTGCGCTGGTAGCGCATGTCGAAGGCGCCTTCGCCGGCGATCAGCAACACATCCACCGGACGGCCGGGCTGCGCAACCTGCACCTGCAAATCCACCGACCAGTCGTAACGCGCGCCGATGTCATAGCCGTTCTGGCTGCCGGTTTCGCGCAGGTTCGCGAGCGTGATCGGACCCTTGCCCGGCACGTCGCCTTCCACGAGCGTCTGGTTGCGGCGCATGTCGACGATCGCATCGACGTGCTCGATCAGCATCGGGCACTCCTGCACGCAGGCGCGGCAGGTGGTGCAGGACCAGATCGTGTCGGCTTCGATCATCTGCGAGATCAGCGGCTTGCCCGGACCGCCCGAGTGCTTGCCGACCGGAATGCCGGGCGTCGGACTGCCGGCATATTGCGCATCCGATCCGCCGACCATGCCCGTCACGAGATCCTGGATCAGCTTCTTCGGGTTCAGCGGCTGGCCCGAGGCGAACGCCGGGCACGCGGCTTCGCACTTGCCGCACTGCACGCAGGCATCGAAGCTCAGCAGCTGATTCCAGCGGAATTCAACCGGCTTGCCCACGCCATATTCCTTCGCGTCCAGAACAGGCTTCTTCAGCGCCGTGGGCGGCACCACTTCCCGCTCCGTATGCGCCTTGAAGCGTTCCTGACGCGGATGAAATGCAAGATGCAGGAGACCCGCCATTGCGTGCTTCATCGGACCGCCCTTCGCGGCGCCGAAGGTCATCGTGTAGGCGCCCGCCGCAATCAGCAACGCGACGATGATCGCCAGCGCGCCCGACATCCACGACGCCGGCAGCAGCATGAACAACGCAAGCCCCGCCGCGAACGAACCGAGCAGCAGCGGCAGGCTGTCCCACGGACCGCGCGACAGCCGCGCGGGCACGTCCTTCGCGTGGCGGCGCTTCCACACGAACACCGCACCGACGAGCATGATGATCGCCGCGATGAAGATCAGCCTGTCGAGCCAGGGCGAGTAGATGGCCAGGCCGTAGTTGATGAAGACGAGCGCCATCGCAAGGATCGCGCCGCCGGCGGTGGCGACGTGCGTCCTGGCGATATACGGATCGCGCGATACGACATGATGCAGGTCGACGAAATAGCGCTTCGGGATGGTGAGCAGGTTCGCCCAGCCATACGCGCCCGCCGTCGTCGCGCGGCCTTCGCGCCAGTAGGCCGCACGCTTGAGTAGAGCGAACGCGAGGCCGGCCATCGAGAGCCACAGCAGCACGGTGATGACAAACACGGGGTTCATCGTCGAATACCCTCGTCAGAAGTCTTTGCAGAGGCGCAGCGAATCGTAGATCGCGCTGTGGATGTTGTGCATCGAGATGCAGTCGCCGACGCGGAACAGCAGGAAGCGTCCATTGCCGAGCTCTTCCGACAGCGACGGTTGCGGTTCCGAGGCGAACAGCGTATGCATGTCGATCTGTCCGCGATTGAGCGACTCGGGCTTGAGCTTCCAGTAGATCGCATCGTTCGGCGTGATGCCGTTCTCGATCACCACCTGATCCACGGCCCGCTCTTCCTGCTCCTCGGTGTACTCGTTACGGATCACGGCTATCTTCTTGCCGTCTTCCTCGTAGACCTTGTCGAGCCAGTAGTTCGGCGTGTGGATCACGCCCTGCGCATACAGGCGGCGGTAGAAGATCGGGAACGTGGTGCCGCCGGTGTCGTCGGCGACCTTCACATCGGGCGTGACGATCTCCACCGTGTTGCCCCGCGAAGCGATGAAGTCCGCGACGCCTGCGCCTGCATGAGTCGATACGCCGTCATAGACGAGCACGTTCTTGCCCGGCTCGACCTTGCCCGAAAGAATGTCCCACGAACTGACGGCGAGACCTTGCTCGACGCCCCATGCGGGCACCTGGTCCGTGAACGACGAACCGCCCGTCGCGAGCACGACGATGTCGGGCTTTTCGGCCATGATCATCTTGTCGTCGGCGGCGATGCCGAGACGGCGATCGACGCCCAGACGCTTCGTCTCCATGTCGAACCAGCGCACGATGCCCGCCATCTGTTCACGCTGCGGCGCCTTGGCGGCCAGCATGATCTGCCCGCCCACGAAATCGTTCTTCTCGAACAGCACGACATCGTGACCGCGCGAACGCGCCACGCGCGCCGCCTCGAGTCCGGCCGGACCCGCGCCGACCACCACGACCTTGCGCTTTGGCCCGCGCGTCTTTTCGATCACATGCGGCATCGTCGCTTCGCGCGAGGTGGCGGCGTTCTGCACGCACAGCACGTCGAGGCCGTTGTACTGGCGGTCGATGCAATAGTTCGCGCCCACGCACTGCTTGATTTCGTCTTCGCGGCCGTCGCGGATCTTGATGACCATGTGCGGGTCCGCAATCTGCGCGCGCGTCATGCCGACCAGATCCACCATGCCGTTCGCCAGCAGCCGTTCCGCCTGGCCTGCATCGCGGATGCTTTGCGCATGCATCACAGGCAGCTTCACGACCGACTTGATGCCGGCCGCGAGATGCACGAACGGCTCGGGCGGCAGGGCCATCGGCGGCATGCAGTTGGCGAGCGTGTTGTGCGTATCCGCGCCCGACCCGATCACGCCGACATAGTCGATCAGTCCAGACTCGGACATGGCCTGCGCGATTTCCTTCAGGTTCTCGTGCGAAAGACCATCTTCATGAAACTCGTCGCCGCACATGCGCAGGCCGACGCAGAAGTCCGCGCCCACGGCTTCACGCACGGCTTGCAGCACTTCCCGACCGAAGCGCAGACGGTTCTCCAGCGAACCGCCCCATTCGTCCGTACGGAAGTTGGTGCGCGGACTCCAGAACTGATCGATCAGATGCTGGTGCGCCGCCGAGATCTCGATGCCGTCCATGCCCGCATCCTTCACGCGCTTCGCGGCGGCCGCAAAGTCCTGAATGATGCGCTTGATCTCTTCCACTTCGATGATCTTCGCGTTGCCGCGATGAACCGGCTCGCGCACGCCCGACGGCGACATCAGATGCGGCCAGTGCTCGCCGTGCCAGGCCGAGCGGCGGCCCATGTGCGTCGCCTGGATCATGATGAACGCGCCGTGCCGATGCATGGCTTCGGCGAGCCGTGCAAGCGGATCGATGACCTTGTCGGTCGAGAGGTTCACCGACTTCCACCAGCCTTGCGGGCTGTCGATCGACACCGGGCTCGAACCGCCGCACACGGCGAGGCCGACGCCGCCCTTTGCCTTTTCCTCGTAGTAACGGATATAGCGGTCCCCGGGCAGGCCGCCCGGCTCGGCGTAGACCTCCGCATGCGCGGTGCTGACGATGCGGTTGCGCAGGGTCAGCTTGTTCAGCTGAAGAGGCTTGAAAAGGTTCGGGTAACGCATTGCGATCGACCTCGGGGTGGCTCAGTGTGGTGACGTCTGCAAAACCTTGGCGGCTGGCCGCGTCGTGTGTTACGCGAGCGGCGAGACTTCGAACACGCAGTGGTCGTGGCCTTCCGCCGCGCATTGCGTTTCGATGGACTTCGAGCGCGGGCCCTTCTTCGCGCTATCGGGAGCGGTGTCGTTGACCCAGTCCATCGCGCCGGAGAACCATCCCGCGAACATGTAGCAGAGCTTGCCCTGCTTGCCCGGCTGTGCCAGCACGAACGACGAGTTGTGCAGATGGATGCGGGCATGCGAGCTGGTCGGATCGGATTCGACGATCGAGAACAGGCCCCAGCCGCGCTGCGACAGACGCTTCAGGTAATGCTCGAAGACCGCCATGCCGCTGATGCCGTGCTTCTCGGCTTCCTTGTCGCACCAGTGATACGCCGACTTGTAGCCGGCCTTGTAGAGAATCTCGGCGTAGGTTTCGCGGCCGAGCGCTTCCTCGACGGCAACGTGATTGTTCGTGAAGAAGTGACGCGGGACGTACAGCATCGGCAGCGCGTCCGTGGTCCAGACGCCGGTTTGCGGATCGACGTCGATGGGCAGTTGAGGTTGCATCGCAAGGTTCCTTGGTGTTGTGCTCAGGTTCAGACGTTCCACACTTCGCCGAAGAAGCGCATCCAGTTTTCGCCCATCACCTTCTTGATGCGCGACTCGCTCCAGCCTGCGCGTTCCATCGCGGCCGTCAGGTTCGGAAACTCGCCGATCGTGCGGATGCCTTCCGGATTCACCACCTTGCCGAAGTTCGTCAGGCGGCGATAACGGCCTTTGTCGTGCGTGATCCAGTCGAAGAACTCGGTGCTGTAGCCCTGCGTGAAGTCCGTGCCGATGCCTACCTTGTCTTCGCCGATCACATCTATCGTGTATTCGATCGCTTCGAGGTAATCGTCGACGGTCGCGTCCGGGCCTTTCTTCAGGAACGGCGAGAACATGGTCACGCCGACAAAACCGTTGGCATCGGCGATCTCGCGCAGCTGATCGTCGGTCTTGTTGCGCGGATGATCCTTCAGGCCCGACGGGCAGCAATGCGAGTACGTGACCGGCTTCTTCGAGCAGGCAATCGCATCCGAAGAAGTTTTCGCGCCCACGTGCGAGAGATCCACCATGATCCCGACGCGGTTCATCTCGTGGATCACTTCCTTGCCATAACCCGACAGTCCGCCATCGGGTTCATAACAGCCGGTGCCCACCAGGTTCTGCGTGTTGTAGCAGAGCTGCACCACGTTCACGCCGAGTTCCTTGAACACCTCGATATAGCCGAGGTTGTCCTCGAAGGCATACGAGTTCTGGAAGCCGAAGATGATGCCGGTCTTGTTCTCCTTCTTCGCGCGCAGGATGTCGTCGGTCGTGCGCACCAGCGTGAGGATCTCGCTGTACTCGCGGATCTGCTGCTTCATCTCCGCGATGTTGTCGATGGTCTTCTGGAAGTCTTCCCACACCGAGACGGTGCAGTTCACCGCGGTGACGTTGCCTTTGCGCATGTCCTCGAACACGGAGCGCTCGAACTTCGAAATGTTCAGGCCGTCGATGATGATGCTGTTGTCGTGCAGGGTGCTCATCGTGATGTGCTCCGTGTTGCTCGGTAAATGGGAAGGCGCGCGCACAACGCCGCGAGCGGCGCTTTGAACGGAAGAGTCGGGTTCGACATGGAAGGGTCCGTGGGGTCAGGAAGGACGGTCTTTTCGATCAGGTCTGGCGCGGCTTTGAGCCGGTCTCGCCGCCTTCATTCGTTGCGTCTATTCTTGACTTTCGCCCCGTCGGTCAATTTACGAATTTAGACGTGTTCTTGGCGTTTTCCGACATCGACGTCTGTTTTCGACAAGTGGCGATTCAAGATTCGGTGTAGCTCTTCGAACGGCAGTGCTTGCTGCACTGCGACGGCACGATCGTGCGCTGGAGCGGTGCGCGCCTTTGCCCGTCAGGCCCCGCGTCAGTGCGCAGGTGCGATCAAGCATGACCGATGCCTTGAGCCGCTCAGGGTTTAGCCTGATGGCATGGTAGTTGCAATCGAAACCAAAATTGCGAAAGTGGCAAAGCGCCGCGTCTGACGGCGCCAATCAAACAGATTCGAAGGAATCAGTTCTCACATGTCCCCCGATCGCACGGCGTCGCTGTCGCACTTCGCGTTCATGCCGCTTCCCAACTTCACGATGATCGCTTTCACCAACGCGATCGAAGTGCTGCGCATGGCGAACTATCTGACGGGGCAGCCGCTGTATCGCTGGTCGATCGTCAGTCCGGACGGCGGCCCAGTGACCGCGAGCAATGGACTCTCCGTCGATACCGGTCCGGTGGAATGCGTCGGTCAACCGGACATCGTCTTCGTAGTCGGCGGCATCGACGTGCAGCGCGCCACCACCACCGAACACCTGTCCGCGCTGCGCCGCTTCGCGCGCACCGGCAGCGTGCTCGGATCGCTCTGCACCGGCACCTACGCACTTGCCCGCGCCGGGCTGCTTGCCGGCTATGCATGCGCGATCCACTGGGAGAACATGTCGGCGCTCAAGGAAGAGTTTCCCGACACGCGCTTTCTCAAGGAACTGTTCGTCATCGATCGCGACCGCGTCACCTGCACCGGCGGCGTCGCGCCGCTCGACATGATGCTCAACCTCATTGCCGCGCGGGTCGGCACGGCGCGCGTGACGCAGATCGCGGAGCAGTTCATCGTCGAACACGTGCGCGATACCAGCGCGCAGCAGCGCATGCCGCTGGTGGCGCGGCTCGGATCGGCCAACAAGTCGCTCTTCGAAGTGATCTCGCTGATGGAGAACAACATCGAAGAGCCTTTGTCGCGGGAAGAACTGGCGCGGCTCGCCGGGATGTCGCAGCGTCAGTTGCAGCGCCTGTTCCGCGAGCATCTCGGCATGACGCCGACGCATTACTATCTGACGCTGCGCCTGCGCCGCGCGCGCGAACTTCTGCTGCAGACCGACATGTCCATCATGCACATCACGATGGCGTGCGGCTTTCAATCAGCCTGCCATTTTTCGAAGAGCTATCGCGACGCGTTCGGCACCGCGCCGACCCGGGAGCGCCGCAAGCAGGTGCCGCCGCTTTCGTCGGTTGCGGCGATGGTTGCCTGACGTTCAGATGTGCATGCGCAGGCGCGTTTCGCAGACCTCGCAACCGCCCACCCGCTCCGTGCGGAACACGCCATCCAGCGTAAAGCCCAGCGCCTTGTAGAAGCGCAGGCCGCGCGCATTTTCCTCCAGCGCCCAGAGCGTCACCTGCCGATAGCCCTCGCTCGCGGCAGCGTTCACCGCTTCTTCGATCAGCATCCTGCCCGCGCCTTGCCGCCAGTGCGGCGGGTCGATATAGACGGCCTCGATTTCCGCATCCGTGCGGTTCTTGTCGTAGTCACGCGAAGCGCCCCACGCGATCCAGCCGAGCGTGACGTCGTTGCGCTGCGCCAGCATCACGCGCGGCATGCCGCGCGCGATCAGTTCAGACCATAGCGCCTGGCGCCGCGGCACCGAAAGCGAGGCGAGGAACTCAGCAGGGAAAATGGACCGGTAGGCGACTTGCCACGCGTTGACGTGGATGCGCGCGATCTCCGCCGCATCGGCAGCGAGCGCGAGACGGACGGAGAGCGCAGTGCGGAGATAGTCGGCGGTCATACATTGAGTATGCCGCCGTTTCGGGAGGAAAGCTCTAACTGATACGGCCTTCTCAGCGGGTGTCTCAGGCCGCCTTCAGCAGCCCATGCGGATCGATGACGAATTTGCGCGGTGCACCACCGTCGAACTTGCGATAGCCGTCAGGCGCGTCGTCGAGCGTCACCACTGAAACGTTCACGATGTCCGCAATCGGCAGACGGTCCCACAGGATGGCTTGCATCAGATTGCGGTTGTACTTCATCACCGGCGTCTGCCCCGTGTGGAACGAATGCGACTTCGCCCAGCCCAGGCCGAAGCGAATGCTCAGGCTGCCCTTTCGCGCGGCGGCATCCACGGCGCCCGGATCGTCCGTGACATAAAGGCCCGGAATGCCGATCGCGCCCGCCGCCTTGGTGATCTCCATCAGCGAGTTGAGCACCGTGGCCGGCGCTTCGTGGCCGCTGTCCGAGCCATGACCGTGCGCCTCGAAGCCGACGCAATCGACCGCGCAATCCACTTCAGGCTTGCCGAGCAGCTGCTCGATCTGCTCGCCGAGCGTGGCGTCCTTAGAGAGATTGATGGTCTCGAAGCCCATCTTGCGCGCATGCGCGAGACGCTCCTCGTTCATGTCGCCGACGATCGTGCATGCGGCGCCCAGGATGCGCGCCGAAGCCGCCGCCGCCATGCCCACCGGACCGGCGCCCGCGATATACACCGTCGAACCCGGGCCGACCCCGGCCATCACGGCGCCGTGATAACCCGTCGGAAGAATGTCGGAGAGACAGGTGAGGTCGCGGATCTTGGACATGGCCTGATCCTTGTCCGGAAACTTCAGCAGATTGAAGTCGGCGTACGGCACCATCACATACTCGGCCTGCCCGCCAATCCAGCCGCCCATGTCGACATAACCGTAAGCACCGCCCGCGCGCGACGGATTCACGTTCAGGCACACGCCCGTATGCTGCGCCTTGCAGGTCGGGCAACGGCCGCAGGCCACATTGAACGGCACGGAAACCAGGTCGCCGATGGCGAGCGTCTCGACATCGCGGCCCACCTCGATCACTTCGCCCGTGATCTCGTGGCCGAGCACGAGGCCGACCGGCGCGGTCGTGCGGCCCCGCACCATGTGCTGATCCGAGCCGCAGATATTGGTGGTGACGACGCGCAGGATGACGCCATGGCCGATGTCGCGGCCGCGTGGATCGACCATCTTCGGATAGTCGATGGATTGCACTTCGACCTTGCCCTGCCCCAGATATACGACACCGCGATTGCTGCTCATTGATCGTCTCCATGTTTCGTGGACGGCTCGCGCGACGTCCGTGCATGCACCTTTTCGGTCCATCGCGCCCGTGCATCGAGGGTAGCGCCGCTAGCACACGGCGACTGTCATTCAATGCGACGCGCGTTTGACTGAATCCGACATCGCCGCCCCAGAACGTTCCGTTCCGGTTTTTATTGATTGACCGTTCAAAATAAAAAACCTACCATCGGCGCACGATACTGACTGGAAAGCCCGTCATGCCCAAGCTCGGAATGCGCGAGATTCGCCGCGCGCAATTGATCGACGCCACGCTGCACACCATCGACCAGTCCGGTCTGGCGGGAGCCACGCTGGCCTCCGTCGCGCAGCGCGCCAGCATCTCGACGGGCATCGTGAGCCACTATTTCGGCGACAAGGACGGGCTGCTCGAAGCCACCATGCGCCACGTGCTGCGCGCGCTGTGGCAAGGCACGGCGCGCCGTCGAAAGACCGCGAAGCCCGACCCGCGTTCGAAGTTGCGGGCCGTGGTCGCGGCGAATTTCGACGTCGAACAGGTGAACGGCCCGGTCATGAAAACGTGGCTGGCATTCTGGTCGGAAAGCATGCACAAGACCGAACTGAAACGGCTGCAATACGTCAACACGCGGCGTCTCCATTCCAATCTGTGCGCCGACTTTTCCCGGGCGCTGCCGAAGCCCGCCGCACGGCGCGCGGCAAGCGGCCTGGCCGCGCTGATCGACGGACTGTGGCTGCGCGGCGCGCTCGCCGGCGAGCCGTTCGACACGAAGGCGGCGCTGCGCCTGGCTTACGACTACATCGATCTCGTGCTGGACGCGCGCGGTTGACCTCACTCTATTTGAAGGAGCGCGACATGTCGGCTTTCGGAGAGCAACGGCTTTACATCGGCGGCGCCTACGTCGATGCAACCAGCGGCGAAACCTTCGACACGCTCGATCCCGCCAACGGCGAGTTGCTCGCCCGCGTGCAGCAGGCTTCGCAAGCGGATATCGACCGTGCGGTGCGCAGCGCGCACGAGGGTCAGCGTGAATGGGCCGCGCTGACCGCGATGCAGCGCTCGCGCATCCTGCGGCGCGCCGTCGACCTTCTGCGCGCCCGCAACGACGAACTCGCCGCGCTCGAAACGCGCGACACCGGCAAGCCCATTGCGGAGACGCGCAACGTGGATATCGTCACGGGCGCGGACGTCATCGAGTACTACGCGGGACTGGCCACGGCCATCGAAGGCGAGCAGATTCCGTTGCGCGAGTCGTCGTTCGTCTATACACGGCGCGAACCGCTCGGCGTGTGCGCGGGCATCGGCGCGTGGAACTATCCCATTCAGATCGCGTGCTGGAAATCGGCGCCGGCGCTGGCGGCGGGCAACGCGATGATCTTCAAGCCGAGCGAAGTCACGCCGCTGAGCGCGTTGAAGCTTGCGGAAATCTATACCGGGGCGGGCGTGCCCGCGGGCGTCTTCAACGTCGTGCAGGGCGATGGACGCGTCGGCGCGATGCTGGCGGAACATGCGGGCATCGAGAAGATTTCGTTCACGGGCGGCGTCGAGACGGGCAAGAAGGTCATGGCGCGCGCGGGTGGATCGACGCTCAAGGAAGTGACGATGGAACTGGGCGGCAAGTCGCCGCTCATCGTGTTCGACGACGCCCATCTCGAACGCGCAACGGACATCGCAATGAGCGCCAACTTCTTCAGCTCCGGACAGGTGTGTACGAACGGCACGCGTGTGTTCGTCCAGCGCGGCGTGATGGAAGCGTTCGAGGCGCTGCTGCTGGAACGTGTGAAGCGCATCCGCATCGGCGCGCCTGATGATCCGCAGACGAACTTCGGTCCGCTTGCCAGCGCAGCGCAGTTGCAGAAGGTGCTGGGTTTCATCGAGAGCGGCAAGCGCGAAGGCGCGCGGCTCGTTGCGGGCGGCGCGCGTTTGACCGAAGGCATCTTCGCGCAAGGCCAGTACGTCCAGCCAACCGTGTTCGCCGATTGCCGCGACGACATGCGCATCGTGCGCGAGGAAATCTTCGGCCCGGTGCTGAGCCTGCTTGCCTTCGACGACGAAGACGAAGTGATCGCCCGTGCCAACGACACCGACTACGGTCTCGCAGCGGGCGTCGTGACGGAGAATCTGTCGCGCGCGCATCGCGTGATCCATCGGCTTCAGGCGGGTATCTGCTGGATCAACACCTGGGGCGAGTCGCCGGCGGAAATGCCGGTCGGCGGCTACAAGCAGTCGGGGATCGGCCGCGAGAACGGCATCGCGACGCTCAACGCCTACACGCGCATCAAGTCCGTGCAGGTGGAGCTCGGTCCCTATCAGCCCGTGTTTTAAGGAGCTCTACGATGAGCGCGAACGAATACGACTACATCGTCGTCGGCGCGGGATCGGCGGGCAATGTGCTCGCCGCGCGTCTCACCGAGGACGCGGACGTGACCGTGCTGCTGCTGGAAGCGGGCGGCCCCGATCATCGCTTCGATTTCCGCACGCAGATGCCCGCGGCACTGGCGTATCCGCTGCAAGGGCGGCGCTATAACTGGGCGTATGAAACCGAGCCCGAGCCGCACATGAACAACCGCCGCATGGAATGCGGTCGCGGCAAAGGCCTGGGAGGGTCGTCGCTCATCAACGGCATGTGCTATATCCGCGGCAATGCGCTCGATTACGACAACTGGGCCTCGATGCCCGGCCTGGACAACTGGAGCTATCTCGACTGCCTGCCCTATTTCCGCAAGGCGGAGACACGCGACATCGGGCCGAATGCGTATCACGGCGGCGACGGCCCCGTGCACGTGACGACGAGCAAGCCCGGCAACAACCCGCTGTTTGCCGCGATGGTCGATGCAGGCGTGCAGGCGGGCTATCCGCGCACTGAAGATCTCAACGGTTATCAGCAGGAAGGCTTCGGTCCGATGGACCGCACCGTGACCGCGAAGGGAAGGCGCGCCAGCACCGCGCGCGGCTATCTCGACCGCGCGAAACCGCGCGGCAATCTGACGATCGTGACGCACGCAACCACTGACCGCGTGCTGTTCTCGGGCAAGCGGGCGATCGGCGTCGCCTATCTGCATCGCGGCGAACGCGTGACCGCGCATGTGCGCCGCGAAGTGCTCGTGTGCAGCGGCGCGATTGCCTCGCCCCAGTTGCTGCAACGCTCGGGCGTCGGACGGCCCGACTGGCTGAAGCCGCTGGAGATTCCGCTGGTGCATGATCTGCCGGGCGTCGGTGCGAATCTTCAGGATCACCTCGAGATGTACATGCAGTACGAATGCAAGGAGCCTGTGTCGCTGTATCCGGCGTTGCAGTGGTGGAACCAGCCGGCCATCGGGCTCGAATGGATGTTGAACGGCACGGGCATCGGCGCGAGCAACCAGTTCGAAGCGGGCGGCTTCATCCGCACGCGCGACGATGATTCATGGCCGAACATCCAGTATCACTTCCTGCCGGTCGCGATCAACTACAACGGCTCGAACCCGATCCGCATGCACGGCTTTCAGGCGCATGTCGGCTCGATGCGTTCTCCGAGCCGGGGCCATGTGAAGCTCAAGTCGCGCGATCCGCACGCGCATCCGGGCATCCTGTTCAACTACATGGCCGATCCGCTCGACTGGCGCGAGTTCCGCGACGCCATTCGCATCACGCGCGAGATCATGCGCCAGCCGGCTCTCGAACGATACCGGGGCCGTGAGCTGCATCCGTCCGACGACCTGAAGAGCGACGCGGAACTCGATGCCTTCGTGCGCGCGAAAGCGGAGACGGCGTATCACCCGTCATGCTCGTGCAAGATGGGCTACGACGAAATGGCGGTCGTGGATGGCGAAGGCCGCGTGCATGGCATGCAGGGCCTGCGGGTCGTGGATGCGTCGATCATGCCGCAGATCACGACCGGCAATCTCAATGCGCCGACCATCATGCTGGCGGAGAAGATCGCGGATCGCATCCGGGGCATCGAGCCGCTGGCGCGGGTCGAGACGCCTTACTTCGTGGCAGGTGGAAAACGAGCGCGGGCGGCGCAGGCGCTGGATCTGGCCGGACATTGATCGAGCCAGGTGAGGTTCGTCGTACTGCGGTACGACCGGGCACGATTCGCTGCGGTTTTTAATGGAACACGCGAAGGGCGGGCGCATCGCTGCTCCCGCCCGACAACTCAATGCCCGAGAGTGTTCCATGTCAGTCAGTTCCGTCGGCAGTCGGTCCGGCGATACAGCATCGCCAACCGATTCGTCAGATTCCAGTACGACGCAGCCCGTTCAAGACGCGCCGCAGCCTGCGCCTAAGCCAGAGAAACCGGACGACAAGGACACGGGCGTCCAGGCCGACGAACCGCGCACGCCATCCATTCCGACCCAGCTTTCGGTCGACCCGCCGACCGACTCCACGCCTTCGCCTGACGCCACGGCGCCGGCTTCCGATACATCGAAGCAGGACGACACCATCCTCCAGGGCGCCACCGCCGACGAACTCGAACGTCTCAACGAGACCTACGACCGCGACAACAACGCGTCCTGGCGCAATCAGGAAAACGCCGCCAGCGCGCGCGAGCTCAACAGCATCAACATGACGGGCCGCCCCGACTACGCCAAGGCTTTCCAGAATCAGTTGCCCGGCCTTCAGGCGCAGATCGCCGACATGCCCGACGACGCCCAGCGCGAACAGAACCTGGCCCAGCTCTCGATGTTCAGTACGGCGTTCGAGAACACCGCCGATCCCGGTCAGCGCGCCACCATCGTCAAGCAGTTCGAGTCGTTCCGCCAGGCAGTGTCCGAAGAGCATGAGAACACCCAGGCCGATCCCGTCAAGCACGCCGAGTCGATCTTCACGGCGCCCTTCGGCAGCGGCTATCTCGATGCCGACGGCAAGCGCGGCGTCGAGCGTCTGGATAATCTGCGCGACAATTTCGAGAGCGCCACCACGTCCGCGGAGCGCGAAAGCGCGATGAATCAGGCCACCGCGCTCAAGCGTGTTCTGCAGTCAAAGATCGCCGACCGCATTTACGACGAGGTCGATGCAGCGAGAGGCGCCCGCCAGAAGACCTTCGGCGAGGTGATCCAGCGCATGAAGGATGCCTCCGGCATGACCGTCTTCGGCACGCGCGACGACTCACCTGCGCGGCTGGAATACTTCGGCGCGCTGCTTCAGGACGAACAGCACGCGCTCGCCTTCACCGAACTGATGAAGATGAGTCCGGAGGGCTTCAGCAAGCTCAAGGAATGGGAGGACCGCACCCGCCACCTGGATGCCGACGCGGAGCAAGCCGAGCGAAGTCATCTGTTTCACCGCTTCGAGTTGCCGCCTTTCTCCAGCTTTTCCGATGTCCTCAAGAACCCGCCCCTGCCCAACGATGACTACGGCAAGAACCTAATGTCCGGGTATCAATGGGCACAGCGCCGGCTCGTGGCCGCAGAGCGACGCATCAGCGTGCAAGGCAAGACCGACATGGACCCGCAGCGTCGCGAATACCTCGCAGCGTATTCACCGCCTCCGCCCGAATGGCAGCAGCAACTCGAAGAGGCGTTCTGCCGCTTGACCGTCGGCGCCATGCCCGTGGCGAGCCTTTTTACCAACTCGATCTGCCCGCACAGCCATCTGAACGACACCGCTCGCACGTTCATCGATATCGGTGCAGGGGTGCTGGGCACGGCGCTGGGCTACAAGATGCCCGACGTCGACATCGTCGGTCCGGCGATCAAGGGCGGCATGTCGAAGGCCGGTGCACTGCTCGACCTGTTGCGCAAGCCCGGGGCCGTCAAGGCGGCGGCCTCCGGCGCGGAGGAGGTCGCCCAGGCCGCCTCTTCCGCCAAGGCGCCGCCGCTCAGCGAACTCGACTCTGCCAGCGCGCATATCAACGGCGAGCAGCCCTTACCCACGTCTTATCAGTACGAGGCCCCGATCACCCAATCCACGCCGGGCAGCGCGCCCGGTGTCATGGTCGACCAGCAAGGCCAGAACTTCATCACGATGGACGGTCAGCCTTTCGCGGTCAAGTACGACAAGGACAACGGCACCTGGCGCGTCTACGACCGCAACAATCCGTGGCGGCCATCGTTTCCGGTTCGGGTCAATGAAGAGGGCGTCTGGGAGCCCCACTCGGATACCGGGCTTGCCGGCGGTGCTCCGCCTCTACCAGCCGAAAAGAGGCAAGCCATCCTGGACGATCTGAGACAGCATCCCTACTCTTCGCAGAGACAGATTGCCCTCCGGAACAATGTAAGCAAGAGTGTGGTAGGCAAGATTGCGAAAGCGAACGACATGGAACAGCGGGGACTCGGACAGCAATGGCAAGCACGCGTGAACCAGCTGACCCCGGATGTCCGGTCGAGAATCACCGAGTCGCTGGCGGCCCATCCCTATCAATACGCGGAGATCGCCCAACAGTTCGACACCACGCCCGGCGTCGTGAAATGGCTGGCCAAAGGCGCGCCGGAGAACCTGTCGTTAAAGACGACCGCCGAAGCGATCAAGACCGAACTCGCCGACTTTCCCGGGCTGGATCATGGAGAGTTGGCCAACCGGTTCAATGTGACTCGCGAAGAGGTCAACGCGATCGCTGCACTTCCGCAAGATCCTCCAGGTGGAAATCGGCCACGTCCCTTGAACACGGGTGTAGCGATGCGGCCGGAAGTCGCTCAAATGATATCGGACTACCTGCAGGCACATCCTGATGCAAGCTATGCGAACGTCGCGGCAAAGCTTGCTGTCAGTGAGCAGGCGGTCTCCAACATTGCAACGGAAACTGGACTGACGCGCGCGGCGCCCCGTTACCGTATCTCCAATGAGACGACTGAAGCGATACGGCGTTACGTCGTGGCGCACCCGGATGCCGGCCCGGCAGCCATTGCCCGAGAGTTCGGCATTTCAGCCACTTTCGCGGGAAAAGTCCGACACCGTACTTTGCGGGGGCAAAACTTGCGGCAGGCGGTTGCGACACCCGCAACCATCAGGCATCGCGTGGTGCAGGATCTCCAGACGACATCCTTGTCGTACGTTGAAATTGCCCGGAAAGAAGGAGCAGACGTCGCCACGGTCATCAGGCTCGCCGAAGAACGCGGATTGGACCGGCCCATGGCCCCTGCCGCAGAAGGCGCGCCGCCGCATGAAGCGGCTGAGGGCGCACCAGCCGCGACGCATGCCACCGAAATGGCGCCGCCCGGCCTCACGGAAGCCAACCAGGCCGACATCCGCAATTTCATGGAGAACTGGGTCACGCCCGAATACATCGCGCAGATGCTCGGGCTGGATGAAAACCTCGTCACCCAGTACGTGCATAACCTCGCGCCGAATTACGCGACCACCGGCTACTTCTCTGTGAATCCCGCGCCGGTGGAGCACAACGTCCGGTGGCAAGAATCTTCACCCGAACAGCCCGGCTCGTCCGCGCAGTCAACGGCGCCGATGCTGACCCGGCAGGATCAGGCAACCGTCGAGATGCTCATGGGAGACAGCTATCAGTTCCCGCTGCAATCCATCGCGGACTGGATACAGCAGCCCATAGAAACGGTACGGGCCTACATCCAGTCGGTCAACCCGGCGTATTTACACGCACACGATTGATCGAGCGCACACGGCGCCCGCATCACATATCGAACCGCGCGCGTGCCGTCGCGGCAATGCTCATCAACGCGTCCACGCTGAGCCGCGCCGCGATCGCCTTCACATAGTCGTGATGGCGGCTTTGCAGCGGCGCATCGAGATATTGCGCATGCAGGTAGCGAATCAGCGCGATCCGCCGATGCTTCAGCGCAATGCTGCGGTCGAGCAACGCGAGCGCCGCATCCGCATCGTGCTTCTTGAAGGCACGTGCGGACAGCTGTGCGGCGGCATCGCGCGACGGATTCATGGCGTCGCGAATTCACGCGCGGCGCTACGCAACCGCCACGCCTCATGATCCGCGCGACGCCAGTCCAGTTCCAGCCCGAGACGTTTCGTGCCCGGGCGAATCTTCGGCTTGTGCAGCGTGAGCGTCAGGGCATCGAGCGCGGGCCATTCATCGAACGAGAGCGCGGCAATCTCCACGGCCAACGTTTCGAGCAGGCGCGTATGCGGCTTCGTTTCGAGAAACGCGCTCACGCGATTGCACCACGCTTCGTAGTCGATGAGGCCATCGTCCGATTCATCCGGCATCGCGCGGTAATGCAGGCTCGCATCGATGCAGACAGGCTGCGGTCCTTCATGTTCATGCTCGTAGAGACCGACGCGCGTCTGCACGATCAACTCGTCGACCACGACGCGCCAGCCTCGTCCGCCCATCTCCAGCGGCTCGAACGGCTTCATGAAAGCAGCGGCTCGGCGGCGTCGAGCATGATCTTCACGAAGTAGTCCGCGAAGCTGCGGCGCACGATCAGTTCGAAGCGGTCGCCGCCCAGCGGCACCAGCGTCAGCGATGCCTTGAAGAAGTGGCTCTGCGCGCACTGGCCTTCGCCGAACAGCTTCGGATGCAGATCGAGCGGACAGCCGCGCGACAGCACTTCGCGTGTCTTCGGGCCATCGATATCGAGCACCGTGTAGCCGCTGCCGATATCCACCGCCGCCGAGAACTGGCCGACGAACGCTTCACGCAGCTTCGCTTCGAGCGGCGCGGGACGCGAGGCGTCGTGAGCGGCGTCGGAATGCACGAGCCATTCGTCGGGACCGAGCCACAGCATCGTGTAGCCATTGCCGCGCGCGACGGTGTTCGGCTTCTCGGGCGGCGTGCAGCCGAGCACGTTCTGCACGGCCTTTACAAAACTCGCGTCGCGCGTATCGCCACGCACGTTCACGAGTTCGAGGAAGGGCCGTTCGGTGAGTCGGAACGCCTTTGGCGAGCCGCCCTGATGCGCCTTGAGCAGCGCATCGGCGCCGACGAGCGGGGATTCCTGCCAGGTACCGCTCAGTCCTTGTGCGCCGATGGCACGATCGACGACCGCAGCGCCCGTTTTGATCTCATTCAACATGCTGACGTGCTCCTTCGCTGTCGTAGAACACCGAACTGGTGATTTTTGCCTTCACTTGCTTGCCGCTCGCGAGCGGGATCAGGACCGATTCGCCCATCTTGTCGAGACCGCCCTTCACCACGGCCAGCGCGATCGAACGCTTCAGGATCGGGCTGTAGTAGCTCGACGTCACGTGGCCGAGCATCGGCGCAGTGTCGCCCTGGAACGGGCCTGCCACGATCTGCGCGCCTTCCGGCAGCACATATTGCGGGTCGTCGGTCAGCAGGCCGACGAACTGCTTGCGCCCCTGCTTCGCCGTGTCCGAACGCGTCAGCGAACGCTTGCCGATGAAGTCCTTCGACTTCGCGACCAGACCGCCCATGCCGAGGTCGTAGGGCGTCATCGAGCCGTCCGTATCCTGGCCGACGATGATGTAGCCCTTCTCCGCGCGCAGCACGTGCATGGTTTCCGTGCCATACGGCGTGATGTCGAACTCGGCGCCCGCTTCCATCAGCGCTTCCCACACCGCGCGTCCGACGTTCGCCGGCACGTTGACTTCATAGGCGAGCTCGCCCGAGAAGCTGATGCGCATGATGCGCGCCGCCGCGCCCGCCACCGTGCCGTCGCGATAGCTCATGAACGGGAACGCCGCGTTGGCGAAGTCCACGTCGTGGCAGACCTTCTGCAGCACCTTGCGGCTGTTCGGTCCGACGACGGCAAAGGTCGCCCAATGGTCCGTCACCGATGCGAGCCGCACGCGCATGTCGGGCCATTCAGTCTGCAGCCAGCGTTCGAGCCACGTCAGCACGCGCGCCGCGCCGCCGGTCGTGGTCGTCATCATGTAGTGCTGTTCGCCGAGGCGCACGGTGACGCCGTCGTCGAAGATCATGCCGTTTTCATCAAGCATCAGGCCGTAGCGGCATTTGCCCACTTCGAGCTTGCTCCACGGGTTCGTGTACATCCAGTTGAGCAGCTTCGCGGCATCCGGACCCTGGATGTCGATCTTGCCGAGCGTCGACGCATCGAGAATGCCCACGCTCTCGCGCGTCGCGAGCGACTCGCGCGCCACGGCCGCATGCATGTCCTCGCCCGCCTTCGGGTAGTACCACGGACGCTTCCAGTTGCCGACATCCTCGAACATCGCGCCGTTCTCGACGTGCCACTCGTGAATGGCGGTCTTGCGCACCGGATCGAGAAACTCGCCCAGCTCGCGGCCCGCGAACGTGCCGAACGTCACGGGCGTGTAGTTCGGGCGGAAGGTCGTCGTGCCGGTTTCGGGAATGGTCTTGTTCAGCGCCTGCGCGAGAATCGCCATGCCGTTGATGTTGCCGAGCTTGCCCTGGTCGGTGCCGAAGCCCATCGCCGTATAGCGCTTCACGTGCTCGACCGACTCGAAGCCTTCGCGTGCGGCGAGATAGATGTCCGCCGCAGACACGTCGTTCTGGTAGTCGACGAACTGCTTCGGACCGCGCGTCGCCAGCTCCTTGTTGCCGACGATCCACAGCGGCAGCATCGGCGCCTCGACGATCTCGGCTACCTGCACCGGCTGCGGCTTCGCGACGATATGGCCCGCCGCGCGCGCCGCATCCGCACCCGCCTCGACGCCAAACCGAAGGCCGCGCGCCAGCGAGAACTCGCCCGCGCATGCGCCGACGCTGCTCTCCGCCTGCATCGCCTTGCCCGGCACGAAGCACGCTTTTTCGTCGTGCCAGTGGGCCTTGCCGCCCGACTGCGCGAACAGGTGCAGCACCGGACTCCAGCCGCCCGACATGGCGACCAGATCGCACGGCAGGTTTTCCTGCTTCTGCCCGACCTGTCCGTTCGCGTAGGCCGCGACTTCCACCGACGCGACGCGCAGCTTGCCGTGCGCGGCCGTGATCACCGCGTTGTTCATCACGCGGATGCCTTGGCGGCGTGCGGCCGCCGGCAGCGTGCCCTTCGATTCGGCCGCGCGCGGATCCACCACGGTCACGGCAGCGCCGGCCGCCTTGAGGTCGAGTGCGCACTGATAGGCGTCGTCGTTGTTGGCGAACACCACCGCGTTGCGGCCCGGCAGCACCGCGTAGCGATGCAGATACGTCGACACCGCCGACGCCAGCATGATGCCCGGCAGGTCGTTGTTGCCGAACACGATCGGACGCTCGTGCGCGCCGGTGGCGAGAACCACGCGCTTCGCGCGGACCTTCCACATCAGTTCGCGCGTGCCCTTGCGGGTCGAGACCGGCAGATGCTCGGTCAGACGCTGCGTGATCGTGACGAGGTTGTGGTCCTGATAACCGAACGCCGTGCTGCGCGACAGGATCTTCACGTCGGGCATGCGGCGCAGTTCGGCTTCGACCTTCTGCACCCATTGCAGCGCGGGCTTGCCGTCGATCTCCGCGCGGCACGACAGCAGCGAGCCGCCGAGTTCGCGCTGGTCGTCGACCAGGATCACGCGCGCGCCGGAAAGACCCGCCGCATGCGCCGCCGCCAGACCCGACGGTCCGCCGCCGATCACGAGCACGTCGCAATGCGCGAAGCACTTGTCGTAGCGGTCGGCATCGAGTTGCTTCGGCGCTTCGCCGAGGCCCGCTGCGTCGCGAATCACTTCTTCATACTTCGGCCAGAACTTGCGCGGCCACATGAAGGTCTTGTAGTAGAAGCCCGCCGGAATGAAGCGCGCGATCTTCTGATTGACCGCCATGCGATCGTTCTCGATGTTCGGCTTCGCGTTCACGCTCTTGGCGACGAGCCCCTGATACAGCTCGACTTCAGTGGCGCGCGCGTTCGGCACCGTGTAGGCGCCGGTTTCGAGCTGCACGACGGCATTCGGCTCTTCCACGCCCGCCGTGATGATGCCGCGCGGACGGTGGTACTTCCAGCTGCGCGCGACGAAGCGTTCGCCGCTGGCGAGCAGCGCGGAAGCGAGCGTGTCGCCTTCGTAGCCCTGATAGGTCTTGCCGTTGAACGTGAAGGTCAGCGTAATGGCGCGGTTGATGCGCCCGCCCAGGCCGAGTCGGTCTTTCTGGCTCATTTCGACTGTGCTCCGTTGTCATTCATCACAGCCAGCGGACGGTCGAACGTCTCGTAGCCCTGAATCTCGTATGAAACCGTATCGCGCTGCACCTTGAACCAACGGCGGCAGCCTTGTGCGTGCATCCATTGCTCGCGCGCCGTGCCGCGCGGGTTCTTGCGCATGAAGAGGTAGTCGCCCCATTCGCGGTCGGTGAGCTTTTCGGTGTCGAGCGGACGCGCGATGTCCGCTTCGCCGCCGCAGGAGAATTCGGTTTCGGCGCGTGGCCCGCACCAGGGGCATTCGATCAGCAACATGGTTCTTTCCTCGTGTGCGGCTCAGTGTCCGGATTAGTGAGCCACGGCAGCCGCGCCGTGTTCGTCGATCAGATGGCCGGTATAGAACCGGTCCAGCGAGAAGGCTGCGTTCAGCGCATGCGGTTCGTCGCGCGCGATGGTGTGCGCATACGCCCAGCCCGAGCCCGGCGTCGCCTTGAAGCCGCCCGTGCCCCAGCCGCAGTTGAAGTACAGGCCCTTGACGTCAGTCTTGGAGATGATCGGGCAGGCGTCCGGCGAGACATCGACGATGCCGCCCCACTGGCGGTTCATGCGCACGCGCGAGAACACCGGGAACATCTCGACGATCGCCTCCAGCGTGCCTTCGATGATATGGAAGCTGCCGCGCTGGCCGAAGCCCGTGTACTGGTCCACGCCCGCGCCGATCACGAGATCGCCCTTGTCGGACTGGCTGATGTACGCGTGCACCGCGTTCGACATCACCACCGTGTTCACCACCGGCTTGATCGGCTCGGATACGAGCGCCTGCAACGGATGGCTTTCGAGGGGCAGGCGCACGCCGGCCATGTCGGCCAGTGAAGTCGTGTTGCCCGCCGCGACCACCGCGACCTTCTTCGCCTTGATGAAACCCTTGGTCGTATCGACGCCTGTCACCTGGTTGCCTTCGCGGCGAATGCCCACGACCTGGCAGTTCTGGATGATGTCCACGCCCGCACGGTCCGCGCCGCGCGCGAAGCCCCAGGCCACGGCATCGTGACGGGCGACGCCGCCGCGCCGTTGAATGGACGCGCCCAGCACCGGATAGCGGCTGTTGAGGTTGATGGTCGGCTCGATTTCCTTGATCTGCTGCGGCGTCAGGAACTCGGCATCGACGCCGTTGAGGCGGTTCGCGTTCACGCGGCGCTCGGTGTCGCGCACGTCCTGCAGCGTATGCGCCAGGTTCATCACGCCGCGCTGCGAGAACATCACGTTGTAGTTGAGGTCCTGCGAGAGACCTTCCCAGAGCTTCATCGCCTTTTCGTAGAGCGCGGCGGATTCGTCCCACAGGTAGTTGGAACGCACGATGGTCGTGTTGCGCGCCGTATTGCCGCCGCCGATCCAGCCCTTCTCCAGGATCGCGACATTCGTGATGCCGTGTTCCTTCGCGAGGTAATACGCGGTCGCGAGACCATGACCGCCGCCGCCGACGATCACCACGTCGTACTCGCGCTTCGGCTCCGGACTTCTCCACTGGCGTTCCCAGTTCTCGTGATACGACATGCCGTTGCGCAGCAGGCTGAATATCGAGTAGCGGCTCATGGTGTTTCCTTCTTCGTGCGGGGTGTTATGCGTTGAATCAGAATCAGCATTCGATGACGTTCACGGCCAGGCCGCCGCGCGACGTCTCCTTGTATTTCGTCTTCATGTCGGCGCCGGTTTCGCGCATCGTCTTGATGACCGAGTCGAGCGACACGTAGTGCGTGCCGTCGCCTTTCATGGCCATGCGCGCGGCGTTGAGCGCCTTGATCGCGCCCATCGCGTTGCGTTCGATGCACGGAATCTGCACGAGCCCGCCCACCGGATCGCAGGTCATGCCGAGGTTGTGTTCCATGCCGATTTCGGCGGCGTTCTCGACCTGCGCGGGCGTGCCGCCCATGACCGCGGCGAGCGCGGCGGCGGCCATCGAGCACGCGACGCCCACTTCGCCCTGGCAGCCCACTTCCGCGCCGGAGATCGACGCCGTTTCCTTGTAGATGATGCCGATGGCCGCAGCCGTCAGCAGAAAGCGCACGATGCCTTCGTCGTTCGCGCCGTGCATGAACTTCACGTAGTAGTGCAGCACGGCGGGAATCACGCCGGCGGCGCCGTTGGTCGGCGCGGTGACGACGCGGCCACCCGCGGCGTTTTCCTCGTTCACGGCCATTGCGTAGAGATTGACCCAGTCGAGCATCGACAGCGGATCGCGCAGCGACTCTTCCGAGCGCGAGCGCAGCGACGCGGACAGGTCCGCCGCGCGGCGCTTCACGTGCATCGGACCGGGCAGCTCGCCGCGCTCCTTGCAGCCGCGCTCGACGCACGCGGCCATCACGCGCCACACGGCCAGCATGCCTTCGCGCACTTCGGCTTCGCTGCGGCTCGCGCATTCGTTCTGCATCGTCACTTCGGCGATGGAGAGACCGGTTTCACGGCAGACGCGCATGAGATCGTCGCCGGTGCGGAACGGATGCGGCACCGTGCCGCCCGCGCGCAGGCCGTTGACGCGATCGCCCTCGCGATTCACGACGAAGCCGCCGCCGACCGAGTAATACTCCTTCTCGACGAGCAACTGGCCGTTGTCGTCGAACGCCTGGAAGCGCATGCCGTTCGGATGCACGATGCTCGAACCGGGCGCGCCCGGCATCAGCTTGCGATAGAAGCCGATGTGCTCGCGCTCCTCGAACATCACTTCGTGCTTGCCGAGCAGCATCAGGCGCTTGCTCTTGCGGATGGCGTCGAGGCGCGGCGCGATCACGTCGGGATCGATCAGATCGGGCAGATTGCCTTCGAGGCCGAGCAGCACGGCCTTGTCAGTGCCGTGGCCCTTGCCGGTCGCGCCGAGCGAACCGAACAACTCGACGCGCACTCGCGTGACGAAGGCGAGCAGATTGGCGTCCTCGATGTGGGACGCGAACCGGCACGCCGCGATCATCGGTCCGACGGTATGCGAGCTCGACGGTCCGATGCCGATCTTGAACAGATCGAAGACGCTGACGTTCATGAGCGAGTCCCTTTGCTTGGCTTTGACTGGGCGCGGCGCGACGGGCGCGTGCGTGCTTTCGGTATGGCGCTCATTGCACCAAACCGCAAAAAGACTCGATAGAACAAAAACGCCGTCGAAATGGGATGGCGGCGTCAGCGCGCGTGCATCGGTGTAATCCCTAGGTTCCGGAGCGGCCTGCGCGTTTTCTGACGCGGGTGCCGCGCGCCGCGCGCGAGTGATATGCTCGCCGGATAACTTCGAGCCGCCGCACGTCACGCGCATGAACCCCGCAGAGTCCCTTCCACCGCTGTCCATCGACGGTCAATCGAAATCGCGTATCCGCTTCGGCATCATCCTGCTGCCGAACTTCACGCTGACCGCGTTCTCCGGTTTCGTCGACCTGTTGCGCCTCTCCGCCGACGAAGGCGACTTCAGCCGCCCGGTGCGCTGCTCCTGGAGCGTGATCGGCGAGACGCTGGCGCCGGTCCGCGCAAGCTGCGGCATCCAGATCACGCCGTGGGAAACCTATGAGCAAGCCGAGCCGTTCGACTACGTGGTGGTGGTCGGCGGCCTGCTGCATTCCGGTCCGGCGACGAGCGATGCCACGCTGCAGTTCATCCGCCGCGCAGCCGCGGCGGATGCGACCATCGTCGGCATGTGTACGGGCGTGTTCTCGATGATGCGCGCCGGCGTGCTCGAAGGACACCGCATCTGCGTGAGCTGGTTTCACTACTGGGACTTCGTCGAGCGCTTTCCGCATGCGGATGAACAGGCGCTGGTCGCGGACCGGCTGTTCGTGATCGACCGGCGGCGCATCACGTGTTCGGGCGGGCGCGCTTCCATCGACGTGGCCGCGGCCATTCTGCTGCGCCACTTCGAGACGGCGACGGTGCAAAAGGCGTTGCGCATCCTGCTCGTCGACGACATGCAGAAAGGCAACGCGCCGCAGCCGCATCCGCCCGGTCTCGCGCCGGCGACGCATCCGAAAGTCAAACGTGCGATCCTGCTGATGGAACAGCACGTCGGGCGTTCGTTGACGCTGGACGAACTGGCCCACAAGCTCGACATGTCGACGCGCCAGCTCGAGCGTCTTTTCAAGGCGGAGACGGGCAAGGCGCCGCAAGCGTATGCGAAGCAGGTGCGGCTGCGCACGGCGGCATGGCTGCTGACGAGTTCGGACAAGACGGTGGCCGATATCGCGTCGAGCTGCGGCTTCTCGGATGCCTCGCATCTCGGCCGCGAGTTTCGCAAGCAGTTCGGCGTGCCGCCGATGATGTATCGCGAGCAAGGCGGTTCACAGAACGCGGAGGCCGCCGAGCAATCGATGGATTACGACGAGACTTTCCCGGGCCGCGCCCAGGCGCTGTAGAGCGCCGTCAGAGTACTTGGTTCACGTTTTCCGCGGCTCATCACACCAAGGAGGAACGGCATGGCGACTCACGGATACTCGCAGGAAGAATGGCAGGTACGTTGCGATCTTGCGGCGCTCTATCGCGTGATCGGGCATTTTCGCTGGACCGACATGATCTTCACGCACATCAGTGCGCGCGTGCCGGGATCGGACCATCACTTTCTGATCAACCGCTATGGCGTGCTGTTCGACGAGATGCGCGCGTCGGACCTGGTGCGCATCGACAGCGAAGGACGGCCGGTCGAGCCCGGCGCCCGCGACGACCCGGAGCGCTATCGCGTGAACCCGGCGGGCTTCACGATTCATTCGGCCATTCACATGGCGCGTCACGATGTGGCGTGCGTCGTGCATACGCACACGGCGGCGGGTGCGGGGGTATCGGCACAGAAGCGCGGCCTGCTGCCGATCAGCCAGCATGCGTTGAAGTATTACGGGCATCTGGCTTATCACGACTATGAAGGGATTGCGCTGGATCTGGCCGAGCGGGATCGGCTGGTGAATGATCTGGGTTCGCATAACGCGATGATCCTGCGCAATCATGGATTGCTGACCTGCGGGAAGTCGATTCCGGAGGCGTTTCAGGAGATGTATTTTCTTGAACGGGCTTGTGAGATTCAACTCCGGGCGCTGGCGGGAGGCGGGGAATTGAACTGGCCTTCGGAGAAGGTTTGCGAAGTGACGGCTTCGCAATATCGGAGGGATGAATCGGAGGGGATTACGCGCATGCAGTGGGAAGCGGCGTTGAGGATGATTGAAGGTGGGGCGAGGACGGATTATCGGAGTTAGGGCGATTTGCTTGTTGTTGATGGCAGTCTTATATGCCCTCGATTTTGTTGATCGGGGGCATTTTTGTTTTACAAAATGCCATGCATTGGAAGACGGGATAGCGGTACTGTTTGGTTTCTTCTTGTGTTCGCTCACATTTGAGGAGCCTGCGGATGCCGGTATGGTGCACTTTCACGCTCAATGGCAAGGAAACTTCAACGCTCGTGTGTGATGGCTATGGAACTGTCGAGGCGTTTTCTGGCAGGCTGGAAGGTCGCGACAATCCGCAGCTAAGCGACAGGCCCCGAATCGGACCAATACCACCTGGAGTCTACTACCTGATCGACCGTCAATCCGGGGGCACGCTCGGCTTCGCGCGTGACTGGATCGCCGAAGCTATGGGCTCGACCGATCACTCGAAATGGTTCGCGCTTTGGAATCCTCGAACTGGCGACACCACGATGATAAACGGCATAAAGCGTGGGCTTTTCCGGCTTCACCCGGCTGGCGATCGCAGACTCAGCGAAGGTTGTATCACCGTCGTCAATTCTGCTGAATTTGAATATCTTCAACGTTTCATCCGGAAGACGCCCGGACAGATTCAGATTCCCGGCACGACCCTTAATTCATATGGCACGGTTGAAGTGAGATGAGGCGAGTTCTGTTCAGGGTCACACTGGCTTTGATTTTTATCGGCCTCACTTATCGCGCGGGCATCTGGCTGGCGGTCTTCATCATCCGGCAAACGCCAGAGATGCCAGACTGGCTGGATGACACCATTCGCTTCGGGATTGAGCTTACGCATTCGGACGTCAGCGATCCCGAAGATATATCCACAATCGCCAACTTGGCTACGTTCGTGGCCAGCTGGATTGTGGTGGGGGTTATGTTGAGTGCAGCCTATGTGCTGGCTTGCAGATTCTGGCGTCGCAGGCGGCAACGCAAGGGAGCGACTACAAGCTGAGGAGGATTACCAACTTTGAGGGGTTTCAGGTGAGGCGGATTGCGTGCTGCTCGTGGCAATCCGTACCCTCCCTTCTGTTGATCGTAGGCCTTTTTTGATTTACAACCTTCCATGTTTCGCGAAGCTTGGAGACAGCATTTTCGACTATACCCTGTGTATGCTCGGGTCGGACGCAGCGTGACAACAAGACGTCTTCGATTCGGGCCATTGCTTGCGGGAGCAGTCGTATTGCTCATACAACTGCCATTTCTACATCCGGAAATCGACTGGTATCGGCATTCGCAAACTGCTGAGGGCGTGGTGCTTCGTCTGCGCGCGGGAAATCATAAGCCCGACGTTGCATTTACCACCGTCACCGGCGAGCGCCTTTCGGTCGCGGGAAGCAGTACGTGGCGCAAGTTCCAGGTAGGCGACAGAGTAACCATGCGCTACGACACGAGATCACCCGCACTCGCCCGAATCGACGGCATATTCAATCTCTGGGGCTGGCACGTCTTCCTCACTGCGCTGGCGTTGTGCGCTTTTACGAAAGGGATTGCGGATGTCAGTGAAAAAAAGAGACTCGAATAAGCGGCATGAAGAGAAGGCGCACTCTAAAGACGATAGGCTTGATTTCGCTATGGTTCTTTCTTTCCTACAAGTTGGGCATCTTCCTTCTCCGTTATATCGACGCCCATATTGAAGCGTGCCCGGAATGGATCGAACGGAGCGTGCGTTTTGCACTCGATTCATTCGGCTACAGTGATGTGCGGGATCCGGAAACCGTCGGCTCCGCTTGCGGCCTGTTCGCGCTCGTGCTCTGCCGCATTTTCGTGGCAATGACCTTGCTACTTATTTTTCGATCGATTGTTCGAGTCATTCAGAATAGTTGATAAGCCAGACTTCCCATGCGTATTGGTGCACTCTAGTTGCCGACTGATTTGAAACCGTGCGCCGAAACAGCAAATCGCCGATGATGACTGTCAGCTCCTAATAAGTGTTGCCGTTGGTAGCATTAGACACGTGTCATTTCTCGATTTATTACATAAGTTTTCACACTGAACGGTAATCCACCGCTAACTTTTCGTACTCCAGTGTTTGGCATCTCTTCAACGCGTTCTTGGAAAATCAATGCCAGTCAGCTGTGTATTCAAACTCAATCGACAGGTTTTCTCCGACCTCGAGTGCACAGGCTTTGGTTCCATTGAGGCTTATTCGGGCAAAGATATTGGTCGAGACAATCCTGACGCTGTTGCGCTTCAAGGCATTGGGCCAATTCCGCCTGATCGCTACTACATAATCGATCGACAGGCAGGCGGTCGCTTGGGACGAACTCGTGACCTAGTGGCGAAATACGGGTTTGGCAACGACCATGCTAAGTGGTTCACCCTGTGGAATCCCAAAACCGGCGACGAGACCATTGTCAATGGAGTCACGCGTGGCAGTTTCAGACTGCATCCAAACGGTTTCGGCGGTTTGAGTGAGGGGTGCATTACCGTTGTGGACGAAAAGGATTTCGAGAGACTGAGAAAATTCATCCGTTCGGGTCCACCGACTGTTTCTATCCCGGGCTCACCGCATAAGGCCTACGGTGTAGTGGAAGTTCGATGAAACGAATCCTCTGGCTAGCCCTTCAGGTCTCACTTTGGCTAGTACTTTCGTACAAACTCGGCGTCTTCCTTTTTAGATACCTCAACACGCGCGTTGAAGAGGCGCCGGGATGGATTGAATGGACTGTTCGCTTTGCGCTCAAGATTTTCGGTTACCAAGACGTGCAGGAGCCTGAGACTATCGGCGCCTTGTGTGCCCTCTTCGCGCTAGTCCTCTGCTGCATATTCGTGGCGATGGTCTTGCTGATCGGGTATCGATTGATCGTCCGAATCGTTCGCAGTCGCTCAGAAATTGGCGATGGGCAAGCTTGACCATTTCACAACGAAGCGCTTGCTCCGCCAAGCCCTTCTCATATCGCTCTGGCTCATACTGTCGTACGAACTCGGCATCGTTGTCTTTCGTTATATCGATGCTCACGCTCAAGGGTGTCCGCTATGGATTTATAGGATCGTCAGATTCGCACTGGATGCATTTGGTTATAGCGATGAAAAGGATCCTGACACCATCGGCGCCTTCTGCGGCCTCTTCGCCCTGGTCCTCAGCTGGATCTTCTCAGCCCTGGCCCTATGGCTGGCCTACCGCTTGATCACCCGCATCGTCCGCAGCCGACGTCAATAACCCCCCTTCCAATCACCCTAAACCCCACCACCATGCACTCCGACATCCTCCTCAAACTCCAGGGCATCGACGGCGAATCGCAGGACAAAACCCATCCCAAAGCCATTCAGGTGATCTTCTGGGAATGGACCGTCTCCCAACCCTCCTCGATGCACGTCAATTCAGGCGGAGGCTCCGGCAAAGCATCCTTCTCCGGCCTCGAATTCAAGCACGAGATCGACCGCGCATCGCCCAACCTGTTCCTCTACAGCGCCACCGGCAAGCACATACCCAAAGCGGAACTCATCATGCGCAAGGCCGGCGGCACGGCCCTCGAATACTTCCGGATCACCATGGAAGACGTGCTGATCACGAAGGTCCACCCATCCGCCGACGCCGGCTACGCCATCGAAAGCGTCGGCCTGTCCTTCGCGAAAATAAAACAGGAATACGTCGTGCAAAACGCTCAAGGCGGCAGCATGGGCGCGGTCACTGCCGCCTTCGACATCAAGGCCAACAAAGCCCTGTAACTCAATTCGCCCCCGCTACATAAGCCTTCACCGCCGGCAGCCCGTCCTTCCCGTCGAACGTCTTCACACCCGCAAGCCACTTGTCCAGCACCGTCGGATTGGCCTTCAGCCACTCGCGCGCCGCCTTGTTCGCATCGGTCTTGTTCATGATCGGCAGCATCACGTGATTCTCGATATCCGTCGTGAACTGCAGATTGGAAACCAGCTTCGCGACATTCGGACAACGCGAATCGTAATCCGTCGGCGTCACGGTCAGCACCTTGGCCTCGCCATAATTGGGACCAAAGACCTCATCGCCGCCCGAGAGATAGTCGATCTTCATCTGCACGTTCATCGGGTGCGGCTCCCAGCCCAAAAATACGATCGGCTTCTTCTCGCGAATCGCGCGATTCACCTCGACCAGCATGCCCGCCTCGCTCGATTCCACCAGCTTGAACTTGCCAAGTCCATACTGATTCGAATCGATCATCTTCTTGATCAGCGCATTGCCATCATTGCCCGGCTCGATGCCATAGATCTTGCCGTCGAGCTTGTCGTAGTTCTTCGCGATATCGTTGAAGTTGCGAATGCCCGCCTGATACGCATAGTCCGGCACCGCCAGCGTGTACTTCGCGCCCGTGAGATTCGGCGTCGCCAGCACCTTCACCTGATTGTTCTTCCTGAACGGATCGATGATCGGATCCATCGTCGGCGACCAGTAGCCGAGGAACACGTCGATCTGCTTGCTCTTCACGCCCGCGAACGTGATCGGCACCGAGGCGATCGTCTTCGTCGGGTTGTAGCCGAGGCCCTGCAGGATCGTCGATGCGAGTCCGGTCGTCGCCGCGATATCGGTCCAGCCGACATCGGCAAAGCGCACGTTCCTGCACGCCGCAGGCTCGGCCGCGTGCGCCACGCTCACACCCGCCAGCATCGCCGCAGCGAGCGACGCGATCCACAAACGCTTCATGTTTTTCCTCTCTCTCAGCTTCATCAGGACGCAAGTCAGCCCGCGCGCGGCCCGTCACGAACCGGCGCGGAACAGAATAATTCAGACAATGGACGCGCTAGGCCGAGAGCCGCCGCTCCACGCTGGGCGCATGCCCGAACTGCGCGCGATACGCCTTGCTGAAGTGACAAGGCGAATGAAATCCGCACACGCTCGTCACACGTGCAATCGACGCATCCGTGTTGCGCAACAATTCGCGCGCGCGACGCAGCCGCAGCGTGAGGTAGTAATGCGTCGGCGAGACGCTGAGGAACATCTTGAACATGCGCTGCAAGTGCCGCTGCGACAGATGCACGAGCCGCGCAAGCTCTTCGAGCGAGAGCGGCTCTTCGATGTTCGCCTCCATCAGCCGCACCACTTCCACGAGTTCGGCGCGCGAGAAGCCCACGCGGGCATCGACGGGAATGTGCTGATAGTCCGTCGAGCCGCGTATCCGTTCGACGATGAACTGTTCCGATACCTGCGCCGCATGCGCCTGCCCCAGCCGCATGCCGACGAGATTGAGCATCAGGTCGAGCGGCGCGGTGCCGCCCGTGCAGGTCAGTCTGTCCCGATCGATCACGAACAGTTCGTCAGCGAAACGCACGTGCGGGAAGCGCTTGTTGACCGGCGACATGTCTTCCCAGTGCAGCGTGCAGCGATAGCCGTCCAGCAGCTTCGCGGCCAGCAAGGCGTACGGCCCGGTGCAGATGCCGCCCAGCGGAATGCCCGCCTCATGCGCGCGCTGCAGAAGGCCGATCACCTTGTCGTCGACGTAATCGGCGACCTGCCAGCCCCCGCAGACGATCAGCACATCGGGCATGCCGGTTTCGTCGATCGTCGTGGCCGGCTTGACCGTGATGCCGTTGCTGGCGCGCGCGGGTTCGCCGTCCGGCGTGATGATCGACCATCGATAATGCTGCGCACGGCCCACGTAATTGGCCATGCGCAACACCTCGACCGCGCTCGTGAATGCGATCATCGAGAAGTTCGGAAGCGTCACGAAGCCGAAGTGCGCGAGATTGGACAACGGTGAATCCACAGCCGCCGGGACGATCGCGTCGCGCTTCATGCACCAGCCTCTCAGCTTTGTTGGGTCGCCGGCGTGCGGCGCACTTTCATCACGCTCTTGAGACCGGCGAACAACGGAGCGCGCGCCATGCCGGGCGAGCGGCCGAAGCTTTCCGTGATGCGGTCCAGGATGATCGCCAGCAACACCACGGACAAGCCGCTCTCGAAGCCCAGGCCGATGTCGAGGCGCTGGATCGACGCCAGCACGTCGTTGCCGAGACCGCCGGCGCCCACCATCGACGCAATGATCACCATCGACAACGCCATCATGATGGTCTGGTTCACGCCGGTCATGATCGACGGCAGCGCGTTCGGGACCTGCACCTTGTAGAGCAGCTGCCACGGCGTGCAGCCGAAGGCCTGGCCGGCTTCCACGATCTCGCGGTTCACATGCTTGATGCCCAGCGACGTGAGACGCACGGCAGGCGGCATCGCGAAGATCACGGTGGCGAGAATCCCCGGCACGCGGCCCAGGCCAAACAGCATCGCTGCCGGAATCAGATAGACGAACGCCGGCATGGTCTGCATCAGGTCGAGCACCGGACGCACGATCATCTCGACCGTCCGGCTCTTCGAAGTCCAGATGCCGAGCGGAATGCCGAGCAGCAGGCTGATGAAGGTCGATGACAACGTGAGGCCCAGCGTAATGACCATCTGATCCCAGAAGTTGGTCGCGTAGATCAGCAGCAGCGCGGCCAGCACGAACGCCGCGAACCGCCAGCCGACCCGCCACAGGCCAATGCCCACGAAGATGGCGATCATCAGCCACATCGGAATGGCCTGCAGGCCATGCTCGACTGCCGCGGCGAAGGTTTCGATGACCTTGCCGATCGAATCGAAGGTCTTCGCGTCGTGATCGAGGAGATAGTGGACGCCGTGGTCCACCCAACTGCCAAGCGGAATGATTTCAGACATGGGAACCTCGATGGTGCGTAAGGACCTTCAGAACGTTGGCCTTGTTGATCGAACCGCAATAGAAGCCGTCGGCATCGACGACCGGCAGCGGCGCCGGACTCGCAACCACGCGGTTCACGACATCGTCGAGAGCCATGCCGCGCTCAATGCACTCGATGGGATTGATCTGCGGCACCGCATTGCCATTGCCGTCGCGGCCGACGAAACCGCGAATGCGGCGCTCGCCGTCCATCACGAACGCGTAGTCCGCGCTGCCGTTGAGCGTCGCCGCCACGCTCGACGCGTCGATCTGCGGCGCATGCTTGATGAGCGGCACGGCGTCGGTCTGCATGAGATCGCCCGCCGTCAGATAGCGGCTCGTGTCGATGCCCTCGAAGAAGGCCTCCACGTAGTCGTCGGCGGGGTTGGTGATGATTTCCTGCGGCGTGCCGATCTGCACCACGCGGCCGCCCTCCATGATCGCGATGCGCGTACCGATGCGCATCGCCTCTTCGAGATCGTGCGACACGAACAGGATCGTGCGGCGCTGCTCGCGTTGGAGATCGAGCAGCACGTTCTGCATCTCCTTGCGCTTGAGCGGATCGAGCGCGGAGAAGGCCTCGTCCATGATCATCAGCGAGGGATTCACCGCCAGCGCGCGCGCCAGTCCCACGCGCTGCTGCATGCCGCCCGATAGTTGCGCAGGCAACTTTTGGGCGAACGGCGCGAGGCCGACTTGTTCGAGCACGGTCATCGCCCGTGTTTCGCGCTCCTTCTTGCCGACGCCCGCGACCTCGAGGCCGAATGCGGCGTTGGAAAGAACAGTGCGCTGCGGCATCAGTGCAAAGGACTGGAACACCATGCTCATGTCCTTGCGGCGCAGTTCGGTGAGTTCCGAGCGGCGCACGGCGGCCACGTCGCGGCCGTCGATCAGCACTTTGCCGGCGGTCGGTTCGACGAGCCGGTTGATGAGGCGGATCAGGGTGGATTTGCCGGAGCCTGAGAGGCCCATCAGCACGAAAATTTCGCCTTCCTGGACGTCGAACGAGACGTTATGGACGCCGACGATCTGCCCGGTGCGCTTGAAGACTTCTTCCTTCGTCGCACCGCCGGCCAGCATGTCGAGCGCTTGCTTGGGACTGTTGCCGAAAACCTTGCACAGTCCCTCGACTACCACTTTGGGGGAATTCATCGAGTCTCTCCTGGCGGGGCGGACGTGCGTCCGCGCTGTGCATACATAGTTGCCAGAAAAAAGTCACGTCAGCCGACTAATTGCGACAGGCACATGTGGAAATACGACACTGGAATAAGGCCGAATGGTCTCAATGCTCGTCGGGACCTTGCTGGATAAGGCTTTGCCGCCAGCGGCATGAAACTGCTCGGGTATTTTTGCGTGTCGCGTCAGGACAAGTCCGGATGCGTGTTGACGATGCAGGCGAGTTGCCGGGTAGACGTCAGACAGACGAAAGGAGAGACGATGCGATTGCGCGCAGGAGGCGCATGGGGAACGGCGAGAAGATGCTAGAAAAACTACATGAAGCGGTGACTTGGCGGGCGGGTCGTACGGCAGAGGGCCGTCGTATGTTGCTTGTGTTGTGTTTCCCGCGCCGCCGTCAGCGACGCATTACAGGCGAATGCCGAAAGCCGTGCCGCGTGCCTTGCGCTGACGCTCCGAATCACGGAAACGTGCTTGATACGAGTAGTCTTTATCCAGCGGAAGGTTCGGCGATTCGAACAGCGAAACAAATTTTTGCAGCAGGGCGAAGAGGTAGCTCATGTCTGGCTCCGGTTAGCGTTAAAGGGTTTTCCCTTAGCACGCATTATAGGGTTTGCCCTTATTCATTTCTAGTGCGACGCAGCATTTTTGAAGAAATTTGTTGTAGTTTTTCTACATTTTACCGATTTGAGGGCGTGGTTGCGCGTGCCCGAATGTGGGGACAGTCCGCGAACGCCCGTGCGACCGCCTTTCGGCGTCTGAACGCGCGAAAACGCGACACGCCGCCGCAGTGCATGCCGATGAAGCAAGAAGGCAGTGGATCAGTGTGCCGTCGAACCGGCGTGATGGTGCGCCGAACGCGCGTGCTTTCCGGGCGCGGACTGCGGGCTGACCGCGCTCACCGGCTGGACCGGCGAGGCATTGCCGTCGTACGGATCGCGCGCATACGCGTTGTGGCGCAGGCTGACGGTGTCCGAATCGGTATCGAAAAGAGAGGCAAGCGTCGCCTGCTGGTTGAGCATCAGCTGCTCCATGCGGTCCTGCTGCAATTTGCCGTCGCGGCCCATGTGCACCAGCAGCACCGTTTGCACGATGCCGGTCGCCACCGTCACGAGCATCACGCAGACGATGATCGACAACATCGTCTTCATCCGGCGCGCGTGCGCGGTCGCTGACATGCGCTGTTCGATCATCACGGCATGAAGCGCGTCCACCGTGTCGGCGAACGCCGCGGCACGCGCACGGTCAAGCTCAGGCTCGGCGCCGGCCTTAACCTGCAGCGGCATCTCGACAGGCGCTTCGGAAGATTGCACCGGCTGCGACGCCTCGCCGGCGCCGTGCTCGTCGAGCGCAACGCAACTCACGCTCGCCGCGCGCGGCACGGCGGCGGCGAGCGCGCAGGATTTCACGGGCTCCGTGCCGTCGCTATCGCTGGAAGGAGACGGCGGCGCTTCGTCCTGGAAGAGACCTTGCACCGGTTCGACCGGCGCCACGTTCGTCTTCGACGCCCGTTTCGCGGCCGCCTCGGACGGCGACACCGCGTGATTCGACTGCACCGCGGCGAGAAACACCTCAGGCAGCTCGAAGCCTTCGAACGTGCCCTGACGGATGTCGGTATTCAGTGCCTGAAGATGCGCGCGCTCGGCGTCTTCGGCGAACAGGTCGAGCGTTTCGCCATTGCGCGCGCCATCGCTCAGTTGCGCGAGACGCTGCGCGGAGCGCGCCGCGCGGGCGAGTTTCTTTTCGAGGTCGACGCCGTCGTGTCTGACCGGCGGCTCAGGCTCCTGTCGCGGAACGGCGCGTCCGGCGGCGTCGCCCGGGAGCGGGTCAGGCGTTTTGTTTGCAGCGGAATCTGGCATAGGTTCGAAAGGCCGCGGCCCTGGACGCACGGCGGTCCGGCGGTCGCGGCGAATTCTTCGAGAGGCCGCATTGTCTCACGCGGCGGAGCGCCGTCTGCATCCCTCAGGCAAATTAGCTGGCATCGTCCTCGCGAAATTCGCGCACGACGTCGAGATGCCGCAAGCGATCGCAGATCGCTCGATATTCCATCGACGATGCACGCGACAGCTCCACGCGCACTTCATCGAGATCGGGCGAATCGTCGCTCTGCTGGACGACGAACTGCTTCACGCGCACGCTGCCGGGGCCTAGCGCTTCGTGCAGTCCATGAAACGTCAGCGAGCCGCGCTCGACCAGCATCGTCAGTTGCCGGCGCTGCTTGACGCTGATGAAGCGCCGTTCCAGCGGCTTGATGCCCGCGAGAATGATGAGGATGATCGCCGTCGCCGCGATCGACGCCGTGTACAGCCCGCCGCCCACCGCCAGCCCGATGGCCGCCACCGACCACAGGCTCGCCGCCGTGGTCAGTCCGCGCACGATCTCGCCGCGCAGGAGAATCGAGCCTGCGCCGAGAAAGCCGATGCCCGACACCACCTGTGCCGCGACCCGCGAGGGATCGAGCACGACGTGATCGCCCTTCAAGGCTTCCTCGAAACCGTAGGCCGACACGATCATGATCAGCGCCGAGCCGACGCACACGAGCATGTGCGTACGCAATCCCGCCGCCCACGAGAGCCTTTCGCGCTCGAAGCCGATGACGCTGCCGAGCGCCGCCGCCATCACGAGCCGCGAGATGATTTCAATATTGCCCAGCATGTTAGTGACCTCCTCTTTTTTCCAAAGCCTAAGGTGCCGTCACGGGAACGAGTCGGCTCCACGCTCGTTTGCTATGCTTCCGTGCTGCGCGCCTCGAGCAAGGGCGCGTCCCCTGGGTCCATCCGAGTCTATCCATGCAGGATCAGCAAACCAACGCGCAGTCCAATGCTCAATCGCCGCTGCAAGCAGTGCGCCCGGACTCCGCCGCCGCGCTGCGCGCGCATTACGCGGACGTCGTGCTGCCGATATGGCGCGGTCCTGGCTTCAACGCCGCGCTCGGCCTGGCGTATGAAGCCGTCGCGGCGCACGACCATGCGCCGCTGCCGCCCAAGCGGTATCGCGCGATGGCCTGCGCGCGGCAACTGTTCGCTTTCACGGACGCCGGCGACCTCGCGCATGCCGCCACGCTATTCGAAGCGCTACGACACTATTTTCTGGACCGGCGAAATGGTGGATGGTTCTACAGCGTCGACGCGAACGGCGCGCCGCTCGAGCGCCAAAAGGATCTCTACACGCATGCATTCGTAGTCTTCGCGTGCGCGCATTATGCGAAGCGCAGCGGCTCGGCCGACGCGTTCGCGCTGCTCGACGAAACCTCACGTCTGATCGAAGCGCGCTTTTCGAGCGGCGGCGATCTGCTGAACGCGGTGCTCGCCGAGGACTTCGGCGCCACGCTCGAAACCCCGTTGCAGAATCCGCTGATGCATCTCGCGGAAGCGTGGCTCGCCGCGCGCGAAGCCACTGGCGACGCCGCCTACGACCGGCGGCTCCTGCAACTCGCACGCTCGGTCGCTGACGCGTTCGTGCATGCGCCGAGCGGCTCGATCGCCGAATTGCCGATGGGCGCACCGGGCAACCGGCTGGAGCCGGGTCATCAATTCGAATGGTATTTTCTGGCGCTGGGGAGCCGGCACGAGGCGTTCGAGGCGGCCGGGCTCAACGAAGGACTCGTGCGCGCCTTCGAATTCGCACAACGTCACGGCGTGGATTCGGTGACTGGCGGCGTGTGCGCGGCCATCGACGAAAGCGGCCGCGTGATCGACGGTACCCAGCGCATCTGGGCCCAGACCGAACATCTGCGCGCGCTGGCCACGCGCGGCGATGCGCCCGGCGAGCAGATCGCGCGCTTCGGCGCGCGCTTCCTGCATGACAAGGGCTGGGTAGAAGCCCGCTCGGCGCAGGGAGAGATCGTTCGCGCCGAGATGCCGTCGACGACGCCGTATCACCTCGCGACGTCATACGCGGCCTTGACTGACTGACGGACGCGGCCCGTTCCGGGCTTCGGGGCTCTGGCTCAGGCGAGCTGGAACACCGACACCGCCGCCTTGAGCTGCCGCGTCTGCTCATGCAGCGACGACGCAGCGGCGGCCGCCTGCTCGACGAGCGCGGCGTTCTGCTGGGTCATTTCGTCCATCTGCGTGACGGCCTGGTTGACCTGCTCGATCCCGACACTCTGTTCGAGCGACGACGCGCTGATCTCCGCCATCATCTGCGTCACGCGTGAAATCGACGCCGACACGTCGCGCATGGCCGCGCCCGCGCGTTCGACGAGCATCGAGCCGTCGCTCACCTGCGCCACCGACTCGCCGATCAGCGCCTTGATTTCCTTCGCCGACTGAGCCGAGCGTTGCGCCAGTCCGCGCACTTCTCCGGCCACGACCGCGAAACCGCGCCCCTGTTCGCCCGCGCGCGCCGCCTCGACGGCCGCGTTCAGCGCGAGGATGTTGGTCTGGAAGGCAATACCGTCGATGACGGAAATGATCTCCGCGATCTTGTCCGAGCTGGACGCGATGCCGCGCATCTTCTCGACGACATCATCCACGACGCTCGAACCGCGCGAGGTTGCCTGGAGCGCTTCACCCGCCAGCGTGTTGGCCTCGCGCGCGTGCTCGGCGTTCTGCCGCACCGTGGCGGTCAGCTCCTCCATGCTCGATGCCGTTTCCTCCAGCGAGGCCGCCTGGTTTTCGGTGCGCGCGGACAGATCGGCGTTGCCGCTCGCGATTTCGTCGGCGCCGAGGTTGATCGAATCCGACGTCGCGCGCACCGCCTTGACCGTGCTCGCGACGCTCGCCTGCATCGTCGCGAGTCCGGCGAACAGCCGGCCGATTTCGTTGTTGCCGCCGCGCTCGATGCGTTCATCCAGACGCCCGTTCGCGATGCGTTCGAAGTGCCGTCCCGCTTCCTCCAGCGGCGCGATCACGCCACGGCGCAGCGCCACGTGCGTCAGCGCGATGCCGGCCACGAGCGCCACCAGAATCACGATGCCAACTGCGCGAAACCATGCATAGCGCGTGTCGATTGACGCGAGATAGGCGCGCCCGGCTTCATCGCCGAAATTGACAAAATTTTGCTGTTCCGCGAGATAGTGGTCCTGAAAGCCTTGCGTGGGCTGATCCAGAAACGCCTGGATGTTGCCCGCGTCGAGATACTGGGCGAGCTCCGACAGCGCCTTCGCATACTCCGCGTACTTGCCTTGCAGCGCGGTCGAGCGTGCGACGTTCTCATCGCCCGTCTTGGGCGCATTCAGGAACGCGTTGAAGGACTTGTCCGCCGCCGCGATCTGTTCGCGCGCGTGCTGCACGATGTCCGTCGGCTCGCTGCCGCCGCGCACCATGCGGGTGCCGGCGCGAGACAGGTTGATACGCGCATCCATCAGATGCTGCGTGGTCTGGTTGACTGCATTGACCTGCTTGAGCGCGATGTCGGAAAGACTGCCGACATCGTCATGCGTGCGTGAGAGGGACCAGAAACCGAGCCCTTCGGTGACCAGCTGAAAGAGACAGAACACCACGAGTACCGCCAGCAAACCCGTTGAAACCTTGATCCTTGCGAACATCACCCGCACTCCGAATTTGCGAAATCACACCCGCCCGAGCGGGAACAGTGAGGGTTTACGGCAATGCCTTCGGAAACCTTGAATCGTTTGCGGTACCGGCTGTCTACGCGAATGCGGAGATCGCTGCGGCTTTGACGGGGCATCGTCTAAGCCGCGCGTCACGCGGTCCGAACGCTCCATTGCACAATATTTGCAGGAGTTTCTTGCAGTGCGCGCGATCGCTTTCTATTGTCTTTGCAGGACGGCACCGAACCCACCCAAGGAGTGTCCGAATGGCCGAAATAGTCGATATCGCGCGCGGTGCGCTGAATGCGCAACCGTTCAGCGCCTTGCTTGGTACCAAACTGATGCAGGTCGATTCAGCGAGTCTCACGCTGTGTCTGACCATCAGGGACGAACTCAGGCAACAACATGGCTTCGTACACGGCGGGGTGGTGAGTTATCTCGTGGACAACGCGCTGACCTTCGCCGGCGCGCTGCGGCTGGGGCCGAAGGTCGTAACAGGCGAATACAAGATCAACTACTTGCGCCCGGCGGTCAGCGGCACGCTGATGGCCCGTGCGCGCGTCGTGCATGCCGGCATGACCCAGGCCACCTGCCAGTGCGATGTATTCGTCACCGATGGCGGCGCTGAACGGTTGGTCGCCGTCGCACAGGGGACGATCACGCGCATCAGTGAAGGCGTCGCGAGCGAGCCGGTTTTTCACGCCTGAGCCGCACTCTTCCTTCATCCCGTCGTCCAGAAGAAAACCTCGCCGCAGCGAGGTTTTTTTCGTTGCGCCGCTCTTACTTGGCTGCGACCGTCTTCTGCGTCTGCTCGCCGAGCCCTTGAATGCCCAGCTTCATCGTCTGACCGGCCTTCAGGTACACCGCGTTCGGCTTCACACCCATGCCGACGCCCGGCGGCGTACCGGTGGAGATGACATCGCCCGGCTGCAGGCTCATCACCTTCGACAGATACGCCACCAGTTGCGCGACCGTGAAGACCATCGTCTTCGTGTTGCCGTTCTGATAGCGCTTGCCGTCGACTTCGAGCCACAGGTCGAGCTTCTGCGGATCGGCGATTTCGTCCTTCGTGACGACCCACGGGCCGATCGGGCCGAAGGTATCGAAACCCTTGCCCTTGTCCCATTGCGTGCCGTGTTCGAGCTGCCATTCGCGTTCGGAGACGTCGTTGATCACGCAGTAGCCCGCGACGTAATCGAGCGCGTTGGCTTCGTCGACATACTTCGCTTCCTTGCCGATCACCACGCCCAGTTCGACTTCCCAGTCGGTCTTGACCGAGTTGCGCGGGATTTCGACGTCGTCGTCCGGACCGCTGATCGCGCTGGTCCACTTGTTGAAGATGACCGGCTCGGTGGGCACCGGCAGGTTCGACTCGGCCGCGTGATCCGCATAATTCAGCCCGATGCAGACGAACTTGCCGATACGGCCGACGCACGGTCCGATGCGCGGATTGCCGTCGACGACCGGCAGCGTCGCGACATCCACCGCGCGCAGTTTCGCCAGGCTCGCCTCGGTCAGCGTCGCGCCGGTGATGTCATCGACGATCTTCGACAGATCGCGAATCCGGCCCTCGGCGTCCAGCAGACCCGGTTTTTCCTGACCCTTGGGGCCGTAACGAAGCAGCTTCATCTGAGTTGATCCTCCTGGTTCGAAAAAGAACGATGACCGGTCAGTTCGACCAGCCACCATCGATGATGTGAATCTGACCCGTCGTGAACGACGAGTCGTCCGAGCCCAGATACAGCGCGAGCGCGGCGATTTCCTCGGCGCGGCCGACGCGTCCCATCGGCTGGCGCGCGACGAAGGCGGCCTGCACCTGATCGACGGTGGCGCCCTGCGCCTTGGCCTGCTCCGCGATGCGGTCCTTGAGCGACGGCGACTCCACCGTGCCGGGACAGATTGCGTTGCAGCGGATGCCGCGCGTGACGAAATCGGCGGCGACAGACTTGGTCAGGCCGATCACGGCCGCCTTCGATGCGCTGTACACGAAGCGGTTCGGCACGCCCTTCACGCTCGACGCCGCCGACGACATGTTGATGATCGACCCGCCGCCCTTCTCCAGCATTTTCGGCAGGAACGCGCGGATCGTACGATACATGGCCTTGGCGTTCAGGTCGAAGGCGAACTCCCAGTCTTCCTCGGTCGCTTCGAGAATCGAGCCGGCATGCACGTAACCCGCGCAGTTGAACAGCACGTCGACCGCGCCGATTTCCTGCGCGAGCGCGTTGACCGCCTGCGAGTCGCGCACGTCGAGCCTGCGCACTTCGAAGGGCTTGCCGTCGAGCGACTCCGTGCGGATATCGGTGGCGATGACGCGTGCGCCTTCCTTCGCGAAAAGCTCGGCCGTCGCGAGGCCGATGCCCTGTCCCGCCGCCGTGATGAGCGCCGTCTTGCCTGCCAGTCTTTGTACCATCTACTGCTCCAGTCGAAGTTGTTTTTGAGACATCTTGGCTATAAGAGCCGGTTTGGGTTTGTTCCGAATCGCTTCAGAGTCGATAGAAATCTTTGGCGTTTGCGCCGAATATCGCGTCTTGCGCGGCTTCGTCGAGATGCGCGGTCAGACGGCTTGCCGTGGCGTGCCACGCGGCATAGTCGCCATTGAGATTGAGCACCGGCCAGTCGCTGCCCCACATCAACCGCGCGGACCCGAACTGTTCGATGAGATGCGCGATATAGGGTTTCAGCGTGGCTTCGGTCCAGCCAGCATTTGCCTCAGTCGCGAGTCCGGAAATCTTGCAGTGAAGTTGCTGCGGTAATGCGGCCAGTCTCGCGATGCCGTCGGCCCAGGGCTGCCAGCCGGATTCGATGCCGTCGCAGATCGGCGGCTTGGCCGCGTGATCGACGACGATTCTCAATGTCGGATAGCGCTCGACGAATTCGATCAGCGACGGAATATGCCGCGTGAAGATGAGCGCGTCGAAGGCGAGGTCGAGATCGATCAATCGACGGATCGCCGCCGGGTGTGGCGCGTGTGCGATCCATGTGTCGTCGGGCAGATCCTGAAGCATCGGTCGCACGGCCTTGAACTTCGGCTCGCGAGCGAATGTGTCGATCATCTGCACGGCATCGGGTGAATCGAGCGGCAGCCAGCCGACTACGCCGGCAATCGAATCTTCGGTGCGGGCGAGATCGAGCAGATAGCGTGTTTCATCGACGGTCGGCGCAGCCTGCACGACGACCGTTCGAGCGATGCCGGTTGCTTGTCGCAAGGGCGTGAGGTCATCGGGTGCGAAGACGCGGTAGAGCGGCTTCATGTCCGGCGTGAGCCAGCCGTAGTCGCCTCGCGCCGGATCCCAATAGTGTTGATGCGCGTCGATGTTCATCGCGGCACCGGCGCATCTGCACGCAGCAGACCTTCAGCGCGCAGTGCATCCCATAGCGCGGGTGGAACCGGCATCGCAAATGATGCCGCGTTCTGACGCACTTCATCCGGGGTGCGGGCGCCCATCAGCACCGTGGCCACGACTTTATGCGCATAAGGAAACTGGATGGCGGCCGTCGACAGCGCTACGCCGTGCTCCCGGCACACGCGCTCGAGCTTGCCGACACGCTCGACGATGTCCTTCGGCGCATCGCCGTAGTTGAACTTGAGATCGCCATGCGCTTGATCGTCGAGCCCGCGCGCCAAAATGCCCGAGTTGAACGCGCCGCCCAGCAGAATGCTGACGCCGCGTTTTTCGCATTCGGGCAGGAGATCGTCGAGGGTATTCTGTTCGAGCAGCGTGTATCGTCCCGCGAGCAGCGCGCAGTCGATGTCGTACTCGGCCATCATCTCGCGCACAGCGGCGCCTTCATTCACGCCGAGCCCGACCGCCTTGACGCCGCGCGACTGCTTCAACTCGTCGAGCGCGCGAAAGCCGCCTTCGTTGGTCAGTTGCTTCCAGTAATGTGCGTTGTTTGCGCCATGGGTGACCCGGCCGATGTCGTGAATCAACACGATATCGATGTCCTTCATGCCAAGGCGCATCTGGCTATCCTCGAAGGAACGCAGGATGCCGTCGAACGTGTAGTCGTAGATCGCCTGGAACGGGAGCGGTGCGGCCCAGCCTTCGCTGCCGTCGTCGGGCGTTGTGCGTGGAACGAAGCGGCGTCCGACTTTGGTGGACAGCACGAAGTCTTCACGCGGATAGCGCCGTAGTGCATCGCCGAGACGATGTTCCGCCTTGGTGTGGCCATAGTGCGGCGCGGTATCGAAGAAACGAATGCCGGCTTGCCAGGCGGCGTCGACGGTGGCGCGCGCTGCGTCTTCAGTGAGCTCGTGGTACAGGCCGCCGAGCGGCGCGGTCCCGAGCGACAGCGCGCTCACTTCGAGCGGCGTGCGGCCGATCTTGCGCCGGCGCGAAACAGCCTGGGTGTCTCCAGTCATGTGCAAGCCTCGGTGATTACCTTCAGTATGAAGCGCTCTCCGCCGTGCGAGACGCCACAGTACTCTGTCGCGCTGCGCCTCGCAAACCTGCGGGCCAGGACATGCGGAACGCGACGTCCCGGCCAAGGCCTTTTGCCGCAACGGCGCGCGGCAATCCTTGCAGTGCGTCGAATTCTTGTAAGCCCGGTCTGCGAGACATCATTTTCCCGATGCGATTATTCATCAGTGAACGTAATATTCATATTCGCACGATGCGAAGTCAAGGAAGCCGTGCGTTTGAATGGCAAGTAATTTCCCGGACGCGTCAGAAATGGGAGCGTCCTTCGTGCGGCTTACACTGACGCGCCAGATACAAAACACCGACCCCGATTGAGAATGCCTTCCGAACCGATCGACCAGGACGGCGATGCCGACCGCTACCGCGCGCCCGCGCTCGACAAAGGCCTCGACATCCTCGAACTGCTGTCTGAGCAGAAGTCCGGGCTGACGCGCGCGGAAATCACAAAGCGGCTCGGGCGCAATGCGAGCGAGATGTATCGAATGCTGGAAAGGCTGGTTGCGCGTCAATATGTCGTGCGTTCGCCGGAGGGCGATCGTTACTCGCTGAGCCTCAAGCTGTATGCACTTGCACATCGTCACCCGCCGATGAACCGGCTGATTGCAGCAGCCCTTCCCGCCATGCAGCGTTTCGCCGACGCCGCCGAGCAGTCCGTACATCTCGTGGTCTACGAGCGCGGCAATCTGCTGGTGATCGCCCAAGTGGATGGGCCCGGGACCTGGGGCATATCGGTGCGGCTGGGCGCGCGCGTCGGTCTGATCGATACCGGCTCGGGCCGCGTGATGCTCGCCTTCCAGACGGATGAACAACGCGAACACATGCTCGCCGAACATACGAAGGTCAAGGGTGAGATGACCGTGGACGGCGCAGTGCTGGAAGCCGACTACCAGCGGATCCAGGACGCGGGCTTTTCGAGGAAGGATAGCCAACAGAGTTTCGGCGTCACAGACGTGACGTTTCCCTTACTTGGACCTTCAGGCCAGGCGATTGCCGCCCTCACCTGTCCGTATATGCGGCGCATCGACGACTACGTGGCGCCGTCCATCGAACAGGTGACGGCCTTGCTAAAAGACGCATCGACCTCGCTTTCGATGACGCGTGACTGAGCACCGTGCGCGACGCGTTAGAATGGCGGCCCTTCCAAAAGGCGAGGCGTCATGACGGCGCATTGCCGTGTTCAACCCGACGCATTTCCGATGGCGAAACTCCTTTCCGATACCGAATTCCTGCGCTTCTCAGAACTGCAGCAAAAGCAAGCCAGCTTCACCATCACGACCGACGAAGCGGACGAACTGCGCGAGATTGTCGCTCGCGCACAGAAGAAGCGCGACGATCGCGCGGCCGCCATGCAATCGATCGAAACTTACATCGCGCAGTTCGACATCTCGCCGGACGAACTCTTCTCGGCTGAGCAGATCGGCGAAGCAGCGCGTACCTTCGGCCTCATTCCGGCCGCGAAAAAGGAACGCGCGCTGCCGCCGCAGTTGACGCACAACGGCAAGCCGTACCAGTGGACTTCGCGCGCACTGCCCGAGGAGATTCGCGCGCCGCTTTTCGATGCGTTCGTCTCGGGACAGTCGGTCAAGCCGTTCATCGCGACGCTCAAGGACACATCGCGCTGCGCGCTGACCATTGCGCGGCTCGAGAAGGAAACGGGAAATTCGTATGCCGAAGCATTGCTCGATGAGCTCTCGATCTCGCGCGCGCAGGTCGATGACGCGCGAGACAAACTGGCGGCCTAGTTCGGAGCCGGCTGGTTCGGCTTGACGCCCAGCCGCATCTTGAAGCCGACGACGCCCGGATCCTCGGTCTTCGTCAACTCGAATCCGGCACGACGCGCAAGCGCGATCATGCCGGCATTCTCGCGTAAGGCCTCGCCGACCAGCCAGCGCGTGCCGCGCTTTCTCTCGTAGTCGATGATGCGCGAGAGCAAGAGCCCGCCTAAGCCCCTGCCTTTCATGTCCGAGCGCGCCGCCACGGCGAATTCGGCTGTCTCATTGTCCGGATCAGCGATGGCTCGCGCGACGGCGAGCGTTTCCCCGGCGCTCGCATCGTCGGCGTGGGTGACGATCAACGCCATTTCCCGGTCGTAATCGATCTGCGTCATGCGGGCGAGTTGTGAGTGATCGAAACTGCGCACGGCACCGAAGAAGCGAAGACGCAAGTCCTCCGCGGTATTCGCCGCGACGAAGGCGCGATGGGCGTCCTCGTCCTCAGGTCGGATCGGACGTACTGTGATGCGCATGCCGCGCCAGTCGAGCGTCTCCTCGAGGCACCGCGGATAGGGGACGATCGCCAGCGGCTTGCGATGCACACCGAGTGTGAGCTGCGGCTCGTGCGCGGAGACGGAATCGCGCGTCACACGCAGAACCAGTCGAAGTGCGACGATTTCTTCGATATAGCAAACAAGTTGCGAAAGCGCGGTAAGCGCTGCGAGCAGCAACTCTGCAGGCAACTCACGCGAGCGCGGTGAGCGCATGACCAGATCTCGCGACAGGACTGGGTTGAGCGGCGGCAGCGCGAACTCGTGCAGTGCATCTGCCAGTCCCAGCGCGCCCTCGGCCTTGAACTCGAACACCGGACCGAACACACGATGGTTGAGCAAGCGCGCCTGAATCTCGACCGCGTCGCTCGCCAACGCGTTCGACGGTCCCGGTTTGACCGAAATGCCGAAGCGTTCGAGTACGCGTGCGGCTCTTTCTGCATCCAGTTCGGCAACGCCATTGGCCAGCGCAGAACGGATGTCGTTCTGCGCGGCATGCAGATCTCGCGGAAGCTCGGCCGGCTGACCATCGGGTGTCTGCATCAGCAACTCACGTCCCTGTCGAAAATCGACGAGCCGGGCAAAGGCGCGCGCCAGCCGATGCGGCGTCGTATGGACCGGAATGCCGTTCGCGTGGAGGGCGTCGCGCGTTGCGGAATCCACGCAACCGAAGAAGCACGCCAGCAATCCGCGATAGGCGTGATGGCGCTCGTCGATCAACGCGCGCGCGACATCCGCCACGGGCGCACTGTGCGTCGGCGCGTGCACGACAAACGCTGTGCCGGACTCGCGATGGCCCGCCAGTGCGCGGATGGCAGAGCCGAAATCGGCAGGCGTGGCATCGTCGCCGAGGAGGAGCGGATTGCTGGCATGAGCACGCGGAAGAGCAGACGCGATGGCATCGCGCGCGGCGGGAGGCCAGTGAGCTAGATCGTCTCCCGCGCTGCTGAATGCATCCTGCGCAAGAGCCGCGACACCACGATCACTCGTGATCAACGTAGCGACGTCACTCGACGCGACCCGGCCGATACCCAGTGTTTCGATTTCGTCGAGCAGATCATCGAGCGAATCGACGCGCACCAGACCCGCGCGGCGAAATACAGCGCCGTAGAGCCGATCGAACGGATCGTCGCGACCGGTGCGCAGGACCAGCACGGGTTTGTTGCGCGCGGCGGCGCGGGCGGCAGAGATGAATTTTCGTGCCGAACTCACGCTCTCGATGGCAAGCAGGATCGCCCGTGTGGAGGGATCGCTGGCGAGGAAATCGAGGATGTCACCGGAATCGACGTCGGCCTCGTCGCCCAGCGCGATGACTTTCGAGAAGCCGAGACCGCGTGCGTTCGCCCAGCCGAGAACGCCGTTCGTTAGCGCGTTCGATTCCGATACCCAGGCGACCCCTCCCAGTTTGACGTTGCAGGCGGGCGCCCCAAGACAAGCGCCGATGGCGGGTGTGACGACCCCTAGACTGGATGGCCCGATGATACGCATCAGGTAAGGACGCGCAGCTGCAAGAGCCCGCGCGGTCCACTCTTTGTTGCCAAGACTTGCTGCTTTCCACTGAGCTTGTTGATTAGCGGGGGAGCATCTCTCTTGCCGATCGGCCTCGCCGACGATCACCGCGGCCTTGGTTCCTCGTCTACCTAGTTCCTCGATGAGCGTCGGCCACGTTTCGGGGCGCGTACAAAGGATTGCGACGTCAACGCACTCAGGCAAGGCGGCGATAGTCGGGTAGACGCGGGCGTCGTTTAACGTTTCATGCTTCGTGTTGACGGGCCATAGCGATCCGGTGAATCCAGCACATAGCGCGCGCTTCCAGACCATCTCTCCAATACTTCCCGTCCGTGATGACGCGCCGATCACAGCGATCGACTTCGGCGCGAACAGGGTGTCGAGGTTGCGAACGGTCATGACGACTCCAGCGTCGATGCTTGCAATTGAGCGCTCAAGGATAGGCGATTTTGCTCGGTGGCATAGGCCGCATTAGAAGGACGCGGGGCGGCGCCTTTATGCGCATAAAGCCTGTCCATGGGGTCACCCTTAAGAGACGCCGCCATGCCCGCTATTCAGCTCGCTGGTGGCGCGGTGTATCCCGACTTTATGCGCATAAAGCTAGCGGTGATTGAGACAAGCCTGGAACGCGGCTCAGTTGGGACGCAAGAGGTTGTGTAGGAGCCTGATCAGGCGTGAAGCCATCGCAGCCTGCTAAAGGAGAGAGGCAAAGCCCCGCGTTGCCCTTCCTCATTCGAGGCGTCAACGCTTTTAAACAGCAGGATGTCGCCAGAATAAGAAGTCCGTTGCGGATGTATCGCGGCTGACTGAACCGACGCGAGGCGTTATGCGCATAAAGCTTTTACGACCTCCAGCCGCTGGGACACGCTCCACCACCATCTCTGAAATGTAAGTGCGCATTCTCATCACCCGCGCAACAGCGGTGCAAAGACACAATGCCGGTAGCAGTCGCCATTCAAACCTCTTGCTTCGCTTCCGTGCGGTCGAAGCTTTATGCGCATAAACCTAGGCCGAACGGCCAGCGCGCAACGACTTTAACCAATTTGACTGGAAAAATTACTACGTCAATGTAGAATTCAACGAACTTCAAAAACTCGGAGCAGACCGTGGCAGCGGAAATCATAGCGATCACGCAGCAGAAGGGCGGGGTCGGCAAGAGCACCATCGCGATGCACTTGGGGGCAGCCTTTCACGCGAAAAAGAAGCGAGTTCTTGTGGTGGATGCGGATGGTCAAAACACACTGGTTCATTGGTCCAGTGCGGCCTCAGACGGTGCCCACGGAATTCCGTTTCCCGTTGTGAACTTGTCGGAAGCGGGCGGACAGATTCACAGAGAGATCAGGAAGTTCGTCAACGACTACGACATCATCGTGGTCGATTGCCCGCCCTCGATCACGGAGAAGGTTTCCGGCGTGGTTCTGCTGGCGGCGAGCGTTGCTGTCATTCCGACGTCTTCATCCCCAGCGGATTACTGGTCGAGCGTGGGCTTGGTCAAACTGGTTCAGCAAGCGCAAGTCATGAATGAAGATCTGCGCGCCGTCTTCCTGCTTAACAAGACCGAAGAGAAGCGCATGCTGACGCGCGAACTCAAGGTAGCCCTCGAAGAGCTTGGTTTTCCTTTGCTCAAAACTCAGATCCCCACTCGCGAGTGCTACAAGCAAGCGATGGCACTTGGCCAGACCGTGCTTCAAATGACTGATCGTGGTTCGCGTCTCGCTGCGGTAGAGATTCGCGCCGTTGCCGATGAAATTCTCGGCATGCTCTCCTGACTTTATGCGCATAAAGGACCCTGAATGAAACCGTCCCAGTTTGCAAAGGGCTTCAAGGCCCGTCCCGACTCCACGAGCAGCGAGAAGCGCACGGCACTTGACCGCCTTAATGCGATCGACGGAATCGTCGATATCCAGCAGGCGAGCCAGGCCGCTGCAAACGGCCGCTCCAGCGCCTTTGTTGCTGAGGACGCCGCCGATGTCATCGCCGGAGCCGAAACCGATGAATACCGAGCCTGGAGACGAGCGAACCGCTATACCGCCGGCCAGATCATCGATTTACCGCTCAAGTCGATCAAGCCAAGCCCGTTCAATCCCCGGCATTTTTATCTGAAGACGTCGATCGCTGAACTTGCTGTCAACCTCGCGAAGCAAGGGCAGCAACAGGCTATCCACGTCATCCCGGACTACGCCAGCCCAGGAACCTTTTTCGTCAGCGATGGCGGCCGTCGTGTGCGCGCGCTGAAGGAGGCAAACAAGGAGACGGTCAAGGCGGTGGTCGTCGATTTGCCAATCGGCATCGAGAGCTACAAGCTCGGCTACGATCTCAACGTCCAGCGCGACTCACAGACCGTGTTCGACAACGCCGTAGTATGGCGGCGGTTCCTCGACGAGAAGCATTTCCAGAGCCAGCGCGAATTGGCCGAACATCTCGGACTCGACGAATCGACAATCGCCGTGGCTCTGTCCATCGCCAAGCTTCCCGAGAATGTCATGCAGGAGATGGTCACGCGACCAGACCGGTTCGGCTCGAACATGGCCTATCAAATCACGCGCTACCACACCGCTCGCGGCAGCGACGCGACGCTACGCCTCATCAACAAGATCACGTCCGACGATCTCAGTACACGCCAGGTCGCTGATATCGTGAAAGGACGCGCGAGCGGTCAGGCTGCATCCAAGACACCGAGCCGTCAGCGCTATGCCCAGCGACTCGAAATCAAGCTGGAGGGCATCGCCGTAGGTGATTTGAAGTCTTACGGAGAAGATCGACTCGAACTCCGTTTGCGTGGCTTGTCGCGGGAGAAGCGCGACGAACTGCTGCATCAGATCGAGACGATGCTCGAATCGGGAAAGCTCACGAAGTAAGTGTCGCCGTCGTCAGGGCTAGCCCTGACGACGCAATGGGCAAGTATCCTCCCAGCGGCGCCGACGTTCAGCCAGCGCGCGACTGGCTCAGCGTGAACGCGAGAAGGTCACCATCGGTGGGTTCGCCCCAGGTCTTTCGCGCAAGCCAGTCGAAGAACGACGTTTCGCCGAGTTTCGAATCCAGGCCGCGCTTGCGCCAATCCTCGCGCATATGCGTGCCCAGTCCCGGCAGCACATCTTCTTCGAACGACTGACGCGCGAGTTCCCGTTCATCCTCACCTTGCTCGTCGTAGAGCACGCGCGCTTCCTTGCGTCGATAAGCCGAGAACTCGCTCAGCAGACGCGCCTTCAGATCGTCCGCGCCATTGACCGCTGCGGCCACGGCAGCACGCGGCGCAGCACCGTTTGCAGCCGGCGGAACGGTGTCCACGGGCGGTGCGTAGCCTTTCTTCAGTGCGTCCTTGAATAAGGCAGCGGCGCTCCGCACTGCCGGCAACGTCGTGCTGCGCATGCGTTGCTCCGTCATCTGCAAGGCGGCGCGAATCCGGTTTTCCTCACTGTCCGCATAGAGCGTTTGCGCATCCTTGAGCGGAATGCCGATCTTCACCATCCGATCGACCAGCGTGCTATCGAAGACATTCGGATGCTCATCCAGCGCCAGCATGGGCTGTTTCCGCTCGGTCACGCGGAACTGGATCTCCGCGACTCGACGCCCCTCCCGGTGCTCCACCAACTCGACGAAGATGTTCGTCACGGCGTTGACTTCAGCGATGGCCGGACGCAAGTAATCCCGCTTGAAGTACTTGTACTCTCGCTTGGCCTCGTCACCCGCTTCCGTGTCCGGCGTACCGGATAGAATCGGCCGCCACCACTCCCAGGTCTCACGCATCGTCAGATGGCTGGGATTAGTCAGGTATCTCACGCAAATCTCGTATAGCGCGAGGCCGGCGCTGCTGCGCAACTGACTCTGAAACTGAAGGCTCAGACGGGCGTACTGGACGGGATCGAGCAGCTTTTTCTTGATCTTTGGCGCGAAGGAAAACTCCACCCAGACCCGACGCGTCGTCGGATCTTCGAGAATTTCCGCGTCTGCGATGAGCGTGGAGATGCCCCATTTGCGACCAGGCTTCTGGCTTGAGGTGCCCGTGCTCCATTCGACTTGCACCGACACCATGCGCCGCAAATGTTCCTTGACCAATGCGGTGTCGTTCGAATCGAACGCAGAATTGGCCACAATGTCCGACAACAGCGCGCGGTAGGTGTCGCCGGACTCGTCCGCCTGTTGGGCAACGGCCAAAAGCACGTTGAACAACTTGCGAGTCAGCAGCGTGATCTTTCCGCTTTTCGGCTGAATCGCAATGGCTTCGACGGCCTTACGCAGCTCCGCCGAGCTTGGGCTGACGACGTCGGTTTTCTTGGCGCGCTTGGTTGCCATGCGGTAAACAGATTCGGGATTGCGGAGAAGCATACCGACTGGGGTGAATCGCGTCTATAGGGTCAACCTCACCGTCAACCGGTGAAGCCTCACAAGTAGTGTCGACTCACTGCGGTGCGATCCCGCAAACACTCACCACTCACCAGTCGATCACATCGGAACAGCGCTGTATCCGCGCGGGTAAACGGAAGAAGCCCTTCTTTCGAGGTTTCCCAAGCCCGATCAACCAGTCCCGAAAAGACTCACCTCAAAAATTTTTCGGTCAGCGGACCCTTGTCGCACCGTGAGAACAGTGCACCGGTGGGTACCCATGCAGCGGTCATGCTGGCGTCGAGTGAAGACAACGGATCCTCGGAGTGACCTGCTTGCTCGTCAGATGCGGAGAAGCTCCCGAAGAACCTCACCTTTGCGCCATAACGACTGAACGCTACCCGCTTCCGAAGGCTCATTTGGCCTGCCTTCATGCTTCACTCGCTCCCGAATTGGCTCACCTAAGCCGAAGATGGGAGGCGCAAATCCTCGAAACGACAGTATTTCGGCTCCCCGAAAACCCTCACCTTTGGGCAACCGCAAATCAAAAAGCTCGTCTTTGCAGGCACTTATCTCGCTTTCCTCGTGCGTATTCGAGTGCAAGAACTCCCGTAGAACCTCACCTTTACTTGTTTCATGCTCTTGTTGCGGTGGATGTGACGGCTCCCGAAGTCTCTCACCTTTCGCCCTGCTCCAATTAGCACACTCCCTAAAAGTCGTTGTTTTAATTATGTTTTTTAAAGTGGAAGCGATTTCATCCATGCACACAGCCCGCCGCGAAACCGCCATGTCCTGTAGCTCCTCACCTTTCGCGTTATGACTCGCCCCGAAATCCAAGGCGTTATCAGCCCCAAGACGTCCCGAAAACTCTCACCTCAGGCGCAATCCAGGTCTCTCGACGGGCGAGCTAGGGCAAATCTGTCTCGGCGACTCCCGCAACCTCTCACCTTTGCAGCTCGACGCGCGCAAACATCGAGGCTTGAAGCCCTATCAACCCGAAAAGTCTCACCCAGATGATGCTTTAGCGCCCGAAAAGCCTCACCAATAAGTAAAAACTGCCGATTAAGCCCGCTATTTGGACGTCCAAAATCAGTCCCGAAAACCCTCACCTTCCTGTCGAGTACACAGAGAACCACCGGCACATGTGTCAACGGATTCCGCCTACTAGGCTCCCGTGAAGTCTCACCCCAGCCGAATGGACGGTCCCTGAATCCGCTCACGATGTCTCCTGTTGATTCTCACGATGCTCCCTGAAGCCCATCACCGCAGCCTCCCGGAGAGCTTCACCATCCTTCCCGGAGGTTCTCACCCAACCTCGCGGAAAGCCTTATCCAGCAAGGGTTTCGCGTGGCGTTAACGGTTTTAACAAGGTTCAAAGGTGTTTACTTTCTAATACTCTCAAGCGAGATCCGAGTTTTCCGAAGAAGAACAAAACAGCAATGAAGCGCCGTGAAACAGCGGCGATCAGACCGATCTGGCATTAAATCCATAGAAAACATATAGTTAAGGCTCTTAGCTCATTGTGTTTCACGAATAGAGCATGCTAAGCGTCGGTCAACGCAGGCCAATCTGTATTGCATGAGTGCAAACCCGTCCGCATACATCAAAAAACTTGAATTCAGTATCAAATAGAACGTAAAACGTTATGATCGATACCTCGACCTTGGCGTTTGAGCTATGAATCCAGACTTTCGTACCACGCTTAGAGATGAAATCGAGACAATGCGGGCCAACGGTGCGCGCAGGCAGGATCTCTCGCAGCACGCCTGCAAACGTCTCTTCTTCGACTTTGGTGTCAGGCCGTCGGTGACGACGGTGCGTGAAATCACGCAAACTGGCAGCGCCAGCGATATTCCCCGCGATATCGATGCATTCTGGACAGAGGTACGGACTGCGCTCCGCCCCCGGCTCGATGCCGGCGCGATCCCGGATTCGCTCAGAGATCGCGCCGGCGAGCTATTCGCGGCGCTCTACGACGACGCACTTCAGCACGCCCGCAATGCGCTTGCAGACGACAAAGCTCGTCTCGATATGGCCATACAGGCTGCCGAGTCCCAGGCTCGCGACGCAGACATCCGCTGTGAAGCGACCGAGCAGGCGCGAGAACGGGCCGATGCGCGCGCAGAGGCCGAAGTTGCTCGTGTCGCCGCGCTCGAAGCCGAGCTGAACGCACTCCGAAGCCAGCGTCTCGAGGCACGAGCCGGCCTGCGCGAGATCGTCGCTCGTTGGGAAACGGAGAATGAGGCGCTTTCCGCTCGTCTGCAACAGGAGCAGTCAACGGCGGCACGCCTGCAACATCGGGTTGATGAACTGCAGAGCGAGATGCGTCAAAGCGCGGAACACTACGCTCAGCAAATCAAGGATGCCGTCAAGGAAGCGGAACGGCGCGTGAGGCCCATGCTCGTCGAGCTCGATTCCCTGCGCGGCATGGCGGCTACGTACCAGACGGGCATGCGCGAGACGAGTCAAAAGGAATTCGACTTCATTCAGCAACTGAGCGCCGCCAAAGGCCGCGTCGAGAGGCTTGAGTCCCAGGTACGCGTTCAATCCGACGAGATCGACGCGCTTGTGCGCGAGCGCGACATCCGGGGAGCCCAGACGAGCGTCAGCAAGGAAATTGGCGAATTGCTCGCGGCGCTGGCGGGCGACGGGCGCCTGAGTACCGCGGAGATCGCCGGGCTCGGCACTCAGGTCGACAACTACGTCGTCACGCCGATCATCTGTCCAGGCTGCGATTCAGGCGAGCCCGAAATGCAGCGCCACGAGGATGAGTTCGAACTGTCCTGCCCGCACTGCGAAAGGACGTCGGGCGCCGTAGCATCGAAACTGGCGGCAGTGGATGAGTTTTTTCGCTCCGTCCGCGTCAGCCATTCCTGAAAGACAGGAAAACAATCTGCCTGACATTCAAAGGTGAGGATTTTCGGGACCGCTGTGGAGCCATCCTGGGCTTACGTATCGGCGCGAGTCTCATGTGCATGGGCCAGATCTCGCTCCCGTATTTGCTCACCCATCCAGTCCTGCCATGCACGATAGAGCCGGTGTGCGGAAACTGTTTGCTGAAGCCCCAGCCATTGTCCAACTCTGTCTGGATCCGTTCCGTTCTCGAACAGTTCAGCAGCGTAAGTGTTGCGGAGTGTTTGCGGGCTAGCTCTAGCGACGCGCGATGCGGCAATGCCGGATGCGTCCACGACGGCGTCGATCGCCCGCAGCATGGTGGCCTTGTGCATCGAGCGACCGGCCAATGCCGCGGGAAACAGCAGATCACCGGCATGTCCTGCGACCTTGCGTTCTGCCAGCCACTGGTCGAGCAAATCGAGCGCGAACGGTGCGAGCCGCGCCTGCCGAATCAGCAGCGGGTTGGCCGCGTCCACGGTGAGATACGGCGCGCCCGTTGCGTAACACTCGACGGTCAACTGCGCCGCCTCACCCGTCTTCACGCCTGCGCCGAGAAAGGCTGCTACCAACGCCCGATCGCGCCGCTCCTTCCAGCGCTGACCGGCCAGCAGCGAGCCCAGGGGCGAGTGCAGATGCGCGATGAGCAAGGCACGCTCGTCGTGCGTGAGAAAGCCGGTGGGTTCGTTGTCACGGGCCTTGCGCCACGCCGCGTCTCCATCCTGCGCGATGAACCGTGCAGGATTCGTCGCGGCCGATTCGACTTCCCGCACATGATCGAGCACACGCTCGATGAGTCTCAGATAGCGCATCCGCTGCGGCCGGCGAATGTCCAGCTGCGCCACGAATTGTTCGATGACAGGCCGCTGCACGGTATTGAGCGTCGCGCGACGAGAGGTCAGCCACTCGAGAAAGTTGCCCCATTGCGCACGATAGACATCCGCCGACGATGCACGGAACTCCTGTTGAGCAAGCCACGCGTCGAAGGCGGAGTGAGGGTCGGCTTGCCAGTCAGCGCGCTGTTGGTCGAAGAGATCAGAAGTGTTCGGCATGGTTTCGGTAGCGCGTGCCTCGCTGTGTTGCACTGTGCACAGGGTCGTGCCTCGTGCTTTCTACGTCAAGCACCGGTGTGATGGAGATAGGAACGCTCGTCCTGCGCGGGCCGGGCGCGATGATGTGGCCCATCTAGCCCACCTGATGAGAAAACTCCGATTTCTCGCCACCCATCATCGAAGCACCGGCTGCTCCGGCGGTAACTTAATGCTCGTGAGAGCACGCGGTTTGTGCCGCGTGCCAGGACGCTTGGCCTCAGTGTGCGGCGGCGATCGCCAGTTGCGGACGGCCATGTCGGGCAGCGCGCTCGTAGGCATCGACAGCGAACGCGAACACGGCGGGTAAGGCGTCGGACGAAGCGACGTCGACTACGTCGTCGGTTTCAGGGAAATGAAAGTTGTCAGGTCGCGCGAAGAGTTCACGAAGCGTGGCTTCGTGCCGCCCGGCGAAGCCCAGGTCCGCGACGGCCTCTGCTTCGATCGCATGCAGGAGGCGCCAGGTGAGCGGCACGCCCTTGTCGATATAGCGTCCGGCGATCTGGCGCGTGATGCGTTCCAGATCACGTACTGCACGAGCAAACTGCCTTCTGCTGAGACTTTCGCCGTTCGACTCCATGATTCACCCCTTTGCGAGCTGGTCTTATTGTACTGTATAAACATACAGTACTGGTGCGATGAAACTAGCGTCGCGCTACTGGTCCCTGATGTATGTGCGATTCCGCCTACGCGTCTTTCAGACATCCGCCGCTATGCGTGCTTTCCAACGAAGCGCACTGTGGAGTCATGCTTGGGAATGGTCCTGGGCGAGGTGCGCAGAGAGCGTCGAGTACATGTGAAAGGCGTTGCGCATCCATCACGCTGCATGACACGGGAGAACCGAGATGAACAAGGATCAAGTGGACGGTGTGGGCAAGCAGGTCAAGGGCAAGATCAACGAAGGCGTCGGCAAGATGACGGGCGACAAGGCTCAGGAAGCCAAGGGCGATATGCAGCAAGCCGCAGGCAAGGTGCAAAAGGGTGTGGGTGACGCACGCGAAGACCTCAAAGACAGCGTCAAAAAGAATCCCTAAGCGGATCTGACCGAGGCGATAACGGCGCGTAACTAGCGCCGGTTGAATGGGACGCTCAGTGTTGAGCGTCCCTTTTTCTTGTTTATAGGGTCGGGGCTGGCCTCTGACGGTGCGAGGCAAGGAGATACGTCAGACGTTTATGCGCATAAAGCTCCCCGATAGCCCGACCGTTGGCAAGCACAGCAGCAATCACCGATGAATAACGATAAGTAGCGCCTTGGCCTCTGCGCGCCCGACGTTGCAAATCGCGTGCGCTTCATCTGCCGCGTAGCGTGCGGTATCGCCGGCCTTTAATCGTCGTGCCGATCCAGACGCTTTGATCTCGATGGCCCCGTTGAGCACGGTGAGATGTTCACGCGTGCCGGGTTCATGAGCTTCCGAGTTAAGCGACGCACCGGTCTGTAGGGTGAGTTCATACCACTCGAATTTTCCAGCAAGCTCGATGGGCCCCCAGACGCGCAGTTGATAGCCGCCGTTGTCACCGGTCAAAGTCGGAATGTCGTGGGGACCGGCGACGCGAATGGCTTCCACCGGTCTTTGTTGCGCAAATAGTTGATCGAGGCTGATGCCGAGCGCATTGGTCAGTCGCCATGCAACCGCAATGGTCGGATTGGCTTTGTCTCGTTCGATTTCGGACAACATCGATTTCGACACACCTGCCGCGCGAGACAGGTCGTCCAGTGTCAGCTGTCGCTCACTGCGCAAGCGCTGAATCATTTCCCCGACACGCGGCGGGGTCGCGCCGGCGAATTCGCTCGCCTTTCCTTCCGGTCCTGAACTTGCCATGACTCGCACAATCCCTTAGAGTGTTCGGTATATCGGAAATATGTTCGAAATATCGAACATGTCCACCGTATTGAATGGACTATAACAGGGCTATTGGCTGTGCGCGTATGCTTGTCGGACTGCGTGCAACCTCCGCCGGCAGTCACGAACGAGGATTTGCCATGAACGACCAATACCTCAGTCATCTCCGCGAGACGCTCGAAGAAATTCGAGCAGCCGGTTTCCACAAGACCGAGCGGGTCATCGCCAGCCCGCAGTCGTCAGACATTCGTCTTGCGAACGGAAGCGGCGTGCTGAACTTCTGCGCCAATAACTATCTCGGGCTCGCGGACGATCGGCGCTTGATCGATGCAGCCAAGGATGGCCTCGACAAGGATGGCTTCGGCATGGCATCGGTTCGCTTCATCTGTGGGACGCAGACCGTGCACAAGGAACTCGAGCACGCCATCGCGCAATTCCTTAAGACCGAAGATGCCATTCTCTATTCCAGCTGCTTCGACGCCAACGGCGGTCTTTTTGAGACGTTGCTGACCGAAGAGGATGCAATCATCAGCGACGAGTTGAATCACGCAAGCATCATCGACGGCGCCCGACTCTCAAAGGCCAAGCGTCTGCGCTACAAGAACAACGATCTCGCGGACCTCGAGGCGCGCCTGCAGGAAGCCGACGCGGCCGGCGTCCGCTTCAAGCTCATTGCGACCGATGGCGTATTTTCGATGGACGGCATCATCGCCGATCTCGTCGGCATCTGCGATCTCGCCGATCGATATCAGGCGCTCGTCATGGTTGATGATTCGCACGCCGTCGGCTTCATCGGTGAGCATGGCCGCGGTACGCCCGAACACTGCGGCGTGCTGGATCGCGTGGACATCATCACGGGAACGCTGGGTAAGGCGTTGGGTGGCGCATCGGGCGGGTATGTCGCGGCAAGAAAGGAAGTCATCGACTTGTTGCGCCAACGCAGCCGGCCTTATTTGTTCTCAAACTCTCTGGCGCCGAGTATTGCGGCCGCATCGCTGAAAGTGCTCGAACTGCTCGCCAGCGACGAAGGCGCTTCATTGCGCAAGCGGGTCAAGGAAAACGGCAGCCGTTTCCGCGAGGCGATGACATCGCTCGGCTTCGATCTCGTACCCGGCGAGCATCCGATCATTCCCGTCATGCTCGGTGATGCGCAACTTGCGTCGAAGATGGCCGATGCACTGCTCGACGAGGGCGTCTATGTCATTGGCTTTTCTTACCCCGTGGTGCCTAAGGGACGTGCCCGTATTCGCACTCAGATGAGTGCAGCCCATACGTCCGAACAGATCGATCGCGCGGTCGAAGCATTCGCACGCGTCGGGCGCACGCTCGGGGTCGTCCGCTGACCGTCGAGGCAGGCTTTATGCGCATAAAGGCTCAAACGACCGCCTAAGCAACGCGGGGACGCGTGCCGGGTCACAAGCCCGCGCCAACCGAAGCACGCGATTCCACGACAAACCGTCAAGACCACCGTCAGGACCAAAAGCAATGAAAGCTCTCGCCAAACTGGAACGCGCCCCGGGCCTCACGCTTACACGAGTGAAGCGGCCCGAAGTCGGCCATAACGATGTCCTCATCCGCATTCGCAAGACCGCGATCTGCGGGACCGATATTCATATCTGGAAATGGGACGACTGGGCGCAGCGGACCATTCCTGTGCCGATGCACGTTGGACATGAATACGTTGGCGAGATCGTGGAGATGGGCCAGGAGGTGCGCGGTTTTGCGATCGGCGACCGCGTGTCCGGTGAAGGTCACATCACGTGCGGCTTCTGCCGGAACTGTCGCGCGGGGCGGCGTCATCTGTGCCGCAATACGGTTGGCGTCGGAGTCAATCGCGAAGGCGCGTTCGCCGAGTATCTCGTCATTCCCGCCTTTAACGCGTTCAAGATTCCTTCGGACATCTCGGATGATCTCGCCGCGATCTTCGATCCATTCGGCAACGCAACGCATACCGCCCTTTCGTTCAACCTTGTCGGCGAGGACGTGCTGATTACCGGCGCCGGCCCCATCGGCGTGATGGCGGCGGCGATCGCGCGGCATGTCGGCGCACGTAACGTCGTGATCACCGATGTCAACGACTACCGGCTCGAGCTCGCGCGCAAGATGGGCGCAACGCGTGCCGTCAATGTGTCGAATGAAAATCTGCGCGACGTGATGAGCGAACTCGGCATGACCGAAGGTTTCGATGTCGGACTGGAGATGTCCGGCGTGCCGAGCGCGTTCACCGCCATGCTGGAAGCGATGAATCACGGCGGCAAGGTCGCGCTGCTGGGTATCCCGCCGGCACAAACCGCCATCGACTGGAATCAGGTCATCTTCAAGGGACTCGAGATCAAGGGAATTTACGGTCGCGAGATGTTCGAGACCTGGTACAAGATGGTCGCGATGCTGCAAAGCGGTCTGGATCTCTCACCCATCCTCACGCACACCTTCCCCGTCGACGACTATCAACGCGCGTTCGACACGATGCTCTCCGGCAACAGCGGCAAGGTCGTGCTGGACTGGACCGCAGAAGCAGTCTGAAACCTCACTGCGCCGAATCCGCGCGCGGCTTTGAAAACTCGGCCTGGATGGCGACGTGCACATCGTCGCCGACCGCCGGATACCACGTCGTCAGCCCGAACTGCGAGCGGTTGAAGTGTCCATCGGCCGAGAAGCCCAATGTCTGCAGCTTCGTGAGCGGATCCACCGCGTGACCGTTGAAGGTGACGTTCAGGCTGACCGGCCGCGTCGTACCGCGAATGGTCAGGTCGCCGGTCAGCGTGCCTTTGTCGTCACCGGTGCGCTGGAAGCCCGTACTGACAAAAACGATTGTCGGGTAGCGCCCCACGTCGAACATATCCGGTCCCTTCAGCATGCGATCGAGCAGCGGCACATTCGTGTTGACGCTCGATGCATCGATGGTCGCTCGCACGGAACTGCCGGACAATCCGTCCGCATTCCAGTCGAGTTGCGCCGTTGCCTTGTCGAATCGAATGACGAAGCGTGAATAGTGAAGATGATCGACGTCGAAACTCACATTCCAGTGATGCGCATCGAGTTGATACTGTCCTGGCGGAACGCTCGATTCGCTCGACGACACATGGTGCGTGACCACCTGCAACGGCGTGCAGGCCCCGAGCGTCACGACAATCGCGACAAGACTGGTTGAAACCAGCGCCTTGAAAACTTTCATCGCTCACTACCTCGAATACGGAAATTACGAACTGGAAGATCGGACCAGACGCCGTAGAAACTCACGCCCGCCGTCACGTCGATTTCGTGCGTCCACACGATAATGACGCGATCCGGTAGAGTTCGCCTCGCCCTCTCTCTCAAAAAAAGGCGCCGTCGCTGCCACGCGATGGCGGAGAACATATGCGTCTGTCGTTACCCTGGCTGCGTTCGTTTCATTCCGTGTTGCTGACCATTGCCGCACTGCTGGCATCCGGCTGGACATCCGCGGCTCATGCAAGCCTGTGTGGCGACGGTCTCTGGGCGGACGCGATGATCGCGTCGCATCACGTTCATCCGGACAAGGACTTCGAGCAGTTCAATCCGGGTATCGGCGTCGAATGCTGGGTCGCGCCGCAATGGGCGGTGACGGGCGGTTATTTCCGCAATTCGCTGTCGAAACCGTCTTTCTATGGCGGCGGCGTGTGGAGCCCGGATTTCCTGCACTGGCAGTATGTCCGTTTCGCGGTCATGGCCGGGCTGATCTCCGGCTATGACTACGGCAGCTACGGCATCGGCCATAACCACACGGTCGGTCCCGTGGCCGCGCCGCTGATCATGCTCGAATACAAACGGGTCGGCGCCAATATCATCCTGATTCCGCCGATTCCATCGAGCGATCTTCCGTTCACGCTCGGCTTCATGCTTCGAGTGAAGTTCTGAGCCAGGCGATCCCGCTTCCCTTCACACCGCCCGTGCAGCGTCTCTCAGACACTCGACCAGCATCGTCGCGGCCGGCGTAAGCGGACTGTCGCGGCGCGTAATCACGCGCACCGAAACCGCCGGCAACGGATCCGCCACCGGAAACACCGCGAGTCCGTCACGCGCCCACGGATGATCGAGCAAGCCCGCGGGCATCGACGCCACCGCATCCGATCCGCGCAGCAGCCCATGCGCGATGATGAAGCTCGGACATTCGATCACACGTCGCGGCACCGCCAGTCCGCGCTTCGCATAGGCATCGAGCAGCGCCTGGGTCGAGCTTTCGGGCGACGGATTCAACAGCCACTCGGCCTCTGACAATTCTGCGAGCGACGTGGCATGCCGCAGCGGATGATCGGCGCGCCCGACGATCGACGAGCGGCTCTCATACAGCTCCATGTGATCGAATTCCGGAGCGAGAAGCTCGGGCACGACCACCGCCACGACGAAGTCGAGCGAACCGTCACGCAGGCGCGGCATCGCCACGCCTGGAAAGCCCTCGATGAAGCTCACACGCGCATCCGGCATCTGCCGCCTGAACGCCCGGTACGCTTGCGGCAGGATCGAGAGCGCGGCGGTCGGCGTAACGGCGGCGCTCACACTGCCCGCGCCGGCGCCTTTCATTTGCGCGATGTCGTCTTCGGCACGGCGCATCTCGCTCACGATCAGATGCGCACGCACCCGCAACTGCTGACCGAACGCGGTCAGCTGCACGCCGCGCGCGGTGCGCAGCACGAGCGCCACGCCCAACTCCTGCTCCAGTTCCTTGATGGCCTTGGTCAGCGCCGCCTGCGACAGATGTAGACTGCGCGCCGCGGCGCGAATGCTGCCTTGCTCGGCCGTGGTCAGAAACGCGCGCAGCTGGTGGTACTTCATGCTCATGAGCGACACTCTAGGGTTAGTACCGACAACTATTAGTAATCACACATTCAATTTACCGTCTTTTGGTTGGCTTTTCGTCTTTATATGCTTGATGCACGTCGAATCGCATCGAACCAGGAGGAGCCCCACCATGTTGTCAGTCGAACCCGTTATCCCCGGCATCGCGGCCATTGCCCAGGAATTTGTCGACGTACGCCGTCGCATTCACGCGCACCCGGAACTGGCCTTCGAAGAAACCCGGACCAGCGAACTCGTCGCTGGCCTGCTCGCGCAATGGGGCTATGAAGTCCATCGCGGTCTTGGACGGACGGGCGTCGTCGGGGTGCTGAAGCAGGGTGAGGGCGGCAAGCGGATCGGCTTGCGCGCGGACATGGATGCGCTGCCGATCGAGGAAGCCACCGGGCTGCCCTACGCAAGCCAGCACGCCCGCACGATGCACGCATGCGGACACGACGGCCACACCGCCATGTTGCTGTGCGCCGCGCGCTATCTTGCCGACAGCCGCCAGTTCTCGGGCACGCTGATCGTGATCTTTCAGCCGGCCGAGGAAGGCGAGGCAGGCGCGCGGGCCATGCTTGAAGACGGACTGTTCGAACAGTTCCCGTGCGATGCCGTGTTCGGCCTGCACAACATGCCCGGACTGCCCGCAGGCGACATGTTCTTCACGCCGGGTCCGGGCATGGCGTCGTCGGATCGCGTGAATATCGTGGTGCGCGGTGTCGGCGGCCATGGCGCGATGCCGCATGCGGCGCGTGATCCGATGCCGGCCGTCGCCTCGATCATGCTGGGGCTCAACAGCATCGTGGCCCGCGAAGTGGATGCGCAGAAGCCTGCGGTGGTTTCGGTGGGCAGCGTGCAGGCGGGCGAAGCCAATAACGTGATTCCTGAAACGGCGCTGCTGAAGCTCTCGGTACGGGCGCTCGATGCAGGCGTGCGCGCGCTGCTGCAGGAACGCATCACCGCGCTCGTCCACGCGCAGGCGCAGGCCTACGGCTGCACCGCCGAGATCGACTATGAGCTCGGCTATCCCGTGCTGGTGAATTACGCAGGACCCACGGCCTTCGCCACCGAGGTCGCCGTGCAGATGCTCGGCGCCCAGCGCGTCGACCCGGCGGCGAAGCCGTTGATGGGCAGCGAAGACTTCGCCTTCATGCTCGAAGCGTGCCCGGGCACGTATGCGTGGATCGGCAATGGCGTCGGGTCGAAGGGCGGCTGCATGGTCCATAACCCGGGCTACGACTTCAACGACGACATCCTCGCGACCGGCGCGAGCTACTGGGTGCGCCTGGCCGAAGCCTGGCTCGCCGACTGACCTTCGGCCCGACACCGCGGAACTCACGATGAATACGTCCACACTGGCCAGCGCCACTTCCTCATCCATTGCTCCGGCTTCCGCCAGCCGGGCGGCGCGCACGCGCCTCGTAGCGGCGGCGGCTGTCGGCAACGCGCTCGAGTTCTACGACTTCACGGTCTATGCGTTCTTCGCGCTCGTCATCGGCAAGCTGTTCTTCCCGGTGCACGATCCAGTCGGCCAGTTGCTGCTCGCCGTGGCGAGCTTCGGCGTGGGTTTCTTCACGCGTCCCGTCGGCGGCTTGCTGATCGGCATGTATGCGGATCGCGCCGGACGCAAGAAGGCGATGCTGCTGACGCTCGGCCTGATGGCGCTCGGCACCGCGATGATCGCGGTCGCGCCGACCTTCGCGCAGGCCGGCCTCGCCGCGCCGATCATTCTCGTGCTGGCGCGGCTGATTCAGGGATTTTCGGCGGGCGGGGAAGTGGGAGCTTCTACCACGCTGCTGCTCGAACAGGCGCCCGCCAACCGTCGCGGCTTCTATGCGTCGTGGCAGTTTGCCAGCCAGGGTTTGTCGGCGCTCGCGGGCGCGTTGACCGGCGTGGCGCTCACGGCGTCGCTGAGCCAGGCGCAACTCGAAAGCTGGGGCTGGCGCGTGCCGTTCATCATCGGTACGGCGATCGTGCCGGTCGGCTGGTGGCTGCGCCGCACGATGGAAGAAGCGCCCCGCGACACCCTCGAAGCCGCGCCGAAAGCGGCGAAGCTTCCGCTCGTGACCGTGTTGCGCGAGCATCGCCGCGCCGTGCTCAATGGCCTCGGCCTGACCATCGGGGGCACCGCGGCGCACTTCATCATCGTGTTTTATCTGTCCATCTACGGCGTGAAGACGCTCGGCCTGCCGGGCTGGACGTCGATGCTGTCAGGCTGCGTGTCGGGCGCGATTCTTTTCGTGGTGGCGCCGATCGGCGGCTATCTGTCGGACCGCATCGGCCGCAACCGGCTTGCTCAAGTTACCCGCATCGCGTTGATGATCGCGATCTGGCCGGCCTTCGTGCTGCTCAACAAAGTGCCCACCACCGGCACCTTGCTCACCGTGGTGACGGTGCTGTCCATCGTGCATTCGCTCAATGTCGGCCCGACCGGCGCGATGCTCGGCGAACTCTTCCCGCGTTCCGTGCGCGCGACGGGCGCGGCCATTGTCTACAGCCTCGGCGTCGCGATCTTTGGCGGCTTTGCGCAGTTTTTCGTGACCTCGCTGATCGTCCTCACGAAGAACGTGATGGCGCCTGCATGGTATGTGATGGCCTGCGGCGCGCTGTCCGTGATCGCGGTGGCCTGCATGCGCGAACGTTCGCAGGAGACGCTCGACTGAACCTGGATTGTCGCGCCGCAATCCGGACCGGACAGGCGAACGAGGTGTATAACTCGACCTGTCCGGCGCACGAGCGCTTCCTCGCGCTGGACCCCAAACCTTGAGCAGGCCAACAAGAAAAGGGGACATCCATGCGCAAGCTGCGTTCGCAAAGCTGGTTCGGCGGTAACGACAAGGACGCGTTCATCCATCGTTCATGGATGAAGAACCAGGGCATTCCGCACGACGAATTCGATGGCCGTCCGGTGATCGGCATCTGCAACACGTGGTCCGAACTGACGCCCTGCAACGCGCACTTTCGCGAGCTGGCCGACTACGTGAAGCGCGGCGTGCGGGAGGCGGGCGGCTTGCCGCTGGAGTTTCCGGTGATGTCGCTCGGCGAATCCAATCTGCGGCCCACGGCCATGCTGTTCCGCAACCTGGCGTCGATGGATGTCGAGGAATCGATCCGCGGCAATCCCATCGATGGCGTCATTCTGCTGGTCGGCTGCGACAAGACCACGCCCGCGCTGCTGATGGGCGCTGCGTCATGCAATCTGCCTGCGCTCGCTGTGTCGGGCGGGCCGATGCTCAGCGGACGCTTTCGCGGCGGCACGATCGGCTCCGGCACGGGCGTGTGGCAGATGTCGGAGGAAGTGCGCGCGGGACGGATGACGCAGGAGGAATTTGTCGACGCCGAGTCGTGCATGAACCGCTCGCGCGGCCACTGCATGACGATGGGCACGGCATCGACGATGGCCTCGATGGTCGAATCGCTCGGCATGGGCCTGCCGCACAACGCGGCGATTCCCGCCGTCGACGCTCGCCGGCAAGTGCTGGCCCACATGGCGGGGCGCCGCATCGTGGACATGGTGAGGGACGATCTCACGATGGACCGGATCCTCACGCGCGAGGCGTTCGAGAACGCCATTCGCACGAACGCGGCCATCGGCGGTTCGACGAATGCGGTCGTGCATCTGATCGCGCTGGCGAAGCGCATCGGCGTTGAATTGGCGCTCGAAGACTGGGAGCTCGGCAGCGAGGTGCCGTGTCTCGTGAACCTCCAGCCATCGGGCGAGTTCCTGATGGAAGATTTCTACTACGCCGGCGGACTGCCCGCGGTGCTGCGTCAGATGGGCGAGCAGGGGCTGCTGCATCGCGACGCGCTCACGGTGAACGGGCGCACGATCTGGGACAACGTAAGCGACGCGCCGAACTACGACGAGAAGGTCATCACCACGTTCGCAAAACCGTTCAAGCCGCATGCGGGCATCGCGGTGCTGAAGGGCAATCTTGCGCCGAACGGCGCGGTGATCAAGCCATCGGCGGCAACGCAGTCGCTGTTGAAACATCGCGGGCGCGCAGTGGTGTTCGAGAACGTCGAGGAACTGCACGCGAAGGTGGACGACGACGCACTCGACATCGACGAGCACTGCATCATGGTGCTGAAAGGCGCGGGGCCGAAGGGCTATCCGGGCTTTGCTGAAGTCGGCAACATGCCGCTGCCGCGCAAGGTGCTGCAGAAAGGCATCACGGACATGGTCCGCATCTCGGACGGCCGCATGAGCGGCACGGCCTACGGCGCGGTGGTGTTGCACGTATCGCCGGAGGCCGCGGCGGGCGGGCCGCTCACGCTGGTGCAAACCGGCGACATGATCGAACTCGACGTGCCGGCGCGGCGCCTGCATCTCGATGTATCGGACGAAGAACTGGCGAGACGCCGCGCTGCATGGCAGGCGCCTGAATTGCCGCGACGCGGCTATTACCGTCTCTACGTCGAACATGTGTTGCAGGCGGACCAGGGCGCGGACCTGGACTTTCTCGTCGGTTCGAGCGGCGCGCCGGTGCCGCGCGACTCGCATTGAGCGGAGCGCGATCCATGTCCACACAACTCTTGCCTCCGCCCGGCATGTGGCCGGTGCTCTACGCCTATTTCGATGCGTCCAACCAGCTCGACACGCATGCCACGCGCATGCAGATCGACGCGACGCTTGCCGCCGGCGCACCGGCCATCGTGACGCTTGGACTGGCGACCGAAGTGAATCGTCTGTCGGATGAAGAGAAGCGCGTGATGATCGATGTGTGCGCCGCGCACATCGCCGGCCGCGTGCCGCTCGCGGTGACGATTTCCGGCGACAGCGTCGTTGCGCAAGTAGCGCTCGCCGATCATGCGCTCGAACGCGGCGCGTCCTGGCTGATTCTCCAGCCGCCTTCGAAGCGCGGCGAGCCCGAGTCGTTCTACTACGACTTCTTCGCCGCCGTGCTCGAACGCACGGGCGCGCAGGCGGGCATCCAGAACGCGCCGGAATATCTCGGCGTGGGTCTGTCGCCGCAAGCGCTCGCGCAACTGGCCAGCGAGCGGCCCGGCTTCCGTCTGCTCAAGGGCGAAGGGCCCGCCGTAACGATACGCGCGACCATCGAGCATCTGCACGCACTCGGCCAGACGCTGTCCGTGTTCAATGGCCGGGGCGGACAGGAACTCATCGACAATCTGCGCGGCGGTTGCGATGGCCTGATCGTGGCGCCGGATGCGTTCGATCATCAGGTCGCGGTCCACACCGCGTTTGTCGAAGGCCGCGAGCAGGAAGCCGAAGCACGTTATGCGGACGTGCTGCCCGAGATTGTCTTCGTGATGCAGTCCCTGGAAACGCTCACCTGTTACGGCAAACGCATTGCCGCGTGGCGCATGGGCTTCGACGTGGCCTTCGATCGCGGCGCACAGCCCACGCCGTTCGGCATCGAATGCGCGCGGCGCTTCGCGCAACGTCTCGGGCCGACGTCACGCGCCGTCAGGCGTTGAATCAATTCAGCCCGGTGACGTCGGACGCCGCGTGAAGCGCTGTTCGGTCACCGTGGCGCCCCACTGCGTGCCTTCGGCCTCTTCCGCAAGCGTGAAGCCGAACGACTCGTACAGATGACGCGCGGCGTCGAGACTCTTGAAAGTCCAGAGATAGGTTTCGTCGTAATGAGCATCGACGAAGGCCATCGCGCGCGCCATGAGTTCCCGGCCCATGCCGCTGCCCCGCAAGCTGCCGTCGACGATGAACCAGCGCAGATGCGCGACGCGTTTCTTCAGATCGCCGTCGATGGCGAGCGAGCCGAGCGTGCGTTCGCCTTCCATCACGAGCCACAAGGCCCGGCCCGGTGCCGGCAGACCTTCGGCGAACGCGGCGAGTTCCGTGGCAACCCTGCGCTCGAAGAACACGCCGAAGCCCGCATGATGCGCATAGAAGCGCGCATGCAGGCTTGCGATATCGCCGATGCAGCCGGGCCGATAGCCATCGACGATACGTGCGTTGCTCACAGGCGGCGCGGCCGTGCGCGTGCGCTCGTGACCTTGCGCGAGCGCGTCCGCATAGAGCCCGAGGGAACGCACAAGTGTCTGCTGATCTTCGGGTACGAGACGCCGCAACGCATCGGAGACCTGGTCGGTTGCGAACTTGTCGATCTTGCGCCGCAGTTTCTGCCCCGCGGCGGTGAGGTAAAGCTCGGACGAGCGGGCGTCGTCGCTCGATGTCTGCCGCGTCACGAGCTCCGCCGCTTCGAGCCGCGCGATCTGGCGGCTCGCATTCGACTTGTCGAGACGGAGAATGCTGGCGATATCGCGCGCCTGGATGCCGGGCTTCGCGCCGATCTCGATGATCGCGTGTACCGCCGAAGGCGCTAGGCCGCTGTCGGCGAGCGTATGCCGCATGAAGCCCAGTTCGCGTACGAGCTTGCGTGAGAATTCGCGCAGTTCGAGAATGGTCTGGGCGCGCGGCTGAAGGGGTGTATCGATGATGTCCATGCTTGCTCCGTCGATCACGCGACTGTTTTTCCTGACTCAATATTAGTTGCGCTGTGCAACTTTATCAAGTCCTTGCCGTTTTCGTACGACTCCCGAAAACGCTCACCTTTAATCGTCTGCGGATTACACGCCCGGATAGAGCGCAAGAATCGGCGTGCGTCCCTGTCATACAGACGCGATGCTGGTCAGTCCTGTTTCAGGAGCACGTCGATGATGAAGGCTCTTACGCTGTCTCTCTGCCTGTACGTCGCATTGCACGGCGTGGCGCATGCAACGCAGGCATCGGCGCCTGTCGCCGCTTCGGCAGCCGAACCCAAAACCCTCAAGGAACGCCTGGGCGACAAAGCGAGCGACGAGCAGCGCGTGGACAATTGCCATGTTCGGCCGGAGCGTCGCGGAACGAAGGTTCGCCCCGACACCTGCGCGCCCTGAAGCGCACGCGATTGTGATACCGTTGCCGGGTGTGTACTAAATCGTACAAATAAGGAGAGCGTGCTGTGTCATCTCAATCGACTTCTTCCGTATTGCGTGTTGGCGTTCTCGGCGGCGCGAACATCGCGCGTCAGTTCACACGCGACGTCCGGCCGAGCCAGACCGTGCGTGTCGTTGCCGTCGCGAGCCGCAGCGACGCGACTGCGCAGGCGTTCGCCGAAGCCAACCACATCGATGCGTGGTTCGGCAGCTATGACGCCATGCTCGCCAGCCCCGACATCGACGCCATCTATCTTCCCTTGCCGAACAGCTTGCATGCTGAATGGGCGATCAAGGCCGCGAATCACGGCAAGCACATCCTGTGCGAAAAGCCGCTCGCGCTGGATCGCGATGAAGCCGCGCGCATGTTCGACGCCGCCGACCGCAACGGCGTGATGCTACTCGAAGCGTTCCCGTTCTATTTCCAGCCGCAGACGGCCGCGATGATGTCGCTGATCGGCGAGGGCGCCGTTGGCGAGGTGCGCGCCATCCAGGCATGCTTCGGTTTCACGGTGGGCAATCCGGGCGCGAACATCCGCATGAAGCCCGAACTCGGCGGCGGCGCGCTGCTGGACGCGGGCAGCTATCCGCTGAGCCTGATCCGACTCGTGATGGGCAGCGCGCCGAGCCGTGTCGATGCCGTGGCGACGTGGGCCGACAGCAACGTCGATATCAGTCTCATGGCGACGCTCATCTATGAAGACGGTCGGCGCGCGCAGGTGTCGTGTTCGATGGATGCCGCGAATCATCGTTATGCAACCATCATCGGCACGCAGGGCACCATCGATACCGAGTACCTGAATCACACGAGCGACCAGGCGTCCGGCGATGCGCACGGCTATCTGCCGAGCCAGTTGCGCGTGCGGCGCGGCATTCCGAACTCGGTGCCGTTCGAGGCGGTGCAGGCGGAAACGGGCAGCGGCTTCCTGTTCGCCGCCGAAAGCTTCGCGCGCATGGTCGCGACGCACGACACCGCGGCCATCGACTACTACGCGCAAGTCAGTCTCGACAACGCGGCGACGCTCGCGGCGATCATCGCCAGTGCGCGCAGCGGCAAGACCGTCACGCTTTAGGCGTCACTGTCGGCAGCGCCGGTCAGACCCACGACGAGATCGAGAAACGCGCGGGTCTTGGCCGGCGGATGATGCCGCGACGGATGATACGCATAGAGCGGAAAGCGCTCGTCGGGCCAGTCGGGAAACAGGTCGATCAGCTTGCCGTTCTCGATCAGGTGTTCATGGCCGAGCGCGAGAATCTGCGCGATGCCATAGCCCGACAGCAGCGTGTTCAGCATCGTGCCGGGATCGTTGAGGGTCAGGCGTCCGCGCGTCTCGACCGTCAGGCGCTTCTTCTTGCGATGAAACTCCCACACGAAGGGCCGTCCCGTTTCAGGATCGCGGAATTCGATGCAGGTGTGCGCGTCATCGGCGAGTGCTTGCGGCGTCGCGGGCTTGCCGCGACGCTTCAGGTAGGACGGCGCGGCCACCGTGCGGACCGGTGTATCCAGCAGCTTGCGCCCGATCAAGCTCGAATCGCGCGGCGCGCCAAAACGGATGGCGAGGTCGAAGCCGTCCGCGATCATGTCGCCGAGCCGGTCGCTCGTGATGAGTTCCAGTTCAAGATCCGGATGCGCCTTCAGGAAGGCATCGAGCTTCGGTCCGAGCAGGAGCCGCGAGAAGATCGGATCCACATTCACGCGCAGGCGTCCGCGCACCGAGGTCGCGCTGCCCGATGCCATGGCCGCGGCTTCTTCCAGACCCACCAGATGCGGCATGACGTGTTCGAAGAAGCGCCGGCCGTCGTCGGTGAGTGCGACGCTGCGCGTGGTGCGGTCGAACAGCCGGATCTTGAGGCGCGCTTCCAGCCGCGCAATGGCACGGCTCACGCCGGGCTGCGACATGCCGAGGCGGTCGCCCGCTGCCGCGAAGGTACCTGCATCGACGATCGCCGCGAATACGCTGATGCCGTTCAGCATGCGTTCATTGAAACCGGCCATTCATGCCTCCGCGTCATTGACTTCGTGACATTCATGTTATCGCGAAGCCGGGAGATTGCGCGCAGAATGGGTCCGGTTCAATCGGCAAGGCCAAAGCAAGGGAGCAAGCACATGGCACGCATATTCATCACAGGATCGACGGACGGACTCGGCGCCATGGCGGCCCGACTGCTGCTCGACGAAGGACATCGCGTCGTGCTGCACGCACGCAATGCGGCGCGCGCCGCTGACGCACATGCCGCCATGCCGGACGCCGAAGCAATCGTGACCGGCGATCTCGCAAGCATTGCCGCCATGCGCGACGTCGCCGCGCAGGTCAACGCGCTTGAACGTTTCGATGCGGTGATTCATAACGCGGGCATCGGTTACCGCGAACCGCGTCGCGTGGAGACCGAGGACGGCCTGCCGCAGGTCTTTGCGATCAACGTGCTCGCGCCTTACGTGCTGACGGCGCTGATCGAAAAGCCCGCGCGGCTCGTGTATCTCAGTTCGGGCATGCATCACGGGTCACGCGCGAACCTCGACGACCTCGCCTGGACGCAGCGGTCCTGGCGCGGCGCGCAGGCTTATGCCGAAAGCAAGTTCATGGACGTGCTGCTGGCGTGCGCGGTGGCGCGTTACTGGCCGGGCGTGTTGTCGAATGCGCTCGAACCGGGCTGGGTGCCGACGAAGATGGGCGGCGCATCCGCCCCGGACGACCTGGATCTGGCGCATCGCACGCAGGCCTGGCTCGCCGTCAGCGACGATGAAGCCGCGCGCGTGACGGGCCGCTACTTCTTCCACATGCGGGAGCGGGACTCCGATCCCGCCGCGCGCAACGAGGCGTTGCAGGATGCGCTGATCGAACAGTGCGAGCGTCTGTCCGGCGTGACAATCGAGCGCCGAGCATAAAAAAACGGGCCCTGCGAGGTTGCAAGGGCCCGTCCAATCACTCCAGCACGATCCGTATCAGGCGTGGCGCGCCTTGGCGACCTTTTCCACGTTCATCGAGTCGGCGCGCAGGCGCTCGTACTCCTGTTCGCTCATCGGCACGGCGTCCTTCTTGCCGAGATCGTTCAGGCGGATGCGATACGTCTCACGCGCCGAGTACGCTGCAATCGAGGCGATGATCGTCACGCCGAACGCAATCGCGCCGACCGTCAGCGGGATGTTGTTCGATCCCGGCGGCGCGACTGCCGCGAACAGCGCGGGCAGCAGGGCCGTGATGGTCGTGCCGATGTTCTGCGCGATCGCCATCGCCGAAACACGCGAGCGGGTCGGGAACAATTCCGGGTAGAAGCTCGGGAAGATCGCGTTATAGCCTTGGTACACGACGCCCCACATCAGCAGCGACATCAGGAACGCGAGCGGCACGTTGTGAATGCTGATCGCGTAGAGATAGCCGAACGACAGCAGGCCCGAGACCAGGGAGCCGCCGATCATCATCGGGCGTCGGCCGATCTTGTCCGACAGGTTGCCGACGAACGGAATCACCAGCACCGCAACGATGTTGCCGACTACCGGAATCCACAGGTACACGCTCTTGTGGAAGCCGATGCCATACGACGACTGCACCGCATAGGCCGCACCGAAGATCGTCGCGACGACGGGAATCACGTTCATCAGCGCCATGCAGACCACGCGGACCATGTCGGGCGTGCTGTTGGCGAACGCTTCCTTGATCGGCGACTTGGGCAGATCGCCGTGCGCGCCTTCGGACGTGAAGGCCGGCGTTTCATGCACTTCCTTCCGGATGATGTAGCCGGCCACCAGCACGAACGCGGACAGCAGGAACGGCACACGCCAGCCCCACGAATTGAACATGTCTTCCGGCATGAAGGTGGCAAGCGGCAGGAACACGGCAGCCGCGAGAATCTGGCCGGCCTGCACGCCCTGCAGCGTGAAGCTCGCGTAGTAACCACGGCGTCCGAACGGCGCGTGTTCGAGAATCATCGAGCTGGCGCCGGAGATCTCACCCGCCACCGCAAAACCCTGGACCAGGCGCAGGACCACGAGCAAGGCGGGCGCGAGCATGCCGATCTGGTGATAGGTCGGCAGGAGGCCGACGGCCATCGTCGAGAAGCCCATCAGGAACATGCAGATCAGCAGGACGTTCTTGCGGCCATGCGTGTCGCCGAGATGGCCGAGCACGAATGCGCCGATCGGACGCGCCACGTAACCCACACCGTACGTCGCCAGCGACGCGATGATCGCCACTTTCGGATTGCCCGACGGGAAGAACAACTGCGGGAAAATCAGCGCGGCCGCTTGCGCGTAGATGAAAAAGTCGTAGTACTCGAGCGCCGAACCGATCCATCCGCTCGCCGTCGCTTTTTTCGCCTGGCGGCCGCCGTGCGCGTCTTCCATAGGGCTAGCCATAGAAATGTCTCCGAAATAGGTTTATGGAGTTGAGCCTGGGAAACTGGCCGAGCGGCGGAGAGTCGAGTCTGAAACACGCGTCGCTCTGAAAGTGATTGGAGAATAAGAGCGCAACCCCTTTCAATCAACATTCTGTGTTAGATTTTGCGCGATTATCGTACGCGTGTGTGCGTTAATCGAACGCTTTTGGGGTTAGCACTACCCAATGCGTAGCTATAGCGGCCGAAACAGCCGTCGTTCCATAACTAAACAAGCATGTCCGCATGACTAAACCTGCACTCGACAAGCGCGACTGGATTGCGGGCCTGGAGAAGGGCCTGGCCATCCTCGAAGCCTTCGATGATCAGCACGCGCGCATGACGCCCACGCAGGCGGCCGTGCGCACCGGCCTCACGCGCACGGCCGCGCGCCGCTATCTGCTGACGCTCGCGCATCTCGGCTATGTGCAGACGGACGGCAAGCTCTTCAGTCTCACGCCGCGCGTGTTGCGCATGGGCTGGTCCTACTTCGAGTCGGCGCGCCTGCCGCGCATCGTGCAGCCTTATCTGCAACAGCTGAGTGCGCTGATCCACGAATCGGTCTACGTGAGCGTGCTTGATGAGTGGGACCTCGTCATCATTGCGCGCAATGGCTCCACGCGCGTGATGACCACCGGCTTCGTGCTGGGCGCGCGGGTGCCGGCTGCGTTGATGTCGGGCGGCATCGCGATGCTTGCGTATCGGGAAGAAGCGGCCGTGCGCCAATGGCTGGACGACACCGAATTCAAGCCCTTCACACCGCTCACGATCACCGACAAGGAGCAGCTCTACGAGAAGATCCGCCACTCGCGAGTCGAGGGTTATGTCGAGATCGAGCAGCAATTGCAGATGGGTGTGCGCGGCGTCGCAGTGCCGATGAAGAACCGTCATGGCGAAGTGGTTGCGGCGCTTTCGGCCAACATGCCGATCGGGAAGGAAACCCGCGAAGCAGCGCTCGCTCGCGTGCTGCAGCCGTTGCAGGAAACGGCCTTGTCGATGCTGAACGTGATCTGAATCCTGGCCGTTCGACAGAGGCACAAAGGTGAGGGTATCCGGGATCGCGCTGCACTCGCTCCAGCAAAGGCCCTTATTCAAAGGGTTTCCGACTCCCGCAAACCGGCCAAAGGTGAGCGTTTTCGGGGACAACGCAAAGCCCTCATTCTTCGCTCATTCAACATCCTTACACTCGTTTCCATGGTTGCAACAGCGAAAGCGCGCAACTCCATCCGAACGTCGAACGAGGAAAAGGGGAACCGAGATGAGCCCGAACGTCAAAGTAGAACATGCCGCACATACGCACCTTGGCGCGCGTACCGCATTGCTGCTCAAGCTGTCCGTCGTGAGCGTGGTCACCGCGCTTTCGCTCGGCGTCGGCTCCGCGCCGGTCTATGCGCAGACCGCGCCGCTGGATAGCGACACCGCCATCCACGTTCAGCCGGTCAACATGCGTACGCTGCATGACCAGCTGAATCTCACGCCCGACCAGGAAGTGCAATGGCAAGCCGCGCTCGATGCAATGCGTGACACTCACGCCGCCGAGCGCATGAACGCAGACCAGATGCAGTTGCGCATGCAGACCTTGCTGAAGCAGCCGATCCTCGATCTCTCCGCGCTGCACGCGCTCGATCAAAAGACGGCGCAGCAGGACGCGCCGTTGTCCGGGCAGTCGGCGAAGGCCTGGCTGACGTTCTACGGTTCGCTGAACAATCAGCAGAAGCAGACCTTCAGCGATGCGATGCGCCCGCAGTTCGAGAACATCGCGCATCATCCGGCTCGTCCTTACGATCCGCGAACCGGCCTCTGATGCGACGATGCGCTGCACGCGCAGCGCAAAAAAACGGGCCGGCGCGCAAGGCAGCCGGCCCGGTCGCATCGCGTCAGTGGCAGGCAGCCGCGATGTGACGCGATCTTTCATGCATGCGGCGTGCCAATCATCGCGCAAGGCGCTTGAGCCTTGCGTGACAAGGCTCACGTCTTGAGACGGCAGAACGCGCTGTCTCATGCAGCCCAACGCACTCGCCAAGCTTGTGCGGTCTCAGCCAACAGTCACTCAATGCGCGGCCGCCATCGACGGATCCGCCTGGCCTTCGCCGGTGCGGATCGCGATCACGGCAAGCAGCGCGGCCGCGAGCGGCACGGCGAGCACGAGATAGAAGCCGCTCGGTCCGCCGAGGTTGAGGAACATGCCGCCGACTGCCGAGCCCACGATCGCCCCCACGCGTCCCATGCCGATGGCCCAGCCGGTGGCGGTGGCGCGCAGTGTCGTCGGATAGGCGCTGACCACCAGATAGTTCAGCGCAATCTGCTGTCCGCCGATGCCGAGTCCCGCCGCACCCGCGAGCGTGAACACCCATCCCCACGACGTACCCGCATAGGCCAGGCCGAGCGCAATGGCGATGCCCAACGCCAGCAGCGCAATCAACAGGCGTCGCGTGCTGATTTTCGGCAACGCGATGGAGAGCGGAATCGCGCAGACGATGAACACCGCGTTCACCACGACCGTGCCGAACGGCGCCTGCGCGGCGGGCAGACCGGCGGCCTTCAGCACCGTGGGCAGCCACGAAAGGAACATGAACCACGCGATCCAGTTGAAGCAGTACACGGCCCAGATTGCCACGGTGTTGCGCGCGTTGCCTTCGCGGAACAGCGCGCCGACGCTCGCCCTTGCGGCGGTTTCATGCACGGCGAAGCGCGCGTCCGGGGCAAGCGGTTGCGACACGATGCGCGCCAGCACCGCGCGGACGGCGCGATGATCGTCGCGCGAACGCGTCACGAGAAAGTGCAGCGACTCGGGCAGCACGAACCAGAGCAGCGCGAGCAGCACGAGCGGCGCCGCGCCGCCCGCAACGAACACGCCTTGCCAGCCGATCACGGGCAGCATGCGCGCGGCGAGCAGCCCGCCGAGCATGGCGCCGGCTGGCAGCCCGAGCAGTACGCCCGTCATGATGGCGCCGCGATGCCGTGCGGGTCCGTACTCGGCGGCGAGCGCGAGCAGGACCGGCGTGCAACCGCCCATGCCGAGGCCCGCGACGAAGCGCAGCGCGAGGATCTGCGTCGTATCGCTTGCGAAGGCCGTCGCGAGCGAAGCAAGGCTGAACAGCGCGACCCCGCCGAGCAGCGCGGGACGCCGTCCCACGCGGTCGCCGAGCAGCCCGAGCGTCATCGCGCCGAGGGTCATGCCGAGCGTGCCCGCAATGAGAATCGGCGCGAGATCGCCGGGCGCAAGTCCGAATGCCGCGATGATCGCCGGGCCCGTATAGGCGATGGCCTGGGTATCGAAGCCGTCGAACAAGGTGGTCATGAAGCACAGCAGGAAGATCCTCCACTGGAAGGGACGAACGCGTTCGCGGTCGATCAGCGACGCGATATCGAGAGGCGGTCTCATGAAGTCTCCGTTGTGATTGGCATGCCGGAGAGTAAGAGCAGGGTGCGCCGCCCGTCCAATACCGATGAGGACTGAGATCATACCGTCGAGGTATCGCGCTCATCTTCCGCTCATTCTGCGTTCCTACGATGCAAAGCAAAGGCGGTGCGTTCTCTTCAATCATCACGTACGGCCTTTCCTTCAGGAACTTTGATCGAGGAGTTGAGCCATGCGCCACTATCCATCGGACAGCCCGCGTGCCGCAGCGCGCATCGTCGTGATGTCGCTGATCGCGGACGGGCATATCAGCGGCAAGGAAGTCGAAGCGCTCGAACGGCGCGGTTTTTACAGACGGCTCGGCTTGCATGCGGGCGAACTGCATGAAGTCGTGCGAGAGGTGTGCGAGGACCTCACGCGGTCCTCTTATCTGACGTGGGACGAAGCGTGCTGGGTCGAAGCGGGCGTGGTCGAAGCGCTTGCGAAAGAAGTGCGCGACGAGCGCATCCGACGCGAGGTGCTGGCGCTGTGCCAGACAGCGGTGGTCGCGGATGGCCACATCACCTGGACCGAGGCGGTCGTGCTCGACGCCGTGAAGCGCGCGTGGCTCATGCACTGAGCCAGGTCATCGCAAGGAGGTGACATCATGCAGCAACATATCCTGGTAGCCGTGGGCCCGAGTCTCAGCCATGCCGCGCTTGCGCTCGGCATCGCGCGCGCCCGCGAAAGCAATGCACGTCTGACGGTGCTTCATGTGGTGGACCGTTTGCCGTTCTGGGCGCTGTCGTCGGTGCAGCACGACTTCGGCGCGTCGATGGCAGCTATCGAGCAACAGGTGCGCGAAGTCGAGAAGCGTACGTTGCAGGCCATACTCGCATCGAGCGTGAATGGCGTGTGCGTCACGATCGACCTGCCGAACGGCGCGACGGTCGCACGCGCGATCGCGCAGGCGGCGCGCGAGTTCGACGCGGACCTGATCGTCATCGGCCGCAGCCGGTCCGGCGCATGGCGCTTCTGGCAAGAGCGCATGGCCGACGCGGTGAGCCGTCACAGCAATCGCCGCGTGCTGATCGCGACCAACCGCGAGCCTGCCGACGCGGAATCTGCAACAAAAGCGACACCATTGCGCTTTACCATCACCGGTTCGACGCAGCGCACACCTGCCCCATCGTACCGTTCGAGAGGAAGCTCGCCATGCCGGATCGCATCGTCAAACCGTCCCGACGCACCTTGCTGAAGGGCCTTGTCTCCGGCACCGGACTTGCGCTCAGCGGCGCGGGTCTGGCCGATGCACTAGCGCAAGGCGTGGCGCCCGCCGTCGTCACCTCGGACAAGTTGCGTCCGCAACTACCCGGCGGCGTGATGAGCGGCGATGTCACCGCAACCAGCGGCATTGTATGGAGCCGTTCGGACCGGCCGGCGCGCATGATCGTCGAGTACTCGACGAGCGAGAACTTCAGCAGCTTCCAGCGGCGCATCGGGCCCGCGGCGCTGGAAGGCAGCGACTTCACGGCGCGTGTCGACCTGACCGGCCTGCCGCCGGGCGCGGACATGTTCTATCGCGTGCGCTTCCAGGATCTCGTCGATGGCAAGGCCATCAGCGAGCCGGCGACGGGCCGCCTGCGCACCGCGTCGCTCGATGCAACCAGGCCGGTCTGCTTCGTTTTCTCCGGCGATGAAGCCGGGCAGGGCTGGGGCATCAACGAAGGCTTCGGCGGCTATCGCATCTACGAAGCGATGCGCCGTGAAGCGCCGGACTTCTTCATCCATCAGGGCGACCAGATCTACGCGGACAGCGTGATCGAAGCCGAAGTCAAACTGCCGGACGGCACGCTGTGGACCAACCTCGTGACCGAAGGCAAGTCGCACGTGGCGCAGACGCTCGGCGACTATCGCGCAGCCTTTGCCTACAACCAGCTCGACCGCAACAAGCGCCGCTTCGCCGCCGAAGTCCCGTTCCTCGTGCAATGGGACGATCACGAAGTGCGCAATAACTGGTATCCGGGACAGCAGATCGGCGCGGCGGAAAAGCGCTATCAGACGCGTTCCATCAACCTGCTCGAAGCGCGCGCGAAGCAGGCGATGTTCGAATACAACCCGTATCGCATCAACCAGCTGGATCCGGAGCAGGTGTATCGCGGCTTCCAGTTCGGTCCGCTGCTGGACGTCTTCATGCTCGACGAGCGCTCGTATCGCGGCGCCAATTCGCCCAACCGGCAGCCGCGTCTCGATGCGGACGCCGCGTTTCTCGGCTCGCAGCAGACGGCTTGGCTGAAGGCATCGCTGAAGGCTTCGCGCGCGACCTGGAAGGTGATTGCGAGCGACATGCCCATCTCGCTCGTCGTGCCGGATGCGAATCCGGACGTGCCGAAGGGCACCTACGAAGCGTGGGCCAACGCCGACAATGGCGCACCGCTCGGACGCGAACTGGAGCTGGCGGAGATCCTGCGCTTCATCAAGCAGGAGAACATTGAAAACGTCGTCTGGATCACGGCCGATGTCCACTATGCACAGGCGACGCACTACGATCCGTCGCGCGCGAAGTTCACCGACTTCAAGCCGTTCTGGGAATTCGTCGGCGGGCCGATCAATGCGGGCACCTTCGGGCCGAACGAGCTCGACACGACCTTCGGCCCCGAACTGCGCTATGTGAGCGTGCCGAAGGACAATCCGCAGAACCGCTCGCCCGCGGCGCTGCAACAGTTTTACGGCCGCGCGAAGATCGACCCGGTGAGCCGCGCGCTGACCGTCTCGCTGCACGACCTCAACGGCAAGTCGCTCTATGAGGTGAAGCTGGACGTCGAAGCCTGAAAATTGGCCTGCCGGTTCCGGCGTCATCCATGCATGGACGCCGGCCCTGCGCCTTCGCGACAATGCCGACAACATTGAACGGAGACGCCCACGCCATGACCCCTCATGCCTTGTTCAGCGCGAATCTGCTGATTGCCTGGTCGGCGTATTTCGTCGGCACCGCGAGCCCCGGGCCGAGCAATCTCGCGATCATGTCGATCGCAAGCCAGTCCGGCCGCCGCGCCGCCTTTGCCTTCGCGGCAGGCGTGATGTCCGGCTCGTGCTTTTGGGCGATGCTCGCGGCGCTCGGACTGTCCGCGGCGCTCACCGCCTATTCGGGCTTTCTCACCGGCGTGAAGATCTGCGGCGGACTGTACTTGCTGTGGCTCGCGTTCAAGTCCGGACGCGCGGCGCTGCGTCCGCCGGTGCGGTCCTCCACCGCGCCCGCGCGCGACCTCGCCGCCCGTGCGCTCTACACGCGCGGCGCGCTGCTGCATCTCACCAACCCGAAGGCGATTCTCGTGTGGATGTCGGTGGCGGCGCTCGGCTCGTCGGCGGGCGAGGGGCCCGGTCACATGCTCGTGGTGGTGGCGGGCTGCCTGTGTATCGGCGCGAGCGTGTTCGGCGGCTATGCCGCGCTGTTCTCGATGCCGTCCGCACGACGCATCTACCAGCGCCTGCAACGCGGCCTCGACGGCTGCCTCGCGCTCGTGTTCGGCGCGGCCGGCATCCGTCTTCTGACCTCGCGTTCCTGACTTGCCGCACGTTGCGTGCATGGCGTCGACGATGGCGCATATGCAACGCCCGATGCAATTCTTTCGTCAATTGTTTTGCGCTCGGCTCCGCAGGCGACTACGCTCAAGCTAAACGCCAGACGGATCCCGAGCCCGATGCCGACCCACGATTCACCCCGCAGCACCCCTTCCATCGAATCCCGCAGCAAGGCACTAGGCGCCGATGTCTTGCGCACCGTGCGCGACGCCTTCGTGTCGCTGGGCCGTGAACTCGCCGCCTTCCGCCCGACGTCCGCGCGGGCACTCTTCGCGACCCAGGCCATGCTCTCGGTCGCGCTGGCCGTCGCTCTGGCCTACGCGTTCCATCTGACCAACATCTGGTGGGCCGCCATCAGCGGCTTCGCCGTCATGCAGTCGAAGTTCTCCGCCTGCGCGCAGCGCGGCGTGCATCGCGTGGTCGGAACCGTGGCCGGGGCCATCATCGGCGCGCTTGCCGGTCCGCTGATCGGCGACGTGCCGTGGATCTTCGTGCCGCTGCTCGGCTTGATTGCCGGCGTCTCGGTGTATCGCGCGCTTGCGTCCGATGCGGGCTACGCGTGGGTGCTGGGCGCCGTGACGTCGATGATGGTGACCTTCGAGGCGCATCGGCTCGTGTCCGCGTCGGCGACGGCTTCGTTCGCGTTGTTGCGGGTCGCCGAAGTGGTGGTGGGGACGTGCGCGTGCGTGGCGGTGTCGGCGCTGTTTCACGCGGGCCTGCAACACTTCCGCCGCACGCGCGGCGCGGCGCCGGTGCCGCGCGCGCAGGCAGCGTCCACGGTGGATCGCGTCGATGGCGCGGGCACGCAGGCCATCACCGTGATGCCTTCGGACGCGGCGCAGGCGGTGCAGGCGGTGTCGGCGTCGCATGTTGCGCGCGCCGCGCAGGTGGCCCGCGAGATGCGCAGAAGGCTTGCGTGGCAGAGCGCATGGGCGGTCATGATCCTGGCCGCGCTGGCTTATGCGTGGAATCTGCCGGGCTTCGCACAGGCGATGGTGACCGCCGTCGCCGTGCTGATCCTGCCGGCCTCGGCGCTCGGCAAGCCGACGCGCAAGCCCGTTGCGGAGCGCATGATCCAGCGTTTCATCGGCTGCCTGCTGGCGGGGGCCGTGAGTCTCGCGCTGCTGCCGCTGCTCGGCGATTCACCGTTGTTCTGCATGATCGCGCTGTGCGCGGGCGTGTGGATCGGCTGTCACGTGCAGACCGGCGCCCAGGGCGCGAGCTATGTCGGCCGGCAGTTCAGCATCGCCTTCATCATGGTGTTCGTGCAGGATCACCACTGGTCGTCCGACCCGACGCCCGCCGCGCTGCGGCTCGCGGGCATTCTCGGCGGAATCGTGGTGCTGTCGGCCGTGATGGCGGCCAGTGCCGTCTGGTGGGAGAAACGAACCGTGCGCACGGCGATGCGGTGACGGCAAGCCGTCCGCATCGCCACGCGTGTTTCCTCAGGCTTCTTCCGCCCAGGCCAGATTTTCGCGGGCCATCAACGCGCTGGACGCCGCCGGACCGAAGGTGCCCGCCGTATAGCCGCGCGGACGGTCGCCGAGTTCCTTCCAGCCGTTGAGGATCGGCTCGACCCACGTCCAGGCCGCTTCCAGTTCGTCACGCCGCATGAAGTGCGTGAGCCTGCCGCGAATCACGTCGATCAGCAGCCGCTCGTACGCTTCCGCGCGCCGCTGCGTCATGGCCTGCTGCAAGTCCAGGTTGAGCGTCACCGGCTGCATGTGCATGCCGCTGCCGGGTTCCTTCGCCATCATCTGCAACTGGATGGATTCCTCCGGCTGCAGCGTGATGGTCAGACGGTTGCCGTAGTGACGCGGGCCGTCGGGGATGATCGAGAACGGCAGGTCGGCGAAATCGATGACGATCTCCGAGCGGCGATTCTGCATCCGTTTGCCCGTGCGCAGGAAGAACGGCACGTTGGCCCAGCGCCAGTTGTTGATATGCGCGCGCACGGCGACGAAGGTTTCGGCGCGGCTGTCGGCGGGCACGTTGGCCTCCTCCAGATAACCTTTCACCGCCTCGCCGCCCACGGCGCCGGCCGTGTACTGGCCGCGCACGGTGTCACGCGCGATGTCGGCAACGCTCATCGGCCGTAGCGACTTCAGCACCTTGAGTTTTTCATCGCGCACGGCGTCCGGATCGAGCGACACGGGCGGCTCCATCGCGACGATGCACAGCAATTGCAGCAAGTGGTTCTGCACCATGTCGCGCAATGCGCCGGTATGGTCGTAGAAGCCCGCGCGGCTGCCCACGCCCACCGTCTCCGACACCGTGATCTGCACGCTCTTGATGTACGGCGCCTGCCACAGCGGGCCGAAGATCGCGTTGCCGAAGCGCAGCACCATCAGGTTCTGCACCGTCTCCTTGCCGAGATAGTGGTCGATCCGGTAGATCTGCTCTTCCTTGAAGTGCTTGCCGACTGCGTCGTTGATGGCTTGCGCCGACGCCAGATCGTGGCCGAGCGGCTTCTCCAGCACGACACGGGCGTGGTCGTCGAGGATGCCGGCGTTGTCGAGGTTGTCGCAGATGGTCACGAACAGCTCGGGCGAGGTCGACAGATAGAAGACCCGCTGCGAGCCCGGCCGCGCGGCCTGGCCGAGACGCTGGAAGTCGGACGGATTTTCCACGTCGATGCGCACGTAGTCGAACAGCGCGAGAAATTTGTCCCACGACTGCGCGTCGAACACCTTGTCTTCGATGAACGGCCGCGCCTGCTCTTCCATGAAGTTCTTCAGATAGTCTTCGCGCGTCCAGTCCTTGCGGCCGATCGCGAGAATGCGCGTGTCGGCGGGCAGGTTGCAGTGCGAGTGCGCCATGTACAGCGCGGGCAGCAGCTTGCGCGCCGCCAGGTCTCCGCCGCCGCCGAAGATGATCATGTCGAGCGGGCGTTCGTTCGAGGGAGAAGTCGGTTGGGTCATGGTGCGTGAGCCGTGAAGGGGTCTGAGAAAGCCAAAGGCGCGGCGATCGGTCAGGATCGGACGAGACAGCTATGTTGCATGTTTTGCCGGTTTTTTGCACGGCAGCGTGCCTGACGGCCGTTCGATTCGACGCCGTCGCGCCCGCGTCCGGCCGGTCGCGCCGGGTGTTTAGCCGTGGTAGCTCAACGCGGGATCCGCGCGCAGCGTGGCGACGGCGAGATCGAGGAACGCCCGCACCTTCTGCGCGACATGGCGGCCTTCGCGATGCACGAGATGAACGGGAATGGCGGGCGGCTCGAAGTCCGGCAGCACGACGGCGAGCCGGCCTTCCTGCACATGTTGCGCGACCTGATACGACAGCAGCCGCGCGATGCCGAAGTCCGCGAGCGCGGCGCCGATGGCGGAGTCGTTGGTGGTCGTGGTCAGGCGCGGATGCGCGCGCACGGGCACCTGCCGCTCGCCGTCGTAGAGGCGCCATTCGGGCGGCGTCGATGCACCGGTGGACGAGATGATGACGTGCGTGGCGAGATCGTCGGGATGACCAGGCGTGCCGTGTTCCGCGAGATACGCGGGCGACGCGCACAGCACGCGCCGCACGTTGCCGACCCGGATTGCCTGCAACGAAGAGTCCGGCAGTTCCGCGATGCGCACCGCGACGTCGATGCCTTCGTCCACCAGGTTCACGACGCGGTCGACGAACCAGCAGTTGGCATCGGCTTCGGGATAGCGGCGCAGATAATCGATCACGATCGGCGTGACGTGCAGGCGGCCGAACATGACCGGCGCGGTGATCGTGAGCACGCCGCGCGGCGACGTGTGCGTGCCGGTGGCGGACAGTTCGGCGGTTTCGATCTCACCGAGAATCCGGCGGCAGTCTTCGAAGAAGCCGCTGCCGGCGTCGGTGAGGCGCACGACGCGCGTGGTGCGCGTGAGCAGGCGCACGCCGAGATGTTCTTCGAGTTCGGTCACGACCCGGCTCACGACCGACGGCGACACCTCGAGCTTGCGTGCCGCCGACGCGAAGCCGCCGGTTTCGACCACCGTGACGAAGGTCGACATTGCCTGGATTCGGTCCATGGGAGAAGCGCTGCATGCCGGCTGAAAGGATGCCGTGCATTCTCGGGGATATGTGCGCGGGGCACAATCCACCGTCGCTGTCTCAGGGGCCTTTCCGGCGCTCACAAGTCGAGTTCGAGCGCGGCGTCCGAATCCGCTGCCGGCACGGCGCAGCAGATCAGGGCTTCGTCGTCGCCGACGTGGAACGCCGGTTCATTCTCGTACGTCACCGCGCCTTTCGCGATACGCGTCCGGCACGTGCCGCAGGTGCCGCCGCGGCAGTTGAACTCCGGCGCGAGGCCGCTCGCTTCCGCGAGATCCAGCAGCGAACCGCCGTCCGGCTGCCATTGCGCCGCCGTGCCGGACTTCACGAACTGCACCGTCACCGGTTTGGCGGCGGCGGGAGGCAGCGGCTTCACGTCCGCACCGCGATCCGCCGTGCGCCGCAGCGCCGACGGACCGAAGGCTTCCGCATGGATGCGCGTGTCGGCGACATTGAGCGCACGCAGGCCGTCGTAGAGCGATTGCATGAACGCGCCCGGGCCGCACAGATAGAAGTCGTAGTCGTTGAAGGGCAGGCGGCTCGTCAGCAGATCCAGATCGATCCGCCCCGACGCGTCGTAGTCGCGCCCGAGCACGGCGTCGCGCGTGTCGCTGAGCACGCGGATCAGGTTCACCGCGCCGCCCGAGCTTCGCACGAGCGCATCGATCTCCTGCGCGAACGCGCGGCTGGCGAGCGCATGCGCCGACACGATCATCCAGGTCGGGCGTATGCGGCGCTTGCGCAGTCCTTCGTAGACGATATGCCGCAGCATCGCGAGCATCGGCGTGATGCCGACGCCCGCCGCCATCAGCACGGCCGGCCGCTTCTCCAGCGCATCGATCGTGAAATCGCCGGCCGGCGCGCGCGCCTCGATCGTGCTGCCGGTTCGCAACGTGTCGTGCAGCCAGGTCGAGACGCGTCCGTCGCGCTTCACGCTGATGCGGTACACGCCGTCCGACGGCGCCACCGAAAGCGTGTAGGTGCGGATCGACGGTTTCGTGTCGCCCGGCAGCGTGACGCGGATCGGCAGATGCTGACCCGCGCGGTGCGGCACGAGTCCCGCGCCGTCGGCCGGTTCGAGATGGAACGAGCGGATCGAATCGCTTTCGTCGACGATCCGGCTCACGCGAAACGCGCGCCACGCATTCGCGAGCGCGGCGGCCTTCAGGCGTTCGGACACCTGGGTCCAGTCGCCGGTCATCAGCGCATTGGGCGACGCGCCGTCGTCGCGCGCCGTCCAGTGCAACGGCAGCGCATCCTCGCGGTACACGATGCGGTGCGGCTTGAAGCGCCACAGCCGCTCCGCGCCCTGGAAGGCGGCGATTTCCGGCGAATCGAGCAGCACCTGCGCCTCGCCCGAGAGTTGCAGCAGCGTGCCGTGTTCGAAATCCGCGAACACGAGGCCGGCGCGGCCGTTCTCGAGGATGTTGCCGAGCGTGTTGAAGAACAGGTTGCCGGCGAAGTCGGGAATGGTGAGAAAGCCGTCGTCGGAGAGGCGCACGAAGCCCGGCTTGCCGCCCCGATGCGACACGTCCACCTGCCGGCGCCCGTCATCGCGATCGAAATACGACGCGACGTAGAACGAATCGGCGCCCGTGATCATGGCTTGGGCGCGCGGCGTCAGGGCGTCCAGTTCGACGGGCGCGACCGTGCCGGGCGTGCCCGGTTCGCGCACGAATTCGAAGTCGCGCAGCTGGATGTATTGCGGGCAGTTGCCGTAGCTCTGCTCCACGGCGACGTCGAAACGCGTCTGCGCGCCGTCGCGATGGATCACGCCGTTCATGCGGTTGCGGCGGCGCGTGTGCAGTTCGATGCCGAGCAAGCCGATGGACGCGCCGTCCGTCATGCCGGCTTCGGCGGGATCGTGCGGGTCGCGCGCGTGGCCGATGCGCAGCGTGTGTGAGTCGGGGGTCTGCATGAATCCGGGATGCCCGGCGATCAGCGTGGCCCACGGATCGCCGCGGCTGTCGACCGTGCCGACGACCATGAACGGCAGTTGCGCAAAGAACTGGCGATGCTGGTCCGGCATGTAGTCGCGCACGACGCGCCGGCCCATGCTGTCCATCCGCTCATACACGCCCGCGGCCTTCTGCAGCGCGATTTCGCCGCGATGCCAGGGTGCAGGCGCGAGTTTGGGAACAGGATTGAGAACCGCTGGGCTGGACATGATGGGTTGCCTCCACACGCCGGTGGGGCGGCGTCGCCGCCCTGGATGACTTTACGCCGCGAGTCCCGCGGCTGTCTTCTTGAAGGGAACGAAACCGGGCAGCGCCTCGACGCGGCGCAACCAGGCGTTGACGTTCGCGTAACCCGACAGATCGACGTTGCCTTCCGGCGCGCTCGCGATATAGCTGTACAGCGCGACATCGGCGATGGTCGGATGCGCGCTGTCGATATCCGCGATCCAGTCGCGCCGGGCCAGTTGGGCATCGATGACGCCGAGGATCGAATGGGCGCGCGCGATCACTTCTTCCGTGTTGAATTTCGCGCCGAAGACGGTGACGAGACGCGCGGCGGCGGGTCCGAAGGCAATCTGTCCCGCTGCAACCGACAGCCAGCGCTGCACAGCGGCTTCCTTGGCGGGATCGTGCGGCAGCCAGTTCGTATCGACCGACTTGCGGGCAAGATAAACGAGGATGGCGTTCGAATCGGCGATGACGTGCTTGCCGTCGACCAGAACAGGAACCTGGCCGAACGCGTTCAGCTTGAGGAAGTCCGGCGTCTTGTGGGCGCCTTTGGCGAGATCGACGAATTCTTCGTCATGCTCGATCGCCAGCAGGTTGAGCATGAGCTGCGCACGGTGCGCATGCCCGGACAACGGAAAGGTGTAGAGCTTCACGGCAAGATCCCCAAGTTTGATTGTCGGCCGCGTGGTGGATGCGGCCGGTGAATCAAGTATGGGTTTTTGCCTTCAGGCGGAGAATGGGACGGAAAATCAAATCACTCTTCTCGAAACGAGAATGGTGATGGCTGAAGCAGCGCCGGACTCACCGCCTCCGAATGTCAGTTCGAAGCCGGCACGTTGGCCTTGTTGCCTGCGAGCGGCGAGCCATAGCCGCCGCTGTTCGCATTGTTCGGCAGGCCATTGACGAGCTGCGCGCGGGGATCGGACGGGTTGAGATTCAGCTCGCCCGCCTGTGCGTTGCCGTGGGATGGATACTGGCTGCCAAGCGGCGCATTCGGCATGAGCTTCGTGCTGTTCTGCGGCGCGTACATGTCGGTTTCCGGGCTGGGATGCAGCTGGGCGAACGCGGCGGGCGCCGCCAAGGTTGCGGCAAGTGCGAAGGTGAGGGAAGTGCAACGCGGAATACTCACTTTCATGACAGGCTCCTAAGAGAATGGGCCATCCAGAAACCCAGTGTAGTCCTCCGGGCGCGGGCATTTCCGCATCACCCTACCGCCGACCAGTCCAGCCTTTGTTCCTTATTTCTTCTTGTGTTTCTTGAGTTTGGCCTTGCGCTGCGGTCGCTCGTCGATGATCCGCACGCGATGCTTGTCCTTCATCTTCTTCCACTGCTTGCACTCGTCTTTCGTGCGCATGCAACCGATGCAGAAGCCGGTCTTGTCATCGAACTTGCAGATGCCGATACAGGGTGATTCGACTGCCATGATGTCCTTGTTCGTCGTTTTGCAGCGTGTAAGAGGCGGCGGCGGGACCGTCGCACGTTCACTCGATGGAAGCACGGCGCGCTCCCGCATGTCCTCACCGTTGCAACGAATACAGTAAAATCCGGCTCCCGCATCGTCTCACCTCAGGCGCGCGCAGGCAGCGTCGAGCGGCACGTGACTTGCTTGATGCGAAGCAGCCGGACATCGACGTCGGCCGTGCCCCTTAGCCCTCTCCAGAAGCGAGCCGACTCCATGCCTCAAGCTCCCGGCCCGCGCCGGCCTCCCGCCAAGATCCTGCCTCCCGAGGCGCCCGGCGTGCGCGCGCTGGCCTCGCTGATTACCGGCGTCGTCGTGATCTGCGCGCTGTACTTCGGGCGCGCGGTGATGATCCCGATCATTCTCGCCATCCTCCTGAGCTTCCTGCTCGCCCCATTCGTCGATTTCTTGCGCCGCCTGCGCTTCGGCCAGGTGCCCTCGGTGATCGTCGCGGTGGTGGTCGCGCTGTCGGTGCTGACGGCCGTGGGCGCGTTGATCGGCGCGCAGGTGGCGCAACTCGCCGGCGATTTGCCGAAATACCAGGTCGCCGTCGAGCGCAAGGTCGATGCCGTCCAGCGCATCACGGTAGGCCGCGCCGACGAATTCCTCGGCCGCGCGTCGCGCGCCTTGAAGCGGATCTCTCCCGCCCGCGAGCAGGAACAGAAGAACGAGGACAACCCTGCGTCGTCGCCCATCGACCAGCCGATGCCCGTCGAAGTCCACGAGCCGACGCCGACTCCGCTCGAACTCGCGCAGCGCTTTCTGTCGCCGGTCATCAGTCCGCTGGAAACCACCGGCATCGTGCTGGTGGTCGCGGTGTTCATCCTGTTGCAGCGTGAGGATCTGCGCGACCGTCTGATCCGTCTGTTCGGCTCGCGCGACCTGCATCGCGCCACCACCGCCATGGACGAGGCCGCGCGGCGCCTGTCGCGCTATTTCCTCGCGCAGCTCGGCATCAACATGGGCGTGGGCATCGTGATTTCCATCGGGCTCGCGATCATCGGCGTGCCGGGCGCGTTGCTGTTCGGCGTGATGACCGCGCTGTTGCGCTTCGTGCCGTATGTCGGGACGTGGATCGCGGCGATCGTCGCGGTGGTCTTCGCGGCGGCCGTCGGCCCCGGCTGGGCAATGCTCGTCTGGACGATCGTGCTGTTCGGCGTGACGGACATCGTCGCGGGGCAAGTGGTCGAGCCGCTGCTCTACGGGCACAGCACCGGACTGTCGCCGTTCGCGGTGATCGTCGCGGCGATTTTCTGGAGCTGGATCTGGGGGCCGATTGGCCTCGTGCTCTCGACGCCGCTCACGCTCTGTCTCGTGATTCTCGGCCGTCACGTGGACCGGCTGGAGTTCCTCGACGTGCTGTTCGGCGACCGACCTGCGCTCACGCCCGCCGAGAACTTCTATCAGCGCCTGCTCGCGAACGATCCCGACGAAGCGCTGGTCCAGGCCGAAACGCTGCTGAAGGAGCGCTCGCTGATTGCCTACTACGACGAAGTCGCGCTCGAAGGCCTGCGCTACGCGCACAACGACGTACTGCGCGGCGTGGTGACGGCGGACCAGTTGCGGCGGATCAACGAATCGGCGCTCGACATCATCGAAGGTCTGGAAGACGCCGCCGATACAGCCGTGACCGCGATTCCGAAGGAAGACCTGCCCGCGAGCTTCGAATCCCCCGACGACAGGCCCGCGCTCCGGCCGGAAATGCCGCCCGCGCGTTTCGATCCGGAGAAGGAAGGGCACACGGCGTCGGTGCTGTGCATCGCGGGGCGCAGCGAACTCGACGACCTCGCCGCGACCATCGCCGTGCAGCTGTTCCGCAAGCACGGCCTGTACGCCGATCTTGCCGGCTACGAGCGCTTCTCGCGCGGCCGTTTCGGCGAAGTGGACCTGTCGGGCGTGACGATCATCTGCGTGGTGTCGTTCGACGCAGCCGAATCGCCGCCGTATCTGCGCAACTTGCTGCGCCGGCTGCATCAGCGCGCGCCCGTGGCGGAGCTGATTGTCGGGCTCGTGTTTCCGGATCGCGAGCTGCAGGGCGAAGTGCTGGTGCGCACGAGTTCGGCGGCGGTGTCGTTCCGTGAACTGGTGGAAGCGTGCGTGGCCGCCGCGCGCCGTCAGACCACCGATGGCGCGCCGTGGGCCGGCCTGCAGGGCGCCGATGGCGAAGCCGCGCTCAACGGCCCGCCCGCAGCCGGCGACGCCCGCGAGGATTTGCCCGAACTGCGCAACGCGTGATGCCGCAGCTCAGCGGTTGCCGTCGAAGAGATCGTTGAGCATGGTGTCGAAGGCGGCCTGCGCGTCTTCGAGTTCCTGAAGCGCGGCGTCGAAGGTTTGCAGCGCCATCTGTGACGGACGGCCGTCGCCTTCGGGCGGAAACTGGGTTTGCAGCGCCAGGAAGGCGGATTGCACCTGGCGCGTGGCGTTGACGATACGTTCCATCGCTCGCGCTTCTTCCGCGCGATTGTTCTCTGCGGTCATCGGAGACACTCCTCGTGGGTCCTGCTTCGGCAATGCTCCGATAGTACCAAGCCGTGCGGGTTTCGCGTTCCCGCCGCGGCAGCGTTCCGCTCAGACGCGCTCAGACGCGCGCGACGGTGAAGAGCCGCACGGCTTCGTCGAGCACCACGGCGCGCTCCGTAAGCCGTTGCGCCGTGGCCGCCGCCTGTTCGACGAGCGCCGCGTTCTGCTGGGTCGAATCGTCGAGATGGGCGACGGCCTGATTCACCTGCGCAATGCCGTCCGCCTGCTCGCCGCTCGCCTTCGCCACTTCCATGATGATCGTCGACACGCGGTTCACGGCCTCGTCGATGGCGCGCATCTGGCTCGTCGTGCGCGTGACGAGGCTCGTGCCTTCCGCGATCTGCGCGACGCTCGTCGCCACCACGCCCTCGATTTCCTTCGCCGACGCCGCGCAGCGCTGCGCGAGATTGCGCACCTCGGTTGCGACGACCGCGAACGAGCGGCCCGCCTCGCCCGCGCGCGCCGCCTCGACGGCTGCGTTCAACGCAAGAATATTGGTCTGGAAGGCGATGCCGTCGATCACGTCGGTGATGTCCGCGATGCGCCGCGACGCCGCCGTGATGCCTGCCATCGTCTGCTCGACCTGGCTCGCGATGCGGCCGCCGTCGTCGGCTGCCGCCTGCGCTTCGCGGACGAGTTCCAGCGCGCGCACGGTGGCGTCGGCGTTGCCCTGTACGGTCGTGGTGAGCTGGTCCATCGTTGCGGCGGTCTGTTCGAGCGACGCCGCCTGCATCTCCGTGCGGCGCGACAGATCCGTGTTGCCGCTCGAAATTTCGTTGGCGGCGTCGAGCATCCCGCCAATCTGCCCGCGCACGTCGAACACGATGGCCGCGAGATTCGCCTTCAACTGACCGAGCGCGCGCTGGACGTCGCCGAGATCGTCATGGCCGGCATCGGGCATGTCGACGGTCAGATCGCCGGCCGCCATGCGCGCGGCGAAGCCGGACATCGTGCGGACGGGCGCATCCACCTGTCGCGACAAGGCGAGCCAGCCCGCCAGGCCGACCACCGCGCCCGCACCGAGCGCGCACCAGAAGGGCAGCGGCGGCGCGCCGTGCCAGCCGGCCAGCGCGGCGAGCAGCATCGCGACGGGCATGGCCGCGAAGCCCAGCCCAAGGCGCGCGCGGACCGGCAGGTTCGCGAGCGCCGCCAGTTGTCCCGCGAAGCCCTTTCTCACGAGTGCGCCGCGCACCAGCCGGTGCGACGCATCGCCGGTCTTCAGTTGCGCGTACAGCGTGGCGGCTTCACGCACTTCGTCGCGCGTCGGCTTTACGCGCACAGATAGATAGCCGACCACCTTGCCGTGCTCCATCACCGGCGTGACGTTCGCGCGCACCCAGTAGTGATCGCCATCCTTGCGGCGGTTCTTGACCAGCGCAGTCCACGGACGGCCGGCGCGGATGGTCGCCCAGAGATCGGCGAACGCTTCGCGCGGCATGTCGAGATGGCGGATCAGATTGTGCGGCTGGCCGATCAGCTCTTCGCGCGAAAAGCCGGAGACGGAAACGAAGGCGGGATTGCAGTACTGGATGTTGCCGGAGAGATCGGTGGCGGAGACGAGCATCTCCGAGGCGGGAAATTCGAACTCTTGCTGAGTGACGGGCTGATTGTTGCGCATGATGTCCTTGCTTCGTTCTCGATGCGCGCCGTTCTATTGGAACGGCGCGCCGTGACTTACAAGGACATAACGGCTATATCCCCACATTCTTGAGGGGAATCCGAGCAAAACGCTCAAGTGCGGCGGGCTTTATGCCGATAACGCGCGCCCGCCGCCATGCGCTTTTTATTGCGCGCTCCAGCCGCCGTCGATCTGCAGCGCCGAGCCGCGCATCTCGCTGGCAGCATCGGAGCAGAGGAACACGGCCATGTCGCCGATCTGCTGCGCCGTCACGAATTGCGCCGACGGCTGCTTGTCGCCGAGCAGCTTGGTGCGGGCGGCATCGGCGGAAAGCGACTCGCGGGCGGCGAGATCGTCGATCTGTTTCTGCACCAGAGGCGTCAGTACGAAACCCGGGCAGATGGCGTTGACCGTCACGCCGCTGCGCGCGTTTTCGAGCGCGGCCACCTTGGTCAGGCCGAGAATGCCGTGCTTCGCGGCCACATAGGCCGACTTGCCCGCCGAGCCCACCAGCCCGTGCACCGACGCAATGTTGATCACGCGGCCCCAGTTGCGCGACCGCATCTGCGGCAGCGCGACGCGCATCGTGTGGAACGCCGAACTCAGGTTGATCGCGATGATGGCGTCCCAGCGGTCCACCGGAAACTCGTCGATGGTCGCCACGTGCTGGATGCCCGCGTTGTTCACGAGGATGTCGAGCCCGCCGAACGTGTCGTTCGCGAAGGCGATCATCGCTTCGATCTCGTCCGGCCTGGTCATGTCCGCCGGGTGATGCACGGCCTTCGCGCCGGCTGCCTCGATCTGCTTGAGCGCGCCTTCGACATCGCCGAAGCCGTTGAGCACGAGGTTCGCGCCCGCGCGGGCCAGCGCCGTCGCGATGCCGAGACCGATGCCGCTCGTCGAGCCGGTAACCAGCGCCGTCTTGCCGGCGAGCGAAGTGTTCGATGCGGTTTGAGTCATACGCGGTGAATTTCCTTCGGTTGAATGTGGACTTCCGCGGAAGTGTGGGGCGTCGTGCGCGCGACGTGAATTGGGGTTGCCGTGAGTAAGGCTCGCGGCAACCCGGCGCGTCAGACGAGGCCCGTCAGGTAGTAGACCGTGATGACGAAGAACACGGCGAGCGTCTTGATGATCGTCACGGCGAAGATATCGCGATACGACTCGCGGTGCGTCAGTCCGGTCACTGCCAGCAGCGTGATGACCGCGCCGTTATGCGGCAGGGTGTCCATGCCGCCGGACGCCATCGCCACTACGCGGTGCAGCACTTCGAGCGGAATGTGCGCGGCCTGCGCGCCGGCGATGAACGTATCGGACATCGCGGCCAGCGCGATGCTCATGCCGCCCGACGCGGAACCCGTGATGCCCGCGAGCGCGCTCACTGAAACCGCTGCGTTGACGAGCGGATTCGGAATGCTCTTGAGCGCATCGGATACGACCAGAAAGCCCGGCAACGCCGCGATCACGCCGCCGAAGCCGTATTCGGAAGCCGTGTTCATCGCGGCGAGCAGCGCGCCCGCGACCGCCGCGCGCGTGCCCACGGCGAAACGCTCTTTCACGCGACCGAACGCGGTCAGCAGCACGAGCACGATGCCGAGCAGCAGCGCGCCTTCCACGGCCCAGATCGCGACGACGGTCTTGACCGCCGTCGTGACGGGCGCGTGGATGCCGGGCAGCACTTCGGGCGCGACGGTGTAGCTCGCGCCGTACCACGTGGGAATCCACTTGGTCAGCGCGAAATTGGCCACGCCGACGAGGATCAGCGGCGCGATGGCCAGAATCGGATTCGGCAGCGAGGTCGACTCGACGCGTTCCGGCTCGTTCACGAGCGACGTGCCGTAGCCTTCGCCCTTGGCCATCGCCGAGCGACGGCGCCATTCGAGGAACGTCAGGCCCACCACGATGATGAACACCGAGCCAATCACGCCGAGCCAGGGCGCGGCCCAGCCGGTCGTCTTGAAGAAGGTGGTCGGGATGATGTTCTGGATCTGCGGCGTGCCGGGCAGCGAATCCATCGTGAAGGAGAAGGCGCCGAGCGCGATGGCGCCGGGCATCAGGCGCTTCGGGATATTGCTCTGGCGATACATCTCCGCCGCGAACGGATAGACCGCGAACACGACGACGAACAGCGACACGCCGCCATAGGTGAGCAGCGCGCACACGGCGACGATCACCGCATTGACGCGCGACTTGCCGATATAGCGGATCGCGGCGGCGACGATCGACTCGGAGAAGCCCGACAGCTCGATCACCTTGCCGAACACGGCGCCGAGCAGGAACACGGGGAAGTAGAGCTTCACGAAGCCGACCATCTTCTCCATGAAGATGCCGGAAAACACAGGTGCGACGGCGGCGGGATCGGTGAGCAGGACGGCCGCGAGCGCGGCGATTGGGGCGAACAGGATGACGCTGTAGCCGCGATAGGCGGCGAGCATCAGGAACGCCAGGGCGGCGAGCACGATGAGGAACGACATTGAGTCTCCGTGAATGGTTTGTTCTTGAACGTCCCGTGCGCCTTTTCTGGAAGCGCCGGAGGCCGTTTCGACGCGGGTGACGCGCCGCGCGGGCAAATGCAGCTTTCGTGCCAGATCATGCGCAGCAAGCCGGGACGGGCTTCCGGCAAGCATGCTGGCGCGATATTTCAGGACGATGTCTCCGAACCGGGACGAATCGAAAGCTGCAAGCTCTATTTCGACCCGGCCTCAGCCGCAGAAAACTAGTGTCAATGCGGATTGCGCGTCAGTCTCCGAATTGAGATAGTCAGTCTCGAAAACGAGATGAGGAGACATGCACGGCATGCGCAACGACTGGATCAACGTCCCTGCGGACTATAGCGCCGTGATGCGTCGCGCGATGGAATCGCTGTTCAAGACCTTCGAGAACCTGAGCGAAGGCACCTTCATCGTCGATGCGGATGCACGCGTCGTGTGGATCAACAAGCGCTATGCAGCGCGCTTCGGCTTCGAGGATCCGCTGGACGCCATCGGTCTCGACTGCGAAAGCGTGATTCCCAACAGCCTGATGCGCGAAGTGGTCGCGACCGGCAAGCCGATCCTGCTCGACGTGCTCGAAACCGATCGCGAGCCGCTGGTCGTCACGCGTCTGCCGCTCAAGGACGAAGCGGGTACGACCATCGGCGGGATTGGTTTCGCCCTGTTCGACGAGATGAAGGCGCTCACGCCGCTCTTCGCGCACTATGCGCGCGTGCAGCAGGAACTGATCGCCACGCGGCAGTCGCTCGCGCAGGCGCGGCGCGCGAAGTACACGTTTTCGAGCTTCGTCGGCACGAGTCCGGCGAGCCTCGAAGTGAAGCGGCAGGCGCGGCGCGCGGCACTGGTCGATTCACCTGTGTTGCTGCTCGGCGAAACCGGCACCGGCAAGGAATTGCTCGCACACGCGATTCACGGCGCCTCGACGCGCGCCGGCAAGCCGCTCGTCACGGTGAACGTCGCGGCGATTCCGGACACGCTGCTCGAAGTGGAATTCTTTGGCGCGGCGGCCGGCGCCTACACGGGCGCGGAGCGGCGCGGGCGCATCGGCAAGTTCGAACTGGCCGACGGCGGCACGCTCTTTCTCGACGAGATCGGCGACATGCCGCTGCCGCTCCAGGGCAAGCTCCTGCGCGTGCTGCAGGACAAGGAGTTCGAGCCGCTCGGCTCGAACCGCATCGTGCGGGCGGATGTGCGCATCATCGCGGCGACCTCGGCGGATTTGCCCGCGCTCGTCGCGGCGGGGCGCTTTCGCGCGGACCTGTTCTATCGTCTGAATGTATTGACCATCCACGCGCCGCCGCTGCGCGAACGGCTCGACGATATCGAGGCGCTTGCCTACGCCATTCTCGAAGACCTTTCGGCCGATACGCGTCCGGGACACGTCGGCCACTTCGTGCTGCACAAGGACGGCTTGCGGCTGCTCGAGGCGTATCCATGGCCCGGCAATGTGCGCGAACTGCGCAATACGCTCGAACGGGCGCTGATGCTCTCGGAGTCGCAGCATATCGACGCGCGCACGCTGAGCACGTTCATCGATGCCAATCGCGTGGTGCTCGCGGCGCAGTCAGAACCCGCCGTGCCGGACAATCCGGAACCGCCGCTGCTGTCCCACGCGGACGCGATGGCCGATTTCGAGCGCCGCTATCTGTCGGATGCGCTGCGCGCGAGCGGCGGACGCGTGGCGGATGCGGCGGAGCGGATCGGCATCGGGCGCGCGACGCTGTACAAGAAGATCGCGGCGCTGGGCATTGCCGTCTGAGGTTTGCCGCGCACAACTACAGGGGCGCGAAAGCTCCGCGTGGCATACTCGCGAAATCGAAAATAACGACCAAGAATCAAAGGGGTAAGGGATGAAGATCGGCACGGCAATCGGCCTTTCAGTCATGCTCGCGGGCAGTGCGTGGGCGCTCGCCGGATGCAGCAGCGCGCCGCCGCTGTTCTCCGCCGATGGACGTCCCACGCAGCAGATCCAGTGTCCCGGATACGGCGGCTGGCGCAACTGCACCGACAACGCGAAGGCGCTCTGCCCGAGCGGCTACGATGTCCTCGATCAATCCACCGACAACAATCAGAACACGCTGCTCGTCGCCTGCAAGGCGGGCCAGTAAGCCTTCAGGGTTCAGTCGTGCTGCGTCTCGCGCAGCATCGTGGTGTCGTAGCCGAGCGCCTGCGTACGCGTCATCAGCAGGCGGCGCAATTCGGCTGATGGCTTCGCGTCGCGCGTGAGAATCCATAGATAGCGTCCGCTCGGCTCGCCGACGATCGACCACGAATAGTCGTCGGCATGATCGAGGATCCAGTAGTCGCCGACATAGAACGGCCCGAAGAACGACACCTTCAGCTTGGTGCCGTTGGATCCCGGCACGACCTTCGCCCGCCCTTCGGCGGAACGATAGGGGCCGTCCAGCCCGCCTTGTCGACAGCCGTTGATGACCGACACCAGCCCGTCTTCGCGCCGCGCGTAGTTGGCCGTGACCGCTTCGCAATTGCGCTCGAAGCGGTTCTCATAGCGGGCGAACTCGTGCCAGTGACCCAGATAGCGATCGAGATCGACCGCTTTCGACGGCTCCGGCACATGCTCGTTGCCCTTCTTGCGCGCGCCGTTCGATGCGCACGCGGCTAGCGCGCCTATTCCGCCGATCAGCACAAGCGCCGCAGCGCTCCAGGCCAAGGCTTTCTTCATGGTCATGTCGAGTCAATGCGTGAAAAGTGTCCGAAAACAGGGATGCAGCAAGCTTCGTTCCGAATCATGGCGCTCCCGGAAAACCTCACCTCTCGCGCGATGCATCCCGCCTCATGCGGTCTCGTGCGCGTCCGGGACAGCCTGAATACGCCTGAATGTGCGAGGAAACGGCGGTTTCGGGGAGCTCGAACGACGACGGCGGCTCACCTTTCCCGACGTCCCGAATTCCCTCACCTCAAACGGAGTGCATCGTGCGGCGGACGTTGCATCGGCTTTTTGCCGTGTCGCGAATCGTCCCAATGAACAGCGGCGCACGAACTTCCGCGTTCGATTTAATGCGTTCTGAAACAGAGACTTGCATTGCGTACTTAAACACGCGAATCAGCTTGACCAAATATTTTGATATCCGTACGGATAATGCTGGAGTGAGTCGCCCTTGCACCGGGCCGCTCACCGTTGCCGCACTCCCGCAACGTCTCACCTTTTTGACTCGCGGTATCCTCTCGCACCTTCCCGGACACGCTCGTCACCGCCTTGCTCACGCCGCTCTTCACCATCATCCTGCCCGTCTTCGGTCTGATTTTTGCCGGCTACGCGTGTCGCAAACTCAACAAGCTAGGGCCGTCGGCGGCTTCGGAACTCAATCGCTTCGTCGTCTACCTCGCACTGCCCGCGCTGCTCTTCGACATCATGGCAAGAACGCCATGGACCTCGCTCGACCAGCCTGCCTTCATCGCCGCGTTCGGCATCGGCTCGGCGGTCGTCTTCATCGCGACACTCGTCGTCCGCCTGCTTCAGGCGCGGCCGCTCGCGGACGCGAGCATCGACGGACTCAACGCCGCGTATCCGAACAGCGGCTTCATCGGGCTGCCGCTCTGTCTGCTTGCATTCGGCGACGCGAGTCTTGCACCTGCCGTCATCGGGATGATCATGACGGTGTGCGTGCTGTTCGGCATCGCGATCGTGCTGATCGAACTGGGGCTTCAGAGCGAGAAGCATCCATGGACGACGCTCGTCAATGTCGCGAAGTCACTTGCGAAGAATCCCTTGTTGATTGCCCCGCTGGCGGGCGCGCTGGTGAGCGGTGCCGGCGTGCATGTGCCGCAGGGCGTCGAGGCATTGCTGAAGCTGCTCGGGAATGCGGCCAGTCCGTGTGCGCTCGTGGCGCTCGGCCTGTTTCTCGGCGCGAAGACCGGCGCGCACGGCAAGCGGACCATCGGCGCGCTCGTCATGCTCAAGCTGATCGCGCAGCCGTTGCTGACGTGGTGGCTGGCGTTTCATGTGTTCGATCTGCCGCCGCTGTGGGCGAAGACCGCCGTGATCCTGAGCGCGCTGCCGACCGGCACGGGGCCGTTCATGCTGGCTGAGTTCTATCGGCGGGAGGGCGGCGTGACGTCGAACACGATCCTCGTCTCGACCGTCTGCTCGCTCGTCACCGTAACCGCCTGTCTGACGATGCTGCTTTAAGCCATTGCCGCTGCGCGGGCAAAAAAACGCCCGGCGCGGGTGCGTCGGGCGAAACCACCTTCTGTTCGATGGTGGAGGAGGGAGGGCTCAGACTGGCTTCCTCTGAATGCGTGGCGCGAACGATCAGCGCGTGGTGCGGCCGTTGTCCGCATCGGCGCGCAGTTGCTGCGCATGGCGTTCCTGATACGGCCGCAGTTGCGGATAGCTCAAGGCGTTGACGGCGTCGAGATCGCCGGCGCTGCGTGCGCTCGCCAGTTCCGCTCTGACTTGAGCGCGCGTCTTGCCGCCATAGGCCGATTGCGCGAAGGCCGGAGCCGTCGCGAGCAGCGCAGCCATCAGCACACCGCCGATCAACGTAGTTTTGGCGTTCTTCATGTCGACTCTCCTGAATCCGTTTCTGCGCCGGGTGACGCTTGAGGAAAAGTCTAGAAGGAAACCTATTGGACAAAAATACCGATTGAGCCAACACATTGTTGTCGAATGCGATCGAATCGCTGCGAGCCAATTGTTGCGACAACGGTAATGATCAGCCCATCTCTTGCGCTTTTGTATGCGGAAGCTTCACAGATCCGGTCAAATGCGCGATCGATGCGCAACCTGTCGCAAAATTGATTCGACCTATCAAATGCTTTCGGTTTTTGTCACATTGATTGCTTCGCTTGTGTTCTTTGCAGCAGCAGACGCCGCGTGGGCAGCGCGCTCACGGTGCTGGCAAAGCGGCAGCCGGACCCGCTTTGCACGGCCCTCTCCGGCCCGCGAGCGGCCTGAATCGTGCAATCGAATCCGCAGTTGATTCGTTTGCGCGAGGCTCTTTGTTTCGTTTGCGTATCAAAACTAAACGCGCCGTAGGCTTGTGTTCAACTTATCCACAGTTTCTGTGGATAAAGATGGGGATAGAGGGGCGCGAACCGCGTCGCAGTGCGGTCCGGACTGGATTGCTCAATTCTTCGCAAAAATAGGCGCACGACGAAACCCAGGCGTTTTCAGCTTTCACGCGATCCGCCTATCATTGGGCACGCGCGCGTCGCCCTCGACCGCGCACGCGGACCGCCGCATCGTCCGTGTCACCCACCTTTGCATCCTTTGACGGGGAGATCTCATGGCCTTGAAGATCGCGGTGATCGTAGGAAGCCTGCGGCGCGAGTCGTTCAACAAACAGCTCGCGCACGCACTCGTTTCACTGGCGCCGGACGATTTCTCGTTTGAGTTTCTCGATATCGGCAGCCTGCCGCTGTACAGCCAGGACTACGACCACGACTATCCCGAGCCGGCGCTCGCCTTCAAGCAGAAGATCGTCGAAGCCGACGGACTGTTGATCGTCACGCCCGAGTACAACCGCTCGATGCCCGGCGTGCTCAAGAATGCGCTCGACTGGGGTTCGCGGCCGTGGGGCCACAGCGTGTGGGGCGGCAAGCCGGGCGCGATCATCGGGACCTCGGTGGGCGCGATCGGCACGGCGATCGCGCAGTCGCATCTGCGCGGCGTGTGCGCCTACCTCGACATCGCGCTGATGAACCAGCCGGAGATGTACATCAAGCACGATGACAAGCGCATCGACGCCAGCGGGAAGATTCTCGCGGACGACACGCGCAAGTATCTGCAAACCTTCGTGGACAAATACGTCGCGTGGGTGCGCGAGCGCGCGGCGGCTTGATGGCGGTCGTTCGCCGACCGTTCGGCGACTGAAAAAAATCGGCCCGCTTGCGCGGGCCGATTGTCTTTCGCAGGAACGGGATTCAAGCGTGATGATGTCCCGTCACACGATCCCAGCCATGACGCACGGCGGCCTTGAACCGCTCCCACGTATGGCCTTCGGGATGACGGCTTTCCCAGTCACGCTGCATCTCGTATTCCATCTGATCGTCCCACGCGCGGCTGCGGAAACGGTCGTCGTTGCCGAGCATCGCGCCATAGCGATACGCGCCCTGATAGTTCTCGTACGGCTCGCCGGTTGCCATATATTTCGCGTCGTAGTCCGCGCGGAAATCCTCTTCATATTCCATGTACTCGTTCGGCACGCTTGCAGGCGCTGCCGATCCGCCCGGACCCACGGGGCCGGCGGCCTGCGTTCCGGCCGAGGCAATGACCGGATCCGGCGACGATCCCGCCGCACGCGCCGCGCCGGCTTGATACGGCGTGGCCGGTTCATCGAGCGGGCTCAACGGCTCGACCGAGCGCCATTCGGATCCCGTGTCGGTACGCACGCCAGGCAACGGCTCGCGCGAAGTTTCCGGCGGAACGGCGCCGGTCGTGCTCAGCGGATCGCGGCCGGCGAGGGCATCGCGTTCGGACAGCGATTCGCTTGCCAGTCCGCCTGTCGTCCCGGTCAGCGGATCGGACGTGCTGCGCATCGACTGGCTTTGCGTTTGCGACGGCACCTGACGTCCGAGCAGCGGATCGTCGGCGGGATCACTGACGTAATCGCGCGGCGCCACTGCGGCGGCGTCGCGACGCGTCAGCGGGTCGCCCAGGGGATCGGCGAGCGGATCCAGCAGCGGTTCCGCGGCCTGGTCCGAAGCATCCGTGCGCGGATAGGCGCGTGCACCCGACCACGTCATGCTCGGATCATTTACCGGCTCACGGCCCGGCACGGCGCTGCCGCGTCCCAGGCCGAGTTCATCGAGCACCGAGTGATCGCGCTCGTCGTCAGCACGAATCGGCGCATCCGCCGCGCCGTGTTCGAGCGTAGTCCAGCTTGCGGCGCGTTCGTCGATGTCGATGGCACCCTGGTCCGTCAGCGTTGCGCGCGCGATATCGGCCTGCTCGACGCTGGGTGTATCCACCGCCACCAGCACCGCGCCACGCCGCACGGCCTCCGAGTAATGCGCTACCTCGGGCGGCTGGTCGCGGCCGCCGAACAGCATGCTGAAAAAGCGCTCGATGCTTGCCAGCATGCCAGGCTGCTGATGGGTTTCGGCGTCGGGCATGTCGGAGGGCGCGGCGGCATCGTCGCGTTTCGGATTGGCCTGGAGCTCGATGTCGGCGCGCGCGAAGCCGGCGGTCATGAGGGCCGAGCGTGCATCCTCGGCCTGCGCGTAGGTGTCGAAAACTCCGATAACGGTGTGTCGCATGTGCGCCTCCTGAGGATGGGCGAAAGGTCGTACCGGCGGAAGAGTGCCGCCGCACATGGACGAGATCACGCAACTCGCGTGCCGGATGTCTGCGCGTTGAGAACCGCCCGGCGAATGCCTGGCAGCGGGCGCGGCTTTTACAACGTCGTGTGCAAAAAGTCGACTGGGGAGACGTGCTTCAACGGTCGACGGACCGCACGTCCCGCTCGCCGGCAGAGGAAAGATCCACGCCCTGCGTGCGTGCGCGGATCGCACGCAGCAGCGAGTCCAGCAAGGCGATGTCAAAGGGCTTCGACAGCACGCGCGCGCCCACCTGCCGCGCGCGGTCCAGTTCCTCGGCGTAGCCGGTGACGAGAATCACCGGAAGCTGCGGCTCGAAGCGCTGCAGCCTCTCCGCCAGGTCGATGCCATTCAGTTGTCCGGGCATGTGGATGTCGGACAGCACGACGTCGAAGGGAAAATCTGCGGGCGTCTGCGTGCGCGCGGCGTCGAGCACCGTCACGGCGGTATCGGCGTTGAAGACGTAGGTGACCTGGTGGCCCATCATCGTCAGGAGCGCCTCGGTGCCGGCCGCGACCTCCTCGTTGTCCTCGACCAGCAGCACGCGCAAGCCCTCGGCTTCCCCGGCGACCGTCGCCTGTCCGGCAACCGGCGCGCCGTGCGCGGCCGGCGCGGCGCGCGGCAGGAACAGGCGCACCGACGTACCCGCGCCGATCGCACTGTCGATCGTCGCCAAGCCGCCCGCGCGTTCGCAGAACGCAAAGACCTGCGGCAGTCCGAGCCCCGTGCCCATGCCTTTCGGCTTGGTGGTGAAGAGCGGCTCGAACGCACGCCCAAGCACCTCGGCGCTCATGCCGACGCCGGTGTCGTCCAGCGCGAGCCGCGTGAAGTCGCCGGTGATCGGCAAGCCGTCTTCGTGGCGGAACTGCACGTTGTCGGCGCGCACGGTGAAGGTGCCGCCGTTCGGCATGGCATCGCGCGCATTCACCGCGACGTTGATCAGCGCCAGTTCCAGCTCGGCCGGATCGACGCGGACAGGCCAGACGTCCGGCGCGACATCGACGTTCAACGCCACCTTCGCGCCGAGCGAGGCGCGCAGCAGCTCGCGAACCGACGGCACCCATTTGCCGAGCGCGATCGTCTCGCTGCGCAACGGCTGCTTGCGCGCAACGCCGAGCAACTGACGCGTCAGCGACTGGCCGCTCTTCAGCGCCCGTTCCATGGCCGTGAGCTCGCGGTCGAGCCCGGGTGCGCCGCGCCGCCGCGCGATCTGCACATTGGTCGAGACGATCATCAGCAGATTATTGAAGTCGTGCGCCACGCTGCCGACGAGATTGCCTAGCGCTTCCATCTTGCGCGCCTGACGGTAGGCGGATTCGATCGAGCGGCGCATCGACGCTTCCGCCTGCCAGCGTTCCCACGCTTCCTCTTCGATGGCGAGGCGCCGCAGCGATTGCGCGATCACGCCCCACAGGACGATGCACGGCGCGAAGATCGACAGCGCGAGCACGCTGAGATGGCTGTACCAGTCGGACCAGATCGTCGCGACGGGAAAGCCGCTCGACACATACAGCGGATAGTTGCCGACCCGGCGGAACGCGACGATCTTCACTTGGTTGTCGAGTCCCGACACCATCCGCACGACGCCGCTGCGGAGTCCGGCGCGATAGGCGTCGCGCAGCGGCGAGGCGGGCGCGAGCGACATGCGGTCGGGCGGGCGCGGCGGATACCACGCGAGCACTTCGCCGTCCGTGCGCGCGAGGCCGAGCGACACGCTCGGATTCTCGCCGATCAGCTCGCGATAGAAGTCCGAGAAGTAGGCGGGGCGCAGCGCGATCGACACCATGCCGTCGAACTTGCCCGCTGACGTGGTGCGCGCGACAGCCGTATTGAAGACCTGTTCGCCCGCGACGCGTCCCGTCATCACGCGCGAAATCTGCGCGAGCTGCTGCCCGGCGCGCAGGCCGGTGAAGTCGTCGCGGGTCGCGACGGAGATGTCGGGCGTGGGAAAGGCGCGGCTCGTTGCCAGCAGGGCGCCATCGGCCCCGAACACCGACGCCGCGGCCACTTGCGGATAAGCCCCGGCGATCCCTTTCAGGCGCTGATGCAGGACGGCGCCATCGCGGCGGATGGCGCCGGCGTCGAGGTCGTCGAGCAGATCGACGATGCGCGCGTTGAGCGTGACATTGAGGTCGAAGACCTTGAGCGCGTGCTCTTCGGCGACGCGGGCGGTGCGGGCAACGAGTTCTGAAGCGTTGGCGACGCGCTCGTGGTAGCTCGTCCACGCGATGACCGCCACATAGACACACGGCAGCACGATCGCCGCGATCAGCAACGCGTAAAGCGTCATGCGCTGCGCGGCGAAGTTGCGCTCCGGAACCGCCGGCAGCGGCGATTCGTCCTGCCGCATGTCGGCGGCAGGTCCGGCGTCGGACTCGTCACGTTGCAGCGTCATTTTTGGCAGCGAGTTGGAAACTTTACCCGGGCAGAAGGCTCCCGGGCGTCGTGCAAGCGGGCAGAACGGCCGTCACACCGTCGTTTCGACGGTGCAACCACACGGAGCATGCACGAAACATGCCGCGAGCACCCCGCACCGACACAAGGCAGAAGTCGAGGGCCACGCACCGGCAGACAACTTAGCGAGATTATGGGCAGCGCAAACGTACACAAAAGAGACAACTTCACGCGGTTCGCAGCGCATGAGATAAATCATCTCATAAAAATATAACGCGTACCGATATAATCCTCGCCGCGGTGTTCAACGAGTTGCTTTGACATTCTGATAGTCAGACAATGCAATCCTCCGATGTATTCGCCGTCAGAGCGTTTCGGAGAACAAGCAGCCTCGCGGCGCGTACGGGGGAAGCAACGGGCTCGGCAAGACGAAAGTCGCCGGGCCACGCGACCAGACGAGGGACAAAAGGCCACGGTCCGTCCACCAGCCGGATCATGCAGGGGGCAGGCAACATGACGCCGTTCGAGACCCACACCGCCGCGCGCCCCATGCACATGGCCGCTGCGCCGCGCACGCCCGCCGGCTGGCGCGCTTACGCCCATATGCGGCGCGCCTGGCTCATCGCCGACGATCTCTCCCGCCGACAGCGTTCCTCCGGCCGCCGCGCCAGGGCCTGCGCATCTGTCAATCCATGAAGTGCCTTCTTAAAGATCGCTCGCTGGATGCCGTAATGAAATGCGAGTGCATGCCGTGTCGGACGACATGAATGTCCTCAGCCCGAAACCGCCTAACCACGCCGCCGCCCATGCCGTTGCCGATTGTCATTGCCGATGATTCCCTGCTCGCGCGCAAGGTGCTGACGCGCGCGCTGCCGCCGGACTGGGACGTCGAGATTTCCTACGCCACCAATGGGCGGGAGGCGCTCGAGCACTATCGGGCGGGCCGCGCATCGGTGATGTTCCTGGACCTGACGATGCCCGACATGACCGGCTATCAGGTGCTCGACGCCTTGCAGCACGAGGATCTGAATACCTTCGTGATCGTCGTCTCCGCTGATGTGCAGCCGCTCGCCCAGGAGCGGGTTCGCGCGCTCGGCGCGATTGCCTTCCTGCCGAAGCCGGTGACGCCCGAGGCGCTGCGTCCCGTTTTGAAGGAGTACGGTATCCATGGTTGACACCGCACCGAACGAAGCCCTGAACGAAGATCAGCGCGACGCGCTGCAGGAAGTCGCCAACATGGCGATGGGCCAGGCCGCGACGCGTCTCTCGAAGCTGCTCGGCACGTTCATCGAGCTCTCCGTGCCGCGCGTGCGCGTGGTGAGCGTGGCCGATGCGTCCGCCGCGCTGAGCGAGATGACCGGCATCACGGATACGGTCACGGCGGTGCGCCAGGGCTTCCGTTCCGACATCAAGGGCGAGGCCATCGTGCTCTGCAAGAGCGCCAGCGTCGAACAGTTGTGCGCGCTCGTCGACGATCCCTACACGCAGTCCACCTACGAAGCGACCACCCGCACCGAGCTGGTCTTCGACGTGGCGACCGTGCTGATGGGCGCCTGCGTGTCGTGCATTCTCGACCAACTGGGGCGTTCGCCCATCTTTTCGCCGCCGGGAATGCTCGGCGAAGACATCGGGCTCGACGAAGTCTTCCAGCCCGCGATGCTCGCTTGGAAAACCGCGCTGCTGCTCGAAGTGAATTTCGCGCTGGAAGATCACAGCTTCCGCGCTCACCTCGTGATGCTGATGGCCGAAGACGCCATCGCGCACATGAACGAAGCGCTCGACGCGCTTCTTTCCAGTCTCTGAACGAGCCAGGATCCGGGCATGAACGAACTGAGACACGTGCTGAGTGAACTGGTGATCGAGCGCGTGGGTTTCGGCATCTTCGTGCTGGATCGCGATCTCAACGTGCTGATGTGGAACCGCTTCATGGCGGATCACAGCGGCAAGACCGCCGAGCAGGTGATCGGCAAGTCCATCTTCCTGAGCTTTCCCGAGCTGCCGCGCGTGTGGTTCACGCGCAAGGTGGAAAGCGTGTTCCAGCTGGGCAGTTTCACGTTCAGTTCGTGGGAGCAGCGGCCCTATCTCTTCAAGTTCGATCACGACCGGCCCATCACGGGCGGCGTCGACTACATGCAGCAGGACTGCACCTTTATGCCGCTCACACACGAGCGGGAGGTGCGCGCGGTCTGCGTGACGATTTCCGATGCCACGCACGCGAGCATGATGCAGCGCGCCCGCGACGAAGCCGTGGCCAAGCTGCAGGAATTCGCCGACCGCGACGGCCTCACGGGCATCGCGAACCGTCGCTATTTCGAACTGCGCCTGGGCGATGAATTCCAGCGCTGGCAACGTTACGGCGGCGAGCTGTCGATGCTGCTGTTCGACCTCGATCACTTCAAGCGCATCAACGACGACCTGGGCCATCTGGTCGGCGATACCGTGCTGCGCGTGATGGCGGAGCGCGTCGCCCGGAGCGTGCGCGTGCAGGACGTGTTCGGGCGTTTCGGCGGCGAGGAATTCGCGCTGCTGCTGCCGTGCACGAACTTCGAAGACGCGATGATCGTCGCGGAGAAAGTCCGCCGGGCGATCGGCGAAACGCCCGTGGACGTGCAGGGCGCGTGCGTGCCGGTCACGGCGAGCGTCGGGGCGGCGCGTGCCCGCGCGGGCGTGACGTCGTCCTACGAAGCGCTGATCAACGAGGCCGACGCGGCGCTCTACACGGCCAAACGGGAAGGGCGCAATCGCGCGGTCGGGTTCGCCTGACGCTATGCCACGAGCGGCGCGCCGGCCGCCCGGCGCGGCCCGGGCGCAACCGTCGAAACTATTGATATACTCTGAGCCGCTTTCCGGCGCAGTCGCAGCCGGTTCGCGCCGGCCTTCCTTTTCGATCAGCCCCCGGTATCACACAAGCGCCAGGTCGTTCCGCGCGCATCGGGCTGTTTCCGAAGCCGGCGCCCTATCCCTAAATTTGCCCGTGGGGGCGCCACAGCGGAGTCCGTCTTGGCCGTTTCCAACATCGTCGCTGAAGAACCCGCGCCCGACGCCGCCAAGGCATCGTCGGGCAGCTCGTTCTATCTGGCGATGCGCATCCTTCCCGCCCGTCAGCGGGACGCGATGTACCAGATCTACGCCTTCTGCCGCGCGGTCGACGACATTGCCGACGAAGGCACCCTGCCGCGCCGCGAGCGCGCGATTGCGCTCGACCGCTGGCGCGAAGACATCGACGCCTGCTATGCGGGCGCGCCGAAACAATCGCTGCAGGCGCTCACGCAGCACATCCAGGCTTTCCAGCTGTCCCGCGACGACTTCCAGGCCGTCATCGACGGCATGGCGATGGACGCCGCCGGCGACATCGTCGCGCCCGACGAAGCTACGCTCGACCTCTATTGCGACCGCGTCGCGAGCGCCGTGGGGCGCCTGTCGGTGAGGATCTTCGGGATGCACGAGGACGCCGGCCGGCGCCTCGCGCACCATCTCGGGCGGGCGCTGCAACTGACCAACATCCTGCGCGACATCGACGAAGACGCGGACATCGGCCGCGTGTACCTGCCGCGCGAACTGCTCGCGCGCGAAGGCATTTCCACGAGCGACGCGGCGAGCATCGTCGCCGACGCCCGCCTGCCGCGCGTCTGCGCCGTCCTCGCCGAGCGCGCCAAGAGCCACTACGCCCAGTCCGACGCGATCATGGCCGCCTCGCCGCGCGCCCAGGTGCGCGCGCCGCGCATCATGTCGGCCGCGTATCGTACGGTGCTCGACGCCAACCTGAAACGCGGCTTCGACCTGCCGCGCAATCGCGTGCGCACGCCGCGTTCGCGCCTGCTGTGGATCGTGGCGCGCAATCTGATCTGATGTCCCGGCGGGTCCACGTCATCGGTGCAGGCGTGGCCGGTCTCGCGGCGGCGGTCCAGGCGCAGCGGCGCGGCGCACGCGTCGTGCTGCACGAGGCCGAACCGTTTGCCGGCGGCCGTTGCCGCTCGTTCTTCGACGCCAAACTCGGCGCAACGCTCGATAACGGCAATCATCTTCTGCTATCCGGCAATCAATCGACGATGGCGTATCTGCGGGCGATCGGCGCGACGGATGCGCTGACCGGGCCGGCGCGCGCGGACTATCCGTTCCGCGATACCGCCAGCGGCGACGCCTGGGCCATCCGCATGTCGCCGGGGCGGCTGCCGCGCTGGATCTTCGACGCCCACGCGCGCGTGCCCGGCACCCAGCCCGCCGATTATCTGTCGCTGCTGCCGCTGTTCTTCCTGCGTCCGGGGCGCACCGTCGAGGATGCGCTGCGCAGGAAGGATCGCGCGTGGGATCTGCTGGCGCGGCCGCTGCTGCGCGCCATGCTGAATGCCGATCCCGCCGAGGCCAGCGCCGAAACGGCAGCCGGCCTGTTGCGCGAGACCGTCGCGGCCGGTGGCCACGCGTGCCGCCCGCTGCTGGCGAAGAACGGCTTGTCGCACGCGTTCGTCGACCCGGCGCTGCGGCTCCTGCAGTATGGCGGCGCCGAGATCCGGCTGGGCGTGCGGATGGCGGACATCGGGGTAGCGGGCACGGATTCGAATGAGCGTGTAAGCTCGCTGGCTTTCGAGCGTGCGCCGGGAAGTCCCGGCGGCGCAGCGGAGCCGCTGGCGCTCGCGCCGGAAGACGGCGTCGTGCTCGCCGTGCCGCCCGCCGCGGCGCGCCGGCTGGTGCCGGGCCTGAGCGCGCCGGACGCGTCGCGGGCCATCGTCACCGTGCATTTCGCGACCGATGCGCCACACGGATTCGAGCCGCTGACGTGTCTGGTCAACGGCCAGTCGGACTGGCTGTTCGTCGCCGATGGCCGCGTGACAGTGACGTTCGCGAGCGCGGACCGCTGGCTCGCGACGCCGCACGAGGAACTGGCGCGGACCGCGTGGCAGGAAGCCGCCCGGGCGATGCGCCTGCCGGCCGCGCCCATGCCGCCCTGGCAGATCGTCGCGGAGGCGCACGCGACCTTTGCCGCGGTGCCCGCGCAGGAAGGCTTGCGGGCCGCGACGCGCACACGCTGGCCCAATTTCACACTCGCGGGCGACTGGACGGCGACCGGCCTGCCCGCGACGATTGAAGGCGCAATCCGCTCTGGCCAGAAGGCCGCGGATGCGCTGCTGAACCCATCGATGGAACGCAGATGAACGACTTGTCCCTGTCGGCCGTGGGCGCGCAGGTTTCGAAATCCACACTCGATACCGCGATCAACCAGGCCACCGACGCGCTGCTCGCGGGGCAGCATCCTGACGGCTACTGGCTCTACGAACTCGAAGCGGACGCGACGATTCCCGCCGAATACGTGCTGCTCGTGCATTACCTCGGCGAGACCGCGGACCTGACGCTCGAAGCGAAGATCGGCCGTTATCTGCGCCGCATCCAGCGTGAAGACGGCGGCTGGCCGCTGTTCGACGGCGGCAGGATGGACGTCTCCGCCACGGTGAAGGCGTACTTCGCGCTGAAGATGATCGGCGACTCGCCGGACGCCGATCACATGCAGCGCGCCCGCGGCGCGATCCTCGCCGCCGGCGGCGCCGAGAAGGTCAACGTGTTCACGCGCATCCTGCTGGCGCTGTTCGGCGTGGTGTCCTGGCGCGCGGTGCCGATGATGCCCGTCGAGATCATGCGCCTGCCGATGTGGTTTCCGTTCCATCTGTCGAAGGTGTCCTACTGGGCGCGCACGGTGATCGTGCCGATGCTGGTGCTCAACGCCAAGCGTCCGCGGGCGCGCAATCCGCGCGGCGTGCGCATCGACGAGGTGTTCACCCATCCGCCCGTCAACACCGGCATGCCGGCGCGCGCGGGGCATCAGAAGCGCGGCTGGTTTGCGTTCTTCCGCGTGGTGGATTCGGTGCTGCGCGTCGCCGATCCGCTGCTGCCGAAGGGCGGGCGCGAGCGCGCCATCGATGAAGCGGTGCGTTTCGTCGATGAACGGCTGAACGGCGAGGACGGTCTCGGCGCGATTTTCCCGGCGATGGCCAACTCGGTGATGATGTACGACGTGCTCGGCTATCCGCCCGAGCATCCGAACCGCGCGATTGCCCGCCAGTCGCTGGACAAGCTGCTGATCGTCGATCCTGCCGACGACGGCGAAGCCTATTGCCAGCCGTGCCTGTCGCCGGTGTGGGATACGTCGCTGGCGGCGCACGCGCTGCTTGAAACCGGCATGCCGAAGGCGCGCGCCGCCGTGAAGCGCGGGCTCGACTGGCTGGTGCCGCTGCAGATCCTCGACGTGCGCGGCGACTGGATTTCGCGCCGCGCCCATGTGCGGCCGGGCGGCTGGGCGTTCCAGTTCGCCAATCCGCACTATCCGGATGTCGACGATACGGCGGTCGTCGCGATGGCGATGGAGCGCGCCGATCGCGAGAACGGCACGGCCATGTACGGCGAGGCGATTGCCCGGGCGCGCGAATGGGTCGTCGGCATGCAGAGCAGCGACGGCGGCTGGGGCGCGTTCGAGCCGGAGAACACCCAGTTCTACCTGAACAACATCCCGTTCTCGGACCACGGCGCGCTGCTGGATCCGCCGACCGTCGATGTTTCGGCGCGCTGTCTGTCGATGCTCGCGCAGCTCGGCGAAACCGCGCTGAACAGCGAGCCCGCGCGCCGTGCGTTCGAGTACATCGTCAACGACCAGGAACGCGACGGCAGCTGGTACGGACGCTGGGGCATGAATTACATCTACGGCACCTGGTCGGCGATGTGCGCGCTCAACGCCGCCGGCGTCGCGCCGACCGACCCGCGCATGAAGCGCGCGGCGGACTGGCTGATCGGCATCCAGAACGCGGATGGCGGCTGGGGCGAGGACGGCGAGAGCTACAAGCTCGACTATCACGCCTATGAGCCGGCGATCAGCACCGCGTCGCAGACGGCCTGGGCGCTGCTCGGGCTGATGGCGGCGGGGCTGGTGGAGCATCCGGCGGTCGCGCGCGGCGTCGACTATCTGATGCGTACGCAACAGGCGCACGGCCTGTGGGACGAGACGCGCTTTACCGCAACGGGCTTTCCGCGCGTGTTTTATTTGCGCTACCACGGCTATCGCAAGTTCTTTCCGCTGTGGGCGCTGGCGCGCTACCGCAATCTGACGCGCGAAGGTCTCACGCGCGTCGTGGCGGCGATGTGAGCGCAGACGCGGGTCGTACGTTTTCCGGCAAGCCTGTCGTGGCCGTGACCGGCATGGCGTTCGAGGCGAAGATCGTGCGCGGGCAGGGCGTGGACGTCGTGTTCGCGGCGCGCAGCGACTGGCTCGAACGCGCACTGTCCGAGGCCATCGCGCGCGGCTGTTCCGGCATCATCAGCTTCGGCACCGCGGGCGGTCTGGCGCCGGATCTCGCGCCGGGCGCGTTGATCATTGCGGATAGCGTCTGCGGGCCGCTCGGTGAAGTGCCGACCGATTCCGCCTGGTCCGCGCGCATCGTCGCCGCGCTGGCGGGAACATCCGTGGAGCGGCTGACGCGGCGCGGCCGGATGGCCGGCGTTGCCGCGCCGGTGACGGGCGAAGCCGAAAAACAGGCGCTGCATCGCGCGACAGGCGCACTGGCCGTCGATATGGAATCGCACGTGGCCGGCAGCATGGCCCAGGCGCGGGGCCTGCCGTTCGCCGTGTGCCGCGCGATCGTCGATCCGGCATGGCGCAGCCTGCCGCCCGCCGCCACGGCCGGCTTGCAGGATGACGGAACCACGGCCATCGGTCCGATCCTGCGTGAATTACTGCGCCAGCCGTCGCAACTGGGCGACCTGCTGCGCCTCGCCGGCGACGCCCGCGATGCCCGCAACACCCTCGTTCAAGCTCGCCGTGCGTTCGAAACGGCGCGGGCGCTCGCCTTCAACTGAAGCTTCACTTATTTCTTGCTTTCTGCGAGTTAACCCCTATCTCGATATAATCAGGGAAAACCCTAATCATCCGCGCTCGCCGGTCTCGGTCGAGATCGCGGCGCAAGCAGCAGAAAGTGAGGTATCAGATGAATTTTCATACTCGCAAGTGGGTCAAGCCGGAAGACCTGAACCCCAATGGCACGTTGTTCGGCGGCAGCTTGCTGCGCTGGATCGACGAAGAAGCCGCCATCTACGCCATTTCGCAGCTGAACAATCAGCGTGTCGTGACCAAGTTCATGTCGGAGATCAACTTCGTCAGCTCGGCGCGGCAGGGCGACATCATCGAACTGGGCATCGCGGCGACGCATTTCGGCCGCACGTCGATCACGCTGCGCGCGGAAGTGCGTAACAAGATCACCCGCAAGAGCATCCTGACGGTCGAGAAGATGGTGTTCGTGAACCTGAACCAGCAGGGCGAACCCGCGCCGCATGGCCGCACGAAAATCCGCTATGCCGATGAACTGTTCGAAGCCTATCGGCGCGATCAGGGCCCGGTCGAAGCGCCTGCCATGTCGGGAGATGATCTGTTCGAAGCGCAGGCCGAGGAAGCGGCACACTAAGTGAAAAGGGCGTCGTTCTACGGCGCCCTTTTCGTGTGTGAAAGTGTGAAGCGGCTTACTTGGCGGGCTGCGCCGCCGGATCGTCGTAAGTCGGCAGGCCTTGCGCCTTGCTCGAACTTGGCGAGGGCGCGCCCTGCGGCGCCTCTTCCGCAGGCGCAGGCGACTTGCCGCCAACCCCGCCCGCCGGCGCCGCTGCCGCGCCCGGATCGTCATACGTCGGCAAGCCTTGCTCCTGGCTGCTGCCGCCGCTCTGTCCCGGCGGCGCACTGGCGCCTTCCGGCGCGCTCGCGCCTTCGTCACCGTAATCGGGCAGCGTGGATGCGCCGCCTCCGGTCAGCAGATACTGGCGGCGCTGCGTGTAGGCATCGCGGACGAACGCGTATTTGTCGAGTGCGGCCGCCGAGAGCAGGTCGGTCGCGCCGATCAGATCGGCCCGCGCGCTGACGAAATTCACGCCGTACAGCGGCCAGCGGATATCGGCGTCGGTATAGCTGATCGGATTCACGCGCCAGTCGACCAACCAGGTGGTCGAGTCGCGGAACGAACTCGGGCCGAGCAGCGGCAGCACGAGATACGGACCCGACGGCACGCCGTAGTGCCCGAGCGTCAGGCCGAAATCCTGGTGATGCTTCGGCAGGCCCGCCGGCGACGCAATATCGATCAGACCGCCGATCCCGAACACCGAGTTCATCGCGATGCGCATCAGATCTTCCGTGGCATCGGTGATCTTCAGCTGCAGCAGGTTATTGGCGAAGTTGGAGAAGTCGCCGAGATTCGAGAAGAAATTGCTGACGGCGGTGCGGAACGGGCTCGGCGTGTAATCCACGTAGAACTGCGCGACGGGCTTCGCCACGTAAGTGTCGAGCGTGTCGTTGAACGTGAAGATCTTGCGGTTCATCGGCTCGAGCGGATCGCGCGGATTGCGGTCCGGGCCGGTTGCGCAGCCGCTGGTGGCGAGCATGCCCGCGATCGCCAGTCCCATTCCCAGGTTGCGCACTGCGCGAGGGGTCAACGCCGTCGATCCCGACTTCATTCTTCAATTCCTCTTAGGTTGTCATGCCGTTGAGCCGCGCGCAGCCTGGCCCGGTCCGCGGCGCGTACGCGGCGCGGTTTGCCCATCAGGACGGGCTGGAAGACCACGGCGCCGACCAGCGTGCAAAACAGCGACAGCGCCAGCAGCCGCCCCATGCTGGAGGTGCCCGGATGATGCGAGAACCACAGGCTGCCGAATGCGGTTGCGGTGGTGGCCGCGCTGAACATCACGGCGTGCGTGAGGCTCGATTGCAGCAGGCGCGTCTGGCCGGAGCGCCACGCCATCACGAAGTAGATCTTGAACGCGACGCCCACGCCCAGCATGAGCGGCAGCGCGATGATGTTCGCAAAGTTGAGCGGCATCCTGAAGACAACGCACAGCTCCAGCGTCACGATCGCGGAAACGAGCAACGGTACCAAAGTTCTCAGAACGTCGCCAAAACGGCGAAGTGCGATCCACAGCAGCACCGTGATCGCGGCCAGCGAGTACAGCGCCGCCTGCTGGAACGACTTGATGATGGTCTCCGCCGAATGGCGCACCGAAATCGGCCCGCCGATCGCGTCCGGCTCGGCCTTCTGGACGGCATCGGCGAAGCGGGCGAGCAGCGCGTCGTCGTTCGGATCGGCGCCGGGAGGAATCTTCGGCGAGACATCGACCAGCGCCTGGCCCTGCGGCGTCACCCAGGTCTCGACCATCTGCGGTGGCAGGCTCGCCCGAGTGATTTCGCTGGGCGTCAGCAGCGAACGCAGTTGCGCAAGCGCGATGCGCAACGGGTCGGCCAGTGCGTGGTCGGCGCGGTCGCGGGTGGCGGCATCGGCCTGGGCAAGCTTCGCGAGTGTCTGCGACAGCTGCTTCGCTTCCTTGTCGCCGGGGCCGGGATGTTCGTCAGCAGCAAGCGACAGCTGGCTCGACACGCGCTTCAACGCCGCAACCCTGATCTCGTCCGTCGCCGGCGCGGCCGTGGGCTGATCGAGCGCAGGCAACAGCTGATCGGCGGCAGCCTTGATGAGCGCGAGCTTCTGCGGCTGGTCGCCCGGAATCAGCGACGACAGCGTGGTCGCGCGTCCGACTTCCGGCAGCTTGTCGAGTTTCGCCGCGATGCGGTCCGCGTCGGCAAGCGACGGCGCCAGCACCGCGACATCGTTGACCGCGCCTTCGGGCGAATCCTTGAGCGAAAGCAGCGTTGCCATCGACTCGGTGTGCGAATCCTTCAGATGCAGCGGATTGAAGTCGAAGCGCAGGTTGAACAGCAGAGGCAGCGCGCCGATCACCACGACCAGCGTGCCGATCAGCACCGGCTTGCGATGCTTGTCGAGGAATTCATCGACGGGTGCGAGCACCGGAAAGCCCGGCGAATGCGCCTCGCCCGGCGGCGCGAACACCTTGATCAGCGCGGGCAGCAGCGTCATGTTGGTGAGGTACGCGACGAACATGCCGACGCCCGCGATCAAGCCCAGTTCCGACACGCCGCGATACGCAGTCGGCAGGAACGAGAAGAAGCTTGCGGCGGTCGCGGTGGCGGCAAGCGTCAGCGGCACGGCCACATGGCGCGCGGTTTCCGCGAGCGAGACGTCGAGCCGCTTGTGCTTGTAGCGCTCCTCGCGGTATTTCACGCCGAACTGGATGCCGAAATCCACGCCCAGCCCGACGAACAGCACCATGAACGCCACCGAGATCATGTTCAGCGCGTGAACCATCATGAGGCCGAGCGCGGCCGTGATCGCCAGGCCGACGAACAGCGTGATGAACACCGCGAGAATCATGCGCTTCGAGCGCAGCGCGACCCACAGGATCATCAGCACGACCAGAAAGGTCAGCACGCCGTTGAGCGCGGCGCCGTCCTGCACAGAGGCGAATTCCTCGTCGGCGAGCGGCTGCGCGCCGGTCAGATGAAGGCTGGCGCCATACTTTTTGTCGAGGCCGAGTTCGGCGGCTTTCGCGCGGATCTCGTCCGATGTGCCCGCCGCCGCCTTCAGCGCATTGAAGTCCAGGTCGGGCAGGACGGTGATGAAGGCGCGTCCCGGCGCATCCTTGTTCGACGAACCCGAATCCGCCAGCTGGCGCCACGAGAACGCGGCCGGCTGATTGGCCAGCACGTGTGTCAGCACGGTGTTGGCATGGCCGAGCAGGCCGGCCATCTGGCCGAGATTGACCTGGCCGAGCGTCAGCGGCAGGTTCAGCGTGGTGTTGAGCGTCTGCGCGAGGCCGGTGAGCGTCGGGTCGTGGGCGAGCGTGTTGATGAGCGGACGCGCTGAGACGAGCTGCTTCGTCACTTGCTCGACCTTGTCGACGGGCAGATAGAGCAGGCCTTCGTGCTCGAAGAACGGGCCGCCTGAAGGCTGCGACACCGACTTGAAGCGCTCCGGCTCCTTGGCGAGCGCGGCGGCGAGCTGGTTCGCGGCGGCATCGGCGAACTCCTGCGCGGGCGCCTCGACCACGATGAGCAGGGTGGCGCCGCGCTGCGGAAAGGCCTGGTCGATGGCCTTGCTGCGCGCCGCCCACTCGGGTTCGGTCTCGATCAGCTGGCTGACGTCGGTGCTGATCTTGAAATGATGAACGACGTAGATCGTGCTCAGCACGCCGAGCAGGAGCGAAATGGCGATAATCCAGGCCGGGCGGCGGATGGCGAGGGTGACGAAACGAGTAATGTTGGACGTCAGCATGAAGACGCTACCTGTGTGTCCTGTTATTTTTGCGCAATGCTACGCGCGAAGTGCATGATGCCGATCGCCGGAAAGCGCATCGCCGCGATCAAACGACGCGGTGTGCCGCGCAAGTATAGCGGGCGCATCAGCACTGTCCGCGCTTGAACTGTTGCGGCGCTGTGGTGTCGATATACTTGCTGCACCAACCGGCGGCAGCCTTGTGCAACGTCCCAGGGCCGTAGAGCCCGCGCCAACAAACCAGATCAGAGAACGGGTGCCATGAAACGCTATCTGTCCATTTGCTTCGCTTTCGTCCTTGCCTCGGTGGCCTTCACGGGCGAGGCAGCCGCACAAACGAGTCCCGATGCCGTTGTCAAGAACGCGGTGGAGGGCACGGTCGACGCAATGAAGGCCGACCCGCAGGCGCGCGGCGGCGACATGGCGAAGATCACACAGCTCGTCCAGACCCGCTTCCTTCCCGCCACCGACTTCCAGCGCACGACGCGCATCGCGGTGGGCAAGGCCTGGGCCAGCGCCACGCCCGAGCAGCAGAAGCAGCTTTACGACCAGTTCCAGACGCTGCTGGTCCACACCTACGCGGCGTCCCTGTCGCAACTGCGCGACCAGGACGTGAAATTCAAGTTCGACTCGCCCAACATCGATGCCAACACCAAGGACACGGTGGTCGAATCGCACGTCATCTCCACGGGCGGCGACAACCCGGTGCGCTACCGTCTGCAGAAGACCCCGCAGGGCTGGAAAATCTACGACATCGACATGATGGGCGCGTGGCTCATCCAGGTCTATCAGCAACAATTCGCGGGGCAGTTGCAGAAGGGCGGCGTCGATGCCCTGATCAAGTTCCTCGCCGAGCACAACGCCCGTTCGGCGGGCTGATGCGCTAGCGTCGGCGGTGCTCCACCGCGAACTTGATCAGCTCGGCCTGTCCGTCTATATCCAGTTTGCGCTTCAAATTCAGCCGGTGCGTTTCTACCGTGCGCACCGACAGCCCGTGCTGTTGCGCGATCTGCTTGCTGGAGAGGCCTTGCGCCAGCGCGTCGAGAATCTCGAGTTCGCGCGGCGTCAGGCGTTCGAGCGGAGTTTGCATCGAACGTGCCTGGATCATGCGCGCCGCCACGCCGGCGCTGAAGAAGGTCCGGCCGGCGAGCACCGCGTCGATGGCCTGGATGATTTCCGTCGCCGGCGAATCCTTCAGCACATAGCCGCTCGCGCCCGCACGCACCGCCTGCATGACGTACTCCACGTTGTCGTGCATCGACAACATCAGCACGCGAATGTCCGGAAAGCGCTCGTGGAAGCGCGCCGCCAGCTCGATCCCGCTCATGCCCGCCATGCCCACGTCCATCAGCACGAGATCGGGCGGATTCGCCTCGTCGGCGGCGAGGGCCAGCGCATCCGGGCCATTGCCCGCTTCGCCGATGACCCGCAGATGCGGCACGGAATCGAGGCGCGCGCGCAGGCCGTCGCGCACCAGCGGATGATCATCGACGAGAATCAGGCGGGCGGGTTCAGCGCTCATCGGCGTGTCCTTGGAGATTGGGTGCGGCGAGCGGCAGCGGCACGCTCGCGACGATGACCGTGCGGCCCAGTTGCGAGTCGATGCGCAGCGCACCGCCCAGCGTATCGAGCCGCTCGCGCATGTTGCGCAGGCCGAGGCCGCGCATGGGATCGGACAGCACGGCGGGCACGTCGAAGCCGACGCCGTTGTCCGTGATGTCGAGCGTCACCGCGTGCTTCGCGACGGCAAGCGTCAGTTGCGCGCGCGATGCTTTGGCGTGCCGCGTGATGTTGTTGAGCGCTTCTTGTGCGATGCGGAACAGCACGGTGTTGACGGTGTCCGGCAGGCTTTCGCCCGGGCCGGTCGAGTCGAAAAGCACTTCAATGCCGTCCTGCCCGTTCGATTCGCGCGCGAGTTGTTCGAGCGCGGCGGCGAGGCCGAGATCGTCGAGCATCGCGGGGCGCAGCGCGTGCGAGATGCGCCGCACTTCGCGCAGCGTGCCGGCGAGGCGCCCGAGACCGGTCGAGAGCGCGGCTTCGGCGGTGGGTTCGCGCGCCGCGCTGCGTTCGAAGCGCGCCAGCGCCGATTCGAGCAGCAGCTTCACCGAAACCAGCATCTGGCTGATGCCGTCGTGCAGCTCGCGCGAGAGGCGCGCGCGTTCCTGTTCCTGCGATTCCACCACTTGCCGCGCGAGGCGCCTGAGCTTGGCATCGGCGCTGCGATGCTCGCTGATGTTGAGCACGGCGGCGCAGATCGCGATGACGGCGAGCGCGGCCAGCGCAATGACGCCGATCCACGTCAGCGTGCGCGCGATGTTCGAGGCGGCGCGGTCGTCGATGCGTGCGAGCGTCGTTTCCACGTCTTCGAGATAGATGCCGGTGCCGATCATCCAGCCCCAGCGTTCGAGCGGCACGACATAGCCGAGCTTGGGCGCGAGCAATCCAGTGGATGGCCTGCGCCACAGGTAGCGCACATAGCCGCCACCTTGCGAGGCCTGGCGGACGAGTTCCTGGATGGTCAGCGCGCCGTTGGGATCGCGCATCAGCCATAGATCGCGGCCGACGAGATCGGGCTGGCGCGGATGCATCAGCGACAGGCCGTGCATCGTGTAGACGAAGAAGTAGCCGTCCTGGCCGAAGTCGAGCCGTTGCAGCGCGTCGAGCGCGAGGCGGCGGCGTTCTTCGTCGCTGCGCGTGTCGCCTGCGGGCGGGTCATAGAACGGCGCGATCGTGCTCTTCGCGATCTCGACGTAATGCCGCAGCTCGATTTCCTTGCTCGAGACGTACGCGGCCTGCGTGGTCGCGTGCTGAACCTGCGCGAGCGACTGCGCCTGCTGCCGCACGCCGTAGGTGATGCCGCCGATCGCGAGTGCGAACGGCACGATGGCGAGCAGGAAGATTTTGACCTTGAGATTCATTGCAACAGGGTTTTCCGCTACGTGAAGGCACGCAGCGCGCGTACGTAGTCATGCGCTTGTAAGCGTTCCGGCGAAAGCGAATACTACCGCCCAATGCGTCATCGTGGCGCATGCCACGACTACGGAGCCTGGCTCCCAAGGTCAACCAAACAAGGAGACACCATGAATCGGGCTTCAGGATTCCTGGTCTGGATTGCGCTCGCGCTGCTGGGCGCGTTCGCATTCGGCACCATCGCGCTCGCGCACGGCGAACGCATCAGCGCACTGTGGATCGTCATCGCGGCGGTCTGTGTCTATCTCATCGCTTACCGGCTGTATTCACGTTTCATCGCGGGCAAGGTGCTGCAACTCGACGGCCTGCGCATGACGCCGGCCGTTCGTCATAACGACGGCCTCGACTACGTTCCCACCAACAAATACGTGCTGTTCGGACATCACTTCGCGGCCATCGCGGGTGCGGGTCCGCTGGTCGGTCCGGTGCTGGCCGCGCAGATGGGCTATACGCCCGGCATGCTGTGGATCCTGGCCGGCGTCGTGTTCGCGGGCGCGGTGCAGGACTTCGTGATCCTGTTCATCTCGACGCGCCGCGACGGACGCTCGCTCGGCGATCTCATCAAGATGGAACTCGGCACCGTGCCCGGCGTGATCGCGCTGTTCGGCACGTTCCTCATCATGGTGATCATTCTCGCGGTGCTCGCGCTGATCGTCGTGAAGGCGCTGACGAATTCCCCGTGGGGCACCTTCACGGTCGCCGCGACGATTCCCATCGCGATCTTCATGGGCCTGTACACGCGCTATATCCGTCCGGGACGAATCGGCGAAGTGTCCATCGTCGGCTTCGTGCTGCTGATGCTCGCGATCACGTTCGGCGGGCACGTCGCGGCATCGCCGGCCATCGCGCCGTGGTTCACGTTCACCGGCACGCAGCTCGTGTGGATCCTGATCGGTTATGGCTTCGTCGCTTCCGTCCTGCCGGTGTGGCTGCTGCTCGCCCCGCGCGACTACCTCTCTACCTTCCTCAAGATCGGCACCATCGTAGGCCTCGCGATCGGCATCCTGATCGTCGCGCCCGAACTGAAGATGCCGGCGTTCACGAAGTTCGTCGACGGCAGCGGTCCGGTGTGGTCGGGCAATCTGTTCCCGTTCCTCTTCATCACGATTGCATGCGGCGCCGTATCGGGCTTTCATGCGCTGATCTCGTCGGGCACGACGCCCAAGATGATCGACAACGAAATCAACATGCGCTTCATCGGCTATGGCGCGATGCTGATGGAATCGTTCGTCGCGATCATGGCGCTGGTCGCCGCGTGCGTGATCGAGCCGGGCATCTACTTCGCGATGAACAGCCCGGCCGCGCTGCTCGGCAGCACGCCGGAAGCGGTCGCGCAGACGGTATCGGGATGGGGCTTCATGCTGACGCCGGACATGCTGACCTCGACGGCGAAGGCGGTGGGCGAGACCACCATCGTCGCGCGGGCCGGCGGCGCGCCGACGCTCGCGGTCGGCATGGCGCACATTCTTCACCAGGTGATCGGCGGCGAGACGATGATGGCGTTCTGGTATCACTTCGCCATCCTGTTCGAGGCGCTCTTCATCCTGACGGCCGTCGATGCGGGCACGCGCGCCGGCCGCTTCATGCTGCAAGACCTGCTCGGCACGTTCCATCCGGCGCTGCGCCGCACGGAATCGCTGCCGGCCAACCTGATCGCGACGGCGCTGTGCGTGGTCGCCTGGGGTTACTTCCTGTATCAGGGCGTGGTCGATCCGTTCGGCGGCATCAATACGTTGTGGCCGTTGTTCGGCATCTCGAACCAGATGCTCGCGGGTATTGCGTTGATCCTCGGCACTGTCGTGCTGTTCAAGATGAAGCGCGAGCGCTATGCATGGGTGACGCTCGTGCCGGCCGCGTGGCTGCTGATCTGCACGCTGACCGCGGGCTGGCAGAAGATCTTCGATGCCAATCCGAAGATCGGCTTCCTCGCGCACGCCGGCAAGCTGCGCGACGCCTACGACGCGGGCAAGGTCATGGCGCCGGCCAAGTCGCTGCCGGAGATGCAACGCATCATCTTCAATGACTATGTCGATGCGGCGCTTGCGGGCCTGTTCATCTTCGTGGTGTTGAGCATCGCGGTGTACGGCGTGATGGCGGTGCTGCGTGCGCATCGCGAAGCCCGTCCGACGGTGCGCGAAACGCCGTTCGAGCCGATGCCTTCGAATGCGGGCGCGGCCGTGCGCGCGGGTCATTGAGGAAGCGGCGATGTTCGACGATCTTCGACAAGCGGGACGGTATCTCGGCCAGGCGATGCGCCTGATGGTCGGGATGCCGGACTACGATGCCTACGTCACGCACATGCAGACGACGCATCCTGACACGACGGTGATGTCGTATGCGGAGTTCTTTCGCGAGCGGCAGGAAGCGAGGTATGGGACGGGGGCGGGGAAGTGTTGTTGAGGTGAGGGGGCTTCACAGCAGGGGATGAAAGGTAACTCAAAACGAAAAGGGCGGATGACCTTTGATCATCCGCCCTTTATATTCACCCGACAACCGCCGCCTTAATTCGCCACAGCCGCCGTTTTCGCACCCTTGTTCTTCTGCATGCGTCCGATCTCTTCCAGCTTGATCTCCACATGCTTCGAGAACACGTATTCAGCCGGGCGCTGCTTGTCGAACGGCAGGTCCTTCGCGAACGCGCCCGTCGTGCGCGGACCCCGCAGCGCAATTTTCGCCGCCTTGAGCGGATGCGCCACCGTGTCCATCACGGCCGTCGCTTCGAAGCCGCAGTGGACCATGCAGTCCGCGCACTTCTCGTACTTGCCCGTGCCGTACTTGTCCCAGTCGGTGGTTTCCATCAGTTCCTTGAAGGTCTTCACGTAACCTTCGCCGACCAGATAGCACGGCTTCTGCCAGCCGAACACCGTGCGCGCCGGGTTGCCCCACGGTGTGCATTCATACGTCTGATTGCCTGCAAGGAAGTCGAGGAACAGCGTCGACTGGCTGAACGACCAATTCTTGCCGTTGTTGCCGCGCTTGAAGATTTCGCGGAACAGCGTCTTGGTCTTGTCGCGGTTCAGGAAGTGCTGCTGATCCGGCGCGCGCTCGTACGCGTAGCCCGGCGACACCGTGATCCCGTCCACGCCGATCGGGCCCAGCGTGTCGAAGAACTTCGCCACGCGTTCCGGCTCGGCGTCGTTGAACAGCGTGCAGTTGATGTTCACGCGGAAGCCACGGCGCTTCGCTTCCTTGATGGCCGCGACCGCCTTGTCGTACGTGCCCGGCTGCGACACCGAGTGATCGTGCGCTTCACGGTCGCCGTCCAGGTGGACGGACCAGACGAAGTACGGGCTCGGCTCGTAGTCGTCCATCTTCTTTTCCATCAGCAGCGCGTTCGTGCAGAGATACACGAACTTCTTGCGCGCCATGATGCCCTTGACGATCTGCGGCATTTCCTTGTGCAGCAGCGGCTCGCCGCCTGCGATGGAAACGACCGGCGCGCCGCATTCGTCGACCGCGCCGAGACACTCTTCCAGCGACAGGCGCTGGTTCAGGATCGGATCCGGATAGTCGATCTTGCCGCAGCCGTTACAGGCGAGATTGCAGCGGAACAGCGGTTCGAGCATCAGCGCGAGCGGATAGCGCTTGTTGCGGCTCAAGTGCTGCTTGAAGATGTAGGCGCCGACACGCGCCTTCTGAAGCATCGGAATAGACAATTGCCTGCTCTCCTTATTCTTCGCGAATGGCCGTGGCCGCGACGGCGGCGAGCGGCTGCATGAGCTTCGCGGGGAGTTTGAATTCGACCTTTTCCTCGCGGCCGTTCATCGTCGTGACTTCGACGGGTCCGAACGCGCGCAGGGCATCGATCACATGTTTGACCATTTCTTCAGGCGCCGATGCGCCCGCGGTGATGCCGACCGTCTGCACGTCGGCGAACCATTCCGGCCTGATCTCCGAACCGTCCGCCACGAGATAGCTCGGCACGCCGCTTTCGGCGCCGATTTCCCGCAGACGGTTCGAATTGGAACTATTGGTGGCGCCCACGACGAGCAACACGTCCACCTGGTCCGACAGCTCGCGCACCGCGGCCTGCCGGTTCTGCGTTGCGTAGCAGATATCGCGCGTGTCCGGCCCGACGATATCCGTAAAACGGCGCTGCAAAGCATCGATGATGCCGCGCGTGTCGTCCACTGACAGCGTGGTCTGCGTGACGTACGCCACCGGGGTATCGATGTCGAGCGCCAGCTTCTCGACTTCCGCCTCGCTCTGCACCAGCACCACCTTGCCCGGAATCTGGCCGATGGTGCCTTCCACTTCCGGATGTCCCGCGTGGCCGATCAGGATCAGGGTGCGGCCCTGCGAAACATATTGCCGCCCCTGCACGTGCACCTTGGTGACGAGCGGGCAGGTGGCGTCGAGCACATCGAGACCGCGTGCGTCGGCATCTTTCTCGACGCTGCGCGCCACGCCATGCGCGCTGAAGATGGCCACTGCGCCATGAGGCACTTCGTCCAGTTCTTCGACGAAGCGTGCACCCTTGCTGCGCAAATTGTCGACCACATGACGATTGTGAACGATCTCATGACGCACATAGACGGGTGCGCCATGCCGTTCGAGGGCCCGATCGACGATCTCGATCGCACGGACCACGCCCGCACAAAAGCCGCGGGGTTGAGCAAGGATGATACGCATATTCGAACGAACTCCGACTGACGCGGGTTTCGGGGTTGGCCGGCGGCGAGCTCGCATGATTCCGGCGCGCTTTTCCAGCAATTCAGGCTGCATGACGACTGTATAACCCGACACTTAACAAACGGCGACGAAACCAAAACAGCAGACCGGAAAAAAAGACATGTTGGGGAAGGATCTGCGCGCCTAAGTTGACCGCGTATTCTAACGCGTTCCCTTTTCGGGTGCTCACTGCCTGCCATGGCCGCCGGTGCGCCGCGGCGCATGCAATACGGCGCTTTTCAGAACCCAGTAGACTGTCGGTCGTTTTCGGTCAGGCGCGGCCGTGCCGGGTGGCGTTTGAAAGCGCATCCACGCGCCGGCCTGCCCCTCGTGCCGGTCGGGCAACGCCCGCGTCGTCACGTCAGGAGCCGGTTAAAACCGCTCCGCCAAGCTCTTCCCGTTCTTACCCCAGCTAAACACCTGAAACATGCTACTGATTGCCTGGCTGTCCCTCCTGATCTGGCTCGTGCTGCTGTTCGCGCGCGGCGGATTCTGGCGCGCCGAGCCCGCGCCGGCACTGTCCGGCACGACCATTCACGCCGTCGGCAGCGCGGAAATCGCGCGGCGCGGCGCGTGGCCGGCGCTCGTCGCGGTGGTGCCGGCGCGCAACGAAGCCGATGTCATCGGCCGCGCGGTCGGCTCGCTGCTCAAGCAGGACTATGCGGGTGCGTTCCACGTGATCGTCGTCGATGACCACAGCACCGACGACACCGCCGGCGTCGCACTCGCCGCCGCCCGCGATCTCGGGCTCGAAGACCGTCTGACCGTGCTGACCGCGCAGCCGCTGCCGCCGGGCTGGTCGGGCAAGGTGTGGGCGCAGTCGCAGGGCATCGGCGCGATCGATTCGCTCGGGCTGCCCGCCGAACACCTGCTCCTCACCGACGCCGACATCCACCATCCCGCCGATGCCGCCACGCAACTCGTCGCGCGCACGATTCTCGAGGACCGCGACCTGGTGTCGCTGATGGTCCGCCTGCGCTGCGATTCGCTGTGGGAAAAGGCGCTGATTCCGGCCTTCGTGTTCTTCTTCGCGAAGCTGTATCCGTTTGCCTGGGTGAACGACGTGCGCAAGGCCACTTCCGGCGCTGCGGGCGGCTGCATGCTGGTGCGGCGGTCGGCACTGGCGGAGGCGGGCGGAATTGAATCGATCCGTCAGGAACTGATCGACGATTGCAGTCTCGCCGAGCGCATAAAGCATCGCTTCGGCCGCAACGCCGCGCGTCCGATCCGTCTCGATCTCGCCCAGACCAGCGAATCGCTGCGTCCCTACGACAGCTGGCGCGACGTCTGGAACATGATCGCGCGCACGGCGTTCACGCAGTTGCGTTACTCGCCGTTGCTGCTGATCGGCACGGTGATCGGCATGGTGGTCATCTATCTGGCGCCGCCGCTGCTGTCCCTGGCGATGGGCGCGCGTGCGTGGCCCGCATGCGTGGCCTGGGCGCTGATGTGCATCGCCTACGGGCCGATGCTGCGCTACTACCGCAGGTCGCTGCTGTGGGCGCCGCTGCTGCCGCTGGTCGCGTTGTTCTACGTCAGCGCGACGATCGGCTCGGCCGTGCGTTACTGGAGCGGGAAGGGCGGGCAGTGGAAGGCGCGGGTGCAGGCGCCGACGCAGGAAGGTTCGTAAAACCCGTGTACCGGGCGGCTTCGCGACGAAGCCGCCTTACTTCTTCGTCAGCATGGCGTACAGCTCGACGACCATGTTCGGCGAAAACGTGAACGGCACCCAGCCGTGTCCGCCGTGACGCAGGACCAGCAGGCGGTCGCCGTTGGCGTATTTTTGCGTCGCCATGACCGGGTTCTTGGTCGCGGCGAAGCGCCAGCCCGGCGCAATCCCGGCGGGCTGTTCCGGCGACATCGAGGCGCGCACGTTCGAGAGCTCTTCGATCAGTTCCGATACCCCTTCCGGCCCCAGCTTGACCGTTTTGCCCGCAATCGTCATTTCGATGGCGTCGCGATCCGGCCGCGACACGACGAGCCTCGGCGCTTCGTTCAGCGCGGGCGGTTCAGCGGGTGCGGAGGCGTCGCGGTTCAGCGCGGGCGGTTCGGCGGGAGCGCTGTCGGCGGCTTCGCGGGGTTCGACGGCGGAAGCGGAAACTGAGGCAGAAGCCGGGGCAGAAGCAGGAGCGGAGGCGGTCTGAAGGAGCGTGTCGAGGCTCGACTCCAGCGCGCCGAGCTGGTCGTGTAGGTTCATGCGAATGGTGTCTTTGACGGGCGAGCTTGCGGCGAGGCACCGATTCTACCCGCTCGTCTTTGGCGAGGCCGATGCAGGTTGTAACCAATTGCTCCGAACGTGCGGATAACGCGACACTTTCCGCCGCCACAAAAAACAGGACCGGCGACCCTTTCGGGAGGCCGGTCCAGCGGAGGCGCATCCACATGACGCGGATACGCCGGTACTGCCGGGGTACTGCCTTACTGTGCGCTGGCCGCCTGCTCAAGCGCGGCGTTGAGCGTCTTGCTCGGACGCATGACGGCCGCGAGCTTCTGCTCGTCCGGCTGGTAGTAGCCGCCGATATCCGCTTCCTTGCCCTGCACCGCGTTCAGTTCGTCGACGATCTTCTGCTCGTTCTCAGCAAGCGTCTTCGCGAGCGGCGCGAAGCGTTGAGCCAGTTCGCGGTCTTCCGACTGCGATGCCAGTTCCTGCGCCCAGTACATCGCGAGATAGAACTGGCTGCCGCGGTTATCGAGCTGGCCGGTTTTCGGCGACGGGCTCTTGTTGTTGTCGAGCAGCTTGCCGGTGGCGGCATCCAGCGCCTTCGCGACGAGCTTCGCACGCGCGTTGTCGTTCTTGATGCCGAGTTCTTCGAGCGACACCGCCAGTGCCAGGAATTCGCCCAGCGAGTCCCAGCGCAGGTGGTTTTCCTGCACGAGCTGCTGGACGTGCTTCGGCGCCGAGCCGCCTGCGCCCGTTTCATACAGGCCGCCGCCGGCCATCAGCGGGACGATGGACAGCATCTTCGCGCTGGTGCCGAGTTCCATGATCGGGAACAGGTCGGTGAGGTAGTCGCGCAGGATGTTGCCGGTGACCGAGATGGTGTCCATGCCGCGGATCACGCGTTCGAGCGAGTAACGCATCGCACGCACTTGCGACATGATGTGGATCTCGAGGCCCGTCAGGTCATAGTCCTTGAGGTAGGTCTCGACCTTCTTGATGAGTTCGTTTTCGTGCGGACGATACGGGTCGAGCCAGAACACGGCCGGCATGCCCGAGTTCTTCGCGCGCGTGACGGCGAGCTTGATCCAGTCGCGGATCGGTGCGTCCTTCACGAGGCACATGCGCCAGATGTCGCCCTGTTCCACTTGCTGCGTGAGCGCTTCGATGACTTCGTTCGTCGCGTTGTCGACGATGCGCGCCGTGCCGTCCTGCGGAATCTCGAAGGTCTTGTCGTGCGAGCCGTACTCTTCGGCCTTCTGCGCCATCAGGCCGACGTTCGGCACCGTGCCCATGGTCTTCGGGTCGAACGCGCCGTTGGTCTTGCAGAAGTTGATGATTTCCTGATAGATGCGCGCAAACGTGCTTTCCGGAATCAGGCACTTCGTGTCTTGCGGACGGCCGTCGGCGCCCCACATCTTGCCGCCGGCGCGGATCATCGCGGGCATCGATGCGTCGACGATCACGTCGTTCGGCGCGTGCAGGTTCGAGATGCCCTTGGCCGAATCCACCATGGCCAGCGCCGGACGATGCTCGTGGCACGCGTGCATGTCGCGGATGACTTCGTCGCGTTGCGATTCCGGCAGCGTCTCGATCTTCGAATACAGATCCACGAGGCCGTTGTTGACGTTGATGCCGAGTTCCTCGAACAGCTTGGCGTGCTTGGCGAACGCGTCCTTGTAGAAGACCTTCACGGCGTGACCGAAGACGATCGGGTGCGACACCTTCATCATGGTCGCCTTCACGTGCAGCGACAGCATCACGCCGGTCTTGCGCGCGTCTTCCATCTGGTCTTCATAGAACTCGACCAGCGCCTTCTTGCTCATGAACATGCTGTCGACGATCTCGCCGTCCTGCAGCTTGACCTTCGGCTTGAGGACGATGGTTTCGCCGCCCTTCGTCACCAGCTCCATGCGGACTTCGCGAGCCTTGTCGTTCGTGATCGACTTTTCACCGTGATAGAAGTCGCCATGCTTCATGTGCGCGACGTGCGTGCGCGAGGCCATGCTCCACTCGCCCATGCTGTGCGGATGCTTCTTCGCGTAGTTCTTGACGGCGAGCGGCGCGCGGCGGTCCGAATTGCCTTCGCGCAGCACCGGGTTCACCGCCGAGCCGAGACACTTGGAATAGCGCTGGCGAATGGCCTTTTCCTCGTCGTTCTTCGGCTCTTCCGGGAAATTGGGCAGCTTGTAGCCCTTCGACTGGAGTTCCTTGATCGCGCTCGTCAACTGATGCTGCGAGGCGCTGATGTTCGGCAGCTTGATGATGTTGGTGTCGTCGAGCTGGGTCAGGCGGCCGAGCTCGGCGAGGTTGTCGGGGACTTTCTGCTCGTCGGTCAGGAATTCGGGGAATTCGCCGAGAATGCGGGCCGCGACCGAAATGTCGCTGGTCTCGACATTGACGCCGGCCGGCGCCACGAAAGTACGGATGATCGGCAGAAAGGCGCTGGTTGCGAGCAGCGGAGCTTCGTCGGTCAGGGTGTAGATGATGGTGGGTTGCTGATTACTCATCGCTTGTCTCGACATCCGAAAACGGGTTGGAAAAAACCGCCGGCCTGAATGACCCCTCCGGCAACAAACCGCTATTCTGCCTGAAATTGCGTGGCTCGCGTGTGAAAGCAGCCCCGTGAAAACCGCAAAAACAGGCGTTTTTCTTGCTTTATCAAGAACTTAACATTTTTCAAGTCTTATAGAAGACCTGTAATGTCTGCCGCCAGTGCCGCGTGCCCGGCCGTTTCACGAAATGATTCGATGCTTCACACCGTGAGATATCCGTTCGTGCGGAACCAGTCGAGCGCGTCCTTCAGTCCTTCGCGGTACGGCCGCGCGCGATAGCCGAGTTCGCTTTCGGCGCGCGCCGAGGTGAAGTACATCTTGTTCTTCGACATACGTAGGGCGTCGACGGTCACCATCGGTTCCTTGCCGCTGAACTTGGCGAACAGTTCCGCGCCGATCGCGACGGGATACAGCGGCCCGCGCGGCAGTTTGATGGTTGGCGGCTTGCGGCCGACGAAGCCCGCGATATCCGTGAGCATCTGCTGCAAGGGCAGGTTTTCGCCGCCCAATATGTAGCGCTCGCCGATCCGCCCGCGTTCCAGCGCCAGGAAATGGCCGTTGGCGACGTCATCGACGTGGACGAGATTGAGGCCCGTGTCGACGAAAGCCGGAATCTTGCCCGTCGCCGCTTCCACGATGATGCGCCCGGTCGGCGTGGGACGCACGTCGCGCGGTCCGATCGGCGTGGACGGATTGACGATCACGGCGGGCAGCGCGTTCTGCGCGACCATGCGTTCGACCGCGCGTTCCGCCAGCACCTTGCTGCGCTTGTAGGCGCCGATGGTGCTCTGCGGGTTCGAAGGCATGGTTTCGTCCGCGATGGCGCCCGAACTCGTCACCTTGAGCGTCGCGACGCTGCTCGTATACACGATGCGCTCGACGCCTTCCGCCAGTGCGGCGCGCATCGTGGCCTCGGTGCCTTCGAGATTGGCGCGTTCGATCTCGCTCGGGTCCGGCGCCCAGATGCGGTAATCGGCCGCGACGTGGAACAGGAAGCGCACGCCCTTGAGCGCGGCGCGCATCGAGGCTTCGTCGCGCATGTCGCCGATCACGATTTCCGCGTTCAGCGACTCGACGTTCTTGCGCGGGCTGGTCTTGCGCACGAGCACGCGCACGTCGAAGCCGCGTTCGATGGCGAGCCGCGCGACCGCGGACCCGACGAATCCCGAAGCACCGGTGACGAGCACGCGGGAGCCGGAAAAATCAGTCATTCTTACCTCGTTGAAAAAGCGCCTGCGGAGCGGTTTTGTAACATCTGCCGCGCGGAAAAGCGTGCCCGGCGGACCGCGGAGCCCAATGTGACAAGGCCTTGCGCGGCATGCTATGGTCCGTGCCTGCTACCGGCGCGAGCTTCGCGCAAAACTCGAACATAACCGGTGAACGATGCCTCAAGCCACTCGGAACCTCTCTTCCTGGATCTATTTCGCGATCGGGATCACGCTCGCCGTGGTATTCGCCATCGACGTGCTGACGCCGATGCGCGTCGCGATCTGGGTGTTCTACATGCTGCCGGTCGTGATGTGCGTCTGGGTGGACCGGCCATCGGTGCCGATCGTCACCGCGGTGGCTTCTTCGGCGCTGATGATCGCGGGATACGCACTTTCCGTCGCCGATCCGAGCGCCAGCCACGACGTGCTGCAACTCAACCGCGCGATGGGCATTCTCGTGCTGCTCGTGCTTGCGGCGGTGGCGCACCTGTATATCAAATCGCGGCTCGCCGTACAACGCACCGCCTGGCTGCAACAGGGCATCGTGCAGCTCGGCCTGCAATTGCGCGGCGAGCAGTCTCCCGCTGCGATCGGCGTGAGCATCCTGCGTTCGATCGTGCCGTATGTGGATGCGAAGGTCGGCGTGGTCTATGCGCTCGACGGCGACGCGCTGGTGCGGGTCGCGGGCTGGGCGCTGCCGGAGGACGACAGCGCGCCGCGCCGCATCGCGCGCGGCGAGGGCTTGGTCGGCCAGGCGATCATCGAAGGGCGTCCGCTCGAATTGCGCGACGCGTCGTCCCATTATCTGAAGACTGGCTCGGCGCTGGGCTCGGCGGCGGCGACGCGTGTCGTGATCGCGCCGCTGTTCGCCGACGGCGAGGCGACCGGCGCGCTGGAGCTCGGTTTCGTCGGCAGTGAAGGACGTTTCGACGATGCCCGCGCGCTCCTCGACATGGCGTCGGAGCCGATCGGCATGGCGCTGCGCTCGTCGCGCTATCGTGCGCGCCTGGTCGAGCTGCTGGAGGAAACGCAGCGCCAGAGCGAGGAATTGCAGGTGCAGCAGGAAGAACTGCGCGTATCAAACGAGGAGCTGGAAGAACGCGGCCGTGCGTTGCAGGACTCGCAGGCGCGGCTCGAACAGCAGCAGGCCGAGCTCGAACAGACCAACGTGCAGCTGGAAGAACACACGCAGCATCTGGAGCGGCAGAAGGCGGAACTGTTGCAGGCCCAGCAGGAACTGACGGCCAGCGCGCTGGAAATGGAACGCGCGAGCCAGTACAAGTCGGAATTCCTGGCCAACATGTCGCACGAATTGCGCACGCCGCTCAATAGCTCGCTGATCCTCGCGAAGCTGCTGCAGGACAACAAGCAGGGCAATCTGTCGGACGAACAGGTGCGCTACGCGGCGACCATCCACTCGTCGAACAGCGACCTGCTCGCGTTGATCAACGACATTCTGGATTTGTCGAAGGTCGAAGCCGGGCAGATGGACGTGCAGTTCGCACCCGCCGCCGTCGATTCCATCCTGGATGCGCTCAAACAATCCTTCGCGCCGGTCGCCGGCAGCAAGGGACTGGAGTTTCTCACCGAACGCGGCGCGGGCGTGCCGGATTATTTCGTCACCGACAGCCAGCGGCTGTTGCAGGTCTTGCGCAATCTGCTGTCGAACGCGTTCAAGTTCACCGAGCGCGGCAGCGTCACGGTCGCGGTGCAGCGTTCGGGCGACAACGCGCTGCGCTTCGAGGTGCGCGACACCGGCATCGGCATTGCGCGCGACAAGCAGGACCTGATCTTCCAGGCGTTCCAGCAGGCCGACGGCACCACGAGCCGCCGATATGGCGGCAGCGGCCTGGGGTTGTCGATCTCGCGGGAGTTCTCGCGTTTGCTGGGGGGGGCGGTGGCGGTATCGAGCGAACTGGGCCGCGGCAGCGTGTTCTCCGTCACCCTGCCGATGAGCGCGCGCGAAGGCACCGTCACGGCGAAGCTGGAAACGGCCGGTCCGCTGGGCGAGCCGGAACCGGCGCTGAATGCGCCGGTGGTCCCCGCGCCCATGCCGGCGTCCATGCCTGCGCCCATTCCGGTGCAACCCGTCGCCACGTTCCCGGAAGCCGTGGGCATCGCCGACGACCGCGCGCAGCGGCGTCATCCGGACCGCGTGATCCTGGTCATCGAAGACGATCAGCCTTTCGCGCACATCCTCTACGACCTCGCGCACGAGCTCGAATTCGACTGCGTGCATGCCGCCACCGCGACGCAAGGCGTCGAACTCGCGCGTTCGCTGCAGCCGAACGGCATCCTGCTCGACATCGGCTTGCCGGACCAGTCTGGCCTGACAGTGCTCGAATGGCTCAAGCACGATCCGCTCACGCGCCATATCCCGATTCACATCGTGTCCGCGACGGATCACGCCGATGTCGCGCTGCATCTCGGCGCCATCGGCTACACGCTCAAGCCGAGCGCACGCGACGATCTCGCCAACGCGATCCGCAAGCTGGAGGCGCGTTCGTCGCAGGGCGTGCGCCGCGTGCTGGTGATCGAGGACGATCCGGCGCTGCGCCAGAGCATCCACGCGCTGCTCAAGAGCGAAACGGTGGCGATCGTCGAAGCGGGCTCGATTGCCGAGGCGCTCGATGAAATGCAGCGCGGCGTGTTCGACTGCATCGTCATGGATCTCGCGCTGCCCGACGGCTCCGGTTACGAACTGCTCGAACGCGTGTCCACGACAGGCGGGTCCGTCGCGCCGCCGGTGATCGTCTACACGGGGCGGCTGCTGTCGCAGGAGGAGGAACAACGCCTGCGCCGCTATTCGAAATCGATCATCATCAAGGGCGCGAAGTCGCCGGAGCGTCTGCTCGACGAAGTCACGCTGTTCCTGCACAGTGTCGAGAGCGCGCTGCCGCCCGAGCAGCAACGCATGTTGCGCGCGGCGCGCCAGCGCGACGACGTGTTCGAAGGCCGCACGATCCTTCTGGCGGAAGACGACGTGCGCAACATCTTCGCGCTGTCGCGTGTGATCGAACCGCTGGGCGCGACGCTCGAAATTGCCCGCAACGGCCGCGAGGCGCTCGAGGCGCTGGCGCGCCGCAATGACATCGACCTCGTGCTGATGGACATCATGATGCCGGAGATGGACGGCCTCACCGCGATGACCGAGATCCGCAAGCGCTCGGAGCACGCGCGCCTGCCGATCATCGCGCTGACCGCGAAGGCCATGCAGAGCGATCGCCAGAAATGTCTCGAGGCGGGTGCGGACGACTACATATCGAAGCCCATCGACGTGGATAAGCTCGTGTCGTTGTGCCGCGTGTGGCTGCGCCAGCGATGAGCGGATCAACCTCTGCAATGAACGACGCCAGGAACGAGGAAGAAGCGACGTTCGACATCGAACTGAAGCTAATTCTGGAAGCGATCTACTTGCGCTATCAGCACGACTTCCGGCATTACTCGGTAAGTTCGCTGAGGCGCCGGCTCGCGCAGGCCGTGCATGATTTCAACGTGCCGACGCTGTCGCATCTGCAGGAGCGCATCCTGCGCGATCCGGCGCTGTTCGCGCGGCTGTTCCAGTACCTGACGGTGCAGGTGAGCGAGATGTTCCGCGACCCGCAATACTTCCGCGCGATCCGCGAACAGGTCGTGCCGATCTTGCAGACGTATCCGTCCATCAAGGTCTGGGTGGCGGGGTGCAGCAGCGGCGAGGAACTGTGGTCGCTGGCGGTGCTGTTCGCGGAAGAGAAGATCGCCGAGCGCACCGTGTTCTACGCCACCGACATCAACGCCGAGGCGCTGCGCCAGGCGGAAAGCGGCATCTATCCGCTGGAGCGCATGGCGGGCTTCAGCCAGAACTATCTGGCGGCGGGCGGCAAGCGGTCGCTCTCCGACTACTATCACGCGGCTTACGGCGCGGCGAAGTTCTCGCAGACGCTCAAGTCGCGCGTGGTGTTCGCGGATCACAGTCTCGCCACCGACAGCGTGTTCCTCGAAGCGCATCTGGTGTCGTGCCGCAATGTGCTGATCTACTTCGATCGCGCGCTGCAGGACCGCGCGCTCGGCCTGTTCAGCGACTCGCTCGTGCGGCGCGGGTTTCTCGGTCTCGGCAGCAAGGAGAGCCTGCGCTTTTCGACCCATGCCGATCGTTTCGCGGACTTCAATCCGCGCGAACGGCTCTACCAGAAGGTGTGACGATGTTCGACGCGCAGCGTATCGAAGCGGTCGTGATCGGCGCCTCGGCGGGCGGCGTCGAGGCCTTGAGCCAGTTGTTGCCCGCCTTGCCGGAGACGTTCGCGGCGCCGGTGCTGGTGGTCGTGCATGTGCGCCAGGGACAGCCGAGCCTGTTGCCGGGACTGTTCACGTCGCGCTGCGCGCTCGAGATCGCGGAGCCGTTCGACAAGGACGAGATCGCACCGGGCCGCGTGTATTTCGCGCCGCCGGGCTATCACATGCTGGTGGAGGCGGAAGGCGGGGCGGCGCCGTCGATCGCCTTGTCGGTGGATCCGCCGGTGCGCTTTTCGCGGCCGTCCGTGGACGTGCTGTTCGAGTCGGCCGCGCATGCCTGGCGCGAGCGGCTGCTCGGCATCGTGCTCTCGGGCGCGAACGACGACGGCGCACGCGGCGCGCGCGCGATCCGCGCGGCGGGCGGCGTGTGCTGGGCGCAGGACCCGGCGACGGCCACCGCCCCGGCCATGCCGCAGGCGGCGATCGCCGAGGGCGAAGTCAGCGACGTGCTGACGCTGGACCAGATGGCGCAGCGGCTCGCGCAGTGCACCGGCAAGGCGACGGGAGCACGTCAATGAGCACGCTGACGGATACGCGAATGGATACGTGCATGGATACGCGAATGAGCGCAGCAACCGACACAGGCAAGGCAAGGAGTCACCCGATGACGCAACCCATCCACGTGCTGATCGTCGACGACATCCGCAACAACATCACGGCGCTCGAAGCCTCGCTGGCGCGGCCGGATCTTTCGGTGCTGAAGGCCGAGTCGGGGCCGGCGGCGCTCGAACTGTTGCTGAAGCACGAAGTCGCGCTCGCGATCCTCGACGTCAACATGCCCGGCATGGACGGCTTCGAGCTGGCCGAACTGATGCGCGGCAGCCCGCGCACCGCGCACGTGCCGATCATCTTCCTCACGGCCACGGCGCAGGAAGCGAACCGCACGTTCCGCGGCTACGAAGCGGGTGCGGTGGACTTCCTCTACAAGCCGTTCGACTCGCGCATCCTGAATTCGAAGGTGGATGTGTTCATCCAGATGGAACGGCAGAAGCAGCAGCTGGCGACGCAACTCGCCACCGTGCAGCAACTGCTCGACGCCAACGAGATGCTGATGGCCGTGCTCGGCCATGACTTGCGCACGCCGCTGTCGGCGGTGATTGCATCGGCGGAATATCTCGCGCGCTTCGTGCAGGACGAAAATGTCGCCAATATCGGCACGCGCATCAAGTCGAGCGGCATGCGCATGGTGCGCATGGTCGATCAGTTGCTGAACCTCGCGCGTCTGCGCGGCGGACGCGTGACCTTGCAGCCGCGCGCGGTCGAACTCAACACGCTGGCGAAGAACATCGTCGACGAATATGAGGCGCGCGTGGGCAAGGGGCGCATCTTCGTGCTGCGCCAGGGCGACACGCTGCTGCAGGGCGACGGCGATCTGCTTTCGCAAGTGTTCTCGAACCTGATCGGCAATGCGCTCCAGCATGGTCTCGAAGGCTCGGCCATCCAGGTGCGCCTGGACGGCCATGCCGACGACGTCAGCATCACCGTGCAGAACGCCGGTGCCATTCCCGCCGACGTCCTGCCGACGATCTTCGCGCCGTACCGCTCGGGCCGGCGGCAGAGTGAATCGAGCGGGCTGGGACTCGGCCTCTACATCACGCGCGAGATTGCGGAGATGCATGGCGGGGAGGTGCGCGTGCGCTCGACCAATGACACCGGCACCGTGTTCGAAGTGACGTTGCCGCGCGTGCCGCGTCCGCGCACCGGCGAGAGCCCTGATGTCGCGCAGCCGTTCCGCCTGAGCTGAGCGCCGCTGGTCGACCGGCCGCGACGCGCGCCGCCGCGCGTGTCTACAATGCGGCCTATGACCAGCAAACAAGGGAGAGCGCGATGACCGTTCCAGACCTGGATACGAGAATCGAAACCTATTACGTGCATGTGCGAGGCGTCGTGCAGGGTGTCGGCTTTCGTCATCACACGGTGCGCCGCGCGCATGCGCTCGGCGTGCGCGGCTGGGTCGCCAATCTGGAGGACGGCTCGGTGGAGGCAGTGGTGCAGGGCGCGGCCAATCAGGTCGACCTGATGCTCGAATGGCTGCGGCGCGGACCGCCGCATGCCCGCGTCACCGAATTCCACAGCGAAGAGCGTCACGTCGAGAAGCGTTACGAGCGCTTCGAACAGCACTGAACGCCGCGTTTTCACGCCTCTCGACTGACGTCCCTCAACGCGCCACCAGCAGACTTTCCGCGAACTGCCATTCCTCGTCGAGCCACTGATGCGTGCATTCGAAGCCCGCGTCGGCGGCGATCGGCGCGACTTCGTCGGCCGCGTACTTGTGGCTGCTTTCCGTCCAGATCGTCTCGCCTTCACGGAATCCGACGTGCAGATCCGCGCCGCGCACCTGCACGGTGAGCGCGCGCTTGGCGCGCAGATGCATCTCGATGCTGCGCGCGTCCGGATTGAAACGCGCGACGTGCTCGAAGGCATCGATCGGGAAATCGCCGCCCAGCTCGCGATTGATGCGCGCCAGCATGTTCAGGTTGAACGCGGCGGTGACGCCGATGGGGTCGTCGTACGCGGAGATCAGCACCGGCAGCGGCTTGATGAGATCGGTGCCGAGCAGGAGCGCGTCGCCGGGCTGGAGCATGCCGCGGATCGAGCACAGGAAGCGCGTCGCCGCGAGCCGCGCAAAATTGCCGATCGTGCTGCCGAGAAACAGCACAAGCAGGCGCTCGCCGTCCTTGCGTTTCGCGCTGACTTCGGAGAGCCCGGCGAGGTAATCGCGCTCGTGTCCGACGATCGACACCCGTTCGATGTCGCCCAGTTCGCGCCGGCACAACTGCAAGGCGGTGCGCGAAATTTCAATCGGATGGTAAGCGGTGGGCTGTTTCTTACACAGCGCTTCGAGGATGCGGCGCGTCTTGCGGCCGCTGCCGCTGCCCAGTTCCGCGACCTGGATGTCGCCGGGCATGGCCGCGACGATGTCGGTGGCATGGTCCTTCAGCACGCGTTCCTCGGCGCGCGTCACGCCGTATTCGGGCAAGGCGGTGATGACTTCGAAGAGCGCCGAGCCCACTTCGTCATACAGATACATCGACGGCAATTCTTTCTGCGGCTGCTTGCTGAGACCGGTGTGGACCGCCTCGGCGAAGGCATTGGGAAAACGGGGCGACAGGGCGGGTTGAGTCATGACGTCTCCATTCATGCTGCGTTTTCGTGAGCGCCGTCGCGGGCATCGGCGACGGTGGCGCGGCGTGGGAGTGCGGACGATGCCGCGGATGCTGTGACGTGAACGGGAACGAGCCGGCAGCCTGCCGATTCGCCAAGGATGACCGGTCGTCGTGACCGGCCGAAGACACATCGGACCGTCGTGAACCGACAGAGACACGGCTCGCGCGGCGAGGTTCAAGCCAATTCGTGACGCCCTGGGCGTGCGGGACGAGCAACACGCGAAGCAAGAAGCGGGCACGCTGCCGCGCTTTTTTCGACCTGGCGTTGCCCGGGGAGCAAGCCGCCGGGCCGTTTAGAATGCGCCTTTCCCGTCATTTCGGCAGCAATGGCGGGCTTACCCCTTCGGCGCACGGCTTTTCTCTCGATGAATCAGCATGACCTGGGGCGCGGCATCGCGCTCTCCGTAAGCGCTTCGGCGTTGTTCGCGCTCATGTCCGGCTACACCAAGTGGCTTACTCCGCTCGACGGACTCGATATCTTCGCCTGGCGCATCGTCTGGACGCTGCCGGGTGCGTTGGCGCTCGTGGTCCTGCGCCGGCGCTGGCCGCAGTTTCGCGCGCTTGCCGCGAAGCTCGTGCGCACGCCGCATTTGCTGGGCGCTTTCGGGATCGCCGCCGCCCTGCTCGGCGTGCAGCTGTGGATCTTTCTCTGGGCGCCGCTGCACGGGCGCGCGCTCGAAGTATCGCTCGGCTACTTCCTCCTGCCCCTCGCAATGGTGCTGCTCGGCCGCTTCCATTACGGCGAGCGGCTCGACGCGTTCCAGTGGGCGGGCGTGGCGGCGGCAGCGGCTGGCGTGGCGCACGAGCTTGCCATGACGCATGCTTTCGCCTGGCCGACGCTCGTCGTCATGCTGGGCTATCCGCCTTACTTCATGATCCGGCGCCGGCTGGACGTCGACCCGCTCGTCTCGTTCGCCATGGAGATTCTGTTCATTGCGCCCGTCGCGGTCGTCATGCTGTGCGTGCGCGGCTCGTTCGGCGTGGTGGCGGGCGCGCCGCACCTGTGGCTGCTGCTGCTTCCCGGACTCGGCGCGCTAAGCACGCTGGCGCTGGCCTCGTACCTGCGCGCGAGCCGGCATTTGCCATTGGCGCTGTTCGGCATTCTTGGCTACGTGGAGCCGGTGCTGCTGGTGGGCGTCGCGGTGCTGTTGCTCGGCGAGCCGTTTTCGGCGGGGCAACTCGGCACTTATATTCCGATCTGGCTCGCGGTCGTGCTGACGGGTATCCACAGCGCGCGACTGCTGATGCGCGAGCGCACGATGCGGCGGATGCTGCCGGTGAGCGAACACCATGCGGGCGTCGAACACGAGACGGTGGCGGAGGAGATCGAGCGCACGGATTGATCAGCGCGTAACGGTATTCGGCGTATGAATGGCGATGTGCAGATCGCGCCGCAGTCCCAGTGCCGACAGCAATTCGACCAGAATGAACAGCGGTCCAATCAGAAGGCCGACGACGTCATCGACGAAAGCGGGCTTGCGATGTTCGAAGCGCAGATGCCCGACGAACTGGAAGGCCCAGCCCGTCACGAACATGCCGACGCCGATTGCCAGCCGGAGCGTTGTGCTTTGCATTGCGACGCGGTATCCGAACCACGCGCTCGCCGCCGACACCATGCCCATGCCGAAGCCGAGCGGCAGATCGAGCCTGAGATAAAAGAGGGTGGCAAGCGTGAAGAGGATGACGGCGGGCGTCAAGGGAAAGGCGCCGGAGAAGACGGGCCATGCGGGCCGGCTCAACAACGCGGCGATAGCCAGAACGATGAGCGGAATGCCGATGACATGCGTCGCGACATTGCGCGTGTCGCGATGATAGGACGCGTACTGTGACAGATGCTCGGTCAGTGTGCGTATGACGGTCGTCTCCCGGTGCGGTGAGTTGCCATCATGATAGGCCGCTAAAGCGCAATGCTTTGAACCTGCGGATGCATCAAGCAAAAAAGCGAGCCCGCGGGCTCGCTTGAATCGAACGCACCGGATGTCTTCTCAAGCAGTGCTCCGGTGCGCGATGCGCTGATGACGCGGACCTCCCTTACTTCTTTGCCGCGTCGATCTTTGCATCGGCGGCCGCCTTGTTTGCGTCGCTTTGCGCCTCGACTTTTTGCTTGTCGGCCTTTGCCTGAGCTACATCGGCATCCTTGGCGGCGTCCTGTTTCTTCTTGTCTGCCTTGGACTGTGCGGAATGCTTCTTCTTGTTCGCCTTGGCTTGCGCCTTGGCGGCGTTGCCGCGCGCACCGGATGCCTGCTCCGGCGTGGTCGCCTGCGCTACCTTCGCGGCTTCCTTGTTGGCATCGGCCTGTGCCGATGCCTTGTCTTCATTCGCGGATGCCTGGGCCTTTGCGGCATCGTGCTGTGCGTCCGCCTTCTTCTGGTTGGCCGTTGCCTGAGCTTCGGCTTTTTGCTGATTTGCCTTGAGTTGTGCCTTGCCTGCGTCGGTCGTGGGCGTCTGAGCGAAGACGGTAGTCACGAGCATGGCGGATGCGAGAGCAGCGACGAGTTTCTTCATGGTTTGACACTCCCTGATTCTTTTATGGTGAGTGCGTGGCGTAGTACGCCGCGCTGACGGACATAACGCTGGCTCATTCGACGGAGTTGACGCGTTTCTGGTGACAAACCGTAACCAGTGGATAGCAAGTGAAACGGCGCAGGTAAGAGCGATGACTCGGTTTTCTTTAGTCGCATTCGGCTTTACCGGGCCAGCGGCTGAACTGTTATCCAAGCGGCAAATTCAATTCCATTTGTAACTTGGATAGCTCGTTTGGGGATCCATAGAGAGTCGAATTCGCCAAGCAATCTTCCAAGCGAATTTGCTAAAGAAATGCTTGCCAGCCAACTTGTAATTTTTGAAATGCGCGGTTACCAACTGCATCAGTTATTTCTTAGCTGACTGCTTAAGATGACTTCCATGAACCCGGCTAAACGGGGAAATGGAGAAGCTCATGAAACGCGCAGCACTTGTGTTCCTGATGATCGGCAGTCTCACGATGGCGGGCCAGGCCTCGGCACATGGACGCGGTGGCTATGGCGGTCATCACGGCGGCGGCGGAAATGGCGGCGCGATCGTCGGTGCGTTGATTGGCGGCGCGGTGCTGGGTGCACTGGTGTCGTCGGTGGCGAACGCGCAGCCGGCCTATGCGCAACCGGTCTATCAACAGCCCGCGTATGCACAACCGGCGTATGCGCAACCCGTGTACGCGCAACCGGCGCAGCCCGCTGGCTACTGCTATGACAACTATCGCGGCGGCTATGTGCCGTGCGGTTACTGAGGCAAGCGCCGGCGCGTCGCTCGCGGTAACCGGGAAGCACGAATCGCTTGAGGGGAAATTCGCGTTTTCTTTTTCCGAACGATGGAGGACTGCTATCCGCCCGGCGAATTGCGCTCTTCTTGTCATGGCGCCAGCGCTGACGGGGGTTTGGAGGCAATCGGGCTAGCTGGCGGAGTCGGCGGGGAAGTCCGGTTCGCAAGCGCGCGGCGGCCAGTTTCTCATCGTTGAAATGCTCGGTTACCAACTGCAGCATCTATTTCTCAGACGACTCCATAAGATGTCTTCCATCAACCCGGCGAAACGGGAAATGGGAGAAGGGCATGAAACGCGCAGCACTTGTGTTCCTGATGACCGGCAGTCTGATGGTGGCGGGCGAGGCCTCGGCACATGACTTTGGCCACTTTGGCGGCGGTTGGCATCACGGCGGTGGCGATTGGCATCATGGCGGCGACTGGCATCACGGCGGCGGACATGGCGCGGCAATAGCCGGCGCGTTGATCGGCGGTGCGGTGCTCGGAGCGTTGGCGTCTACGGCAGTGCATTCAGCGCCGGTCTACGCCGCACCGGTCTACGCGCCGCCCGTGTATGCGCCACCACCTGTCTATGCGCAACCGGCTCCGCCCCCGCCTCCGCCTCCGGGCTACTGCTTCAACAGCTATAGCGGCGCCTACGTGCCGTGCGGTTACTAAGACGGATCACCAGAGATGCGCGGCACGTCGCTTGCGCTAATGCGAATACGGCTGCAGAGGCAAGAACATCGCAGCAGCCGACACGCAAACTCTGGAGATCCGAAATGAATGCGACTGCGAAGAAGCTGGTGATATCGGCGTTGGTGCTGGGCCTGTCGGGCGGTGTCTATGCTCAGGGAGGCGGAGGTGGCGGCGGTGCGGGTGGCGGTGCAGGCGGAGGGGCGGGTGGCGGCGCTGCTGCGGGCGGCTCGGCGGGTGCGGGCGGCAACGGCTCGGCGGGCGCCGGATCGGGCGCAGCTGGCAAGGGCGGCGGCGTGGGCATGGGCGGCACCGGCATGGGCGGTTCGTCCGACGGCACGACTGGCACAGGCACTGGTGCCAAGAGCGGCATGGGCAACGGCGTGAATAACGGCATGGGCCAGGATCAAGGCACCATGCAGCGCAGCGCCCCGAACAACGGCAACATGAATTCGGGCGGCATGAAGTCGAACGGCAGCGGCACGCAGAAGGCCTATTGATGGACCGATGAACACGCCCCGATGGGTGCGATCGCCGCGACGTCGACAGGACGTACTTGCGGCATCCGCCTGGCGGCGTTGCTTGAAGCAGGAAGATTGAAGAAAGTAAAGCGCCAATGCGGCGCTTTTTTATTTTCCGGCAGCGGATGCCGGTTCGGCCGCTGCCGCCGGTTCGAACGTCCTGGCGCGCAGGCTGACCTTTTCGGCATAGGCGCGCGACCCGCCGTAACTCTTCAGCGCGGCATCGACATCGCCCTGTGCGGAAGTCATGTAGCCGTGCAGGATCGCCGAGCCTGCCTCGATGTTGTCTTCCGGATCGGTCAGGTCGATGTTGCGCACCAGCGACTTGTGGGCCGAGGGCACCACTTGCATGAGCCCGGTCGCGTGGTTCGGTCCCCGGGCGGTTTCCTTGAAACGCGATTCGATGGAAATGATCGCGAGCAACAGGGCGGGCGGAAGCGAATACTTCGATGCCGATGTCATCACCGCCGAGGCGATGGTCTGCGCCTTCTCACGCGCCACGCCGAACTTCTGTGTCAGATATTCCGAAATCTTGTGACTTGTCTGCTCTGCCTTCGGGTCCTGCTGAACGGAGGAATCGCCGCTTGCCGGGACGGCCTGCTGCGCGAATGCGGCTGACGCGCAACTCAGCGCGATGGCGAGGGCGGCGGAGAGGACAAGGTTTCGACGCATCGGATGGGGAAGATCATGGCGGAGCCGCATTATAGCCACTTAAAAAAACCTTGTGGATCATGGACTTGTCTTTAATCTGAAGTTTCGTTGCGGGAATCGGAACGATTTACGTCGGTCCGGCGCGCTTGGCGGCTGGAGACGAGATGCCCTCGCCGGCGTCGGTCGAGAGCCGCAGGAACATCGGCAGAGACGCGAGCACCACCAGCGCGATCACGACAAAACCGCACGCCAGTTGCCAGCGTTCGGTCTGGGCGCTGCCGGAAGCCAGCATGGTCGCCTGGATCGTGCCGGACGCCACCGTGACGCCGAGCGCCTTCATCAACTGCTGCGCAGTCCCTTGGAACGACGTGGCGGCGGCGAGGCGCGGCTTGGGCACGTCGGCGAAGGCGAGCGCGCCCATCGTCGCGAAACTGAGCGAGCGGCCGAGGCCGCCGAGCAGCAGCAGCAGGAAGATCGCGGCAGCGGGCCAGGCCTGCGACATCGTCGAGCAGGCGAGCAGCACGGCCGCGAAACACACGCTGCCCGCGCACAGCACCGTGCGCACCGAAAAATGCCGCAGCGCGAGCGCGGTCATCGGGCGCATGCAGAACGAGCCGAGCGCGCTCGCGAAAGTCACGAGGCCGCTGGCCGTGGCGCTGTAGCCAAAGCCGGTCTGCAGGGTCAGCGGGACGAGAAACGGCAGCGCGCCGGCGCCCGCACGGAACAGGCTGCCGGCGACCGTTGCGGCGTGGAAGGTGGGAATGGACAGCAGCGAGAAGTCGATGGCCGGATTTTCCGCCCGGCGGCAATGCAGCACCGTCACGCGGAACAGCAGCAGACCCGCTGCCATGCAGATCCAGGGCACGCCGTCCGGCAAGACGCCGCGTCCGGCGCTTTCGATCCCGATCATGAACAGACTCAGCGATGCCCCCGACAGCAGCATGCCGCGCAGGTCGGGCGGCGTGCGGCTTTCGGGCGGCGATGGCGGCAGCAGCTTCCACGTCAGCACCATCCCGGCGATGCCCACCGGCACGTTCACCCAGAAGATGCTGCGCCAGTTGAGGGCATCGGTGAGAAAGCCGCCGAGCGGCGGGCCGAGCAGCGGGCCGACGAGCGCGGGCATCGTGAGCCAGGTGGTGGCCTGGAGCAGTTCCTCACGCTTGACGCCGCGAAACAAGATCAGCCGCCCGACCGGCACCATCATCGCGCCGCCGAGTCCCTGTATGACGCGGGCGGCTAGCAGTTGCGGCAGGTTCATCGCGGCCGCGCAGGCTATCGATGCCAGTGTGAACGTCGCGATGGCCCACATGAACACGCGCCGCGCGCCGAAGCGGTCGGCGACCCAGCCGCTGGCGGGAATGAACACCGTCAGCGCGACGAGATAGGCGGTGATGGCGCTGCTGAGATGGACGGGATCGACATGAAGGTCGCGGGCCATGGTCGGCAGCGCCGTCGCGACGATGGTGCCGTCCATGTTCTGCATGAACAGCGCGCTCGCGACCACGGCGGCGGTCATGCGGAAGTTGCGCTCGTTCACGATGCCGCGCCCGGAAGAGTGCTAAAGGCTTGCTGCAAGGGTCTATGCCGGACGCCTGTCGGGCGTGGTGAGGAAAAGGGTCGCATGCCGCACAGTCTAGCGCGATAAGCGCACGGCCGTTTCCGGCCGCCGGGCGGCCTTAACCCGCGATACGCGCCACGCCGGCCACCATCTCCATGAAATGCGGCAAGCCGGGGGTGACGCGGGAGGCGTCCTTCGCTTCGTCGTCCCAGCGGCGCAGTGCGAGCGCATCCTGCGCATAGGGCCGGGCGAGGAAGGCGTGCGCGGCTTCGTCGTCGAACACGCCGCCCTGCAATTGCAGGCTGCGTACCGAATCGGCGGAGAGCCGCGCGTGATACGACGCGTCGATGGCGCAGAGGCAGCGCTTCGCATCGACGTGCAGCCGGATCGGTTCGAGCACGGCGTCCGGAAACAGCGGCCGCAGGAAAGGCAGCGCGTAATACTGATGCAGATCGTCGATGCCGCGTTCTGTCGGCGTCTCGCCCTGCTGATTGAGCAAATGGCCAAGGTCATGCAGCAAGGCGGCCACGATCAGTTCGCGGCTCGCGCCGGCCTGTTCGGCGAGCGTCGCGCTTTGCAGGGCGTGCTGCAATTGCGTGACCGGTTCGCCGCTATAGGCCATGGAGCCGTGCGTGTCGAAGAGATGCTGGATGTCGTCGAGCGTAAGAGCCATGGTTGAGCTGAGCGTTGCCGGATCAAACCCGACATCATCGCGTTGCTTCATGACACGCCGATGGCGCGTGCTGCAACGCGACAAGGAGTCCGTCCGATGCCTTTCTTTTTGCGCCGCCGTCCTGAACTCGCCGGCCTCGACTTGCGTTCGCGGCGCGAGGTGCGGCGCATCGCGTGGCACTTCGCGCAACAGCACTGGACACTGCATGCGCCTGCCTTCGCGTGGATCCTCTTCGTGCTGATGCACGTGCGCTATCACCTGGTGCCGGAGCGCCGCGACTACGTGGCGATCACGCTCGTGCTCTTCGTCGTGGCGGTGGTGAACATCCGCTGGCACATCGCGCACTATCTAAAGGCTGCGCGCGCTGTTTTCGACCGGATCGGCAGCGCTTTTCCTGTGAAATAAAGCAGCGTGCTGCGCTGCCGCATCGATGGCGAGCCCGTGTTAGGATGCTCGGCGACCCGTACTCACCGAACGCACTATGGCCACGCTATACGAAACGCTCGGCGTGAACGAGCACGCCACCGACGAAGAGATCAAACGCGCGTATCGCAAGGCCGCGATGCGCTGTCATCCGGATCGCAACGTGGGCAACGAAGCCCAAGCCCACGCGCAGTTTCACGAGATCAAGGAAGCCTACGCAATCCTCTCCGATCGCGCCCAGCGCGAGGTGTACGACCGTACGTTCGCGGAAGAGATGCGTCGCTGGGAAGAGCGGGTGCGCCAGGAAGAAGCGGAGCGCGCGGCACGCGAAGCCAAGGAACGCGAGGCGCGGGAAGCGCTGTATGCGGAGCGCGTGTCGCTGGCGATGCGCTTTGCATCGCTTGGACATAATCGCGATGTGGTGTTCGGCGTCCTGCTCGGCGCGCAATGCGATGAACCGGCGGCGCGGCAGATCGCGGACAGTGCGATTGCCCTGCATGAGTCACGTCAGCAGGGCAAGGCGGAAGTAGTCGAAGAAGACGAAGCAGCCGAGAAGAACGAAGAGAAAGAGGCGAGTGCCGCTAGCCCGGTGAATCCGCTCGGCGCGATGTGGTTTCAGTTCCTGAACAACATGCGGCTTTGAGAGGGATCGTTCACGCCGCCAGCATTTCGCCTCGCATGTTGTGTTGCCGCGGTGCGGCGGGATACACGCACCAGTGTCCGTCGTCGTGACGGAAGAAAAACAGCGCTCTCGACGCCTTTCCGTTCAACGCTTCCACACACACATAACGCCGGCCGTCGGAACGGGTGCGGCTGAACTGCCTGACTCGCACCGGCATGCTTCCGGGCGCCAGCCACTTGTCTACCTGGTAACGAAGGGACTGCTCGTTCGCGCATTTCATTTCAGTCTCCAGCACGCGGCCTTCATGATCCGGATTACGGCGTGACCTACGCCGGTCTGAACCACTCGAAAACCCTTGCCGCAACGCATCACGTTCCTCACAAAGCGCTTTAACTCTACGCCCCTCGCCCTTGAGCGGAGCCGTTTTTGCGAAATAGCAACAGAGAGCTTCAAGCGCTTCGCCCCGTTCGAGCACAAGCATCCTTACCGCCGATGAACCTATGCTCATGCAACGCGATGCCCGGATATGTACGCGAACGGTCATATGAAATGGCCGATGCGTACGCTAGCCGTCACAGGAGATACAGCGAACCGCATGCCCGAGCCAGGCGTTATCCGCCATCAAAGCGGACGCGCAAAGCTCAGTTCGTGACCGTCGGGATCGGTGAGATGGAAGTAGCGTTCGTGCCAGGGCGCATCGCGCGGTTCGAACTGCGGTTCGATGCCGTTAGCCTTGGCCCGCCGATAGAACGCGTCCACGTCGGACACATGGATGATCACGCGGCCCCAGAAGCGGATGGGCGCGTGGGTTTCGCTGGTGAGGTTGAGGTACGAGCTGCCGAGCGCGAACGAGCTGAACGTCGCGTCGCCACCGCCGTACAGCAGGCGCAGGCCGAGCGCTTCATAGAAGCGCACGGCGCGCGCCATGTCGCCGGTGGCGAGCGTGATCGCGCTCAGGCTTTCGACGCATGCATCGTCGTCTTGATGCCGGGGTGTCGGCGAGTGCGAGTCAGTCATGCGTAATGATTCATCCCGAGTGTGGATGGTGCGAGACCAGCGGCAGCACCGAAAGATCCGGATGCGTGCCGTCGATGATGCTCTTGCCGATGTGCCGCGCTTCATCGACGGCATCGGGCGCGCTCCGGTAGGCATCGTCGCCGTCGGCATGGAAATGGACCGCTTCTCCAGGCACCTCGGCATGCGCGCCGGGCCGGCACACATGGCCAATATAAACGAAGCGGTCCGCAGCGAGAGGCGGCGCATGTTCGGGCGTCGGCTTCCGTTGAGCCAGCACGTGGATCTCGAAGCCCTCGTACTGGAACACCTGCCATTGAGCGGGATCGTCAGGCATGATCGCCTCCTTGGTGTGGTTCGCTCGTCGATTCACGTTACTCCTGTTGTCGCGGCGAATCCATCAGGCATTGCCATCGCGAAAGCGTCAGCCGCCTCGCGTGTTTCTCAGCGGGATGCGGATCGGCCCGCCGATGCTGTTGAACAGCAGGTCGCCATCGGGAAGATATTCGACCACGCCATACGCGCCGTTACCGAGGTTGCCTTGCCCGAGCGAGACGCGATGCACCGTCTCACCCGTCTTCCAGTCCAGGCCGGTGATCTCCCAGCCGCTCTGCGGGTAATAGCCGTTCACGAAGACCATGCCGGATCCCGTGCTGATGCTCGGCACCATGCTGACCGACACCACGTCGCCACGCGCCCACACCGTGCGCCAGCGATGCATCCGCGGATCCCACTCGAAGCGTTCGACGCCCGACGCCGGCGGCAGCACCGGACCGAGCGCGAGCACGTCGACGAGCCTGTCCTTGTCGCGCTTCCGTGCGGCATTGTTCGCCACGAACGCGCCGTATCCGCTCACCGCCACGGATCGTCTTGACTGGATGACATCGGGAAGCTTCGCGAGTCCCGCCGTGACCGGAATCTGCCCGGCAATGCGCGCGGACGGCGCGCCGGGGATTTGCTTCCATCCGGCAGGAAGCGCGTCGCGCCAGAAGGCGACGAGATTCATGCGCGCGGCGCCGTCGGTGATGACGACCAGCTTGTCCGCATCCTGGCCGTTGCCCATCAGGGTGGGCGTCGAGCCGGTTCCCTGGCCGTGTTCGTAGGGCGCTTTCCAGGCGCCGTCGGCTTCGTCGTCGGAGAGCCGGGTGCCGGTCCAGACGAGCTTGTGCAGCATGCGGCTGGAGGCAACGTAGATGCCGCCGTGCGCGTCGATGCAGAACGAATTGCTCACCACTTCGTCCGGCGCGAAGCGCACGGTGTACGCCTGGCCTTCGAGCGAACGGTCCAGCACGCTGAGCGTGTTGGTCGACGCCACGACGAACTTGCCGTCGTACGTCATGCCCATGCCGACCAGGAACGACCGGCCGATGATCGGCGTCATGTCGATGGTCTTGAGCAGCCTGATGCCTGCTTCGGCATGCTTGTCGTCGAGCAGCCCGAACTTGCTGATCTTGCCGTTCGTGCTGTTGAAGTAGACGTGGTTGTCGCGATCGACGAGCGAGTATGCGCCGTTCACCGCACGCGTCCAGTCGACGCCATAGGCCTCGGACACCGCCTTGCGAATTTGTTCGACCGAAGTGAACGGTTGGTCGAGCACTTTGGCGTGCGTGGCTGCGGAGATGAGCCGGGTGTGCTGCGCCGGCATGCGCGCCACTTCACGCAGGCGTCCGCCGGAGATGTCGATATAGCTCACGCCTTCGCTCGATACGCCCCACATATATCCCGGCGATGTCGAGGCGAGCGTCATGACGTTCACCGGACCCGCCACGACGCGCGGGAACTTGCGCGGATCGACGGTGAACAAGCCGCGCCTGACCGGCCAGGGAAATGCGTCGCTCTGGGCGGAATCGAAATGCGTGATCGCGAGGCGGGGCGCCGCGAGATACGGATTGACGGGCGGCTGCCCCGCGGACTGGGCGGCGGCGAACCCGGCGACGCACAGCAGCGACGCCGCCAGCGCGCGGCTGGACTTGCTGAACAGGATTGACTTCATCGTTGGAAGGGAAGGCGGCGCGCGGGCCGTGACTGAGGGTGGTGCGATGCGAAACCTGCGTGACTGTCCGCTGCTCGGTCGTGGAAAACAATCGGCCGGTTCCTATAAAGCAGGTGTTCCCGTTAAAGAAGCTGAAGCAGGCGCGCCAGCCGCCAAATTGACAGTGCGCGCGTGCCTGACGGATACTTTTTTCGCTTCGCGTCTGCACGATTTTTCACTGTCGTCCGAAGCAGGCCGAGGCGCCTCGGTCGCAGGAAGCACCGCATCCGTTCCCTATTCGTCAGCCGTTTCGTTGCCCATCCTCGGGAGGGCGCCTTGAAGCCAGGCACGACCGAATCCAACGTACGCATGCACGCCATGCCGCGCCTCACCGCCCTCGCCGGCGACGTGACGGCGGGCACGGTCTCCACGCTCGTCATGCTGTGCTATGCGATGAGTCTCGGCACGCTGATCTTCAGCGCCGATCTCGCGCGCTACGCCGAACTCGGCGTCCCCACCGCGCTCGTCAGCTGCATCGTCACGGCCTTCGTCATCGCGCTCACCAGTTCGATGCGCATGAACATCGGCGGGCCGGACAGCAATGCCACCGCGTTTCTCGTCGGCGTGGCGGCGGGCGTCGCGAGCAGCGTGCGCGCGAACGGCGGCTCGCCCACGGTCATCCTGCTGACCGTGCTGGTCGCCATCGCGCTGTGTTCGCTCGTCACGGGCCTGATCCTCTTCGCCATCGGCTCCTCCAAGAAAAGCCGCTCGCTGCAATTCCTGCCCTATCCGGTGATGGGCGGCTTTCTCGCCGGCACCGGTTATCTGCTGATCGCGGGCGCGTTTCGCGTGCTGACCGGACTCACGCTCGACTGGCATACGCTGCCCATGCTCGCCCGCCTGTCGTGGCTCGCGTGGGTGCCGGCGCTGTTCGTCGGCGCGCTCGCCACGCTGCTCGCGCGCCGCTGGCGCCATGCGGCCGCGATGCCGATCACGCTCGCCATCGGCATTGCGCTTTTCTACGGGCTGCTGCACGCCGCGGGCATCTCGCCCGAGGAGGCGCGCGGCATGGGCCTGCTGCTCCAGCACGTGCCGGTGCATGCGCTGCACATACCGGAGCTGCATCTGCCGTCGACGCTCGCACACGGCGAGATCGACTGGCACGCGATCGTCGCGCATCTGCCGGAGACGCTCATCGTCACGTCGGTATCGGCGATCACGATCATCATGAATTCCACCGCGATGGGCGCGGCGACCGGACAGGACATCGACCTGAATCGCGAGATGCGCGCCGCCGGACTCGCGAACATCGCGAGCGGTCTGTTCGGCGGCATGGTGGGCTACCAGTCGTATAACCGTTCCATGCTCAACGCGCGCGCCGGCGCGACGAGCCGCGTCGCCGGCGTGTTCGCGGCGCTCGCCTGCCTGTTCGTGCTGATTGCATCGCCGGATCTCGTGTCGCTGTTTCCGGTGCCGGTGCTCGTCGGCATGCAGCTGTACATGGGCCTGCGCCTGATGATGGACTGGCTCGTCGGCGCGTATCGCAGACTCACCTGGCACGAGTATCTGCTCGTGCCGCTGATCCTCGGCGTGATCGCCTTCTATGGCGTGATTGCGGGCGTCGTCGCGGGCGTGGTGGTCGCGTGCGTGACCTTCGCGCTGCTCTATGGGCGGGCCGGCTGCGTGCGCATGGAGTTCGACGGCCGCACGCGGACGTCGAACGTCGAACGCAGCATCGAGGAAACGCGGCTGCTGATGGATCGCGGCGACGAAATCTGCGGTGTCTGCCTGCAAGGCTTCCTTTTCTTCGGCTCGGCGCATTCGATGTTGCAGCGCATCCGCGAGCGCATTCGCGGACATAAGCCGCGACCGGTCCGCTATGTCGTGCTCGACTTCGCGTGGACCAACGGCATGGATGCCTCGGTATCGCTGGCGTTCGTGAAGCTGCGCCAGGCGTGTGTCGCGATCGGCGCCGACCTCGTGCTCACGGCGTTGCCGGACGGCTCGCGCGCGCTGCTGGCGCGCACCGGGGCGCTGGCGCTCGGCATCCGCGAATTCGCGTCGCTCGACGCGGGGCTCGAATGGATCGAGGCGCAACAGCTCGCCGCCTCGACGCAGCGCGCGGCGGCCTGCGCGGCATCGTCCGACTTCCGCACGCTGCTCGCGCCGCACTTCACCGGGCGCGCGCTGGCGCAACTGGCCGAGAGGCTGGACCTGCGCGAGATCGGCGCGGGCGAGGCGCTGTTCCGGCGCGGCGATGCGGGCGATGCGCTCTATATCGTCGAGGCGGGACGGGTGACGGTGTTGCTGCCGCTGGCGGGCGGACGTTCGGTGCGGCTGCGCTCGTTCGGGCCGGGGACCATCATCGGCGAGATGGCGGTGTACACGCATGCGCCGCGCAGCGCGGACGTGGTCGCCGACGAACCCGCCCGCTTGAGGCGCATGACGCTCGCGGCGCTGAGTGCGCTGGAGCAGGACGATGCGCTGACGGCACAGGAGTGGCATCGCTTCGTCGTGAAGATGATGGCGCTGCGGCTGGCAGTGGCGGACGAGGCGCTGCGGGCGGCATCGTGAATGTGCGGCGGGCTTGATCGGCGCGCTTGCTCGACCGGCGGATGACCGGTATGTTGAACGCGGCCGCTCACCCTCGAGACCTTGACCATGATCCGCAGATTCCGCGCGCCGCTGGTGCTGCTGCTGGCGCTCTCCGCTACGGGGCTGCATGCGCAGACGGCGCGGCAGACCATCGCGATTCCCGACTGCACGCTGATCGATGACAACGCCGCCTACAACGATGCCGCCACCAATCGCGATCAGGCCGCGCGCCTCGCGATGGTCAGCGGCGCATTGCGCGACGACCTGAATCAGCGCGGCCTGTTTCAAGTCGCCGACAACGCCGGCGCGCGCGACCTGATTGCGTCGCTGCAAGGTGCGCAGGACATGAGCGCCTGCAATGGCTGCGAACTGCGCGTGGCGAAGCAGCTCGGCACCACGCGCGCGGGCGTGTGCTGGGTGCAGAAGATCAGCAATCTGATCCTCAACATCAACTTGCGTGTTGAAGACGCCGCCAGCGGCAAGACGGTGTTCCAGCGCTCGGTAGACATGCGCGGCAACACGGACCGTTCATGGCAACGCGCAGCAAGGGCGCTCGCCGATCTCGTCGCAGCCGATCCCGCCGCCACGCGCTGACGCCGCACCCGACGCCTTAATACCGCCGGGCGTGCGGAATTCGGGAGTTTCTCCCGGCCCCGGGCGTTGCCAGTGCCGCGTCGATTGGGCTAAGTTGGCCTGAGAAGGCCAAACGCACATCGTGCCGGCCAGAATTGCAACCGCTGGAGACAAACATGCAAGTCAGAATCAAGGCGGCGCGCCTTGCCTGCGCGTCGGTGCTCGCGCCATCGCTGGCCCTTGTGGCCGGCCTCGCGCAGGCCGCCGCGCCGACCGCCTACGTGACGACCGAAAACGCCGGTGTAGGCGTCATCGATCTGGACAAGCTTTCGCTCGACAAGACCTGGGACGTGGGCAAGGACGGCCCGCGCGGCCTGTCGCTGAACAAGGACGGCACGCGTCTCTATGTGGCCAACAAGGCGACCAGCGATCTCTCGGAAATCGATACTTCGACCGGCAAGGTCGTGCGCCGCGTGAAGATTGGCAAGAATCCGGAGTTCGTGCGCGTGTTCGGCGGCCATGCCTACGTGACCTACGAGCCCGGGGAAAGCGGCGGCCCGCCGAAGCCCGGCCAGCCCGAGAAAGACGATGACGACGCCAACTCGCCGCCGGCCGAGATCGCCATCGTCGATCTGAAGAGCATGAAGGTCACGCATTCGGTGAAGAGCGGCCATGAGACCGAAGGCGTCGAGTTCTCGCCGGACGGCAAGCTGATCCTCGTCACCAACGAAGGCGACGATACGGTGTCGGTGTATCGCGTCGGCACGGGCAAGCCGGTGCGCACCGTCAAGCTTCCGAAAGGCTCGCGCCCGCGCGGCATCAAGGGGACCCCGGACCACAAGGGCTATGTCGTCACGCTGGAGAACGCGAACAAGTTCGTCGTGCTCGACGGCGGCAGCCTGAAGGTCATGAAGACCGTCGATACGAAGACGGGCCCGTACGGCGTGTCGTTCGATCCGTCGGGCAAGCGCTTGCTGGTCGCCGCGTCGCGCGACAAGACCTTGCAGGTGTTCGACGGCGCCACCTACGAGCACGTGCAGGACGTGCCGGTCGGCCAGCGCTGCTGGCATTTCAGCTTCACGCCGGACGGCTCGAAGCTGCTGCTCGCCTGCGGACGTTCGAACGCGGTCTATGTGCTCGACGGCGCCGACTACAAGGAGATCAAGCAGATCGGCGACTTGCCGCTGGCATGGGGCATCGTCACGTATCCGCCGAGCGCGGGATCGATCGTCGGACGCTGAACGCTTCGTACGCAAGCAAGACGGAAACGGCCGCCCTCGAGCGGCCGTGACCATTATTTCCACGCGTAGCGCATCCCCACCCACACGCCGCGCGGCGCACCGACGCCCAGGAACTGTTCGTTCACCGTGTCGCCGCCGTTGAAGGTGTGATTCGGGCCGTTGAAGAAGTTCTCGCCGAGAATCGCAAAGTTCGCATAACGCTTGTTGAGCAGGTTCTTCACGGTGGCATACACCTGCAACTGCTTGGTGACGTTGTAGGTGGTGTCGAGATCGATCAGGAAATAGCCCGCCACGCTGCCGTTCGTATCCTGGTTGTTCTCGTCGCCGCGCGCGAAGATGTTGCTGCGGTACGTGAGATTCGTGCCGATGTTCCAGCGCGCGAACGGGTTGTAGTCGACCCGCATCTTCACCGTGTTGGCGGGAATGCCCGGGATGCGGTCGCCGGAATGCACGGTGATGTTGCCGTCGTCGTCGGCGCTCGAATTGGACGCGCTGCTTTCCGTCCAGGTCGAGCGATAGGTCGCGTTCACATAGGCATAGCTCGCCGCCACGCCCACCGGTCCCCATTGCGTGCGGCCCGCGAGTTCGAAGCCCTGGCGGCGCGTCTTGCCGACGTTCTGGAAGTAGCCGAGCGTGCTGGCCGCGCCCTGGCTGCTGACGAACTGGATGTCGTCGGACAGCGTCGTGCTGTAGGCCGCCGCGCTCCACGTCGTATGGTTGCCGAGCCGGCCGCGCGCGCCGATCTCGAAGGTGCGCGAGATGACCGGCTTCAAATCCGGGTCGGCGATGAAGTCATTGGGCAGCGAGCAGGGCGCGGCAGGATCCGCGCACGCGAGTTCGATGGCGGTCGGCGAGCGCATGCCTTCGTTGTACGTGGCATAGGCGGTGAAGGCCGGCGTCGGATTCCAGTTGAAGCCCACGGCCGGGTTGAAGCGCGAGAACGTGTGGCGGCCGTCGAGCAGCGGCTGCACACCGCTTTCATCGCCGATGGTCGCCTTCGACCAGTTATAGCGGCCCGCGAGCGTCATCGACCATTGCTCGGTGAAGGAGAAGGTGTTCTCGAAGTAGATGCCCCAGTTCTCGTTGCGCGTCTTGGCGTCGGTGGTCGGCACGAAGGGGCCGGTACCGATGGTCGCGCGGTTGTCGGTGAACTCGGCCGCCTGCTCGGCCTGCGAGAAGTGCGAATTGGCGAAGTCGCCCGCCGCGCCGAGAATCAGCTGGTTGTCATGGCCGAACAGCTTGTTGAGCAGCGTGAGCTGCAGGCTGGCGCCATAGCTGTCCGTCACGATCACGGACTGGTCGTTGAAGGCCTGGGTGAGGTCGTCGGCATCGTCGCCGTCCGGGTCGAAGTCGTCGTTGACGGTCGAGCTCACGTTCTTGTTGCGATAGTGCCGGTAGTACACGTTGCCGCTGATCTGGATATTCGGCGTGATGTAGTGCTCGGCGTTGATCGTGATATAGCCGACCTGGTTCTCGTTCGTGTCCGGGAACGTGTAGGCCTGGCGGAAGTTGTCCATGAACGAACGCGGGATGGTCTGCGAGCCGTTCAGCGTGTTGTCGGCGCCGCCCATCGATACGGAGATGGTCGTATCCGCGTCCGTATAGCGGATCTTGCCGAACGCCTGGCGCAGCTTGCTCGAATTGTGATCGGCCCAGCCGTTGTCGTTCGTGATGTTGGCGGTGAAGTAGTAGTCGAGATGATCGCCGATCACGCCGCCCTGCTCGATCTGCGCATACTTGCGCCCGAACGAGCCGAAGCCGACATCCACGTTGCCGCCCGGATTGCTGCGGCCGTTCTTGGTCTGCACCGCAATGGCGCCGCCCAGCGTGTTCAGGCCGAAGGTCGGGTTCGAACCGGGGATGATCTGCATCGTCTGGATGGCGGCCTGCGGAATCAGGTCCCAGTTGACGACATCGCCGAAGGGTTCGTTGATGCGCACGCCGTCCATGAAGACGGACAACCCTTGCGGCGTCCCGAGCAATGGCGAAGCGGTGAAGCCGCGATAGTTGATGTCGGACTGCGAGGGATTGCCTTGCGCGTCGTTGATATCGACGCTCACGACGTTCTTCTGCAGATAGTCCGTGGTGGTTTGCGAGTGCTGCGCTTCGATTTCCGAGCCGCGGATGGTCTGCACGTTCGCGGGCACTTTTTCGAGCGGCGTGCCGACGCCGACGAGCGGCGTCGTGCCCACCACCACCACGTTAGGCAACTGCACGGTCGGCGGCGCGCTTGCCGCCTCGACGGGCGCTTCGGCTGTGTCGGGGGCGGGCGGCGTCTGCGCCCATGCGGCCACCGTGATGCTGGCGAATGCGCTGCCGAACACGAGCCGCAGTCCTGCTCGGGGTTTGAACGGATGCGCGGGCGCGCGGCTGCGCGGCATGCTCTTCATCGTCATCTCCACTTGTCGTTATCGGATCCACGCGAAACCACGCGATGTCATGCGAAAGGAAGCTTCCCTTAATGAAAGCGTCGCATAAGAACCCGCGCGTGGACCGGGAGCTTTTCCCGATCGAGCAGGGAAGGGTTCCCAATCGCGTCGCGCAGGACACGACCCACTCGGCCGCCGTGCGTAGAATGGATTCCGTGATGCCGACCGAATCCCTTCCTTCGCAAACACAGGACGCCGACGGCCAGCGCGCGCTGCCTGCGTCGCGCTCTTCCGTGCGGCGCGATCTCGCGCTGGTGCTCGCGCTGACCTTCGTGGCCGGCGCGCTGTTCGCCCACTTCGACTTCAGCGAATACGCCTACCGCCTGACGCGCGGCGCCGAGCGCTTCCAGCTCGACGAACTGCCGCCGACGCTCGTCGTGCTGGCCATCGGGTGTGCGTGGTTTGCGTGGCGGCGTTATCGCGAGGCGCAGTCGGAAGTGCGGCTGCGGCGCGCGCTGGAGGAGGAGGCGGAACATCTGCTGGCCGAGAACCGCCGGCTGGCGAATCAGGCGCTCGCCGCGCAGGAAACCGAGCGTCGCCACCTCGCGCGCGAACTGCACGACGAGCTGGGCCAGTACCTCAATGCCATGTCGCTCGATGCAGGGCGTATCCGCGATCTGTCGGCCGGACGTGAAATGGAGATACACCGGCTGGCGCAGTCGCTGATGCAAAACGCGACGCACGTGTACCGCGAGATCGGCGGGATGATTCGCAAGCTGCGGCCGAGCGGACTCGACGAATTCGGCCTGCCCACGGCGCTCGAACATTGCGTCGACGGCTGGCGCGAGCGTCTGCCGGATGCACGTTTCACGCTGGCCGTGGACGGCGACTTCGACAACCTGAGCGATGCGCTCAACATCACGCTGTACCGGCTGGTGCAGGAAGGCTTGACGAACGTGTCGAAGTTCGCGCGCGGCGCGCGGGTGGAGATCTACCTGGCGCGCGCGCCGGAAGAGATCGTCGTGACGATGGCCGACGACGGCCCCGGCGTCGATCTCGCGAAGCCGCGCAAGGGGCTGGGCCTGATCGGCATGCGCGAGCGCGTCGAGGCGCTCGGCGGTGCGTTACAGATTGCGAGCGAGCCCGGCTCAGGCTTTCTGTTCTGCGCGCGCGTGCCGGCTCAGGCGGGGCTGCCGTTGCCCGTGACCGGTGCGAACGATGCGAGCGAAGCCAGCGACGCTTCCGCCGACGAAGCGAAATCGGCGAAGTGAAGCCCCAGCCGGTTGGCGATCTGCGCGAGCTGCACGCCGTTGTCCACGCCGAACTTCTGGCGGATCACCGACTGATGATTTGCCACTGTCTTCTGGCTCAGCCCGAGCTTCTCCGCGATGCTCGTGAGCGTATAGCCCTGTACGAGCAGACGCAGCACTTCGAACTCGCGCGCTGATAACTGACGTCCCGGCGGCCCTTCCTGGATCGTGGCGCGCAAGGCCAGCGCCTGTGAGATATCCGGGCTCAGATAGCACACGCGCCGCGCCACCGAACGCACCGCTTCGACGAGTACGTCGGGCGCGCTGGCCTTGGTCACGTAGCCGCGCGCGCCGGCATCGAGTGCGCGGCGCACGAAGATCGCTTCTTCATGCACGCTGAAGATCAGCACATGCGCGTGCGGCTCGCGCGCCAGCATGCGGCGCATCGCCTCGATGCCGCTCGCGCCGGGCAGCGCGAGATCCATCACGACGACATCCGGCTGCAACGCACAGAACTTCTGATAAGCCTCGGCGGCGTTCGCGGCCTCGCCCGCGACGTTCACATCGGGGCTCAGTTCGAGCAGACGCTTGTAACCTTCGCGGACGACAGCATGGTCGTCCACCAGCAGCACGGAGATATCGGCAGTCATGGCGTGTCTTCTCCTTCTTCTGAACCACTTGCGCGGGCTTGCGCCGCGATGCGCCGGGAATTCGCATCGTTGCGGAAGACGATGGGTTGCTCCTGCGGTTCCTGCCTGATTGATGCTGCGCGCACGACTTCGATGACGCGCTCGTGATGCGGAGACTTGTCGCAGACCGGGTCCGCATTCGCGGGGTCTTGAGTGAGCAGATAGGCCTGACAGCGGCAGCCGCCCATGTCGATGGACTTCTCGTCGCAACTGCGGCACGGCTCCTTCATCCAGCCGAAGCCGCGAAAGCGGTTGAAGGCGTCGCTCTCGTACCAGATGTCCTTGAGCGGCGTCTCGGTCACGTTCGGGAACATGAGGCCCGGCAGCGAGCGCGCCGTGTGGCACGGCAGCGCTGCGCCGTCGGGCGCGATGCCGAGGAACACCGAGCCCCAGCCGTTCATGCAGCGTTTGGGGCGGCGCTCGTAGTAATCGGGCACGACGAAGAAGATCTTGCAGCGATCGCCGATCTCCTGCCGATAACGCTCCACCACCGCTTCGGCTTCGTCGAGCTGTTCCTTGGTCGGCATGAGCTGCGCGCGGTTCGCGTGCGCCCAGCCGTAGTACTGCGTGTTCGCGAGTTCGAGATATTCGGCGCCCATGGCAAGCGCCATGTCGATGATGCGGCCGATGTGCGGCAGGTTATAGCGATGCAGCACGCAGTTCAGCACCATCGGAAAGCCATGCGCCTTGATGAGGGTCGCGACGCGCTTCTTGTAGTCGAAGGTCTTGGTGCTCGAGAGAAAGTCGTTGAGCTCCTGCGATGAGTCCTGGAACGACAGCTGGATGTGGTCGAGCCCGGCCTCCTGCAACGCGCCGATGCGCTTCTCCGTCAGCCCGATGCCCGACGTGATGAGGTTCGTATAGAACCCCAGCTTGCGCGCTTCGGCGACGAGTGTTTCGAGATCGTCGCGCAGCAGCGGCTCGCCGCCGGAGAAGCCGAGTTGCGCCGCGCCCAGCGCGCGCGCCTGGCGCAGCACGTCGAGCCATTGGGCGGTGTCGAGTTCGCGCGTGTGGTCGGCGTAGTTCACCGGGTTGTAGCAGAACACGCAGTGCAGCGGACAGCGATAGGTCAGCTCGGCGAGCAGCCACAAGGGCGGCGCGATGGGCGTGCCTTCGTGCTCGGGCCGAGCGATCGGTTCGGACAGGTCGGTCATGACGCTACTCCAGCCAGCCTCGCGCACGCGCGCCGGCGATGAACGCACGCACGTCGTCGCCGAGGTTGCTGGCGTTGAACGCCGCCTCCAGGTCCGCGACGAGCGCGGGAATGTCGCGCGTGCCGTCGCAGCGCAGAAGGATCTGCGCGGCGCTTTGATTGAGCTTCACCATGCCTTCGGGATAAAGCAGCACGTGCGCGTCCTGCGCCGGTTCCCACTGCAGACGGAACAGGCGTTTTAGTTGCGGACGCAACGAATCGTCCGGCGCTTCGACGGCTTCCTGCCTGCGTTGCGTTGGGCTGTCGCTCATTGCGGAAAGGCCTTTTCGATGGAATCGAGCATGGTCCAGAGGATGTCGAGCTTGAACTGCAGGATGTCGAGCGCGCGCTGCTGTTCGCGGCGCGTCGTGAAATGCGTGAGCGTCACTTCGAGCCCGTGCTCGACATCGCGCTGCGCCAGCGACACGCGCGAACGGAAGTACGCGAGCCCGTCAGGCTCGATCCAGGTGTAATGCGCGGGCCAGGTCGCGAGGCGGTCCTTGTGGATCTGCGGCGCGAACATCTCGGTCAGCGACGAGCACACGGATTCCTGCCACGGCGCACGCCGCGCGAAGTTCACGTACGCATCGACGGCGAAGCGCACGCCCGGCGTCACGAGTTTGAGCGACCATAAATCGTCGCGCGAGAGGCCGACTGCATCGCCGAGCCGCGCCCAGGCCTCGATGCCGCCGGGCTGGTCTTCATAACCGTCGTGATCGAGAATGCGCAGCACCCAGCGGCGCCGCGTGTCGCGGTCGGGGCAGTTCGACATGACCGCCGCATCCTTCAGCGGAATGTTGATCTGATAGTAGAAGCGGTTCGCGACCCAGCCGCGGATCTGTTCCTTCGAACAGCCGCCGCCGTTCATCTTCACGTTGAACGGATGATGGATGTGATACGCCGTGCCCTTCGCGCGCAGTTGCGCCTCGAACTCCTCGCGCGTCCACGCGGGTCCGTCTTCGGTCACTTTAGTGAAGACGGGGCCGGTGGTCGGGTTCAGCATCGGATCGAACATCAAACGGTCTCCAGTGCGTGCAGAGGTCATAACTCGAAGCTCATGCCGTCGTGCGCGACTTCGATGCCGTGCTCTGACAACATGCGCCGTTCAGGCCCGTCCTCGATGAGAATCGGGTTCGTGTTGTTGATGTGGATCAGCACCTTGCGCACGCCGGGGCGGTCGATCGAATCGAGCACCTCGATCATGCCGCCCGCGTCGCTCTGCGACAGATGGCCCATGTCGCGGCCGGTCTTCTTCGTGAGGCCGAGACGGATCATTTCGTCGTCGGTCCAGACGGTGCCGTCCACGAGCAGCAGGTCGGCCGTGCGCATCGCATCGAGCACGTGCGGCTCCAGCGCGCCCAGTCCCGGTGCATAGAAAGCGCGCTTGCCGGTGGCGTTGTTCGTGAACATCAGGCCGATGTTGTCGCCCGTTTCAGGCGCATCGCGATGCGGCGAATAGGGCGGCGCCTTGCTGGAAAGCGGCAAGGCGTCGATGCTCACGCGCGGCAGTTCGGGCACCGCGAGCGCAGCGCCGTCGAGCGCAATACGCCGATGCTCCACGCCGCAGTAATGCGAGAGGATCGCAGTCACCGGAAAGCCCGTCGACAAGTCTTGCCAGACGGCGTCAGTGGTATAGAGCGGCAGCGGCGTGCCGCGTTCGCGCAGCATCAGCAGCCCGGTGACGTGATCGATCTGCGCGTCCATCGTGATGACGGCCGCGATGCCCGTATCTCGCACGCGCCGCGCCGGTTGCAATTCCGGATTCGCGGCGATTTGCGCCAGGATGTCCGGAGAAGCGTTGACGAGCAGCCAGTCCTCGCCGTTGTCGGTCACGGCGATGGAGGACTGGGTGCGCGCGCGGGCGGCGATCGTGCCGCGCCGGACGCCGTCGCAATTGCGGCAATTGCAGTTCCATTGCGGGAACCCGCCTCCCGCCGATGAGCCGAGTACGCGAATCTTCACGGCCACATCCTCCGCAGGAGACCGTCGCGGTCAATCAACTGATGTTTCATCGCGCCGAGAAAATGCAGGATGACCAGTGCGGCCATGATCCACGCGAGATAGCCATGAATGCCGAAGAAGATCTCGCGCATGTGTTTGTCGTCGGAACCCCACTGCGGCAGGGCGAGACCCCAGAACTTCGTGCCGAACTTGTTGAACGACGAGCCGAGGTAACCGGAGAGCGGCATCGCCACCATGCCCACATATAAAAGAGCCTGCGTAATGCTCGCGGCGGCGCGTTGCCACGTTCGCATCGGCGGCAGAGGCGGCCGGCCATAGGCCAGGCGTACCAGGATGCGGATCAGCACCAGCAGGAAAACCGTGATTCCGAGCGATTTGTGGAAGTTGACGAGGTCCGACTTGAACGGCAGCCCGCGCGGCAGGCCCACCATATAGAAGCCGATGCAAAGCATGGCGATGATCGCGATGGCGATCAGCCAGTGCAGCGCGATGATCGGGCGTGCGTAACGCTCTCTGGCTGCGTCGAGGCGGCCGTTGCGCGTTGCGGAGGTCCGCGCGGTGCTCATGAAGTTTCTCCCGTGAAATTGGATTTCGTTCTACAGGATACAAGTTTCATTTTTTCCCGCTGGCTAAGAATTGGCGATCAGCAATTCCCCCCGGCCATCCACGGCAAGGTCGCCCGCGTAGCGTCGCGGCAACACGTGACTCGAATGTGTCGGAAAGGGTGCCTTTTCGAGAGTCCATTCTCGCGCGAGCATGCGCGTGAAGAGTCGCCAGAAGACCTCGAAGCCGTGGCCGCCTTCGGTAAAGGTCGGCGGAATGGCAGTAGGCGCGTGCGCGAGAAGCACCGTGCCGCGCCGCATGCCGTAGCACGGATGCGCGCCGACCTTCCCGCCGATGCATACCGTCCCCGCGATCAGCCGCGAGGCGGCGAAGTCGCCCGCATCGCCGCTGACGAGCACCGTGCCGCGCCGCATGCGGTCCGCGAGGCGCGCGCCTGCCTTGCCGTGGATCACGAGCGCGCCGCCCGTCATGCCTTCCATGTCGCCGGGCAGCGCGGCGGCGGCGCAATCGCCGGTGTTGCCCTGCACGGTCACGCGTCCGCCCTGCATTTCGCACGCGGTAAAGAGGCCGGCATCCCCGGCGATGTGCAACGTGCCGCCCGACATCTTCAGGCCCGCGTAATCGCCGGCATGGCCGTGTATCGTCAGCGCGCCTTCGCTCATGTTTGCGCCGAGACGGTCCAGCCAAGGCGCGTCGCCTTCTATCAGCAACGAAGGCAGGTCGGCATGCTCGTGCCGGATGTCGAACAGATCGCCGAGCGCGCAGCGTTCGCCCGCGCCCTGTAACACGATGCGGGGCAAGTCAGCGGGTGCGATGGCGGCGAGCGTCGAGGGCAGTAAATTCGACGCGTCCACGCGAAAGCCCGGCGCAGTTTTGACGCGCAGCGTGATGGCGCTCATGCCCGGCTCCCGTCGATGCCGCGTGAGAGTTCGTGCAACTTGAAGTGATACGGCCCGAGCTTGCCGCCGTAGTTGCCGGCGGAGACGCGCAGCACGCCGCCCGCGCGGCCGATGCGCGTCGCGGCCGCGATGCCCGCGGTCATGGCGGCGCCGACGTCGGCATCGGTGAGGCCGTCGATCACGATCTCCAGCACGCAGCCGACATCGGGCGTCAGTTCGCTCTTGTGCGAGAGGCCGACGAGCGTCGGACAAAAGGCGTCGTTCGTGGACGCCGTGGCGCCCGCATATTTCGATCCGATCTTCGAACCCGAGCGCACGACGCCGCCCGGAAACGGCGTGATGATGTTCGGCAGCGCGTGCATGGCGGCGACGGCGGCTTCCGCGGCATGCAGCGCGCTGTCCATGTCGCGGGCGAGAAACAGCAGATTGCCGCCGCCGACCGCCTTCACGGTCGCGGTGAATTCCTCGCAGACGAATTCGCCGTCCATCACCGGCACGCGCCAGTAACGCGTGCCGTCGAGCACCTTGGAGATCTGCCAGCCGTCGCCGAAGAAGCGCAGCGCGGCGCCGAGCGGCGCGTTGTCGGAGAGCGGCGCGCGGCTCGTTGCGGGATCGATGCCGCCATACACCGCGGTGGTCGGACACGTCAGCACGCATTGGCCGACGCGCCGCGCAATCTGCTTCGCCAGTTCCTTCGACGAGATCGCGAAGATCAGCACGGCCACGCCGGGCCGGCCGTCGGGGGTTTCGTCGCCTGACAGATCACGCTCGATGCCCGCCTCGCAGCCGCAGTCAATCACGGAGGTCGCGAAGCCCGTCAGCGAGTTCGCCGCGTGGCGGGCCCAGACGGGCGTATGGGCGGTGATGACGAGGCGCGTGGCCTTCATCGGGAAGGCTTCGGCGAAGGTGTCGTCGATTTGCGTGTCGTTGATCTGCATGCGCTAGCCTCCGCCCGCCGAGAGACACGCGACCGGCAGCAGCCGGCCGCCGTTGCAGCATGCGCAGATTTCGTCGTCGCCGATGGCGATGTTCTCGAAGCGCGTCGCGAGATGCGCCTGCGCATAGTCGCGCACGCGCTTTTCGATCGAGCGGTCGTAGTCCGGGCTGACGAAGTGAATGCCGCCGGTGGGTGTCGCGAGCAGCGTGCCGTCGCGCGCGATCAGTTCGCCGTCCTTGAACACGTACGCGGGCGAGGTGAACATGCGCTCGCGGTCGGCGTCGTCGCGATACACGGCGATGTCCGCCGCCGCGCCCGCGCCGAGATGCCCGCGATCCGTCAGTCCGAGCAGCTTCGCGGGGCCTGCGCGCGTGATGATCGCGATGTCGTACAGCGAGAACTCGCGCGTGATCTCGGCGAGTGCGCTGGCTGTTCTGGCATCGGCGTGCAGGGTGTCGAGCTGGGCATCGCGGAAGGACTTGTCCATCAGCAGGCGAATCAGGTGCGGATAGCTCGTGAACGGGCCGCCGTTCGGATGATCGGTGGTCATCGACACGCGCCAGGGATCGTCCACGAGCAGGAAGATTTCCAGTCCGATGATCCATTGCAGTGCGTTCACGAAGCTTTGCTCGCGATACTTGAACGGCACGATGCCGCAGCCCGCATCGCATTCGATATCGCCGAGGATCCATTTGCGCGGCCGGGCCATCGGCGTGTTCCTGAACTGCATCATCGTGTCGCCGGACGCGGTGACGGTCTGGCCGAAGATGACCTGACCGACGTCGATGGTCACGTTGGGTCGTGCATTGACGGCTTCGGCAATGGCCCGCGCGCCCGACGAGAACTTGCGCGGCCCTTCGGCGCCGTAGCTGTGGAACTGGATATGGGTCAGGTGAATGGGCAGGCCTTCGGCGGCGTCCATCGTCTTGATGGTCGATTCCACGTTGCCGGGCACGCCGAGATTGCTCGTGTGGACATGCAGCGGATGCGGCACGCGCAGCTCGGTGAGCGCGCGGGTCAGCGTGCGCAGCACGTCGCGGGGCGTGATGCCGTAGTGCACGTGCTTTTCGTCGACATCGAGTGAGCGCTGATTGAACTTGAACGCCGAGATGCCGCCCGGATTGACGACTTTCACGCCGAGCGCCTTGCTCGAATGCAGCGTCCAGCCGACGTAATCGCGCAGGTGTTCGAAGTCGTCTTGCGCGGCGAGCATCTGGAGGAAGAGTTCGTCATTGCCCATCATCACGTAGGCGCCGTGATCGATGATGGGGGTGTCGCCCATTTCCAGATGCGCGTGGCGAGCGTTCGACGCGATCATGGCTGGCTCGAAGGCGGCGGTGTAGCCCATTTCCGCATAGCGATAGCCGGTGGCGAGCGTGCCGGGCGTGCAGGTGCCGCATGAGGGCAGGCGCAGATAGCGGCCTTCGTCGGGACGTTCGGGGACGGCGCGCGGGTCGTCGCGATGATCTTCGGGCAGGAGCAGACGTGAGAGATTGGTCTTGCCGCCGCCGATATGCGAGTGCAGGTCGATGCCGCCGGCCATGACGACCATGCCGCGCGCGTCGAAGTCGCGTTCCGGTGCGATGGTTTCCCCGTTTGCTTCGCTGACGATGCGGCCGTCGCGGATCAGAATGTCGCGTGTCTGGCCGTCGATGCCGTTGACGGGATCGTAGAGCGTGCCGCCGCGGAGTCGCGTGAGGCTCATGGGTGGGTCCTCGCCTGCGTGAGGCGTGCGGCGATGGTGGCGACGCTGGGCAGCTCGCTATCGCGTGCGGCGGTGAGACGGGCGACCACGGAGGTATCGATGCGAAACAGATGTCCGCCGCTGTCGATGCCTGGCGTCGCGATGGGGATGAACACCGTTGTGCCTTTGCGTGGCGGCAGCTGGGTCGCGGGATGACCGAGCACGATGACGGGCAGGGTGTCGTCGAGGGCGTCGGGGAGTGGTTCGGGCGTGAAGCTGGAGACCCAGAGCAAGGCGTCGATTTCGCCGCGGCTCAGCAGAGTGTGTGTGCGATAGCGGTATGGATCGTGATCGAGCGGCATGCCGTAGGCGACGCGGGTGCGCAGCGGGAAGCCCGAGAGCCAGGTGGTGGTTTGATTGACGGAGAGGGCGCCGTCGTCGCCCGTCAGGGCGAGTGCGCCGGCGCGGGTGGTGCGGTTGAAGGCCTTGACGATGCGTTGCAGTGCTTCGATGGCGAGCGCGGCGTGCGGTGCGGGCAGCGCGGCAGGTTCGAAGATGAAGGCTGTGTAGTGCGCGGCGTGGATGCGTTCGGTCAGCGTGGCGAGTTCGGCGTGTGGGATGGGCCGATTGGATTCGAGATGCGCGGACCAGAGTGCGAGGAGATCGAAGGGATCGTGGCCTGGGAGGATCGATTCGGTGTGGGCGGCTTGATCGGCGTTGCATCCGATAAATACGATGGGGACGTCGCGATTGGGCTCGGCGATGCGTTCGTAGAAGCGTGGATAGCGGTGCGATGGCTGGCAGGCGAACACGATGATCAGATCGGCGCGCGAGCGTATTTCGGAGAGCGTGGTGAAGAAGGCGCCGCGATCCTGGAGTGCGCGGGTGGTGTCGGCGAGGGTATCGCCGTGAAGATGATCGAGGATGGCGCCGCAGTGGGCGGCTAGTTCATAGAGGGCGCGGGTGCCGGCGATATCGGTTGCTAGTCCGCCGAAGAGCGGACGATGGGCTTTCGAGAGGATATCGGTGGCTTGTTGAAGCGCTGCTTCTTGATCGGTGGGGTGACCGTTGATTTCTGCGGAGCGAGTTGTGGCCTGTGGGTTTATATGGGCGAGAGATTGCGTCAGTCGCCGGCAACGGGCGGTGAGAGTGGCCAGCGTGAGATCGTCGCATAGCAATGGGCAGAACGGACACGTCCAGGGGAGGTCTTCGCCGATGGCCTCGGCGGGTCGGCTTTCAGGTTCTGGTGTTGGAGGCATGGTCGAGGCTTCGAGCAAACTCCATGCCGGTTTGCGGGTTTGGTCTTGCTCTTGTGCTCCTATGGACTTCCTGTTTTCGCGTCGGTCTATTTGCACTGCCCCTCCCCGGGGCGGGGGTAACTTTCTTTGCTGCTGCAAAGAAAGTCACCAAAGAAAGCAGCTTTTTTTCCCGCCCAGCGCCATCACAAGGGCGCAGCACAGAATGATGTTTCTGGCCCGGCAGTAGAGAGTGCCCTCATAGGCCCCACCGCGCTTGGATCGCGGACCCACTGTGAAATCGCACCGCAGAACAAACTGGTGCAGCGCCTGCATGCTCCGGCGCAGCGCTACGCGCCGCCGTCCGGTCAATCGGGTCTGCCTGTGCCGGCTTGCTGACGCATCCATCTCACTGCATCAGCCCAACGTTGGTTTCCTTTGCATACCCTTCGGCAGCGCGTAGCGCTGGGCCGGCGCTTTCAGGTGCTGCACCAGTTTGTTGAACGGCAGTTTGTCTCAGTGGGTCCGCGATCCAAGCCCGGTGGGGCCTATGAGGGCACTCTCTACTGCCGGGCCAGCGAGGCAGTTCTGTGTCGTGCCGCTGGGTGACGCTGGGCGGGAAAAAAAGCTGCTTTCTTTGGTGACTTTCTTTGCAGCAGCAAAGAAAGTTACCCCTGCCCCGGGGAGGGGCAGTGCTAATAGACCGACGCGAAGGCGGGAAGTCCATAGAAGCGCAGGCCAACAAAAACCCCGGCCTACGCGCCCCAAAATCCTACGGGTAATCCATAAGAGCACAGGCGAACGCCACAAACAGCGAAACGAAAAAACCTTACTCCAGGAAGCAACACACTGTCACGTACAAGACCAGCGCTGGGACAGCGCTTTCCAAACGATTACATTGAAACCAAAGCCCACCATCGACTGGCACAAAAATTGAGACACGACTCCGACCAAGCCCTCCGACCCATATCGATCCGCTAAAACGAAAGCGACCCATCATGGAGCGAAGACGCCACGAGCCACCCTGAAGCCCCGCATTGCGCGGCGAGCGCAAGATCGTCCTGATGGCGGACCCCGCCCGCACCGATCAACTCGCGCTCACCAGCGAGCGCACGCACGGCGCTGAACGTGTCGAGATCCACCCCGGCCTCCGCGCCCACGTGATCGAGCGTCATCACGATCACCCGCCGCGGCCACCACGTGCTCTCGCCATCCCCAGCACCGAGCGCCCCAAGCGCTCGCCCACCGCGATAGTCGAGCGACAGGACCGGCTCGAACCCGCACGCCGACGCTTCAGCGATCGCGCCCACGTCGAGCAGCGTCTCCGTGCCGAACACCGGCACGATCGCCGCCCGCGAGGACGCCCGCGAAAGCCTCGTGATCCGCTCGACGCTCGCACGCATCGGCGCACACGCCGTGAAGCCGGCATCGAGCCAGATCTCGACTTCGCCGCCCAGCGCGTCGCAAAGTGCGGCCAGCACCGCTTCATGCGCGCCGCGCTGCATGATCGCGCCGAGATCGGCGACATACAGCGTCGCCGCGCCCGTCACCGCTAGCAACGCACGAGCAATCGCCACCGGTTCGCTCGTCGCGCACAAGGAGGACCGAATCGGCCGGTAACGCGAACGCTCGCCGCGCACCGCACGCACCACCTGACCGTCGAGCAGATCAAGAACGGGTATCACCTGCATGGATGGCTTTCCTTTGATCAAGATCTTCGTATTCGAGTATCTCACCGGCGGCGGCATCGATCCGGACGCGGCAGGCGCCGCCAGCCTCGCCGATCTCTCCGCACTCATCGTCGAAGGCCGCGTCATGCGCGATGCCCTCGCCGCCGATCTCCACGCGCTCCCCGGCATCGCGGTGACCGTCGCAGGCTCACGCTTCGAATCCGGCGCCGACGCCGCCCGCCACGTCCGCGCCCAACCCGGCGAGCCGCTCACGCGCTTCGTCGCCCGCATGGCCCGCGAGCACGACTATGCCTGCATCGTCGCGCCCGAATGCGATGGCCTGCTGCTCAAGCTCCATGACGCAGTCGGACAGGCCCGCTGGCTCGGCTGCGCCAAGGAAGCCATCCGCACCGCCTCCAGCAAGAGCGCCACCGCCGCCTGGCTCGCCGCGCGCGGCATCCCCGTCACGCCCGCGCTCGAACCCGACGCCGCCCATGCCGTCTCCGGACGCCGCTGGGTCGTCAAGCCCGACGACGGCGCCGGCGGTCTCGACACCCGCGTCTACGACGATCTCGCCGCCGCCCGCGCCGAATACGAAGCCCGCGCCGCGGCAGGGCGCAATCCGGTGTTGCAGGAATGGATCGACGGCGAACCGCTCAGCCTCTCCATGATCTGCCGCGACCGGCTCGCGCGGCTCGTCAGCATCAACCGGCAACGCATCGGCCTGTCCGAACCGGCAAGCCCCGAACGGCGCGAACGCATCGTGCAGTTCGACGGCGTCGATGTCGATCGCATCGACCGCCACGGTCCCCAGGGACGCGCGCTCGAACGGCTCGCGCTGCGCGTAGCCGAAGCGCTTCCCGGCCTGCGCGGCTTCGTCGGCATCGACGTGGTGTGGCATCCGGAACGCGGGCCGGTCGTTATCGAGGTCAATCCGCGGCCGACCGTCGCCTACGCGGAACTGAGCCGGCGCGGCGGCAGGAATCTCGCGGCGGAACTGCTGGCCGCGCATCGCGTGCCCGGCTTCGACGGCGAAGCGCATGCCCTGCGCGCAGTCGGAGGCGCGTCATGAGGGCATCGGCTTCCGGCGACGCGCCCGTTTTCGGCTGGGACGTGGGCGGCGCGCACGTCAAGGTGTCGCTGGCCAACCGCAAGGGCGAACTCGTCGATGTCGCGCAATGGGCCTGCCCGCTGTGGCAGGGCCTCGCGCATCTGGAACGGGTCATCGACGGCGTGTTCGAACGCTGGCCCGCCGCCGGCGATGCCTCCGCGCGCCACGCCGTCACGATGACCGGCGAAATGGTCGATCTGTTCGCCGACCGCGCCGAAGGCGTGCGCACGCTCAGCCGCACCCTGGCGCAACGGCTCGGACCGCGCACGCTGTTCTTCGCGGGCGGCGGCGCGCACGACGGCTGGCTCGCGCGGTCGGCCTGCGCGGAAGGCTGGCGCAAGGTGGCATCGGCGAACTGGCTCGCGACCGCGCGCTGGGCCGCTACCCGCATGCGCGATGCGGTGCTGATCGATATCGGCAGCACGACCACCGACATCATTCCGATCATCAGCGGCGAAGTGCGGGCGCGCGGCGCGACCGACCCGGCGCGCCTCGTCAGCGGCGAGTTGGTCTATCAGGGCGTCGTTCGCACGCCCTTGAGCGGGGTGGCGCAGCGCATCGCGTTTCGCGGCGAGACGAGCGGTGTGATGAACGAATGGTTCGCGACGACCGCCGACGTCTATCGCCTCACCGGCGAACTCTGGGCCGCGCACGACCAGCATCCAAGCGCCGACAACGGACCGAAGACCGAGGCGGCGAGCCGCGTGCGCATCGCACGGATGATCGGCCGCGATGCCTCGGAAGCATCCGATGCCGAATGGAAGCGCTTCGCGCAGACCTGGCGGCAGGAGCAGTTGCGCACGCTCGCCGCCGGTCTCGCGCAGGTCGTGGCGCGCGATGCAGCATTGGCGACGGCGCCCGTCATCGGCGCGGGTTGCGGGCGCTTTCTGGCGGCGGCGCTGGCGCGCCAGGAAGCACGCGGCTATGTGGATTTTGCGCGGCTCGCGGGCGTCGACGATGACGACGCGACGCGCGCCGAATGGGTGGCGACCTGCGCGCCGAGCGTGGCGGTGGCGTTGCTCGCCGCGCTGGCGACGAGGCCCGAGGAAGGCGCGCGGGACCACGAAACACAGCGGTCGCGCGATGCGTCGTCGCGCGCGGCGTGATAGTTTGCGAAACATAGCCGGTTGAAGACGCGGTATTCAACCGGGTGCGTGGCCCGGCGGCATCATCGAACGAGGACAGGAACCTATGTGGGTGGTGAAGATCGGGGGAAGCCTCAGTCACGACCCGGCGCTGCGCGAATGGCTGACGCGGCTATGGGAAGTAGGCGGCGGGCGCGTCGTGATCGTGCCGGGCGGCGGCGATTTCGCGGACGCGGTGCGGCAATATCAGAGCGAATGGCAGTTCGACGATCTCGCCGCCCACAACATGTGCCTGCTGGCGATGGCGCAGTATGCGATCCTGATGCAAGGGGTCGTGCCTGAACTCGTGCTGGCGTCGAATGAAAACCGCATCCGGCGCGCGCTGCGCGATGGACGCGTGGCCGTCTGGGTGCCCACCGACCTGATGCGCACGACGCCCGACAAGATGACCAACTGGGACGTGACGTCCGACAGTCTCGCCGCGTGGCTCTCCACCTCGTTGAACGCGGAGCGCCTGATGATCGTCAAGTCGTGCGAGGTGGAGGCGAATGCATCGCTGGAGGCGCTCGCCGCCGATGGCGTCGTGGACCGGCGCTTTCCCGCTTATGTGCGCGATGCGAATTATGTGGTCGAGGTCATGGGAAAAGACGATCTCGCCGTCATGCGCGACCGCTTGCTGAACGTGACGGTGTGAGAAGCGGGCGCTGAAGCGTTGTCAAACGGGAGCGGCCACGGTCTCGCCGTGCAGCGCGCGCGCCCAGCGCTCGACCCTGCGCGGATCGAGTTTGCCGGACCGTCCGTCGCGCTCGTCGCACAGCGCGCCGCGAAAGCCCGCGATATCCGGCGCAAGCACGCGAATGGTGTGCAGGTCGCGCCAGCCGAGCGAACCCGCCACCGCGCTCATCGTGCCGCGCGCGCGGGCATCGGCGATACAGGCGGCAAGCGTCTGCACATCGACGCAATCGAACAGCGTGCGGCCATCCTTGCCCGCCGTGTCGAAGACGATGCCGACAAACCCCAGCTGCGCCGCGAGCGCCGCCAGTGCGCGATCCACCCCTTCATCCGACAACAGCACCGGCACCACCGCCGCCGGCAGACTCGCGAGATGCCGCAGGCAGCGCTCCGCGCCCGCGCCAGGGGAGATGCCCACCTTCACGTAATCGACGCCTGCCGCAGCGACCTCGAGCACGCGTCCGGTAATGTCGTCGAGCGCGTGATTGGGCCAGTCGCCGATGGTCGCGCTGATCGGCCGCACCGGATACCGCGCCCGCAAGGCAATGACGATTCGCGCGATATCGCCCGTCGCTACGCCGCCCAGCGCGCCCGCACGCGGTTCCTTCAGGTCGATCAGTTCGGCGCCGGCCTGCGCGGCATCGAAGGCTTCATCCGCCGAGCGGACGCTCGCGAGCAATGCGGTCATCGTTTGAACACTCCAGTGGGAAGACAGATCAATCCGGCGTCTTCGCGCGATGCGCATCGACGCCGAGCAACAGCCAATGCCATGCTTCGCGCTCGGCGTCGCCCGCCGTCTTGTCGATGGCAATGCGCAGATATGCAAGCTCGCTGTTCACCTTGTCAGCCGGCAGCATGAACAGCCGGCTCACCAGTATCGCGCCCTCGACGACCGCAGCCTGCGCGCGGTTGAAGCCCGGAAACGGTGCATGCATCACGCGATGCACGCAGGCCATGCGCAGCGTCGGACGCGTGTCGTCGTCATCGATCGCGGCGAGGCGCAACTCGGTGTGGGCAAGCGTCGTCGCGAGCCGTACGCTCGGCACCGTGTCCGCGGGCACCGTCGGCCAGTCGCGCTTGCGGCCGGTCACGCAGCCGGCGAACACGCGCACGTCGTTCGTCAGGTTGAGCACTGCGCTCTGCGTCGCGATGACGTTGTCGAGCGTCGTCGAAGGACGGAACGGCGCGAGGATCGCAAAGCCGTCTTCGAAGCGCACGCCCATCGGCGCAATGTGGGGCCGGCCATCGCGGTCTGCGGTCGTGACGACGGTTTCGTAAATCATGACGGGCGGCGCGGAGATTCGGGACCGCACGAAGGAACCGCATCGTTTCGACGCGGCCTCGTGCGGGTGCTTCCACCTTTAGCGGGTGGCGATGTACATCGTGATCTCAAAGCCAAAACGCATATCGGTGAAGCTGGGCGTAGTCCATTGCATGAGCGTTCCTCCAGATGGGTGGGTGAATGCCTCGGATACCGCTTCAATGAAGTGCCAGTGCGGACGAATCCGCCCGACGGCCGGGAGGTGGCCGGCCTTGAGGCGTTGCAAGCGTCATGCCAGTGAGTCGACGCGGGCGCACGGTCGATCCATTCGGTGCACGCGCACATCGACTGTGACAGAACCAGAACAAAGTGTTCCATCGCCCGTTCAGGACCGCATCAGGGCAAACACCCAATAAGGCATCGCTTAAGGTCCGGCAAGCAAATCGTGAATTCCTTTCGCTGCGGCCAATGCTTACTCTGCAGTCACAGCAGGGCAGTCATCAGGCGCACGTCCCTCTCATCTCACTGTCGAGGAAACGGAATGAACGACTTCAGCAAGGCCGCCGTCGAGGCGGCGCGCAATCCGTCCGATCCGCGCTCGCGCTATGCGGCCGGCGTCATGAAGTATCGCGAGATGGGCTACTGGCAGCCCGACTACACGCCGAAGGACACCGACGTGATCGCGCTGTTCCGCATCACGCCGCAAGCGGGCGTCGAACCGGAGGAAGCCGCGGCAGCAGTGGCGGGGGAATCGTCGACGGCAACCTGGACCGTCGTCTGGACCGACCGCCTCACCGCGTGCGACATGTACCGCGCCAAGGCCTATCGCGTCGAGCCCGTGCCCAGCATGCGCGCCGATGAACCGCAGTACTTCGCGTACATCGCCTATGACCTCGATCTGTTCGAGGAAGGCTCGGTGGCGAACCTGACCGCATCGATCATCGGCAACGTGTTCGGCTTCAAGCCGCTCAAGGCGCTGCGTCTCGAAGACATGCGCATCCCGGTGGCGTATCTGAAGACCTTCCAGGGTCCGCCGACCGGCATTGTCGTGGAGCGCGAACGGCTCGACAAATATGGCCGCCCGCTGCTCGGCGCGACCGTCAAGCCGAAGCTCGGGCTGTCGGGCAAGAACTATGGTCGTGTCGTCTATGAAGGGCTGAAAGGCGGTCTCGATTTTCTGAAGGACGACGAGAACATCAACTCGCAAGCATTCATGCACTGGCGCGACCGCTATCTGTTCGCAATGGAAGCCGTGAACCGCGCGCAGGCCGAAACCGGCGAGATGAAAGGCCATTATCTGAACGTCACGGCCGGCACGATGGAAGACATGTACGAGCGCGCCGAATTCGCGAAGGAACTGGGCTCGTGCATCGTGATGATCGATCTCGTGATCGGCTGGACTGCCATCCAGTCGATGTCGAAATGGGCGCGCCGCAACGACATGATCCTGCATCTGCATCGCGCCGGACATGGCACTTATACGCGGCAGCGCAATCACGGCATCTCGTTCCGCGTGATCGCGAAATGGCTGCGCATGGCGGGCGTGGATCACGCGCATGCGGGCACGGCGGTCGGCAAGCTCGAAGGCGATCCCTTGTCCGTGCAGGGCTACTACAACGTGTGCCGCGATGCGCGCAACGAGCCGGACCTCGCGCGCGGCGTGTTCTTCGACCAACCCTGGGCAGGCTTGCGCAAGGTGATGCCGGTGGCGTCGGGCGGCATTCACGCCGGACAGATGCATCAGTTGCTCGACCTGTTCGGCGACGACTGCATCCTGCAGTTCGGCGGCGGCACGATCGGGCATCCGCAAGGCATCCAGGCCGGCGCGACAGCGAATCGCGTTGCGCTCGAAGCGATGGTCAAGGCCCGCAACGAAGGACGCGACATCGCAAACGAAGGGCCGGACATTCTCGAAGCTGCCGCGCGGTCCTGCACGCCGCTTCAGCAAGCGCTCGATACCTGGCGCGACGTGACCTTCAACTATGCATCGACGGATACGCCGGACTTCGCCGTGACGGCGACCGCCGCGGCCTGAGCCTGCCCACACGCATGGAGGAACCGACATGAAGATCACACAAGGCACGTTTTCATTCCTGCCGCCGCTGACCGACGAGGAAATCGTCGCGCAGATCGGCTATGCGCTGGATCAGGGCTGGGCCTGCTCGGTGGAGTACACCGACGACCCGCATCCGCGCAACACCTACTGGGAAATGTGGGGCCTGCCGATGTTCGACCTGCACGATGCCGCCGGCGTGCTGATGGAAGTGAACGAATGCCGCAAGACGTATCCGCGTCACTACATCAAGGTGAATGCGTTCGATTCGGTGCGCGGCTTCGAGACGATGCGGCTTTCGTTCATGGTGAATCGTCCTGAAGAAGAGCATGGTTTCCGCCTGGAACGTCAGGACGACAGGAGCCGCGTGCAGCGCTACGCGATCCGCACCTACGCCACCGACCGCCCCGCCGGCGAACGTTACTGATGAGGAGGCGACACCATGAGCGCCGAAGCCACGCTCGACGAAACCCAGGCGACGCATGCCGACCTGATGGCGCTGTACCGCGAGTCGCGCATCGGCGAAGTGCTGGCGGAACTGGACCGCGACCTGATCGGGCTGGCGCCGGTCAAGACGCGCATCCGCGAGATCGCCGCGCACCTGCTGGTGGAACGCGCGCGCGCGACGCTCGGCATTGCGTCGGGTGCGCCCACGCTGCACATGTGCTTCTCCGGCAATCCCGGTACCGGCAAGACCACGGTTGCGCTGCGCATGGCGCAGGTGCTGCACCGGCTCGGCTATATCCGGCGCAATCATCTCGTGTCGGTGACGCGCGACGATCTGGTTGGTCAGTACATCGGGCATACCGCGCCCAAAACGCGCGAAGTGCTCAAGCGTGCGATGGGCGGCGTGCTGTTCATCGACGAGGCCTACTACCTGTACCGGCCGGAGAACGAACGCGACTACGGGCAGGAGGCCATTGAGATCCTGCTCCAGACGATGGAGAACCAGCGCGACGACCTCGTCGTGATCCTCGCCGGATACGAAGCGCGCATGGAAACCTTCTTCCACAGCAATCCTGGGTTTCGATCGCGTATCGCGCATCACCTCGTGTTCCCCGACTACGCGCCGGGCGAGTTGCTGCAGATTGCGGAGCACATGCTCGCCGACATGCACTACCGCTTCGACGACGACGCGCGCCACGCCTTCGACGACTATCTCGCGCGCCGCATTCGCCAGCCGAACTTCGCCAATGCGCGTTCGGTGCGCAATGCACTGGACCGCGCGCGGCTGCGCCAGGCGAACCGTCTGTTCGCGGCGGCCGAGCGAGGCGCGTGCCACGCCGATGCCAGCGCGCTGATGCAGCTCGACGCCAGCGACATTCGCGCGAGCCGCGTGTTTGCTGATTCGTGACCCTGCTTGTGATCCGATTCATAACCTCATGGAGGTTGCGCGATGCTCGATGGACGCACCACCTTATCGAAGTTCCTGATCGACACGTTGGATCGCCGGCCGGGTCCGGACGCGGCGAGCGGTCTGTCGGCGTTGCTGATCGACGTCGCGGCCTCGATCAAGACCATCGCTGCGGCGCTGACACGCGGTGCGCTGGGCGGGCAGCACGGCTCGGCGCAGTCGGTCAACACGCACGGCGAGGAACAGAAGAAGCTCGACCTCGTGACCAACGAGATCTTCCTGCAGCATTGCGAATGGGATGGCCTGCTGGCCGGCATGGTGTCCGAGGAAATGGACGAGGTGTACGCCATTCCGGAAACGTATCCGCGCGGCGATTATCTGCTGGCCTTCGATCCGCTCGATGGCTCGTCGAACATCGACATCAACGGCGTGGTCGGGTCCATCTTTTCGGTGCTGCGGCGCGATGGTGACCGTGAAGGCGACGCGCGCGGCGCCGCCGATGCAGCCGCGTTCATGCGCCCGGGCCGCGAACAGGTTGCGGCAGGCTATGCGATCTACGGGCCATCGACGATGCTGGTGCTGTCCGTGGGCAATGGCACGCATGGCTTCACACTGGAACGCGACGTCGGCAACTTCGTGCTCACGCATTCCGACATCCGCATTCCGGAAGACTCGTGCGAGTTCGCGATCAACGCGTCGAACGAGCGCTTCTGGGAGCCGCCCGTGCGCCGCTACGTGCAGGAATGCAAGGACGGTCGCACCGGCTGTCGCGCACAGGACTTCAACATGCGCTGGATTGCGTCGATGGTCGCGGAAGTGCATCGCATCCTGATGCGCGGCGGCGTGTTCATGTATCCGCGCGACTTCAGGACGCCGGAGATGGAAGGCCGCCTGCGTCTGCTGTACGAGGCCAGCCCGATGAGCTTCCTGGTCGAGCAGGCGGGCGGTCTGTCGATCACCGGACGCGAGCGCATTCTCGACGTTCAGCCCGGCGCGTTGCATCAGCGCGTGCCGGTGATCCTCGGGTCGCGCCATGAAGTGGAGCGGATCCAGCGGTATCACGGCGAATACGATCGCGGCGAGGACAAGCCGTTCACTTCGCCGCTGTTCAACGAACGCTCGCTGTTCCTGCCGGAGACGGAAGCCTGAAGCAGCGCCCGATACGACATCAACAGCCAGGGAGGCAGCGCATGTCAGTCAAGCATCCGATCGTCGCGGTGACGGGCTCGAGCGGCGCCGGCACGACCACCGTCATGAAGAGTTTCACGCACATCTTCCGGCGCGAAAAAATCAACGCGCAGATTGTGGAAGGCGACGCGTTTCATCGCTATGACCGTCTCGGCATGCGCGAGGCCATGAAGCAGAGCGAACGCGACGGGCAACTCAACTTCAGCCACTTCGGGCCGGAAGCGAATCTGCTGCGGGAACTCGAAAGCCTGTTCGAAACCTACGGCAAGAGCGGCGGCGGCCAGTTCCGCCATTACGTGCACGACGAGGCCGAGGCCGCGCGCTTCAAGCAGGATGCGGGCACGTTCACGCCGTGGGAAGACGTCACGCCCGATACCGACCTGATGTTCTACGAAGGCCTGCACGGCGCGGCGGTCACCGACGAAGTGGACATCGCGCGTCATGCGGATTTGCTGGTCGGCGTGGTGCCCATCATCAATCTCGAATGGATCCAGAAGCTGCATCGCGACCAGACGATGCGCGGCTATTCGCACGAAGCCGTGGTCGATACCATCCTGCGCCGCATGCCCGATTACGTGAACACCATCTGCCCGCAGTTCTCGCACACGCATGTGAACTTCCAGCGCGTGCCGACGGTGGACACATCGAATCCGTTCACCGCGCGCGAGATTCCGCAGCCCGACGAGAGCTTTGTCGTGATCCGCTTCGCGAAGCCGCGCGGCATCGACTTTCCTTATCTGCTGACCATGCTGCACGACTCGTTCATGTCGCGGCCGAATGTGATCGTCGTGCCGGGCGGCAAGATGGGACTCGCGATGCAGCTGATCTTCACGCCGATGATCCTGCAGTTGCGCGACCGCCGCGCGCGCGCCTGAGCAGCCCGTTTTCCCATTGCATCAAGGAGGCATCCATGAATGCCGTTGCTGAAGCTTTGCCTGTTCGCCAGCGCTCGTCAGAGATCCGCCAGATGGCCAACGCGCTGCGCATGCTCGCCGTCGATGCGGTACAGCAGGCGAACTCGGGTCATCCCGGCATGCCGATGGGCATGGCCGAGATCGCGGTCGCGCTGTGGACGCGTCACCTCAAACACAATCCGCTGGACCCTGACTGGCCCGACCGCGACCGCTTCGTGCTCTCGAACGGACACGGCTCGATGCTGCTCTACGGGCTGCTGCATCTGAGCGGCTATGACGTGTCCATCGACGACATCCGGCGCTTCCGGCAACTGGGCAGCAAGACGCCCGGCCATCCGGAAACGGGCGTGACGCCCGGCGTGGAGACGACGACCGGGCCGCTCGGGCAGGGACTGGCGAATGCGGTCGGCATGGCGCTCGCCGAAACCTTGCTCGCGCGCGAGTTCAACCGGCCGGGGCATGAGATCGTCGATCATCGTACTTATGTGTTCGTCGGCGATGGCTGTCTGATGGAAGGCGTGTCGCACGAGGCGGCCTCGCTGGCGGGCACGCTGCGGCTGGCGAAGCTCACTGTGCTGTACGACGACAACGGCATTTCCATCGACGGGCATGTGGAAGGCTGGTTCGCCGACGACACGCCGAAGCGCTTCGAGGCGTATGGCTGGAACGTCGTCAAGCGTGTGGACGGGCACGATGCCGACGCGGTCGCGCAGGCGTTGCAGGACGCGCGCGACTCGGACCGGCCGACGCTGATCTGCTGCAAGACCGTGATCGGCCAAGGCGCGCCGACGATGGCGGGCACGCATGAGGTACATGGCGCGCCGCTCGGCGCGGAAGAGGCCGAAGCCACGCGCCGCGCGCTCGGCTGGGGGCATGGGCCGTTCGAGATTCCGTCGCCGGTGCGCGCGCTGTGGGACGCGCGCGAGGCGGGCGCGGCGGCGCAGGAGGACTGGAAGCGGCGCTTCGAGGCTTATCGCCGGGCGTTTCCGGACGAAGCCGCGGAGTTCGAGCGGCGGGCGCGCGGCGCGCTGCCCTCGAACTGGCGCGATACGGCGCATGCGCTGGTGCGCGAGGCGGACCGTGCGCGCCAGACGGTGGCGACCCGCAAGGCATCGCAGCTGGCGATCGACGGCTTGGCGCGCGCCTTGCCGGAGCTGCTCGGCGGCTCGGCCGACCTGACCGGCTCGAATCTCACGCGCTGGAAGGGGGCGGTCGACATGACGCCGGCGTCCGGCCAGGCCAACTACATTCACTTCGGCGTGCGCGAGTTCGGCATGAGCGCGGTGTTGAACGGCGTGGCGTTACATCGCGGACACCTGCCGTTCGGCGGTACGTTCCTGACGTTTTCGGACTACGCGCGCAACGCGCTGCGCATGGCCGCGCTGATGAAGACGCGCACGGTGTTCGTCTTCACGCACGATTCGATCGGGCTTGGCGAGGATGGTCCGACCCATCAGCCGGTGGAGCATGCGGCGACGCTGCGCATGATTCCAGGACTCGACGTGTGGCGTCCGTGCGATACCGTCGAGACGATGCAGGCGTGGATCAGCGCGGTCGAGCGCGACCGGCCGTCATGTCTGCTGCTGTCGCGGCAGAACCTGCCGTTCGTGCCGCGCGACGAGGCGCAGATAGACGGCATCGAACGCGGCGGCTACGTGCTGGCCGACTGGCCGGCGACGAGTGAGCGCGATGCGCGCCGCGTCGTGCTGATCGCGACCGGCTCCGAAGTGGCGCTGGCGCTGGAGGCGGTCGAGCCGCTCAGGAAAGAGGGCGTTCTCGCGCGCGTCGTGTCGATGCCTTCGACCACCGTCTTCGACCGCCAGTGCAACGCGTGGCGCGAGCGCGTGTTGCCGGAAGGCGTGCCGCGGGTCGCGATCGAGGCCGGGGTGACTGCGTTCTGGCGCCAGTACGTGGGATTGAATGGCGGTGTGGTCGGCATCGACCGGTTCGGGGAATCCGCGCCGGCAAGCGAACTGTTCGCGCACTTCGGCGTGACCACGGAGGCGGTCGTCGAGGAGGCGCGCCGCGTGGCGGCGTGACGGGTCAACGGGTCATCACCACGATCATCGAGAGGGAGTTCGACATGGCCTTCATTGCATTGAGACAGTTGCTGGATCACGCGGCGGAGCACGATTACGGCGTGCCCGCGTTCAACGTCAACAACATGGAGCAGGTGCAGGCGATCATGGCAGCCGCCGATGCGACCGGAAGCCCGGTGATCCTGCAGGCGTCGGCGGGGGCGCGCAAGTATGCGGGGGAGCCGTATCTGCGGCATCTGGTGCTCGCGGCCGTCGAGGCGCATCCGGACATTCCGGTGGTGCTGCATCAGGATCATGGCGCGAGTCCCTCGGTGTGCCAGCAGGCGATCCGCTCCGGTTTCACGTCGGTGATGATGGACGGTTCGCTGATGCCGGACCAGAAAACGCCGGCGGAGTATGGCTATAACGTCGAGGTGAGCCGGCGCGTCGTGGAGGCCGCGCATTCGGTAGGCGTCTCGGTGGAGGGCGAGCTCGGCTGTCTCGGCTCGCTGGAGACGGGGCTCGCGGGCGAGGAAGATGGCGTGGGCGCAGAAGGTGCGTTGAGCCGCGATCGTCTGCTGACCGATCCGGATGAGGCACGGGCGTTCGTCGAGGCAACCGGCATCGATGCGCTGGCGATTGCCATCGGCACATCGCACGGCGCGTACAAGTTCACCCGCCAGCCCACCGGCGACATTCTCGCGATCGACCGTATCGCCGAAATCCATGCGCGCATTCCCGATACGCATCTCGTGATGCATGGTTCGTCATCGGTGCCGCAGGAATGGCTCGCGATCATTCGCGAACACGGCGGCGAGATGCCCGCGACCTTTGGCGTCCCGGTCGAGGAGATCCGGCGCGGCATTGCGAACGGCGTGCGCAAGGTGAACATCGACACCGACATCCGGCTCGCGATGACCGGCGCCATGCGTCGGGCCATGGCGGCGGCGAAGTCGGAGTTCGATCCGAGGCATGCGCTGAAGGCCGCGACGGCGGCGGCGCGGGATTTGTGCATCGAACGCTTCGAGGCGTTCGGGTGCGCGGGGCATGGGCAGAGGATCAGGCCGGTTGGGCTGGAGGTCATGGCGAGGAAGTATCACTGAAGCGAGTCAACGCGCCGACTCGCTGACTCAGGGTCAGGCGGGAAGCGCTTCGTTGAGGTAGCTGGAGAGTTCGCTGTCTACAGTCAAAAATTTGAGTACTTCGGTCCGTGCCTGGGCGATGAGCACGCGATCGAAGGGATCGCGATGAAGGTCGGGCATGTCGCGGACCGCTTTGGCATGCTTCAGCAATACCGGAAGCACGATGAACGGCTGTGCTTCCAGCAGATCGATGGTTCGGTTGGCCGCGGGATCCAGTTTTCCTCGCGCGGCCTTGATTGACAGTTCCCAGATGGTCGCGGTACTGACGAAAACTTTATCCGCCTTCGCGATCATTTCCCGGAAATCACTCGGCATCTGGCGATCCCGCAAGACGCTCCAGATGTAGATGTGGGTATCGAGTAGCAGTCGCATCATCGGTGCTCGGCAACAGGGGTGGTGTCGTAAATCCTCGGCTTGTAGAACTCGGCGACGATGTCGTCAGGCAAGGGCTTGACGATTTCATCTTCGAGCACGCTGTCGTCCACGTGTCCGATGATGATGGAACCGCAGGATTCCGGGTCATCGTGCGAGAGATTTCCGACTGCCTTCACTCGAAGCAGCAACGCTGGACGTGCGCCGCCAATAGCGACATCTTTTCCCTGGGCAACCATATCAAGGATGCGTGGGAGATCATTTTGTGCTTCTTCGACGCTGAAAATGTACATGAATGCTCCAGATGACTGATTGAAAATCCCATGCTATCCGAGCGCTTTCAACCCGCCAATACACCATTCGGCCAACCGATATCAAATAGGAGCTATCTCAATGCCCACCGAATCCTCGGCTATCGATCCCGGCGCACAGGCAGCGGCTTTCACCTTGCCGGCAACCGACGGCAGCACCTGCACGCTCGATTCGCTCAAAGGCGCGAACGGCCTCGTGATCGTCTTCATGTGCAACCACTGCCCCTACGTCAAAGCCGTGCTGCCGAACCTGATACGCGACGCGCACGAACTGCAATCGCACGGCGTGAACCTCGCAGGTATCAATGCGAACGATGCAAGCGTCTACACCGACGACGCCTTCGACCGCATGATCGCGTTGACGCACGAATGGCGGCTGCCGTTTCCCTATCTGCACGATGAAACCCAGCAGGTCGCGCGCGACTATGGCGCGGTGTGCACGCCGGAAGCGTTCGGCTTCGACCGGGAACTCAGGTTGAGATATCGCGGACGTATCGATGCGTCGCGCAAGGAAGCATTGCCTCTGGCACGGCGTGACCTCTTCGAGGCCATGCTCGCCGTCGCGCACGATGCGGAACCTGACGATCCGCAATACCCCGCACTGGGTTGCTCGATCAAATGGAAACGCTAGCCTTTGCGGCGCGTGCTTCCCGGCGCATGCCACGCGCTTAGATCCTCTTCCGGCCGATCCACTTCGCATCCCCAGTCGAGCGGCTGGTCCTGATCGAAACGCTTGCCCAGTTGCCAGGCAATCTCCGCGCGCGCCAGTTGCACGCCGAGATAGAACGCATGGCCGCCGTCGCTTTCCACCTTGAGTTCGGGATAGAGCGCGAACGGATCGACGGCCACATGATGACCGTCGCGGTTATAGACATGAATGCCCTGCGACGACACCTGCACGCGAAAATTCGGATCGCGCACGGCGGCGGCGATCACGTCGATCTCGCCGGCGTCATACGGAAACGGCCGCTTTGCATGCAGCGCTGAGAGGTCGCTGGAAATGCCCTTGGGCAAAGTCTGCGTTTCGCGCGCGGCATGCATGACACGGCGCGCGACGTCGGCTTCGCGCACGGCCCGCCGGGCATGCAGGCTGACCGAGGTCGTCAGCACGGCCGCCACGCGCAGCTCCGCCGCCATGCCGAACAGCACCGCATTGATGCCACTCGTGTCCGCTTCGGTCAGCTCGGTGACATTGCCGACGCCCATCATGATCGGCACATCGGGATAGCGCTCGCGCAAGGCCACATAGCGCGCGATGGACGCCGCCAGGCCAAAGGGAATCGGGTCGAGAATCGGATCGGCGAGAAAGGCGCGGCCGCGCTTCGTCATGGCGTCGATGGCGCGGTCCAGCGAAGCGACATCCGCAGGTTCGCGCGGCACCAGAACCGGCGTGGAGGCAATCTCGTCGGCAATCCACGCCGTATCCTCGTTCAGACTCATCACATAGTCCGCGCCCGCACGTCCGCCGCGCAGGAGTTCGTCTTCGCGCATCGAATCGACGCTCACACGAAAGCCCTGCTCCTTCAGCATCGCAACCGCCTCTTCGAGATGCGGAAACGGCGTCTCGGGCAGGCAGCCGATGTCGATCACATCCGCCCCCTGCGGCCGGTATTCGTGTGCGCGGGCCGCGATGCCGTCGAGATCGAGGCGCGGCGCATCGACGATCTCCGCGAAGATCTCGGTCTCGTAACGGGACAGGTCCACGTGCCGCGCCTCGCGTCCGAAGAACTGCGGCAGATCCTTGACCTCTTCCGGCCCGCGTTCCACCTTGACGCCATAGTGCGCGGCGAGCGCATCGAGATCGCCGCGGCAGCGGCCCGGCACGATCATGCGCTTCGTCCCTTCGGTCAACGGCACGGCGACGCGTCGTCGAATCATGTCGGCGGTCATCAGCCCCGCGACCTGCAGCCCGATCTCCCGCACTTCCCAGGTGAAAGGCGTGCGCTGCGCCGCCGGGGCGATGCTTTCGAGCACCTGCTGAAGGCTGAGTTGCGCGAGCCGGCCGGTCAGGAAGACGATGTGTTCCATGCAAGCTTCAGGGCCGACAGGCGTTGATCGAGCGCGGCTTCGAGTTCGTCGAGCGAGCGCGGCACGGTGGTATGCGCGAAACGGGCGAGCCGCTCGACATTCTCGAACTCGATCGCGCGCGGCCGCACTTCGACCCATTCCTTCGGCGCCTGGGTGATGACGGAGGCCTCGGTGTCGCAGGCGAACACGATGCCCGGCACGCATTGCTTGCCGGCCTGCGCGTAGAGATTGGTGGGCAGCGTGTCGGAGATGCCGAACGCGCACTTCGCGACGGTGTTGCTGGTCGCCGGCGCGATCACTACCGTGTGATAGTCGCCGTTATAGAGCATCCCGACAGGCACGCTGCTGGCGCTGTTGTCGCGGAACACCTTGAAGCGTTCGCGCAGCTTCGCGATGGGCCAGCCATACAGCGGCAACACTTCCTCTCCCGCCGACGACAGGAACAGATCGACGCCCGGCAGGCGCAGCGCGAGCGCGATCGACTCCTCGATCATGTGTCCGGAACCGGTCACGCACCACGCGAAACGCGCGTCGGGCTTGAACTCGTCGAGCCGGCGGGCGGGCGTGGGTGGCGTCATGCGTCGGCGGCGGCGTTGTCGGCGGGCGAATCGTGCGAAAGGCGAATATGCAGCCGATGCATCTTCCGATACAGCGTGTTGCGGCTGATGCCGAGCACCTTCGCGACATTGCTCACGTTCCACCGATGCTCGTCGAGCAGTTGCAGCACGGTCTCGCGCTCCTTCGCCTGGATGGCGTTGAGCGACGAGACATCCGCGTCCTCCGCGAGATGCGCGGGTGGCGCGCTCGCCGCTGGAACTGGAGCACGCACGGAGACGGCCGGGCTCGCGCCATTGGCGATCTCGGCGGGCAGATGCGCGCACAGGATCTCGGGACCGTCGCACAAGGCGATCGCCATTTGCAGCACATGGCGCAATTGGCGGATGTTGCCGGGCCAGGGGTATTTCAGCAGCGCGTGGCGCGCTTCCGCCGAGAGCCTGGGCGGATCGTCGGATTCGGTTTCGAGAATGTGGCCGATCAACGCGAGCGCATCGGCGCGTTCGCGCAACGGCGGCAGGTTGATCTCGATGCCGTTCAACCGGTAATACAAATCCTCGCGGAACAGGCCGTTCTGCACCAGTTCGATCAGGTTGCGATGGCTCGCGCTGATCAGCTGGAAATCCACCTTGACCGTGGTCTCCGCGCCGAGCGGCGTGACTTCGTGTTCTTCGAGCACGCGCAGCAAACGCGCTTGCAGCGCGAGCGGCATGTCGCCGATCTCGTCGAGAAACAGCGTGCCACCGTTCGCCTGCACGATCTTGCCGCGCCGCCCTTCGCGCTGCGCGCCGGTGAAGGCGCCCGCGCGATAACCGAACAACTCGCTCTCGATCAGGTTCTCCGGCAACGACGCGCAGTTCACCGCGACGAACGGACCCGTGCCGTTCGGACTGATGCTGTGCAGCGCATTGGCGAACACTTCCTTGCCGGTGCCGGTCTGGCCGCGCAGGATGATCGGGATCTTGCGCTGGATCACGCGTGCCGCAAGCTGGATCTGCGAAGCCATGCGCGGATCGCCGAATTCCAGGTGCGAGAGCTTGTCGAGCCGGCCCGCGACCGCCGGTTCGCGGCCGGCATCCTTCTTCTGCGGACGGGCGCGCGCCGGCGTTGCAGCGGGCTCGCTCATCAGGATGCGGGTGCTGCCGGCGGCGCCGTCGCGCGGCGTCTGCGCTGTCAGGAAAAAGCGCGTGTTGGTCTTCGCGCTGTAGACCGTCACCGGATGGAACGAGCCGCGGATGCTGCGCGCGATCATGTCCTCCAGCGTCGCGTTGAACGCTTCCTCGATGCGCTTGCCGCACAGTTCGCCGGGCGAACGCAAATCGAGCTGGAACAGCGCGCTGCGGCTTGCCGCGAGCACGACGCCGTCGCCGCTCACGGCGAGCTTGCCCGCGTGCAGCGTGCCGACGAATTCCGGCCGGCTATGAAAGTGGATCAGGTTGGCGTGCTGGTAGCGGGCATCGATCAGACGATTCTCAATCATCTGCCGCGACATGCCGACCAGCACTAGCGAATGCTGTTGCAGCAGCTTGGAGCGGCTCGTCACGTCGAGCACGCCGGCGATCTCGCCGCGTTCGTCGAAGATCGGCGCGGCGGAGCAGGTGAGCGACGTATAGCGCGGATAGAAATGCTCGTGCTGACACACGGCGATGCAATCGCGTTCTATCAGGCAAGTGCCCATGCCGTTGGTGCCGGCTTCGCGCTCGCTCCACAAAGCGCCGACGCGCAGTCCGTCGGCCGCGACGGCCTCGCCGAACGGCACCGACGAGACCTGATGCACGATGACGCCATCGGCATCGACGAGCACGACGGCCAGTTCCGGATCGGCGAGCTGCTGATACAGCGTGGTCATTTCGAGCTTCGACGACGCGATCAGGTCGCTTGCGGCTTCGCGGCGGTCGTTGAGCTCGCGCTGCGTGAGCACGGGCGGCATGACGAAGCGGCCGGGATCGAGCTGGAACTCGGTGAGGCAGCGCAGCCACGACTGCGCGACGGAATCGCTGGCGCGGCGGGCAGCCAGCGGGTTATGGACGATGTTCAGTACTTCCCGGACATGCGTGTCTACGTCAGCAAGCGACGACATGGGGGCAAGTCTCCGTTACGCCGGTTTCCGGTGCGTGCCATGCACGCGGTCCGTCCGGCGCCGAATCTGTTGTGTACTCGGCTGGCGCTGCGGCGCTCTCAATTGCGCTGATTCGTTATTGCTCTGCTTCTTGTGCTTCGGCATGCCGCACGCAGACGCGCCTCGTGGCCGGGCTGGAGAGCTTTGCTGCTGTTCGGCAAGCCGTCCCGCCCGGTTCGCAAAAACTTTACCTCCGATGACGTATTGATTCAATAAGTAGTCGCATCGAAGGGGACAAACGCGCCCGCTTTTTGCTTGTACGTTACCTATACTTCCGGCGGTGGGCGCCGGAAGCGCTCGATCAAGGTGCATGCGCGGCGAGGACTCCATGGGACGAAGCGAACCGATCAGCGAACCGAATTTCGTGGCGCCCCACGCGGCGGGCGAGTCGCGCGACGTGATGGACATCGTCTACATCGAAGGATTGACGGGGCAGACGGTGATCGGCATCGATTCGAGCGAGCTGCATGAGCCGCAGACGGTGCGCATGAGTCTCGCCATCGGCGTGCCTTGCGTACGGGCCTGCCAGACGGATCGCATCGAGGATACGGTGAACTACGCGGCGGTGCGCGAAGCGATCCACGGACTGCTCGCTTCGCATGGCGTGCAGTTGCTCGAAGCGCTGGCGGAACGCATCGCGCAGATGGTCATCCGGGATTTCGGCGCGCACTGGGTGCGCATCTCGCTGGCCAAACCCGCCAAGTTCGACGATGTCGAAGCCGTGGGCGTCGTCATCGAACGCAAGCGCACCACCGCGCCGCGCCAGGGCGGCGCGGCAGTTTCGCTGGCATGGATCGGACGGGGCTACGTGCCGCAGTGACGCCCCAAGCTTATTTCGCCGCGGCTGCCTGTTTCCCGATCCCGCACGCCTTGAACGCGTCCTTCTGGAGATCGCGGAATTTCTTGGTCTGCGCCTTGGCGCGGTCCACGCGGAATTCCGCGCCGCCTTCGCCGCCCAAGGTGGCGTACTTCGAGAACGTGGACTGCTCGACGTAGTCGTCGTAGGTGAGCACCTTGGCGATCCTGTCGATGGCGCAGGAACACTTGTACACGTTGACGAAGTCGTGGCCGTTTTCATCCATGCAGCCGAGCACGTATTCCACGCGCCCTTCGGTCGGATAGTTGTGACTCTTCACGGGCGCCGCCGCGTCGCCGCCTGAGGCGCTTGCGGCGAATGACAGCGGTGAGATCAGCGAGAGGCAGGCGAACACCGTCAGCGCGCAGCAACGTGGGGTCATGCGAAGAGCCTCGTAGTCGTCGTGATGGGCATTCGGCCGGTGCGCGCCGGAGCGCTGCCCGCACCAGCCGAAGATCGGATCAGCTCGGCGAGAACGGATGCGACATCGTTCCCTTCTTCGATACTACCTCCTTCGCCGACGGCTCGCCCGCCACCGCACGCGCAAGCGCTTCCTTGGTCGCCTGATAGTTGAAGTCGTGGATCTTCTGGTCGTTGTCGGCTTCCCAGTGGATGAAGACGCCGACGCAGATGAACAGGTCGTCGGCTTCGTCGGCGGGAATCACGCCGCCTTCCACGCTGTCGGCGACCGCCATGGCCACCGCACGCTGCGCCGGGCCGAACATCTGTACGGCCTGCTTCGCACCCTTGATCGTCACCTTGTTGAAGAGAATCGTGTTCGGCTTGGTCAGCAGATTCGGCGCGACCACGGCGAGCAGCGACGTGAAGCCATCCTTGTTGTTCGTGAGCGCGTTGCAGAACGCGGTCTCGGCAGCGGAGCCTCGCGGTCCGATGATCAAGTCGATGTGTGCGACCTCGTTGCCATCGCCGACGAGCGATTCGCCTACCATGACGCGGTTGATCTTGGCCATGCTGTTCCTCCAGTGAGTGTGGTTCTTCGGACTAGCGACATGCACTCGACTCGCGACGGCGTTTCCCAGCCGTCCGAGGCTCGCGGTTCGACCGGACTTGCGACGCGACCGCACAACCGGGAGTCTCCTAACAGGTTCCGTGCCAATTTTTTGTCCCGCGCTGCGGCTGCTTGCGAGCGGGCTCACGACGCGGACTGGATCGTCAGCGCGACGAACAGCGTCGCCACCGCGAGGTCCGCGCTCGTGCCCGGATTGATGGCGCGCGACTTCAGTTCGGCATCCCAGACATCGAGTGCGGCGGATTGCACGGGGCATCCCGCGTCGCGCCAGCGGGCGCGCTGCAAAGCGGCATCGCGGGTGACACTTTGCGCCGGCGCCGCGCCGTGCTTGCGCACAATGTGCGAATCGGGCCAGCGCGAAAGAAACATCAGGAACGCGTCGAGCATCGCGCGTTGCTGTGTCTCCGGCGTCACCGCTGCTGCTGCATCGGTACTGGCGGCGAAGACATCCGCGAAGGCTTCTGCGTATTGACGGGCGATGCTGTCGCGATCGGCGGCGAGCGCCATGGCCGCGCGCAGCGTGACCGTGGGCGGCGCGTGCACCGATTGTTCAGACGCTTCGCCCAGCCCGCCCGGATTCGCGAGCGCGATAGCCTGATAGGCGAGGCGCGCATCGTCGATGTCCAGCGCGTCGAGCACGCGTCCGGTGGCGTCGTGCCAGCGCGCGGCGGTCACCGGTTCGTTGCGCGGCAGAAGCTCCAGCGCGGTGCAGAGCGGCGCCGCGAGCAGCACGATGCCGAGATTGGTATTGCAGCCGACGCTATCGACGCTGCGTTGCACGGCTTCGAGAATGCGCGCGCCCACGGACGCGCGCGCGATGAACAGTCCCGCGGCCGCGGCCTGCGCGCTCTCGACGAACTGCGTCGCGGTCATCCCGTGCCCGGCGCTGGCGACGCTCACATTGCCGGGCTTGCGCGTCTCGACATCGAGATGACACGCGCGCATGAACGCGGCGCGCGGCGGCTCAACGCGGTCCATCGCCGCTGGCGAGCAGGAGTGCGCCGCGCGACTCGGGCAGCTTGCGCGCGAGGAGATCGTCGACGAGCAGTGCGGCGATATCCACCGGCGTCACGCTCTGCAAGCCGCGCCACGCCGCCACGCCATTCACTTCGAGCACCACCGGGGATCCGTCCCGCGACGGCATCAGATCGACGCCCGCGTAATCCAGCCCGAGCGCCTGGGTGGCGCGCACGGCGATCCGCGCGAGCGGCGACGTCAGTTCGGCGGGCTCGCAGTGCGCGCCGCGCGCGAAGTTATGGATCCACCCCGCGCCGCCGACGCGTTTCATCGCCGCGACAGCCTGCTTGCCGATCACCAGCACGCGCCAGTCGAAGCCCGGCTCGCCTGCATCGACAAAGCGCTGCAGATAGGCGACCTGGCTGAACGGCCTGAGCGACGGCAGCCGCACGCCGGGCTTCTTCAGTCCCTTGCCCTGCGATCCGAACAGCGGCTTCATGACCACTTGCCGCCCCGCCGCCGTCTCGCGCATCAGCACGCGCTGCGCGTGCACGGCCGATTCGCCGGCCCAGGTCGCGGGCGTCGGCACGCCATAGCGATGCAGCAGGAAGCTCGTCATCGACTTGTCGACGCTGCGTTCGATCGCGCGCGCGTCGTTATAGACCGGCACGCCGCTTTCCCGCAGCGCGTGCAGGATGCCGAGCCGCAAGGTCACCTGCTCGAAGGTGCCGCCCGCGATGCCGCGCACGAACACGGCATCGGGCAGCGTGCGGCCGAAGCCGGGAATCGCCAGACCGTGCGGCGTCCAGGTCGTATCGATGCGGCACTCGGCGAGATCCACGCAGCGCGCCTCCACGCCGCGCGCGCGGAACGCCTTCTTGAGCCGGCCGGTGTGCCAGCCGGTTTCGTCGGTCATGATGGCTACGCGCGGCGTCGCCGGATTCATGTCGCGTCTCCGAGCCATTGGGCGTCGAGCAGCGCCTTGTCCACCTTGCCGCCGTGCCAGGTCTTGCCGCTTTCGAGGCTCGACACCCACACTTCGGCGGGAGCGAACAGCGCGGCATCGATCTGATAGAAGTCGTAGTTGAAGGCCGTGAAGATGTCCGCGAACGGCCGGCCATAATCGCGCGCGTTCGACGACGGCAATTCGGCGGCCAGCCGCTTCGCCGCCGCATCGCTTTTCACGGTCAAATGCACGCGGCCGCCATAAAGAATGGCGTCGTTGGTGCGGCCCATCGCCTGGATGCCGTCGGGCGCGGGCGGCGGCAACGGCGCGCTGCCGCTGCCTTCCACGATCTCGCCGAGATCCACGCCCAGCACGTGCGTCTTGTGCAGCGCAACTTCCACGACCCGCGCGACGACCTGCACCGTGCCCGCGACGGATTGTGTCGGCGTCACGGCGATCACCAGCGCTTCCGGGGCAAGCCCGCAATCGCCGAGCACCTTGTCGATGACGACCTGCGGCGGCACGCGGTCCACTTCCATCACCAGCGCGCCGCGCGCGTGCCGGTCGCGATAGCCGAGCTCGTCGAACAGCGCTTCCTTGCCGGCGAGCGCGCGCGCCGGTCCCGAGCCCAGCGAGAAAAATTTCTTGCCGCCGGTCTGCTCCTTCGTCGCGGAAAGGCTCCAGCCCGCGTACTGGCTCGCGAGGCAGGCGAGCACCGGCTGGCTCGTATGCACTTCGATGAAGGCTGGCCAGAGCGGTGCGCCATCGAACGCGGCGCGGCGCGCGACCTGCCCGAGGCCGCCCATGCAGATGCGCGCGATCAGCAGGCCCGCTTCCGCGCTGCCCGGCGCGGCGACGCCCGCATCGACGATGACGGTGCCGCCGTCCGTGCGCGCGACGTGGACGCCGAGGCGCGCGGCGTCATCGACGAGTTGCGCGACGAGCCGCTCGCTTGATGCATTGACGCTCAGTGCGGGAGGCGTGAAGGAAGATGAGCTCATGAACGGGAGAGAGTGTCGATACGTTGCAGAAGGCGCGCGTGTTCGCGCTCCATCTCGTCGCGCAGCGCGGCGAATGCGGGCGCGGTGAAGGTCATCGTGCAGACCGGCATGCCCGCTTCGATGCGGGCGCCGGCCAACGGCACGTCGTGGCAGGCGGGATCGGCGAAACAGGCGTCGCTGAATTCGCGCGACACCGTGAAGCCCTCAGGCGCGAACACCACGCGTTGCCCGGCGAACAGTGGCGGCGGCAGCGTCACCGCTGCGCAGCCGTGCGCGACCGGCGGCAACTCGCCGTGCAGGCAGGCATCCAGATGCGCGCCGATCAGGCCACGCGGCCAGGCGTCGGGCCAGACGGTTTCGTAGAGCGCCATCGTCGATGACGGCCGCGCGTTGATTTCGAGCACGCTGAAGTCGTCGCCGTCGAGCAGGAAGTCGATGCTGTTCAGCCCCGTCAGGTCCGTCTTCCAGACGATCGCCTCGATCGCTGCGATGACGCGCGCCGCTGTATCGGCGGGCAGCTGCGCGGTTCCGAGCGAACCCGCATGCACGAACGGCAGCCGTCCCGCCGCGACCGTCAACTGCTCGGCAAAGCCGATCACCACGGCTTCGCGATGCGCGGCGACGAACAGCGCGGACATCGGGCGACCCTGCGCGAGCCGCTGGAAATAGGCGCGCGGCACGGTGCGATCGACGTCGCCCGCCCATTCGACATGCGTGCCGCCGCAGCCGTCCGGGCGCTTGACGAGCCAGCCTTCGGGCGCGGCGGGCGTCGCGAAGCTGACATCGGGATGCGGGATGCCGGCTTCGTCGAGCAGGGCGAAGAAGCGCCGCGGGTCGCGCACCGCCAGCGCCTGCGCCCCGTTGCCGATGAAACGCGGCACGCCCGGCGCGCGGCTCAGCTCGTTGGCGAGCGGCTCCAGCCCGCTCGTCACGATGAGCCCGAGCATGCGCGGCAGGCGCGCGGCATGTTCGAGGGCATCGTAGAGCCGCGCACGGTCGATCGACAAGCCGTTGCCATCCGGCTTGCCGATATCGAACCACAGGCCCGCATGTTCGCGCGTGTCGCGGTCGCCGAAGATGTCGAGCGCCACGACATTGAGCCCGGCCCGCGCGGCCGATTGCGCGAGCAGCCGCGCCGACAGGCCGGCGACGGCCACACGCGGCGCGCGGGCGCTTTCGTGCGGCATCATGAACCTTGTCCGCCGACGATCGCGCGGGCTTCGTCGAACGCTTCGGGAAAGCCGAGATAGACCGGCTTGCCGCCGGTGCGCATGCGCAGGAAAAGCCGGTGCTCGGCCTGATATTTGACGTTGCCGATCGCCAGCGCGCCGATGCCCACCGCGTCCTGACGCGCCGCGCCCGCAAGCGGCTTGCCGTCGTCCATGACGTTGACACCTGCGATGCCTTCGGGCGGCACCGCGTTGACGTCGGCGGCGATCAGCAGGTTCTTCGCGTGCGCGAGATCAGCGGCGGTCATCACCTGCACGCCCGCGACGGCCGTCGCGAACACCACTTCGGCGCGCGCCAGCTCGCGGTGCAGCTGCTCCGGCGAGCCGGTCGCGACGCCCGTCGTGGCGATATCGAAACGCCGGTTGACTTCGTCGCTGACCTGCGTGGCGCGCGACTGGCTCGAATGGCTCGCGACAACGACATCGGCGCCAAGCGAGGCCGCCATCGCCGCCGCCACGCGTCCGACCGCGCCGGTACCGCCGAGAATGAGCACGCGCTTGCCGCCGAGATCGACGGAATGCGCGGCCTTCAGGTGCTTCTCGGCGAGCGCGACCAGTGCGGCGGCCGTCGTGTAGGCGCCGCTCGGGTCCGCGAAGACGGAGACCTCGAAGGGCGGCACCATCGCGTGGCGGGCTTTTTCGAGCATGTCGGCGGCCAGCATGACGTCGCGTCCGCCGATGAAGATGCCGGTGCGCGACACGCCTTTCGGACCGCGCGAAAAGATCGCGTCCTGCGTGAGCTGCACGACGCTGCCCTCGTCCACGTTGCAGTACGGCACGAGGATCTGATAACCGGCGTCGGCGGCCATGTTCACGTCGAACGGGCTCATTTGCGGCGTGCTCGTGAACATGTGCAGCACGTAAGGTCGTTCGGTGGCTTCGGGCATGGCGATGGACTCGTGTGGGTGTGGCTTCAAATCGATCGAACTGGCCGCTGCAGCGACGTGCCCTTCAGGCCGCGTCCGCGCCGCGCTGTCCCGGCGCCGCCGCGCGCCACGTCGCGCCGCGGTTGCGCGCGGCGGCGATGGTGTAGTTCAGCGATGCGCCCGGCGCGGCGCGTCGGGCGGCGGCGAGCGCGCGCTCCGCGTCCTGCGCGCTCTCGACGAACGCGAAGCCCACCGGTCCCCACGAGGTCTGACCGATGCCGGCCTTCTGTTCGGCCGCGACGGCCTCGATTGCGCGCGCGACAGCCGGGCTCGCGAAGACGCCGCCCTGCACCGGCGCGAAGTATTCGCCGATGGTCTGTTGCAGGTCGCACAGCGCGTCCGCGAAGGGCGCGAAATCGCGCTCGGCGACGGCGGGCAGGATCCGCATCAGCACCAGATGACTGAGGTGTGCGGCGAGGTGCGCCGGGAACGGCGCAAGCGAGGCGAGACCGCGCTTCTCGTCATCGCCGTGGAGTCCTTCGCGCGAGGTGTCGTCGATGAGCAGCACGCGCCACGCTTCGGGAAAATCCTGACGCGCGATCAGTGGCGGCAGGAGCGTGCCGGCGGCGCGGCCGCCATCGACAATCAGGCCGCCGTGATCGAAACCATGAATGCCGATACCCGAACGCAGGCCGCGCGAGAGCACCCGGGCGATGTCGGCGGAGCTCGCGTCGAGGCCGCGCACGCGGGCGAATGCCGTGCCCAGCGCGAGCGCCAGTTGGGTGCCGGAACCCAGGCCGGTGTGGGCGCGCGGCGTGTCATGCAGTTCGATGTCGAGCGCCGGACCGGCGCCGAAGGCCGCTTGCAGCGCCGCGAGATGCCGCTCGATGCGCTCGCGCTGCGCGACGCTCGCTGCGCCGTCGATTCGTCCATGATGCATCGCCGCCGGAGCTTGCCGGACGGTGAGGCAGGTGCTGTGAGCATCGATGGCCAGGCCCACGCTGCCGAACGCGCGTCCGAGCGAAGCGTTCGGATCGATGAAGCCGAGATGCAGGCGCGCGGGGGATTCGACTGTGATCGCCGAGGGAGGGGATAACCGTCCGGGAGAAGTGGGCATCACGGTCTGTGGTCGTGGCCAGGGGAACCGCGAACATGCAAGTGCTGTACCAGAATGAGGAATGGCGCGGGGCGCATTCGCGGCTGGCGTACGAGGGGGGTGACGCGAAGCGAGGACCTCCTAAACACCGCCCTCGCTTCGCCTTCGACGCTAGTCGTACTTGATGTAGCGGAAGCGCTGATCGTCGGATGGCGTGCCATCGAGCGGGCCGTCTTCCTTGCCGGGTTGCCAGTGCACGACGTCTTCGATCTTCGCGGCGAGCGTCAGGTCCTTGTCCGTGATGCCCTTCGCCGAATGCGTCTTGAGCTTCACGATGACGAACGCATAGGAAACCGTCAGGTCGGGATGGTGCCAGGCCGCTTCCGCAAGATGGCCCACCGTATTGACCACCATCAGCGTCCCTTTCCAGCCCTCGGTCTTGTACTTGCGCCGCAGCCACCCGTCTTCGAGATACCAGTGTGCGAGCGGACCCGTGAGCCGTTGCTTCACTTCCTCGTCGGAATACACCTTTTCGCTCTGAGCCATGGCAAGGCCTCCATGAGATGAACATGCTGGTCAAGTATGCGCCGCGGCTGGCGCGCCCATCATTGCATCCTATAGAAAACCCTCGAGGCGGGCGCGATGCACGCTTGCTGCGCAGCGTCATGTCACGCACGCGTCCGCCATGTCCCGTCACGCCTGATGTTTCGCGTATTTGACACAGTATGTGTCGCCATCCGACATCAATCTCACCGCACGCGACAGCAAGCTGCGCCAAATTCCCGATTTAGAGCGCTCGTTTAAAACCGGCATGGAATATGCAATTCGCCTCTCTACGCAAACGTCCGGCAATGAACCGGGCGACGCGCAACCCGTTACCTGCATTTGAAGGCGCGCACGATGCAACCCGGTAGCGTGTTCATCCTGGGTCGGAAGCATCACCATTCTGGAGGAGACATGAACTTACGCACCCTGGTTCTTGGACTGGCGGTGGTCGCGACGGCAGGCCTGAATTCCTATGTCGCTCAGGCCGACTCGCAACTGGACAGCCTGATCAAGAATCCCTCGAACTGGGCGGCGCAGGCGGGCGATTATTCGAATCACCGCTATAGCACGCTCAAGCAGATCAACGAAAACAACGTCGGCAAGCTACAGGTGGCCTGGACCATGTCGACCGGTGTGCTGCGCGGCCACGAAGGATCGCCGCTCGTCATCGGCGACACGATGTACATCCACTCGCCGTTCCCCAACAAGGTCATTGCCATCAACCTGAAGGACCAGACCTTCATCTGGCAATACCAGCCCAAGCAGGACAATCAGGTCATTTCGGTGATGTGCTGCGATACGGTCAACCGTGGTCTCGCGTATGGCGACGGCAAGATCTTCCTCCAGCAAGCCGATACCAAACTCGTCGCGCTCGACGCCAAGACCGGCGACGTCGTCTGGACCGCGCAGAACGGCGATCCGAAGAAGGGCGAGACCAATACCAATGCGCCGCACGTCTTCGGCGACAAGGTGCTGACCGGCATCTCCGGCGGCGAATTCGGCGTGCGCGGACGGCTCGTCGCGTACAACATCAAGGACGGCAAGGAAGTCTGGAAGGCCTACAGCGTCGGCCCCGACAACGAGATGCTGATGGACCCGCAGTCCACGATGACCTGGACCGACGGCAAGATGGTGCCGGTGGGCGCGGACTCGTCGCTCAAGAGCTGGCAGGGCGATCAGTGGAAGTACGGCGGCGGAACCACATGGGGCTGGTATGCATGGGATCCGAAGCTGAACCTGATCTACTACGGCTCGGGCAATCCGGGCACGTGGAACCCGACGCAGCGTCCCGGCGACAACAAGTGGTCGATGACCATCTTCGCCCGCGACCTCAACACGGGACAGGCCAAGTGGGTCTATCAGATGACGCCGCATGACGAGTGGGACTACGACGGCGTCAACGAGATGATCCTCTCCGACCTGAACATGGGCGGCAAGAAGGTGCCGGCCATCGTCCACTTCGACCGCAACGGCTTCGGCTACACGCTGAACCGTGAAACGGGCGAACTGCTGGTTGCGCAGAAGTACGACCCGGCGGTCAACTGGGCCGACAGCGTCGACCTGAAGAGCGGCCTGCCGATCCGCAACGCAAGCTACTCGACGCAGAAGGCCGGTCCCGATCACAACGTGAAGAACATCTGCCCCGCGGCGCTCGGCTCGAAGGACCAGCAGCCGGCCGCATTCGATCCGGGTTCGAGCCTGTTCCTCGTGCCGACCAATCACGTCTGCATGGACTACGAGCCGTTCCAGGTCGACTACGTGTCGGGTCAGCCGTTCGTCGGCGCCACCTTGTCGATGTTCCCGGGCCCGAACGAGAAGGGCGCGATGGGCAACTTCATCGCGTGGGACGCGGCCAAGGGCAAGATCGTGTGGTCGAAGCCGGAGAAGTTCTCGGTGTGGTCCGGCGCGCTCGCCACGGCCGGCGGCGTCGTCTTCTACGGCACGCTCGAAGGCTACATCAAGGCGGTGCGCATCAAGGACGGCAAGGAGCTGTGGAAGTTCAAGACGCCGTCCGGGATCATCGGCAACGTCTTCACGTATCAGTATCAGGGCAAGCAGTTCATCGGCGTGTATTCGGGTATCGGCGGCTGGGCCGGCATCGGCATGGCGGCGGGTCTCGAGAAGTCGACGGAAGGCCTGGGCGCGGTCGGCGGCTACAAGGACCTCGCGAAGTACACGGCCCTCGGCGGCACGCTGTTCATCTTCGCCATCCCGAGCTGATGCGCGCTCTCTGACCGCAGCAAGGGCGCGGCGGCTGCAACGGCCGCCGCGCCGCGCTTCCCCTCATGACAAAGACATGTACAAGGAGTCAGACGTATGAAAGGCCGATCACTCTTGATGCTGGCGATGACGCTTGCTGCGTCTTCCGCTTCGTTCGCGCAGACGCCTCCTCCGATGCCTGCGCAAGTGAAGCCGGTCGCGTACAAGGTCGTCGAAGGCAACAAGGTCGATAGCGATACGCTGCAAGGCTGGAAGACCTGGCGCGCACTTGCATGCGAACGCTGTCACGGGGCAAAACAGGAAGGCATGGTCGGCCCTTCGTTGATCGACGCTTTCAAGACGCTGGACAAGACCGAATTCCATCGCACCGTGTTCGGCGGACGCGTGGACAAGGGCATGCCGGACTTCAGCACCAGCCAGATGATGCAGAAGAACTGGGAAAACCTGTACGCGTATCTGAAGGGACGCTCCGACGGCAAGATCAATCCGGGCGACTTGCAGGCGATCGATGCAAAATAAGGACGCGCGCCGCACGCGAATGCGGCCGACGTCCGATGATTGCTTTCAACCCGGAGGTGCTTCGATGTCCAGTCGTCACGCTTCGTTTCGATTCCTCGCCGTGCTCTGCGCGGTGTGCGCGACGTTCCCGGCGCAATCCGCTTTTGCGCAGGGCGCGGGCGGGCCGCCGCCCAATCTGCCGGACAACGACGGCGCGGACGGCGTGCTGCGCGTGTGCGCCGATCCCAACAACATGCCGCTCTCGAACAAGAAGGGCGAAGGCTATGAGAACAAGATCGCGAGCCAGATGGCGAGCGACTTCGGCTACAAGCTCGAATACACCTATTGGCCGCAGCGCATGGGCTTCGTGCGCAATACGCTGCGCGAGAAGGTGCCGCAGAGCGAGCGTTTCAAGTGCGACCTGATCATCGGCGTGCCGAAGGGGTATGAACTCACGGCAACCACCCGGCCGTGGCTGCATTCCACCTATGCGATGGTGTTCCCGAACAAGCCCGAATACGCGAGCATCAAGTCGCCGACGGACCTCATGAACCTGCCGCCGGACCAGTTGAAGAAGATGAAGCTCGGCATCTTCGTGAAGAGCCCCGCGACCGACTGGCTCCTGAGCCACAACCTGCTCAACCAGGCGGTGTCGTATCAAGGACAGAGCGGCGATCCCGAAGCCTTTCCGGGCGAGATGATCGAACGCGATCTGGCCAAGGGCGACGTCGATGCAGCGTTCGTCTGGGGGCCGATCGCGGGTTATTTCGTCAACCGTTCGGACAACAAGGTGCGGCTCGTAGCGTTCCCCGCCGGCCAGCCGATCCGTTTCGACTACGAGATCTCGATGGGCGTGCGCTATGGCGAAAAAGCGTGGCGCGACAAGGTGGACAACTGGATCGCGTCGAATCAGCCGAAGATCAACGAGATCCTGACCAGCTATCAGGTGCCCTTGCTGCCGTTGCAACCGGCCTCCACGCAATGAAGCGGGCACTGGGCGTTTGTGTTCTCGCGTGCGCCGCGCACATGCTGACCACGGCGAGGGCAGCGGATGCGCCCGCTGCGTCGGCGCCGGCCGTGCAGATCGCGCCGGCGGAGCGCTTGCTCTTCATGCAGCCGCATCTGAGCGGCGTCGAGCCGCAGACAGAACTGGACTATGCGGTGGATTACTCCGGGCCGCCCGCGAAGGTGAACGACACCGTGCGCGTGCTAGTCATGAGTCCCGGCAACAGCCACAACGACGCGCGCGTGACCGACCGCACGGGCAACGTCAACGTGCCGGGCGGGCTGCCTTGCAATCCGATGATCATCTACTTTCTCGAACATGACATCGCCGAGATGGAACAGCTGACGGGCGGACAGCGGCGTTACTTCCAGCAGCGCGTGCGGATGGCGCTGGCGGCGGGTCCAGCCATCACGCCGGTGTCGAGCGAGTCGCTCGGGCTCGGCAAGCACGCGAAGGCACAGCAGATCGTCATCCAGCCTTACCTGAACGATCCCAACGCGGACCGCTTCAAGAAGTATCTCGCCAAGCGCTACACGTTCGTGATGGCCGATGACGTGCCCGGACATCTGCTGATGATCCGCACGGAAATTCCCGGCGACGGCGGCGACTTCGCGCATCCGCTCGCGAAGGAAACACTCGCGTATCAAGGCTCGCTCAAGAACATGACTACGCCGGGCGGAGGACCGGTCAAGCCGTCCAACGCGCCTCGCGCCAGCAATTGAGTTGAACGGCTGAGCGAGCAGTCCCGCACCAGCGCCAGGCGGATCACGATCCGCCTGGCAACACCCCTCTTCAGACCTTCCGCCGTCATCTCAGGCCCGACTGAACCGGCTGTCATCGGCGTGCCATATGCCGATTCCCCGCAGCAAACCCGGCGCGCGCTAAGCAACGGCAATAAGCCGGTTACCACGGCGCCCGCGTTACCTTCATCCCGTGGCATTCGTCGATGACCTGCCGGGCGCCCGGCTGCGCAGGGTCATCGATGGACGCCCATTCGTATAGCTGAACAAACGCGTGAAGCGGGGCGATCGGACGATCAACGTTCGGTCCCATGGACGTTCGTGTTCCCGACTTTCGAACGAACGCCCATCGCGCACGATGGCGGCAACGTCAAACCATTCCGCTGTCTTGCCCGTCCCGCTTCGACGAGTGCGTCGAGACCTGATCAAACCAAAAGAACAGCGGAAATCATGAACAAATTTTTCAAGCTGGCCATTGCCCTGGCTGGCGTCGTCGCGCTTGGCGGCTGCGGCGGAGGCAGTTCCGATCCCAACCCGCCAGCAGGCGCCCTTTCCGGTACGGCGACGCTGGCCCCGGCGGCCCCTGCGGCGCCGGCAGCGCCAGTTCGAAGCACCCCGACCAGCACGCCGGGCGCCGTCGCAAGCACGCCGGCCAGCAGCCCGGCCAATGTCGTGAGGAGTCCGCTCAGCGCGCCGCCGGCCGCTGCCGTTGCGGCCAAACCCGTTGCGAGCACGGCCTCCGCGACTCCGGCCGTTTCACGCGTCGACATGACGGGCCTGACGCGATTCGTCAACCCATTCATTGGGACCGCCCCGACGGACACGGGACTCATCGGGGTTGCCGGCAATCTCAACCCCGGCGCGCAGGCGCCCTTCGGCATGGTGAACTTCGGGCCGGATACGCCCGGCAACAGTGCGCCGACCAGCCCGGGTTCGGGAGGTTATCTATATTCCGATTCGACCATCGACTTCTTCAGCCTCACGCATCTGAACGGTGTCGGCTGCCGTGGCCAGGGCGCGGTGGCGATGATACCGGGCACCACGGCGCCCTCGTTTTCGCATGCGAACGAGTCTGCGCAGCCGGGCTATTACAGCGTCAAGGACGACAACGGAATTCTCACTGAGCTCACGGCAACGACGCGCACCGGCATGGCCCGGCTGACGTTTCCGGCGGGCACGGCCCCGACGTTGGTCGTGGACGCGCTCGTCAGCGGCGCAATGAAGAGCCCCGTGCCGGCCGCGCAGGTGAATTTCTCGGTGGACACGCAGACAGGCGTGGTGTCCGGCCAGACCGTGGTCGGCACCTTCTGCAACGGCACATGGTACAAGCCGGTGTCGTTCTATATCGTCTTCGATACGCCGATCGATGCAGCCGCCACCAAGATCTACAACGGCGCCGCGGTGATCGCGTTCAAGACGAGCGCGACGAACGGCCCCACGGTGGTCCAGCTGAAGGCCGGCATCTCGTCGGTCAGCGCGGACAACGCGAAGCTCAATCTGGCGACCGAGAACGCCGACTGGTCGTTCGACGCGGTGCGCAGGAACCAGGATGCGATCTGGAATCGCCGGCTCAACGCGGTGCAGCTGGATATCGCCGGACCGGGCGCCATGAGCGCACTCAGCGGAACCCAGCTCCAGTTGGCGACCGACTATGTCACCCAGTTCTATACGGCGCTCTATCGCACGATGATGGGGCCGACGGTCTACAGCGACGTCAACGGCGATTACCGCAGCATGCAGCAGACGGATCTGACCGCGCAGGCCAACACGGCGCCGGCGCGCAAGACCGTGAACGTCGGGCAGTTTGCGGTGCCCGGCGCCCCGACGGCGTACAAGACGCACTACTCGGGCTTCGCGCTGTGGGATACCTATCGATCGCTGACGCAGTTCCAGGCGTTGCTGTTCCCATCCGAGGTCAGCGACATGATGCAGTCGCTCGTTGCGGATGCCGTGCAGTGCGGTGCATTCCCGCACTGGGTGGACGGCAGTGACGATACCGTGGGGATGGAGGGCGACCCTGCGCCGAATGCGATCGCCGGCGCATACACCTTCGGTGCGCGCAGCTTCGATACCTCGACGGCCCGCAAGTACATGCTGCAGTCCGCGTTCGGCACGGCGCCGGGCGGCGCGTTCACCGCGGGGCGATGCAATAACGTCACCAGCATTCTGGAGGGCAGCGGCACCTCCTATGCGCAGGACGCGGGCCTTTTCTATTCGCAGAACGGCTACGTCCCGACAGACCTGGTTCCCACATCGCCCGCGGGATCGTTGACCCTGGAGTTCCAGACGACCGACGAGTCCGTCGGCAACTTTCTCGCCCTGCTGGGGAACCAGCAGGATTCAGCCAGCATCGCGACACTGCACAGCCGCGCGAGCAACTGGCTCAACCTCCTCAACGCCAGCATTCCGGCCAGTCAGCAGTACTTCGGCGAGACCGTGGGGCTGGTGCCCAAGGATTCGAAGGGTCAGTGGGACTTTTCCGGAACGAACAACGGCGGCTTTCTGCAAGCCACGGAGCCGAACTACCTCTGGACCGCCCAGCACGACTACACCACCCTGATCGCGCAGATCGGCGGCAATGCGCTGGCCATCCAGCGGCTCGATACGCTGTTCGGCCTCAACCCTCAAGATCCCTTCAACAGCCCGACGCCCAGTGCGCTGACGCTCAACAGCGGCGCGAGCGGCAGCACGTTCTACATAGGCGGCAAGCCCTCGATGCAGACGCCCTGGGCCTACAACTGGGCCACCTATCCGACGGTCGCCCAGTGGGTGATCCCGATGATCATGAAGCAGACCTTCCGCAATGATCCGGGCGGGCTGCCGGGCACTGACGGCATGGGGGCGCTGTCGGGATGGTACGTGTGGGCATCGCTCGGACTGTATCCCGTGATTCCGTCCGCACCGGGTCTGGCGATGTCGACGCCGCAGTTCGGCGGTGCAACGATCTGGCTGGGCGACGGCACGAAGAAGCTGCGTATCGAAACCGACGACAACGCGCTGCTCAACAACAAGCCGTTCATTTCGTCCGTCAAGTTGAACGGCCAGGAATGGAAGGGCTCGTGGCTGCCGCTCGCGGCGATCGCCAATGGCGGCACGCTGAGCTACACGCTTTCATCCACCTACACGCCATGGGCAAGCGGGTCCGCGCTGACTCCGCCGTCCGGGCCGGCCGCGGACTACACGCAGCCGTTCGCACAAAGAACGCAGTGAGGGCACTCCCGTGGCGCCCGGTGGGCGGGCGCTCTCGGGGGCCTCGAAATGCCCGGCTCCGACGCGGTGCGCGCAAGCGTCTCGCGGCGGAAGCCGGGCGAAGTCCACCTGGAGACGACCTTGAAGAGACTAAGCGAATGGCTTGTGGTGCTGGCCGTGGCGGGCCTGTTGAGCGGCTGTGGAGGTGATTCGAGTTCGAGCGGCGGCGCCGCGCATGCTGCTGCACCGGCGACAGCGGGCGGTCCCGCCGCGGCTCCGCCGGCGCCTGCTCCCTCGACGGGCGGCGATGGCACATCGGCCACGGCGCCGGTCGCTAACTCGCCGGCCGTGAGCAATACGATGCAAGGCAGCGGCAGTGGCACGCCGATTCTGCCGGTCACGCCGACCACACCGATTGCTCCGGTCACGCCAGGCACGACGGCGAAGCCGGCCGCGTCGGCGCCGGCCCCCGTCGTCATGCACCTGACGCCGAACGTGAACGAACGGATCGGCACGGACAACGGCGGCGCGACGTCGCTGCTCGCCGGGCTGCCGTTCGGGATGGTGCAGTGGGGACCGGACACGCCGAATCCCGGCGGCATCAACACCTGGACCACGACCGGTTATTTCAACGGCGCCACGACCATCCAGGACTTCAGCCTGACGCACCTGAGCGGCACGGGTTGCGGCGACGGCGGCGGCGGCCTGCCGGTGATGCCCGGCACGTCCGGCGCGTTCTCTCCCACGAACGAGACGACCAAGCCCGGCTACTACAGCGTCAAGCTGAACGACGGCATCCAGGTGGAACTCACCGCCACGCAGCGCACCGGCCTTGGCCGTTTCACCTTTCCCGCCGGGCAAGCGGCGCAATTGACGATGACCGCCGATTCGCATGACCATCCGTGGGGCGGAAACATCGTGCCGGGCGGCAGCAGCGCGCCTCAGACGGTGCAGGGCGTGTGGCTGGGCGGCAATTTCTGCAGCGACAACCAGTCCTATCCCGTCTACTTCTACGTCACGTTCGATCAACCCTTCACGTCCAGCGTGATGAACTCGACGGCCACGCTGAACTTCACGCCTTCCAAGACGGCGCCGCTGGTCGTGACCATGCGGGTGGGTCTTTCCTACGTCAGCGTCGCGAATGCGCAGGCCAACTTGCAGCAGGAACAGGCCGGCGCGGGCAATACGCTCGTCACCTTCAATACCGCCAGCGCGAACGCGGACACCGCCTGGAACACGCGTCTGAACACGATCCAGGTGAGCGGCGGCAGCGCGAGCGACACGACGGACTTCTATACGGCGCTGTATCACGCGTCGCTTGCGCCTTCGTTGATCAGTGACGCCAACGGCGACTATCCGGTCTTCAACTCGCAGCCGAAGTACGACAGCAACTTCATCCCGCTGTCGACGCCCAGCGCCAACGCGGGCACCAACAGCGCGGGCCAGACGCGTGCGCAATACACCACGTTTTCGAGCTGGGACACCTATCGCTCGCTGATGCCGCTGATGGCGCTGACCGCGCCGCAGCAGACCAGCGACATGATGCAGTCGCTGGTCAACGACGGCCTTGCGTGCGGCAACGCGTTTCCCCAGTGGATCGAAGGCACGAACAACAGCAACGTGATGCCCGCCGACACGGTGTCCACCATCGTCGCCGAAAGCTACCTGTACGGCGCGACCGACTTCGACACGGCGTCCGCCCTGAAGATCATGCTCAACGACGAGACCGATGCGTCGGCGAGCTGCGTTGGACACACGGTGCTGCCTGGACTAAGCAAGTACATTGCGCTTGGCTACCTGCCGGACGATGCGGGAATCGTCATTGATTCCAGCCATAGCAACGGCACGTCTTCGACGACCCTGGAATATGCCAGCACCGACTTCGCCGTCTCGCAGTTCGTTCAGGCCATGGGTGATTCGGTGAACGCGACGAAGCTGCTCGCGCGCTCGCACAACTGGGCCAACGTCATGCGGTACAACGCGACCAAGCTGAACGGCGTATCGGTCACGCAGCTCCAGCCGCGCAACCAGAACGGCACGTGGCCGGCCTACACGACGACCGATCCCGTCGAAGGCACCGCCGAGGAGTACACGTGGATGGTGCCGCACGACATCGGCGGATTGTTCGGGCTGCTCGGTGGCGATCAGGCGGTGATCGCCCGGCTCACGGCCTTCGAGCCGCAACTGATCATGACCAACGAGCCGATGTTCGCGACGCCCTGGCTGTTCAACTGGACGAGCCGGCCGGATCTCACCCAGGCGGCGGTCGCCAACATCGCCGAGACCCAGTACCTCGCGACGCCATCGGGCCTGCCGGGCAACGATGACGAAGGCGCCACCTCGGGCTGGTTCGTGTGGGCCGCGCTGGGACTGTATCCGCTCATTCCCGGCGAGCCGGGCCTGACGGTCGCCAGTCCGCGTTTCACCAGCGCCGTGATCCATCTCGGCAACGGCCAGGCGCTGACCCTTACGGCCAACTCGGTGCAGACCTATATCCAGTCGATGAAGGTCAATGGCGCGGCCTACAACAGCACGTGGCTGCCGCTCGCCACACTGAAGAACGGCGGGACGATCGATTTCACGCTGGGGTCGAGCGCGCCGTCGCCGGCCTGGGGTGCGTATTCGTCCGCGACGCCGCAGCCGCCTTCGCCCGGGGGGAGCGTGTTCTGAGGTCTGCCGTGCGCGGGTAAGAGCAGGACCGTGCTTGTACCGGTTTTTCGGGCCGATTCGCTGGAGTAGAATCGGCCCGGCAGGAACCGACCTCAGCAACGGACCTCGGCACGGAGAAGCACGATGGCGAAGTCGATCACCATGCGCAAGGCTTCCCCGATCACGACGCCACTGGCGCTCCGGCCAGAGGGCGCTCGTTCGTGAACTTCATCCGCTCTCTCACGCTTCGGCAGTTGCAGATCTTCGTCATCGCGGCGCGTTGCCCGAGCTTCGCGCGCGCGGCCGAGGAACTGCACCTGACGCAGCCCGCCGTATCGATGCAGATTCGCCAGCTCGAAGACGCCATCGGCCTGCCGCTCTTCGAACGCGTGGCGCGGCGCCTTGCGCTGACCGAAGCCGGTGAGCGCCTGTCGCATCATGCGAGCCGCATCCTCGGTGAAATCAAGGACGCCGAAGACGCGATGATGTCGCTCACGCAGGCGGACAGCGGCTCGATTGCGGTGAGCATCGTCAGTTCCGCCACCTACTTCGCGCCCAAGCTGCTGGCGCTGTATTCGCAGCAGTATCCGAAGGTCGATGTGCACTTTTCGGTCGGCAATCGTGAAACGCTGCTGCGTCTGCTGCAGGACAACGCCACCGATCTCGCCATCATGGGCCGTCCGCCGCCCGAGCTCGGCACCACCGCCGAACCGCTTGCCTATCATCCGCACGTGATCGTCGCGCCGCTGTCGCATCCTTTGCGGCACGCACGCGGTTTCGACCTGCAGGAACTCGCGCACGACACCTTCCTGCTGCGCGAGCCCGGTTCGGGCACGCGCGCGGTTGCGGAGCATGTGTTTCGACAGAACCTCTTCGTGCCCGCGCGCAGCGTCACGCTGGGCAGCAACGAAACCATCAAGCAGGCCGTGATGGCCGGCATGGGCGTGAGCCTCATCTCCTTGCACACGCTGTCGCTCGAACTGCGCACCGGCGAAATCTGCATACTCGACGTGAACGGCACGCCGGTCGAGCGCACCTGGCAACTCGTGCATTCGCGTTCGAAGCAGCTTTCGCCGACCTGTCTCGCGTTTCGCCGCTTCCTGCTCGAACACGCCGAGCCGTTCCTCGAACAGGAATACGCGCCGTTCGGCGTGCGCCGCCCGAAGCGCCTCGCGCAAGCGGGCGGCGCGTGATGGGGACGGCATCGCGCGGCGCGTTGCTCATGTCGCTCATGTTGCTCGGGTTGCTTGCATGCGCAAGCATCGCGCGCGCACAGACGCCCTTGCCGGTCACGCAGATTGCACCAGGCAACTACGCGCATCGCGGCCATGACGCGCTCGCGACGTCTGCGAACGGCGGCGACATCGCGAACGTGGGCTTTGTCGTCGGGACGCGTTGTGTCGCCGTGATCGACACCGGCGGCACGCTCGCGGAAGGCCGCGCGTTGCGCGCCGCCATCCGCCAGGTCACGCCGCTGCCGGTCTGCTATGTGATCAACACGCACATGCATCCGGATCACATCTTCGGCAATGCGGCGTTCAAGGACGATCATCCGCAGTTCGTCGGCAACGCGAGCCTGGCGCAGGCCGAAGCCGCACGCGCCGACAACTATCTGCGCGCGCTGCATCGCGAACTCGGCGCGGCGGCGGAGGGCAGCGAGATCGTCCCGCCGACGCAGAGCATCCACGGCGAAGGCACGCTCGATCTGGGCGGCCGCACGTTGACCTTGCGCACCTGGAAAACCGCGCATACCAACAACGACTTGACGGTATACGATGAGAAGAGCGGCACGCTGTGGACCGGCGACCTGCTGTTCGCCGGATGCATTCCGGTAGTGGACGGCAGCGTGATGGGCTGGCTGGACGACATCGCGCGCATTCGGCAGATGAAACCGCGTCATGTCGTGCCCGGTCATGGTCCGCTGGATCCGCCCTGGCCGCAGGCGCTGGATGCCGAAGCAGACTATCTCGCCAAGCTGGCGCGCGATGTGCGTGCAGCCATCAAGAAGGGCGAGACGTTGCAGCAGGCGGTGGACAGTGTCGGTGTGGATGAACGCGGCAAGTGGCTCCTGTACGACGAATACCATCGCCGCAATGTGACAGCCGCTTATGCGGAACTGGAGTGGGAACAGTAGCGCCGCGGCGCACTGGAGGGACATCATGAAGACCGCAGGGTTTGGCGCTCGCTTCGTAACGGCTGCGAGCTTCGCTTCCGCCGTGCTTGTTCCATTGCTTGTTTCAATATCGACACAGGCTGCGCAGCCCGACGACAATCCCGACCAGAACGCGCGCTGGCAGGACTTCAGGCAAGGCACCTTCAAGGACCGGACGATCGACCGTCACGGCGACGCGGTCATCAAGCTCGATGCCCCCGCGCGCGCCGCCGACGCTTCCGTCGTGCCCATCGCGATCAATGCGCAGTTTCCGCAGACGCCGACGCATTACATCAAGGCGGTGTACCTGTTCATCGACGAGAATCCGGAGCCATATGCGGGTTCGTTCGAATTCACGCCGGAATCGGGCATCGCGACCATCGAAACGCGCGTGCGGGTCGAGGACTATACGTTCATGCGTGTCGTCGCCGAGACCAACGACGGCAAGCTCTACAGCGCGGTGCGTTTCGTGAAGGCTTCGGGCGGCTGTTCCGCACCCGCCGACAAGGATGACGACGCCGCCGAGCGCGCCGCCGGCGAGGTCAGGCTGCGTACCGAAGGCGCGCCGGTGAGCGGCAAGCCCGAACTCGCGCAGGTGATGGTGCGTCATCCGAACCGCACCGGCATGGCGATGAACCAGATCACGCGCAACTACGCGTCGGCGTATTTCGTTCGCAAGGTGGCCGTCACGTATGCCGGCAAGCCCGTGATGACCGCCAACGTCAACTTCTCGATCAGCGAGAACCCCAACTTCCGCTTCTACTTCGTGCCGAGCGGCACGGGCGAGTTGCAGGCGCATATCGAAGACACGAAGAGCAAGTCGTGGGATGGCGCCGTGGCGGTCAATGCCCAGCCCGGCAGCGCACAGACCTCGGCGATGAAATGACGCGGCGCGGCTGGCATGCGCGTTTTCGTGCGTGGTTCGTCGGGCACTGGCTGCTCGCGGCGAGCGCGCTCGCGCAGGCGGCGCTGAGCGGCATGCCCGCGCCGGTTGCCATCGCGCCGGGCGTGTATGCGTTCATCGGCGACAACGGCGCGGTCGCGCCCGCGAATCACGGCATCGTCGCGAACAATGGCTTCGTTGTCGGGACGGATGGCGTGACGGTGATCGACACCGGACCGTCCTACCGCTATGGCCGCGCGATGCTCGAGGCGATCCGCAAGGTCACGCCGCTGCCGGTCACGCGCGTCATCATCACGCACCAGGCGCCGGAATTCGTGTTCGGCGCGGCAGCATTTCGCGACCAGGGCGTGCCGATTCTCGCGCATGCCCGCGCGGCGCAGCTGATTCGCGAGCGCTGTTCGATCTGTCTGGCGAACCTGCGCAAGACGCTCGGCGAAGACGAGATGGCTGGTTCGCGCGTGACCGTGCCCGATGAAACCGTCAACGGCACAACGGAGCTCGAAAGCGGCGGTCGGAAGCTGCAACTGCTGCATTTCGGTCCCGCGAGCACCCCTGGCGACCTCGCGGTGCTCGATACCCAGACCGGCGTGCTCTTCGCGGGCGCGCTTGTGTCGAATGGACGCATTCCCGAGTTGCGCAACGAGCAGATTCCCGGCTGGCTCGCGGCACTCGAAAACCTGCATGCGCTCGATCTGCATACCGTCGTTCCCGGCTTCGGGCCGCCCATGCCCGACGACGACATCCTGCAGACCGGCGTTTATCTGCGCGAACTCGATGCGGCGGTGAGGCAGGCCTACAAGAACGGCGTCGGGCTGACCGAGGCGATGCACACGGTGCAGGTCCCGGCGTTCCGCACCTACAAGCTCTACGCGATCGCCCAGCCGCAGAACGTGCAGCGCATCTATCTGCAACTCGAAAAGCAGTAGCCCCTTCCGCCTGCTTTCCCGGCGGTAACAACCACAGGAGACATCACGATGGCCCAGCTCGTAGCGCTCTACAAGAAACCGTCCGACACGAAGGCATTCGACGATTACTACGTTTCGACCCACGCGCCGCTCGCGAAGACGCTACCGGGCCTGCGCAAGTATGAGGTGAGCACGGGGCCGGTGGCGGTGGCGTCGGGGGATTCGCCGTATCACCTCGTGGCGCTGCTGGAATTCGATTCGCTCGAAGCGATTCAAGGTGCGCTGGGTTCGGAGCAAGGCCAAAAGACGGCCGGCGATCTCGCCAACTTCGCGCAGGCGGGCGTCGATCTGCTGATGTTCGACACGAAGCCCGCCTGAGCTTGCCTAAGCTAATCGATGCGGCCGGAGGACGAATCGCCCGATTCGTCCTCCGGGTCCGCGACGCTCAGATCCTCGCGACGATGATTGATCGCCAGGAACACGCCCATCAGAACGAGAAAGGCAGCGACCAGCATCGTCGCGTTGACGAGCACGCGTTCGTAGCCCAGTTCCGAGACGTTGATGAACGGGTACGGATAGAAGTCGGAGAGACTGCCGCGCCACAGCGTGATGACGAGATAGCTGAGCGGATAGACGAGCCACAGCAAACAACGCCTGAGCGACAGGTGAAAGCGCGGCACGAACAGGAACCAGTACAACGCGGCGAGCGCGGGCACCACGGTATGCAGCGACTCGTTGACGAGCGCGCGATAACCCGACGGCGTCCACAGATAGCGCAGCAGCGCGTTATACGCGATCCCCACGAAGACGATGTATACGACGACCGCTGTCACGACAGTTGGCCGTCGAAAGAAGCGCGCGACCGGAAAACGCGCGCGCGTGGCGACGCAGGTGAAGCAGAACGCCGTCAGCAGCACGGTCAGGTTCGTCAGATAGCTGCTCATGCGCGCGACGCCATCCAGGACGGAGAAGCCGCGCCCGGCGAACCGCGCGATGGTGATGTCCGTCTGTGCTGCGAAGGCGAGCCACGCGATCATCGCGATGGTCGCGGCCACCGCGAGCGAGGCCGTGCTGGGCGTGTGGAGCGGCAGATCGGGCTGGCGGGACTGAGGGGTGTCGGGAGGCATCGGCATGAAGTCATTCTACGTGCGTGCCGATGCCCTCGCAGCCGCGACCCTCACGCCAGCTTGAGCGCGGCGTCGCGCAGCGCGGTGCGCAGACCTTCCTCGACCACCGGATGGTAGAACGGCATGCGCAGCATGTCGTCGACGGTGAGCTTCATCTGCAGCGCCCACGCCAGCAGATGCGCGATATGCTCCGCATCCGGCCCGATCCATTCCGCGCCGATGAACCGGCCGGTCGCACGCTCGGCATAGAGATGCATGAGCCCGCAATTCCTCAGCATGACGCGGCTGCGACCCTGATCCTCGAAGCTCACTTCGCCGGTCACGAACGATCCGGGCGCAAGGTCGGCATGACGTGCCCCGACCATCGCGATGCCCGGGTCGGTGAAGGCGATCGCCAGCGGCGCGCGCCGTTCGAGCGGCTCGGCCTGCTCGCCCCGTGCGACACGCGCGGCGTTGGCACCCGCGGCGCGGCCTTCGTCGGCGGCTTCGTGCAGCAAGGGCAGCACGCCGTTGGCATCGCCGGCGACGAACACCGGATGCGTACCGGCCTGCAAGGTCCGCGCATCGTAGACGGGCATGCCCTCGGCATCGAGTTCCAGCGATGTATCGCGAAGTCCGAGTCCGCCGATGTTCGGCTTGCGGCCCGCCGCCACCAGCACGTATTCGAACGTGTCTTCGCGCACTTCGCCCGTGTCCGCAACGTAGCGCAGCCGCACTTCATCGCCTTCGCGCACGGCTGCCTGCACATTCGCGCGCGGCTCGAAGCGGAAGGCCTCGCTGAAGGTCCGTTCTGCATAGGCGCGGATGGCGGGATCGGTCAGCGGACCCACACGTCCGCGCGCGCCGAGCACCGTCACCCGCACGCCGAGCCGTGCCAACGCTTGCCCGAGTTCCAGCCCGATGACGCCCGCGCCGACCACGGCAACGCGCTTCGGCAGGTCGTCCCAGGAGAACACGTCGTCGTTGATGACGGCACGGTCGCCGAGCGCGCGAACCATCGCCGGCATGACCGGGCTCGATCCCGTCGCGATCACGACAGCCTTCGCGTGAACCTTCGTATGCTCGCCGACCATCAGCCAGCGGTCGTCGATGAAGCGCGCGTAGCCGGTCAGCTTGTCTGCGGCGGGCAGGGCATTGACACCCTCGACAACGAAGCCGACGAAGCGATCCCGTTCACACTTCACGCGCGCCATCACCGCATGGCCATCGATGCGCACCGCGCCGTCCACATGCACGCCGAACGCGTCGCCGTGACGCGCATGATGCGCGGCATCCGCGGCTGCGATCAGCAGCTTCGACGGCATACAGCCGACGCGCGCACAGGTCGTCCCGTGCGCGCCGCCTTCGATGAGAAGCGCCGTTGCACCCGCCGCCTTCGCCGCGCGGTACGCGGAAAGTCCCGCGCTGCCCGCGCCGATGATGGCGACATCCGTATGGATTGTGTTCATGATGGTGTCCCGAGTAATGTGTCCTGCATCTGTGGGGTCCATCATGGCGCGCACGCGCTGAAAGGTGAATGCTCGTTCGGATCGCATATCTACTCGATCGTCTCAAGACGATGTCCGTCCAAGTGATGTATTCATCTAGACGTCTCATGCGCGTCACCGGGACGTCACATCGGCTTCCTAGAATCTCCCGAACGTTTCAGCGCGCCCGTCCGGCGCACGCCATCGAGGGAAACTATGGACGCAATTCGCATCGAGCGTCTCACCAAGACGTTCAGGAGTGGCCGCAAGGCGCTGGATTCCGTGGATCTGCGCGTGCAGGAGGGCGAGATGGTCGCGCTGATCGGCGCGTCGGGATCGGGAAAATCCACGTTGCTGCGGCATATCGCCGGCTTCACGGCATCCGACCCCGCGCCGTCGCACGTCACCTTGCTCGGCCGGCCGATCCAGCAGAACGGCAAGATCGTGCGCGAAGTGCGTTCGATTCGCCGCGACGTCGCTTTCGTATTCCAGCAGTTCAATCTGGTCGGACGTCTCACGGTGCTGACCAACGTGCTGATCGGCGCGCTGTCCCGCGTGTCGCTGTGGCGCCGTCTGACGGGCCGCTTTCCGCGCGGCGAGCGCAGCTTTGCACTGGAATCGCTGACCGCGATGGGCATCGGCGAGCACGCGCTGGAACGCGCCAGCAATCTCTCCGGCGGCCAGCAGCAGCGTGCCGCGCTGGCCCGCGCGCTGGTGCAGCGTGCGCGCATCGTGCTCGCGGACGAGCCGATCGCGTCGCTCGATCCCGAATCGGCGCGCCGCGTCATGGACCTGATGCAGTCGCTCAATCGCGAGCATGGCCTGACGGTCGTGGTGTCGCTGCATCAGATCGATGTCGCGATGAAGTACTGTCCGCGCACCATCGCGTTGCGCGACGGCCGCGTCGTGTTCGACGGCGCCTCCGAGCGCCTGACGCCGCCGGTGCTGCGCGAGCTGTACGGCGCGTCGGCGGATGAACTGCTGACGACGCAGCGCGCCGCGCAGGATCGCACGGACACACAGCCGTCGGAAGCCACCGATCAACGCGCGCATGCCTCGCCGGTGTTCGCATCGGCGGCCGGCTCCTGAATTTCGAACCAACCCCTCTCTGGATCGCACCATGAAAGCAGCCCGTTTCATCCTGGCTGGCGCCGCGCTTGCCTGTCTCCTGACGCAGCCCGTTCTGGCCGATACGATCAACTTCGGCATCATCTCGACGGACTCTTCCGCCGCGCTCAAGCAACGCTGGCAGCCGCTCATCGACGATCTCAACAAGCAGACCGGCCTCGACGTGAAGGCCTACTTCGCGACCGACTACGCCGGCATCATCGAAGCCATGCGCTTCAACAAGGTGCAGATCGGCTTCTTCGGCAATGCTTCGGCGATCGAGGCCGTGGACCGTTCGAACGGCGAGGTCTTCGCGAAGGTGAAGTACAAGAACGGCGAGGCAGGCTACTACTCGCTGCTCATCACGAACACCAACAGCAAGTGGAAGTCGCTCGACCAGGTGCTGAAGAACACGAAGGACATCAACCTCGGTTTCGGCGATCCGAACTCGACGTCGGGCACACTGGTGCCGTCGTACTATCTGTTCGCGAAGAACGGCATCAACGCGAAGACGGCCTTCAAGAGCGTGCTGCCGTCGAGCCATGAAGCGAACATGCTCGCGGTGGTCAACGACAAGGTGGACGTCGCGACCAACAACACCGACATGCTCGATACCATCAAGACCCAGCATCCCGAGCTGTATCCGAAGGTGCGGGTGCTGTGGAAGTCGCCGCTGATTCCGTCGGACCCGCTGGTGTGGCGCCGTGACCTTCCGCAAGCCACGAAGGACAAGCTGCGCACCTTCTTCGATCACTACGCGCAGAAGGATCCGCACGAGCAGCAGGTGATCAACGCAATCTCCGGCTATTCGGGCTTCGCGGATTCCTCGGACGCGCAGCTCGTGCCGATTCGCCAGATGGCGCTGTTCCAGAAGCAGCAGCAGATCCAGAACAATGCCAATCTCGACGACGCCGACAAGAAGGCCCAGGTCGCCGCGCTCGACCAGAAGATCGCCGCGCTCGACAACCCGGCGGCGAAGTAAATGAAGCCGCTCGACGTCACCACGTTCGAGGCCGGCATCGCGCGTCCCGCGCATGCGGCGGCCGGAAAGCGCAGCTGGATGTCGATGTTCGGCTGGATCGCCGTCGTGGCCGTGCTCGGCCTGTCCTGGCATAGCGCGGACATGCGTCCGCTGGATCTGCTCGGTGCATCGGGCAACATGAGCCAGTTCGCGCGCGACTTCTTCCCGCCCGACTTCACCGAATGGCGCACGTATGTGCAGGAGATGATCGTGACGCTCGCGGTCGCGGTGTGGGGCACGGCGCTCGCGCTGGTCTGCGCCGTGCCGTGCGGGCTGCTGTCGGCGCAGAACATTGCACCCGTCTGGATCTCGCAACCCGTGCGCCGCCTGATGGACGCGTGCCGCGCGATCAACGAGATGGTCTTCGCGATGCTGTTCATCGTCGCCGTGGGGCTCGGGCCGTTCGCGGGCGTGCTCGCGCTGTGGGTGCACACGACGGGTGTGCTCGCCAAGCTGTTTGCGGAAGCGGTCGAAGCCGTCGATGCACGCCCCGCCGAAGGCGTGCGCGCCACCGGTGCGAGCAGTCTCGATGAAATCATCTACGGCGTGCTGCCGCAGGTCCTGCCGTTGTGGATCTCGTTCGCGCTGTATCGCTTCGAGTCGAACGTGCGCTCGGCGATGGTCGTCGGCATGGTCGGCGCAGGCGGGATCGGCGTCGTGCTGTACGAGGCGATCCGCTCGTTCAACTATGCGCAGACGGCGGCGGTGATGCTGATCGTGATCGTCATCGTGTCGCTGATCGATCTCGTGTCAGGCTGGGTGCGGGAGCGGGTGATCTGAGGCGTTTTTGCTGGACGCTTAATCGACTCATGATTTGAGTCGATTAAGCGTCCAATCGCCTCATGGGCTATACTGATTCGACTCAAAATGCGAGTCGAATAGTGAGCTAATCGCCTCAAGGCCCATCCAGCGCCATGTCATCGCCTCCATCGCTCATCTGGCAAGCCCCCACGTGGCCCGGCATGCATTACGACGCCGTTCGCGTTGGCGGCGAGCTGGCTCGCGCGCACCGGATTCAGGGGATCGTTGAAGGCAAGCTGGCGGGTCTGCGCTTCGACCAGCGCCTCGAACTCGCCGCCGAGGCCTGGAGCCAGGATGCTGTCGCGACGGCAGCGATCGAGGGCGAGCGCATCGATCTCGCCGCCGTGCGCTCGTCCGTGGCACGGCGACTGGGCGTCGGCAATCAGGATGGTCCCAACGCGCCTCGGAACGTCGAAGGCCTGCTCGACATCATGGATGATGCCGTGCTGCAAAGAAACGCTCCGCTTACGCATGACCGTTTATGTGCGTGGCAGGCGGCTCTTTTCCCGACCGGTTACTCGGGCATGGTCAAGATTCTGGTTGGGGCATACCGCGAGCATGCCGAGCCGATGCAGATCGTCAGCGGGCAAGTCGGGCGCGAACGGGTCCATTACGAAGCACCCTCATCGGCCCGCGTCCCGGCGGAAATGCAAATGTTCCTGGAGTGGTTCAACGCAAAGACCGAGCACGACACGCTGGTCAAGGCTGCGCTCGCTCACCTGTGGTTCGAAACGATCCATCCCTTCGAGGATGGGAACGGTCGCATTGGTCGAGTGCTCATCGACCTGGTGCTGGCGCGCGACAGCGGCGAGGTCAGCCGCCTGATCCGGACCTCGCAGCGCTTGCTCGACAAGCGACGCGACTACTACGAGCAACTCGAACGCGCCCAGCACGGCGATCTCGATGTCACCGAATGGGTCCTGTGGTTCGTGGAACAAGTGCGGGTGTCCTGCGAGGAAGCGTCCAGTGCCGTGGACGCCGCGCTCCAGAAAGCCATTTTCTGGATGAATCATCAGGACAAGGCACTCACGCCCCGGCAGCGCAAAGTCGTCAACCTGCTGTTCGACGCCGGTCCCGAGGGTTTCGAGGGAGGCATGAGCACCAGGAAGTACGAGAGCATCGGCGGCACCTCGCGGGCGACGGCCTCGCGTGAACTCATCGAACTCGAGGACATGGCGCTACTGCGCAGGGTGGGCGCAGGTCGTTCGACGCGCTATTACCTGAACATTCCAGGGTGGGGTCCGGAAGACACGGCCGTCGCATAGACGCCCTCAAACGTGACTGCCAAACGTCAGCACGTCGAGAAACTGCGTGCCGGCATCCGCGAGCATGCCTGAGTTGTCGATATGCACGAGGTTCGCCTGCGGCGGCAACGCGAACGCAGGACGCCGCGCAAGACGCGCCTCGATCTGCCGTGCATCTTCACGGCCGCGCCGCGCGAGGCGGGCGGCCAGCACGGCGGGCGTTGCATCGATATGCACGAACTGCGCGTGCGGATAGCGGTCAAGGGCGAGCCCGGCGTGCTGACGCGAACCGTTCACCACTACCGGCATGCCGCGCGCGAGCCATGCATCGAGTTCGATGCCGATGCCGTAGCGCAGCCCGAGGCTCTCCCAATGCATCGCGAACAGGCCATACGAAAGCCGCGAGGCGAATTCATCGTGCGTGAGCGCGATGTGATTCTCGCCGTCCGCGACGGCGCGCGTGATGTAGCGATGCGCGAACATCACCCGCGTCCCGACGCGTTCGCGCGCAAACCCGAGCAGCGAGTCCTTGCCCGCACCCGACGGTCCCATCACATAGATCAGTTTCGTGCTGTCCACTCCGCTCATGCTCCATCCTGTACGTTGTTGAACGGCAGGCGCTGCCACAGCATGAAGGGCGCGCCCGGCTCCGGTTCGACGAAGAGCGCCGCGCCGTGGACCGGCAACGCGCCCAGCATATCGACGCGCCGCGTCCAGTCCGACACGACCGCGTCACGCTGGCCGGCATCGTCGAGTGAATCGGAGAGTGTCATGTGAAAGCGATATTCGTCGAACACGTACGGGTAGCCCCATTCACGCAGCAGTTCGATCTGCCGGGCGCTCATGCCTTCCGTGATGCGCCGCTCGATGCTCTCGTGCGAAGGCCGCTTGCGCAGCGGCGCCAGCGCGATGAGCGCGTCGCCGGCGAGTGCGCGCAGCGTGGCGTCGTCCTGCGCGGCAGCGGGACGCAATGCGGCGAAGCGGCCGAGCGCCTCCGCCCGCATCGCGATCTCGAAGCGCGGCACCGTGCCGGCCCAGGCCCGCGCCGACGCGAGCACATCCGCGAGTTCGACGCCGGGCGCCATGTGAAAGGGCGCGACGAGCGTGGCGTGCCAGCCGTAGCGGCGCGGCGCTTGCGTGACGTCGTGCGCGGGAGTCGTGCTCTCGCGGCCGCTTTCGGGATCGCGACCGAGCCATTCGCAGCCTTCGCGCCACCATGCGGACGAGGCGGGCGGCGCGTAATACAGCGCCACGCGGGGGTGGCGGGCATGCACCTGCGCGACGATCATGAGCCGTGCTCGACCATCAGTTGCACACGGTCCGCTGCGAAGTGCGTGAAGCCGTACTTGATCGGCACGCCTTCCTCGTCGACATCGACGTTCTCGACCCACAGCACCGGCTGCTGGCGGTTGATCTGCAAACGCCGCGCCACTTCCGACGAAGGCAGCACGCTGCCGATACGGCTCCACTTGCGCATGTAATCCTTCACGCCGAACTGTTCGAGCGCGGCGCTCACGCCGCCCGCGGCATCGATGGCGTCCGGCAAGCCGTTGAAGCGCGCCGCCGGATACCAGTTGCGCGCGTAGGTCATCGGGATGCCGTCGGAATCGTGGCGCGTTTCGATCTGATAGACCAGCGTGCCGGCGCGCACGCAGAGCGCCTTGGCGACGGTCGGATCCGCCTTCACGCGGTCTGAAGTGAGCACGACGCCGGCAGAGGTGTGCTTCTGGCTGCGCAGGTTTTCGGTGAAGCGCGTGCGCCGGCCAATCTGGTAGTCGATGGCGCCCGGTTGCACGAAGGTGCCGCGCCCCTGTTCGACGCTGACCAGACCAGTGGCCGCCAGCCTCAGCATGGCGCGGCGCACGGTATGACGATTCACGTCGAAACGCCGGGCGAGTTCGGCTTCGCTCGGCAGGCGGCCTTCCTCGCCGAAACTCTTGGCCGCGATCTCCGCGGCGAGGATCTGCTCGATCTGCCGCCACACCGAGACCCCCGCGCCGCGTTCGACCGCATGCCCGGGAGCGTTGCTGTCGTGGATTGCGTTCGATGTCATGTCGCTGTCATTCCGGTACGTTTGAATATCGTTCTCTGGATTGTAGTGCGCAACTCGTGATGGAAATGTGAAACCCCCTCCACACGACCAAACGTCTAGACGACTAGATCAGACAACGAGTAGCATGCGACGGCCGAATCCTTCCTGACATGAGGAACGCAATGAGTACTTCAATGGAGCCGCACGACGCCGGCAACCGCCGCGCCTGGATGGCGGTGCTGGCGCGCACGCCGCGCGATGCGCTGAAACAGGCGCTGGATGCGGCGCTCGACGGTGCGCCGCTGCCCGACTATGAATGGCTGCGCGCGCCGGACATCGGCCTGGCGATGGTGCGCGGGCGCATCGGCGGCACGGGCGACGCCTTCAATCTCGGCGAAGCCACCGTGACGCGCGCCACGCTGCGCCTGTGCACCGCAGACGGCCATGCGCCGGTGGGCGTCGCAGTCCACATGGGCCGCGACAAGGAGCGGGCGACCCTCGCCGCGCTCGCCGATGCGCTGTTGCAGACACCGGCCCACGGGGCGCGCCTGCAGACGCGTTTGATCGAGCCACTGGCCGCGCGTATCGCCGACGAACGGCGTCGCAAGGAAGCGGAAGCGGCGGCGACCAAGGTCGAATTCTTCACGATGGTGAGAGGCGAATGATGCAGATCGACATGACCACGCTCGTGCCCGGCTTCAACGATCCCGTACACGATGCGCAACGCGTGTTCCGCGCGTTGCTGGATGCACTGTCGCGTCCCGGCAGTGTGCTCGCGATCGATGCCGCGCTGCCCGACAATCACGCGATGCGCGACGCGCTTGCCGGACGCGTGCCGCTCGCGGCGTTCGCCGCGTTGCTGGCGCTGGCGGATTATTCGACGCCGGTGTTCGTCGAGCGCGAAGATTCCGTGCTCGGCGACGCGCTGCGCTTCCATGCGAGCGCGCCGCTCACACGCGACCGTCGCGCCGCCGCGTTCGCCTATATCGACGACGCGCGCAACATGCCTTCCCTCGATGCGTTCTCGCACGGCGACCCCGAGACGCCCGAAACGTCGGCGACGCTGTTCATCCGCGTGCCGTCGCTGACGGAAGGCGAGCCGCTCGTATGGAGCGGTCCGGGCATCGCGCAGACGCGTACGGTCGGCATCGCGGGTCTGCCGCCCGGGTTCTGGCGCGAACGTGCGGCGCTCGCCGCACTGTTTCCCTGCGGCATCGACTGCTGTTTTGTCGCGGGAGGCTCGCTGATCGGCCTACCGCGCACGACTCACGTGGAGGTGAACTGATGTACGTCGCGGTCAAGGGTGGCGAACGCGCCATCGAACGTTCATGGGACGTACTCGCGAAGCAGCGCCGCGGCGATCTCGCCGTGCCCGAGTTGTCCGTCGCGCAGATACGCGAGCAGATGCGGCTGGCCGTGGCGCGCGTGATGACCGAAGGCTCGGTCTACGACGAAGACCTCGCGGCGCTCGCCATCAAGCAGGCCGCCGGCGATCTGGTCGAGGCCATCTTCCTGCTGCGTGCCTATCGCACGACGCTGCCGCGCTTCGGCTACACGCTGCCGGTGAATACTGAGGCGATGTGCGTCGAGCGCCGCATCTCGGCGGCGTTCAAGGATATTCCGGGCGGCCAGATGCTGGGCGGCACCTACGATTACACGCAGCGTCTGCTCGACTTCACCTTGCTCGCCGAAGGCGAACCAATTAGCGATGCAACTATTCCGGCGAAGGCGGCGTCCGCGGACGCGATGCCGCGCGTGCTGTCGATGCTCGACAAGGAAGGGCTGATCGAGCAGGAACGCGTGCGGGAAAACGCACCGGAACCGGGCGACTTGTCGCGCGAGCCGCTGTCGTTTCCCGCCGATCGCCCGACGCGCCTGCAGAATCTCGCCCGCGGCGACGAAGGCTTCCTGCTGGCGGTCGGCTATGCGACCCAGCGCGGCTACGCGCACAGCCATCCGTTTGCCGGCGAGATCCGCCATGGCGAAGTCGCGGTGGAAATGCAGATCGACGAACTGGGCTTCGCGGTGGAGATCGGCGACATCGACATCACCGAGTGCCAGATGATCAACCAGTTCGCGGGCAGTGGCGAAGTGCCGCCGGCCTTCACGCAAGGCTATGGACTCGCGTTCGGCCACTCGGAGCGCAAGGCGATGGCCATGGCGCTGGTGGACCGCGCCCTGCGCGCGCAGGAGCTGGGGGAAACGGTCGGCTCGCCGACCCAGGATCCCGAGTTCGTGCTGTATCACAGCGACAACGTCGAGGCGTCCGGCTTCGTGCAGCATCTGAAGCTGCCCCATTACGTCGACTTCCAGTCCGAGCTCGAACTGCTGCGCCGCCTGCGCGCGGCACACGGCAAGGACGACCATCAGGAGCATGCGGCATGAACGCGCTGACCGAAGGCTATAACTTCGCCTATCTCGACGAGCAGACCAAGCGCATGATCCGCCGCGCGCTGCTCAAGGCCGTGGCGGTGCCGGGCTACCAGGTGCCGTTCGCGTCGCGCGAGATGCCGCTGCCGTACGGCTGGGGCACGGGCGGACTGCAGGTGACCTCGGCGATCATCGGCGCGCGCGATACGCTCAAGGTGATCGACCAGGGTTCCGACGAAACCACCAACGCCGTGAACATCCGCCGATTCTTCGCGCGCACGGCCGGCGTGGCGACCACGACGCGCACCGCCGACGCCAGCATCGTGCAGACGCGTCACCGCATTCCCGAGACGCCGCTGACGGAGCAGCAGATCCTCGTCTATCAGGTGCCGATGCCCGAGCCGCTGTACCGGCTGGAGCCGCGTGTGACCGAGTGCAGGAAGCTGCACGCGCTCGCGGACTACGGCCTCATCAACGTGAAATACTACGAGGACATCGTGCAGCATGGCAGCATCGCGACGACCTACGACTATCCGGTGATGGTGAACGACCGCTATCTCACGTCGCCCTCGCCGATCCCGAAGTTCGACAACCCGAAGATGCACATGAACCCCGCGCTGCAACTGTTCGGCGCGGGCCGCGAGCGGCGCATCTACGCCATTCCGCCTTATACGAAGGTGAAGAGCCTCGACTTCGAAGACCATCCGTTCAGCGTGCAGAAGTGGGAGCATGCCTGCGCATTGTGCGGTTCGCGCGAAAGCTTCCTCGACGAGATGATCGTCGACGATCAGGGCGCGCGCATGTTCGTCTGTTCCGACAGTGACTTCTGCCACAGCCGGCGCGACGCGTCGGACAACGAGGAGGCGGCACAGTGAACGCATTGCTGAAAGCCACGCGCCTCACAAAGCGCTATGACGGACGCGGCGGCTGCGTCGACGTCGATCTCGAAGTCCGTGCGGGCGAAGTGCTGTGCATCGTCGGCGAGTCGGGCTCGGGCAAGTCCACCTTGCTGAACGCGCTCGCGTTGCGCAGCGGCATCGACGGCGGCGCGCTCGCCTACACCACGCGCGAAGGCGAAACGCTCGACCTGCTGACGCTCGCCGAACCGCGCCGCCGCCTGCTGTCGCGCACCGAATGGGGCTTCGTGCACCAGAACGCACGCGACGGACTGCGCCGCAACGTGTCGGCGGGGGCGAATATCGGCGAGCCGCTGATGGCCATCGGCGCACGGCATTACGGGCGCCTGCGCGAGACCTCGGCGGACTGGATGCAGCGCGTCGAACTCGATGCCGCGCGCATCGACGAACTGCCCTCGGCGTTTTCCGGCGGGATGCAGCAACGCCTGCAGATCGCGCGTAATCTGGTGACGGGCCCGCGTCTCGTGTTCATGGACGAACCCACCGCCGGCCTCGACGTCTCCGTGCAGGCGCGCCTGCTCGACCTGCTGCGCACGCTCACCAGCAAGCTGCATCTGGCAGCGGTGATCGTCACGCATGATATCGGCGTGGCACGGCTGCTCGCGCATCGCCTGATGGTGATGAAGGACGGGCGCGTGGTGGAGAGCGGCCTGACCGACCAGGTGCTCGACGATCCGCAACATCCCTATACGCAGACGCTCGTTGCGTCCGTGCTGCCCGTTTGAGGTACGACAGATGACCACGAATGACTTCGTCACTCACGACCGGCTGATGCTCCGGGCACGCGGCATCGAGAAGACTTTCACGCTGCATCAACAGGGCGGCGCGCGCATCGCCGCGCTGGCGGGCGTGTCGCTGGATGTGGCGCGCGGCGAGTGCGTCGTGCTCGCGGGTGCTTCCGGCGCGGGCAAGAGCACCTTCCTGCGCTGCATGTATGGCAACTATCTCGCGACGCGCGGCACCATCGCCATTCGCGACGACAGCCAGCCCGCGCGTCACGTCATGCTCACGAGCGCCGAGCCGCACGAGATCCTGCGTCTGCGCAACACCACCATGGGGTATGTGAGCCAGTTCCTGCGCGCAATCCCGCGTGTCAGCGCGCTCGATCTCGTCGCGGAGCCGCTGGTGTCGCGCGGCATCGAGGAAGAAGCGGCGCGGGTGCGTGCGCGCGGCCTGCTCGAACGGCTCAACGTGCCGCGCCGGCTGTGGAACCTCGCGCCCGCGACGTTTTCGGGCGGCGAGCAGCAGCGCGTGAACATCGCGCGCGGCTTGATCGCGGCGCATCCGCTGCTGTTGCTCGACGAACCCACCGCGTCGCTCGATGCCGAAAACCGCGACGTGGTCGCGGACCTGATCGTCGAGGCGCGCGAGCAGGGCGCCGCGATCGTCGGCATCTTTCATGACGAGGACACGCGTGCGCGCGTCGCGACCCGCATCGTGCGGCTCGAAAGCGCGGCCGCCGCATCCGTTCAAACCGATTCCGGAGTGTTGCAGACATGCTGATCAAGAATGCGCGCATCGTGACGCGCGACGAGGACTTCACGGGCACCGTGCGGATCGAGGACGGGCTGATCGCGGAGATCGCGCCGGGCAACACGGCCGCGCGCGACGCCGAGGACTGGGACGGCGACTATCTGCTGCCGGGTTTCGTCGAACTGCACACGGACAACATCGAGAAGCATCTCGCGCCGCGTCCGGGCGTGCTGTGGAATCCCGAAGCCGCGATCATCGTGCATGACGCGCAAGTGGCCTCGGCGGGCATCACCACCGTGTTCGACGCGCTGGGCGTCGGCTCGCGTCCGGAAGACGGCGTGCGCGGCCGCGAATTGCAGGTGCAGTGCGCGCAGTCGATCGGCAAGTTCGTCGAGCGCGGCGTGCTGCGCGCCGATCACTTCCTGCATCTGCGCTGCGAAGTGGGCACGACGGATGTGGTTGAGGTATTCGATTCGCTGAGCGCGCATCCGCTCTTCCGGCTCGCCTCGGTCATGGATCACACGCCCGGGCAGCGGCAATGGCAGGACCACGAGAAGTGGCGCAAGTATCAGGAGCGCCACGGCAAGTGGAGCGACGAGCACGCGAACAAGATCCTCGCCGAGCTGGCCGAGCATCAGGCGCGCTATGCGGCGAAGCATCGCGGGGAAATTGTCGAGCGCTGCAAGACGCTCGGCATCTCGCTCGCGAGCCATGATGACACGCTCGTGGAGCATGTCGAGGAAGCCGCTCGCGACGGCATCGCGCTCGCTGAATTCCCGACCACGCTGGACGCCGCGCGCGCGGCCCGCGAGCACGGCATCGCGACGATCATGGGCGCGCCGAACGTGGTGCGCGGCGGCTCGCATTCGGGCAATGTCTCCGCGCTCGATCTGGCGCGCGAGGGGCTGCTGGACATTTTGTCGTCGGACTATGTGCCGTCGAGCCTGCTGATCGCCGTGTTCGATCTGGTCGCGAAGGCGGGCTGGTCGCTGCCGCGCGCGGTCGCGACAGTCTCATGGACGCCCGCGCATGCCGCGGGTCTCACGGACCGCGGCGCCATCGCCCTCGGGGCGCGCGCCGATTTCGTGCGCGTGGCCTCGGTGGACAGCGTGCAGGTGCCGCGTGAAACGTGGCGCGCCGGTCGACGCGTGGCCTGAGCCCGGCGCTTCGTTCCCGGCAGGCCCGACAGCCTCACGTCAGCACGCCGTCATACGCGGGTAAGCCCGCGTTGACGGCGTGCGCGCTTCTTCAGTACCCTCGCTGGCGAGTTCGCTGTGAGAATCGGTGTTCGCGTAACGAACATTTCGTATGTCTCTCACAGCAAAGACGCAATCGGTGCCGGGCCATGAGTCGCAAGTCGTGAGTTGCCCGCGCCCAACCTGACAAAGGGAATGAAGTGAGCAGAAGCCCTGCCGTGAACGTCCAGACGTTCATCAACGACCATCCGTTCTCGCCGTTTCAGTGGCTCATCTTCGGGATGTGCTTCGTGATCGTGCTGCTGGACGGTTTCGACACCGCGGCGATCGGTTTCATTGCGCCTTCGCTGGTGGCCGAATGGCATATCAGCCGTCCGGCGCTGGCGCCGGTCCTGAGCGCGGCGCTGTTCGGCCTCGCGGCGGGCGCGCTCCTGTCGGGGCCGCTCTCCGACAAGCTGGGCCGTCGCGCGATGCTGCTCTCGTCCGTGCTGATCTTCGGCGTCGCGTGCCTGGCTTCGTCGTTCGCGGCGGACCTGACGCAACTCACGGCCTTGCGTTTCGTCACCGGCCTGGGCCTCGGTGCGGCGATGCCGAACGCCGTCACGATGATGAGCGAGTTCTGCCCCGACAACCGTCGCGCCACGCTGATCAACCTGATGTTCTGCGGCTTTCCGCTGGGTGCGGCGTTCGGCGGCTTTCTCGCGGCCTGGATGATTCCGCACTTCGGCTGGCGCAGCGTGCTGCTGCTCGGCGGCATCGCGCCGCTGGCGCTCTCGGTGCTGCTGATCGCGACGCTGCCGGAGTCGGTGCGCTACATGGTGGCGAAGGCGCGGCCCGTCGAAAAGATTCGCGCCACGCTCGCACGCATTTCGGCGGACGCCATGCAAGCCGGTTCGTTCTTCATGACCGAGAAGGCGCCCGCCGCCGCCGGACAAAGCGGCATGAGCGTGGTGCTGTCGCGCTCGTACATCGTCGGCTCGGTGATGCTGTGGGTCACGTATTTCATGGGCCTCGTGATCTTCTACGCGTCCATCAACTGGATGCCGATCCTGCTCAAGGAATCGGGCCTCGCGCCGCAAACCGCGACGCTGATCTCCGCGCTGTTCCCGCTCGGCGGCGTCGGCGCGGTGCTGTGCGGCGTGCTGATGGACAAGTTCAACGCGAATCGCATCATCGCCGTGTGTTACGTGCTGACGGCCGTGAGCGTGTATCTGATCGGTCAGGCAGTGGGCAACGTGGGACTGCTCGTGCTGGTCGTGTTCGTTGCGGGCGTGCTGATGAACACCGCGCAATCGTCGATGCCCGCGCTTGCCGCCGCCTTCTATCCCACTCAGGGACGCGGCACCGGCGTCGCATGGATGCTGGGCATCGGGCGCTTTGGCGGCATCGCGGGGTCATTCCTCGTCGCCGAGCTGACGCGCCTGCATTTCAGCTTCGGCGGCATTTTCGCGACCATCGCCGTGGCGGGACTGATCTCCGCTGTCGCGCTGTTCATCAAGCAGGCCGCGCATCCGCAGACGGCCATGGCGAATGAACTGGACGCCACGGAGCCCGCCGGACATTGACCGGATGGGGGTTGTGCATGAGAGAACGCCCCGCGTGATGCGAGTCACGCGGGGCGTTGTGTTTTGGGCAGCGCGCGTTGCAATCCGCCTTCTGTGTGCCGCTGCCGTGTGCGAAACGTCAGACCGTGGCATAGCGTGTGCTGGCTCCTGAGATGCGACCGGCCGTCGCGTGCAGCGTTCCGACGGCCAGCAGGCATGACACGCCGCAAGAATCGCATTCCGACAATCGTCATCAGGAGCTTTCGATATGAAACGTTTTGCCCTTACCACTGCTGCCGGTGCCTTCGCTCTCGTGTGCGCATCCGCTTTCGCGCAGGACAATCCGCCGAGTTCGAGCACGGGCCTGCAAGCCGGCGACAACGCGCAGACGACCACGCAGCCGGGTCATTCGATGTCGCATTCGCACAAGTCGTCATCGCATTCGAAAAAGACGCAGAAGAGCCCGATGGCAGCGGGCCCGTCCACCGAGCCGGGCGGCACCGCCACGCCGAGCGGTCCGGGCGCGCCGGTGACGGCCAGCGGCTCCGGCAAGTAATTCGCGCCCAAAGCACAACGGGACGCCGCGCGGCGTCCCGTTGCGTTTTATGGCGTCCGACACTCAGCGGATGAACGTGCCCAGTCCGTCCGCATCGTAGTACTCGAGCGTCACGCGATCGCTCGAAAACGAAGCCTTCGAGATCGAACCCGGATTGGCGTTTTCGTTGACGAGCGTGAACGTGAAGACATCGCCGTCCCAGTGCGACAGCGTGAGCGTCAGCGGACGCGGCCCGATGACAATGACAAGCGCGCCATTCTGCTCGCTGACCTGGATCGGCCCGAAGTAGTCGTTCTGGTACGTGCCGGTGTAGGTGGACAGCGCGCGCGCCGGCAGCGGCGCAGCTGGCGGCGTCACGCCCACGAGCGAGCCGCTCGGCTTGGCGAGGGACGCCAGTGCATCGTTGTAAAGCTTGAACCAGTCGCGCTGGATCGAGCCGGTCTGCACGATGTCGAAGAACTGCTGGTTGAGCGCTTCCGCCACGCCGATCGGAAACGCATTCGTCAACGTGACGATGGCCAGATTCGTCGATGGCACCACCATGAAATTGGTCGCCGCCCCCAGCGCAAACGCGCCCGAATGACTGTACGACGGCCGCCCCGCGCTTGTCGTTCCTACATTGAAGCCATAACCGTAGTAGCCGGCCGGATCGCCGCCGCCGGGCGGAGAACTTTGTACTTGCGCGGTGGTGGCGGCGGCGAGAGCGACGGCATCGACGATGCGCTTGCCGTTGAAGACGCCCGCGCCGAGCATCATCGCGAGCCACTTCGCCATGTCGTTGACCGACGAACTCACGCCGCCCGCCGGCGATTGCGCATCGGGCATCGTGCCCGTGCCCTGCACCCACGCGTTGCCCACCTTGACGTGCCCGAGCGCGCGGTTCGGACGCGCGACGAAATCGGCGTAACGGGAACTGGTGCTGCTCATGCCGAGCGGTTGATACAGCACGTTGTCGGAGAGCGTTTCCCAGTCGATGCCCGCCGCCGTTGCAACGGCCTGCGCCCCCGCCGTGAGCCCGAAGTTGGTATAGAAGTATGAATGACGGAACGGATGCAGCGGCAGATAGCGCAGCCGTTGCAGCACGTCCATGCGCCCGTAGCCCATGTCCTCGAGCGTGTCGCCCGCGTGATCGGGCAGGCCGGACTGGTGCGAGTAAAGATCGCCAATGGTCACGGCCGCGCTGACCTCTTCGTCTGACAACGTGAACCACGGCAGTTGCGCGCGCACCGGCGTATTCCATGCAATCGAGCCGGTGCCGACCTGACGCGCGACCACTGCCGCGCCCACCGACTTCGACACCGACGCGAGCTGGAACACGGTGTCCGCATCGACCGCCTGGCCCGAGCCTACGAGCCGCGTGCCGTAGCCCTTCGCATAGACCGTCTGCGTGCCGCGCACGACCGCGACCGCCATGCCGGGAATGCCGGTGGCGGTCATCAGGTTATTGGCGAGGGTATCGAGTTGGGAGAGCGCGGCGTTGACCTGCGCATCCGGCACGGGGCCGGTCGGGTTACTGCCGGAAGAAGTGGCTGCGCCGGAATCGTCGGAATCCGAACCGCCGCATGCCGCGATCGTGCTGCACAGCGCCGCGCCGAGAAAGCGTCGGCGTCCTTGCAAAGGTTCCATACACGCGTCTCCTCGTTATCGTTACCACTGTCGCGCACAGTGCGCTCGGCGGATTCTATATTGGAAACAATCCGTCAGACACACGAAGCATGTTTGAAAGCGGGAAGACGCGGCGCCCGATCGGGAAGCCTTACTTCGCGAACAGCGAGGACATGTCGGCGAAGGCCTTGATCTCGACCGCATTGCCCGACGGATCGAGGAAGAACATCGTCGCCTGCTCGCCGACCTCGCCCTTGAAGCGCACGTGCGGCTCGATGATGAAGCGCGTCTGCGCGGCGCGCAGCTTCTCCGCAAGCTCTTCCCATTGGGGAATCGAGAGCACGACGCCGAAGTGGCGCACCGGCACGGCGTCGCCGTCGACGGCGCTGGTCGATCGATGGCCGATCTCCTCCGGCGCCAGATGCGCGACGATCTGATGGCCGTAGAAATCGAAGTCGACCCAGGCTTCGGAACTGCGTCCTTCGGGGCAGCCGAGCAAGTCGCCGTAGAAGGCGCGGGCGGCGGCGAGGCTATGAACCGGGAAGGCCAGATGGAACGGCGGCATGGCGTGCTGGGTGGTGCTCATGATGAAGATTCCTTTTCTATACGGGTACGGCGGGGACGAGCCGACAGTGTATTCATGAATATTTCTGTTTGAAAACGATATATTGCTGGACTGAGCCCCACAAATTTCGATGAATCGAACATGTTGCGCGAACTCCAGACCTTTATCGCCGTGGCGCGTCACGGCACTTTCGCGGGCGCGGGCGCGCGCATCGGGCTCACGCAGTCGGCTGTCAGCGCGCAGATGCAGCGGCTTGAAGCGCATCTGGGCTTCGCGCTGTTCGACCGCACCGGCCGCTCGGCGACGCTCAACAAGGCGGGCAAGCGTACCCTCGAACTCGCCGACGAACTCATCGCGCTCTATGCGCGTCTCGCGGAACCCGAAGGCGAGGGCGGGCGGGGCGGATCGCTGTCGGTGGGCGCGATCGCTTCGGCGCATGCGGCGCTGCTGCCGGATGCCATCGCCGCATTCGGGCGGACGCTGCCGGCCTGGCGCATCCGTCTGGTGCCGGGCGTGTCGCTGAATCTGCTCGCCCAGGTCGATGCCGGGGAAATGGACATGGCCGTCATCATCCGTCCGCCGTTCTCGCTGCCGGCGGAACTGCAATGGCGCACGTTGAATGCGGAGCCGTACGTGTTGCTGGCGTCCGGCGCGCGGCGTGGGGCGCATTGGCGTGACCTGCTCGAAACCGAGCCGTTCATCCGTTATGACCGGCGCTCGTTCGGCGGGCGGCAGGTGGATCTGTTCCTGCGCGAGCGACGCATCGCGGTGCGCGAATCGATCGAGGCGGACGAACTGCCGGGCATCGTCGAACTCGTCGCGCGCGGGCTCGGCGTGGCGCTGCTGCCGGATTCGCGCGCGCTGCGGCCATGGCCGCGCGGCGTCACTGCGCTTTCACTGGGCGAGGATACGTTTCATCGCGATATTGGTCTCGTCGAACGGGCGCGGCGCGCGCGTTCCGCCGAGCCCGACGCGGCCGCGCGGCTGGCGGACTGCATCGTGACGGCAGCACAGGCTACGAAGCGCGTTTCCATGCGCAAGCACGGCGGCGTCGCCTAGAATGCGTGGCAGGCGCGGCTGCCGGCCGTGTCATTTCGCGGGGTTTCCAATGGACGACGAACAGCCTGCCGCCGGTCCGGACACATCGAACGCATCAAGCACGCGTCCCGTCGATACCGCGCGCTCCGTCATGCGCTACGCAACGCTACGCGCCCAGGCGGCGCTCGACTGGCTGGACCGCGTCGACCCCGGCACGCACCGGCGCATCAAGGGCTTGCGACTCGTGACCGCCTACGGCATCGCGGCGGCGCTCGGCGCGCTGCAGGACGTCACGCAAGGCGTGCCGGGCGGCACGCTGGTGGGAGCGCTCGCCGGAGGCTTCGCGCTGTGGGCGAGCGTCTCCGAAGCCCGCACGACGCGTTGGGAATCGAGCCGCGATCTCGTCATCCTGTGTCTGGCCGCCGCATTCGGCGCGCTGCTGTTCGCGTGGTTCGAGCCGCTGTTCCGTCATCTCGGGCGGGGCGGCGCGGAACTGATTCTCGTGAGCGGCGCGTTCTTCGCGGGCTATCTGAAGCGCTTCGGGACCACCGGCGCGGGCATGGGCTCGCAGTTGTACATCGGCCAGGTGCTCGCGTATGGACTGAATCTCACCCCCGGCGACACCGGCGCGATCCTGCTTGCGCTCATGATCGGCATGCTGGCGGCGCTCGTGCCGCGCGTGCTGTCAGGGCCGGCGGAACATCCCGTCGTGCTGCCGGCGCTGCGCTCGGAACCGGCCTACGGACGCGAGGCCGTTTCGCCCGCGCTGGCGATGGGCTTGCAGGCCGCCTGCGCGTCGCTGGTCGTGGTGCTGCTCAATCGCGCGTTCTCGCTGCGGGAATCGGCCTGGGCGATCACGGCCTGCGTCTATGTGGTCGCGACGTCCGCGGTGGGCACGACGGAGCGCGTGCGCCGGCGCATCTATGGAACGCTCGTCGGCGTGCCGCTCGGCATCGTATGCCTGCCGCTTGCCGAGCACTGGCCGGTGGTGATCTGGGCGCTGGCCGCGCTGGCGATGATCGCGTATGCGATGTCCCTGCCGGAACGCTACGACATTGCCTGCGGCGCATTCGGCTTCGTGCTGATCGTCACGCTTGCCGTCAACGGCATTCATTCGATTCCACTGCTCGCCGCCCGCGCCTGGGAGACGCTGCTGGGCGGTGCGCTCGGATGGGCGGCGTCGCGGCTGATCTTTCCGTTACGGCTGCTGCGCAATTGACGGCCAACGGTCCGACGGCCACGGCGCCGCGCCTCAGTGGCGCTGCGCCAGCGCGTCCAGTAGCGTATTGAGCTCCGCGAAATTGACCGGCTTGACGAGATGTCCCTCGAAGCCCGCCTGTGCGGAGCGTTCCTTGTCGCTCTCCTGTCCGAAGCCCGTCATCGCGACCACCATCGCGCCGCTGAGCAGCCGCAACGAGCGCAGCGAACGCAGGACCGCGAAGCCGTCGATGTCCGGCAGCGCGAGATCGAGCAGGATCAGGTCGGGCGGGAAATGCCGCACCACGTCGATGCCTTCCTTGCCGTGATACGCGATGCGCACGTCGTGCCCTTTCAGTTGCAGCAGCATGGCGAGGCTGTCGGCGGAATCGCGGTTGTCGTCGATGACCACCACGCGCAGGCCGGTGCCGCTCGTCGCGTCCTGCGCGAGCACGCGATGCGGGCGCGGCGCGTCGTCGACGGATGCGTAGGGCAGACGCACCGTGAACGTGCTGCCCTGATGCGCGCCGGGGCTTGCCGCGCTGATGGAGCCGCCGTGCAGCTCGACGATCGAGCGGCACAGCGTGAGGCCGATGCCCAGCCCCGCCTCGCCCGGATCGAGGTAATGATCTTCCTGCACGAACAGGTCGAAGATGGCGGTGAGGCCCTTCTGCGAGATGCCGCGCCCGGTGTCGATCACGCGGATCAGCATGGCGCTGGGCTCGCACTCGACCGCCACGGTGATGGTGCTGCCGTGCGGCGAGAATTTCGAGGCGTTGTTGAGCAGGTTCTGCACGACCTGCACGAGCCGGGTGCTGTCGCCCATCAGGAGGACGGGCTGGTCCGGCAGCCGGGTGGCGATCTGCTGCGTGCGTTCGTCGGTGAACGGCCGCACCAGCTCGATGCCGCGCGCGACGATGTCGCTGATGTCGGCGCGCGCGAGCCGCAGGTCGATCTTGCCGGTGGTGATGCGGCCCATGTCGAGCAGGTCGTCGACGAGCCGCCCGAGATGCGAGGTCTGCCGGTCGATGATGTCGCGGCACGCGGCCACGCGCGGGTTGAGCTCCGCTTCCATCTGCATCACGCCGACGGCATTGCGAACCGGCGCGAGCGGATTGCGCAGTTCGTGCGCGAGCGTCGCGAGAAATTCGCTGATGCGCCGCGATGACGCTTCGAGCTGCTCCAGGCGCTTGCGTTCACTCATGTCGCGTGTGACCTTGGCGAAGCCGCGCAGGACGCGATGTTCGTCGTACACCGCGGTGATCACCACGTTGGCCCAGAACAGCGAGCCGTCCTTGCGCACGCGCCAGCCTTCGGTTTCGACGCGTCCGGTACGGATGGCCGTCTGCAACTGGGTTTCGGGGACGTTCGCGGCGAGGTCCTCGGGGCAATAGAACGCGGAGAAATGCTTGCCGAGGATCTCCTGCGGCCGATACCCCTTGATGCGCATCGCGCCCGTGTTCCAGCTCGCGATGCAGCCGTCGGGGTCGAGCATGAAGATGGCGTAGTCGCTGACGCTTTCCACGAGCAGCCGGAAGCGTTCTTCCGACAGGCGCAGCTTTTCTTCCTCGGCGCGCTTGGCGGTGAGATCGCGCGTGTACTTGGCGTAGCCGATGATTTCGCCGCGCGTGTTGCGCGCCGCCGTGATGACGACGTTGGCCCAGAACAGCGAGCCGTCCTTGCGCACGCGCCAGCCTTCGTCTTCGAAACGGCCGGTGGCATAGGCCTGTTTCAACTCGTATTCGGGCCAGCCGCGCGCTACGGATTCCGCGGTATAGAAGCGCGACAGATGTTCGCCGATGATCTCGTGCGCCTCATAGCCCTTGATCTTGCGCGCGCCGGTGTTCCAGCTCGTGATGCGGCCGTTCAGGTCGAGCATGAAGATCGCGCAATCCTCGATGGCGTTGACGAGCGCGTGATAGTGCGCGTCGCTCATCGCGTGGCCGGGGAGGGCGAGTTCCGGGGCGGGGTGGGGGACGGCGGCTGCTTTCGATCGGGTCATGATTCTGTGTTTCAGTACGGCGATAGCCTGTCAAACATAGTCGAACGGTCGTTTTAAAGGCACGGACGTTCGGTGGACAGGGTCTATTGATAACACAGTTTAATCGGTTGCCATGGCGCAGCCGGAGAAGCTCTGGATCTCAACGCCCTGGTGAACACCAGTTTTCATCGACCGTCACCTGGCTCATGTCCAGTGCGGGGAACCTGGATTGCAGACGGGCAGCAAGCGTCGGGCCATGCACGACGAGTCCGTCGATACAGCCGACCGGACCAGCTTCGCATGTGAACTTCTGCTTCTGGATCGGTGGGCTGGTGGGGCAGCTCCCCGTCTCGCAAACGCCGCTTGACACTCCCCACCACCCTTCATAGCGTGTAAGGGTTCGGTTTCGAAAACGCGCCGCGCTCATCCGTCGGCAGGCCCGACGCATCCAGCGACCTCCCGCTTCTTCATCGCCCTGAAGTCCGCTCACGGAGGCTCTCATGGACCGTCGACGTTTTCTCTCCCTGTCCGCGTTCTACACGGTGGCGGCCGCGTCCGGCACGCTCGCCGCCTGTCACTCCGGTCACGACGACGACAGCAGTCCCGGCGGCGGCGCCGCCCCGCCGCCCGCAGCCGGCGCCTTCGCTTTTCCGCAGGGCGTCGCGAGCGGCGACCCGCGCGATGTATCAACGGTGTTCTGGACGCGCTGCATAGCGAACGGGAGTGCTTCACAAACGCCGGTCGCGCTGACCTTGCAGGTCTCCACGCAACAGGACTTCGCGCAGCTCGTCGCCAGCGTGCCCTTGAGCGCGGTGCCCGACTACGATTTCACCGTCCGCGCAAAAGTCACCGGGCTGGCGGCGCAGACCACGTATTACTACCGCTTCATCGCGGGCAGCGATGCCAGCGCGACAGGCACGACCCGCACCGCCGCCGCCGCAACCGATGCCGTTCCGCAAGTGCGCTTCGCGTGGTTCGTGTGCCAGAACTGGAGCGCGAATCACTGGCAAGCCCTCAATCTGCTGGCCGCCGAAACCGGTCTCGATTTCGTCGTGCACCTGGGCGACTACATCTACGAAGCCAATTTCGTCGCACCGTCCGGCACGGTGGAGCCGGCGCATCCGACGATCACCCTGCCAAGCGGCGGCGCGTATGCCAACACGCTCGACGACTACCGCACGCTGTACCGCACCTACCGTGGCGACGCGCGCTTGCAGAACGTGCATGCGCGTTTCCCGGTCATCGCGATCTGGGACGATCACGAGTTCTCCGACGACTGCTGGCAGGACCACCAGACCTATACCAACGCCAACGTGCAGCAGACCGCACGGCGCCGCAACGCGAACCAGGCATGGGCAGAATACCTTCCGGTCGACTGGGGCGACGTGTCGTTCGATCTGAACAATCCGGCCTACGACAACATCCGCATTTATCGCGACTTCCACTTCGGCTCGCTGATCCATCTCGTCATGACGGACGAGCGGCTCTATCGCGACGATCACGTGGTGCCCGAAGCGGCGATCGCGCAGGCGCTCGGCCACGATCCGGTGAACGGCAACGACCTCGTCGGCTCGCGCTACTTCGTGCAGCAGCAGGTGCTCACGCAGTTCGAGGCAGCCGACACGCAGCGCCTCGGACGCGTGCCGTCCATTCTCAGTCCCACGCAGACGCAATGGTGGAAGGACACGCTGAAGGCGTCGACGGCGATCTGGAAGGTCTGGGGCAACGAAGTGATGATGAACCGCCTGTGGCTCGACCTGAGCGCGCTCGCGCCGGCGCCCGACAACGTCGTGTTCGTGCTCGACTGCGACGCGTGGGACGGCTATCCGTCGCACAAGGCGGATTTGCTGTCGTTCGTGAAGGCGCAGGGCATCAGCAATCTCGTCGCCATCACCGGCGACCTGCATGCGTTCCAGGCGGGCATCGTGCGCGACGTGCCGGACCCCGCGAACGGCACGCCGGTCATGATCGACCTGATGTCGGCGGGCATCAGCAGCCAGCCGTTCTTCGAGGACGTGAAGACCTATTCGGCGGGCATGCCGCTGGCGTCGCTGATCAGCGCGCCCGCGTTGTTCGATGCGTTCATCCGTCAGAGCAATCCGGACATGCAGTACGCCGATCACGACGGCATCGGCTATGCAACCGCGACCGTTACGCCGACGCAGTTCATCGCGATCTTCAACAAGATGAAGTTCCTGAACGCCGATGGCAGCGCGCCCGCCGCGCCGCTGCAAAAGCGCACGCAACTGACGATCAACGCAGGCGCGGTGGCCGTAACGGTTCAGGACAACGTGTGACGGGTGCCACCGCTTCGGAGTCATGCTTCCGGGGGGATTTCATGGCGCGGGTGCAAACGTACACTGCGTGCACATTTCGGGAGATCGAGCCTGTGGCAGGCAGTGCGACGAGGCCCATGAAGTGAACCTTGAAACCCTCGGGAGCACGATCATGATCGGAAAACTCATCGGCGTTGTCCTGGCCGTGGCGCTGGCGGCCGGCTGCTATGCCCTCATCCGCGGCCACGATCCGCAGAACCTGTACATGGACGACAACGCGCTGCTGTCGCGTTATCTCTCCGATTCGCGCGCGCTGGCCGCCGACAGCGAACCCGCCAGCACGAGCCTCGCCACCGTCAAGCACGCCAGTCCGCTGCTGGAGTCGCAAGACTAAGGGCGTTCAGTCTGCGCCGTCGGTGTTGTCGAACAGCGTGCGCAGCATGCGTTCCGGATTGGCCAGAAACGCGCGCGTCACCTTGAAGTGCTCGGTGTCTTCGTACGCGACCCGTTCGATGCCGTCCGCCGTGAACTGGTAGATCCACGCTTCGGGGTAAGCCATCAGGATCGGCGAATGCGTGGCGATGATGAACTGCGAGGCGTCGGCGGTCAGGTCGTGGATGCGCGCCAGCGCGGCAAGCTGGCGCTGCGGGGACAGCGCCGCCTCGGGTTCGTCGAGCAGATAGAGTCCTTGCCCGCCGAAACGCTCCATCAGCAGCGTCAGGAACGACTCGCCGTGCGACTGCTCGTGCAATGACCGGCCGCCGTACGACGAGATCACCGGCGCGCCGAGGCCCGGTTCGGCGTCGAGTTCCTCGATCTGTGTGGCCACGTTGAAGAAACTCTCGGCGCGCAAAAAGAAACCGTCGCGCGGCCGCTTCACGCCCTTTGCGATGCGCAGGTATTCATGCAGCGGCGAGTGCGAAGCCCGTGTGCCGAAGCGAAAGTTCTTCGAGCCGCCTTCGGGATTGAAACCCATCGCAACGGCAATGGCTTCCAGCAGGGTGGACTTGCCCGAGCCGTTCTCGCCGACCAGGAACGTGACCTTCGGGTGCGGCTCCAGCGTGTCCAGCCCGCGCACCGCGGGCAGCGAGAACGGATATTCATCGAACGACGGCGCCTTGTCGCGCAGCAGCGTGATGCGGCTGATGAAGCGGGTCGAGATGACCATCGGTGGCGGCGCGTCAGTGGAACGCCTGGTTCGCCGCGTTCTTGGCCGCGTTCGTCGCATCCGTCACATCCGTCGCATCGGTCGCGCCCACGGCCCCGACCGACTCGCGCTTCCGGCTCAAATCGATCTTCGGCATGAACAGCATCGACACCACGGCGCCCAGCGCGATCACGAACATCGCCGTGAAGGTCAGGTGCAGCGAATGATGCAGCACGAGGCGAATGTCCTCGTTGGCCGCGAAGTCGCCGGTGACGGAGGTCAGCAGCGCCTTGAGTTGATCGGCATGGACGGCAGGCAGGCCATCCGTGTGCGTGAGCCCGAAGTTCTGCACCGCGCCGAACACGGCCGCGCCAAGCGTGTTGCCGAGATTGCGCGAGAACAGGTTCGACGCAGTCGCGCTGCCGCGTTCGAGCGGCTGCACGATCTCCTGGATCAGGATCAGGCACGACACGCTCGTAATGCCCATGCCGAAGCCGACGATCGCCGAGCCCACGCCCGCCCACACCGGGCTCGACTCGGGCCCCAGCAGCACGAACGGCACCGAGCCGAGCGGAATGAACACCGGTCCGATCATCAGCAGACGGCGCAGCCCGATGCGCGTGAAGGTGCGCGACGTGAAGGTCGCGCCGCTCGGCCAGCCGATCATCATCATCGTGAGCGCCAGCCCCGCTTCGACCGGCGTGCGGTGCATCACGCCCTGCACGTACATCGGCAGGAAGGTGGTGAGGCCCATCATCGCCATGCCGGCGAGCAGGGTCGCCGCGTTGCTGGCCGCGATCGGACGGTGCGACCACAGGCTGAATGAGATCATCGGGTCGGCGGCGCGGCGTTCCTGCCAGACAAACAGCACGCAACTGAGCAGCAGCACGGCCAGTTCCACGCCGACGCGCACATTGCTCGCATGGCCCGCGTCGGTGAGCGCCATCATCAGCGACGCGACGGCGGCGGTGAACAGGAACGCGCCGCCCAGGTCGATCGCCGGACGGTCATGGCGCTTTTCCTCGTGCAGGAAGAACACGAACAGCGCAGCCGCCAGAATGCCGATTGGCACGTTGATCCAGAAGATCCACGCCCACGAGAACTGGCGGATCAGCAGGCCGCCGACCATCGGCCCGAGCACCGCCGACACCGCCCACACGCTCGCCAGATAGCCCTGCACCTTGCCGCGTTCGCGCGCCGGATAGAGATCGCCGACCACGGTCAGCGCCACCGGCAGGATCGCGCCCGCACCGACGCCCTGGATCAGCCGGAACACGATCATCGCGGGCATCGACCATGCAAAGCCCGCCAGCACCGAGCCGATCAGAAAGATAACGATCCCCGTGAGCACGGCCGGCTTGCGGCCGAAGATGTCGGAGAGCTTGCCGAACACCACGGTGAGCGCGGTCTGCGTGAGCAGGAACGACGAGAACACCCAGCTGTAGAGATTGAGGCCGCCGAGCTGCGTGGCGATCTGCGGCATGGCGGTCGAGACGATGGTGGCCTCGATCGCGACCATGGCCATCGAAGCCATAACGGCGGCAATGACGAGAGGACGAACGGTTTGACGGGACTGTGACATGCGGTGGTCGAAAGACGCGCCGCCCGCCGCGCAACCGCTTCCGCTGCGCACTTGCGGGTCCTGCACGTAAATGGAAGAGACAGCGGCGATGCTCCGGCCTGTAATTATTCTTGCAATTGGCTTTCGTTCGGAGCGGCATCGCCGGTGAATTGGCGACCCGTGCAATGTTATCCCGTGCCGGCCAATGCTGCTTGCGCCGGCCGCGAGGGTCGAACGCGCGGTTCGACCAGGTTCGACCAAGTTCGACTCTGTAAGACCGAAGCCGCGCTCCTCATTAATCGCTAATTCTTCGCCGCTACGCTGGATTACGTGGATGGACGGTGCTTCCCCCAAGTACTTCCCCAGTCCGTTCACATCTCGTATCTCCTCAGCCTTGGCGCCGGCCCCGACGGGCTGGCGCACTTTTTACCGCGGCGCCTGGCGCCCTAGTGTTCTACATGTTGCCTTCCCTACCGGAATCCCCGCGAATGTCGCCTAAAATCGAACCGGCAGAACCCGCGCCCGCAGGCGCGCCCCGTTCCTTCCGGAGACGGCAGACTCGCATGATCAAATCGCTGAAAAACCAGCTGGTGATTGCGCTCGGCATTCTCGTGACCGTGATCGGCGTGATCCAGGGCGTGAGTTCCTACAAGCTGAGCCAGGCCGGGACGAACGCGCTGCTCGACACGCGCCTCGTGCAGGTGGCGACGCGCATGCGCGACGGTTTCGCCGAAGGCATTCCCGCCAATCCGTCGCGCGGCAGTCAGGACGACCGCGACGTGGTCGTGGTCGTGTGGAAGCCGGGCGAGGCGGTGCCGTTCCGCACCACCGAGCCTTCGCTGCGCTTTCCGCGCGATGCAACCCCCGGCTTCTCCAACGTGGTCGCGAACAGCGAGCATTGGCGCATCTACACGCGCCGCGAGCCGACCATGACGATCCAGGTCGCCCAGCGCGCGTCGGTGCGCCACGACCTGACCGAAGAAACCGCCACCCTCGCGCTGTGGCCCACGGTCGTGCTGCTGCCGCTGGTGTGGATCCTGGTCGCGCTGGTCGTGCGCCGCTCGCTGCGGCAACTGAACGAGCTGGGCCGCGAGGTGCAGGGCATCGACACGAGCCATCTCCAGCCGCTGTCGCTGGTCGGCGTGCCGACCGAGATCAAGCCCTTCATCGAGTCGATCAACACGATGATCGAACGTCTTGCGGGCGCCATCGACAAGGAGCGCAAGTTCATCGCCGACGCCGCCCACGAGCTGCGCACGCCGCTCACCGCGCTGCAGTTGCAGGCGGACAATCTGGCGCCGCATATCGCTCCAGGCAATCAGGAGCGCTTCCAGGAACTGCGCAAGGGCATCGCGCGCAGCGGCAAGCTGATCGCGCAATTGCTGCGTCTGGCGCGCGCCGATGCGCCCGTGAACGGCGCCGCGCCGCTCGCACGCGTGGACCTGTCGGAAGTCGTGACGGGCGCGGTCGCCGATGTCCTGCCGATCGCCATCGCCCGTGGCCTCGATATCGGCGCCGAGGAGATGGTGAGCGCGCACGTCCGCGCCATCGAGACGGACCTCGGCATGGCGGTGAAGAACCTGGTGTCGAATGCGGTGCGCTATACGCCCGATGGCGGCACCATCGACCTGCGCATGCGGCGCGACGGCGAACGGGTGTGGATCGACGTGATCGATACCGGGCCGGGCATCGACGAGGCCTTGCTGCCGCGCGTCTTCGACCGCTTCTTTCGGGCCTGTCCGGATATCGAGGGCAGCGGGCTGGGGCTGTCGATCGTCAAGGCGATTGCCGCGCGCTACGGCGGCGATGTCACGCTGCGCAACCGCGATGACGGGCAATCGGGCATCGTCGCGTCGATTGGCTTCGTGACCGAGGCCGTCACCGAAAGCGTAGCCGCGCCCGATTCCGTCTGTGCCTGAACGAGACGGCGCAATTTGCGCCGATTACAATGCATTCGCTGCGGGACACGCGGGGTTTGATCGTCCCGTTGCGATGCCGGCGCGCGAGGCGCGTCATTCCTGTCCGCATGGCGGCGCCGTGCGGTCCGTTGGGTTTCACGGGGGCGGGGCAGAGCATGCGCATTCTTCTCATCGAAGACGACATCCAGATCGGCACGAGCCTCATGCGGGCCTTGAAGGACGCGGACTATGCCGTCGACTGGGTGCGTGACGGCCAGGCCGGCCGCGAGGCGCTGGGCGCCGCCGACTACACCGTGGTGCTGCTCGATCTCGGCCTGCCGGGCATGGGCGGTATCGAACTGCTGCGGCAGGCGCGCTCGGCCGGCAACGCGACGCCGGTGCTGATCCTCACCGCGCGCGACGATCTCGATACGCGCGTCCAGGGCCTCGATCTCGGCGCCGACGACTACCTGCTCAAACCCTTCGACATGCCGGAACTGCTCGCGCGCATCCGCGCGGTGCTGCGCCGCAAGGCGGGCTACGCGGTGTCCCGTCTCGGCGACGATTCCATCAACCTCAATCTCGACCAGCGCACGCTCACCTGCGGCGAGACGTCGGGCGTGCTGTCGGCGCGGGAATTCGCGCTGATGCATGCGCTGCTCGAACGCCCCGGCACCATCTTTTCGCGCGACCAGCTGGAAGACCGGCTGTACGGCTGGGGCAAGGAAGTGGAGAGCAACGCCGTGGACGTGCTCATCCATTCCGTGCGCAAGAAGTTCGGCGCGAGCGTGATTCGCAACGTGCGCGGGCTCGGCTGGACCGTGATGCTCGGACAGGCCGGCCACGAGGACACCAAGTAACGCACGGTGGCACGCGCAGGTTTCAGCGCCCGTCGCCGTGATGCCCGATCTCGCCGCAAAAGTGCATGCTGTACGAATGATCCTGTTCCTCGACCTGGCGCATGCGGCGTTCGAGATCGGCGAGATCGGTGGATGAGGACAGATAGTCTTCCTGCGCGTCGTGGCTGGAAAAAAAGCTGCCGAGTGACTTCGAGAAACGTTCGAACATGATGGACTCCCGTCGTGATTAACGGCCTGTACCGCGGGCCGACAAGAGCAGAGTAGGCCGCGTCCATTAGCGAAGAATGAGCGCGCGCGGGCACGCGCAATGCGCTTTCCATGGCATGCCTGATTGACATGGATGAGCGTTCGCCAGCGCACTGTCGGCGGGGCTGTGCAGCGTGAACGCACTGCCGCGCCGCACCATCCCGTGATATCGTCTTTCATACGGTTTCAAAGCGGGTTTTAAATCGGCATGCCGCGCGCTTTGCGTGTCAGTCGATCGTCTTCGTGAAGGCCGCCATGAACGATGTGCCCCGTACCCTCAGTGCCCGCGACCGCATCGAGTTGCTCTGCTGGCTCACGTGCGGCAGTCTCGGCGCGTTCTACCTCAACGGCGTCTGGCCGGCCGCCACCTTCCACGTGCAGGCGGCGCACAAGTGGCTGGACCGGCATCAGCGTCTGGCCGACTGGCTGACCATCGCCAAACTCGCGGCCATCGCGCGCGACATCGCCACGCAGCATTGCGCGCTGCTCGAAGCGGACTGGGCGCGGGATGCCGTCGAAGAAATCCTCGACAGCGAAGACCTCAACTTTCAGTCGGATGTCGTGCGGCAGGTGTTCGACGATTGCCGCCGGGCGCTCGCGGAGAAGCGCACGCCGGAGTGAGTCACGCTCCTGGCCCGAGCGCTCAACGGGGAGGTTTGTCTTCCTTCGGATGGTGTGTAACGGGCATTTCCAGTGGGCGAACCCGCTGCCGTTTGACAGCCTCCCTAGCGCAAATCACTGTATGAATGTACAGTAACGCCATCCCTCGTTTTTGCAGCGCCGCGCAACGCGCACTCCCATGTTCCCTGCGTTGAAACCTGTCGTTTGCGCATCGGACGCGGCGTACCGGCCGCGCCGATGAACCCGCAAGCTCCGCATCCGGCGCCGCGCCGCATCGCGCATCTCGACATGGATGCGTTCTTCGCATCGGTGGAGCTGTTGCGCTATCCCGAGCTGCGCGGCATGGCGGTGGTCGTGGGCGGCGGGCGCAGCGCCACGCCGGAAACGCTGCCCGACGGCACGCGCCGTTTTCGGCGGCTGCGCGACTATGCGGGGCGGGGCGTCGTGACCACATCAACTTACGAAGCGCGCAAGTTCGGCGTGTTTTCCGCGATGGGCATGATGAAGGCCGCGCAACTCGCGCCCGACGCCATCCTGCTGCCCACCGATTTCGAGTCGTACCGCCATTACTCGCGGCTCTTCAAGGCGGCCGTCGCCACCTTTACGTCGCAGATCGAGAATCGCGGCATCGATGAAATCTATATCGATGTCGGCGACCTGGCCGGCGAGCCCGCCGAGATCGGCCGCCGCATGAAGGATGCCGTGCACGAGGCCACCGGGCTGACGTGTTCCATCTGCATCGCGCCGAACAAGCTGCTCGCGAAGATCGGCTCCGAGCTCGACAAGCCCGACGGCCTCACCATCCTGACGATGGACGACCTGCCTACCCGCATCTGGCCGCTCGCGGCGCGCAAGGTGAACGGCATCGGGCCGAAGGCGAACGAGCGGCTGGCGGCGCTCGGCATCCATACGGTGGGCGACATCGCCGCCGCCGATCCCGGCTTGCTGCAGACGCACTTCGGCCGCACCTATGCGGCGTGGCTCGCCCGCATTGCGCAAGGCGAGGACGACCGGCCCGTGGTCACCAGCTCCACGCCGAAGTCGATGAGCCGCGAAACCACCTTCGAACGCGATTTCCATCCGAAACAGGACCGCGCGACGTTGTCCGCCGAGTTCACCGCGCTCTGCACGCGCGTGGCCGACGATCTCCAGCGCAAGGGTTATGTCGGCCGCACGGTGGGCATCAAGCTGCGTTTCGACGACTTCCGCACCGTCACGCGCGACCTGACCGTGCCGGTCGCGACGGCCGATCCCGTCGAGATTCGCCGCGCCGCGACCGAATGCCTGAAGCGCATCGTGCTCGAACGGCGCATTCGTCTGCTCGGCGTGCGTGTCAGCGCGCTGGCGGGCCACGACGAGAGCGCGCCCGTCGAACCCATGCAGGTGGAGCTGCCGTTCGACGACGCGGGTGAATGAGGCGGCGTTTCCGGCTGATGACGCGGGCTTATGACGCGGGCAGATAAGCACATCGCAGATGCTTCGTTGTAGGGCGTCGTGCCGCGCGCTAGATTATTCGCTTCCCCGAAGTGAACGATGAAGTGACCGACTCGACCGTGAAGACCCTGACCACTTCTCAAGACGCCGACATTCAGGCATCCGCCGCCGATCAACCCATCGAGATCCGTCCATTCGATGCCCCGCTCGGCGCCGAAGTGCTCGGGCTCGATCTGTCGCGGCCATTGTCGGCAGCCGATTTCGCGCGCATCCATCGCGCGCACCTGGACTACCACGTGCTCGTGTTCCGCGACCAGCGCATCACGCCGGACGAGCAGGTGGCGTTCAGCAAGCGCTTCGGGCCGCTGCAGATCCACGTGCTGCATCAGTTCGGCCTGGCGGGCCATCCGGAAGTGCTGATCGTTTCGAACATCACCGAAAACGGCAAGCCGATCGGCCTGGGCGATGCCGGCCATTTCTGGCATTCGGACCTGTCGTACAAGGACAAGCCGAGCCTCGGCTCGCTGCTGCATGCGCAGGAGCTGCCGGCGGTCGGCGGCGACACGCTGTTCGCCAACCAGCATCTCGCGTGGGACAGCTTGCCGGCGCATCTGCAAAAAGCGGTGGAAGGGCGCGTGGCCGAGCATACCTATCTGGCCAAGTACGCCGAATTGCAGAAACGCAGCCCGTGGCGGCCGAATCTCTCGGCGGAACAGATTGCCCAGGTCAAGCCGGTGACGCATCCCGTCGTGCGGACGCATCCGGAAACGCAGCGCCGCGCGCTGTTCGTGAGCGAGCACTTCACCACGCGCGTGATCGGCTTGCCTGAAGACGAAAGCCAGTCCTTGCTCGCCGAACTCTTCGCGCACAGCACGCGGCCGGAGTTCATCTATCGCCATCAATGGCAGGCGCGCGACATGGTGTTCTGGGACAACCGCTCGGTGATGCATCTTGCGGCCGGCACGCCCGACGATCAGCGCCGCAAGCTGTATCGCACGACCATCGAAGGCGACGCGCCTTTCTGATCGGTCCGCTGCACACCAACCATTCAATTACGGGGTTTCATCGATGCAGTCTCGCAAAGGGAAGGGCGCGGCGCGCGCACTCGGCGCCGCGCTCGCGGTCCTGTTGGGCGTGACGTCTGCGGGCGCGCAGGCCGAGGGCACGCTGCGGGTCGCCGAGCAATTCGGCGTCGTCTATCTGCTGCTCAACGTCGCGCGCGACCAGAAGTTCATCGAGCAGGAAGGCAAGAAGGAAGGGCTCGATATCAAGGTCGAATGGGCGAAGCTCTCGGGCGGCGCGAGCGTCAACGACGCGCTGCTGTCTGGTTCCGTCGATATCGCGGCGGCCGGCGTCGGTCCGCTGCTGACCATCTGGGACCGCACGCATGGGCGTCAGAACGTGAAGGGCGTGGCGTCGCTGGGCAATTTTCCGTACTACCTCGTGTCGAACGATCCGCGCGTGAAGACCATCGCCGACTTCACCGACAAGGACCGCATCGCGGTGCCGGCGGTGGGCGTGTCGGTGCAATCGCGTGTGCTGCAATATGCCGCCGCGAAAACCTGGGGCGACAAGGCCTACGACCGTCTCGACAAGTACACGCAAGCCGTGCCGCACCCCGATGCCACCGCCGCAGTCATCGCGGGCGGCACGGAGATCAATGCGCACTTCGGCAATCCGCCGTTCCAGCAGCAGGAACTCGCGGGCAATCCGAAGGCGCACATCGTGCTCAATTCCTACGATGTGCTCGGCGGCCCGAGTTCCGCAACCGTGCTCTACGCCACCGAGAAGTTCCGCAACGACAACCCGAAGACGTATCGCGCGTTCGTTGCCGGTCTTGCCGATGCGGCGAACTTCATCACGCAGCATCCCGAACAGGCCGCCGATATTTATCTGCGCGTGAATCAGGCCCGGCTCGACCGCGACTTGCTGATCAAGGTCATCAAGGATCCGGCGGTGCAGTTCAAGGTGGCGCCGCAGAACACCTTTGGGCTTGCGCAGTTCATGCATCGGGTCGGCGTCATCAAGAACGAGCCGAAGTCGTGGCAGGACTACTTCTTCACCGATCCGGCGACGAAAAACGGCAGCTGAGACGGGCCGCGCGTTTATCGGCGGAGGTGGATTGGTTATGCGCAAAGATTGGTTCGTGTGCGGCGCGCGCGCCGCTATCGTAAGCGTTTGCCTCTTCAGCCTCACCGCACAATCCCCATGGCCGCCAATCCTCAAGCGTTGTATTCGCCGCCACCCGAAGCGCAGGCTTCGACGAGCGGCAAGCTGCTCAGCGTGGAGCACGTCTCGCTCGAATACCGCACGCGCGAACGGATCGTGCGAGCTACGCACGATGTCAGTTTCGATGTCTACGGCGCAGACCGCCTGGTGCTGCTCGGCCCGTCGGGCTGCGGCAAGTCGACCTTGCTGAAGGCGGTCGCGGGCTTCATCGAGCCGGTGGCGGGACGGATCGAAATTGGCGGGGAACGCGTGCGCGGGCCGGGTGCGGATCGCATTGTCGTGTTCCAGGAATTCGACCAGTTGCCGCCGTGGAAGACCGTCGTGCAGAACGTGGCCTTTCCGCTGCGCGCCGCGCGCAAGCTGGGCCGCGCCGAAGCGCGTGAACGCGCGCTGCACTATCTCGACAAGGTCGGTCTCGCCTCTTTCGCCGACGCTTATCCGCATACGCTTTCGGGCGGCATGAAGCAGCGTGTCGCCATCGCGCGGGCGCTCGCGATGCAGCCGCGCGTGCTGCTGATGGACGAGCCGTTCGCCGCGCTCGATGCCCTCACGCGCCGCCGCATGCAGGAAGAACTGCTGCGCCTGTGGAGCGACGAGCGCTTCACCTTGCTGTTCGTCACGCATTCGATCGAGGAGGCGCTGATCGTCGGCAATCGCATCGTGTTGTTGAGCCCGCATCCCGGACGCGTGCGCGCCGAACTGAACAGTCATCAATACACCCAGGAAAGCATGGGCCGCGGCGAGTTCCAGCAGAGCGTCGCCCGCATTCATCGTTTGCTGTTCGAAGAGGAGGCCGCGCAATGAGCACGCCGCATCTGATCGTGCCGCCGGTGCGGCCGGAGTATGAAGTCGAACTGGCCGCGCCGGAAGGCATCGGCCACGAAGCGCCGCTGCTGCTCTCGAAGCGTCTGCTGGATCAGGCCTGGCTGCGCAAGACGTTCATCGCGCTGGTGTTGATCGGACTCTGGGAGATCGCGGCGCGCAGCGTCGACAACGACTTGCTGCTGCCCACCTTCAGCGCGACCTTCATCGCGTTCGTGCAGGGCATTGCGTCGGGTGAACTGATCGAGAAGATCGGCATCTCCATGTCGGTGCTGCTGCGCGGCTATGCGCTCGGCGCGCTGCTCGCGTTCGTGCTGACCTCGCTGGCCGTGTCGACGCGCATCGGCCGCGACATCCTCTCGATGCTCACCGCGATGTTCAACCCGCTTCCGTCCATCGCGCTATTGCCGCTCGCGCTGTTGTGGTTCGGACTCGGCACCGGCAGCCTGTTGTTCGTGCTGGTGCATTCGGTGCTGTGGCCGCTCGCGCTCAACACGTATGCGGGATTCCAGGCGGTGCCCGCGACCCTGCGCATGACGGGCCGCAACTACGGCCTGACGGGTCTGCGTCACGTGCTGCTGATTCTCGTGCCGGCCGCGCTGCCGTCCATCCTGGCGGGCCTGCGCGTGGGCTGGGCGTTCGCGTGGCGCACGCTGATTGCCGCGGAACTCGTGTTCGGCGCGAGTTCGGGCAAGGGCGGGCTAGGCTGGTACATCTTCCAGAACCGCAACGAGCTTTATACGGACCGCGTGTTCGCGGGACTGGCGGCGGTCATCGTGATCGGTCTGGCGGTCGAGCATCTCGTCTTCGATACCATCGAACGCGTCACGGTGCGCCGCTGGGGCGTGCAGCAGTAAGCAATGTTCAGGACGTCGCGCCGTCTTCGGCGCGAATGAAGTCGATGAACGCGCGCAACGGCCCCGGCATGTGCGCGCGGCTCGGATAGTAGAGGCGCGGGCCGGTGAAACTTTGCCACCACGGCTTGAGCACCGGCACGAGCGCGCCGCTTTCGATGCCGCCGCGCACGAATTCATCGAAGGTATAGACGAGCCCCAAGCCCGCCGTGACCGCAGCGCGCGCCACTTCCACCGACGACGTCACGAGCGGCCCTTGCGGCGCGATCCGTATCGTTTCCTTGCCGCGCACGAATTCCCATGCGGCGAGGACTCCGCTGTCGAACCGATGCCCGATGCACGCGTGATTCAGCAGATCACGCGGATGCTTCGGCTCGCCGTGCGCGGCGAGATACACAGGTGCGGCCACCGCGACGAAGCGCTGGATGCGCGGCCCGATGGGCACCGCGATCATGTCGCGCTCGATGCTTTCGTCATAGCGGATGCCGGCGTCGAAGCCGGCGGCGAGCACGTCGATGAAGCGGTCCGTCGCGCTGATCTCAAGCTTGATGCCCGGATGCGCGGTCAGAAAGCGCGCGACGATGGGCGGCAGGATCTCGCGCGAGACGATGCGCGGCACGTTCAGACGCAGCGTGCCGGTGGGACTGTCGCGAAAGCCGTTCACGGCATCCAGCGCGCCGGCGATCTCCGTGAACGCGGGCGCGAGCCGTTCGATCAGCCGCTCGCCGGCTTCGGTCGGCGTGACGCTGCGCGTGGTGCGATTGAGCAGCCGCACGCCGAGCCGCGCTTCCAGCCGGCGCACCGCCTCGCTCAGCGAAGACGCCGATACGCCCCGTAACAACGCCGCCTGCCTGAAGCCGCGCGAGCGCGCGACCGCCAGGAACGCGTGGAGATCGGACAGATCGGGTTCGTTCATTGTTCGCCTCTGCGCACAGCCCATTCGGATTAGGGTGGATTATCGCACGCGATCTTTGCTCCCATAATGGTCTCCATCGCCGCCGTTCGTGCGGCGCCAGTCCACAGGAGAGAACCAGCATGGAATCACGCAAACTTGGCGGGACCGGACCGCAAACCGGCGCCATCGGGCTCGGATGCATGGGCATGTCGGGGGTGTACGGACCGTCGGATCGCGCGGCGGGCATTGCCACGATCCACGCCGCGCTCGAAGCCGGCGTCACGCTGATCGACACCGGCGACTTCTACGGCATGGGTCATAACGAACTGCTGATCAGTGAGGCGCTCAAAAGCGCGCCGCCTTCGCGCCGGGATGCGGCCATCCTGAGCGTGAAGTTCGGCGGCATGCGCGATCCGGCGGGCAACTTCATCGCGTTCGATGGCCGTCCCGTCGCAGTGAAGAACTCGCTCGCCTATACGCTGCAGCGGCTGGGCGTCGAAACGATCGATATCTATCGCCCGGCGCGGCTGGATGCGAACGTGCCGATCGAGGATACGGTCGGCGCAATCGGCGACATGATCCAGGCGGGCTACGTGCGTCATGTCGGGCTTTCGGAAGTCGGCGCGCAGACCATCCGCCGCGCGGCGGCCGTGCATCCGGTGGTGGACGTGCAGATCGAGTATTCGCTGATCTCGCGCGGCATGGAGGAAGCGATCCTGCCCGCGTGCCGCGAACTCGGCATCGGCATCACGGCGTATGGGGTGCTGTCGCGCGGACTCATCAGCGGGCACTGGGGCGCGGCGGCGCCGCAAGCCAACGACTGGCGCGCGCACAGTCCGCGGTTCCAGCAGGGCAACGTCGAACGCAATCTGGCGCTGGTCGACGCCTTGCGCAAGATTGCGGAGGTCAAGGGCGTGAGCGTGGCGCAGCTGGCCATCGCCTGGGTGCTGGCGCAGGGCAAGGACATCGTGCCGGTGATCGGCGCGCGGCGTCCGGAACGGCTGACGGAATCGCTCGGCGCGCTCGATGTGACGCTCACGCCGGATGAGCTTGCCGCCATTGAAGCAGCAGTGCCGAAGGGCGCAGCGGCCGGCGATCGTTACGAAGCCGTGCAGATGGCGCATCTCGACAGCGAGAAGGGTTGAGGGTCGAGTGCCTGGTTCTGAACGTTGCGATGAACCGGGCAGGTCTCTATACTCACGCCCAGACAAGTGGCACACGTCACTTGCGTAGGCGTTAACGTGAACCAACGCACAACATCACGCGCAACCCGCCCAGGGTTCGCGCGTGTGCGAAAGGTTCACGTCCATGAAGCCTGCATCACTTTTGGCGTCGTCGCGCCGTTCTGCTTTCCTTGTTCCCTTTGGCATCGTCCTGATCGGCGCCAATCTGCGCGCGCCGATTACCAGCGTCGGTCCCGTGCTCGCCGATATTCAGGCCGATCTCGCGTTGAGCGATAGCGCCGCTGGTCTTCTCAACTCGCTTCCCCTCTTTGTTTTTGCTTTGCTGTCGCTCGTTGCGCCGCTGATCGGCCGCAAGCTGGGCGCCGGGCGTGGACTGGGCGCGGCACTCGCCGTCATCCTGCTCGGGATGTGCGTGCGCTGCGTGCATGGCGCGTCCGGGCTCTGGATCGGCACCTTGTTGCTGAGCAGCGGTATTGCCGTGGGCAACGTGCTCCTGCCGGGCTTGGTGAAGCGCGAGTATCCACAACGCGCGGGCAGTCTCATCGCGATCTATGCGGCAACGATGGCGGCTTTCGCGGGCATCGGCGCGGGTCTGGCGGCGCCTGTTGCCCATTTGCCGGGCGCGGACTGGCGCGCGGCGCTGACCCTTCCCGCCGTGCTGACCGTCATGGCGCTCGTCGTCTGGCTTCCGGCGATGCGGGACCAGCATCCTGCCGCGGCACGGCAAGCGAGACCGACGGCGAAGACAAGATCGCCCTGGAAGCAGGCCATCGGATGGCACGTATCGGCGTTCTTCGCGTTCCAGTCGCTGGTGTTTTATGCGCTTGTCAGCTGGTACGCGACGATCTCGGTATCGCGCGGACAGTCGGCTTCGGACGCGGGGTTCGCGTTGCTGCTCTATCAGGTGGTCGCCATCGCGACGAACCTCGGCGCTGCACCGATGATCAAGCGCATGAAGGACCAGCGCGCGCTGGGCGTGCTGTGCGGCGCGCTGCTTCTCGTCGGTACGACCGGGATGGCTTCATCCGTGGGGCCCGCTACGCTATGGCTGACGATAGCGGGCCTGGGCGCGGGCTTCTCGATGACGACCAGTTTGTCCCTCTTCGCGTTGCGCGCGGCCAGTCACGAACAGGCCGGCGAACTGTCAGGCATGGCGCAATGTGTCGGCTATGCCGGCGCGGCTGTGGGGCCGGCATTGTTCGGGTTCATTCATCAGGCCACGGACGACTGGACGTTTTCGCTCGACTTGCTGGTCGCCGCGAGCGTGGCCGTCATGGTGTTTGCCTTTCTCGCGGGACGTGCACGGACGATGATTTGATGGACGCAGCGTGAGCGTATCGATGTGTGCTCAGGGCGTGCGTGGTTTGCGCAAAAACACCCACGCATTGAACGCTGCGCCGGCGAACATCAGCACGCTGGTCATGACAAAAACGGAGCGCATGCCCGCGTGCGCGGCGATGAAGCCGCCCGCGAGCGGTCCCGTGACCTGGCCGATGTACTGCGCGGACGTCGCGTAGCCGAGGATATAGCCGACCGTGTGATCCGGCACGTTGTGACGCACGACGCTCGTGATGGCGGGCAGGAGGCCGCCGAGCGCGAGTCCCATCAGGAAGCGCAGCACGACGAGCTGGGTGCCGTTGGTGACGAAGGTCTGCGGGATCAGCAGCACGCCGCACAGCGCGAGACAGCAGACGATGACCTTGGTTGCGCCGATGCGATCCGCGAGCCGCCCGATGCGCGGCGCGGCGAGTACGCTGCCGAGGGCGGCGGCTGACATCACGATGCCGGCGACCAGCGTGATCTGCTTCGGGTCCTGGACGAGCTGGGACACGTAGATGGTGATGATCGGCTCGATCGACATGTTCGCGAACATCAGCAGCATGGCGCTTGCGAGCATGGCGAAGACGGGCGTGAGCAGCGGAATGTCGCGCCAGCCGCCGCCGCGCCGGGATTTCGAGGAATCCGGTGCGCGCCGCTCTTCTTTCACGAAGAGTGTCGTCATGATGAACGAGCAGAAGATCAGGCCGCCTGCGAGAAAGAAGGTCGAGCGGATGCCGATCAGACCCGGCAACAGCCCGCCGATCAGCGGTCCGACGAGGTTGCCTGCCATCATGCCGGCGGCGTGCGTGCCGAGCGCCCAGGCGGTGCGATGCTTGGGCGTCTGGGTGGCGATCATGACGATGGCGCCGCTCGCGTAACCGCCGACGAGCCCGGCGAGGAAGCGTATCGCCACCAGTTGCCAGACTGTCTGTACGACGCCGAGGAGGGACATCGTGATGGCCATGCCGAGGCTGGCGCGGATCAGGATGGGTTTGCGGCCGTAGCGATCGGCGAGCCGGCCCCAGAGCGGCGCGACGAGCCCTGCGCCGAGAAAGGTTGCGCCGAATGCGACGCCGGACCACTGCACCGCCGCCGCCTCCGACGACGCTCCCAGCTGCTGCACGTAGAGCGGCAGGAAGGGGAGCAGGAGGGTCATCGCGACGACGGTGGTGAACGAGCCGAAGAGGCAGATGTAGAGATTGCGTTGCCAGTGAGCGGAGACGGCGGAAGGTGGCTGGGACGGCGGGGCGGACATGGAAAAAAGGGGGGAGTGGAGCGGTTTTGCCGTGACTGTGGCAGATTTTTAATTGTTCTGCTGGCCGCCGAAAAGCCGGCGCCTTCATGAGGCACGCAAACTGCGTGCGCCTGACGGCCCGATTCCGATCGTTCGATGGAGAGATTCCGAGTGAAGATCGCGACATTCAATATCAATGGCATTCGTCCGCGGCTCGCTGCCCTGCTGAGCTGGCTCGAACGCGAAGCGCCCGACATCGTTTGCCTGCAGGAACTGAAGGCCACGGATGCGCAATTTCCTGCGGAGGCCATCGCGCAGGCGGGGTATGGCGCGGTGTGGCATGGGCAGCCGTCGTGGAACGGCGTGGCGATTCTTGCGAAGGACGCGGAGCCGGTGCTGAGCCGCAAGGGCGTGCCGGGCTTCGAGGACGATACGCATAGCCGTTATATCGAGGCGGCGGTGGGCGGATTGCTGATCGGCTGCCTGTATCTGCCGAACGGTAATCCGCAGCCGGGTCCGAAGTTTGACTACAAGCTTGCGTGGTTCGAGCGGTTCAACGCGCATGCGCGGGCGTTGCTGGACAGTGGCCACCCGGTGGTGCTTGCGGGCGACTACAACGTCGTGCCGACTGACGAGGACATCTACAACACGCGTTCGTGGAAGAAGGATGCGTTGCTGCAACCGGAGAGCCGCGCGGCCTATGCGGATCTGCTCGCGCAGGGCTGGACGGATGCGTTGCGCAAGACGTTTCCCGACGAGCGGATTTATACCTTCTGGGATTACTTCCGCAATCACTGGCAGACCAATTCGGGTTTGCGCATCGATCATCTTCTGCTCAGCAAGGATCTTGCGAAGAAGCTGACGGGCGCGGGCGTCGATACCTGGGTGCGGGGCGAGCCGCATGCCAGCGATCATGCGCCGACGTGGATCACGCTCAAGACCTCGCGTAAGCGTGGTGGCTAGACGCGCTCGGCGCGCGTGGCGGGCAGCGACGCGAGGAATTGCATGACGTGCTCTCGGCCGCCCTGGGTCCAGACGTTGAGGTGATCGGCGCCTTCTATGAGCGCGATCCGCTTCTCGCCGCGCGCTGCGTTGTAGAGGCGCTGGAACTGATCGGGCGGGATGACGCCGTCGGCCGTGCCGCCGTAGATCAGGAGCGGTGCATGGACGGAGGCGATCTTCGCGAGACTGTCGTAGCGGTCGCGGGCGAGGGTGCGGACGGGGAAGAGCGGAAAGCGTCGGGCGGCGACGTCGACAATACTGGTGAAGGGCGCTTCCAGGATCAGCGCGGTTATGGGGTGTGTTGGTTCGCTGGCGAGTTGGACTGCTACGCCGGAGCCTAGTGAGTAGCCATGGAGTACGACGTTCTCGGAGCGTTCGGATACGAAGGCATACGCGGCGCGGGCATCGGCGTAGAGGCCGGGTTCGGTCGGTTTGCCAGGGTTGCCGCCGTAGCCGCGGTATTCGGCCAGCAATATGCCGTAGCCGGCGTTGATCAGCTCTAGCGCGATGTGGCCTCGCTGGAAGAGGTCTTCGCCGTTACCGTGGAAGAGGATGATGGTGGGGGTGGTTTTGTCGGGGGCTGGACGGTAACGCACCGTCAGGGTTAGGCCATCGTCGGTTTTTATGCTGACGGGGGTTGTTTGATCTTCCAGATACTGGTTTTTTAAGGTTGCGATCTGTTCGAGCGGATAGACCAGGCGGCCTTGCAGCCAGTACAGCCCCATTAAGGCTATGGCGTAGATTATCGCTATCGCTGTTGGGATAAGCCAAAGGGCTAAGGGCATTGGAGGGTTTTGCCTTTGCGGCTTTTTGGGTTCGGTTGCTCTTATGGTAATTGGGTTTTGAGTCAGGGTCGGTGGGTTTGCTCGCGCTTGTTGTCGTTCACTTGTGCTTCTATGGACTTCCTGTATCCGCGTCGGTCTATTAGCACTGCCCCTCCCCGGGGCGGGGGTAACTTTCTTTGCTGCTGCAAAGAAAGTTACCAAAGAAAGCAGCGGCGGATTCAACCGGTCGATGCAACACCTCTGATCTAATGAATGGATTACCAAGGTGAGGCACTGATGAGGCGAGCAAGGAAGCCGTGGTTGAGCTTGGCAGAGCGTCAGGAAATTTGGGCGCTTTGGCGTAAAGGGGAAAGCGTAAGTCAGTATGACTTTCCGTGAGGCGGAGGCTGGCCTGACGTGGGAGTTTAACGCGGGTTAGCATCTCTGCCAGAGCCGCATGGGTGGGCATGGGCC